>NZ_JAWRXU010000009.1:0-253743 GCF_046534895.1 Paraburkholderia sp. SIMBA_053 | reverse complement strand
AGTGATGTTTATGAGCATCAAGGGTGGGTCAATTCTAGATGCAAAAAGTGGGTCAGTTTCCGGCGCAAATCAACACCGCCTGCTGTTCGATCGAACTGGCGTTGAGGCTGTCGGAAACCATGCCGGGGGAAATTGATGTCATTGTCGTCTCCATAACTTCGCCGGTCCGCTGCAAGAATTGGCGCGGCCGGGTGATTTCTTGCGCTCAGCGGCTTCAGGCGCTGGCAAGCTCGTTTGCGGATGGGCTCGCCTGATCGCCCGGCTGCCATTCCTGACATCGGACAACGCCGGCCTCAGCCAACTGCCTCAGATCGTCGGCCGTGTATCCGAGCTCCTCGAGAAGCGCCTGTGTGTTCTGCCCGAGCGCCGGCGGCGCAGCGCGCAAACGCAGCCGTTCGCCGGCAAGGGTCAAGGGCAACAGTGCGGTTCTCGTATTAACAGGCTCTCCGGCTCCGCTTGCGTCCGGCGGCAACGTGACGTCCGCGAGTCCGCCGGTGGCGAGCAGGTGCGGATCGTCAAACAAATCCTGGGGTTTGGTGATCGGGGCGTAAGGCAGCCCAATCCGCTCGAAGATCTGGCTGATCTGCGCCGCGCTGAACCCTTCCATGTGCTTGCGCAACCGGGGCAGCAACCACTCCCGCGCCTGGACTCGCTGGTTGTTGGTGGCGATCCGCTCGTCCGCTTTGAGGTCATCCAGCCCGAGCGCATCGCAGAAGAGCGCCCACTGGGTGTCCGACACCACTGCAAGAAATATCTGTTCTCCATTCTTGACGGAGAACACGTCATAGACGGCCCATGCCGAGATGCGGCTTGGCATCGGCGCAGCGGCTTTGCCAGTGACTGCAAATTGCATCATGTGCTGCGCGACGAGAAACACGTTGTTTTCGAACAGCGCGCTCTGCACTTCCTGACCATGGCCCGTGCGTTCACGCTGAGCGAGTGCGGCCATCGCACCGATGGCGCCGAACATGCCGCCCATGATGTCGTTGACACTCGTCCCGGCGCGCAGCGGACGTCCTTCGGGGCCCGTCATATATGCGAGGCCGCCCATCATTTGCACAACCTCGTCCAGTGCCGTGCGATGGTCGTAAGGCCCCGGGAGAAATCCTTTGTGCGAGACGTAGATAAGGCGTGGATTGAGCTTCGACAGCGCGGCGTAACCAAGTCCCAGCTTGTTCATCGTTCCGGACTTGAAGTTTTCGCTGAAGATGTCGGCGCTGCCTAGCAGCTTGTGCACGATTTCCAGCCCACGTGGATCTTTTACGTCGACTGCGATGCTTTTCTTGTTGCGGTTGAAAGTGCTGAAGAAGCCTGCGCCGGAACCTCGGAGGGCACGCGTGCTGTCGCCAGCAATAGGCTCCACCTTGATCACCTCTGCTCCGAGATCTGCGAGCACCATCCCGCACGTAGGACCCATCACCATGTGGGTCATCTCGATCACACGGACGCCGCTATACGGCAGCGATTGATTTTGCTGCAGATCATTCATTGCGCAACTCCCTTCAGACAGCCGTCGGGCTGCACAGCGCTCGGGCTACGGCCGTCGGCATACTTGAATCCCTTAGGAAGGCCGGCGTCCTGAACGTGTCCGTATAAAGCTTCTTCGGGCAGGGCTTCGCTCAGGATCGAGCGCGCTGCTACGAGAGCATCAATGTCAATCCCGGTGTCGTGTCCCATGGATTCGAGGAGAAACGCGAGGTCTTCGGTCACAATGTTGCCGGTCGCCCCAGGAGCATATGGACATCCGCCAAGACCGGCCTGGCTGGAGTCGATAGTCTTCACCCCCGCCTCGAGTGCCGCCACTACATTGGCCAAGCCTTGCCCGCGTGTGTTGTGAAAGTGGGCACCACCCGCCTTGCTGCCGAACTCACTTTGCAGACGGCGGAACAGACGACCCACCTGCGTAGGGTTCGCGTAGCCGCTGGTATCCGACAGGCCGATTTCATCGACACCGCACTCCGCCATCGCCGCACACATGCGGATCGTCTCATCGTCGCTAACTGCGCCCGCGATCGTGCAGCCGAAGGCCACTGAAACGCCAGCTTCGATTGCAATGCCCGGAAACTCACCATCTCGCAACGCGACGATCTGCCGGACCTCTTCGATCATCTGGCCGGTCGTCTTGCGGATGTTGGCCATCGAATGCTCGTTGGTTACCGATACCGGCAAGGTCACTTTGTGGACACTGGATTCGAACGCCGCCCGGCAACCGCGAAGATTCGGTGCAAGGACGGCAACGTGCAGACCGGGAATAGTCAGGGCGTGTGCCACGACCTCCCGTATGTCAGCCATCTGGGGCAGCAGCCTTGCTGGCACGAACGAACCCACTTCTATTTCTTTCAGCCCCGCTGCGGCGAGTGCCGAGATCCACCGCAACTTCGCCTGCGTTGGCATGATGCTTTTGATGCTCTGAAGGCCGTCGCGCGGACCAACCTCGCTGATCATCACTGGAAAAGAGGGAGAGACATCCACGATATGCTCCTTTTCGTTCTGTCTAAGAGAACGCCGTTCTGTTGTTGAAAACTATACGGTTGAAGCGTAGGCTGATCAAGCGGGTAAACCCGCCGGACTGATCTGTTTAACGGAATATTGTTCTGTTAGACAGAACGATGGCGAGGTATTTAACGCGTTTCTGGATCCATCGATCCGTAGGCACCAATCGAGCCTGCAGGTATGAGGACGGCCCAGCGCCGCTGTTGGCCGTGACTTGCTGCCTGATGGCTCGCAAGGTTTCACCCGTGGCGCTTCCGTAATTGACGCGCGGCAAGCGAGTGTCTAGGATGGTTCTGTCTAACAGAACGGTATTCGGAATGCCCTCGAACGATGACGAAAAAGGCGGCGTGGCGGCACTCGACCGGGCGTTTGCCATTCTCGGAGTTTTCCAACCCGGCGAACGTGCGCTTTCCCTTGCGGAAATCGCTCGACGCACTGGCTTCTACAAAAGCACTATCTTGCGATTGATAGGTTCACTGGAACGTGGCGGTTTTATCCGCAGACTCGAGGACGGCAACTACTCGATTGGTCCTGAACCGCTCAGACTCGCGCAGATATTCCAGGAGTCGTTTCACATCCGCGAGGTCATTGAGCCGGTACTCCGGCAACTTTCTGCGGACTCCGGAGAGACGTCATCGTTCTATGTACGTCAAGGTGACTATCGCGTCGTTTTACATCGGGTCGAGCCGTCGCGGTCGGTACGTGTGTCGATCCGCGAAGGCGAGCGTTTTCCAATCGATCGCGGTGCGTCAGGAAAGATTCTCATCGCGTTTTCGAAACCCTCCCGGGCAAGTCATGATGCCGTGCGCGAAAGGTTGTGGGCTTTGTCTTATGGAGAACGGGATCCAGACACCGCGGCCGTGTCGGCTCCTGTGCTTGGTCCAAATAACGAACTTGCGGGCGCCTTGACATTGTCCGGCCCGAAGGATCGCCTCGGAGCCACTGAGACAATGCGAGCTGCCTGCAACCTGTTGCTGACCGCTGCAGCGAGGGCGACCGCCGCCTTGGGAGGAGATCATCGAATCTTCGCTTATGGAATGGCACTCGCCGCGCAGTTCGACTTTCCGCCGCCCACCGAAGTCCAGAAAGCCTGAGTGTGCGGTGACGGCTTATCGCGCGAAAACGGGTACCGGGGTGGCGATACCGCGTTTATCGTGACTGGCCGTTCCTGGCCGACCACTGCCTGGCGCGATCGCGCGGCCCGTGCCAACTGCCACGTTGGCAATGCTTGCTTATCGTGATCGTCATGGGCACATTGACGCGCAACTATCCGATACCGGATCTGATGAGCGAACCGGTTTGAGGCGGCTCAACTCACCATTGATTGGCGCTGCCGGTCGCCGGTCTCGGCAAGAAACGGTGCGATGTTCGACATCGCGCGCTCGACGTAGATCTCCTTTTCACCCACGGGCGCCACGTAGTGAATCGCGTTGCGCGCAGCCTCAACGCCCTCCAGACGCGCAATCACCCACGCCGCCAGGTATTGCGACGACAAACATCCTCCCGCCGTTGCCACGTTCCGGTTTGCCACGAACGGCCGATCGAGCACTGCGACGCCGGCCTCCTCGACCCACGGCTTCGTGGTTGAGTCCGTACAGGCAGGCACGCCGTCGAGCAGCCCGAGCTTCGCGAGAATCAGCGTCCCCGAGCATTGCGCGCCCAACAGTTGGTGCTGCGGATCGAACGCGAGCCGCGACATCAGCCCCGTATCCGCCGCCACATCCCGCGTCCGGACGCCGCTGCCCACCAGCACGGCCTGCGCGTCCCTTGCCTCCTCCAGCGACGCTTGCGCCTCGACAACCACACCGTTCATCGACCGGACATGCGACGACGGGCTCGCTATCGACACCCGCCAGCCAGGTCTTTTGACCCGATTCAGAATATTGAGCGCAATCAGCGAGTCGAGCTCGTTGAACCCGTCGAAGGTCAGAATGGCGATATGCACGGCTTGCTCGCTGAATAGGGGTGTATTTGCATCGTAGATCCGGGTATCAATACAATCAAATAATTGTCATGGATACATTTCGATGCCCGAGCTCCGCTACAAACATCTCGTCGATCGATTGGCGGCCGAGATCCGCGCAGGCCGGTTGCAGCCCGGAACAAGATTGCCCACCCACCGCGAACTCGCCGCGCGCGAAGGCATCGCGTTGGTGACGGCCACGCGCGTCTACGCCGAGCTTCAGTCGATCGGCCTCGTGAGCGGCGAAACGGGGCGCGGTACGTTCGTGAAAGAGCCGCTGCCCCGTGGCGAAGGGATCGACTTGCATGCGTGGGACGCCGACACCGTCGATCTGAGCTTCAACTATCCGGCGAGTGCCGATCAGGTCGCCTCGTTCAGGACAGCGCTGCGCGACCTCGCGGGCGCCGGCGACCTGGCGGCGCTGCTGCGCTACCAGCCCCACGGCGGCCGCGAGCACCAACGCGCGAGCGTCGCACGCCACCTCGCCGGAGCGGGATTGAGCGCCACGCCCGACACCGTCCTGCTCGTGAGCGGCGCACAGCATGGACTGGCGACGACCACGCTGGCGTTGCTGGAGCCCGGCGACGTGGTGGCCGTGGACTCGCTGACCTATCCGGGATTCAAACTGGCCGCCGAGATCAACCGGCTGGAGCTCGTCGCGGTCCCGGCGGCGGGAAACGGTCCGGACCTCGACGCGCTGGCGGCGCTTTGCAAGCGTCGGCGTGTACGCGCTGTCTACACGATGCCGACGCTGCACAACCCGCTCGGCTGGGTGATGAGCGCGACGCGCCGGCGTGAGCTCGTCGCGATCGCGCGGCGGCACGGACTGCTGATCATCGAGGACGCCGCTTACGCGTTCCTTGTCGAAAACGCGCCACCGCCGCTAGCAACGCTCGCGCCGGAGTTGACCGTGTACGTGTCGAGCCTGTCGAAAAGCGTCGCGACCGGGCTTCGTGTCGGCTTCATTCATGCACCGGCCAGCTTCGTTCCAAAGCTCGAACGAACCATCCGGGCAACCACATGGAACACGCCGGCGACCCTCACGGCGATCGCATGCGGCTGGCTCGAAGACGGCACGGTCGACCTGTTCGCGGCCGACAAACGCCGCGACGCCGCGGTGCGCCAGGCGATGGCCACTCGCTTGCTGAGCGGCGTGAAGCGGATCGGTCATCCGGTCTCATACTTTCTATGGCTTCCGCTTGCCCAGGAAGTGCGCGCGGACGCGATTGCCATGGCCTTGAGGCGCGAGAAGATCGCCGTTTCGACTGCGCACCCGTTCGCCACGTCGCCGCATGTGCCGCACGCCATCCGGCTCGCGCTCGGCTCGGTGGGCTTGACGACGCTCGAGCAGTCGCTGCAGACGGTTGCGCGGGTCATCGCCGATCAGACCTACTGACCGACGACAGCGCGGCGCCGCGCTCGTCACCCCTGCGCGGCCGATCGCGCGTTGCGGCGTCTTACCTGTAGCGGTTGCCAGAACGCCCGGGTAAACGCATCCACACATTTGCTTGACACCTAAACTATCTAGGCCTAAATTAACTCCACGAGCAAGTTCACAGTGGGGAGCAGCATGCGCATTGTCTGTATCGGCGGCGGCCCGGCCGGGCTGTACTTCGGCCTGTTGATGAAAAGCCGCGACCCGGCGCACGAGGTCATCGTCGTGGAGCGCAACCGCCCGTACGATACATTCGGCTGGGGTGTAGTGTTCTCGGATCAGACGCTGGGCAACCTGCGCGCCGCCGACGCCCCCAGCGCAAACGCCATACTCGACGCGTTCAATCATTGGGACGACATCGAAATCAATTTCCGCGGACGCCAGGTGCGTTCGTCCGGCCACGGGTTTTGCGGCATCGGTCGCAAGCGTCTGCTGAACATCTTGCAGGCCCGGTGCGAGGAACTGGGCGTAAAGCTCGTGTTCGAAACGCAGGTCACCGACGACACCGAATATCAGGCCGATCTCATCGTCGCTTGCGACGGAGCGAACAGCGCGATTCGTCAAAAGTACGCGTCGACCTATAAGCCCGACCTGGACATGCGCGATTGCCGCTTCGTCTGGCTCGGCACGCGGAAGCTATTCGACGCTTTCACGTTCGCGTTCGAAGAAACGGAGTTCGGCTGGTTTCAGGCGCACGCCTACCGTTTCGACGATCAGACGTCCACGTTCATTGTCGAAACGCCGGAGCGTGTGTGGCGCGCCGCCGGACTCGACGAAATGAGCAAGGAAGAGAGCATTGCATTCTGCGAAAAACTCTTCGCGAAGTACCTCGACGGCAACGCACTACTGTCGAACGCCGCGCATTTGCGCGGCTCGTCGCAATGGATTCGCTTCCCGCGCGTCGTCAACCAGGAATGGGTGCATTGGCGCAGCAATACCGACGGCACGCAAACGCCAGTCGTGCTGATGGGCGACGCCGCGCACACCGCGCATTTTTCAATTGGCTCGGGTACCAAACTCGCGCTCGAAGATTCGATTGAACTCGCCAACAGCATCGGCGCGCATCCTGGCGATTTGCATGCTGCGTTAAAGCATTACACAGACGTGCGCAGCGTCGACGTATTGCGCATTCAGAACGCCGCCCGCAATTCGACCGAATGGTTCGAACACGTGGACCGCTACACATCGTTCGAGCCGGATCAGTTCGCTTATTCGCTGCTCACGCGCTCGCAGCGCATCTCGCACGAAAATCTGCGCGAGCGCGACGCGCGTTACGTGTCCAGCTTCGAAGATTGGCTCGCACGGCGTTCAGGCGTAGAACGCGCGCCGCAAAAACATTCGATCCCGCCAATGTTCACCCCATTCACGTTGCGCGGCGTCACGTTGAAAAACCGCGTTGTCGTTTCGCCAATGGCGCAGTACTCAGCCGTCGACGGAATCGCGGGCGACTATCATCTGATGCATCTCGGCGCACGCGCAATGGGTGGTGCGGCGCTCGTTATGACCGAGATGACATGCGTGTCGCCCGAGGCGCGCATCACGCCGGGATGCCCCGGCATGTATGCGTCGGAGCACCTCGCCGCATGGAAGCGGATTGTCGATCTCGTACACGGGCAGTCCGACGCCAGGATCGGCATTCAGCTCGGACATTCCGGCGCAAAAGGATCGACGCGCGTGGCTTGGGAAGGCATCGATCAGCCGCTCACCGAAGGCAACTGGCCACTCATCTCGGCATCGCCGCAGCAGTATCTGCCCGGCATCAGCCAGCATTCGCGCGAAGCGACACACGAGGAGCTCCGCGAGATAGAAGCGCAGTTCGTGCGCGCGACGGAAATGTCGGCGGAAGCGGGTTTCGACTGGCTCGAACTGCACTGCGCTCATGGCTATTTCTTATCGAGCTTCCTCTCGCCGCTAACCAACCATCGCACCGATGAATACGGCGGCTCGCTGGAGAACCGGCTGCGTTATCCGCTACAGGTCTTCAAGGCGATTCGCGCAGTGTGGCCGCAGGACAAGCCGATTTCCGTGCGCATTTCAGCGAACGATTGGGTCGAAGGCGGCACCACGCCCGACGACGCCGTGCAGATCGCACGCGCGTTCAAGGCGGCGGGCGCGGACATGATCGACGTCTCGTCGGGCCAGGTCAGCAAGAACGAAAAGCCCGTGTACGGCCGCATGTTTCAGACGCCGTTCGCCGACCGCGTGCGAAACGAAGCCGGCATCGCGACAATTGCGGTGGGCGCGATTTCGGAGGCGGATCACGTGAACAGCATTATCGCGGCCGGTCGCGCCGATCTGTGCGCAATCGCGCGTCCGCATCTCGCGAATCCATCGTGGACTCTGAACGAGGCCGCGAAGATCGGCTACTTCGACGTGACATGGCCGAATCAGTACACCGCCGCAAAGTCGCAACTCGAACGCAATCTGGAACGTGAACGCGCACAGGTTGCGGCAAATGCCGGCCTCTCGGCGCAAGAGCGCGCGCAGCGCGCGGAAGGAACCACGTGAACTCGATTCAATCTCCCCTTGCGGGACAACATGCCGTTGTTACTGGCGGCGGAAGCGGCATCGGCGCGGCCATTGCAGAGGCGCTGCTGCACGCCGGCGCGCGCGTTACGCTGATGGGTCGCAATCCCGAACGGCTAGAGGCTCAGCGTGAAAAATGCCGTGCATGGGGCGACGTTGCATGCATTACCGTCGATGTCACGCAAGAAGAGTCCGTTGCAGAAGCATTCAACGAAGCTGGCGCCGTCGACATACTCATCAACAACGCGGGGCAGGCACAGGCCGCGCCGTTCACGCATACCGACATGACGCTATGGCAGCGCATGCTAAACGTGAACCTCACAGGCGTTTTCCTCGGCACGCGCGCCGTGCTGCCGGGCATGCTCGAACGCAGACATGGGCGCATCGTCAACGTGGCGAGTACAGCGGGACAAATTGGCTACGCGTATGTCGCCGCATATTGCGCGGCGAAGCACGGCGTGATCGGTCTCACGCGCTCTCTCGCGCTCGAAGTTGCCACGAAAGGCGTGACGGTCAACGCCGTTTGCCCCGGCTATACCGAGACCGAACTGCTGCACGCGTCGCTGCAGCAGATCACCAGCAAGACGTCGCGCACGGAGGAGCAGGCTCGCGAAAGCCTGCTTCGCTCCAATCCGCAACATCGCTTTGTGAGTCCAGAACAGGTTGCGAATGCCGTGCTGTGGCTGTGTCAACCGGGTTCCGATGCAATCACGGGGCAATCCGTTTCCATCTCCGGTGGAGAAGTAATGTGACCAGGCCAGCCAACGTCAAGAAGATTGCAGCAAGCGATGCGAAGGCAGCAGAAACGAGAGCGCAGCGCAAAGGCGTTGCGAAGCCTGCGGAGAACGTCGTGGATCTGGAAATGAGCACCGGCGCGGACAGCCACATGGGCTTGCGCTTGTGGCTGCGCATGTTGACCACGACGAACCTCGTGCAAGCCGAATTGCGCAAACGTCTGCGTACCGAATTCGACACTACGTTGCCGCGTTTCGACCTGATGGCCCAACTCGAACGTCATCCAGAAGGACTCAAAATGACGGAACTGTCGCGACGTCTGATGGTGACGGGCGGCAACGTGACCGGCATTACTGATCAACTGGAGAAAGAAGGTTTGGTCTCTCGCGATACCGACCCTAACGACCGCCGCTCAATCAGCGTATGCCTTACTCCCGCAGGCCGCAAAGCGTTCGACAGAATGGCGGTCGCGCATGAGCAATGGGTCGTTGAATTATTTGGCGGACTCAGTCTCGAGGAAAAGTCGCGCACGCACCAGCGGCTCGGCAAATTGAAGAAACATCTGCTGGACAGTTTGAAAGACTAACGCCCAGCGACAGGAGACACGAACATGCCACATTCAAACGCCGACGCGCTGTTGGCCGGAAATCGCCTGACACTCGCAGGTTACGAAGCGCAGCACTTCGGCTGGTCGGTCGCGAACAAAGTCGCGACCATTACGTTGAGCCGGCCGGAGCGCAAAAATCCGCTTACCTTCGAATCGTATGCCGAGCTGCGCGATCTGTTTCGCCAGCTCACGTATGCGACCGATGTGAAGGCCGTTGTGATCCACGGCGCGGGCGAAAACTTCTGCTCGGGCGGCGACGTGCACGACATCATCGCACCGCTGATCGACCTGCCGATGCCTGAACTGCTCCTCTTCACACGCATGACGGGCGACCTCGTCAAAGCCATGCGCCATTGTCCACAGCCGGTGATTGCAGCGGTCGACGGCGTTTGCGCCGGCGCGGGCGCGATTCTCGCGATGGCCTCGGACATGCGTCTCGGCACTGCACGCAGCAGGCTCGCGTTTCTGTTTTCGCGCGTCGGCCTGGCGGGTTGCGATATGGGCGCGTGCTCGATCCTGCCGCGCATCATCGGTCAAGGGCGTGCCGCCGAACTGCTCTTCACGGGGCGCTCTGCCAGCGGCGACGAAGGCTACGCATGGGGCTTCTATAACCGGCTTTGCGAGCCTTCTGCACTTCTTGAGGACGCGCAACAGCTCGCCGCCGATCTCGTCGCCGGTCCGACATTCGCGCACGGCATCACGAAGAAGATGCTGCACCAGGAATGGAGCATGAGCATCGACGAAGCGATCGAATCCGAAGCACAGGCTCAAGCCATTTGCATGAGTACTCGCGATTTCGGGCGCGCTTATCAGGCGTTCGCCGCGAAGTCGCGCCCCGTCTTCGAGGGAGACTGAGGTGAGCGCAGAAAGAGACGTTGATCTGCACAGTGCGCTCGCGTGGCCTTTTTTCGAACCACGCCATCGCGAACTGGCTGCCGGTATCGAAGCATGGTGCCGCTCGAATTTGTCGCATGTCGAACACGGCGATGTCGATTCGACCTGTCGTCAACTGGTGCGCGAACTCGGCGCTGCCGGCTGGTTGAAATATGGCGTGGGCGGCGTGGCCTATGGCGGCCACGGTGACACGATCGACACGCGCGCCGTCTGTCTGCTGCGCGAAACGCTAGCCAGGCATTCGGGCCTCGCCGACTTCGCTCTCGCGATGCAAGGGCTTGGCTCCGGTGCGATCTCGCTCGGCGGCACTCATGAACAGAAAACGCGCTACTTGCCGCGCGTGGCAAACGGCACCGCCATTGCGGCGTTCGCGTTGTCAGAACCGGAAGCCGGATCGGACGTTGCAGCAATGTCGCTCGCTGCACGCGAAGACGGTGACACCTACGTACTGGACGGCGACAAAACGTGGATCTCGAACGGTGGCATCGCCGATTTCTACGTGGTCTTTGCGCGCACCGGAGAAGCGCCCGGCGCGCGCGGCATCAGCGCGTTCATTGTCGATGCAGATACGCCGGGACTGGAAATCGCCGAACGCATCGACGTAATCGCGCCACATCCGCTGGCGCGCCTGCATTTCGCAGGCGCGCGCGTGCCGCGCAGCCAGATGCTCGGCGCACCCGGCGAAGGTTTCAAGCTCGCAATGCGCACGCTCGACATTTTCCGCACGTCCGTGGCGGCTGCCTCGCTCGGCTTGGCCCGACATGCAATGGCAGAAGGACTGACGCGAGCCGCATCGCGCAAGATGTTCGGTCAGACCTTGGGCGATTTCCAACTCACGCAAGCGAAGCTCGCACAAATGGCGTTGACCATAGATAGCAGTGCGCTGCTCGTGTATCGCGCGGCATGGTTGCGCGACCAGGGTGAGAACGTGACTCGCGAAGCAGCCATGGCCAAGTGGCACGCGAGCGAAGGCGCACAGCAGGTGATCGACGCCGCCGTTCAGCTTCACGGCGGCATGGGTGTGCAAAGCGGCGTCGCGGTCGAACTGCTGTACCGCGAGATTCGCGCACTGCGCATTTACGAAGGTGCGACGGAAGTACAGCAATTGATTGTGGGCCGCGATCTGTTGAAAGAGCATGCGGCGACAAGCGCTGGAGAACGCGCGAAATGACCACGCACTTCGAAAGGCCGGTACGTATCCGCTTCTCGCACTGCGATCCTGCGGGCATCGTATTCTTTCCGCAATATCTGGTGATGACCAATGCCCTTGTTGAGGACTGGTTCAACGAGGGTTTGCACGTCGACTACGCCCAGATGATCGGCCAGCGCCGCCTCGGCCTGCCGATCGTCAAACTGGACTGCGAGTTTTCGCGCCCAAGTCAGATGGGCGAAACAATCATGCTGACGCTAACCGTTGCCGCAATCGGCCGGCGCTCGATCACCATCGATATTCTCGGTCACTGCAACGGCGAGGCGCGGTTTAGAGCAAAGCAGGTGCTCGTCACAACCTCGCTGGAAAGCGGCCGCTCGATCGACATTCCCACCGACATCGCCGGCTCACTGGCGAAGTTCGCTCCACAGCCTGAACTCAGCGAGGCGCAACGCACATGAAAAAAGCTCTTCTCCCCGCCGGCTGGGTCAAGCCGCGCGGTTATGCGAATGGCGTCGCGGCAGTCGGCACGCAAGTTTTCATTGCCGGCCAGATCGGCTGGAATGAAGAAGCGCGCTTTCAAACCTCGGACTTCGCCGGCCAGGCTATCCAGGCACTCAAGAATGTACTGGCCGTGCTCCACGAAGCGGGCGGCAGGCCAGAGCATCTTGTGCGCCTGACGTGGTACGTCACGGATAAGCGCGAGTACCTCGCTTCGTTAAAAGAAATAGGCCGTGCGTTTCGCGAGTTGATCGGCGACTACGACATCGCAATGAGTGCGGTGCAAGTGGTCGCGCTGATCGAAGACGAAGCCAAGGTCGAAATCGAAGCAACGGCAGTCATTCCGCAGTAAGGACACGCAGCCCTCGTCAACTGAAGCGCATAGAGCCGGCTTGAAACCGGGGAGACCACGATGGAACCGTCAGCACACGTCGATACTTTCGCGCGCGACAATCTTCCGCCGCAGGATCAATGGCCTGTATTTCTGCTGGACAATCCGGATGTCGCTTATCCGGCGCGTTTCAACTGCGCGACGGAACTTCTGGATAGGACGATCGAAGCGGGTCATGGCGAGCGTGCGGCTATCTGGTCGCTGGTCGACAACGAGCCGCGTGCTACGAGCTACAAAGAATTGCTTGCGATGGTCAATCGCAGCGCGCACGTACTCGTCGATGAAATGGGTTTGCAACCGGGCAATCGCATTCTGTTGCGAGGGCCAAATACATTGCAAATGGCGGTTGCTGCACTCGCCGCGCTGAAAGTGGGCCTGATTGCCGTGCCTACCATGCCGCTGCTGCGCGCGAAAGAGTTGAAGCAGATCATTTCAAAGGCGCAAGTAAGCGCTGCGCTCTGCGATGCGCGCCTGACCGAAGAACTCGCGCGTTGCAACGATCCGCAAGACGAATTTTATTGTGCTGAGCTGAAGCAAACGCTGCTGTTTCATGACGATGCAGTGGATTCACTCGACACGCTTGCGATCAACAAGCCCGCTGACTTCGCCGCATGCGATACGGCAGCCGACGACGTGTGTCTGATCGCCTTCACGAGCGGCACGACGGGCGCGCCGAAAGGCTGCATGCATTTTCATCGCGACGTGCTCGCCATGTGCGATCTGTTTCCGCGTCATGTGCTGAAGCCTTCGGCGAGCGACATATTTTGCGGCACGCCGCCGCTCGCTTTCACCTTCGGGCTCGGCGGCTTGCTGTGTTTTCCGTTGCGCGTGGGCGCGTCGACGGTATTGATCGAGAAGCTCACGCCCGAGACGTTATTGCAGACCGTCGAGCGCTTTCACGCAACCATCATGTTCACGGCGCCGACTTTCTATCGGCAGATGGCACCCCTCGTCGCGCGTCACGATGTGTCGAGCTTGCAGAAAACCGTGTCCGCCGGCGAGGCGTTGCCCGATTCGACACGGCGGCTGTGGCGGGACGCTACTGGCATCGACATGATCGACGGTATTGGCGGCACCGAGTTGATCCACATTTTTGTTTCGGCGCAGGGCGACGAGATTCGTCCGCATGCAATTGGACGCGCGGTGCCGGGCTACATCGTGCAAGCCGTGGACGACGCAATGCAACCCGTTGCGCCCGGCACGATAGGCAAGCTAGCGGTGCGCGGGCCGACAGGATGCCGTTATCTCGCAGACGAACGGCAAATGAAATTCGTGCGCGACGGCTGGAATTTGCCGGGCGATTCGGTATATCTCGACGCGGACGGCTATGTTTTCTATCAGGCACGCGCCGACGACATGATCGTCTCAGCCGGCTACAACATTTCGGGTCCTGAGGTAGAAAGCGTTTTGCTGCAACACGAAGCGGTGGCCGAATGCGGCGTAATAGGCGTGCCGGATGAAACGCGCGGACAAATCGTGAAGGCCTTCGTGGTGCTGAACCCCGGCTACAGCCGCGACGACAATCTCGTCGCGCAACTGCAGGACTTCGTGAAAAATACGGTGGCACCTTACAAGTATCCACGCATGGTCGCTTTTGTCGATTCACTGCCGCGCACCGAAACAGGCAAGCTCAAGCGCTTCGAATTGCGTACGATGGCGTAGGCTCTTCCCCGCTTCCTCGCTATTCCTCGCAAACCTCAGGAGACAAACGCATGGCCGGCTCTTTCATTGAAGTTGTCGCCCAGGACGGCGGCCGTTTCAACGCATACGTTGCTCGTCCCGCGCAAGGCTCGGGCCCTGGGCTCGTTCTGTTGCAGGAAATCTTCGGCATCAACGACACCATGAAGGCGACGGCCGACCGCTTCGCCGAGGAAGGCTACGTGGTGCTGGTGCCCGATCTCTTCTGGCGGATCAAGCCAGGCATCGAACTAGGTTATGACGAAGCCGACATGAAGCAGGCGCTTGCCTACCTGAATCAGTTCGACACCAATCTGGCGGTGGACGATATCGCGGCCACCATTGCCGTACTGCGCGCGATGCCCGAGCAGGCCGGCAAGGTCGGCGCAGTCGGGTACTGCCTGGGCGGCAAGCTCGCGTTCCTGAGCGCGGCGCGCACCGACGTTGATTGCGCAGTGAGCTACTACGGCGTGGGTCTCGATGCCTATCTGGACGAAGTGCCGGCCGTGCGCTGTCCTATGGTGTTTCATTTCCCCGAAAACGACGCGCTCTGCCCGCCGGAAACCCGCGAACGAATCAGCGCCGCATTGCGCGCACGTCCGCAAATCGAGCAGTATGTGTACCCCGGTTGCGACCATGCGTTTGCGGCGCCCGCGCGTCCGCAGTACGACAAGCCCGCAGCAATGATGGCGTATTCGCGAACGCTTGCGCTACTGCGCAAAGTGCTGGGACCGGTCTACGATCTGAACGCGCTGTGGGAGGCGCATTGCTATCACGAGTTCGCCACGCGCGACGTGGAAGCGGTCATGCCCACAATGGTCGCGCAGCCTTACGTCAATCACGTGCCGACCATGACAGGCGGTGTCGGCCACGACAACCTCAAGCGGTTCTATACGCATCACTTCGTCAACTCGAATCCGGCTGATACAAAGCTGATTCCGATTTCGCGGACCATCGGCGCAGATCGCATCGTCGACGAATTCATTTTCAGCTGCACGCATGACTGCGAAATCGACTGGCTGTTGCCGGGCGTTGCGCCAACGGGAAAATATTTCGAGGTGCCGATGCTCGCGGTCGTGTGCTTCCGCGGCGACAAGCTTTATAACGAGCACATCTATTGGGATCAGGCTAGCGTGCTCGTGCAGGTGGGCTTGCTCGATCCGAAAGGACTGCCCGTGGCCGGCATTGAAAGCGCACGCAAATTGCTGGACGAAACGTTACCCTCGAACGAATTAATGGGAAGCAAGTCGCGAGTATGACCAGGTTGGCAAGCTGCTAGAGGCCTGCCTCTGCGCAATATCCTTATGATGTGACGTTCCATTGGCCACAATCTATCGACCCATGCTGACCGTCCATCATTTGAATAACTCCCGCTCCCAACGCGTCTTGTGGCTGCTCGAAGAACTCGGCGTGCCGTACGAGGTGAAGCGTTACGAGCGCGATCCGAAAACCATGCTCGCGCCGCCCGAGTTACGCGCGGTGCATCCGCTCGGCAAATCGCCCGTCATTACCGATGACGGGCAGACCATTGCAGAGTCAGGCGCGATTGTCGAGTATCTGGTGGAAAAGTATGGGCAGGGGCGTTTCGCGCCCGCGCAAGGCACGCCTGAGCGTTTGCGTTACACGTACTGGCTGCACTACGCGGAAGGCTCGGCAATGCCGCCGTTGCTGCTCAAGCTGATCGCAGGGCGCATCGCAAGTGCGCCGATGCCTTTCTTTGCAAAGCCGATTGCGCGCAAGATCGCGGCTACGCTGCAAACAGGTTTTGTCGACCCGCAATTGAAGCTGCATTTTGGGTATATCGAGAAGGAATTGACAAAGAGCCCGTGGTTCGCCGGCAGTGAGTTCACGGCCGCCGACGTACAGATGAGTTTCCCGCTCGAAGCGGCCACGGCCCGCGGCGGAATGGCATGGCCGGCGGTCACCGCGTTCTTGCAGCGGATCCATGCGCGGCCCGCATATCAGCGGGCGCTGGAGCGCGGTGGGGAGTATGGGATTGTGGGTGGGGGTGAGGGACGCTCCGGATCAGGCTAGCCAAGCGCGATGAGAAGCAAAAAGGGCAGACAACCTGTCCGCCCTTTTTACTTTCGGCTCCGAGTCACTTTCTTATGAATTGTTGCCTGGAGGACTTGGCGGGCTGCCGGTCGGGTCTTGCGTAACCCTCATGTATTGCTTAATGCCCGGTTGACCCAAAGCGATGAGGTTGAGCATGGCGACTCCAAGCCGTCGAGCGAACTCGTCGTCAATCGTTGAGTCGCCTTCATCCCAAACAGGCAGCTCCATTCTTTCAGCCAACAGCGGAGCGAGCTTTGCAACTTCTACGGTATGTACGACCAACTGTTTAGGATCGCTCGTGTAGCTTAAGACTACGTCGTACGGTTGATGTTTCGCCATCAAAATCCTCGGCATGTTTGGTATCTTTGGAATGCTCGCACCCGGCACAGCGCGAGGCGTCTGGCATCGAGCATTGGCTTGTAGATTGCCGTGCACATAGGGGGAGGGCCAAGTTGTTCTTGGCCCCTCCCAGTCCGCGTGGTTTCAAGTCATCCTATTCGCGGCTACTTGCGGCTATTCGATTGGATCTTTAGTAATGTTCATGTATTGCTCGATAGCGGGTTGACCAAGTGCGATCAGGGCCAGCATTGCCGCACCGAGCCGTCGCGCGAATGCATCGTCAAGGTTAAATTTGTGCTCGTCGAGCAGAACAGGAATCTCGAGCGAGCCTGCCACGACAGACGTTAGTTTGGCTCGATCAATGGCCTGTAAGGAGAACTCTTGACGGTCTTCGAGGTAGGTCAGACCTACAGAATATGGTGGATGGTTAGCCATTAATAACCTCTACACTCTTGATAGATTTGAAATGCCTTTTGCTTGCATAGAGCGATGGCTCGCGCTCCTCCCATGTACGGCGCTATCGCATTGCACATTGACATGTGAGCATCATACTGCGCGGAGCACCCGCTTTCATGAGCTTCTCTCCCACTACATTTAACCGTCCCCCCGCCGTCGCCTCCGGCCGCGAACAGCGCACTATAAAGCGCCGACCGCTTAGCAGAAGCCGACAAGTCCGGCACTAGGCCTGGATTGTTATGGCCGGTGTCGACGTAGCAACTGTTAAGGAGATTTGAATATCTTTACATCCGACAACTCTTAAGACTACGGTCAGCTTGCACTCGATTGAAACCAGCCCGCCATTCGTCCCTTCCCTGCGTGAGAAGTTGCCTGCGTACCTGTCGTGATTTCCGGCAGCGTTAGGAAAAATTGCAGAATCGGCGACTTGCGTCTGAGTCCGTCTCAAGGCAGCTTGGACATCAACGAAATTCCACCCGCCCAGGAATTCGTAGTTGTGACGCAAAACTCACGGGTGCTAAACTGAAAAACCCCTCGCCCCCGACAACTTGCCAATTGCTTGATCAACATCGCGCCGGGCCGTGGGCCCGTCCGGCATCGCATTGAAACGGCCCACCTATGCTCGAGGCCGCCGGCAATTTCAAACGACCGCGGCTCAGGAGTTCTCGCATGACCCATTCCATTCACGGCAACAAACGCTGGCTCGCGCTGATCGTGCTGTGCCTCGGTGTGCTGATGATCGTGCTGGATACGACAATCGTAAACGTCGCGTTGCCGTCCATCGCTGCGGATCTCGGCTTCACGGAAACGTCGCTCGTGTGGGTCGTCAACGCGTACATGCTGACCTTCGGCGGCTGTCTGCTGTTGGGCGGACGGCTCGGCGATCTGTACGGTCATCGCAGACTGTTTCTCGGCGGCATCACGCTGTTCACCGTGGCATCGCTCGCGTGCGGCCTCGCGAACTC
The DNA here is from genome assembly GCF_046534895.1 of Paraburkholderia sp. SIMBA_053. Classification (NCBI taxonomy): domain Bacteria; kingdom Pseudomonadati; phylum Pseudomonadota; class Betaproteobacteria; order Burkholderiales; family Burkholderiaceae; genus Paraburkholderia; species Paraburkholderia sp. SIMBA_053. The sequence goes on along the minus strand of NZ_JAWRXU010000009.1, from coordinate 235,556 downwards.
GCAGATTTTGCTCGTGTGTGCGCGCGCGGTACAAGGGTTGGGCGGCGCTATCGTGTCCGCGGTGTCGCTGTCGCTCATCATGAATCTGTTCACCGAGCCCTGCGAACGTGCGAAAGCGATGGGCGTCTATGGCTTCGTCTGCGCGGGCGGCGGCAGCATCGGCGTGTTGCTCGGCGGTCTGCTGACCAATCTGCTCAGCTGGCATTGGATCTTTCTCGTCAATCTGCCGATCGGCGTTGTCGTGTACGCGTTGTGCGTCGCGCTGCTGCCTTCCGCGCGGGGTCATGCGCACGGCGAGCGGCTCGACGTGGCCGGCGCGGTCACGGTCACTGTTTCGCTGATGCTAGCCGTGTACGCAGTGGTCAACGGCAATGAAGCCGGCTGGACTTCGGGTCAAACGCTTGGCTTGCTGCTCGTTGCGCTCGCGTTGCTTGCGGCGTTTCTCATCATCGAATCACGCGTTCAACATCCGCTGATGCCGCTCGGCCTGTTCCGTCTGCGTAACGTAGCCACCGCGAATGTCGTCGGCGTACTGTGGGCAGCCGCGATGTTCGCGTGGTTCTTCATTTCCGCGCTTTACTTGCAGCGCGTGCTTGGCTATCGACCGCTGCAAGTCGGGCTCGCATTTTTGCCCGCCAATCTCATCATGGCGTTCTTCTCGCTGGGCCTGTCGGCGCGTGTGGTGATGCGCTTCGGTTTGCGTATTCCTCTCGCGGTGGGCCTGCTTGTTGCCGCGTGCGGGCTCGCGCTGTTCGCGCGCGCACCTGTGGGCGGCAGCTTCGTGCTCGATGTGCTGCCGGGCATGATGCTGCTCGGCTTCGGCGCGGGCATCGCCTTCAACCCGATGCTGCTCGCCGCAATGAGCGACGTCGATCCCGCCGACTCGGGACTCGCGTCGGGCATCGTCAATACGTCGTTCATGATGGGCGGCGCACTCGGCCTCGCGGTACTCGCGAGTCTCGCGGCCGCACGCAGCGGTGACTTGCTGGCGACGCAAAACGCGCTCGCCGCGCTCAACAGCGGCTATCACGTGGCGTTTGCCTTCGGCGCCATTTTCGCGGCGGCGGCAGGCGCGATCGGCGGTGTGATGTTGCGCGCGGGACGGCCAGGCGGTGCGGACGCCGCTACACATACGGACGCAGAGGAAGCGCACGGCGCGTCCTCCGCCGGGCGGCCTCGTCCCACGGGCAATACGGCGGCGACGGATAACGTCTGATCGACATGCGCGCGCGGCGCTGGCTGCTAGTGTGGACTGGTCGCTTTGCACGCGCTCGTGGCATCGGTCACGCAGCCTGCGTCGAGTAGTCGTTTGCATCGATTGCGAAACCGCAAGCGCGATCAAATGCCCGCGTCTGCGGCTGGCTATGCTGGTTTCATGCTGACATGAGAGCTGCTATGAATCCGGTTGGAAAAGCGCTGTGGTTTATCGAAAGCCACTTTGCCGACGAACTCACGCTCGACGACATCGCGCACTGTGCATGCGTGTCGCGCTTTCATCTTACGCGTGCTTTCGAAGCAGCGACCGGCGCGCCGGTCATGCGCTACGTGCGCGGGCGTCGCCTGAGCGAGGCCGCGCGGCGACTCGCGAATGGTGCGCCGGACATACTGACGGTTGCTATCGACGCTGGCTACGGTTCTCACGAAGCATTCACGCGCGCGTTTCGCGAGCAATTCGGGCTCACGCCCGAGGCGCTGCGCGCGCGTGGTCATCTCGACAATCTTGTCATCGTGGAGCCGATCAAAATGGACGAAACCCTTCTTACGCATCTGGAACCGCCGCGCTTTGAGGACGGCAGGGCCTTTCTCGTCGCGGGTCTGAGCGCGCGCTATACGTGCGAGAGCGCAGCCGCGATTCCATCGCAATGGCAACGCTTTAACGCGTATTTCGGCAAAGTGCCGGGCCAGGTGGGCAACGTCGCGTATGGCGTCTGCTACAACGCGGACGACGCCGGCAACATCGACTACCTGTGCGGCGTGGAAGTCAGCGACTTCGCTTCATTGCCCGGCGAGTTCAGTCGTTTGCGCATTGCGGCGAACAGGTATGCGGTGCTCAGTCATCGCGAGCATGTGTCGACGGTGCGGCGCACCTGGAACACAATCTGGAACAAGTGGCTGCCGGCGTCGGGACACCTTCCCGCCGATGCGCCCAACTTCGAGCGCTATGACGAGAAGTTTGATCCGGTTAGTGGGATGGGCGGGTTTGAGATATGGTTGCCTTTGAAGGGGTGATCGAAGTTGATTCCCAGAATCACGCATGACCTCACCGGACATGACGCAGCGAGGACGCCAGGCAAGTGACGAACATCGACGTTTCAACGATTGGATTCACGAACAAGACCGCGGAGAAGTTTTTCAGCTTGCTGCGCGGGGCTGGTGTGCGAACACTGCTTGACGTCCGTCTGAACAATACATCTCAGCTGGCCGGCTTCGCAAAGAAGGCGGATCTAAAATTTTTTCTGTCTGAGCTGCTCGGCGCCGACTTTGTCGAGCTAGGAGACCTGGCTCCGGAGAAAGGCATGCTGCGGCGGTATCAGGACAAAGAGATGACGTGGGACAGTTACGCTGACGCCTACACAGAGCTGATCGCCAAACGGCGCGTGGAAAGCAATCTGGATATCGCGCTGTTCGATCGCGGATGCTTGCTATGCAGTGAGGACAAACCTCACCGGTGCCACCGCCGCCTCGCAGTTGAGTACCTGAACTCGCGATGGGGCAACAGGCTGACGGTCTCTCATCTTTGCTAAGCACCGTTACGAGTCCGTCGCATGGAACCTCGGTGCAGTCACTGCTATGCTCGCTGTTCAAGCTAAAGGAGCGCTAGCCTACCCGATGTGCTACATGCGCATCAGGCTCCGACACTCGATCATTCAACGCAACAACAGAACCCACCCTTGACCATCCAGATCCGCCCCGCCACCGCCGCCGACGCCCCGCTCATCCTCAACTTCATCACCGAGCTCGCGGTATACGAAAAGGCTGAGCACGAAGTCGTCGCCACCGTGCAAGACATCGAAGCGAGCCTCTTCTCCCCTGCAGCCACGGCCACCGCGCTCATCTGCGAAATGAACGGCGAGCCGATCGGCTTTTGCGTCTATTTCTTCTCCTACTCGACGTGGCTCGGCAAAAAAGGCCTGTATCTGGAAGACCTGTACGTTTCGCCGAAATCGCGCGGCAGCGGCGCCGGCAAACAGATGCTGCGCCACCTCGCGCGCATTGCATGCGAGACCGGCTGTGGCCGCTTCGAATGGAGCGTGCTCGACTGGAATGCGCCCGCAATCGGCTTCTATGAATCGATCGGCGCGAGCGCGCAAAGCGAATGGGTTCGTTACCGGCTCGCCGGCGACGCGCTCAGAGCATTTGCCGAAGGTGAAACTTCGAACGCGTCGCCCGTGGCGAAAAACGTCCCGCCGGCGACGTAATGGCAGGTGCGAAGATCGGGATCGTCGCCGAAATGCCAACGGTTGTTCGAGTACACACGGCTGTCGGCGTAGGCGGCCACCACTTCGCCGATAATCAGATCGTGCCGCTGGCTATCGTCGGGAATCACCTTGCATTCCATCCACGTGATGCAGCCGGCCAGCATCGGCACGTCGATTTTTTCCGCAGAGAACGTTTCGAGTTCGAAGGCCGAAAACTTGTCGAGTTCCAGCCCCGCGTTGGTGCCCACGGCAAGCGTCTGTGCGGCGAACTTGCGGCTCGGCAGTTGTAGACCGAACACACCGCTTGCTTCGATCAATTGCCGGGTCAGCGTGCGGCTGTCCACCACGACCACTACCTTCGGCGGATCGAAGTCGAGCGGCATCGCCCATGAAGCTGCCATGACGTTCGAGCGGCCCTCGTGCGCGCTCGTGATAATGGTGACCGGTCCATGATTGAGTAACTGCGTGGCGCGTGGCAATGCCACCGGTTCCCGCGTAACTTTCATACTTTGTTTTGCCCGAAGGTCTGATCTGTCAGGGCGGCAAGCCATGAGCCGCCGCCCTCGCATGCATCAATGCGGCGCTTTTCCGTTGGGAACGGCGTCCACCGGTTTGTGCTGCTCTTCGCCAAGCCCTGGGAAGAACGCGTTCCATGCGGCTCGTACGCCGTTCGCCGCGGTGGCCTCGGCGTCGATGTGTTCGTCTGCGCCTTTGACGTCGGCATCGCCGGCGGCTTCGGCACCGTCGGTCACTGCTTTGGCCTCGTCTTCAGCGCCTTCACCCGCCTGCGATGGATCGGCGGAAAGCCCGCGCCAGTGCGTGAACTCATCGTCCGGCTTCTCGGTCCACTCGCCCTTGCCGAATTTGGCAAATGCCGTGTCCCCGCTCGCCAGTTGCACCTCGTACCAGCCGTCGCGCGCGGGCAAGTCAGCGGCCAGTTCAAACCACGGGGTCGGTTCGATTTCCTTCATGTCATCTCCAATCGGATAAATCGTCATAGAAAACCACACCAAAGGGATGCTTCATGCCCGGACTGCGCAGCCGTCCGGCGACGCGCACCAGACGGCGCGCGGAACATGATGCGGGCGCTCCGTCGATATTGCCTCGTCGCAACCGCCACGCATAAACGACACGATAGCGCGACATGGGCCGCGCGGACAAACTCTAAAACTCAGGCCCGGCGACGACGCGGTTTTTCCATGCCGGCAGCAAGCTCGGACAGGGTCCGCACGGCCGGTGCGAGTTCCTCCGCGGAGGTATTGCCATAGCCGATCACAAGGCCGTTCGTGCCGGCGTTCGGCTTGAGCGCGAATCCGGACAACGCACGCGGACTTAGCCCTTTCGCGAGTGCGCGTGGGATAAGCGCCTGATCGTCGATGCCCGGCGGCATACGAAGTGTCAAATGCATGCCGCAATCGCCGCCCAATATCTCCGATGACGCGAAGTGTTCGCTAAGCGCTTCGCGCAGTGCCTGCTGCCGCTCACGATACAGCCGTCGCATGCGGCCAAGATGCCGCCCGAATTCGCCGCTCTCCATGAAATGCGCGAGCGCAAGCTGTTCCAGCCGATGCCCGCCACGCAGCATTTCACACAAGGCTCCCTCGACGTGCGCGGCAATCGCCTGCGGCAAGACGACGAAGCCGATGCGCAGCGCCGGGAACATCGTCTTGCTGAACGAGCCGACGTAGAGAACCGGCGCGTCGTCGACGAGTCCCTGCATGCTCGCAATCGGTTCCCCGGCGTAGCGAAATTCGCCGTCGTAATCGTCCTCGATCACCCATGCGCCGCAGCGGCGCGCCTCGGCGATCAATTCCAGCCGCCGGGCTACCGACAACACCGCGCCCGTCGGATACTGGTGCGCGGGCGACGTATAGATCAGTTTCGGCGGATGCGCGCGCCAGGCGCCGGACGGCACGCACATGCCTTCCGCGTCGACGGGCATGGGCACCGTTGTCAGATCGCCCTGGTTGAACGCCGCCTTCGCGCCGCGATAACCGGGGTCCTCGATCCACGCGACATCGCCGGGATTCGTGAAAAGGCGCACGCAAAGGTTCAGCGCTTCCTGCGCGCCTTCGGTGATCACTACCTGCGAGCCTTCGCAGCGCACCCCGCGCGCCATCCGCAAATGCGCGGCAATGGCGTCGCGCAACGCAGGCTCACCCGCTGGCGTCCCGTAGCCGAGCGCGAGCGGCAACGCGCGCTCCATCGAACGTTCTAGCGCGCGCCGCCATGCGGCCAACGGGAAGCGGTCCAGCGCCGGTGTGCCGGGCGTGAGCGGCAACGCAGCATCCACAGGCGTGCGCGTCGCCGTGAACTGGCCGACGCGGGCCGCGTAGGCCACTTTCGGCGGGGCAGATCGTGCGGACGGCTCGGCACGCGCGGCGCGGCTCGACAGCGGGCTTACCCGCGTGCCCTTCTTGTCCGCCACCACATAACCGACTGCCGCCAGGTGTTCATATGCAATGACCACGGTGTTGCGCGACACGCCCATTTCCGCCGAAAGCAGTCGCGACGACGGCAGCAGCGACCCGGCCGGCAAGCGCCCGCCGAGAATCGCCTGCTGCAAACGCTCGATCAACTGCTTCTGCAGCGGCGCGGGCTTTTGAGCGTCGCCGATACCGGCGCCAGCCGCGAGCCCGCGGTTCGCGGCTGTGTGAGCAAGCGGGCCAATAATCTCGATCATGGACGGCTGGACCTATCAGAAACGCTTCGCGTGGATCTTTTTAACATACCACGATTGCCGTATCGTTCATCATGTTCTTTGTGACCGACGATTAACCCCAGACGCCAGGAGTGCAGACATGGAACCCCGACGTAACGCGTTCGAACAACCGATCGGAGCGCCGCTGCCCGACTGGAACGGCGCGAAGCCGCCCGCGCGGACGCCGCTAGCCGGCCGCTATTGCCGGATCGAACCGGTCAACGTCGAAGCTCACGCGGCGGATCTCTTCGACGCCTACCGCTCGGCACCTGACGCCCGCGACTGGACGTATCTCGCTATAGGTCCGTTCGAAACCGTCGACGCCTATCGTGAGCATTTGACGCGCATCGCGGCGTCGGCTGATCCGCTGCACTACGCAGTGATCGACGCCGCAAGCGGGAAGGCGGTCGGCACGCTGGCGCTGATGCGCATCGATCCGGCTAACGGCGTGATCGAAGTGGGACATGTCACCTATTCGCCGCGTCTTAAGCGGACGCGCGTGGCGACCGAAGCCATGTTTCTGCTCATGCAATACGTGTTCGACGAGCTTGGCTACCGGCGTTTCGAGTGGAAGTGCGATTCGCTGAACGAGCCGTCGCGTGCTGCGGCGTTGCGCTATGGCTTTACGTTCGAGGGAATCTTCCGCCAGGCGATTGTTTATCGTCAGCGCAGCCGCGACACCGCATGGTTTTCAGTTATCGACAGCGAATGGCCTGCGCTGCGTCCGAGCTACACACGTTGGCTCGACAACTCGAACTTCGACGCCGAAGGCCGGCAAGTCGAGCGGCTAGCGGATCTCATCGCGCGACAAAGAGCAGCGTCTCACGAAGGTCAGTGACAAGTTATCTAAGGGTGAATAAGCCAGCTTCGCGCTGGCTTATTTCGCCGCACGAGGTGCGCGCCGAAGCATGATGGTCGGCTGCCCCTTGTATGTGGTGCGAAGGTGCTCGCGATAGCCGACCTTGTGCGCGACTCGCAGGGAAGCTTCATTCTCCGGCGCAATGATGCAAGCGGTCTCTGCGTCTGGCCATCTTTCGTCTGCCCAATCCAACACGGCACGCACGGCTTCCGTCGCATAGCCGTGGCCATGCAGTGCAGGGCTCAAAGCCCAGCCCATTTCCGGCGTGCCCGCCAGCGAGGGCTCGATGTCGCGCTGATAATCGGCCAAGCCCACTTCGCCAATGAAACGCCCGCTGTCTTTCTCGCGGACGACCCAATATCCGTAGCCGAGCATCGTCCAATGACCGGCGTAGCGCAGCAAACGCGCCCAGACTTCTTCGCGTGTGGAAGGCTTGCCACCGATATACCGGATCACCTCGGGATCGGACCACATCGCGTGGCTGTCGAGGAAGTCGTCGCGCGTGTGGGCGCGTAGGATCAGGCGGGCGGTGGTGAGAACAGGCGGCTGTGTCGGCATTGAAAGATCAGCGGAAAGGCAAGGTTAGCTAAGGCGCGTGCTTTCGATGATCGCAGATTCCTCGCCGAAAAAAATTGCACTTGCGTTCGCACTTGCGTACTTCGAACTCAAGCCAACTCCAGGAACCGCGCCAGACACGGATTCCGGTTCGCCGGCGACCAGGCCAGCACCTGCTCGATCAACGGCGCGTCCACCAGCGGCTTGAACACCACGCCCGCAAGCTGGGCCTTGCGCATGGAAGCGGGCACGAGTGCAACGCCCACGCCTTCATCGACGAGGCTCAACACTGTCTGTTGCAACTGCACTTCAAAGCGAATATCCGGTTCAAAGCCGCCTGAGCGGCAATGGTCGAGAATCGTGGCGCGTAACGTGGGCGCTACTTCCGCGGATGCCAGCACGAACGGCTCGCCGGCGAGTTGCGCGATCTTGAGCCGCCGGGCGCGAGCCCGCGGGTGACCTCGCGATAACGCGACGCACAGCGGCTCGCGCAAGATGGTGCGCGTGGCGAGTCCCTTATCGGGCACGTGAGGAAACATGATGGCCGCGTCGATGTGCCCCGCCACCACCTGCGCGGCCAGGTCGTTCGACACCACTTCGCGCAGATTCAGCGCGACCTCGGGGTACGCCGCGCCGAACGCCCGCGCATAGCCGGGCACGACGTTATAGGCGGCGCACATCGTGAAGCCAATCGCGAGCTTGCCCGCGTCGCCCGACGCCGCTGCCTGCGCATTGCTCACCGCCTGTTCGACCGACGCGAGAATCGCCTTTGCATCCGCGTAAAAGCGCTCGCCCGCGGCGGTCAGCGTGACACTGCGCGGACTGCGCTCGACAAGCATCACGCCGAGGCTCGCTTCAAGCGCCGTCAGTTGACGGCTCAACGGGGGCTGCGACAAGTTCAGGCGCGCCGCCGCCCGCCCGAAATGGCGCGTCTCGGCAAGCGTCACGAAATAGCGCAGCGGCTTGATGTCGATCACGTGTCCACCTGAGTTAACTGACGATGCATAAAAGGTATCGTCCAGCGTAAAAAACAGTATTTGATTGTATCAACGCAAGTCACTACGCTGACGGGTTGCCCTCTCACACGCCGTATAGCTCGCGCGTTTCCCACCGATGTTAGCCACCCTCGAGATCCTGCTTCCCGTTTTCGGCCTCATATTCGCGGGCTTTGCCTGTCGGCGACGCGGCGTGCTCGGGCCGAACTCGGCGTCGGAACTCAATCGCTTCGTGGTCTGGCTCGCGTTGCCCGCGCTGCTGTTCGACACCATGGCGCGCGCCACATGGGAGCAGCTGTACCAGCCGGCGTTTGTCGTCACGTTTTCGATTGCATGCGCTGGCATCTTTGCTGTGATTCTCGTCATGCGGCTACTGAGCGGTCGCCATCTCGCCGATGCAAGCGTCGACGCGATTGCCGCGTCATATCCGAACACCGGCTACATCGGCTTTCCGCTCGGCATGATCGCGTTCGGCCAGGCGAGCCTGACACCCACCACGATCGCGACGATCCTCGTCGCCTGTGTGCTGTTTGCAGGCGCCATCGTGTTGATCGAAATCGGCTTGCAGACCGAACGCACGCCGCACAAGCTCGGCTTGAAAGTGCTGCGCTCACTGTCGCGCAACCCGTTGATCGTGTCGCCGATCGCGGGCGCTCTGTTTGCCGGTCTGCACGTGGCCATGCCGCCGAGCGCGGAGACGTTCCTCAAGTTGCTGAGCGGCGCGGCCAGTCCTTGTGCACTGGTCAGCCTCGGCTTGTTTCTCGCCGAAAAGCGTCCGTCCGAATCGGGTACACGGGGCATTGCGTTGCTGCTGACGCTCGTCAAGCTTGTCGTGCAGCCGGCGCTGACATGGTGGCTCGCGGCGCGCGTCTTCCGCCTCTCGCCCGCGCTGGTCGAAATGGCGGTCGTGCTCGCGGCGCTGCCCACCGGCACCGGCCCGTTCATGCTGGCCGAGTTCTATGAGCGCGAAGCGCAGATCACGTCGCGCACAATTCTTTTATCGACCGTGGGTTCTGTCGTGACGCTGTCGCTCCTGCTGCTGTGGATGGGTCATCGCACCTGAACCCGGCCTGAATCGGAACAACGAGGCGCTCGCAGAAAGCATGCTTCTCCATCGACGTGACGTCACGCGCTAAGATTGAGGCCCCGGGTCCGCGCGACGCCCGGATACGACAAAAGAGTTTGCCTCGGAGAATCTGATGCCTGAAGAGTATGAAGTGCATGGTCCACACGACCATGCGGTGCAGCACGCCGGCCACCACGACGCGGACTCTTTCGGGAGCCGCATGGCCGTAATAACGGCAGTCCTCGCGACGATTGGCGCGTTGTGCGCGTACCAAAGCGGAAACAGCGAGAACCTCGCGCTGTACTACAAGAACGAAGCCGCGATCAAAAAGACCGAAGCGTCGAACCAATGGAACTACTACCAGGCTAAGGGCGAAAAGCAGAACCTCGCGGAGCTGGGCGCGGCGCTGTCCGTCGCCAGTTCTGACGAGCATGCAAAATTTCTCGCAGACGTCGACAAGTACAAGCAGCAAAAAGAGCCGATCCGCGCAAAGGCTGAAGCGATAGAAAAAGAGGTGCTCGACAATGACGCGAAGAGCGAGGCGCTGCTGCATGGCCATCACCGCTGGGCGCAGGCTACTACGCTGATTCAGGTTGCCATCGCTCTGTGCGCGATCACGCTGCTCACGCGCAAGAAATGGTTGCGCAATGTGTCGTTCGTGGTCGCAGCAGCGGGCGTGGCGACCGGTGCAATGGCCTTTTTCTCAGCCTGATCGGAGCTTCGCGTGGTAGATAGTTCGGCCGTTCTAGGTGTGTTATCCGTGTATGTGGCCGGCGTTGTGATTCCCGGTCCGAACTTCGTTGCGGTCGCGCATAAGGCGGCCTCCGCTACACGCACCGAAGCACTGGCGGTGGTGGCGGGCATTGTGCTCGTCAATCTTTTCTGGGCGAGTTGCGCGATTCTCGGCGTCGGCATTGTGTTCGCAGCGTTTCCGTGGCTGGCCTTCGCCGTTAAAGTGGCCGGCGCCGCTTATCTGATCTGGTTCGGTGGACGTCTGATCTTCAAGGCTTCCGCAGGCAACCCGCAACCGAATGCGCAGGCGCCCGGCGGCAGCGTCCGCCAGGCATTCGCTCAAGGCTTCGCGACGAATATCGCGAATCCAAAATCGGTCGCGTTTTTTGCCGCCGTGTTTTCATCGGCGGCGCCGCCGCATGAGAGCGTCGGCACTTTCGTCGCGATGCTGGGCATGGTGTTCGTCGTGGCAAGCAGCTGGTATGGCTTCGTTGCGCTGACGTTGTCGCACGCGCGCATCGCGTCCGCGTACCGGCGCAGCAAGGCATGGGTCGACCGGGTCTGCGGCGGCCTGATCATCGCGTTGGGCGTGCGTCAGTTGATCCGCTAGCAGGTTCCATTGCGCCTTCGGTGATGGTTCCTACAGCGCCTGGGAGAATAATGCCGTCGTCGGCGCACGATCGCGCGCAGTGCCGTGGCTATGCCCGGTTTATGCGCACAAACTTCGGCAGCCTACTGCATCACCGCACGCGCGCGTTCGAGCAACAACTCGCGCTCGCGTGCGTTGCGCGTCATCGCGGCAGCACGTTCGAAGTCCGCGCGCGCTTCATCCATACGACCGAGTCTCGCAAGCAGATCGCCGCGCACGCTCGGAAGCCAGTGATAGTTAGCGAGCGCCGCATCTGCCGCGAGCGCATCGACGATCTCAAGGCCTGCCGCCGGTCCGAAGGCCATACCCACCGCAACCGCGCGGTTCAATTCGACAACCGGCGACGGCGCCACCTGCGCAAGCGCGTCATATAGCGCAACGATCTGCGCCCAATCGGTGTCTTCCGCCCGATGGGCGCGAGCATGGCACGCGGCCAGCGCAGCTTGTAGTGCGTATGGCCCGCTCGCGCCGCCAAGCGCGTGCGCGGTGTTGAGCGCGGCCAGCCCGCGACGGATCAGAAGAGGGTCCCAACGGCTTCGGTCCTGATCGAGCAACAGAACGGGGCGCCCCTGTGCATCGGTGCGCGCATGCGTACGCGACGCCTGAATTTCCATCAACGCGACAAGGCCGTGCACTTCACTTTCGTCAGGCACGAGACCGCTCAGCACGCGCCCGAGCCGCAGCGCTTCTTCGCAGAGTGCGGGGCGCATCCAGTCGTCACCGGCCGTCGCCGAATAGCCTTCGTTGAAGATCAGATAGATCACCTGCAGCACCGACGCGAGCCTCGGCGCACGCGCTTCCGCCTGCGGCACCTCGAACGGCACTTTCGCGGCCGACAGCGTCCGCTTCGCGCGGACAATGCGCTGTGCGACGGTCGGTTCCGGCACAAGAAAAGCGCGGGCGATCTCGTCCGTCGTCAGGCCGCCGAGCAAACGCAGCGTGAGCGCGACACGCGCGTCGGTGGACAACACCGGATGGCATGCGGTGAAGACGAGCCGCAGCAAATCGTCACCGATATCGTCGGCACGCGCGGCGTCGAGCGCATCGACGAAATCCGGCACGACATGCGCCTCTAGCGCGTCCAGGTCGTGACCCAGCTCTTCACGTTTGCGCGCGTGCAACGCTTCCTGCCGCAAGCGATCGAGGGCGCGGTTCTTTGCGGTCGCCATCAGCCACGCTCCGGGATTGTCGGGCACGCCCGCGTCGGGCCAATGTTCGAGCGCCGACACGAGCGCGTCTTGCGCCAGTTCTTCGGCGAGCCCGACGTCGCGCACCATTCGCGCGACGTAGGCGATGACCTTGGCGGACTCGATCCGCCAGACTGCCTCGATGGCACGGTGAGTGGCCGGTTTCGTCACAGATTCAACCCGGCGCCTTCGCGTTGGGGTCCATGTAGATCAGCTCCCAGATATGCCCGTCGATGTCTTCGAAACCGTGGCCGTACATGAAGCCGTAGTCCTGCGGCGCACGCGGCGCGGTGCCGCCCGCAGCGAGCGCTTTGGCAACGAGCGCATCGACCTCGCCTCGACTTTCGCAAGACAGGCCTACGAGCGCCTCCGTGCTTTCCTTCGGATCGCAAAGCGACTTGCGCGTGAAGGACTTGAACAGGTCTTTGACCAGCAGCATTGCGTAAAGATTTTCACCCAGGATCAAACACGCCGCCTGATCGTTGGTGAATCGCGGATCGAAATTAAAACCGAGTGCGCTGAAGAATGCCTTTGACCGATCGAGTTTATCGACCGCTAGATTGACGAAGATCTGCTTGTGCATGATGAGTCCAGTAATCGATTGGCGTGGAATCAGCGGCGGCCCGCTTCCAGTTCACGAAAGCGCTCGAGTTCCGCGCTCGGCTCGAAGTCATCGAGTTCGTAGAGCTGCCGCACCTCGATTTCGCCGTCGGCCTGTTCGCCGAACGGCGCGGGAAAACGCCGCGCCCATTCCATCGCTTCTTCACGCGAACGCACCTGGATCAGCGTGTAGCCGGCGACCAGTTCCTTCGTCTCAGCAAACGGACCGTCGATCACCGAGCGCTGACCGCCGCTATAGCGAACGCGCCATCCTTTCGAACTGGGCTGCAAGCCCGTGGCGTCCAGCAGCACACCTGCCTTGGCGAGTTCTTCGTGGTACGCGCCCATCGCGGCCATTAAGGACGCTTCCGGCATTTCGCCGGCTTCGCTCGCGGCAGTCGCCTTCACCAGAATCATGAATCGCATCGCGGTTACTCCTTTTGTCGTGAGGTTCGAGGATGTCTCGTTGAGCGCGGCGCGTTGGCCTGCTCTTACTCACACGACGAGCAATGCACGAGCGATTCGACAGACAGCTCGGGCGCCTGGTGAAAACCCCGAGCAAACAGGCGCAGACCGCCTAGGCGAAGCAGGGGCCGAGCTTGCGTACCTCGACGGTGCACCAGGTCGCCGCCGGACAGGCTTGCGCAATGGCCACCGCTTCCTCGCGCGAGTCGCAATCGAGGAGGAAAAAGCCGCCGACCATTTCCTTCGCTTCTGCGAAGGGTCCGTCGACCAGTTTCGGCTGCCCGTCGCGCACCTGCACCCGCACAGCGTCGCGGGAAGACGTGAGCGATTCGACCGCGAGCAGTTTGCCGCGCTCCTTGAGGTCGGCGGCGAAACGCACCATCTGATCGTAGACTTCACGGCCTTTCGCCTCGCCGCGCTCGATGCGCTGTTCCGGGGGCTCGACAATCAGCAGCATATAAGACATGGCGTCTCTCCAATGAGCGAGCTGCGGACAGGCGCCCGGCAGTCGTATGGCGGAAGAAAAATGCGCTTGGGATGAGCGCGGAAAACCAGTCTAGCAAGCGCGGATCGTTCCGGTAAGCCTGAACCGCGGACTAATCAGCGGCTAACCCCGCGCTTTTACGGAGACTCGTAAGCTTCAACGCTTTGCGGATTCACTTTTGCGACACGGCACGCTTGCGTCGATTTGAAGTATTCTCCCAACGCGCCATGAGCCGCTATCTAAACGGCCGTTAAAGTGTGAGAAAACATAGGTATTGCTTTCAATCCGACGACACCGTGCGAGGATTGAAAAGCGCTTATCGACATAACGGGCCGATATCAAAACGAATCACAGCATCGGGGATTTCATGCATCGAACGTTAGTGCGCAGCGCCGTCGCGGCCGCAGTGGCTTTTGCGTTTCTTCAACTGAGCGGTTGCGGCGGCGGTTCGGGGTCGGGATCAGGCTCGTCCAATACGCAAACTGCCACCGCGGCATCCGTTACCGGCACCGTAGCGAGCGGCAGCGCATGGGCCGGCGCAAGTGTGACCTTGATGGACGCCACCGGGGCGCAAGCGACCGCCACCACCAACGCACAGGGCGCGTTTAGCATCTCCGTCAAAGGCATGACCGCGCCTTTCCTGCTGATGGCAAACGACGCGACCGGCTTCTCGAGTCCGCTTGTCTCCGTGCTGGCCAAGCTACCCAACGGCACCGCGCCCGCCGTTGCCAACATCACTACGCTCACCACCGCAATTGCCGCGATGTTGACGGCATCGGGCAATCCGTCCGATCTCGCGTCGAGCACCGCACTCGCTAAAGTTACGCTGCCCTCGGTTCAGATCGCCATCATCACGCTCGACGCAATTCTCGCGAACGTGCTCGCGCAAAACGGCATTCAGTCGGCCGGCTTCGATCCTGTCGGCACCGCGTTCACGCCGAATCACACGGGTGCGGATGCGGTGATCGATACGGTGTCGGTTGTGACCGGCCCTAACGGCGGCTTGCTGCTGCTGTCCAACGCCGCGCCCGGTACAACCGTCGCGCTGAACAAGCAGACAGGGCAAACCACGAAGCTCGCCGCGCCGGCGGCTGCAGCCAATTATCTGGAACCGCTCGCGCCATTGCTGACGGCGTGTGCTGCAACAGGCACGCTGGATATGTCGTGCGCACCCGCCATCGACAGTACTTTTCTGGAGAACGGCTTAAGCAACCTTGCGACGGGTCACGGCTTGCCGAACACGTCGCTTGCCGGTGCGCGCTTCGGATCGCCGAAAACCCTCGCGTTTTTCACGCGCAACGGCAAGCAGCAAGCGCTCGTACAAATCCCGTTGACGCTCGCCGACGGCACAGCAGGCGCGCTGTACAGCATTGCTCAGCAGATGGCTGCCCCGGTTGCGCTCGCGGGCGGCACGCAGCTCGGCTGGAACCTGGTCGGCAACCAGTCGCAATTCGCCGTGGCGATCAATTCGCGAATCCAGCGCCGCACGTTTCTCGACACGCGGGTCAACGACGTGAACCGCTATGAGTCCGGCCTGGAAATTACGATTCCGGTCGCGCTGAACCCCGCTGTGTACTCCGCGTCCGTCTCAGGGCCTGGGCTCGCGGCGCCTGTGTGGCTTCTGCCGCGCAGCGCCGCTGGCAGCAGCACGCTCGGCCTCTCTGACACGGCGTTGAGTGTCGCGCCGGTATCGCCGGCCACGACTGCGAGCAGCACGTCGATGTATCGCTGGTCATGGCAATCGCTACCGTCTACGGGCAGCTTCGCGCCGCCCGCGTCGAGCGGCGTGTACGCGGCGCAGTCAGTCGATGTCGGCACAGTGCCGCTCTACGCCGCCTACACAGTGACGTTTTACGACAGCACCGGCACGAAACTCGGCGTGTCGCAGGTCATGAACCCGGGGAGCCCGCTCGGCGCGGCGGCCGGTGCGACGGTGTCGTGGCCGACTTTGCTGTCCGACTTCCAGACGCAGTTTCTTACTCCGGCCGGATCGCTTGCCGGTATTCAGTATGCGATGAGCGTCAGCTGGTCCAGCCTCGTCAACGGACAGAGCCTCGCGTATCCGGTGAATTCGGTGCAGATTCAGGCATCCGGTCTAACCTTGGCCGGCACGAACGGCGAAGTCGACGGCTTTGCAGTGGGCACACCGAATAACACCACGTTTGGGCAGTATCAAACGACCGTCAGCGCCGGAATCGATTCGCAAGGCGTTCGCACGTGTACGAATTGTCCGTTCCCCGCGCTGACCTCAGGGGGTTCGCGCCTGGTTGAACTTGGCGGCAATCAGAACTGGATCAGCTATTACGATGTAACGCAGTACAACGATTAACCGGCGCGGCAAAAAAAAAACGCCCCACATGGGGCGTTTTCTATTTGGGGGATTTGCGGCTCTACCGTCAGAGCACCGCTTCGGCGAGTGCTCTCGTCCGTGCGGACCGCATCAAGCCTTCGATCATTCGCGCCTGAGCGCTCGCAATCTCGCTCAACGATGCCACGGACAATTGCTCGTCCAGAATCGCGAGCGACGTGCACAGGCACGCGTGTTCGTCGTCGCTCAGCGTCCACTTGCCGGTTATCTGCTCGCGGCTGTCTAAGTGGACCATAGCGGCGTGGCCGCTCTCAATATCGTCGATAAGATCTTCGCCGAGGCCGAGGCGCGCCAGCTCCTGCGACACGAGCAAGTGCCGGCTCAACGACATGTGCAGATCGCGTGAGCCGTGACCGTGCTCGAACGCGTCGAGCGCCGCATAGCACTGCAGAAGCATCGCAGCGGTAACCGGCTCGTGCGTGCTACGGCTTTGAGTCAGCGCACGCAACAACGGCGACATGGCCGGCGAATTGTGTTTGCGGACTCGCGATTTACTGGACATAGGTTTTACCTCCTTCGCTAACTCTCGGCTTCGTCGCACGATCGGTATGATTTCCCGCGACGAGTGCCGCCGATGCGCCGGCGGCTGAACAGCCTCTAATGTGAGTCTGTGTAAGCATGATGGCAAGCGAATATTAAGTCCGGCTTAAAACGCGAAGGTCGCGTGCCTTCATCGCATCGACGAAAAAAAACCCTGTTCCCGCGAGAGAACAGGGCCGGACAGGATGGAAGAGTCGTGCTCGCGCGTGGATGCTCGCCGACCTGTAACCATCGAAACTGAAACGCTGTTACTGCCAATCTGCTACTTATGTTGCTGCTGCGAAGACATCTTCTGAACTTGTACTGCTACTGCTGAGACTTTCGTTGCGACTTCAACTGTTACTGGAAAACGGTCGTTGCCAGGTCAACTACTACTAGCACTGCAAAAACGGTTGTTGCTACTTCACCTGCTACTGCGCCATTGTTCTGCTTCTACTTCGTGCTGCGTTACTGCCCTGCCGCGTCGAACACCGCGGCAAACTGCCATCAACGGTACGGTTCAAAACAACGCGGGGGAAGACCGCGTCGATGGGGCTCGGTGATTTGTCGCTCCATGTAAAACAGTTTATGCGAGCGAGCGCCCGGGCAATTGGGCAAAAGGAAGGGATTTGCCGCGCCAGTTTGACGAATCGGCGTAACAATCGGGGACGCATGCAGGAGGGATGCCGGAACCGCGTGAACGACTCACACGCGAATGGCAAACAGGCAGGCGAGCGAGGGCGCTATCGAGCGCCCGCTCGCACAAGATTCAGCGCGACGAAAGCGCACGCAACGTCATGACGACGATGCGTGCATGGCGATGAACCGTCATTAGCGCGCGGCAAAATCGCTGATCGTCAACAGGACTCTATCGCCGGGACGCGCCAGCATCTTTCTTTCGGCGACAGCAGTGATGCGTTTGCGGCCATCCGCAAACGTTTTCAGCATGCGGTCCTCGGCAGCGCCGCGCTGCAGCCAGAAATGCTGCTCCAGCGCTTCACGCGTTACCGCGCATTCGAGGTCTCGTCCTCGCGCCGAAAGCTGGAAAATCACCGCGCGCCCGTCAGCCGAGACGCTAGGTTCAAGCTCGATAATCTCCATGGCCCACCTCGCAAAGTTGGTTATGCCGTCCGCCGTACTGAAACGGACAACACCGAACAAAACTGAATAGACACGCAAACCGGCGCCGATCTTTCGGCTGATGAATTCCCTACTGTGCTGCCGCTACGTTCATCGTAAGCGAACGCAACGGCGCGTGCATGTCCGCATCTCCCGACAACACTGCCGACGTAGACGCGGGCCGGGCTGCGAGACGAAGCGCCGGCGCAAACACCAGCGCGCTGGCCGCTGCCGGCATGTGCGCCCGGCCGCTCAGCCACCTCGAGCGTTTCCGGCAGAATTCATGCAATAGGGTACTCAAGCCTTCGGACATCGCGTGTGTCCCGCCGCGCACTTCGCGCAACGCGGACGAAATCGCAAACCAGGAATGCGGCGGCCGGAGTTCGTGGCACACCACACCGCGTGAATCGGCGAAACGCAGGCAGCCTGTGTCGGGGTAGAAGACGAGCGTCATCGCGTCGCCATCTATCGCGCGCGTCAGAACATGTGGTTTCGTGTTCAGCATTGTTCGTTGTATGCCAAGTGGCGCCGTTTCCCGGCGTTTCGGCGTGTCGCGCGCGGAGTCTCGAACTCGCGCGCGTAGCAATCCGCGGGTAGGGCAAAAGCAAGGCACATGCCAATCAGCGCTAAACGCGCTGCGCTCATGCTTCGGCGACCCGCACAACGCGTTTGCATCGAGTGTCGCGCGAGCGGCAAACATCGGCGGCGCCTGATGCATCGCGGTTAAAGTCGCGGCGCCGCTTCCGGCTTT
The DNA here is from genome assembly GCF_046534895.1 of Paraburkholderia sp. SIMBA_053. Taxonomy (NCBI): domain Bacteria; kingdom Pseudomonadati; phylum Pseudomonadota; class Betaproteobacteria; order Burkholderiales; family Burkholderiaceae; genus Paraburkholderia; species Paraburkholderia sp. SIMBA_053. The sequence goes on along the minus strand of NZ_JAWRXU010000009.1, from coordinate 217,087 downwards.
CGTGACTCGCACGAGCGGCGACCAACCCGCATTCTCTGCGCGAGCGCGCGCATCGGAACAAGCTAGCATGGTAAAAAAGCACTGGCAGCGTGACAATTCGCGCCCATTCTTACTAACCGGCTTCGCATCCGGCACCGCTCCGACATGTCCGACGACCACGCTGCGATAACCCTGCGCCCCGCCGTCGCGCGAGACGAGCCCTTTCTCTTCGAACTGCGCAAGGCGACGATGACCGAACACCTCGCGCGTGTCGGCGAACCTGCGGACGACGCCGAGCATCGCGCGCGTTTGCTGCATCGTTACGACACAGCGCGTGTCATTTGTGTCAACGGCATGCCTGCCGGCTTGCTCAAAGCGCATCGCACCGATACTGAATGGCTAGTCGTTCAATTGCAGATCGCGCCCGCGCTGCAAAGGCGCGGCATCGGCGAACGAGCGCTCAGCACGGTGCTGCGCGCCGCCGACGCCGACGCATTGCCCGTCGCGCTCAAGGTGCTCAAAGGCAACCCGGCACAGCGTCTCTACGAGCGGCTCGGTTTTGAAATCGTGGGCGAGGATGAAAGACAGTTTCACATGAGGCGCGCGCCGCGCACGTCGGCGGAAACTGAAGCAGAATAATTGGCGGATAACGACTGACCCACCCACAGGCTCGGCATGACTCTTCGTGACACTTCCGTGATTCAAAGCTGGCACGCACATGTCTACTTCGATTCCGCGACGCGCGACAGCGCCTGGGCGTTCCGCGAGCAGATCGAAGCGCGCTGGCATGGCAAGCTGCAGATGGGCCGTTTTCACGAACGCCCGGTCGGGCCTCACCCCATGTGGTCGTATCAAATGGCTTTCGCCCACGAGCAGTTCGGCGAGCTGATTGGCTGGCTCACGCTCAATCACGGCACGCTCGACATTTTCGTGCACCCGAATACCGGCGACGCACTGCGCGACCACCGCGACGCCGCCGTGTGGATCGGACGCTCACATGAGCTTCTGCTCGCCGCGTTGATCTGACGAATGCGCGGCTGCCCGCGATTCACATGTTCGTGTACGAGCTGCACCAGCCGCGCGCGGCGACCTGTTTGTCGCCGAATAGCGTGCAGCCGCCGTACGCGTCGGTAGCCTTGCCCTGAAAGAGCGAACATGTCGCGCAATTCTGACCCGCTGCGTATTGCGGATACTTGGCCTTGTCGACTTTTGACACGTCGTCTTTGTAGCCGAGCGCCTGCGCCTGCGGGTCTGCCTCGCTGAGTGCGTTCGCGCCGGCGGCGAATGCCGCGCGCGAAATCATGAGCGATGAGCCTGCGCTCACGCCCAATAATAAAAAATGGCGGCGCGATGTTTTCATGATTCGACTCCTTTGTACTAGTGGGACGCGCCTGAACCACAGGCCGTTTTATCGCCAGGCGTTCAATCCAGAAACCGCGTGAATCGTTCGACCGGTTCCCGTTCGGAGCGCAGCGCGTTGACCGGCGCGTTTTCGTCTGCGAAGCCGAGCGACATGCCGCACACTAGTTGCTCCTCGGGCGGCAGATCGAGTTGCGCCGCGATCACCTGATGAAACGGCGTGAACGCGGCCTGCGGGCAGGTGTCCAGGCCGCGCCCGCGCGCCGCCGTCATGATGGCTTGCATGAACATGCCGTAATCGAGCCAGCTGCCGCGCTCCATTACGCGGCTGATGGTGAAAAAAGGCCCACCGGCGCGCCGAAAAAGCGATAGTTCTGCGCGTGCTGTTCATGCATGCGCGCCTTGTCGCCCTTTCCAATGCCGAGCAGTCCGTACAGATCCCAACCGATCTTGCGGCGGCGGTCGATGTAAGGAGACACCCATTCGCGCGGATAGTACGGATATTCCTCGCGATAAAGCGTGTCGCGCTCCGGATGATCGTAAGCCTCCAGCAACGCCTGCGACACACGCGCGAGCGAGTCGCCCGTCACCACATAGACCTTCCACGGCTGTGTATTGGTGCCGGAGGGCGCGCGGCTCGCCACTTCGAGAATCGCCTCAATGTCCGCGCGCGGCACGGGCGTCGGCAGAAATGCGCGGATCGAGCGGCGCGTGACGAGCGCGGCGTCCACCACGCTTGTGGCTTCGCTTGCGTTCTGGCTCGTGGCGTGGTTCGTGACTGTGGCGGCTGGGCATGTCATCGTCGAAATTCCTGTTGAAGCAGCAGCAATGCGCTGCAACGATTCTAGCGCGCGCGGCCATTTTCAAGCGGGCAAGTGCGCAGCTTACGTTTGCAATGCATGGCTGTGCGCCTGTCAACGCAACTATCGTTTTGCGTTTATCCTCTTTGCACGCTTCTTGCCGTATTCCCTATCGCAATCCATTCGTTCAATTCCGGAGTTGAGCATGCAATACCGCAAATTCGGCCGCACTGGCCTGACGGTTTCCCGCTTGTGCCTCGGCACGATGACCTTTGGCCTGCAGACCGAAGAAGACGCTTCGCGCCGCATTCTCGATACTGCCGCCGACGCCGGCGTGAATTTCATCGATACGGCCGACGTCTATCCGCTCGGCAGCGACCACAGCGACGCGGGACGCACGGAGGAGATCGTGGGCCGTTGGCTGAAGGGCAAGCGCGACCGCTTCATTCTGGCCACGAAGGCAGTTGGCAAGATGGGCCCTTCGGCATGGGACCAGGGCGCGTCGCGCAAGCATCTACTCGATGCAATCGATGCCTCGCTGAAGCGTCTCGGCACCGACTATGTAGACCTCTATCAACTCCATACCGACGACGCGAACACTCCGCTCGACGAAACACTCGAAGCGCTGGACGTGATCGTTCGCTCGGGCAAGGCACGCTACATCGGCGTATCGAACTTTCTTGCGTACCGACTCGCGCGTGCGCTGGGTCGCGCCGACGTATTACGCGTGGCGCGCTTCGTCTCGGTGCAGCCGCGTTATAACCTGCTGTTCCGCCAGATCGAACGAGAACTGCTGCCCCTGGCCGCGGAGGAGCAACTTGCAGTCATGCCGTACAACCCGCTCGCGGGCGGCTTGCTGACGGGCAAGCACAAGCTCGATGCAGCGCCGCCATCGGGCCGCTTCACTGAAACCGTCGGCAAGGCGGGCGCCATGTATCAGGAGCGGTACTGGCACCAACGCGAATTCGAGACGATCGAGCGGCTCAAAGCGATTGTCGAGCCGACCGGCGAGTCGCTAACGCGCGTGTCGCTTGCATGGGTGCTGGCAAATCCACTGGTCACGTCGGCGATTATCGGCGCGAGTCGCGCCGAGCAATTGACCGATACGTTGGCGGCGTCCGAATTCGTGCTGGACGCCGACATCAAGCAGCAACTCGACGAGGCCAGCGTCGAATACCGGTGGGGCGACGCGGCGCGCTAAGCGTGGCGGGTGATCGTTGGCTTCAAGCCCGCTGCGATCATCGCCCGTATCGAAGCACTGTGCTGGTTGCCGCAATCACGTGATCCTTCATTGCGGCAAGCAGCGCGTCTCTCGTCAAGCCGGCCGGCAAGGCGTCGGGCGCGAGATCAAGTGCATAGACTTGCACGACGTAGTGATGCGGCACCTCGCCGACCGGCGGGCATGGTCCGTAATATCCCGTGCCACCGGTGCGATTCGTCCCACCCACACTGCCAGGCGGCGGTGCGGCTCCCGAGCCAAGCGAGGTAACGGAAGGCGCAATGCCGTAGAGCACCCAATGCACGATGCCTAAACCCTTCGCGCCGTCGGGATCGAAGATGGTCACCGCATAGCTTTTCGTGCCTGTGGGCGAGTTGTGCCATTGCAATGCCGGCGACACGTTGCCGCCGCCGCAGTTGTTGGCGCTGGCCGCGTGAGCCGATTCCAGTGTGGCGCCGTCGGCCAGCCCCGGCGACGTCAAGGTGAACGCCTCAGCCGCATTTGCAGCAGCCACGGTGAAGGCGAGCATCATGCCCACGCCGGCAGACATCAGGCGCCGCGCAGTGCCAACGTAAGCGCGTCGAATCATTACTGCTTGCTCCCGGTTATTCGCCATTGACGTGAGTTCGAATTATTCGAATTTGCCAACGCGCGCGTTCGCTTCGGGAAGCTGCCGCGTTTCGCGCACCGACCGTGGATGCCATAGCCGCGCGCCGCCTTCAATGCCCGCGTCGTTCGAAACCGTCGCCACGTTCGCCGGCAACTGGAATGTCAGGCGTGCCGCGTTGCCGCCGCCGATCCACAACTTGTCGTAATTCACCAGCGATTCGAGGATTCGAATCACTTTTTCAACGCGCCGATTCCAGCGCTTATTCCCAGCTTTTTCGCGAGCGGCGTCGCCAATGTATTCGTCGTAAGCAACGCCTTTCTTGCTCACCGGATGGTGCGCAAGCTCCAGATGAGGCATCAGTTCGCCGTCGCGAAAGAGCGCCGTTCCCGCGCCGGTGCCGAGCGTCAGGACGAATTCAAGTCCTTTGCCTTCAATTGCGGCGAAGCCTTGCATTTCGGCGTCGTTGATCATGCGGACCGGCAAACCACCGAGCCTTTGCGCGAGCAGGTCGGCAAGCGCAAAGCCGTGCCAACCTTCCACGCCGAAATGCGGCGCCGTCAGAATGCGGTTGTTGCGCACCACGCCCGGAAAGCCGATCGACATCAGCGCGGGCGGCGCTTTTGCGACCAGCGGCTCCACGAGTTTCGCCAACGCATCGACGAGTTGATCGGGCGTGCACGGATGCGGTGTCGCGACACGCAAGCGCTCGGTCTGCATCTTGCCGTCCGCGTCGATAATGGCCGCTTTCAGGCCGGTGCCGCCGACGTCGATTGCGAGAATCCGCTCGTCACTCGTTGCTGCTTGCGCAGCTTTGGCCACATTGGCCTGCGTTGCGGCGTTTGTCGCTTTTGTCGCTTTTGCCGCGTTTTTCGCTTTAGCAGCGTTTGCTTTAGATGTCGCCACGGTTACCCCGTATGTGTGGTTGTGCTTCATGGCATTACTTCTTCTGGACCGCGCCCGCTTTCAAAGGACGCCACGCGCGGCCGTCGCGCGCCAGCAGCGCGTCTGCTTCGGCGGGCCCTTCGCTGCCGGCCGCATAGCCGTGCACTGGGACCGCGCCGCCCCCTTTCGGATGCAACACATCGTCTACCGCGCACCAGCTCGTTTCGATGCTGTCGGCGCGCTGGAACAACGTCTCGTCGCCGAGCATGCAGTCGTACAGCAGCGTTTCATAGCCTACGTTCGCGCGTTCCGCGAAAAAATCGCCGTAATCGAACGAAGACTGTACTGGGCCGATCTGCATTACCGGGCCCGGCGTTTTTACGTTGAAGTCGAAGCTCGTGCCGTGCGCAGGGTCGATGCGCAAAGTCAGCACGTTAGGCGTAAGCGCATCGACAGGCGTGTCGCGGAACAGACGAAACGGCACGGGCTTCAGTTGCACTGAAATTTCCGTGCGGCGCGCGGCGAGCCGCTTGCCCGTGCGCAGATAAAAAGGCACGCCGGCCCAGCGCCAATTTTCTACGAACACGCGCGCGGCGGCATACGTTTCCGTCGTGCTGTTCGGCGCAACATCCGGCTCCTCACGATAACCCACGCCTGCAGCGCCTTTTTCGTATTGACCGAACACGACGTCGTTCGGCGTCAGCGGCAAGATGGCGTCGAAAATTTCGGCCTTTTTATCGCGCACGGCTTCCGCATCGAATGAATTGGGCGGTTCCATGGCGACCATGCCGAGCAACTGGAACAGGTGGTTCGGCACCATGTCGCGAAACGCGCCGGTCTGTTCGTAGAACTTGCCGCGCCCTTCCACGCCGATTGTTTCCGCCGCCGTGATCTGCACACTGTCGATATATTCGCGTCGCCATACCGGTTCGAATAGCGCGTTGGCAAAGCGCACGGCGAGAATGCTCTGCACCGTGTCCTTGCCGAGAAAGTGGTCGATGCGATAAATCTGCGATTCCTTCGCATATGAAAGGATATGCGCATTCAGATCGCGTGCTGTTGCAAGGTCGGTGCCGAACGGCTTTTCGATCACGATGCGGCGAAAGCCATCGCCCTCTTTAAGCAACCCCGCCCCGCCCAGATGCTGGACGATCGGTTTGAAGAAACGCGAAATGACCGCCAGATAGAAGATGACATTGCCGCCCGGCGCGTCAGCGAGTTTCTGCTTGAGCTGCGCGAAGGTGTCGGGTGTCTCGAACTCGCCGGCCATATATTCCAGGCGTTGCGCAACCCAGTTCCACGCGTTGTCATCCAGCCTGCCGGCGTGAAAGGTGCTGGCCTTGTCGGCAGCGAATTTTTGCAGCGACTGGTGCAGGTCTTCCCGCCACTCGGCCGTCTCTCGCGCGCCATGATTGACGCCGACGATCTGCATGCCGTTGTCGAGCAGGCCGTCCACCGCGAGGTTGTAAAGCGCGGGCATCAGCAGGCGCTTCGTAAGGTCGCCGCCCGCGCCGAAGATCACCAGCGTGCAAGGCGGCGCTGGACGTTTGCCCGCAGGCGACGGCGGCTCACCTTGCGCGTTCGCACTGACTTTGCAACTGCGCTCCACAGCAACGTTGCCGTCAGCGTCTGCGTTCGAAGGATTAGCGGCTTGAGGATTCGGTGTAGTCGGCATGGGATTCACTTGAAGAAGCCAATGAAACGGACGTGGCAATACTTGAAAGACCACGCCCGCAGCCACACAGTTCAAAACGATAGCGCGCTATTTGACGGAACTTGTCGCCAACGCAGACGCCGTTTCAGGCTCGACCTCGCGTGCCGATGCCGACGGCGCAGTCGGAATCGGCGCGCGCCCGGCCTCGCCCGCGAGCGGCACGCTGCCGGAAGCGGCCATGACACGCGGTTGTAACAGCAGCGCTACCAGTCCGCTCCAGCCGGTTTGATGCGAAGCGCCGACGCCGCGTCCATTGTCGCCGTGGAAATACTCATGGAACAGAACCAGATCGCTGGAACGGGGGTCGGCTTGCAGCAAAGGATAAGCGCCCATTACCGGACGCTCGCCGTTCTTGTTCTTCAGGAACAGCGTGGTCGCGCGGCGTGCGAGTTCGTCGGCGATTTCGCACAGCGAGAACTTCTGGCCCGAACCGGTCGGATATTCGACGCGGAATTCGTCGCCGTAATAGCGGTGGAATTCGTATAGCGATTCGATCAACAGATAGTTGACCGGCATCCACACCGGACCGCGCCAGTTCGAATTGCCGCCGAACACGCGCGTGTCCGATTCGGCCGGCAAGTATTTGACGGTAAAGCTGTTGCCGTTGTGGTTGAAGACAAACGGATGATCGCGGTGGTATCGGGACAGCGCGCGCACGCCATGATCGGAGAGGAATTCGCTCTCGTCGAGCGCGCGCCGCAGAAGCGCTTTCATACGATGCCCGCGCAACACCGACAGCAGCAGCGCGTTGCCCTTGCCCGGCTCGTCCCAGCGCGAAACCAGCTTTGCGAGGTCCGGACGATGCTTGAGGAACCAGACAAGCCGATCCCGCAATCCAGGCAAGTGACCATGCAAGCGCTCTTCGAGCACGTGCACCGCGAAGAGAGGAATGAGCCCGACAATCGAGCGTACACGCATGGGAACGCTGCTGCCGTCAGGCAGGCGCAGCTTGTCGTAGAAGAATTCGTCCTCGCTGTCCCACAATCCGGTATCGCAGCCGTCGTCGCAACTCACGGCCTGCGCGATGTACAGGAAGTGCTCGAAAAACTTCACGCCGATATCGACGAACACATGGTTCGCATACGCAAGTTCGAGCGCAATGCGCATCAGGTCGAGCGCGTAAGCGGCCATCCACGCGGTGCCGTCCGCCTGATCGATGTGACCGCCGGTTGGCAACGGCGACGAGCGATCGAAGATCCCCACGTTGTCGAGACCGAGAAAACCGCCCTGAAAAATGTTGTGCCCGTCGGCGTCCTTGCGATTCACCCACCACGAAAAATTGAGCAGCAACTTATGAAAGATCAGCTCGAGGAAATCGCGGTCTGGCTTACCGGTGAGCGCACGGTCGATTTCATACACGCGCCACGCGGCCCATGCATGCACGGGCGGATTTGCATCGCCGAGCGCCCATTCGTAAGCGGGCAATTGTCCATTTGGATGCTGATAGCGGTCTTTCACCAGCAGCAGTAACTGACGCTTCGCAAACGCTGGATCGATCAGCGCGAACGCTGCTGCATGAAACGCGAGATCCCACGACGCGTACCACGGGTACTCCCATTTGTCCGGCATCGACACGATGTCCGCGTTGCACAAATGCATCCAGTCCGCGTTGCGTCCACGCTTGCGTCCGGCCGCTGGCTTTGGCTGCAAAGGGTCCCCTTCCAGCCAGCGATGCACGTCATACCGGTAATACTGCTTCGACCACAGCATGCCCGCCAGCGCCTGACGCTGCACCAGGCGCGCGTCAGGGTCATTCATGTCGTGCTGCAGCGCGCCGTAGAATTCGTCGGCCTCGCCAATCCGCTTTGCAAAGAGCGCATCGGCGTCGAGAGGCACCGCGTCGGGGCTCGCTTCCGGACGCCAACGCATGTAGACCACCGCGCGGCCGTGCGCAGCGAGTTCGATCGGCGCATGTGCGCCGGCTTTCGTGCCATGCTCGCGACGCACCGCTTGCTGGTCGCCATGCACCAGGTAGTCGTTGAAGCCGTCTTTGAACGGACCTTCGGCCTCCATGTTGAACAGCCGCTTCACGTTGGTGTCGTTCTCGCAGAAGAGCCACGTGACTTGCGGCACGTCGTTCGACCAGGCCGTGACGACGATCGGTTCCTGCCCATGCTGATGACCGATCAATTGCGCGTGACCGTTATGGTCGGTGCCCGCAACCAGCGAAGGTTTGTCCGTGTTCTCTTTCCACGACCACGAATTGCGCGCCCAGATTTGCGGCAGCACATCGAGCGACGCTGGCTCATCCGCGCGATTCTCGATCGTCACGCGCATCACGATGTCGTTCGGCGCATGCTTTGCGTATTCGACCTGCACGTCGAAATAGCGCAAGTCGTCGAACACACCCGTGTCGAGAATCTCGTACTCCGGCATGTCGCCGCCACGTCGCGCGTTTTCCTCGATCAGATCCTGATACGGAAAAGCGTTGTGCGGATACTTGTAGAGCATGCGCATGTATGAATGCGTGGGCGTACCGTCGAGGTAGAAGTACAACTCCTTCACGTCCTCGCCATGGTTGCCCTGCGCGTTCGTGAGACCAAAGAGCCGCTCCTTCAGGATCGGGTCCTTGCGATTCCACAGCGCGAGCGACACGCACCAGCTCAGCGTGTCGTCGCCGAATCCGGCAATGCCGTCTTCGCCCCAACGGTACGCGCGGCTGCGCGCATGGTCGTGCGGAAAGTAGTCCCAGGCTGTGCCGTCCGCACTGTAGTCCTCGCGTACGGTGCCCCATTGGCGCTCGCTGAGGTACGGTCCCCAGCGCTGCCAGTGGGCGCAGTCCGCCGAATGCAGGCGTGAGCCTTCAGTGGTGTCTAACAGATTCGCAGCGCGCAGCGGTGGCATGACAACGTCCTTGCGTCGGGCTTGGCGGAGAGACACACATCGTAGCGCGGTTTAAGCGCCGGTGCGATCCAACCCGGCAAGCAGGTGCTCCATCCGCAGCAGTTCTCCAAGCGACCACGCCTGAAACGGTGTGCCTGCGGGGGCATGCGGCGCGTCGCCGTCAGCAATTTCGGAGATGTGATCGAGACCGGCGTGATCGAGATGCGTGTATAGCGGATCGACAAATCGTGTCCGGGCCTCCCGGCGCGCGTCTGGTGAATCGCCGCGCACGCGCAACCAGGCCTCGACGAACGGCCCGAGCAGCCACGGCCACGCCGTTCCTTGATGATAGGCGCCATCGCGTTCGTAGGGTGCACCACTGTAGCGGCCGCGATAAGCAGGGTCCGACGGTGCGAGCGTGCGCAAGCCGAGCGGCGTGAGCAATTGCGCTTCAACCTGATCGACCACCGCGCGCGCCGCCGCGCCTTCGAGCAATGCAAAAGGCAGACCGCCAACCGCGAAAATCTGATTCGGGCGAATCGAGCGGTCCACGGTGCCGGTTACATGATCCACATCGACGTTGTCGAAAAGCGTCTGCGTGGACGGGTCGATGAAGCGTTTAAGAAACGCTTGCAACGCCTGCTCGGCCGGCCGCTGCCAACGCGAGTTCCACGTTGCTGCAATGCGCAACGCGTTGATCCACAGCGCCTGCACTTCCACCGGTTTGCCGATACGCGGCGTAACGACCCAATCGCCGACCTTCGCGTCCATCCACGTTAGCTGCATGCCGGGCACGCCCGCACATAGCAGACCATCTTCCGCAGACGCCTTGATGTTGAAACGCGTACCTTGCGTATAGCCCGCGAGGATCGCTTCGACCGCTTGCTGCAGACGCTTCATGGTTGCGGCGCCCGCGTGGTTCGTCGCCAGATAGTCGTGCACGGCGACGATAAACCACAGCGATGCATCGACCGAGTTGTATTCCGGTGCATCGCCGTAATCGGGAAAGCGGTTAGGCAGCATGCCCTCGGACAATGTTCCAGACCATTCGAGCAGGATCGCTTCGGCAGCGTCGAGTTGGCCTGTTGCAATCAGCAAGCCGCGCATTGCGATAAACGTATCGCGGCCCCAGTCGGTGAACCATGGGAAACCCGCGAGTATCGTGCGGCCTTCGTTACGCTGCACGACGTAGGCGTCGGCGGATCGTTGCAGACGCGAGCCGAAGGCATTGCGACGTTGTTCTTCGACGGCGGCCAGTTGATCGGCATGGCTCGTTGCCGCAGCGTGTGCGGTCGGCATATCCGACGCACTGAGGATCATCACTGCTTGCGCCCCTGCGAGATCGAAACTGAAGACGCCGGGCGTTGCCAGATCTTCGCTGAAATCGAGCCCGCGCTCGCGCTCCCGGACGTAGCAGAAGTTGCGATACCAATCGGGCGCATGTGTGTAGACGCCGTTCGTCGCCGCATGAATACGCGGCCGATCTCCATACGGTTGCCAGCTTACGCAGCCGGCATTGCTGCCGGTTTGAGCGCTGAAGTCAAACGCGGCGTTCTCATGATGCAGCGCGTGATAGTCGCGGCCCGATAACAGCGGTCGCACTTTCAACGTGATCCCACTTGCTTGCGATGCTGTTTGCGTACGCTGCCATCTCCAGCGCAATACCGTTTCGCACGTCGCCTTGCTGACGAACACTTCAGCTATGACGACGGTTTCCGCATTGAACTGGAAGCGCCATGTCGGCCACGGTTCCGTGGTGAAGTCGAGCATGTTCGCCGCCGCGTCGGGATAGACCACATCGGGCACATAGCGTTGCATGCTGAGTGAATAACGCTCGCCCGGCGCTTCGAGCCATGCTTCGATGCCGTTCACGAGCACAATGCGGCCGCCCGGCGCTCGCGTGGCGCTCAACAGCAACGCGTGGTAACGGCGCGTGCGCAGCGTGCCCACGGTTCCGGATGCGAAGCCGCCGAAGCCGTCGGCTTCAAGCCATTCGTCTTCGAGATGCGTCATGTCGAAAGGTCGTTCAATGCGTGTCATGGCGTGAGCACTCTTGCAAGGCGGTTGCTATGTTTCGGTGTGCCTGAACGTCAAGCAGATGGCGCTAACGTGTCCATTCTCCTACTTATCACTTTCCGGTTCCTTTCGAAGAACTCACAAACGCGAGTCATTTTTCCCACTCGCAAACGTTTCACAATTATTTCTTGAAAGGGTTAGAGACTGCATCCGCTCTCACGAAACTGGATGCAGACATGAGAAGAGACAAACGCCTCGCTGGCGCGCTGTTCGTTGCGCTCGCAACGTTAGCGCTAAACGGTTGCGGCGCGGATGATTCCGCGTCGAGTAATGCGTCCTCATCGCCGGGCGTTGTCGCGAATAACGCGGCGAGTCCAGCGGACTCTTCTCCAACATCTCCTCTCAACGCTTCGGCGACGCTCGCGTCGGACCCCGCCCTCGCGTCCGACGCGATCACACAGAACATGCAAGCCAGCCTCGCCGCCGACAGCCAGCAAGTGGCGCCCGTCATGCATTACGCACCAGGCGACAGCGCGAACAGCAACTGAGCGATTCCACCGGCGCGCGCGGCGCGCTATTCTTTCCCCCCGCAGAAGGTGATATTCGATGACATCAAATAGCCGTCGCCGTTTCCTGCAGACCGTGGCTTCATCCGCCGGCGCTGCCGCCGCGCTGACCGCGCTGCCCGAGTCGATCCGCAATGCGTTGGCCGTTCCCGCGTTTTCGCGCACGGGCACCATTCGCGACGTCGAACATATCGTCGTGTTCATGCAGGAGAACCGCTCGTTCGACCACTACTTCGGCCACTTGCGCGGAGTGCGTGGTTACAACGACCGCTTCCCGATCCCGCTGCCGAGCGGCAAGCCGGTGTGGTATCAACCGTCGAAGGCGGACCCGACGAAACCTGTGCTGCCGTTTCATCTGGATACGTCGACGACGAGCGCGCAATGCGTGGGCGACCTCGATCACAGCTGGTACAAAACGCATGCCGCGATCGATGGCGGCCGCTATGACCAGTGGCCCGCCACCAAGACCGACATGACAATGGGCTACCACCTGCGCGGCGACATCCCGTTTCACTATGCGCTCGCCGATGCGTTCACCGTATGCGACGCGTACTTCTGTTCGCTGCCGGGACCGACGCACCCGAACCGCTCGTATCTGATGACCGGCACCGTGGACCCGACCGGCAAGTTCGGCGGGCCGCTGCTCGATAACAACGATTGGGTGGACGGCGACGGCCCGCCAAACTATCAGTTGCTGTCCTGGACCACGTACCCCGAGCGCCTGCAAGCCGCGGGTATTTCGTGGCAGATCTATCAACAAGGGCTGACCGGCTCCGATCCGTTGAATGGCAATTACGGCACCAACATCCTGCAGAATTTCAGTAACTTCATCAACGCGCAGCCGGGCTCGCCGCTGTATGAACGCGCGCAGACGGTGCGCACGATCGACGATCTGAAAGCCGACGTGCTCGCCAACAAGCTGCCGCAAGTTTCGTGGCTCTGCCCGCCGGCTGCCTACTCGGAGCATCCGCAATACACGCCTGCATACGGCGCCGAATACACGTCGCAGATTCTCGATGCGTTGACGTCGAACCCGGAGGTGTGGAGCAAGACCGTGCTCTTCATCATGTACGACGAGAACGACGGCTTCTTCGATCACATGGTGCCGCCGCAACCGGCGACCACGCCCGCGCAGGGCAAGTCGACGGTCAGCACCGAAGGCGAAATTCACAACGTGGTCAACCCCGGTCGTGGCGGCAGCTATACGGCCGACGGCCTGCCTTACGGCCTCGGCCCACGTGTGCCGATGACCATCGTCTCGCCTTGGAGCAAGGGCGGTTTCGTATGCTCGCAGGTGTTCGATCACACGTCGGTGATCCGCTTCATTGAAACGCGCTTTGGAGTGTATGAGCCGAACATAACCGCATGGCGTCGCGCTGTGTGCGGCGATCTGACGACGGCGTTCGATTTCCGCACGCCGGATTCGAAAGTGCCGCCGCTGCCCGACACGAGCAACTACAAGAGCATTGCCGACAACCAATGCGCGACGCAGCCCAAGCCGACCGTTCCGGCGACGCCGGGCGCAATCGACCCGCAGGAAGGCGGCATCCGCTTCGCGCGCGCATTGCCGTACGAACTGCATGTGAACGGCCAGGCCGACCCGAAGAAGAGCACGTTCGAACTTTCTATCGGCAACACCGGCGATCAGGGCGCGCACTTCTATGTGTACTCGACGAACCGCACGGACGGTCCGTGGCGTTACACCGTTGAAGCAGGCAAGTCGCTCAGCGAGTCGTTCGATCTGACGACGACTAACGGCGCATATGCGTTCGAAGTGTTCGGCCCGAATGGCTTCGTACGCAAATTCGCGGGCAACGTAGCGGCAACGGCGCAAGGGGCAACGCAGGCATCGCAGTTTGGCGCGGGGCATCACAACGAGAAACCCGCTCAGCCCGAAGTGAAGGTGCAATACGACGTCGCGAACGGCAACGTGTTCCTCAAGTTCAGCAACAAGGGCGGCAAGCTCGCGCGTTTGACGGTGACGGACAACGCGTATGGCGCGAGCCCTCGCCCGGTGCTGGTGCCGGCGGGAGCGCATATCGAAGAGGCGTGGGTGCTCGCGGCCAGCCATCACTGGTACGACTTGACGGTGACCAGTAACGACGACGAGAGCTTCTTGCGCCGCGTTGCCGGTCACGTCGAAAATGGCCGGCCGAGTATCAGCGATCCGGCGGCAATCGCGCCGGTGCTGGTGGCGAATTAACAGCGTATCAAGCTTAGGCTTCGGCTGGCCGCGTGTTGTCTGCGCGGCTTGCCGAAGTCTTCTCGCATGCTGGTGTGACTACGCCCCTAACAACACGCCTGTTCTGAACGGCCGCGTTCCTGTCACTCGCCCAAGCGGCGCGCCCGCCGTCACAAAGCGGATCGCGCGACGCATATAAAACACGCCTTCCGTATGACTCGTGAGCGTAGTCGTTTCGTCGGTTAATGGATCGACGATATCGAACAGCGGCTGTCCCACGCGAATCGTGTCGCCAATGTTCGCGCGGTGAATCAGAATGCCGCTCACTGGCGCATAGAACTGCTCACTGCCCGCAAGCGGCGTGGCAGCCGTCAACAGCGGCGGCAGCGGCTTCGCTTCAAGTCGAATAGCTTTGCGCCACACGAGATAGTCGACAATCGCGTCGGCATCCTGCTGTGCGGCTTCGTAGGTCACGTCGCGCTGGCCGCGGCACTCCACCGTCACGGCGATCGCGCCGTTGGGCACCGGCCTGTCGGCGGGCATTTCCTGCTGCAATTGCCACCACAACAGGCTGTGCGTTTCGTCGAACGCCTCGCCGCCCGAGTTGGTTGCGAGCAACGAGGCCTGTGCGCCAAGATAACGCGCGAACGGTTCGAATTGCGGCCACGCCGCCTCGCTCGTGTACAGATGCATCGCGGCTTCGAGCGAGCAGTGCAGATCTATTACGACGTCCGCATCGAACGAGAGCTTGAGCATTGCCAACTGCAAAGACTCGAACTCGGTCAACGGTTTTTGTGCGGCCAGTTCCTCTGCAATCAACCGACGAACAATGCGCACGTTTTCCGCCGCGCCGGCACCTAGCGCTTCGCGGGCCCGCGCAATCAGCTTGGGGAACCGCAGGAAATGCCGGTTGAAGTTCTTGCCGCTCGCGAGATCGAAGCGCCCTAAAAACTGGCCGAGTATGTATTGCCCGAGTCCGACCGGGTTGGCCACCGGCACGAGCACGATCTCGGCATTTAATACGCCCTGCTGTTCGAGCTCCACGAGACGCCGTTTTAATAGAACCGTGGTCAACATTGCCGGCGTTTCGTCGGCGTGCAGCGACGACTGAATATAGATTTTTTCTCCGCTGCCAACCGGACCGAAGTGAAACGACACCAGTTCGCGGTGCGTGCCGATAGCCGGCGAAAGAAGCGGATGCGATTGCCTGTTCATGAGTGGAAAGCTGTCGGTTGAAGAGCAAGACGCGTAGGCATCAATTGCCGTATGGGTCGAAGTCGAAGTACTTCTTTGCGATCTGCGCATAAGTGCCATCTTTCAACATGGCGGCAATCGCCGCGTTGATCGACGCCTGTATCGCCGTCTCGTCCTTGCGCAAGCCGATGCCCGTGCCGCGATCGCCCATTGAAAGCGGTTCGCCGACAAACGCAAAGCCCTTGCCGGCCGGCGTGCGCAGGAAACCGAAATCCGCCTCGACCGAGCCGAGCAATGCGCCGTCCAGGCGTCCGTTCTGCAGGTCGGCGAATACTTCGTCCTGGCTCTTGTATGCGACGACATGCGCGCCGAGCGGCACCCAGTGGCTAAGCGCATAGCCTTCGAACTGCGTGCCCGATTGCACGCCGATCTGTTTGCCGGAGAGTGCCTGCAGGCCCGCAGCGAGCGGCGAGCCTTGCCGTGCAATCAGCCGCGATTTGAATTGAAAGAGCTTCGACGTGAAGAGTATTTGCTGCTCCCGCTTTTGCGTGATGGCCATCGAGGACAGAATCGCGTCGATTTTGCGTGCCTGAAGCGCCGGGATCATCCCCGAAAATTCGAGCTCGACCCATTTGCAACGTGCCTGAATGCGACGGCAAATCTCGTTGCCGAGATCGACGTCGAAACCTTTGAGGCTGCCGTCAGGCGCTTTAGAGTCCATCGGCGGATAGCTCGGGTCAATGCCCAGGCGCAGCGTATTGGACTCAGCGGCATACGCGCTGCAGCTAAACATCAGCGCGGCGCCGAAGATCATCAGCGGAAGTTTCATGGGAGCGGAAGGTTCGAGTGGACGGATCGTGGCCAAGTCATCGTATGCCGGCGCCGCGCTCCATAGAAGTCCCGTTCCGACTATCATGATCATCTTTGCCGATCACAGACGCGGCGTGTGCGGCGCACTACCTTCGCCACCCTGCGAACTACCACACGGACGCTCATATGGCGTTGACCATCTCGCAACTGCGAGCCTTCAAGGCAGTAGCCGAACATGGCAGCCTGCGCGCAGCCTCGCGCGCGTTGGGCGTCGCGCAAAGCGGCATCACGCAGCAGTTGCAGAACCTTGAATCGATCCTGGGCGCCACGCTGTTTATCCGCACGAATCGCGGCATTGCGTTGACCGCGCTCGGCCAGCGGCTGTTGCAGCGCGCCGGCGCGATCATCGGCGAATGCGAACGCGCCGAGCAGGAAGTGCAGCAATTCCGCGGCGACTATGCAGGCGAAGTTACTTTCGGCATGACCACCGAGCCGCTTGTCGACGCATTGGCGCCCGTGCTGATGGATTTCCGCACGCGCTTTCCGCAGGTCGCGCTGCATCTGCGCACCGGCACCTCGCGCATGATGATCTCGTGGATTCGTGAAGGCACGTTGGACTTCGCGGTCGCTCTGGTGTCGAAACATACCGATACTGCCGATCTGTCCGTCGTACCGCTTTATCCGTCCGACCCGGTCATTGTCTGCCGCAAGGGTCACCCGAAATCCGGCGCACGAACGCTCGCGGAACTCGCCGGCTGCGCGTGGATC
Source organism: Paraburkholderia sp. SIMBA_053 (assembly GCF_046534895.1). Lineage (NCBI taxonomy): Bacteria > Pseudomonadati > Pseudomonadota > Betaproteobacteria > Burkholderiales > Burkholderiaceae > Paraburkholderia > Paraburkholderia sp. SIMBA_053. The sequence continues at coordinate 200,165 of NZ_JAWRXU010000009.1, read as the reverse complement.
GCGACGCGCTCACCGAATCTTACCGACGATCCGCAAGTCAACCGCCTGAGCCATCTGTTCGAAAGTCATGGCTTGCCGCCGCCTGAAATCGTCGCGACCGTAGAAGGCCTGTACGAGACCTTGCACCTGGTGGGCGCTACTGATTGCCTGTCGCTGGAGTCGTCGATTGTCGCGAAGCAGGGGCCTTTTGCGAATGCGCTCACCGTGATCGACGTCCGCGAGCGAGCCATCGAGCAGACCGTCTGCCTGCTGCAACGCGCGGCCATTCCTGTCACGCCCGCCGCGCAGGAACTGGCGAGCATGATCGCCTCGTACACACGTACGGTAAGGGCGCGTTGAAACGAAGCCACTTGCGGCGCGGGCGTCGGAGCGCTCCACAGCGAGACCGTCGACCTGCGACTACAATCAGATTCCCCTGCCCGGCGCAAGCAGCATTCAAGGCGTTAGTCAAACGAAAGGCGCAAGGCAAAGTCGCAGACCATCAACAGGAGTTTTCCCACATGATGAATCGAGACAATCCCGTCTGGCTAATTACAGGTTGTTCGACCGGCTTCGGGCGCGAACTCGCAAAACTGGTACTTGAGCGAGGCTGGCGCGCCGTGGTTACCGCACGCGACGAATCCAAAGTAAAAGACATTGCCGAGCCGCACGGCGAGCGTGCGCTCGTTCTGCCGCTCGATGTTACGAACCGCGCGCAAATTGCAGACGTCGTCGCACAAGCCAGGCAACGTTTCGGCCGCATCGACGCGCTCGTGAACAACGCAGGTTATGGCTATCTGGCCGCGATCGAAGAAGGTGAAGACGACGAAGTGCGGGCCATGTTCGAGACGAACGTGTTCGGTCTCGTCGACATGACCAAAGCCGTGCTGCCGATCATGCGCGAGCAGCGCAGCGGCCTGATCGTCAATGTATCGTCGATTGGCGGTCTCACGAGTTTTGCTGCAACCGGTTATTACCATGCGACGAAATACGCGGTGGAGGGCTTGTCGGAATCTCTCGCGACCGAAGTCAAGCCGCTCGGCATCGACGTGCTGATCGTCGAACCCGGTCCGTTCCGAACCAACTGGGCCGGTCCGTCAATCAAGCAATCGGCCACCGAAATCGACGACTATGCGGCCACCGCCGGCGAGCGCCGCAAGCAGACCGAAGCCCGCAGCGGTAAGCAGGCCGGCGATCCGGTGCGCGCGGCGCAAGCGATCATCGACGCGGCCCTGTCGCACCGCCCGCCGCTGCGGTTGCTCCTCGGCAAGACCGCGCTCGAACTGGCGCGCAAGAAGCTCGACTTCATGCGCGGCGACTTCGACGCGTGGGAAGCAACCACCGTGGGCGCCGATTTTCCCGACGCCTAGATTTCGACGAGCGCGAAGTCTTCCTTGCCCACGTCGCACAGCGGGCAGCGCCAGTCGGCGGGAATGTCGGCCCAGCGCGTGCCCGGCGCGATGCCGTCTTCGGGCAAGCCGGCGGCTTCGTCGTAAATCCAGCCACAGATCACGCAGACCCACTGCTTGAAGTCGTCCGCCGAAGCGGTGGTGACGGCCGCCGAGTCCAGCCTGTCTTGTTGTTGCAAGGCAGGCGTGTCGTCCAGGCTGACAACGAGGGGCGCCTGCGTGCCCGAACTGTCCACGGCGAAACGCGTTTGCAGGCTTGCCAGCAAGCGCTGCGCTTCGTCTTGCGTCAAATCGATCCAGTAAGGATCGCCAGCGTTGTTGTTGAGTCGCTCGGGAGAAAACTGGATTTCTAGCGCCACGCCCTTCTTGTACATGAGGGCGTTACACCAGCAGATTGAGCAAAATGGAAGCGATCAGCCCGGCGGCGCCGATGATGCCGAGCAATTGAAGGAGAGTGAGGGGTTTGCGCGATGCAGTGCGGAATTGTTGCGTAGTCACGGAGCGGTCTTTGGAAATCAAAAAAGCGAAATGGTACACGGGTCGCGGTGCGGCGTATGCCGATCTGCGCAAACCTGCGCGTATCGGTTGCCGCCCGCTTTCCACCCGGTTGCCATTATCGCCGGTCGACCGCACTGGATTACTTACACGACGGAGATGAACTAATTCGCGGCGAGGCGGAAAAGCCGCCTGCCGCTCGCCGCTCAGGTTTTCGCGAGCGGGCTGCCGCTGCGTGAGTCCCAGAAACGGATGATTTCCGTGTCGCCGGTGCCTGCACCAACCACCTGATCCGGCGCGCCGCTTTCGCGCAGCAACGCGCGCAGTTCGTTGATGACCGGAAACACTTCGTGGTTCCAGTCGGCGCCTTGCGAATCGTGCGCGCGCTGCTCGGCCTCGACGATCTCGCGGTCTTCCTTGAAGATGCGCTCAGTGAACCACACGAGCAACGGCCACGCGAGATTCAGCACGCCGGGAACGCCTGGCTTGCGAATGGACAGCAGCCCGAAAGTGCGGTTGGTGCGCTGCTCGCGATCGAGCGGCACGTACACGATCCACAGGTCCATGACGAGCGTCTGCTCGGACGTGCGAATCTGCAGCGTCTGATACGGATACTCGGTGCGGATCGTCATCACGTCTTTGTCGTTGTCGCCGCCCGTTTTGCGGCTCTGACCAAACACGATCGCCTCGCCGATCGGCTGCTGACCGGCCATGCGCGCGAACGTGTAATCCACTTCGACCCAGCCTTCGCCGCGCCGCCGCCCGAGCGAACGCGCGCGCATCTGCCCCATCTGGCGGCGATGCAGAAACTGATGGTTCATGTCCATCAGGTTCTCGTGCATGAACGAATAGTGGCAATTCACAGGACGGCCAAAGCGCCGCGTCTTGTACTTCTTGTCGGACACGGAACCAAACGTGGGCAGCGGGCGAATCTCGGCCATTGCCGGGTCGCCGGGAAATACGAAGATCAGGCCTTCCACTTCGCGGCACGGATACGAGCGCACGCCGTTCGGCAAACGCTCGCGTCCAAGGTACGGTACGTCGACGCACTTGCCCGAGCAGTCATAGGTCCAACCGTGGTAGCCGCAACGAATCGACTCGCCGTCGACCACGCCCTGGTGCAACGGCACCTGACGATGCGCGCAGCGGTCTTCGAGCGCGAAAACTTTGCCGGATTCGGTGCGGGCGAGCACGATCGGATCGCCCGCGAACGTCACGCCATGTGTCTTGCCGCGCTTTACTTCGTGTGACCACGCGAGCGGATACCAGTAGTCGGGGTGAATGCCGACGCGGCGCAGGTCGCGGACCGGCGCGCCGCTGGCCGCCTGGCCAAGCGTGGGAGCGGCTTTAGGCGATGTCGCATGCGTTGAGGACGCCTCGACGGTGTCTTGTTCGAGCGGGGGAACAGCATGCATAGTGTAGAGCCTCCGTGCACGTGCGGATAAAGTAGGCGGCCGCATTCGCGCGGCCGCAATCGCGTCAGTCTACTCGAACCGGGGACGGCATGGGTTGCGCGGGGTCAAAACACCGCGCCGCTAGGTCTCGTCGCGAGCCACGAGCCCTGTGCGGCGCTGCACGCCCCACGATCGCCCGCCGCGCAGGAAATGCAGCCAGCCGAGCGCTGCGCCGAGGTGCCGCAGCAGCTGGAAAGTGAAAGGCTCCGCAATCGCAGCCAGCATCGCCATGCCCATACTGGAGCCGCTGCGCTTGCCGGTCCAGCGCCGGTAAAGATGGACGCTCCACAGGTAAAAAGCGAGGTCGATCGCTGTTTTCAGGCCGATTACACTGAAGATCGACACGACGATTGCGCCGTGCCTGCCGAACACGAACGCGAGCAGCAATCCGAAAGCGGTCAGGCCGTAGATGGGCTGCATGGTATCGAGCGCCTTCACGGGCAGCATCAGCATGCCGAGCGTTCCATAGCGGCGATTGCCGGTCATGTCGCGGTTCCAGTACTGCGTTTGCAGGAAGCCCGCGAACCAGCGCCGCCGTTGCCGCAGGAAGCTGCCGAGGTTGTCTGGCGCATCGGTTTGCGCATGCGCGTCGCCGACCACTCGCACGTCCCAGCCGAGGCCATGATCGACCGAATAGCGGCGCAGCCGGTGTATCAGCTCGTAGTCTTCGACCAGGCACTGCGGATCGAAGCCGCCGACGTCGAGCAGCGCATCGCGCCTGAATGACGCGAAGGCGCCCGACACCAACAGCAGACTGTCCGCGCGCATCCACGCAAAACGCGCGATGAAATTGCGCATGTACTCGTAGGTCTGGAACCATTGCAGCACACGGCCAGACGCGGACTTGCCGCAAACCGGCACCAGCAGGCCGGCGGCAGCGACAAGCTTGGGGGCGCTGGCGAAAGCGGCGCGCATTGCGTAAGTGGCGTCGTCGTCGAGAAGCGTATCGGCGTCTACGGTCATTACAATGTCCGTGCTCATCACGGTGATCGCGGCGTTCAGCGCGCGCGCCTTGCCGCCGTGCGGCATGCGCAGCCAGAAGAGATTGGGATGAAGCGAACTGGGCGCGCTCAACTTCCCCTCGGCCGGCGCGACGAGGCCGAAGCGTTCGGTAAGCAGCGCATGCGTGTGGTCGGTGGAGCCGTCGTCGGCAATCACGATTTGCGCTGGGCCGTGAACCTGCCGCAACAGCGCCGCAATGGTGACAGGCAGCACAGCCGCCTCGTTATGCGACGCGACCACCACGCCGATGTCCGGCAAGCTGCGCCGATCGTAGTCAGGCTCGAGCGGCGCCGCGCGACGCATCAGCGGCAGTGTTTTCCATGTGACGAACGCGAGCAGCACGGTGTCGTAGATCACGTAGGCGATACCTGTGGACCACGCCACCACGCCGTGCAGAAAGAACGCACGCGCGAACAGCAGCAGCCACACGGCGACAACGCTCGCATGAATCAACGTGCTCGAAAGCGTCGTGCCACGCGACACGATACGGGGCGATGCAAGCGCGAACGCCTGTTCCAGGTTCTGTTTCAAGGTGACTAACGAGCCGGTCGTTGCTGCGGTTTGAGGAATGAGCGAAGCGGTGCTCAGGGCATCATGCGCTTGAGAACCGACTTTCGATCGATCCACTGGTGCTTCAGCGCGCCGCCGATATGCATGGCAAGCAACGCATACAGCGCGTAACCCAGCCACGTATGCAACGCGCCAAAGCGGTCGTGCAGCGTCTCCTTTAGCGCGGGATCGAGGTTCATCACGTAGCCGATACGCGGCCACGGAAACAGATCGAACAGACGCATTGGATGCGTGGCCGCGTCCTTCCATGCGGAATCGTGCAGCCAACCGGAAAGCGGCAGCCCGATCATCAGCAGATACAGCAGAAAGTGCGCGAGATGCGCGGCGACTTTCTCCCACGACGGAAACTCGCGCGGCAACGGCGGCGGCTTGTGCGACACGCGCCACAGAATGCGCAAAAGAGCTAGACCGAGCACCGTGATGCCGATGGACTTGTGTGTATTGATTACCGGGCGCACCCAGTCGTCGGGTAGCGAATCCGCGCTCAAAGCAAGCGCGACGTTGCAGATAATCAGCAGCGCAATAAGCCAGTGCAGCGTGATCGCCGTGCGCGTATAGCGTGAGGGCGCGGTTGTTCCGGCCTGGTTGCTCAATGGTTCGGCGTGGATATTCATAAGTGGTGCGGCCTGAGAGGGAATCGTTGCAAAGCTTTCTATTAGCCGCTCGTCAGCGGCGCGCCATTCATGAGACAAGAACCCCCGAGTGTGCCGTTTTATTCCGAAACCCGCAGAATGATCTGTTTCCGATTATTTCAAGCGGCCTTCAGCGTCGAGCGTTCGCGCTAAGTCAGCGAAACGCTTACCGCAAGAAAAAAATCTCTGTGGTAGATGGCGCGCGATAGACCGATTCAATTGGCGGCGGCGAGAATCACGTCCTCTAATAAAAAGCCGCGTGCATCGCCGCGCTCGCCCGTTCAACCGCTGCCAGTCTGGAGAGAATCAATGTCTCAGCCCGAGCCAAATGTGGACGAAGTGGTCAGAAGCATTGCTGAGGAAACCGACACGCCGCCGGAAACCGTCTCCAGGATGTACGCCGACACGTTGGCCGACTATCGCCACGACGCGCGAGTGTTCGATTATGTGCCGCTCTTCGCGGCCAAGAAAGTCCGCAATAAGCTGCGCGACGCTTCGCATCGAAAGCATTGAAAGCGTTGTGTTATGCAATATCAATCGTCGGCTGAATGGACTTCGATAGGCTCAACGCAGCAATTATTTTCCCGCGCTAGACTTGATCCGGTTTAACTACCGGAGGATTGGTATGCGGGTGACAATTGTTGGCGCTGGAATCGTCGGCTTAAGTACGGCGTGGTCGCTCACCAAGCTGGGGCATGACGTCACGTTGATCGAGCAGGGCTCGATCCCCAATCCGCTTGCCGCGTCGCGCGACGCGCACGGCATGATTTGCCGCGCCCATGACGGTGCCAACGGCCATGCGGAAACGATCGCTGAAATGTTCGATAGTTGGGACATGCTGTGGGACGACCTCGGCGTGTCCCACTACGCAAACTGCGGCGTGCTCGGCATATCGCAATTCCCGGGAGACAGCGGCGAGCAATTGCGTGTGAGCTTCGACCGCGTGGGCTTCGAATACGAACGGCTCGACGCCAACGAAGCCGCCGAGCGTTACCCATTCCTCGACGCCGCCACGTTTCGCTACGCATATCTCGACCGTGACGGAGGCGCGCTGTTCTGCGCGCGAATCGCGCACGACATCAAAGCGTGGCTCAGAATGCGCGGCGTCGACATTCGCATGCACACGAAGGCAGTTGCAATCGATACGGCCGCGGCACTCGTGCATATCGACGACGGCACCGTGGTCCAGGCGGATCGGCTCGTGGTAGCGACCGGCGCGTGGACGTTGGGGCTCCTTCCCGCGCTTGCCGACAACCTTGCGATTCGCCGCAGTCTCGTCGCCTATTTGACGCCGCCCGCAGACCTGGAGACCGCGTGGTCGAATGCACCGGCGATAGTGGATACTGGCGGTCGGAGCAACGGCTATGCATTGCCGCCAATCGACGGCGCCGATCTGAAGTTCGGCGCATGCGCACTGAAGAAACCGGTGCCGGATGCAGAAGCCGACCGCACTACAGAGCCCGGCGAAGGCGGCCGTTTGCGTCAACTGTTCGCGCCGCCGTTTAGCCGCATCGACGAATACGCGGTCACCGAGGTCGAAAGCTGCGCTTACACGTTCGCGGCGGACCAGCGGTTCTTTTCAAGGCGCGTCGGCAAGGCACTCGTGGTGTCCGCCTGTTCGGGACACGGCTACCAGTTCGGCGCGGCAGTGGGGCTTCGCGTCGCGCATGCAGTTCAGACCGATGACGACGCCGCACTCGTGCAATGGCTCAGGGCCGAGACGGTTTGATAACGCGATGACCGACGCGAACGGGCTTTCCGTTCTGCATCATGGCGACATCGACGAGCAGGCGCTGACACGCGCTGCATCGAATCCTGTGGGTCGTGACGTGACAGGGCAGCGGTCGTCTTAGCGTCGGCTTCGCGCTTTTACGACGATGCGTGGTCTCAAATCCGAGGCACGCTGTGGAGCTAACAATGGCCGGCTGATTTTCTTATGCTTGCGGTTTGCGAGCCGGCGTCTGCTTCGATACGTGAAAGCAATTCATGGCGTTGTGCGATGGCTCGCTTATCGACAAGGAGCCGCGCATGTCCGACACGATTCAGATCCGCCCCGTCACACACCAGGATTTCGATGCCTGGTTGCCTCTATGGGATGCGTACAACGCATTCTATGGCCGCTCGGGCGACACGGCGCTGCCGCGTGAAATCACGCATCTTACGTGGAGCCGGTTTTTCGATTGCTACGAACCGATGCATGCAATGGTCGCCGAACGTCATGGCGAGCTGGTCGGCATCGTGCATTTTCTTTATCACCGTCATACGACGCTGGCGGGGCCAATCTGCTATTTGCAAGACCTGTACACGTCGGAGTCCGAGCGCGGCAAGGGCGTGGGGCGCGCGCTGATCGAAGCGGTGTATGAGCGGGCGAAGGCCGATGGTTCGCAACGCGTGTACTGGCAAACGCATGAGACTAATCACACCGCGATGCGGTTGTATGACACGGTGGCCGACAAGTCGGGGTTTGTGGTGTATCGGAAGCAGATGTGATGCGTGCAGGGTGGTGACGGAAATGCCGAGGGCACCGCATAAAACAAAAGGCGCACCACCCAGTGCGCCCTTCGTCCCCTGCAATTGGGGCACTACATCACCGCCCACCGAAAACCGTCTTCAAGCTTCCAGCTGCTCGAGCACCTTACCCTTGGTCTCAATGCCCAGGAAATGCACCGCCACCGCCGCAAGAAACGGCACTGCGGCGAGAATATAAAACGCTACCTGCAAATTGCCGCCGATCATCGTCTTCGACACAATGGCCGGTGCAAAAATGGCCGCCACCTTGAGCCACGCGCCGCCGACACCGCAGCCCATTGCACGGATGCTGGTCGGGTACAACTCCGGCGTGTACACATAAGCGGTGATAAAGCCGCAAGCGAGGAAGCCCAGCGAGAACGCGCAGAACGTCGCCACCACATATACCGACGACTCGTGGAACACGCCTGCCAGCAGCAACGACACGGCGCACGCCACGAACGACAGGTTGATGATCGGCTTGCGGCCCACCTTGTCCACCAGCAACGCGCACGTCAACGACCCGACCACGCCGAGCACCGAAGCGGCCACCGCCAGATTCAGCGCCAATTGCAGCGGCGCGTGATAGATCGTGCGATAGATGGTCGGCAGCCAGGTCGAGAGACCGTACTGAATGAAGCCGCATGTGATCCACAACATCGCAACGGCCAACGTGCGCTTCAGGTACGCCGGACCGAACAGATCGCCCATGCGGCGCTTCGGATGACGATTCGCCATCGCTTCGAATTCGGCCGAGTGTGCGACCGGCGGCAACGGACCCTTGGCGGCACGCTCGAATGCATGCACCGCGGCATCGGCATCGGCCATGCGTTCACGTTCGGCAAGCCAACGCGGCGACTCGGGAACGAGTTTGCGCAGCACGAAGAACAGAATCAACGGCATGCCGCCGATGAAATACATAGCCTGCCAGCCGAAACGCGGCACGATCCACGCGCCCAACGCATTCGAAGCCAGCAGCCCCACCGGAAAAACGATCTCATACAACAGCACGAAGCGCCCGCGCCCATGCGCACGGCTGATTTCGTTGATGTAGGTCGCCGCGACGGGCAATTCACCGCCGAGCCCAAGCCCTTGAATCACACGCAGCACGACAAACGCGGCGAACGTCGGCGCAAATCCGCACGCGATACTCGTAATGCCGATAATTCCCGAGCTCAACGCAATTGCACGCACACGCCCATGACGCTCGGCGTACCACGGAAACACGAACGCACCGATCAGTTGGCCGACCGAACCCGAGCCGATCAGAAAGCCGATTTCCCACGGCGTGAGATGCCACTTCGCGATCAGAACCGGCAACGTGGCCGCGATAGCGATCACGTCGAAGCCGTCGAAGAATGTCGCCAGACCGATCAGAATCCGCGCACGGACCTGCATTGCATTCTTCGGCAGCCGCTCGAGTCGCGCGATGATCGAGCCTCTCGTCACGGGCCCGGAGACGCCCGCACCGCTGCGCTCCGCAATTGTGTTGTCGATGGTTCTCATGCCGTTGTGCCGTCCGTAGATGTGGTTAGGCAAGCGCCGTTGAGGCGTCGGTCAATGTCGCAAGGTCGATCGTCCGGCCTTGATTCATCCACTTGCGCGAAAGCTTGAGCTCGCGTGGAGTGTTGATGGCGATTACGCCGCGAATGGCGCCGTCTTCCAGATGGAAAAGCGTCGCGCGCTTCGCCGGCAGATCGCCGCGTACCGCAAGCTGTGCATCGGCGGGAATGTCGCCGAGAATCTGCAGATTGACGTCGTACTGATCGGACCAGAACCACGGAATGTCCGTGTACGGTTCGAACGTGCCGAGTAGCGCTTTCGCTGTGGCAATCGCCTGGTTCTGAGCATTGGCCCACGATTCGAGCCGCACACGGCGCTTGAGCCACGCGCTCGGATGGTTCGCCACGTCGCCGCACGCGAAAATGCGCGGGTCGTCAGTTGCGCCGAAATGATCGACCACGATGCCGTCCTGCACTTTGACGCCCGCCGCTTCGGCCAACGCCGTATGCGGAGTCAGACCGATGCCGGCCACCGCGAAATCGGCGTCTAGCGTCGAGCCGTCGGCGAACGTCGCGCGAATGCGATTCGCGTCGTTCGGATGATCTTCGAGCTTTGTGAGCGCAGCGCTCAAGCGCACATCAACCCCATTCGCGCGATGCAGTTGCAGGAGAAAATCGGACACCATCGGCGGCAACGAGCGCGCGCAAAGACGCGGCGCGCCTTCCACCACGGTTGCATCCACGCCGAGCTTGCGCGCTGTCGCCGCGACTTCCAGTCCGATCCAGCCGCCGCCCACCACCAGCACGCGCCTGCTTGCACGCAGCCGCTCGCCGAGCGCAACGGCTTCGTCGAGTGTGCGCAGATAGGCAATGTGCGATGTACTCACCAGCGATTCCGGCAAGCGCCGCGCTGCGCCGCCCGTCGCGATCACGAGGCGGTCGTATTGCACTTCGCGTCCCGATTGCGTGCGCACAATGCGCTGCTTGCGATCGATCGACGTCGCGCAATCCGGCTGCCATGCTTCGATGTTCAGCGCGTCGAAATCGTCGGGCTTCACGAGACGTACTGTGTCGATATCCGCTTCACCGGAAAGCACGGCCTTTGAAAGCGGCGGGCGTTCGTAGGGCAAATGAACTTCGTCGGCGATCATCACGAGGCGGCCGTCAAAGCCTTCCTTGCGCAACGTCTTCACGACCCAACCAGCCGCCTGGCCGCCGCCAATCACGACAATCGTGCGCGGCGCTTCGAGTTCGGCATGCGCGGCTTGGGCCTTCGCGGTAGCAGCGTCAGTCATTTTTGCGCTCCGTCATGAACTTGCCTTCCGGCGCCTTCGCGTTTTTCTGGCGACGCGTATTGCCGTCGATGCCGCCGTCGATCGCCCATTCAGCGAACACGGTCGGGCCGGGTTCGAAGTCGCGCGGCTGCCATTCGGGCGTGAGTTGATCTTCGTCTGCGTAGTACTCGATCAGGCCGCCCGCTGGATTCTGGAAGTACCAGAAGTACGCCGACGAAACCGGATGGCGTCCCGGCCCAAGCTGCGTGTCCCAACCGCAGCGGCTGATATGCATGCCGCCGCCGAAAACTTCGTGGATATCGCGCACCGTGAATGCGACGTGATTCAAACCGCGCTTACCGTTGGGCAGCGCGAGCAGGAAAATGTCGTGATGGCCGCCGTGCGGCGCGCAGCGCATGAACGCGCCGCGGCCCGGATAACGGTCCGACATTTCGAAGCCGAGCAGCTCCTGATAAAACTTTTCCTGTTCGGCAAGCTTGTTCGTGAAGAACACGACGTGGCCCACTTCAACGGGTTCGGCATGTTCATAGATTGGCGACGGCTGATCGACGCGCAACGTTTGGCCCCACACGTTCGACGGCGAGCCGTGAATGTCGAGCGCACGCTTGCGGGTCACTTCCACGCGAATCGCCATGCCGTTCGGATCGATGCAGCCGACTGCGTCGTCGGTTTCAAAATGGCCTGGCTGACCGGCGAAGCGTCCGCGCAATTCGTCGAGCTCTTCTTTGCTCGCCACGCCCCACGTCACTTCGCGCAGCGTGGGACCTTCTTCGAACGCGGGTGGCAGCGACGGGTCGTTTGCATCCACGGCGAGAACCGTGCAGCCGTTGAGCGTTTCAAAACGCGCGTGCGTTTCGTCGTGCGCAACTTCCTTCAAGCCCCAGTCCGCGAAAAAGCGGCGACAGGTAGCGAGATCCGTCACGCCGTAGATAATCTGTTCAATGCCGAGAATCGTCATAACCTGCCTCTTGCCTAGTTTGCCCACGCCAGCGGCGCGTCGTTCAAGCCCCAGTAGAGGCTCTTCTGTTGCATGTATTCGCGGATGCCGAGCCGGCCTTTCTCGCGTCCCATGCCGCTCTCTTTCCAGCCGCTGAACGGCGTCGAAATCGAGAACAGCTTGTAGGTGTTGATCCAGATGGTGCCGGCTTCCAGCGCGCGGGCGGTGCGGTAGGCGCGCTTGTAGTCGCGCGTCCAGATACCGGCAGCGAGGCCGAACACGCTGTTGTTCGCTTCCTTCAGCAGCGATGCTTCGTCGTCGAACGGCATTGCGACCAGCACGGGCCCGAAGATTTCTTCCTGGCAGATGCGAGCGTTGTTCGAGAGGCCTTCGAGAATAGTCGGCTGAAAATAGGTGCCTTGTTCGCGGCCATCGCCAACCGGGCGTTTGCCGCCGCACAGCAGACGTCCGCCTTCTTCGATCCCGAGCGCCACGTAACGCTCGACCGTTTCGCGATGGGCTTGCGTAATCAGCGGACCCATCTGCGTTTCTACTCGCGACGGATCGCCCACGCGCAACTTGCGCGCACCTTCAACGAGACGCTTCATGAACGCGTCGTAGACCGAGCGCTGCACGAAGAGACGCGAGCCCGCAATGCAAGCCTCACCAGATGAACTGAAGATGCCGTACAGCACACCGTTGACCGCGTGATCGAGATCGGCGTCGTCGAAAACGATGGTCGGCGATTTGCCGCCGAGTTCGAGCGAGACCGGCATCAGCTTGTCCGCAGCGATCCGCGCGATGCCGCGGCCGACCTCGGTGCCGCCGGTGAACGAGACCTTCTTCACGAGCGGATGACGCACGAGCACGTCGCCGATCACCGAGCCTTTGCCCGGCAACACGCTGATCACGCCTTTCGGCACGCCCGCCTCCTCGCAGATGCGGGCCAACGCCAGCGATACCAGCGGCGTCACCTCAGCGGGCTTCAGCACCACGGCGTTGCCGCCCGCTAATGCCGGCGCGAGCTTCTGCGCGTCAGATGCAATCGGCGAATTCCAGGGCGTGATCGCGGCAATCACCCCGATCGGTTCGTACACGCTCATGGTCAGATAATCGCCGCGCGAGGGCGTGACTTCTTCGTCGAGCGTTTCGAGGCATGCCGCGAAATAGCGAAACGTGTTCGCGGCGCTGGCCACCAGCACGCGCGTTTCGCCAATTGGCTTGCCGTTGTCGCGGCGCTGCAACTGCGCGAGCGCTTCATGACGCGCCATGATCAGATCGGCGATGCGATACAGAATGAGCGCGCGTTGATGCGGCTTCAAACCCGACCAATCTGATTTACGCCATGCGATATCGGCCGCTTCCACGGCTTCGCGGGCGTCGTCTGCATTGGCTGTCGAAATCTCCATGTTGACCGACTGGTCCGCCGGATACAGGCTTTTATACGGGTTGCCACGCCCCTGCCGCCATTCGCCGCCGATAAAAATATCGCCGGTCGGCACAAGGCTGGTATCAAAGTGAGTCATGTCGGTCATTCCGGTTTTACTCAAGCTGCTGGCTTGAATCGTCTAAATCGCTAGATCACGCAGCGGGCCGCGCGATTGCGTAGCGCACGAATCGCGCTGTACGCAGTCAATGCGGACGTCTTGGGGTTGTCGGGCAGCGGCTTGCCGCACATTTCCAGCGACATCTCGCCGAACGCGCCGCGCGCGAGAATGCGGTGCACATTGCGGGTCACGTTCGGATCGGCAATCAGTCGAACTGTCGTGTGGTCAAGACCGAGCCCCGCCAGAGCGATGGTCGCCGCAACGTTGGCGTTCTTCGGATAAAGCCGCGCCGCTTCTCGTGCGCTGCCTTCGAAGATCACCTTCTCTTCCTTCAACGTGTTCAGATCGCAGACCTGTTCCGCAGGCGTGCCGAGCCAGCCCGTGGGTGGCTTGCGGCCGGTGTACAGCACTTCGTCGAGGCCACCGAGCTTCGCCGCGGCCAATGCATCGACTCCGCCGATTGCGCCGGACAGCAGCGTCAACGTCGCGTCGCCTTCATCGGCAGCGGCTGACAACGCGTCGAGCAATATCACATCGGACAACGCACCGATTGACGCCACCGCGCAATCCGTGCCGGCTTTCAACAGCGGCACCACGTGATCGACCAGTGCGCTGTGACCGGCGCATTCCAGAGCGAAATGCGGGCGGCTGCTCAATGCGGACACTGAAGCCACCACGTCCACCGTCGAGCCGACCACTTCGCGCACCGAATTCATATGACGCTCCGGCACGATCACGTGCGACACGCGTACCGTCGGATCGGCAGCGACCGAGCGATACACCGCCTGGCCGATCGCGCCGAAGCCGATCATCGCGACGTCGACGGGAGCGTGGTGCCCCGCGTAGCCCGCTTCACGCATGTTCCGGCTCCTCTTCCTTGACCGGCGGCCCCGCGAAAGCGGTCGCGAACGAGCCGACCGACAGCATGTCCACTTCAACCAGCACCGGTCCGGTCTTCGCCATGCCTTCGCGAATGATCGCGTCGGCCTGATCGAGCGACTTGATCCGGTAGTGCGTGAGCTTCAGGCTGTCGCAGAACTGCGCGAAGTCCGGCTGATGCAGATCGACGTAGCAGCGGCGGCCACCGTATTGCGCATCCTGAATGTTGCGGATCACGCCGTAGCATTGGTCGTTCATCAGCACGATCATGACGTTGGCGTTTTCCTGCACAGCCGTTGCGAGTTCGCCGACGTTCACCATCAAACCGCCATCGCCGACGAGGCACACGGTTTTCGACGCGCTGTTCGCGAGCGCCGCGCCGATACCCATCTGCATGCCCTGGCCGATGCCACCGCCCAACGCATGCACGCCCGCGCGCGGCGAAAAGATCTTCAGCATGCGGTTGCCCCACGTGCTGTTCGAGATCGTGACGTCGCGCACCCAGTTGTAGTCGCGGCCCACTGCTTCCTGCAGCGCGTCGACGAGGCGCTTGTACGGACCCAGGCCCTTGCCCACATCGGCGACGGCGCTTTCGCGTGCCGAGGCCAGGTCTTGCGCGAACGCGGGATCGACCTTCAGGCGGCCTTCCAGTAGCGTAGCGAGTTCTTCGAGCACTGCCGACGCATCGCCGTGAACGAACATCTCGTTGCGATAGCCGCGGTTGTCGGCGAGCGCGTCGGCGTCGATGCGATAGAGCGGCTGCGGAAGCGCAAGCTTGTACTTCAGCGTTTCATTGCCACGCAAACGCGAGCCGACGACGACCAACGCGTCGCACGTCTTGTAGAAACTTTCGACCGCCGGATGCACGTTGAACGCGCCGAGCGTGGCCGGATGATCTTCCGGCACTACGCCGCGGCCCTGCACGCTCGTCACCACACCAAAGCCCAGCGCGACGAGGCGTTCCACCGCTTTTGCCGCATGCCGCGCGCCGCCGCCCAGCCACAACAGCGGACGCTTTGCGTTTGCCAGTTGATCGGCGAGTCGCGCGACGCGCTGGCTGCAATGCGTGAGCGTGGTGATATGCGGCGCGGCCAGATCGGCGGGCCATTCAATTTCAGCGGCTTGAATATCGATGGGAATCTCGACGCTCACCGGACCGCTCGGCGCCGTTTGCGCGACGCGCACGGCTTCGCGGATCGTCGGCAACGCGGTCTCGACGGAACGCACGCGGTACGCAGCCTTCGAAATCGACTGGAGCATCGACAACTGGTCAGGCGCTTCGTGAATGTAAGCGAGATCCTTGTCGAGATACTCCGTCTCGATCTGACCGGTCACGTGCAGCAGCGCGGTGCCCGCAGTCAGCGCCTCGACCATCGCGCCCGCTGCGTTGCCCGCTGCGGTGCCCGTGCTGGTGAACGCCACACCTAGGCCGCCGGAAACGCGTGCAAGACCGTCGGCCATGTTCACGGCACCGGCTTCGCCGCGCGCGCCGACGTAGCGAATCTTGCCGCGGTTGTGGATCGCGTCGAGGATCGGCATGTTGTGAATCGAGATCACGCCGAATGCGGTTTTCACGCCGCATTGCTCGAGAAAAGCGGCGATCAGTTCGCCAACGGTGGTTTTGTTAGACATGTCGTGCAACGCCTCCAGAAACATCGATGTGACTGCCTGTCGTGTAGGACGACAGCGTCGTAGCCAGATAAAAGAGCGCTTGAGCGGCTTCTTCGGGCTTGCCGAAGCGGCCTAGCGGAATGTTTTTCTTGCGCGCGAGTTCCGCGGTCCAGTCTTCCCAGCTCTGGTCCGGCTGCGCTTCTTTCGCATAACGGCGACGCCATTGCCCCGATTCGACGATGCCGATCAGAATCGAATTGACGCGGATGCGTTGCGGCGCGAGTTCCACCGCGAGGGACTTGATGAGGTTTTGCACGCCCGCGCGCGCCGACGACGTGGCCACCATATGCGGCTCCGGTTGCAGCGCGAGCAGCGAGTTCACGCAGACCACGGCCGCGTTATTGCCGGCGCCGGCTGTATCGCGAAGCATCGGCAGAAACGCGCGGGTCGGGCGGATCACGCTGAAGTACTTGAGGTCAAGTTCTTCGCGCCAGGCTTCGTCGCTCGTGTCGGCGAAGGTTGACACGCGGCCCTGGCCCGCGTTGTTGATCAGCATGTCAGCGCGGCCGAAGCGCGCTTGCACCGCTTGCGCAAAAGCGCTGACGTCATCGGCGTCGAGCACGTCGCAGCGGCGCGCGAGCAGTTGCGCGCCAGGAAACTGCGCGTTCAATGCTGCCTCGGCTTGCGCAAGACGCTCGGTATCGCGGCCGCAAATCGCAACCGACGCGCCGGCTCGCAGGAACAGTTCGGCGGTCGCGAGGCCGATGCCGGACGAGCCGCCCGTCACCACCGCCACCTGCCCGTTCAGATCGATTCGAATCATTTGAGCCCCAATGCCTTCATGTATTTGCTGCCCGCGTTCGATGCATTGCCCGGCCGGTAGTTGAGCCGTTGCGACAGTTCGTCGGCCGCGCGCCTTACCTTGTCGACGAGACCGCTGTCGAGCAGCGATGCGTCGATCTCCTGGCGCGGAATCGTCGTCGTGATCACGGCGACGATGCGCCCGGTGTCGTTGCGCACCGGCGCGCTGACCACCGAAATGCCGCGCTCGAACGACGACTCGCTGATTGCGAAACCGCGCCGGGCGTCGTCGCGGACCCGTTCATAGAGGTCCTCCACGGTCGCGGGCGTCTGCCTCGTGAAGCGTTCGAGTTCCGGCTCGGGATAAAGCTTCTTCAACTCGTCGAGCGTCATATCGCCCATCAACACCTGGCCGTGCGTCGTTGCATACGCGGGTAAGCGAGTGCCGACGTTCACTTTCACTGAACTGAAAATCGGCGCGTGACTTTGCGCCTTGGCGACGAATACGACATCGCGTCCGTCGCGAATCACGATGTGCGTCGTGAGGCCCGTTTCGTCGCGCAATGCTTCGATGATCGGCAAGCCGAGGTCGGTCAATTCGAGCGAGCTCAAGTATTCGAAGCCGAGGCGCAGCACCGCGACGCCGAGCCGGTAGTTGCGGTCCTTGTCGGCGCGTTCGAGAAAGCCAAGCGATTCGAGCGTTTGCAGCAGACGGAAGACCGTCGTGCGTGGAATCTTCAAGCGACGCGACAATTCCGGAGCGCCGAGCACCGGCTCGCGAGGCGAAAACTCCGTGAGGATCTTCAGGCCGCGCTCCAGGCCCGGCACGCGGTAACCCGCGTCGGCGCTGCTGTCGTTGCGGTCGTCTTCCGCGTCACGCTCGTTGATGGTGTCGGGCGTCATTCATTGGCTCCGTTGTCCGGCGCTTGCGCGGCAGAACGTGTCGATGATCGCGGTGTACGCGGCAGATGCTTCGATATAGCCGGCGTGCCCCGCGCGTGGCACGACTTGCAATTGGGTTCCCGCGACGAGCGCGAGCCGCTCGCAGGCCGCGGGTGTCGTAATGGTGTCGTCGGCACCGACCGCGACATTGACGCGGCCTTTGAAGCGCGCGAGGTCGGCGGCGAGGTCGGCGTTGGCAAGCAGATGCGTAGCCTGCGCGTAACCCCGAGCAATCACGCGCGACATGTTCCACCGCACCCATGTGCGGGCTTCGTCGCTTGCGTGTGAGGACAACATGTTGGCGCTGCGCTTGTCGGCGAGGCCTTGCGCGCCGAGTTCGTTCAACATGGCGAGGCGCTGATCGCGCTTCGCCTCGCGGACCTCAGCGCAGGCCGCGCCGTAGCCGCCTGCAGGCGATAGCAGCAAGAGGCCGGGCACGCGCTGCGGATGCATCGCAGCAAACGCACCAGCGATGATCGCGCCAAGCGAATGGCCGACCAGCACGCAACGTTCAATGTGAAGTGCGTCGAGCCATTCCGTCAGGACGCTTGCGTAGTCGGCGGCGACAGGCGACTCCGGCGCTACCGGCGTGGACATCCCATAACCAGGCGCGTCCCACGCAAGCACGCGGCGGTTTGCGCCCAGCGCTTCGAGTTGCTGTACCCACGAAGCCGCGCCCGATCCGATTCCGTGGAGCAGGACGAGCGGCAACGCGTCGTTTGCAGCGGCGCCGTCCGCTTCGCGATAGCTCAGCACACGTTGTTTCGCCAGTTCGATCTGCCGCGCCGGAAAGCGCGCAAGGCGCGCTTCGAGCGTGGCGTTTGCATCGACGTCGGCGGACGGGACTGCGGACATGATTTCCTTCGTGGTATCTGTACAGGGACGACTTAGCGCTTGAGCTTCGCGAGCGGCGAATCCGGCGGATACGTGGGCGTAATCGGCTTCGGCGAACCGAGCATCACGCACATCAATGCGTCTTCCTCGCCGACGTTGATTTCCGTGCGATACACGCCCGGCGGCACCGAGATCAGATCGCGCTCGCCGAGCACGGCTTCCCACGTTTCGCCATCCTTTTCGCAGACCACTTTCATCTTGCCGCGCAGCACGAAGAAAATTTCTTCGACGTCCATATGAATATGACTGGGTCCGATATTGCCGGCCGGAATCACCATCGTCGAAAACGTGAAGCCGCCTGCGGGGACCGTATTCATGTCCTTCGCCACGCCGGTGCCGCCAGTGCCGACATAGCGCATTTGCGCGCGGCGATACTTCGGGTCGTAATCGGCCTGAAACTTCAGCGCGTCCCAGTCGTAGCGGCGCGTTTCCAGGCGCGCGACGCGGCTGTCCAGCCACTGGGCAAAGCTCGCGTCCGCAGGTTGTTCCCACGACTTGCGTTCGATATCGGCGTCAGCCATCTCTTTCTCCTTTGGATTCGACAAGATCAATTCATCACAAAGCCGCCGTTGACCGGCAGCAACTGGCCGGTCACGAAGCGCGCGGCATCGGACAACAGGAACAGCACGGGCCCGGTGACGTCATCGGGCACCTGCGCACGCGTCAGCGCGCGGCCTTGCAGGTAATACTCGTGACGTTCGGTCGGCACATACGCAGTCGCTTCGACTTCGGTGAGGCCAGGCGCAATTGCGTTGACTGTCACTTGATGCGCGCCGAATTCGCGGGCGAGCGAGCGCGTCATCGAGATCACTGCGCCCTTGCTCGCCACATAGGCGAGCAGCTTCGGCGCGCCCCACATTGCTGTGTCAGAAGCGATGTTCACAATGCTGCCGCGATCCGAGTCGCGCAGATACGGCAGTACGGCCGTACTCATCAACCAGGTGCCGCGCACGTTCACATTCATTACGGCGTCCCAGGTATCGACGGACAATTCGTCGGCAAACTTGCCGCCCGAATTCGTGATGGCCGCGTTGTTGATCAGCGCGTCGATTCCGCCGAGTCGCGACGCACCTTGTTCCGCGAATTGCTTGATGCTTTCGGGATCGGCGAGGTCGAGCGGAAGATAGATCGCCGCGTGACCTTGCCCCGCGAGCGATGCACCCAGCGCGCGCCCTTCTTCGTGCAGCACGTCGCCGAATACGACCTGAGCGCCGGCTTGCACCAGCGCGCGCACAAACGCCGCGCCGAGGCCGCGCGCGCCGCCCGTCACGAGGACACGCCGGCCATTGAGCGTCGCGGACGCGTCGTTATGCATGGCTGTGGCCTGCTGCTTCGGTTTGCGCGGAGCCGGTTTGAGCCGACTGCGCGGCTTCGGCGCGATGCGCTTCGAGCGCGGCGAAGTCCTGTTGCGCACGCTGGCGCAACATGCGGCGCACTCGCGTCATGCCGACGTCGTGCTGATAAAGGAATTCGTGCTCGCGCGCATTCGGCGCCATGCTTTCGAGCACATAGCGGTCTTGCTCGAGCACGGCCCAGTGCAGGCCTTCCAGGCGATTGCGATACATAAAGCGCCATGCGTCGCGCTGCCAGCCCTGCACCTTGCGGGTACGCCAGAAATAAACCTGGCAGTTGTTTTCGTCGACCGGAACGGCGAAGCCGATGATCCCGAAGTTGCCGCCGGGGCCGAACTTCTTCTTGTACGGAATCGCGAGTCGCATCCACAGGCAACCGGTCTCGCCGAGTTCGACCCAGTCGAAGTTCACGTCGCGCTGGCCGACCTTTTCGAACATCAGGCCCGTTTCTGTTTTGCGCACCCGCATGTCCGCCTGCTTGTCGCCTTCGGCCATCGAATGCGACGTTGCATGTAGATAGGCGCCGTGCATCGGGTCCATGACGTTGTCGATCGCGTACTGGTAATTGCACTTCCAGTTCGACATGCAAAGAAAGCTCGCGTATTCGTCGCCGACCAGTTCCTCCGGCAGCCTGAGCGGTGCGGGTTCCTTGTGTGCGTCGTCGCCGAACCACAGGAAGATCGCGCCCGCATGTTCTTCCACCGGATACGACTTCACGCACTTCTGGCCTTCTAGCGGACATGCCGACACCGCCGGCACCTTGGTGACGGTGCCGCCACCGTTGATTTCAATGCCGTGATACCAGCACGCGACGCTGCCGCCGAGGTTCCAGCCGAGCGACAGACGCGCACCGCGATGCGGGCAGCGGTCTTCGAGCGCGTGGACTTTGCCTTCCTTGTCGCGCCACAGAACGATCTGATCGCCGAGGCGGGTAATGCCGACCGGCGCGTCGCCGACTTGCCAGCTTGGCGCGACGGGATACCAGTAATTGCGCAGACCGCGGTCCAGATACGACTGGATCGGATCGGCCGCGTGTTGACTTGTAGCGGGGGACGTCATGAAGAGACTCCGGATGCGGATGCGAGGAAACGTGTTCGGAAAAGCGCGCTTATTCGGCGAGCAGACGGAATTCGGCGGCGAGGCGATCGGCGCTCCACGCGTTGCCTTCCGGCGTGCGGAAGCCAATGCCGTTCAAACCGTCGACGACTTCCTGCAACTCCACCGCGCCCGCTTCAAAGACTTTTTCGAGCGCATCGCCGAAGTCGTTTTCGTATTGCGTCGGCTCGGCCTTGCGCGTTTGCCAGATGAAGTTTTCTGTCTCGCCCGGCTTTTCGATCACGCCCTTGCCGGCGACGTTGTTCGGCTGCGGCGCAAGCCACGGCTTCAGGAAGGGATTGAAGTTCACGGCTACCTCTCGCATGTCATTCCACCTTGATCTGGATTTCTTCGCCGGCAAGGCGGACCGAATACATCTTCAGGTCGCGACCGCCGGGCTCTTTCAAGCACTTGCCCGTCGGGATATGGAATACGGCTTCGTGCAGCGGGCATTCGACGGTGTCGCCGTCGACAAAACCCTGCGTCAGCAGCGCGTACGCGTGGGGGCAGACGTTTTCGAGCGCATACAGCGCATCGCCCACCTTGTAGATGCCGATCTCCGTGCCGTCGAGCTTGAACTCGAGCGGCGCATCTTCGGACAGGTCGCCGGCATGGCCGGCGCAGCGCCATTGTTCAGTCATTTCTCGCCTTCTCCTGAAGCACTGTGTTCCACATAAGGAACATCAGTTCGTGTATGGATAATTATAGGAGTGTCGTCGGCGGGAAAAAATAAAAATCTGGCGGGTTAGGGGAAAACACTATGTGTGGCATCCGCAACACATCATTGTGAGTATCGCGAGGACGGACGGCCCAGCTCGCTGCGGCTTATGGCACGGCGCTTTGAGCGCTTTTAAGGCTAAGAAGGCTGAGCGCAGATGCGGGTTTCTACGGACACCGAAAATTTATTTTGATCGCTTTTGAAGTCACTATACTTTTCCATAGGCGATACAAACGCCCATAGGTGGAACACAAAGCGTAGCAGTTTTGGCGCATAAACCCAAGCTGCATCAACCCACAGCAAAGGATCAGGGACGTCGGATTCGTGCGAGCGATTCAGTCGTGTGATCAGGAGAACCAACGGTGAAGCACATCATTGCAGCCGGCTTGACGGCAGTCTGCGCAACCACAGGCGCATGGGCGCAGAGCAGTGTGACGCTATACGGCAGCCTGGATGCCGGGATCGCGTATATCAGCAATGTCGGCGGCCACGCGAAGTGGATCGAGGAACAGGGCAACATGCAGCCGGACCGCTGGGGCCTGAAGGGTGTAGAGGACCTCGGCGGCGGTCTGAAGACGATCTTTCAGTTGGAGAACGGCTTTTATACGAACACCGGAGCCTTCGCCAAGGCGGGCACGCTGTTCAATCGCCAGGCGTTTGTCGGTCTGAGCTCGGACAAGATCGGGACGGTGACACTCGGCCATCAGACACCGTTCAGCTTCGATGTGCTGGGTCCGCTGAGCACCGCTTATCTCGCCGCCAGCTGGTACGCGTTCCACCCTGGCAATATCGACGAACTCGCGGACACGGGTGTCGTGCCGTTCGACAACTCGGTGAAGTTCCGATCTGCGAGTTTCAACGGCTTTTCAGTCGGCGCGATGATGGGCCTCGGCAACACGACCAACTTCTCGACCGGCAAGACGTTGAGTTTTGCGCTTAGCTATGCGAACGGTCCGTTCAAGGCCGGCGCAACATATGCGAACGAGCACAATCGAACGCCGTCGATCGTGACGACCGGCATTACGAATTTTCAGGGCGTGGCGGCGGCGAACTACAGCGCCGACAAGGTGCAGAACATGGGCGCGGGCGCGTCATACCAGTTCGGCAAGCTGCTCGTGCATGGCTTGTACACGCGGGTCAAGCTGGAGTCGGCTGGACATTCGGACACGTATCAGAGCTACGACGTCGGTGCGAATTATCAGTTCACGCCGTTTAACAGCGTAGCCGGGGGCGCCGCGACCACAACGCTGGCCGGCCACCGCTGGACGCAGTTCGAAATCGGCGACATTTATGCGCTGTCGAAATCGACGCAGTTGTACGTGAATGCTTTGTACGAGCGCGCGGGGTCCAATACCGACGCCGCATTCTTCACGGCGGGTGTGTCGAGTGGCCGGAACCAGACGATCATCCTGACCGGTATCCACCACTCGTTCTGATCTGAAACTCGGAACTAGCTCGCCGCGACGGGTTTGCGGCGAGCTTGCATCACCGTCGGTTCGTCGGCGCGCGGACGGTGGCCGAGCCGCTCGGACAACTCGAGCGCGGCCTGGCAAACGGCGGTAACGAGCCGCTCGCGTTCTTCGGTCTCGCCGAGATCGGAACGCGGGATCGTGACGGTCAAAGCGGCCGCGATCTTGCCGCTCTGATCGCGCACCGGCGCGCTCACCACGGAGATGCCGCGCTCGAACGACGCCTCGCTCAGCGCATAACCGAGCGCCGCGCTTTCGCGCACTCTTCCATACAACTCTTCGACGGTGGCCGGCGTGCGCTCGGTGTAACGCTCCAGTTGCGGTTCGGGATACAACTGGCGCAGCTCGTCGAACGTAAGGTCGCCCATCAGCACCTGACCGTGGACAGTGGCATGCGCTGGCAAACGCGTGCCGACGTGCACTTTCACCGAACTGAACATCGGCTCATGGGTTTGCGCTTTGCCGACGAAGACCACGTCGCGTTGATCGCGGATCAACAGATGCGAACTCAGGCCCGTCGCGTCGCGCAGACGTTCGAGAATCGGCGTGCCGACGTCGGTCAATTCAAGAGAATTCAGATATTCAAAGCCGAGCCGTAGCACGGCGACGCTCAGGCGGAAGTAACGGTCGCCATTGACGCGCTCCAGAAAACCGAGCGCTTCGAGCGTCTGCAATAAGCGGAAGGTGGTGGTGCGCGGAATGCCGATGCGCTTCGACAACTCCGGCGCGCCCAGTACCGGCTCACGTGCGCTGAATTCCGAGAGAATGCGCAGCCCGCGCTCAAGGCCCGGCACGAGATAGGTCGAGCCGCCGGCGCTGTCTTCGTCGGCATTCGCGGTGCTGGCGGTGTTGGGGGTGGAACGGATCGAATCAGTCGAATCGGCGCCGCCTTTTTGCGCCGACGACATCTCGTCGTGATGCGAAGCCGGCGCTGTCATAGCGCGTGGCTTTGCCTGCTTGCGTCCCGCTCCTGTCTGCTCTTCTTTTGCCATCTTGGCTGCCGTTTTCTGCTGTTCATCGAGGTCAGATCAGCATCATAGCGTCTTTGCGGTGCTATGCTTTGATGCGGTCCGCTGCGCGAGGCCCCGCTGCCGCGCCTTCGTTCCGCACAAGCGTCCGGAGGCCACGCTCATGTCTGATTCCGTGCAGATTCAGGTTGCCGATTCGCATCTCTATCCTGGGTGTGCGGTGCACATAGCGCACTTGCCGAAGTCGGAGCGAACGGCCGCCGCGGTGGTCGCGGTCGTCGAGTTTGCAGACGGCTCCGGCGCTAATGCCACCTGTCATTTGCGAGCGCACGACGAACTCGAACTGACGGTAGACGGTTATGCGACGCAGAAGCGCCACCCTGTCAACGCGAGACATTGGCTGCTGCTCGCCGTCGATGCAACGCACAATAGTTGGCGCGTCAAACGCCGATTGCCTTAGCTGGAAAAACCGCCGCATCTCTTGACGCAGTAGTTCGCCTGCACGTCCAGCCGTATCCGCAACGAATCGTAGCTTCCGCCGGCGTTTTGCGCGCCGCCCCGAGCCGCACCTGAGCGCTCGCCACGCACACTTCGGAACCGACCGATGACAGACCACGACTCCTCCCTGCCGCCGAACCCCGGTAGTTCAGACAACGCCTCCAGCGCCGCAGACGATCCGCACAATCCTGAACGCCGCCGTGTTCTTACCGGCCTCGCGGCCGTCGGCATCGGGCTTGCACTGACCGGCTGCAAGACCGGACAGGCTGCGAGCGAAGTAGCACCGCGTACCGCCGCGGACTTACGGCTCGACGCCGCGTTGCACGACCAGGTCAAGCAGATCGTGGTGATCTACGCGGAGAACCGCAGCTTCGCCAACCTGTATGGCAATTTCCCAGGCATCCAGCATCCGCTCGATAAAGTAACTGCCGAGCGATATCTGCAACTCGACCGCGATGGCAAGACGCCGATGCCGCGCTTGCCTGCCATCTGGGGCGGCCTGGTGCCGCAGGCGCAGGAAGTGGACGGCAAGCGTTACATGATCGGCCAGAAGGACATCGGCAATCTGCGCAATGGGCCGTTCCATTTGACCGACGCGCGAGGCGCGCCGTTGCCGACGGGCGTGATTACGCGCGATCTCGTGCATCGTTTTTATCAGAACCAGATGCAGATCAACGCCGGGCGCAACAACCAGTTCGCGGCGTGGGGCGATTCGGGCGGACTCGTCATGGGGCATTACCGAAATTCCGCCGATACGCTCAAGCTCTGGAGCCTCGCTCAGCAATACACGCTGTGCGATAACTTTTTCATGGCAGCGTTTGGCGGCTCGTGGCTCAACCACATCTTTCTGATCTCGGCGCAGGCGCCGTTCTATCCGGACGTGCATAACAGCCCGGCGAAAAAAATGGTCTCCGTGGTCGAGGGCGACGACCTCACCGGTGCGCGGCTGAAGCTCGCGCCGGACTCGCCGGCATCGGCACTCGACGGTCCGCCGAAATTCGTGAACGACGGCGCATTTACCGCCGACGGCTATGCCGTGAATACGATGGCACCGCCATACCAGCCGAGCAACGTGCGCCCGGCGGAAGGCGGCAACCCGGCTTTCGCGGATGCGTCGAATCCGCGGGTGCTGCGACCGCAGAATTACGCGACGATTGGCGACCGTCTCACGGACAAGGGCGTGGATTGGGCGTGGTACAGCGGGGCCTGGCAATATGCGTTGGAACATCAGGACACAGGTGCCGTGCCCGACTTCCAGTATCACCACCAGCCGTTCAACTATTTCGCCAACTACGCGCCTGGCACGGCCGCGCGGCGTAAATATCTGCGCGATGCGGGCCTCGGCAGCGACGCATCGACTAACCGCCTGATCGCCGACATCGACGCGGGACGTCTGCCGGCGGTCACCTTCTACAAGCCCCAGGGCGATCTGAATATGCACGCCGGCTACGCGGACGTCGAATCCGGCGACCGGCACATCTCAACTGTGATCGAGCATATCCAGAAGGGTCCGCAATGGGCCAATACGGTCGTGATCGTCACCGTCGACGAAAACGGCGGCTGGTGGGATCCGGTCGCGCCGCCGAATGGCGACCGCTGGGGTCCAGGCTCGCGGATTCCGGCGCTGGTCATTTCACCGCTCGCCAAAAAAGGCTATGTCGATCACACCGTGTACGACACGAACTCGATTCTTCGCCTGATCAGCCGCGTGCATGGACTGGCGCCGCTTGACGGCGTCGTGGCCCGCGATCGTGCGTTCGCAAAGAACGGTTTGGCGCCGCTCGGCGATTTGACCGCGCCGCTGGATCTCGCCTGACGATCACGGCGCGGCGGCGTGAAGCCTGGCGATGACGGCATCGGAAATCTGTTGAGCCGTTTTCTTGATCGTCTTCTTCTCGTCGCCGCTTGCCATGACGAACTTCGCTGCGATCACATACGGATTGAGCTTGATGGCAGCGCCCGGCCCGTGCTTGCTGTCGGCCTCTTCCACGGCTTCATAGAGAGGCGGCAAACTCGCCGATGCAAGACTGTCGCATGACACGGCGACCTGAATGTCGGTCTGACCGGCGCCGAGACCGACCATGGCACGCCGCAGACGGTTGCCGTCGTCGACGCTCAGGAAGACACCGCGCACTTGCCAGCCCGCGGCCGGCGAAGTTTGACCGGGCGCGATGCGCCGTGCGTCGACGCCGCCTTCGCGCAGATCGGCCGTGAGCGCCTCCGCCATTTCGTCGACGATGTTCTTTGCGTGCTCCTGCGGATTCGCGTTGCGGTCCAACGGTCCCGGCCCGCCTGGCAATAATCCGCGCAGACGGCGCACGCGTTGGCCGGGGCCACTGTCCGGCGCAACGTTCGCGACGTCCAGCTCGAAATCCGACACGTAGACGATCGGCGCAGGCTCGGCGAACGACGCTTTATCCGCTGCAAAACCAGGCGCCGGCGCCGCGCTTATGCACGCGGCCAGCGCCACAAAACGCAGAAATTGATGCTGCATGACACGTCTCCAGGATCGGTGCAGCGGCAACGAAGAAGCAAGATAGCGCGGTAAAAAGCGGAGGCCGGATCGCGACGCGAACATGGTACAGCCGTGTACATGTGGCGCCCGTATTTTCGTGCACAAGTCTTACCATTTGCCTTGAATAACCGGCGTCGCGACATAGACTGTTAAAGCAATTCTGAGTACTTTGCACGGAACTGATATGCGCCTGACCATCCTCATCAACGGTTCCGATCCCACCGTCAGTCACGACTACGCTGTGCTATGGCTCGACACCGACCAACGCCGGTGGTCGAGAGAAGCGCACCAAGGGATCGATCTGCCCCCGTGGGGCGAATTACGCGACGAAGGTGGCGTGACGACACTTTGCGCGCCGAGCACGGACGCACCGTTGTGTACGCTGCGTGGATTGCACGTCGACCGTAAGCAGCGCGTGAGCGCCGCCCAAGGCGACGCAGCGTGGACAGCCGTGCGCAACCGCGCGCCGACAAGCGGCTTCTGGCGCTTGCAAGCGGTCGATCGTCAAAACGTGCGCGCCGAAAACAGCGTGTTCGGCAATTAATTCCAGCACCCTTTCTACTCGGTCGATGTTCCCGCACGCGCGTCGCAAGGCGCGCGTGCGAAATCCGTCGGCTTACCACTCTGCATTGTTCCCTCTCGCCGATTGACGGACCGTTTTCCGCGACGCATGCATTTAAGCTTGTCTTAAGTTTGCGTGCGTAGTGTCGGAAGTCCACGCATTCGGGTCGCCGCAAGGCGGCCCATTTTTTTTGCCTGTGCGACGTCGCGTCACGTGCCCGTTCCGGCGCGCGAGCGTCACATTGCCGTTCTTCGCTACGCGCTCCCCCGCGCTTTTACATCGCTCGATCATCACGCTCAACGCTATACTTTGCGCCCCTCTCTTTTCACCGATTAACCCATGAAGAAGTGGTTCGCCTGTCTGCTCGTTGCAGTTGCCGCTCACGCAACGGCGGCGCCTTCCTGCACCCAGTTCACACCTAATGCGCAATGGCCCGTTCTGACCAATCAGAAGATGGCGCCCAAAACGCGCATGCTTTGCTATAGCGATTTCGCCGTCATGCATTCGGGCATTACACACGGTCCATTGTGGTCCGCCGAACATTTGACGCGCGATCATATTGAAGCCGCGAAAGACATGGTGCGCACCAACAAGTTCTTCGAAGACGCGCGCTTGCCCGACGGCGAAGGCGCAACGCTCGCCGATTACAAGCGCAGCGGCTTCGACCGCGGACATATGAGCCCTGCGGGAAATCGCTGGAATGAGCAGGCGATGGCACAATCGTTTTCGCTCGCGAACATCGTGCCGCAAAATCGCGAAAACAATCAACGGCTGTGGGCGCGCATTGAAACGTCCGTGCGCAAAATCGCGACGGCTTATGACGACACGTATGTCGTCACGGGTCCGATGTTCAGCGGTCAGCAACTGCAGACGATCGGTCCCACGCGCGTGTTCGTTCCAACGCAGTTGTTCAAGGTCGTCTACGTACCTTCGCGGCAACTCGCGTTCGCGGTAGTGGTCGACAATGTGTCGACGAATCGCTATGAAATCAGAACGATTCACGAACTCGAAGCAGCATCGGGCATTCGCTTTCCGGGCATTCCGGAGAACCTCAAAGATCAGCGACCGGGAGGACTCAAAGGTGTTTAAACCCTATTCGAACGACGACGACGTACTCAACCTTCAGGGCGACGCAATGACCGTGAGCAACGGTACAACGCGCGTCGTGCTGAACGGCACGCTCGAACTGACGCAAGACCAGCGAGGGCTGAAGGCTGCGCTCGCATTGAAGGAAGCGGTAGATGCAATCGTCGCAGCTTTGCAGGCGCATCCGGGACTGCCCGCTAAAGTGAAGGACGAACCGGATGCGAAACCGGGTGTCGTGGACAATCCATTCAACTAACGTTTGAAGTCTTAAATCGTCGAGAGCAGGAAGGCCGGAAGAGTAGTCAGCAGCCCGATATGTTTCTGCCGTTACGTTTTGTCACCAGAACATCGTCAACTGCTGTCTTCCCGGCTGCGTTAAACCGGCAGCGCTGAATAAATCCAGCCGCGAAACAGAAGCTCGCAGGAATCCACCGGTTTAACAAGGAGTCACACCATGAAGACGCTTTTCGCTGCTCTCGCTTCCGCTCTGCTCGTGTCAACCGCTTTCGCTCAGACTGCCGCACCGGCACCGTCCGAAGCAACGCAGCCCGCGGGCCAGGCGAATCTTAAGGCAAGCACTGCCGTGCAAACCGGCGCGTCGAATGACACCACCACTCACGCGAAAGCACCTTCGGGCACGACCGCGAAGTCGCATGTGAACACGTCTTCCAAACACTCTGTGAAGAAGCACAACGCCGTGAAGAAGACTCCGGCCGACTCCAGCGCAGCGAACAAGAAAACGGACGGCGCGCAAGAGGCCAACAATGCGCCGGTGAGCGCTGACGGCGCAAAGACCGGCACGACCAAAACGCAATAACACGTGCACGGTTCCGGCACGCACCGGCCAACCAGGCATTAGAAGAATCAAGCTATTAATCGAAGCCGGGCAATGCCGTTCAGGGAGGGCGAGTCGTATGACTCGCCTTTTTTTTGCGCAAGCTTTCGCGTTGTCGTAGCAGAGGAAATCTGCGGCAATGGCGCTCTCAAGCCGTCAACGTGTATCCAGGCCCAACTGCGCAAGCTCGTGAAGTCGGCCTTTGTCGACTATCTGGATTTCCGCATAACCAAGCTTGACCGCGCCCTGCGTTTCAAACTGCTTGAGCACCTGGTTGATGGTCTGCCGCGACAGTGCGAGCATCATCGCGAGATCTTCCTGAGGCACGTTGATGACACGTCGCATGGTTTCCCCCTCGCCATATCCACCCGCCATTAGCAACAGTCGTCGCGCTACGCGTTGCGCTGCGGGCAGCAACGCGGCTTCCTCGATTGCATCGAAGGCAAGACGCAGTTTTTGCGTGAGCAGCAAGCCGAAGGTGTGCCAATGGGCCGGCGTACGTTCAAGCAATCCGACGAGTGCCGCGCGCGTCACATGAAACAGTTCGGTATCGCGTTCGGCATACGCGTCGTGCGTTCGCGGACGATTGTCAAACAGCGCGATCTCGCCGAACCAGTTCACCGGTTCGATCACGGCAAGCAATGCTTCCTTGCCGCTCTCACTCGCCGCGCCGATTCGCACCACGCCGCCAAGCACGCAATAGATGCCGTTATCTGCATCGCCACGCGTGAACAGACGCTGACCGGCG
This sequence comes from Paraburkholderia sp. SIMBA_053, assembly GCF_046534895.1. NCBI lineage: Bacteria > Pseudomonadati > Pseudomonadota > Betaproteobacteria > Burkholderiales > Burkholderiaceae > Paraburkholderia > Paraburkholderia sp. SIMBA_053. Next base: position 169,862 of record NZ_JAWRXU010000009.1, on the reverse strand, counting down.
GCAAGGCGCTCGATCCGGCCCGCGTCGATCAATTGCGTCTGCAGAGACGCCGGTGCCGAGCGGAACCATGCACTGTTCGACAGCAGCGTGGCAAGTTGGGTACGAGGAATATTTGCGGTCATTGAATCGCGCTTATACCGATTGTCGGCTACCCGATGGTTTGAGATTCCAATCGCCGCGATTATGCTGACTTTGATGAAGGAGCGGCATCCATGAGAACGCTGACGCAACAGCTTACGCAGTATGCGGCTTACCATCGCGACCGGCGCAATATCGCCACGCATTTCATCGGCATCCCGATGATCGTGCTTGCATTGGCAGTGCTGTTGAGCCGTCCGGCTTTCGCGCTAGCCGCGCCGCCGTTGATCCTATCGCCCGCATGGCTGTTGTTCTCGGCGGCCACGCTCTATTACCTGGTGCTCGACGTGCCTTTGGGTTTGTTGATGACAGCCGTGTCCGCGCTTTGCATCGTGTTCGGCCAATGGATCGCGGCGCAGACCACGCCGGTCTGGCTGGCAACTGGCGTCGGCCTCTTCGCGGTCGGCTGGGTGTTTCAGTTCGTCGGCCACATTGCCTACGAGCACCGTAAGCCGGCTTTTGTCGATGACGTGATCGGTCTTCTGATCGGACCGCTGTTCGTGCTGGCCGAAGCATTGTTCTACACCGGCTGGCGGCCTGCGCTTCGTGAAGCGATAGAAAGCCAGTTGGGGCCGTCGCCGACGAAAGACCAGCGCGCGGCGGCGCACAAGTGAACGCAAAGCAACATGGTCGTGGCAGGCGCTCGAGTCTCACGCAAAGCGCACGATCCGCATGCTGTGCAACGCTGTCAGCACGACTGCGATCCAGATCGGGATGTACGTGGCCAACTGCGCAGCACTCAACGTTTCGCCGAGCAACGTGATCGACACCAGCACGAGCAATACCGGCTCGACATAACCGAGAATGCCGAACAGCGCGACGGGCAATAGGCGACTCGCGGTCAGATACGAAGCCAGCGCGAGCGTGCTCAACGCGCCCAGCCCCGGCAGCAGCAGAAGCCACATGTCGAGGCGTCCGGAGATCAGCGTGAGCGACCCGCCGGTCACGATCATCGCCACTGCGACAGGCAGTAGCAAGATCATCTCGACGGTAAACAGCGCGAGCGAATCCTGTTTGATTTTGCGCCGCAATACGAAGTACGGCGGATAACCGAGCGCAACTAGCAACGTCGGCCACGAGAAAGCGCCCGTCACCCACAGTTCATGACCCACGCCCACAGCCGCGCATATCACGGCTGCCCACTGCAAACCGTCGAGACGCTCGTGATAGTAAAAGCGCCCGACCAGTACAATCACGAGCGGCAACAGGAAATAGCCGAGCGACACTTCAAGCATGCGGCCATGCAACGGCGCCCACAGAAACACCCACAATTGCGCGCCGAGCAACGCAGCGGCGGCGAGCATCGCAACGCCTAGCGCGGGCTGAGTCATCATCCGGTAAAGAAGTTGTCGCAGGATTGGCATGCGCTTGCGCGACGCAACCAGCAGCAGTGCGCCCGGCACGGTCCAGACGATACGCCACGCGAAAATATCGAGGCCGGTGAGCGGTGCGAGCAGCGTCGCGTAAGCCGACAGCAGAGCGAACATCGCACAGGCGCTAACCGATAAGGCAATGCCGCGTTTCGGCGAATACTGATTCATCGTGCGCCCCGCTGTGCGGGAGCTTCGCCTTGCGGCGCGAACGCATGCGCACGCGGCGCAACATGGCGGCGCACCGCGATTCTCGTTGTCATTGGAAGTGAAGGTCCTGAGCCGCAGCGCGTGTCGGGCGCCGCTTCTTGTAGTTTTATCCGGCGATGCAAGCCGGGCATTCTAGCCGGATTATCGACGTGGCACGGGCACACTTCGCGTCGCTTTCATTCTTGCAGCAGCAATTAATCCGTGCAGAACGCGCGTCGATGAACTAGAACATAACTTCACGCGCGCGGGAGTCAGCTGTGCGCGTTCGACAAGCAACTCCGTCGATCAAGCGCGAATCTTGCTTCCCGCTTCTGCTGCAGCGTTTGCAACCAACGTTTGCAATCAGCGTTTGCGACATCAACGAGCCCGGCCGCATGGCGGCCCGCCTCCTCCGCGGCACGCACCAATCGTTTCGATCCCGCGTGCCGCCTCCGGCCAACCATCCCGCTCATCGCATGTGACTACTGGAGCCAGCATGACCCAGCCAGCCCTCTCGCACGACGCATCACCCGATCAACGTTCCGCGTTCGCCGCCGACGTCCGCAGCGGCCTCACGCATGCGCCGCAGAAAGAGTTGCCCTCGAAGTATCTGTACGACGAAGTCGGTTCCGCATTATTCGAAGTGATCACCGTGCTCCCCGAATACGGCGTGACACGCGCTGAGGAGCGGCTGCTGGCGAAGCACGCGGTGGACATCGTCGAGCATCTTCCGCACGACGTAACCGTCGCCGAACTCGGCAGCGGCAGCGGCCGCAAAACGCGCCGCATTCTCGAAGCGCTGTGTAAAAAGCGCCCCACTTCCTACTGCCCGATTGAAATTTCGCGCACCGCGTTGCAGTTGTGCAGGCGCGAATTAGGCGACATCGAAAGGATTTCTATTGTCGGCTATGAGCGCGATTATCTGGCGGGGCTCGCGGAAGTCAGCAAAAAGCGCGCAGCCGACGAACGCTTACTCGTACTCTTTCTCGGCAGTACGATCGGCAATTTCGGCAGACTGGCCGCGACGCGCTTTCTGCGCGACATTCGCAACATGCTGGCGCCCGGCGACGCGCTGCTGCTCGGCACCGACCTCATCAAGCCCACGCCCACGCTGATCGCCGCTTACGACGACGCAATCGGCGTCACGGCGTCGTTCAACCTGAACCTGCTCGCGCGGATCAATCGCGAACTCGGCGGTGATTTTCCGCTCGACGCATTCGAGCACGTCGCGCGTTTCAATCCGGACGCGCGCAGTGTCGAGATGCACTTGCGTGCAACGCGTGACGTTACCGCGCATGTTGCCGCCGCAAACCTGACGGTGTCGCTCAAGGCAGGCGAAACGATCTGGACCGAGAGCAGCCACAAGTATCGCGCCGACGAAATGCCCGCGATCGCCGACGATGCGGGCTTCGTGTGCAGCCATCAGTGGCTGGAAAACGAGTGGGGATTTGCCGAAAGCCTGTTGGTAGCGCAATAGCGCACAACGGCCAAAGGGGCGGCGGGCTCTCAACCCGCCGATGTGGTTACGCGCCGTTCAATGCTGTTCGAAACGCTCGTAGCGTTTCTCGGTCACGCGCTCTTCGCCGGCTACCTCGGTGACGCGCGCGGCCGGCGGCCCGTGCCGCAGCCACGACAGCATCCGGTCGACCTGATTCGCCGTGCCCTGCAACATCGCTTCGACCGAACCGTCGTCGAGATTCGCAACCCATCCCTTGATGCCCAGCGCGTGCGCCTGCCGCACGGTCGCGTGACGAAAGCCGACGCCCTGCACGGTGCCGCGCACGCGCACGTAATACGTTTCGATCCGCTCATCCAGATCTGGGGACATGCCGTTCTCTCCTCGCAATCTTTCAAGCGGGCATTCTAGTCGCGTCGCGGCGAGCCTGCTTGCAGAACGCGGGTTGGAATAGCCGCGTCGGCGACGCGGCCCCCGCTCGCCACGTACAATCCCCCGACTGTCACGCAGGGAACGGAAACAGAATGACCGAACAGAATGGCGATCTCGTGCTCGTGACCGGCGCATCCGGCTTTGTCGGCTCGTCGGTGGCGCGCATCGCGCAACAGAAGGGTTTCAAGGTGCGTGTACTGGTGCGCGCCACCAGCCCGCGTCAGAACCTCGAGTCCCTCGACGCGGAAATCGTCGTGGGCGATATGCGCGACGAAGCGTCCATGCGCAACGCGCTGCGCGGCGTGCGCTATCTGCTGCACGTCGCCGCCGATTACCGGCTGTGGGCGCCGGACCCGAGCGAAATCGAACGCTCGAATCTGGAGGGCACGGAGGCGACCATGCGAGCGGCGCTGAAAGAAGGCGTCGAGCGCATCGTGTACACGAGCAGCGTGGCCACGCTGAAGGTGACGAGCGCCGGCAATTCAGCCGACGAAACATCGCCGCTCAAGGCCGATCAGGCGATCGGCGTCTACAAGCGCAGCAAGGTGCTGGCCGAGCGCGCAGTGGAACGCATGATCGCCGAAGACGGCCTGCCGGCGGTGATCGTCAACCCGTCCACACCTATCGGCCCGCGCGACGTCAAGCCGACGCCGACCGGGCGCATCATCGTGGAAGCGGCGCTCGGCAAGATTCCCGCTTTCGTCGACACAGGGCTGAACCTCGTGCACGTGGACGACGTCGCAGCCGGGCACTTTCTGGCGCTGGAGCGCGGCAAGATCGGCGAACGCTACATTCTCGGCGGCGAAAATCTGCCGCTTCAACAGATGCTCGCAGACATCGCGGCACTCACCGGCCGCAAAGCCCCCACCATCAGCTTGCCGCGCTGGCCGCTTTACCCGCTCGCGATGGGTGCGGAAGCGGTGGCGAAATTCACGAAGCGCGAACCGTTCGTCACCGTTGATGGATTGAAGATGTCGAAGAACAAGATGTACTTCAGTTCGGCCAAGGCGGAACGCGAACTGGGCTACCGGGCGCGTCCGTATCGCGAGGGCCTGAGCGATGCGCTCGACTGGTTCCGGCATGCGGGCTATCTCAAGCCGTAGCGCGAGCATTTTGTTACAACGTCGCTGTATTTGCGGAAGGTAAAGCCTACGCGCAGCAGTTAAAATCGCGGGTCTTACCAGAGAAATCTCGCATGAACCTTCACGAACAGCTCGGCGCGCTCGAAGTGGGCGTCGATCAGCTCATTCAGGCTGTCGTGGCCCCGCAGGCCCAAAGCATCCCCGAGACACGCAACCAGGCTGACGCGCAGCACGCGCCGGCTGAACATGCCGTGCCGGGCGTCGAATCGGAAACGGTCGAAGGTCAAGCCCAAGCCGACGCCGCGGTCAGCGAAGCCGGTGCGCAAACCGCTGCGCCCCCGGCTCCGCCCACGCTGGAAATCAACCGTCCGGCGCAGAACGAAATCACCATGACCATCGGCGGCCAGACCGTCGCATTGCGCGCGGAGCAGATCGGCCAGCTCATCGAGGAGCTGTCGAACGCGCGCGCCTCGATGACACCCGAACCTCCTCCGGGCATCCCGCCGGGCTGGCGTTTCGTGTCGACGAAAAATCCGGTCATGGCCGTGCAGAAGCAGTCGAACGGCGACCGTTTGCTGGTAATGCGCCATACCGGTCACGGCTGGGTGCCGTTCACGTTCTCACCGGACATGGTGATTCAACTCTATATGCTGCTTACAAAGGGCTAAAAGAAAAGCGGCGCAATGCGCCGCTTTTTTGTTACTGCCTCGAGTCAACGTTACTGCATGGGCGCCTGAACGCGCGCCTTCCATTGCCCGCCCTTGCCACGCCAGTAGCGCACCGCCGACGCAAACGTCGCCCCCACGTAAAACAGCGCGATGAGCGGCAGAAACGGCGCCCATAGCGGCGAGCGGCGGTAATAGCTCAGCATGGGCGCATACGCGCAGCACATGGCCGCCCACGCGAGCCAGGCGGGCCAGCCCGTTGGTCCGAGCACGATGGCGGCGACCGGCGGCATCAGATAGATGATCGTCATGCCGGCAAGCGTGCCCGCCAGCAGCAGCGGCGAATAATGCAACTGCGTGAACGCAGTGCGCGCAATCATGTTCCAGATGTCGCGCCAGCTATCGTAAGGACGCAACGACACGCTTCGCGCAGCCACGTCGAGCCGGATCGGGTGACGCCCGGTGCCGCGATGCTTGATGCGCGCCGCGAGGCTGCAATCGTCGATCAGCTCGGCCCGGATCGATTCAATGCCACCGGCTTCCTCCAGGGCGCTACGACGCACGAGCATGCAGCCGCCCGCCGCAGCCGCCGTGCGATTGCGCGGATTGTTGACCCATGCGAACGGATACAGCTTCGCGAAGAAGAAAACGAAGGCCGGAATAAGCGCTTTCTCCCAGAACGAGTCGCAGCGCAGCCGCACCATCAGCGAGACGAGATCGCGCTTCTCAACGTCGGCACGGACCACGAGTTGCGTGACGGCCTCCGCGGGATGACCGATATCGGCGTCTGTCAGCAACAAAAAGTCGGCCGGCAAGCCGAGCGTGCGCACCGCCTCGATGCCTTGCGACTGCGCCCACACCTTGCCGGACCACCCCGGCGGGAGCGGCTTCGCGCTCAGCACGGTCAAACGGTCCGGGCATTGCAGCTGCAGTGCGGCTGCGCGGGCAGCGTCGGCGGTGCCGTCGGTGCTGTGGTCGTCGACCACGATCACGTGAAATGCGCCGGGATAATCCTGCTGAAGCAGCGTCGTAACGGCCTGTGCAATGACATCGACTTCATTGCGTGCCGGTACCACGGCGGCCACGCCGGGCCATGCGCTACGCGCTTCGGGCGTAAGCGGCGCGGCGGGACGCGCGCGCCAGAAGCCGCCCCGGGCGAACAGCAGCACGATCCAGATCAGCAAGGACAAACAGGAAAGGAAAAACAGAATCACCGCCATCAACCCCATTAAGCGTTACCCTCGAATTTGCAGCAAGCGTCGACCATTTTGTATTGCGAGGCGCGAGCGCTTCACAGGACGACGTAGTTTAAGGGTTCCGCCAGAGCGGTGCAGCGTGCAATTTTTGCCGCATGGGTTTTGGCAAAGCCAAGGCATGTGCCGCGTGCGCCCAACACTGTAGCGGCCCCGGCAAAGCAAAGCTGGCGTGATAGCGTTAGAATGCGCGTTTGGTTTTGCTGTACCGGCACGTCGCCGGGGCTCAAGACGTCAACTAATTAGATGGTCGCGGCGATAAAGTCAGAATTTCCGACTTGCTCGAAACCCGCGTCAGTCGGAGTCCGCCAACTTATGCGAGTCATCCTTGCCCAACCCCGCGGCTTTTGTGCGGGCGTTGTTCGTGCGATCGAGATCGTCGATCGGGCGCTGCAGCAGCACGGCGCGCCTGTCTACGTACGCCACGAAATTGTCCACAATCGTCACGTGGTCGATAATCTGCGCCAGAAAGGCGCGCGTTTCGTCGAAGAACTCGACGAAGTGCCGCAAGGCGCCGTGGCGATCTTCAGCGCGCACGGCGTCGCTCAAACGGTTGAGCGCGACGCGGAAGCCCGCGGTCTCGACGTGCTCGACGCAACGTGCCCGCTCGTCACCAAGGTGCACGTGCAGGGACGTCAATATGTGAGCGCGGGGCGCACGCTGATCCTGATCGGCCACGCCGGGCATCCGGAAGTGGAAGGCACGATCGGCCAGATCCCGGGCAAGGTGCTGCTGGTGCAGAGCGAAGCCGAAGTCGAGCATCTGCAACTGCCGGTCGACACGCCGCTCGCGTACGTCACGCAGACCACGCTGTCGGTAGACGACACCCGTGGCATTATCGACGCCTTGCAGCGCCGCTTCACCGACATCGTCGGCCCCGACACGCGCGACATCTGCTATGCGACGCAAAACCGCCAGGCGGCGGTGCGCGAGTTGAGCAAGCAGGTGGACGTGCTGCTGGTGGTGGGCGCAACAAACAGTTCGAACTCGAACCGGCTGCGGGAAATCGGCAGCGAAAGCGGCGTGGCGAGCTATCTCGTCGCCGACGGTTCAGAAGTGAAGCCGGAATGGTTTGCGAATGCGCAGACCATCGGCATCACGGCCGGCGCTTCGGCGCCGGAAGAAATGGTCAGAAACGTAATCGATGCGCTAAGCGCAATGGGGCCCGTCGATGTCACGACGATGGCGGGCCGTGAAGAGAAGGTTGAATTCAAGTTGCCATCGAAGCTGATGCAACCACTCGCCGCACGCGAAGTTTAAGGAGGACGTCTTGTCTATTCCGCTGCTACAGAAAGTCCGGGTCGGCGCATACATCATGCGTCAGCACCTCTCCGGCAACAAACGCTACCCGCTCGCCCTGATGCTGGAGCCGCTGTTCCGCTGCAATCTCGCCTGCAATGGCTGCGGCAAGATCGACTATCCGGACCCCATCCTGAATCAGCGTCTTTCGCTGGAAGAATGCCTTGGCGCCGTCGACGAATGCGGCGCCCCGGTGGTGTCGATTGCAGGCGGCGAACCGCTCCTGCACAAGGAAATGCCGCAGATCGTGAAGGGCATCATCGCGCGTAAGAAGTTCGTGTACCTGTGTACGAACGCGCTGCTGATGGAAAAGAAGATGGACGACTACGAGCCGAATCCGTACTTCGTCTGGTCGGTTCACCTGGATGGCGATCAGCAGATGCACGACCATTCGGTGTCGCAAGACGGCGTGTACGACAAGGCAGTCGCCGCCATCAAGGAAGCGAAGCGCCGCGGTTTCCGCGTGAACATCAACTGCACGCTGTTTAACGACGCGGTGCCGGAGCGCGTTGCCGCTTTCTTCGACACGGTCGGGCCGATGGGCGTTGACGGCATCACCGTTTCGCCGGGTTATGCCTATGAGCGTGCGCCGGACCAGCAGCACTTCCTGAATCGCGACAAGACCAAACATCTGTTCCGCGAAATCTTCAAGCGCGGCAACAATGGCAAGAACTGGTCGTTCAGCCAGTCGGCCATGTTCCTCGACTTCCTCGCCGGCAATCAGACCTACGAATGCACGCCTTGGGGCAACCCGGCGCGTACGGTGTTCGGCTGGCAGAAGCCGTGCTATCTGGTCGGCGAAGGTTACGTGAAGACCTTCAAGGAATTGATGGAAACCACGGACTGGGACAAGTACGGCACCGGCAACTACGAAAAGTGCGCCGACTGCATGGTCCACTGCGGCTTTGAAGCCACGGCCGTGATGGATACGGTTGCGCATCCGCTGAAGGCATTGAAGGTCAGCCTGCGCGGACCGAAGACTTCGGGTGCTTTCACCAAAGACATCCCGCTGGACAAGCAGCGCCCGGCTGAATACGTGTTCTCGCGCCACGTCGAGATCAAGCTTGAAGAGATCAAGGTGGCCGGCAAGGGCAGCAAGGTGCAGACGGCTACGGCCGCGCACTGAGCGTCGAATCGGGGCGGCCCTGCGCCGCTCTGAATCGCGCCGCATAACCCGCGTAAAAAAGCGCGGTGGCTTTTAAGGCCACCGCGCTTTTTCTTTTGCCGGTCTGTTTCGACCTCGCAGGCAATCGGCTTGCCGATCCAGCTTACCCGCCGCTGCGTGCGTTATGCGCGGTGAGGAACTTGATCAGGCCGTCGACTCCGCCCTTGGAAAGCTGATCGGCGAATTGTGTCTGGTACACCTGAATCAGCCATGCGCCCATCATATTGATGTCGTAGATCTTCCAGCCCGACGGGCCCTTGGTGAGCCGGTAGTCGATCGCGTCGTCGCCGCCATTGCTGATCACGTGCGACTGCACCACGACGTCTTTCGCGGCGCCCGGTGCATTGGCCGGCGCAAACTTGAATTTGACGTCCTGGTCGCGCAACTGCGAAAGCGACGCAGCGTAGGTGTGCACGAGAAGCAGCGTGAACTGCTCATAGAGCTGCTTCTGCTGCTCGGGCGTGGCGGTGCTCCATGCCTTGCCGACCGCGATGCGCGTAGTGCGCTGGAAGTCGGTGGCCGGCACGAAGCGCGTCTCGACCAGTTGCGTGATCTTGGCCATATCGCCGCCGCGCGCTTGCGGATCGGCCTTCATCGCGGAGACCGTACCTTCGACGGCACTTTTTACCACCGCGTCGGGCGAGCTTTGCGCATAGGCAGCCGTTGAGACTACGGCTGCGGCCAGAAAAGCAGACAGATAACGTTTCATACGCTGGACAAGACCCGAAAAGAGTGTGCACCGCCGACCAGCAAGATCGGGGCGAAAGCTGGATAGACCAGTATAACGATATTGCGTTCCCGCCCTTTCATGTTGCGCCGGGAGCCGGTTTTGCTACGCGCATTGCTGCCGAATACGATCCGGATTGCTCTGGCTCTGTATACTTGTGCACTTTCGTCAAAATGCTACCCGTGATAAGGCCAAGTTCGCCTACATGCTGAAGTCATCTATTGTTCGCCTCGTCGCCTATTCGGTGCGCCATCCGTTGCGGATCATCGCACTGTCGATCGTGCTCGCCGTGTTGAGCGGGATCTATGTCGCGCATCACTTCAAGATCAACACCGACATCAGCCGCCTGATCGAAACCGACAAGGAATGGTCCACGCTCGAGCACGCGATGGACCAGGCCTTCCCTGATCGCGGCGAAACGGTGCTGGTCGTCGTGGAGGCGCGCGCGCCCGAGTTTGCCGACGCCGCAGCGAATGCGCTGACGGCGGCGCTCAAAGCCGAGCCGAAGGAATTCGTCGCGGTCTCGCAGCCCGCCGGCGGGCCGTTCTTCGAACATAACGGTCTGCTTTTCCCATCGACCGAAGAGGTCATGTCGACCACGTCGCAACTCGTGCAGTCGCGTCCGCTCGTGAACACGCTCGCGCATGACCCCAGCCTCACAGGACTGGCGGGCACGCTCACTACGAGCTTGTTGCTGCCGCTGCAGATCGGTCAGGTGAAGCTCTCCGACATGAGCCGCCTGCTGTCGCAAAGCGCCAACACGCTGGACCTCGTACTGGCCGGCAAGCCCGCCGCTTTCTCGTGGCGCGCGTTCGTCGACAAAAGCGCGGCGACCAATCCGGCGCGTGCGTTTGTGGTCGTGCAGCCGGTCGTGAACTACGACGCGCTAGAGCCGGGCGCAACCGCGTCGCAGGCCATTCGCGATACGGCGGCCTCGCTGCATCTGGACTCGCGTTATGGCGCCACCGTCCGTCTGACCGGCGAACAACCGCTCGCGGACGAAGAGTTCGCGTCAGTCAAAGACGGCGCGGTGCTCAACGGCATCGGCACGTTCGTCGTGGTGTTGATCATTCTGTGGCTCGCGTTGCGCTCAGGACGCATGATCGCTGCAGTCTTCATCACGCTGTTCGTTGGACTCGCAATCACCGCCGCGCTCGGCCTCATGATGGTCGGCGCGCTGAACATGATCTCGGTTGCGTTCATGGTGCTGTTCGTCGGGCTGGGCGTCGATTTCGGCGTGCAGTTCGGCGTCAAGTATCGCGAGGAGCGTAATCGCGACGACCGTCTCTCCGCCGCGCTTGCCCATACCGCGCACAGTATCGGCGTGCCGCTTACGCTCGCCGCGGTTGCGGTCGCGTTGAGCTTCTTCTCGTTCCTGCCGACCGCGTACCGCGGCGTGTCGGAGTTGGGTGAGATCGCCGGCGTTGGCATGTTCGTCGCGTATCTGACCAACATGACACTGCTGCCCGCGTTGCTGAAGATCTTCAACCCGCCGGGCGAAGCCGCGTCGCCGGGCTTCAAGCAACTGGCACCCGTCGACGACTTTCTCGCCCATCATCGCAAGCCCGTGCTGATCGGCACGCTGATCGTCGTGATCGGCGCAACGCCGTTGCTCACGCGTTTGCACTTCGACTTCAATCCGCTGCACCTGAAAGATCCGCATACCGAGTCGATGGCCACGCTGCTGTCGCTGAAGGATTCGCCCGAGGCCGCGGTGAACAACGTGCATGTGCTCGCGCCCTCGCTTGCCGACGCCGATCGCATGGCCGAGCGATTGCGCGCGTTGCCCGAAGTGGGCCGCGTCACCACGTTGGACACCTTCGTTCCCGCGCAGCAGCAGCAAAAGATGATGCTGATCGCAAGCGCCGCGCAGCAATTGCTGCCCGCGCTGCAACAGCAACCGGCGCCACAGGCCACGGACGCCGTGCGCGTCGCAGCGCTCAAGCGCGCGTCGAATCAACTTTCTCTCGCCGCCGAAGATCATCCGGGGCCAGGCGCCGCCGAAGCGCAACATCTGTCGGTCACGCTGCAAAAGCTGGCCGCGGCCGACTCCGCCACGCGCGACCGCGCGGAACACGCGATGTCGGAGCCTTTGCGCATCGCGCTCAAGCAGTTGGAGAACCTGCTGCAGCCGACCGAAATCACGCGGGACAATCTGCCGAAGGAAATTTCGAAGGGCTGGGTGTCGAAGGACGGCCGCGCCCTCGTCGACATTGCGCCGAAGGTGAAGCCGGGCGCCGATCCGAACGACGACGCCACGCTCGCCCGCTTCGCCCATGCTGTCAAAAAGGCCGAGCCCGGCGCGATTGGCGGCCCGATCTCGATCCTTCATTCCGCCGATACGATCATCAAGGCGTTCTTGCAGGCAGCGTGCTGGGCGCTGCTGTCCATCGCGATCCTGCTGTGGGTCGCGCTGCGGCGCGTTGGCGACATGCTGCGCACGCTGGTTCCGCTGCTTGTGTCGGCGCTCGTCACGCTCGAGTTGTGCGTGGTGTTCGGCATGCCGCTGAACTTCGCGAATATCATTGCGTTGCCGCTGATGCTCGGCGTCGGCGTGGCGTTCAAGATTTACTTCGTGATGGCGTGGCGCAACGGGCAGACCGGCCTGTTGCAGTCGAGCCTGACGCACGCGGTGCTGTTCAGCGCGGCGACGACGGCGACGGCGTTCGGCAGCCTCTGGCTATCGCACCATCCGGGGACGTCCAGCATGGGCCGCTTGCTGGCGCTGTCGCTGTTTTGCACGCTCATTGGTGCAGTGGTTTTCCAACCCGTGCTGATGGGCAAGCCGCGCCCACGTCGCGCGAAGCACAAAGGAATATAAGCATGAAACTGCGTACCACCGTGCTGGCGCTTGCTGCCACCGGCCTCATAACCGGCTGCGCAACCGGTCCCGACCGCAAGCCCGGCGACCCGTTCGAGCCGATGAACCGGGCGGTGTTCAATTTCAACGACGGCCTCGACCGCTATGTCGCGGTGCCCGTCGCGAAGGGCTATCAGAAGGTGACGCCGCAGCCGTTGCGCACGGCCGTCAGCAACTTCTTTTCGAACCTGGGTGACTTGACCAACGCCGCGAATGCGCTGCTGCAGTTGAAGATCACTGACGCGACCGAGGACCTCGTCCGTTTCGCGTTCAACTCCACGTTCGGTCTCGGCGGCCTGCTCGATTGGGCGACGCCGGCCGGCCTGCCCAAGCATCATCAGGACTTCGGCCTGACGCTTGGACACTGGGGCATTCCATCGGGACCGTATCTGGTCTTGCCGCTTTTCGGGCCGAGTACCGTGCGAGACAGCATGGGGCTGGTGGTGGACGTGAAGTTCAATCCTTTGAACTACATGGAGCCGGCGGTGCGCAATCCGCTGTATGTGCTGCAGTTCGTGAGCGTTCGCTCCGACCTGCTGGGCGCGACGGATCTTCTGCAGCAAGCGGCACTGGATAAATACTCGTTCGTGCGGGACGCCTATACGCAGCAACGGCGGGCGCGTCTGCGCGGCACCGGCGACAATGCCGCGCCGCTGCCGGAATATGAGGATCAGGACGACTCGGGCGCTGCGACGACTCCAGCGAAGGGCGCCGCTGCTGGCGCGCCGGCTACGCTTCCGAACTACGCAGACCCGGGCGATACGGCGGACACGCCGGACGCGGCGTCTGGTGCCGCTACGGGCGCACCAGCGGGCGTGCCGAATTACACGGATCCGGGTGAGTCGCCCGCGCCAGCAAGCGGCGCTGCGGGCTCAATGCCTGCGAGTGAAACGACGGGGGCTAAGTCGGGGACAACCGCGACGCCGGCAACAGCGCCAGGTGCGGCTTCAGCGCCCAGTACGGGCACGGCTGTACCGACCACGTCTGCACCTGCTGGTAATCAACAACCGGCTTCAGCGCCAGCTGCGCAATAGGATCGGCGTACGCACGCCCAAGGCGTGCGTCGACGCTCCTGAACTGCTAGGCCAACTTCAGCAGGGCCTCAGCCGCACCCAGCGCTTGCCGGGCCTGCACCAGGGAAACACGCGCCGCACGCGCATCGATCGCTACCTGAATGAGCGCGCCAATCTGTGACGGTTGCCGCATCAGCTCGCGCAGGATCGGCGCAAGCGCGGTGCTGCCGTCATCGCGCAGCCCGGCGGTCGCCGCCGACGGCAACGTACGCCACGCAGGATCCACAATCGCACGGCACACGGCGAACGGCAGCCCGCGGGCGGCCGCCATCGCGCCAGCCAGATGCGATTCCATGTCCACAGCCAATGCACCCGTCGAGCGATGCAGCGCACGCTTGCCGTCGGCGGACATGAGCGGCGCCGCTACCGCGGCCATTGAACCGCGCCGCAGGCGTGACGCGAGCGGTCCGGTCGCCAGCGCGGCGGCAAGCCTGTTCGTCCAGGCCGGATCGGTAGGAATGCGGCCAAACGGACCTTCGACGGCGTCGGCGACAATGAGCGCACCCGGCTGCAAATCCGGCGCCAGGCCACCCGCCGTACCGAAGCTGACGATCCCCGAGCAACCGCGCGCGACCGCTGCGTTCAGCGCGCGTTCCAGCAGATCGGCGCGTGCCGCATAGACCACTTCGACGCCTTCGCCCCGCGCAATTCGCGCTTCGAACGCCATGCCCGTTACGACGATGACCGGCAAGCTGTTGCCGTCGGCATCGGCGGACGGCGCTGTTGGGCGAAGCATCCGTTACATCCCGACGGCAACGCGCGTGAGCCCGTTGCGCTTCAGATGACGGAAACGCGCCAGCGCCCAGAGCGGGAAAAACTTGCGATAGCCGTGATAACGCAGATAAAACACGCGCGGGAAACCGGTGGCGGTGAAACGCGTTTCGTCCCACAAGCCGTGCGCGCGTTGTTCACGCTGCAAATAGTCGATGCCGCGCGCAACCGCCTCGTGATTCACTTCGCCCGCCGCCATCAGGCCCATCAACGCCCATGCCGTTTGCGAAGCCGTGCTCGGCGCGCGTTCGTAACCGTGGTAGTCGAGCTTGTAGCTCTCGCCGGCTTCGCCCCAACCGCCGTCTTCGTTCTGGATCGACAGCAGCCACTGTGCGGCGCGTTTGATGCGCGGGTCGTCGTGCGAAATGCCCGCTGCGTTCAGCGAACACAGCGCGGTCCACGTACCGTAGATGTAGTTCAAACCCCAGCGGCCGTACCAGCTGCCGTCGGGCTCCTGTTCCTTCAACATATAGTCGAGCGCACGCTGCGCCGGTTCGCTGTTTTGCGGCAACTCGCCGAGTTGCGCGAGCATCGACAGGCAGCGACCCGACACGTCTGCCGTCGGCGGATCGAGCAGCGCGCCGTGATCGGAGAACGGAATGTTGTTCAGGTAATACTGCGTGTTCTCGGGCTCGAACGCGCCCCAGCCGCCGTCGCTGCTCTGCATGCCGACGACCCATTCCCGCGCGCGCGCAATCGCCTCGCGATCGACACTCGACTGCGTCAGCGCAGCCGAGCGATGCATGGCCATCGCGACCACCGCTGTATCGTCGACGTCCGGGTAATACGCGTTGTTGTACTGGAAGGCCCAGCCGCCCGGCCGCACGTTCGGCCGGCGCGAAATCCAGTCGCCGCGCACGTCGAGAATCTGCAGCGGACGCAGCCATGCAAGGCCGCGTTCTGCTGCCTGCTCGGCACGCGCTTCGCCCGTTTCGAGCAACGCGTGCGCGGCAAGCGACGTGTCCCACACCGGCGACAAACAGGGCTGACAATATGCTTCGTCATCCTTGATAACGAGCAGCTTTTCGATCGACTGACGCGCAATTGCGCGGTTCGGATGGTCGGCCGGATAACCGAGCACGTCGTACATCATCACCGAATTGGCCATGGCCGGGAAAATCGCGCCCAGGCCGTCTTCCCCGTTCAGCCGCTGATCGACAAAGGCCACTGCCTCGCGGACCGCTCGCTCGCGCGTGGCTTTCGGAAACAGACCGTCGACCGCGCGTAGCACCGTATCCACGACCCGGAAAAAGCGGAACCAGCCGACATGTTGATGCGGCGCCCGCTGCGGCATGCCGGTGTTCACGGGCGCGCCGCGGAACAATTCGTCGATGCGCACGCGGCGCGGATTGCGCGCGAGCGGCCGCTTCGCATTTAGCACGAGCAGCGGCACGATTACGGTCCGGGCCCAGTACGACACCTTCGACAGATGGAACGGAAACCACATGGGCAGCAGCGTGATTTCCACGGGCATCATCGGCACCGCGCGCCACGACACCACGCCGAACAAGGCCAGCAGGATCCGCGTGAAGACGTTCACCGCCTCCGCGCCGCCGTGCGCGAGAATTGCCTCGCGCGCGCGGACCATGTGCTCCGCGTCGACCGGGTCGCCGATCATCTTCAGCGCGAAGTACGCCTTCACGCTCGCGCTGACGTCGAGCGCGCCGTCGGTGAAGAGCGGCCAGCCGCCGTCGGCCAGCTGGATGCGGCGCAAATAGCGCGCGATTTTCTGCTCCAGCTCCACGTTCGGCGTTTCGCCAAGGTAATGGACCAGCAGCACGTATTCGGCGGGAATCGTCGCATCCGCTTCGAGTTCGTAGACCCAGTGGCCGTCGGGCTTTTGCGCGGCCAGGATCGCCTCGGTTGCGCGCGTGATCGAGGTGTCGAGCGAAGCGGCGAAACCAGCAGATTCTGCAGACGCGGTAGACGCGTGGGCCGCATCGCTCGCAACGGAAGGCGCGCTTCGCGCTTCGTCGGCGAATTCGGGCATGACGGCACCCAGCATGTGGGCTTGAGATAAATCGTTCATCGGCGTTCCATCGGTTGATTCAGCAACGTATCCGCGGCCTTCTGACCTGAGCGGATCGCGCCTTCAATCGTCGCGGGCAGGCCGGTAGCCGTCCAGTCCCCCGCGAGCATCAGATTATTCCAGCGAGTGCGCGTGCCGGGACGCAGCGTTTCCTGTTCCGGCGACGCGGCAAAAGTCGCCCGTTCGTCGACGACGATCTGCCAGGCCGGCATGGGCGCGGCGGGCAGATTGGCCGCCTGAGCCACCTCGGCCCACAAGCGCGCCGCCAGCTCTTCGCGCGGCGTGTCGACAACATTGCCGACGCCATAAACCGTTGCGGACAGACGTCCGTCGGACGCGAACAGCCATTGCGCGGTGCCGTTCAGGAGACCGGTGACGGGCGGCAAGCCGAACGGCGGTTCCACGGCGAAATACGCGCTGAGCGTCGCGGCAAAGCGGGCCGGCGCCCGCAGGCCAGGGACCAGCGTCTGGGCGACGTCCGGCGGCACGGCGAGAATCACAGCCTGGTTGACGTCCAGCGCGACGCTCTGTTCGGCGAAATCGAGCGCCTCTACGCGGCTGCCGTTCGCCGCAAACCGGATTTTTTCGAGCCGCGAGCCGATCTCGATCGTCGCGCCGCCATGCTGCAACAGTCGCAACGCCGGATCGACGAAAGCGCTGCTCAAACCGTTCCGCGCGATCAGCGGCCGGCACGCCAGGCCGCCCGCCATCAACGTCTCGCGCACCATTGCCCCAGTCAGCGCCGCCGACGCGTCGCGCGGCTCGGCGTTGAGCATTGCGCGAAACAACGGAGCCAGCAGGCGGTCCCACAGCGGGCCATTGCTGCGCATGGTTTGCGCGACGGTGCGACCGGGCTTGGCGAAAAGCAGCGGCACGAGACTCAGATAGTCGCTCGGGCCGGTGTTCGGTACACGCGCGTTCTGATCGAAGATCCACCAGGGCAGCCGTCCCGACGACAGGCGCACGGTCCAGCGCGCGTGAGTGGCGAGATCCACGAACGGGAATTCCGGCAAAGCCGGTCCCGTCAGTTCGTCCACGGCGCCGATAGCACGCGCGTAATTCAGCGTCGCCGCGTTGCCCGACATCATCAGGTGATTGCCGCTGTCGATCGTTGCGCCCAGCTTGGCGTCGTAGTACGAACGGCACCGGCCGCCCGCCTGTTGCGCCGCTTCGTGTAGCACGACTCGCGCGCCGCGCCGCTGCAACTGCACTGCGGCGGCCAGGCCGGCGAGGCCCGCGCCGACCACATGTACGAGTCTCGGCATCGGCTCAGAAGAGCGCGTAACGCACGACGATCCACAGCATGCGCAGTTTCGGCTTGCTGACCTTCGTGCGCGGAATGTCGAAGCCGCGTTCGAGTGTGCGTTCCAGCAGCAAGCGGTACACGCCCGACATGATGCGCGGTGCGCGCACCTGGTTGCGCGGCTCGCGGTCCATGATCGCGTCGGACGCGGCGAAATGCTCTTTCGCGCGTTCAGCGAGCGTTGCGCAGACGCGCGGCAGCGACGGATCGTCGGCGATCTGCGAGGGATTCTTCACCGCGATGCCTTCTCGGGCCAGCAACTCATGCGGCAGATAGCAACGGTTGATGCCTGCGTCTTCGTCGATGTCGCGCAGAATGTTCGTCAGCTGAAGCGCGCGGCCGAGATGGTGCGCCAGCAAACGGCCTGGCTCCTCCTGCATCCCGAATATCCTCACCGATAGACGGCCCGCCGCGCTCGCGACACGGTCGCAGTAAAGGTCGAGCGTGGCCTCGTCGGGGGCGCAGATGTCGGCGGCCGCATCCATCGCCATGCCGTCGATCATTGCGTGAAAATCCTCGCGCTGCAGATGGAACGTGTGGATGTGCCGCGTCAGCGCGCGCAACGAGGCGCGCGGCGAGCCGGTATAGCACGCGTCGATGTCGGCGCGCCAGCGCTCGAGCGCCGCGGCGCGGTCGGCGCGCGGCATGTCGCTGTCGGCGATATCGTCGACAGCGCGGCAGAAAGCGTAGACCTGATACATCGCGTCGCGCTGCGCGGCCGGCAGGATGCGCATTGCGAGATAAAACGAACTGCCGGACGTGGCGGCAGCGGCGTCGATTTCAGTATCGTCCACGACAAGATTGGATACAGCCAAGACGATCTCCGCAGGAGGGCGCCCGCTGAAAGGCGTACAGGAATTTTTATGCCTCGCCGCAGGGCGGGCGGCCCGCGCGCGCGGACACGCGCGAAACACACGGCTGGGATGCCGGAAACGGCGAAAAGTATAACAACGTTTGTCCGACGACGCAGTTTCCACAGAGCAATGACCGACACAGCCCGCTGTGACCGGCAAGCCCGGTGCGACGTGCGGCGCATGATGCCACAGGCAGAACCGGCTTTTTAGCGCAACCGGGCGCTATGAGCGAACCTCAATCGCCGCCATTTACGTCAACGCGACGCAGCGATTGCGGCCTTGCCGCTTCGCGCTGTAGAGCGCCGCATCGGCCTCGTTGATCAGCACGTCATATGCGGGCGAGCCGGCACGCGCGGCCGCGCCGCCCACGCTCGCCGTAACGGGCACGCTCGTGCCCTGCACCTCGACCGGCGTATCGGCGATCGTGCGGCGAATTTTTTCGGCGACGCGCATGGCGTCCTCCAGCGGCGTGCACGGCAGCAGCAATGCGAACTCTTCGCCGCCGAAACGCCCGAACGTGTCCTGCGCCCGCACGACCCCGGCAACGCGCTGCGCCATCACGCGCAAAACGGTATCGCCGACGCCGTGACCGAACTGGTCGTTGATCTTCTTGAAGTGGTCGAGGTCGAACAACAGCACCGACATGTCGCCGCCATAGCGCTGCCAGCGCGTATATTCGTCGAGCAGCCGCGCCTCGAAGAAGCGGCGGTTGGCAATGCCAGTCAGTCCGTCACGGTCCGCGTACTCCTGCAGCTTGGCGACAGCCTCCTCGCGCTCTCGTTGCACGATGCTCACATGGGTCACGTCGGAGATGGTGACGCAAACGGCCACCACTTCCCGATCGCGCGTGAGCGGCATGAACGTCACGTCCTGCTGCATGTAATCGACCCCGCCGGTGATCGGCCGGTCGTGGTCGAACTTGAACAGATACGGGCGCTGTTCCCACGAACTGAACGCGAAGCTACCCAGCTGAAAGACACTTTCGATCTTGCGCGACAGCCACACTCGCGGCAGTTCCGGAAACTGCGTGAACAGCGACTTGCCGACCACCTGCTCCGCGGACAGCCCGCTGTGGTCCTGCATGAAGCGGTTCCACATCAACACGTTCATGTCGCGGTCGAGCACGAAGATGCCGAAGCCCACCCGCTCGACGACCAGATCGCTCAACGACTCCGTAGGCGCGCTCATAGGCTGGACAACAACGCGTCGAGCGCGTCGCTCATATGACGGATGGACTCTTCCGCCATCAGCATCACGAGATGCGCGCGGAAGCTCTGGTCTTCCAGCGCGAAATTGACTTCGACGAGCAATGCGACTTCCCATTGCAACACGCCGGGCTGAAACACTTCGTCGAGCGTCAAGGCGTCGCCCAGCAGGCCGGGCGCGGAAAACACCGGCGTGCGGCCGAGCTGGTCGAGAATGCACGACACGCACGCGCCGGTGAGCACGTTCGCCACGTCGAACATCAGCTCTTTCTGGCTCACAGCTTCGTAAGCGGAGCGCGAATACGGGTCGCTGACCAGCGCGCACAAGTCCTCCACGCTGTCGCTGCGGCAAATCACCAGCGCCTCGCCCTTGATGTCGGAACGAAAGCCCTGGCGTACCGCGCTGACCCGGTCTTCAATACCGGTCATCTCTCGGAGCGCTTGCGCGGCCTCGCTCACGGCCACCACCCTCACGCGCGGCACCGATAATTCGATAAACGAATCGAGCAGCCGCGCGAGACGTGTCGCGGCTTGACCCATCGCCAGATTGGCGACCTCTTGCAGCGCGTCGCGCTGATCTTCGGTGAGGACTGGCTCAGACATACAACCCGTACTCCTTGAGGATAGGCAGTACCGCCTCCGGCGTCACGGGCTTGGCGATGAACGCCGCGGCGCCGAGCGTGCGTACGCGCGCCTGGGCCATCGGCTGGATATCGGCCGAGACGACGATGACGAAGGTGTTCAGATCCTCATGCTGCAGCGCCTCAAGTACCTGATAGCCGTTCATTTCCGGCATGGTCAGGTCGAGGAACATCACCGAGGCTTTCCCTTGACGATACAGAGCGAGGGCTTCGCGCCCGTTCGACGCGTACGACACATCGACGTCCCAGTCCGGCGGCAATGCCTTGGTGAGCACCTTGCGGGCAAGCAATGAATCATCGGCGATCACGATTGGCAAAGGCATGGCGGGTCGAAAGACGGAATAAGCTCGTACGGGTTAACGGCGGATAGCGGAATTCCTTTAGGGCGGAGTCTGGCAAGCCGCAAACTGTGCGTTGCCTCGGTGGAAGGCTGCTTGCGGCCGCGCGGGGAGGTGGCGCGGCGACGCGCGTCTGGCGAAACCATGGCGCGCGCAAGGCTGCGTGCGCTGGACGACGGTTATGACCGGCATGTGAGCCTACCCCGTAGATGAGGCGCGGCTGGTTGGATCGGCTGGTCCCGTGCCGCGCGCTTGTTTTCCGCGAACGCCGGCACTCACGCGTAAACGCATGATCCGATGCCCTCGCGGCGTATGCGTCCGAACATAGCGGACGCACTTTTTCTCATTGCGTCGATTCTCAAAGCAAACCAGTCGAAATGCAATACACGGTATTTTCGTCCTGATAACAATATCTTCCTTACACGGGCGTTATTCGAAAAAATACGCCCCGCATAATAATCGTTTCAATCCCGTTTATACTTTTGTGTACGTTTGCGCTTCTCGATTCTTCACTGTTTTAAAAGGGCAATGAATAGGTGTCGAAATGTCTGGCGCCCTCAATTACGGTAACTTCTACCGCCATTCTGCGACTATGCTTCTCGTATCCGCCGTGCCTCCCAGCCCCGAAGACCTGAGCGCTTAACAAATGACCCAAAACCGGTTCGACCCGCATCGAGCGAGCCGCCTTTCCGCTGATGGGCAGGACGAGGCCGTGTTTCCTGCGGTGCCGGAGCAGAACTTCCAGATCCGGCGAATGACGTTGATCGCGCTGCTGGTCGCCGCGATCGTGCTGCCATGCCTCTACGTCGCGATCATGGCGTTCAGCGACCTGCGAACCCGCGAAGCCGATGCCACCAATATGACGCTGCGCACCGTGCGAGTCGCTGAGGAGCATGCGCTGAAGGTCTTCGACATGAACGAGACGCTCGACACGCGCATCGTCGATCTGACGGAAGGCCTGGACGACGACGGCATTCGCGCGCGCGAGGCCGCCATCCACCGAAAAGTGCGGACAATGGGCGGCGGCTATCCGCAAGTGGCCGCCGTGTCGATTTTCGGCCGCGACGGCGCGCTTCTCGTGAGTAGCCGCGTTTATCCGGCACCGCCGGTTTCCATCGGCGAGCGCGAGGATTTCGTCGGCCTTCGCGACGGCCACGACCTCGAACACGTGTCGAAGGTAATGACGGGGCATGTCGCCGGCGAACAGGTGTTCAACACCGCCGTCGAACGGCGCGCGCCCGACGGTACTTTCGCCGGCGTGGTGTCGGTTGCGCTGCGCCCGAGCTATTTCGACGCGTTCTATCGCGAACTGCTCGGCGGCAACGACGGCGCGCCGATGACCATGAGCCTCGTGCGCTCGGACGGCGCGGTCCTCGCGCACTATCCGCGTCGCCCGCGCGAACCGGCGGCCGTCGCGCCGGATTCGCCGTTCGCCGAGGCCATGAACCAGGGACGGCGCGCCGGGGTCGCGCGCATGCGCTCGAATCTCGACGGCGACAACATGATCGTCGCGTTCCGGCACGTCGGCTCCTATCCGGTCTACGTCATGTGCGGGTATCGTGCATCGGCGATGTGGGCCGCCTGGTATCGGCACCTGGCCGTGTTGATCCTGTCGATATTCACGCCGTCCGTCGCGCTATGGTGCGTGATCTGGCTGTCACTGCGGAGGCTGAGCGCCGAGGAAGAGGCATGGGAACGATGGCAGGCGGAAGCGTCGATGCGCCGTTCGATCGAATCCGCGTACCGGCAGTCGCGCAAGATGGAAGCGCTCGGCACGCTGGTGGGCAGCGTCGCACACGACTTCAACAATCTGCTGATGATTCTTGCCGCCAACGTGCAGATCGCACGGCGGCGCGGCGCGCCCGGGCTGGACCGGGAATTGTCAGCCATGGAGCGGGCGCTGAAGAGCGGCCAGTCGCTCACGCGGCAGTTGCTGGGCGTCGCGCGTAAGCAGCCGCTGCGCAATGAAACCGTCGCGCTCGAACGTTGGCTGCCCGCATGCCGCGACTTGCTGCGCGCGTCGCTCGGAGCCAAGGTTTCGCTGGTGATGGACATCGGGGCCGGCGTCTGGCCGATGCGCGTGGACGTTGCCGAGCTCGAGCTCGCGCTCATCAACATCGCCGTCAATGCGCGCGACGCCATGCCCAACGGCGGGCGCTTCACCGTGCGTGCGACCAACATTACGTTCCGTCACGAAGACGGCTTTCCGCTCACAGGCGACTTCGTCCAGGTGTCGCTTGAGGACACCGGTGCGGGGATGGCGCCCGAGGTGCTCGCGCGCGCTTTCGAGCCGCTCTTTACGACCAAGGCAAAGGGCATGGGCACGGGACTCGGCCTGCCGCAGGTGTTTGCCTTCTGCGAGCGATCGGGCGGGCTTGCGGCAATCGACAGCGCGGTGGGTGCCGGCACTTCGGTGCGGCTATATCTGCCGCGCGCGCCGGAAGAGTCGGCCGTCGACGCGCCGGACGAAACGGACGCAGAACACCAAGGCGCGTTGCACGGGCTGCGCATCCTGCTCGTCGAGGACAACGAGGAAGTGGCGGCAGGTACCGAAGCGTTGTTGCAGATGATGGGCCACCAGGTCACATGCGTGTTCAATGCGGACATGGCGCTGCGTCTGTTGCGCGACGCTTACGCGCAGCGGGCGCGCACTGGTGAGCCGGTGCCGTTTGAATTGGTGCTGTCCGACATTCATATGCCGGGCGCCCTTAACGGCATCGATCTGGCCGAGGCGATAAGAACGCTCGATGTCACGCTGCCCGTGATTCTCGTCACCGGTTATGCGGAAGAACTCGATCGGGCACGGCATGTGAACGTGCGCGTGCTCTCCAAACCCTTCGATATCGCGCTGCTCGAAAGTCTTCTGCAGGGCATCCAGCGCGAACTTGCCCAGACCGGGCTCGATCCGGCCACGCATCACGCGCAATAGATCGACCGCAGGCAGCGGCTCTCAGGCGCTCGCATCCCCGTTTTTTGCTCAATTTGCGCGGGATTGTAAAAACCGCGGCGGGCACGCTGCCGCGTCGTCGACGTGAAGCGCTTCGCGCAGCCCAGCGGGGCGGGCCGTGTGGCGCATGAATCAAGACTCCGGCATGAAGGTTGCGGCACCTGTTGGATAGCCGGGATGGCGCGCGCTGCGCTATCCGTCCTACCCAAAACGGGAGACAGCCATGCGACATACCGTGATTGGTTTGTTTAATACCTATCCTGAGGCCGAAACCGCTCGGGAGACACTAGTACAGACCGGTTTCGCACGCGAGACAATCGAGTTGCAGGCCAACGCCGAACCGTCAGTCGGCTCGGCAACCGCCGAGGTCGCGGGTTCGGGAGTGCTCGCAAACATAGAGCGCTTCCTGTCGAGCCTCTTTGCCAGCGGTCCACGGGCGCCGGAGACCGCGCGTTACACCGAAGCCGTGCGGCGCGGGGCCGTGCTCGTCGTAATCGACGCTGCCAGCGAATCGCACGCGGAACTCGCTCGCAACACGCTGACGCGGCTCGGCGCGACCGATATCGGCGAGCGTTCGCCGGACTGGAGCACGCAGTCAGCCACGGAGGATGCCCGCGAGCATTCGTTACTCGACGAACTGGGAATCGGTGCGGTCACGCCGGGAACACCGCGCGGCCCCGAACCGGGAATGACGACTTCGACGGTCCGTGAAACGCCGGCATCCGTCAGAACCGAGTCCGTGACGCCAAGCGGCGTCGGAACACCTGCGTCGCCTGGTTTCACTGGCTCTACGACGGCTGATCCGCTGTACACGACCTCGCCTCGCAGCACCGACGCGGAGCCGTTCGTTCCGCCGCCGCTCACCGGAAGCCGCGCGGCCGATCCGCTGAACGAGCCTCTGCCGGACCCGCTGGCGGCCGACGCGGGACGTAGCGCGATTGCGGCCGGGTCCGCGCCTGGCTCAGGCGCTGTGATGCAGCCGTCCGAAGTGGCTTCCGGATCGGCCCAACCGACGGCCGGGCTGAGCGGCCAGATTCCGAACGAATACCTGGAGTACGAAGAAGATTTCCGTACGCATTACGACGAGCAGTACGCCGCCGACGACGCGCGCTACGAAGACTACGTTCCGGCCTACCGCTATGGTGCGGAAATCGGCAAGGACGTACGTTATCGGGACCGGGCGTGGGACGACGTCGAACCGGAAGCACGGCGCCATTGGGAAACGACGTCGCCTGACAGCACCTGGGAGCGCTTCAAGCTTGCCGTGCGTCACGGCTGGGAGCGCGTGACCGGGCATCACCACGTGTAAGAGCAAACGAGAGTAGCGGTAGCGGCGGTGCACCGGGAGGTGCGGCGGCGCCACCGCCTTCAGGACGGTCGGAGCTAGACAGTGTCAGGTAGCGGTATGCCGCTTGACCCACGTAACGTAGCGGTCGACGAAAGTCTGCAGGAACTTGCGCGTCCCATCGTTCAGAATTTCGCCCTTCTCATTGATGACCGCGGGATCGTGCTTGATGAACACCTCGGGCTGACCGAGCACCGCGACGTCGAGATAAGCCAGCACATTGCGCAGATGTTGCTGCGCGAGGGCCGAGCCGGTCGCGCCGACCGAGGTGCCGATAACCGCACCCGGTTTATTACCCCATGAATTAGTGCCCCACGGACGCGAGCCCCAGTCGAGTGCGTTCTTCAGTACGCCCGGAATCGAGCGGTTGTATTCCGGCGTGACGAACAGCAGGCCATCGGCGGCCTCGATCCGCTGTTTGAGTTGCTTGCCCGCTTCGGGATAATCCGCGTCGTAGTCCTGGCTGTAGAGCGGCAGCGAGCCGATGTCGATGAACTCGAATGTAAAGTCGGACGGCGCCAACGAGACGACCGCTTGCGCCAACTGACGGTTGAACGACTCGCGACGCAAACTGCCGACGACAACTGCAATGTGTAGGGCCATGATTCGCTTCCTTGAATAAGGCGCTCGACGCGCAAAGGGTACGGACTGTCATCATAGGCAAAAAGCCGGGCGCAGGGCGTCGGCCCGCACCGCTTTGGACAAAGTGGCGGAAAAGTACGGCGGTTTTACGCTGGCGCGGTGGATAACGCGGCAGGTGCAAAAGTTATCCACAGTTTTACTGAATAACCTTGTGGATAAGTGCTACTTTTGCCTTGTCAATCAAGCCTGCCTCCGGCCTACGCCTTTTGGAGGCAGCGGCAGTTTTTCGGTGGTCAGTCGTGAGTGATGACGGTGTGCGGTTAATCGCACGTTGGAGCAGCCGTGGCGTGGATTCGGCTGTGACCGCGCTGGTGGAAAACGCGTGGTCAGAGCGCAGGGAGGTGCGGGTGGCGTAGGCAGCGGCGTGGATTTGGAACGGGCATCCGGCCCGTGATTGGTTTCGTTCTGACGTTGCTACGAAAAAAGGGCGCCCATCTGGGCGCCCTTTTTCGCTTCGGACAGTTCGTCTCCGCGATTTCCGCGGTCAGCCGCTGGTGCCTGCATGGGTGCAGGCGGCCCGGAGCGGAGCTTAGTTGCCGAAAAACACGTTGCAGTACGACGCCGGGCCATTGCATTGTGCCGGGGCAGCAGCCTCGGCTGCGCCGGAAGCGGCGGCGAACAAAGCGACGGAAGCGATCAGGGCGGACAGAATGCGTTTCATGGTGCTACTCCTCGTGGTGTTTGGCTGGCGATCTGATGCGATCGATGGCCGAAGAATAGCGATTCAGTGCCCCCCTAAAAATGGGCTAGATGGGAAGACTTCTTTTCACTAACTGAAATAATGCAAATGCAACGAATGCTTCGCTGACTCATCCCGTGACTGGCGTGCCTTTGGCGGGAGAGGAACGCCAGGTGCACGGGCCACGAACGTTAATTTCGTTTTTCGCAATAGTCGATTTCTGTTTGTCACAAGATGCCCGCCCCGCGCGACTAACGCCCACAAATCCCCGCGTTGGAGACCGCGTATGTCCAATATCAATTCGCTTGCGCCGCAAGCTGCGGCAGAATGGCGCTCGTGCCAGAACCCCGTGCGAGACAAACTCTCCGTTTATGAGCGACAACCATTCATACGACCGCGCGCACGCTTCGCGGCGCGTGCAGCGGAGCCTACCGTGACGCAGGCGAGCGCCGGGACCCTCGGCGACCCTGTTTATCTGGCTCAACTGCGTCGCGACCTCGTGCGCTTCGCCCGTTTGCAATTGCGCGATGCCGCGGCTGCCGAAGATGCTGTCCAGGAAGCGCTCGCCGCAGCCTGGACGCAAGCCGACCGGTTTGTCGGACAGTCGGTACATAAGACGTGGGTGTTCGGCATCCTGCGGCACAAGCTCGTGGATACGCTGCGTGCCCGGCAACGGACTGTGAACCTCTCCGCCCTCGAGTCAGAACTCGATGGCGAAGCGCTACTCGATCGCGAGTTGTTCAAGGACAACGGTCACTGGTCGCAACAGACCAAGCCGCGCCCGTGGCCGACGCCCGAAACGGCGCTGCGTCAGCAGCAATTCTGGGCGCTCTTCGAGGCGTGCCTCGAGCATCTACCCGAGCATATTGGGCGCGTTTTCATGATGCGCGAATTTCTCGACCTCGACACCGATGCGATCTGCGCGGAACTGCAACTGACGGCCAACCATTGCAGCGTGCTGATTTATCGCGCGCGTCTTCGCTTGCGCACCTGTCTGAGCGAGAAGGGCTTATCCAGCGAGGATGCGAATGGGGAAATGTAAGCACATTACCCGGCTGCTGTCCGACGCGCTGGACCGTCCGTTGACGACTGGCGAATGGATTGCCATCCGGCTGCATCTGCCGACTTGCAGCGGCTGCCGCAACTATCGCAAACAGATTCGTCTGCTGCGTGACGCCGCTCATTCCATGAGCGGCATCTCGACGTCGGACGCGATGAACGGCGACGACTGATGCTGCATGCCGGTGCGCTTGCGGTGGTTGCCGTATTGCTCCCCGCGGCGACGCGATATGCTCGAAACGTCACCTTTCGCTGGGTGGCGTCGTGCGATAGCGCTCGAGGAATTCGGAGTGCGAGGCTTCGTCGATAGCAACAGCGGTTCTCTCGCTTCGGGCCGGGTGCTTTGCTAACTGAGCACGCGTGCGTATCGGTCGATGTGC
Organism: Paraburkholderia sp. SIMBA_053; assembly: GCF_046534895.1. Lineage (NCBI taxonomy): Bacteria > Pseudomonadati > Pseudomonadota > Betaproteobacteria > Burkholderiales > Burkholderiaceae > Paraburkholderia > Paraburkholderia sp. SIMBA_053. The sequence goes on along the minus strand of NZ_JAWRXU010000009.1, from coordinate 141,960 downwards.
GAAATTTCCGCCGCAGTTAGGGCACACGTTGCGCAGAGTGGTTAACGCGCACACTTCGCAGAAAGTGCATTCGTAGGTGCAGATCATCGCGTCGGACGCATTCGGCGGCAGCGACTTTCCACATCCTTCGCAAGATGGGCGCAGTTCAAGCATTCGGACTCCGTTTTTGTGTTCGGGGAACCGCTCGCGCGGGGTGTGACGCGTCTGTTCCTGCTGCGCTAGCGTAGATCGTGTCGTGTATCAGGAAGAGACAGGTCTGCGTTAATTACTGCCAGTGCGGTGGGTTTGTTGGGCGCGTCGCTGTCTGCGGATGGTTGCGCGACGCACGGCGCGATTCCCTGCGTCGGTGGGACGGAGTCGACGCCAGGGCGTTGGCTTATTTCCACCGACGTCGACTCACAGCCTCGATGAAACTGTCATTGCATTTAGTTGATGCCGGTGCAACGCATGCGAATGTTCGTCGGTGCGAGCCTGTTGCCCGAACGCAGGGGATCGCCTAGAGGTTGAGATGAAGTGCAAATCATGCCAACACAGTTGCGCAAGTATATGGCGCTGGCCGTGGGCGTCTCGCCTTCAGAGCACATTGCGTAGGAGGTATGCCTTGCACTTCATTGCTGCGCTTCAGTGTGATGCTCGACGAACAAGCTCGCCACATTCTCGGGTGGACGGCCGATCACAGCACGCCCGTTTCGCACGACGATCGGCCGTTGCAGAAGTATCGGATGCGCGGCCAATGCTTCGTATAACTGAGCGTCGCTTAACGTGTGCTCAGATAGGCCTAGTGACTCGTATTCGGGCTCGGTGTCGCGGATCATAGCGCGCACTGGACAAGCCAGCTGCATGTTCAGCTGCTGCAATTGGGCGACGGTGAGCGGATGATCCAGATATTCGATGACCTCAACAATCTCTTTGCCGTCGCTATAGCTGCTGGTAATCAGATCGCAGGTCGCACGGGATTTGGAGCAGCGAGGGTTGTGGTAGATGGTGATCATGGACCCTTTTGGTGGTTAAGAGGAGAGATGCTGGTACGTCGGGGACGTTGTTGTCGGATTTTATCCGCTATCGGCGGACAGGCTTTGTTGCCGTCTACCAGGTCTCAGTGCCGGCCGCCGCTGCCTCGGCGGATGACTGACGGCGCGCGTGGTTGCCATGGTGACGGCGGAGCTTGTTCGCCATGTCGTGTGCTAAGAACGCGCGTTGTGTCTCAGTTGCCTGCGAAGCGGCAAGTTGTTGACGCGAATGCCTTCGATGCGCACGGCCCGTCGCACGGCTGGAGCGGGGATCGAGCGGCAGCTTTATTGGCAGTTCCCAAAGCGGCGACCGAACCGTTCTGCCAAGGCAGCGCACCGTTTGCTTTCCATCGGCCCTTCTAATCGGGGCGGAGGAGACAGCAACTTTATGCGCATAAAGCCGCCGAAGTTGGTCCGGCTGAGCTTCCCGCAACCGCGGCGCGGGAACGCATGGGACGGTGGGGTATGTGCCCATCCTCCAACCACCCGTTCTCTTAGCAACCCGCGATTGCCCGAGGTCCGTATTGCCACCATGTGGCCGGAGTCGCGATCCACTTGCCAATGTGAAGCAGCGAACAAAAATGAGCTGGCTAGAGGCAACGGTGGTTTATGCGCATAAACCGGTGGACCGCATATCGCCAACGACCAGGCTGGGTCTCAAGGTCCACTCGACATCGCGTTCCAACCTAGGTCAGCGCATCGGACTAAGAAGCAGGGCGTGCGCACTCTGCTCTGCGGTCAATCCGTGAGGCGCCATAAAGTTGCCGGGGTAGCCGCCGCGACGCGACTGGCATTACGCCAAACTGACCCGCTCACAAGCGTCGATGATCCGCCCGACTACGCATGTGTCCACCTATGTCCCCGCCGCGCCTGACTTCGCGTCGCGTCGCGTCCCACCCACCCACGCACGCACCGCACCGCACCGCACCGCACCGCACCGCACCGCACCGCACCGCACCGCACCGCACCGCACCGCACCGCACCGCACGGCACCGCACGGCACCGCACGGCACGGCACGGCACGGCACGGCACGGCACCGGCAATCATCTTTATGCGCATAAACCTAGCTGAACGGCTAATTCCATCGCGATTCAAAAGAAACGATTGAAATACGAATTCTTCCAGGTAAAATCCATCTGCGCTTAAAAAAGAGAGGTGAACATTGGCAGCTGAAATCATCGCGGTAACTCAGCAAAAAGGTGGAGTCGGGAAGAGCACAATCGCGATGCATCTCGGGGCGGCTTTTCACGAGAAAGGAAAGCGAGTCCTGGTCGTGGATGCCGACGGTCAGAACACATTGATCCACTGGGCCAGCGCATCCTCCGACGGTGACACCGGCATACCGTTCCCCGTCGTCAATCTTTCCGAAGCCGGCAGCCAGATTCACCGTGAGATCAAGAAGTTCGTTGGCGACTACGACATCATCGTCGTCGATTGCCCACCTTCCATTACGGAAAAAGTCTCAGGCGTCGTTCTGCTCGCGGCGAGCGTTGCGGTCATCCCGACGTCGTCGTCGCCCGCTGATTATTGGTCGAGCATTGGCTTAGTCAAACTCGTCCAGCAGGCGCAAGTCATGAACGAAGACCTGCGCGCAGTCTTCCTGCTCAACAAGACGGAAGAAAAGCGCATGCTGACGCGCGAGCTTAAGCGTGCGTTAGAAGAGCTCGGATTTCCTCTCCTCAAGACCCAGATTCCTACCCGCGAAGCCTACAAGCAGGCAATGGCATTGGGTCAAACAGTGCTACAGATGAGCGATCGCGGCGCCAAGCTCGCCGCCATCGAAGTACGGGCGTGCGCGAATGAGATCGCCGCCTTGCTCCCGTAAATTTATGCGCATAAAGGACCCTGAATGAAACCCTCCCAATTTGCCAAAGGCTTTCAAGCACGTCCTGATACGACCAGTAGCGAGAAGCGAACGGCGCTAGATCGACTGAACGCGATTGATGGGCTGGTCAAGAACAATGCATCGAAGGCCCCCGACGGTTCCGTGCGACCGCTTCCGGGCATAGTCCCGCAAACCGATTCGGGCCTCGACATCGTCGATGCCGAAAACGAGTCCGCCGCCTACCGTGCATGGAGAATTGAACACGGATATCGCCCGGGTCAGGTCATCGAGCTTGCGCTGAAAACGATCAAGCCGAGCCCCTTCAATCCGCGGCACTTCTACGTGAAGTCATCGATTGCCGAGCTCGCCGTCAATCTGGCGAAGCAAGGGCAACAGCAGGCGATCCACGTCATTCCTGACTATGACAATCCCGGCACCTACTTCGTCAGCGACGGCGGTAGACGTGTGCGGGCGTTGAAGGAAGCAAACAAGGAATCAGTGAAGGCGATCGTTATCGATCTGCCAATTGGAATTCAGAGCTACAAGCTCGGCTACGATCTCAACGTCCAGCGAGATTCGCAGACAGTCTTCGACAATGCGGTGGTCTGGAAACGCTTCCTGGACGACCGCCATTTCCAGAGCCAGAAGGAGCTGGCTGAGCATCTTGGTTTGGACGAGTCGACGGTGGCCGTGGCGTTGTCGATTGCCAAGTTGCCCGAAGCAGTCATGCATGAGATGGTTGCGCGGCCTGACCGTTTCGGCTCCAACATGGCGTATCAGGTAGGCCGCTATCACGCGGCTCGCGGTGCCGACGCGACGCTGCGTCTGATCAACAAGATCCTCTCTGACGACCTCAGCACGCGGCAGGTCGCCGACATCGTCAAGGGCAGAGCGACTGCGCAGGAAAGCACCAAGCCGGCAGGTCGCCAGCGCTATGCGCAGCGGCTGGAAGTAAAGCTCGACGGAGTGTCGGTCGGCGACCTGAAGACCTACGGAGAGGACCGCATCGAATTGCGCCTCAAGGGTCTCACGCGTGAAAAGCGGGACGACATTCTTCGACAGATCGAAAAGATGTTGAAGTAATCGTCGCTCAATAAGCGGTCTGGCGGCGGCCGCCGTCAGATGCGCCGCCGCGTCCAGAATTGCCGGCAGCGTGCCGACTGATCAGGCAGCGCGCGACTGACTAAGTGTGAAAGCGAGCAGATCGCCGTCGGTCGGCTCGCCCCACGTCTTGCGAGCCAGCCAATCGAAGAACGCCGTCTCGACGATCTTCGAATCGAGTCCCCGGCGACGCCAGTCGTCGCGCATATGGGCGCCGAGCCCCGGCAACTCTTCTTCCTCAAACGACTGCCGTGCGATGTCCCGTTCGGACTCACCCTGCTCGTCGTAGAGCTCGCGTGCCTCCCTGCGACGATACGCGGAATACTCGCCCAACAGGCGCGCCTTCAGATCGTCCGCGGGAGCCGCGACGGCCTTAGCGCTACCACCGGATGCCGCGGTCTCGACAGGCGGTGCGTACCCTTTCTTCAGCGCGTCCTTGAACAGCGCCGGCGCACTGCGTACCGGCGGCAGCGACGTGCTACGCATCCGTTGCTCGGTCATCTGCAAAGCCGCGCGGATGCGGTTTTCCTCGCTGTCCGCGTAAAGCGTTTGCGCCTCTTTCAGCGGAATGCCGATCTTGACCATCCGATCCACGAGCGTGCTATCGAACACGTTCGGATGCTCGTCGAGAGCCAGCATCGGCTGCTTGCGCTCGGTCACGCGAAACTGGATCTCGGCGACACGCCGGCCCTCGCGGTGCTCGATCAGCTCCACGAAGATATTTGTGACTGCGTTCACCTCGGCGATTGCCGGCCGCAAATAATCGCGCTTGAAATATTTGTATTCGCGCTTTGCTTCGTCGCCCGCTTCCGTGTCCGGCGTGCCGGAGAGGATAGGGCGCCACCATTCCCACGACTCGCGCATCGTCAGATGGCTTGGATTGGTCAGATAGCGCACGCAGATTTCGTACAGCGCGAGGCCGGCGCTGCTGCGCAACTGGCTTTGGAACTGCAGGCTCAGACGCGCATACTGAACCGGATCGAGCAGCTTCTTCTTGATCTTCGGGGCGAACGAAAATTCCACCCAGACCCGGCGCGTGGTCGGATCCTCGAGAATTTCCGCATCTGCGATCAGCGTGGAGATGCCCCACTTCCGGCCCGGCTTCTGGCTGGACGTGCCAGTGCTCCATTCGACCTGAACCGAAACCATCCGGCGCAGGTGCTCTTTGACGAGAGCGGTGTCGTTGGAATCAAACGCAGAGTTGGCGACGATGTCCGACAGTAACGCGCGATAGGTATCGCCCGATTCGTCGGCTTGCTGCGCGACAGCGAGCAGCACATTGAACAGCTTGCGCGTCAGCAGCGTGATTTTGCCGCTCTTCGGCTGAATAGCGATTGCCTCGACGGCCTTGCGCAATTCCGCCGAACTGGGGCTGACTACATCGGTTTTCTTGGCGCGCTTCGTGGCCATGCGTATGGTCAAGGAGGGATTTGGCGAGAGCATACCGACTGTGGTGATACCCGTCTATAGCGTGATTCTCACCATTGCGGGTGAAGCGAGTTTACGCGACGCGACTCACCTCCGCAGACTCCCGAAAACTCTCACCTTTCTCTTTCGGCGCCAGGTTCGGCAATCCTTTTAGTGTCGCGGGCTGCGGAAAATCGGGAGGTTTGGAGCGTCGGCTCGACGGCGAGCGCGATATCCCGAACCTCCTCACCTCAAAATTTTTTTCGCCCTTTGCCTTAACGTGCATGCAGGTCACAAGGGCTGTGATCCCCTCGCCATATAGAGAGACCGGGGTGTGCGTGACCATGTGCGTTGGACATCTTCGACAGAATTGCCGCGCAGAGGGGCCGAAATAGCGTCGTCAATCGCAACCCGATTAGCGAGTCCCCGAAAAAGCTCACCTTAGGATCGGTTCAATGCTCCAAACGGCGCGGCTTCCCCCGTGGCGAAGCGATAAAAGTGCTTCAAAATCGTCCCGAAAAGCCTCACCTTGGAACGCGGCACCATGTTCGCAAGTCTTCCACATGCACCTCCCGAAAAGCCTCACCTTTGCAGGAATAGCGATATTTATGCTTTGTTTTCAATGGGTTATATCGAACAAAAATGGCTTCGATGTTGAACTTCGCCGGTGTAGCGGCTCCCGTAAAATCTCACCTTTAGGCCAGATTGCAATTTCCCTCGATGTGCAATGGTGGCCTGGACGCTCCCGAAAACTCTCACCGTCGGCATCCCAATGCCACCGCTCAACTACCGGCCAAAGTCCGCAGGTAGGACTTTTCCAGCCGATGAGCAGCCTGTTGCCCCCGAATTCCCTCACCTTTACCGTTAAAACCGCCCGAAACGCGCCCCGAAAACTCTCACCTTTCACGTCATCTCGGTCGACTTTGGAGATGATTAGTCGCCATGGCGACCAACTCCCGGATTTGCTCACCTTTGCATCGCCGCTGCATGGCAATTTCACTGTCATGCGGAAAAACATGCGCCGGAAGCGGGAACAGCTCCCGCAAAAGCTCACCTTGGGCTTCAAATGCCTAAAATAAAGGCAAAACGGCCAGCCAAGCCCCGTAAAGCCTCACCTTTCATCTGCGTTTTCTCCCGTCTTCGCTCACCACGAGGTTTTTCGCAGCTCGAACAGGGTCAAAAAGAGGGCGTCGCAACCCTCCCGAGAGTGCTCACCTTGATCCTGACGGCTTCACGAGTCGCTGGCGAGGCCTGCCGGGCGCTCCCAGCCGAAGCGCTCCCGCAAAAACTCACCTTGTCCTGACGTCTCCTTCAGCGGGGTCCCCTGAACCCGCTCACGATACATCCCGGACCTGCTCACCACGCTTCCCGAACCCCATCACTCCCAATTCCCGCATAACCTCACCAACTCTCCCGGAAAGCTTCACCTTGCTGCTCGGAAAGCCCCGCCAGGCAAGGCTTTGCTTTGGCGTTAACGTTTTTAACTTGGGTTCAAAGGTGTTTACTTTTATTACTCTCTAGCCAAAAAACCAAGAGAGCTCTCGGATAGAAACACTCGTCGATCGCTTGTAGTGATGCGTATCGTGAAACAGTGCGCTATCAAACCGCGGCTGACAAACTGTCTTTGTTTACAATAAGTTATGCGGGGTTCTTAGTTTTGTTTCACGAAGAATTGCTGCACACGTGACTCTATGTCTGAAAAATAAGCCCTCCTTGACTAAGAACAGCCTCCACACAGACCAACCTCACAAAAACGTATCGTTTGCTACGTAAATTGTTATTATTCGTCCAGTCAGCACAACAGTGAGCCCAAATATGAACGTGGACGACGAACGTCAAGCCATTCGCGAAGAGCTTGACGCCATGCGATCTCGCGGCAGCCGCCGCCAGGAATTGTCGCTACATGCATGCAAGCGACTATTTTTCGATTTGGGCATACGGCCGTCCATGGCAGCCGTACGTGATCTCACTCAGACCGGCAGCGCGAGCGACATACCCAAGGACATCGACCACTTCTGGGAACGCATTCGTAATGTGTCGCGCGTCAAGGTTGGCGCGGGTGCCATCCCGAAAGCTCTGGAAGAGCGCGCCGGCGAATTGCTAGGCGCGCTCTTCGAAGAAGCCGTCGCCCACGCGCGCACCACATTGGACGCCGAGCGGGAAGAGTCGCGCTCGCAAATTGCCGCGGCGGAACAACGCGCACGCGAGGCGGAAATCCGTCGCGACGCCTCGGAAGACGCAATCAAGCGCAGTGAACAACGGGCGGAAGCTGCATGGGAACGCGTTCGCGCGCTGGAGGCGGAGTTGTCCACCGTCACTACGCACGGCACTGCCCACCATGAAGGTCTGCAAACAACGGTGCGCCGGCTCGAACACGAAAACGAAACGCTCCGCCAACGCCTGGACACGGAACAGGCCACGAACGCGACGCTGCGCGATCGCATCGACGCGCTTCACGTGGAATTGCGCCAAAGCACCGAACACTACGCGCAGCAGATCAAAGATGCGGTCGCCGAGGCCGAGCGCCGGGTGAAGCCGATGCTTGTCGAACTGGATTCGCTGCGCAGCATGGCCGCGACCTATCAGTCCGGCGTACGCGATGCGAGTCGGAAGGAATTCGAGTTCATTCAGCAACTTGCGGCGGCCAAGGCGCGGGGCGACCGGCTCGACGCACAACTACGCGAGCAGTCGAACGAGGTCGACGCGCTGACAAAAGAACTTGCGGCTCTGCGCGGCCAGCAGGGCATCGACCCGGAAATCGGCAGTTTGCTGTGCTCGCTAGTTGAAGGCGGCCGGCTCTCGAGCGATGAATTGCGAACTATTGGAACCGCAGCGGACGGCCACGTGCGCTTGCCGCTGCGCTGCCCGAAGTGCGACGAAGGTGAGCCCGAACTCTCGCAGGTCGATCACCGGTTCGAACTGCAGTGTCCGGAGTGCGAGCATTCTTCGGGGCTCGGCGATTCGCGACTGGAAGCGGTAAGCCGATTCTTATCCAGCAACTCGCTTTCTGCACAGGCATGAAACGAAGGCGCCGCCTACGTCAAAGGTGAGGAAATTCGGGAGGCCAAACGTGAGAGGTTTCAGGACTCCGCCGCACCCGGCGTCCTCGTGAAACGCCCGTTCATGCGAGGTTCTGGCAACAGCGGCGCGGCAGGATCCGGTTCGAGTATGGCGTCTGGATTCTGCTGTTTCGTCCATGTTTGCCAGGCTCGATAGAGACGATTCGCAGACACGGCCTGCACAAATCCGAGCCATTGTCCGACGAGTTCCGCCTCTACTCCGCTTTCGAACAGATCAGCAGCGAACGTGTTGCGCAAGGTTTGCGGACTGGCGCGCGATGTACGCGACGCCGCAATGCCTGCCGCTTCGACGAGTGCATCGACGGCACGAAGCATGGTTGCCTTGTGCATCGGCCTGCCTGAAGGCGACGCAGGAAAAATCAGATCGCCGGCAAGGTCCGCCAGGCGCCGCTCGGCGAGCCATGCTTCGAGTATCGCCGACGCGAAAGGCGCTAGCCGAGTGCGCCGCATGAGCGCTGGGTTTGTCGGGTCAATCGTCAACCACGGCGAGCCCGGTGCCGCGCAACTAACCGCTAGGGCCGCGGCCTCGCCGGTTTTCAGTCCACCGCCGAGAAACACTGCGATCAATGCGCGGTCGCGCAGTTCTTTCCAGCGCTGCGCTTTAGACAGTCCCTGTAGCGGCGAAAACACATGCGCGATCAATGCAGCCCGTTCGGCATGATGGAGAAAACCGGTCGGCTCGTTCTCGCGTGCGTTGCGCCATGCGGCTTCGCCATCCTGGGCGATGAAGCGAGCCGGATTGGTCGACGATGCTTCGACTTCACGCACATGATCCAGCACGCGCTCAATCAAACGTAGGTAACGCACGCGCTGAGGCTTGCGAATATCCAGGCCGGCGACAAAGTCCGCGATGCTCTGCGTATCGACAGTAACCAGCGTCTTTTGACGCGCGGCCAACCACTCGAGAAAAAGTCCCCACTGCGCCTGATAAACCTGCGCTGACGAACGCCTGAAATGCTGCTTCGCAAGCCACGCGTCGAACGCGATTTGTGGATCGCGACGCCAGTCTTCGCGTTGCTGATCGAAAAGATCGGTGGATGGATCCGGGCGCGGAACTGGATCGGATAAATGAGGAGGCGACATGCGCGATCGTTCAGTTAGTTGCGCACATTGTAGACTCGCCTGTCCAGGCTGACGGTCAGTCGCCCCAAGCTCTTGCCCGTTTATGTGCGGCAGGTTGAGATGCGCGCGTCGCGGCGCTGCGAGCCGCCTGCTCATAAGCGGAGACTGCAAATGCAAACACCGCGGGTAGCGCGGTGGACGTGCCGAAGTCCACGCCCTCGTCGGTTTCCGGATAAGGAAGATCCGACGGACGTTGAAACAGACCGAGCATGATCGCGTCATGGCGGCTGGCAAATCCAAGGTCAGCCAGCGCCTCCGCCTCGATCGCATGCAGCAGGCGCCAGGTGAGCGGCACTTGCTGCGCGATATAGCGCGCAGCAATATTGCGGACGATATATTCGAGATCGCGCGCCGCGGTCTGATAGCGCAGCGCGGCCACAGCGCGGTCAGTTGTCTCGGTCGTCAGGTCGTTCATTCATCGGCTCCAATCGATACCCTGTACTGTACAAATATACAGTGTTCGACGCAACCTTTCACACTTCCCGACGCAGCCGGCGATCCCCTCACGGTTGAAAAGATTCTGACGGTGAGTCAGCCGCTCAGCCGTGGATCACCACCAGCAGCGCCTTTGCCTCACCCTTGCCAGCATTGCGGATCGCGTGCGGCTCGTCTGCCACATAGCGCGCGGTGTCCGCAGCTTTCAGGCGCCTGGCGGTGCCGGCTGCCTCAATCTCAATCGATCCTTGCAGCACCGTCAGATGTTCACGCGTGCCGGGCTCGTGCGCATTGGACACCAGCGCCCCGCCCGGTTGAAGCGTCAACTCGTACCACTCGAATTTGCCGGCCAACTCGATCGGCCCCCACACCCGCAGTTGATACTTCGCATCGTGCCCGCTCAACGTGGGGATTTCGTGTGGACCGGCAACGGCGATCGCTTCCGGCGTCTTTTGCGGCGCGAACAGCGAGTCGAGGCTCACTCCCAGCGCGTTGGTCAACCGCCAGGCCACCGCAATCGTAGGATTGGCCTTGTCGCGTTCAATCTCCGAAAGCATCGACTTCGACACGCCAGCCGCACGCGACAGATCGTCGAGCGTCATGCGCCGTTCTGCGCGCAAGCGCTGAATTTGTTCCCCGACGCGCGGTGGCGCCGCGATCGCAGGAGCCGCGACTGCATGGGGAGCGGACGCCGCGCCTGCCGCCGCACGGCGATTACCCGAGCTTGCCATTTCCAGATCCATCGTTTAGAGTTGTTCGACATACCGGATTTTAGTTCGGAAAAACGAAAAAATCCGATAAAACTGACAGCCGACTATAGCAGGTCGCTTCGTGGCCGCCCATGTCGCGCGTGCCCAAAGCGGTGGAAGTCTCGCACTCGCCTATCACCCATTCAGGAGCCCGGTTCATGCGTGAACAATATCTCGCCCATCTGCGCGGCACTTTGGAGCAGATCCGCGCCGACGGTTTTTACAAGAGCGAGCGCGTGATCGCCAGCCCGCAATCGGCCGACATTCGTCTTGCCAACGGCACAGGCGTGCTGAATTTTTGCGCGAACAATTATCTGGGACTTGCCGACGACGCACGGCTCATCGAGGCGGCGAAGCAGGGCCTGGACAACGACGGCTTCGGCATGGCGTCGGTGCGTTTCATCTGCGGCACTCAGACCGTGCACAAGCAACTCGAAAGCGCGCTCGCCGAATTTCTGCAAACCGACGACTGCATTCTCTATTCGAGTTGTTTCGATGCAAACGGCGGTCTCTTCGAAACGCTGCTCGACGAAAACGACGCCATTATCAGCGACGAGTTGAATCACGCGAGCATCATCGACGGCGTGCGGCTTTCGAAGGCGAAGCGCTTCCGCTACAAGAACAACGATCTCGCCGATCTCGAAGCGAAACTACAAGAGGCAGACGCCGCAGGCGCGCGCTACAAGCTGATCGCCACCGACGGCGTGTTTTCAATGGACGGCATCATCGCCGACCTCGCCGGCATATGCGATCTCGCGGACCGTTACGGCGCGCTCGTGATGGTCGACGACTCGCACGCCGTTGGGTTTATCGGTGAACACGGGCGCGGCACACCAGAGCATTGTGGAGTGCTGTCGCGCGTCGACATCATTACCGGCACGCTCGGCAAGGCACTCGGCGGCGCTTCGGGCGGTTATGTCGCCGCGCGCAAAGAAATTGTGGACTTGCTGCGGCAGCGTTCACGCCCCTATCTGTTCTCCAACACGCTGACGCCGAGCATTGCGGCGGCATCGCTGAAAGTGCTCGAACTACTCGCAAGCGACGAAGGCGCACAGCTACGCGAGCGCGTGCGCAAGAACGGCGCACACTTTCGCGACAAGATGAACGCGCTTGGATTCACGCTCGTGCCCGGGGAACACCCAATCATTCCAGTGATGCTCGGCGACGCACAACTCGCTTCGAAAATGGCCGATGCATTGCTGAACGAAGGCGTCTACGTGATCGGCTTTTCGTTCCCGGTCGTACCGAAGGGCCGCGCGCGCATCCGAACGCAAATGAGCGCGGCGCATACAACAGAACAGATCGACCGCGCGGTGGATGCATTCGCGCGCGTCGGCCGCGAACTTGGTGTCATCTGAAACGGGACGCATATGAAAGCATTGGCAAAACTCGAGCGCGCGCCCGGTCTCACGCTCACTGACGTCAAAGTGCCCGAAGTCGGCCATAACGACGTGATGATCCGTATCAAGCGCACCGCTATTTGCGGCACCGACATTCATATCTGGAAGTGGGACGACTGGGCGCAGAAAACCATTCCTGTGCCAATGCATGTCGGTCATGAGTACGTCGGCGAGATCGTCGAAATGGGCGCGGAAGTACGCGGCTTTTCGATTGGTGACCGCGTGTCGGGCGAAGGTCACATTACCTGCGGATTCTGCCGCAACTGTCGCGCCGGGCGTCGGCATCTGTGTCGTAACACGGTGGGAGTCGGCGTAAATCGCGAGGGCGCATTCGCCGAGTATCTGGTGATTCCTGCGTTCAACGCGTTCAAGATTTCGCCCGAGATCTCCGACGACCTCGCGGCGATCTTCGATCCGTTCGGCAATGCCACGCACACCGCGCTATCGTTCAATCTGGTCGGCGAAGACGTGCTGATCACGGGTGCCGGGCCGATCGGCATCATGGCCGTGGCGATTGCGAAGCACGTGGGAGCGCGCAACGTCGTGATTACCGATATCAACGATTATCGGCTCGGACTCGCTCGTAAGATGGGCGCGACGCGTGCCGTGAACGTCTCTCGTGAATCGTTGCGCGACGTGATGGCCGATTTGCACATGGCCGAAGGTTTCGATGTTGGCCTGGAAATGTCCGGCGTTCCAGGCGCGTTCACCGGCATGCTCGAAGCAATGAACCACGGCGGCAAGATCGCGCTGCTCGGTATTCCGCCTGCCCAAACGGCGATCGACTGGAACCAGGTGATTTTCAAAGGCCTTGAAATCAAGGGCATTTACGGACGTGAGATGTTCGAGACCTGGTACAAGATGGTCGCGATGCTGCAAAGCGGTCTCGACCTGTCGCCGATCCTCACGCACCATTTCAAGGTCGACGACTATCAGCAAGCGTTCGCGACCATGCTGTCCGGCGAAAGCGGCAAGGTCATTCTCGACTGGACCTCGGCATAACACACACGTGGCGCAATGCGCGCCGCGTCAGACATGCCCGCAGCGTGCTCAAGCGCCTGCGGGCGTTTTGTCGAACTCGGCCTGAACGCGCACGTGAATGTCGTCGCCGACCGCTGGATACCATGTCGCGAGCCCAAACTTCGCGCGGCTGATATGCCCTTCTGCGGAAAAACCGAGCGTGTCTTTTTTCGTTAGCGGGTCGGGTGCAAAACCGTTGAAGGTGACGTCGAGCGTGACGGGTTGCGTTATGCCATGAATAGTCAGATCGCCCGTCAAGGTGCCGCGAGCTTCGCCGGTGCGCTCGAATTTCGTACTCACGAAACGGATCTCCGGATAGCGCTCCACGTCTAGCAGGCTCGGGCTTTTCACCATTTTGTCGAGCAGCGGCACATTCGTGTCAATGCTCGCGGCGTCGATCGTAACGGACACACTACTCCGCTCCAGCCCGCCTTCTTTCCAGTCCAACTGCCCCGTCTTGCGATCAAAGCGCATCGTAAAGCGCGAATACTTGAAGTGTTCGACGTCGAATGTGATGCTGCAATGGTCATGGTCGAGGTCGTAGCGCCCAACCGGCACGCGCGCCTCATTCTGGCTGACCGAATGCGTGAGCACTTGCAATGGCGTGCAAGCCGTTGCAAAGAGAAAGCTTGCAGCGAGCAAAGCGCGCACGACAACGGCGCGGCCTATAAATGTCTTCATCAATAGCTTCCGGTTGACTCATCTCGCCCAAGATAACAGTTCGCGGCAGCCGCACGCAAAATGGGGAAAAACTTGACGAGGGAGAATGATCGTTCTACTCTTCGCACATGGCTACTCATACTCATGTTGAAGAAGTGGCGGCGCCTGGCCCACGCGAGCGACTGCTAGACGCCGCGGAAGCGTTGATCTACGCCGGAGGCATACACGCAACCGGCGTGGATGCGATCGTCAAGCAGTCAGGAACCGCGCGTAAAAGCTTCTACACACATTTCGAATCGAAAGACGCGCTCGTCGCGGCCGCGCTGGAACGACGCGACGAACGCTGGATGAACTGGTTCATCGCAGGCACGCAGCAGCGCGGCGGCACGAGCGCGCGCAAACGCCTGCTTGGCATGTTCGATGTATTGCGCGAATGGTTCGCGTCGGAGAACTTTCACGGCTGTGCGTTTTTGAACGCGGCCGGCGAAATCGCTTCGGCAGAAGACCCGATCCGTGTCGTCGCGCGGGAACACAAGGAACGTCTGCTTGCATTTGTGCGAACGCAATGCGAGCAGTTTTTCGAGCAAGCGAACGTGGATGCAAGGCGCGCCGCGCGTTTGTCGCGGCAATGGCTAGTGTTGCTCGACGGTGCGATCGCTGTTGCACTCGTAAGCGGCGAGCCTGATGCCGCGCTCGACGCGCAAGCCGTCGCTCAAACTTTGCTAGACGCTGAATCAGGCGGCGAGCCCAAGACGTCCTCAAGCAGGAAAGCCTCACCTCGATCTGCAAGTAAGTCCCCGCCTTCCAGGCGGACCGCAACCTGACCGTAACCTCACCGCAATCTGACCATTAGCGAGGAATCTCATGGCCGATCAAATCGAAAGCCGCCCGCCGCTGCCGCCGTTCACGCGCGAAACCGCGATCCAGAAAGTACGCGCCGCTGAAGACGGCTGGAACACCCGCGATCCCGAACGCGTGTCGCTCGCGTACACGCCGGACAGCGTGTGGCGCAACCGCGCCGAGTTCACGAATGGCCGCGCGGAAATCGTCGGGCTGTTGCGCCGCAAGTGGGCGAAGGAGCTGGACTATCGTTTGATCAAGGAGTTGTGGGCGTTCACCGACAATCGCATTGCCGTGCGCTTTGCCTACGAATGGCATGACGACTCGAACAACTGGTTCCGCTCATACGGCAACGAGAATTGGGAGTTCGACGAAAACGGATTGATGGCGCGCCGTCACGCCAGCATCAATGATCTCCCGATTCGTGAAGCGGACCGGCTGTATCACTGGCCGCTCGGCCGCCGTCCCGACGATCATCCCGGTCTCTCCGATCTCGGGCTCTAGACATTTCCACGCAACGTGAAGGCGGGCGCGTCGCCTTCACCGCTTTGCCATCAGTCCTCCGTTATGGTTGTGCTGCCGCTTTCCGGCACGTCTTGTGCCCGCAAGCCCGAGTGCGTCTTCAACATCGCATGAGTGGCTTGCGGTACAGTGCGCGACGGGCGGCACGCACAAAAACCAAACAGCATCACGCCGGCGCTCGACCGGTGGTGGAGAGGACATGCATCTTCGGCAGATCAGTAAGGACATCCGCAAGCACATCAGCCACACATTGTTCGCGCTCGTCGCGGGCCTCGCCGGGACATCGGCAGCGCACGCGGGCAGCTGGTGCGACGGCGGCGTTTGGGTCGACGCCATGCTCGGCTCGTATCACATCAATCCCGACCCGGACAAGCATTTCGAGCAGTTCAATCCGGGGCTTGGCGTCGAATGCTGGCTCAACAATCAATGGGCGCTGACGGCGGGCGGTTTCCGCAATTCGCTGCGCCGGCCGTCGTACTACGGCGGCGGCGTCTGGTCACCCGATTTCCTGCATTGGGGCATTGTGCGAATCGCGGCGATGGGCGGCATCATCTCCGGCTATAACTACGGCAACTGGGGACTCGGCCGCGACCATACGATTGGGCCAGTGCTCGCCCCGCTCGTCATGGTCGAGTACAAGCGCGTCGGTGCGAACTTCATCGTCATCCCGCCGATTCCATCCGACGACCTTCCGTTCACTATCGGCTTCCAGGTGAAGGTGAAGTTCTAGCCGCGACTCGTGCGATGTGAGGCTAGTGGCCGCCTCTCGTTGCCGTATCGAAGAACTCGACAAAACGCGTCAGCAAGCCGTTTTTGAGTGTCATGACGTGAATCCACTCGCTTTCAACGGCTTCGCCCGTCGATCGGATCGTACCTTTCACAAAGCCTAATGTGACGATATCGTCCCCCGCGTCGATATATTCGCGCGGTTCGAATACTGCGATGTCGTCGCTTTCCGCGAGCGACTTGAAGAACGCGGAGACCTCGTTCTTGTTGCGGCATTCTCTTGGAAACGGCAGCGACGCGGGTCCAACGACACGCCATTCAACGTCGTCCGCGATGACCTCGAGTATCGCGGGAATGTCGCCCCGCTGAAACGCCTCGTATGCACCTTTGACGACTGAGAGATTCGTGCTCATTGCTGTCTCCTTCAAAAGATCATATGAGCGGACGGGGCCGTTGTTCAGGGCGTTCTGCGCCCGCGCTCAACCGCCGGCGTCGGCCAAGGCTGTGCACTAGCGGTTTCGGATCAGGCGTGCGGAGTTTATGAAAAGTCTGTTTGGAATGCGCCGCAACTGGTTGCGGATTCGCTTGTGGCTCTATGAAAAATAGGCAAAGTTGTCAGCGAAGTGAAGCCTTATTCGCAAGGCCTTGGTAAGCCTTCTTTTGATTAAATGCACCACACACGCACGCCTCGGCAAAGCTGTATGACGTGCACTTCCAAGCATTATTTGAGCGTCACGCAGGTAGTGCAGGAATAATTCTTCAGTGGAAATTTTCGCCGTTCCCCAGCGATCACGTCGCCGCGTTTGCCGGCAAACCGCAAACTGCCGTGATGAGCACAAGGCCGTGCGGATAGCGGGCAGTCCGTCTGTTTGACCAACGGCGAACGTCGAACGACAAGCGGCCCTGGCGGTCCACTTGCCCACCCTGACGGGAAGCCGCCACGGCTCTCCAGTATGATTGCAACCTTCCCATCACCCTCACCGCCCTGGAGCTCTTGTGACCGCGCGTCTGTTTCGCTCCGCGAAAGCCGATCGTAACCGTTTCATCGTGCTGTACGTCAGCATGGCCATTGGCTTGCTGGTCGCCGCCGGCCTCTTCGTGTATGAAGCGAGGATCATCGTTGCCGACGGTTTGCGCGACGAAGAAGCGTTTGCCGTGCTCGGCGCAGCCAACCGCGTGCTGCACGATCTGGAGAACGCGGAGACCGGTCAGCGCGGCTATCTGCTGACAGGCGACGAGAGTTACCTCGTACCTTACCGCGAGGGCATTCGTGATCTCGACGACACCGTGCTGCGCTTGCAGCAGGTGGCGGGCAGCGACGAGAGATCTCTCGAACTCGTGCGCCGTGTCGAGCACGCGAAGACCGACAAGGTGACGGAACTTGCGCGCACCATCGAGCTGGCTCGCAGCGGCAATCGCATCGCTGCCGTCGCACTCGTGCAGACGAACGAAGGCAAGCTTTACATGGACGGTCTGCGCCAGGACCTTAGTCTGTTGCTGAACGACTGGCGTGAAAGACGAAGGGTGGCGACAGAAGACGCTCACCAGCGCCTCATGTTCGGAAGCGCTGCGCTCGTTGCTATCGCTGTGCTGGTGTGCTGCCTGATGGTTTATACGGTCTATATTCAGCGTCGTGCGTTCGCGAGGGTGCATGCGTATTCCAACGCACTCAACCAGCAAGCGGCGCAGGACACTTTGACGGGACTGCCGAACCGGCGCCGGCTGCTTTCCACCATCGACGCACTTTCGAACGATGCGGCCGCCGCTAAGCGCGTCGCGCTGCTGTACCTCGATATAGACGGCTTCAAGAATGTGAATGACGCGATGGGCCACAGCGCCGGGGACGTACTGCTGCGTCGGCTCGCCGAATCGCTGCGCGCGGCGACGCGACAGAACGACATGCTCGCTCGTGTTGGTGGCGACGAGTTCGTTCTACTTGCGACGGATTGCGGTGACGACGCGAAGTTAAGGGAACTCGCCGACCGCCTGCTTTCAAGTGTTCGCGCTGTCGGTGACAAAGAGTATGGCGGTCGTTTTGCGATTGGCGTGAGCATCGGCATCGCCACCTTTCCCGACCGGGTTCAGACCATTGCAGGACTGCTCGATGTCGCGGACGCCGCCATGTATGTGGCCAAGCGCAGCGGCCGCTCCACTTACAGCTTCGGTTCGTCGCCGGGACCGGGGCTTTCGAATGTCGTCAAGCTGACGAGATAACGCGTCGCAAGGCGGCAGCCTGTGTTGGCATACCGTCGTCAAAGGTGAGCAATTCCAGGATGGTGAGGAATTCCAGGAGACGGCATCACCTTTGACCTTCTGCACACAAAGGTGAGACGTTCCAGGAGACGATGCCATGTCCGCAATGGTGAGTCATCCCAGGATTTACGCCGCACCGTTGAGTGCTCCACGCGGCGTTGTCACCTGGCGCCACGCGCAAAGGTGAGGAGTTCCAGGAGGTTGCCGCAAAGGTGAGCGATTCCAGGAGGTGCCTGACTGTTGCACTCGCCTATATCCGAGAGGTGAGGTAGCCACGCCGCTGTTCGCACCTTTAACGATGTGGTGAGGATATTCGGGAGCTCCCCAGACTCGATCCCGCCTTCCGCCTTCGGTTTGATAAACGTCGACATGCGAACGCAACGGACGCCCCCCAACGGCATAGCCGCCGAAAACTTGAGAAATAAAAATTGCGGCTCCGAATGCGAAGTTAAGTCTGTAGTCATCGCTTAGTAACACGGGTCGGCAATACTCGGCAGCGCTGCAAGCAAGATCTCATGTCGCATAAAAAACGCGCTGCTCCAAACGAGGGCAGACGCGAAGGCCAGAACCCGGGGTTCACATGACTATCCGTCATCGCATTACGCTATTGGTTGTTTTAATGTTCGTCGCGTTGTCGGCGATCGGCGGTTACGCCGTCTATCAAACGCGCGGCAGCGCAGCCGAAGTGCGCAAGGTCAACGAAGGCGTAGTGCCAAGCGCGCTGGCTTCCGCCGACCTCGTATCTCAGGTCAAGGACGTTCAGCTCGCGACCATGACGCTTGTCTACGCGCCCGACGGCGCCGTTGTCGCGCAGGCGCAGGACGAACTGAAGAAGAAAAGAATCGCGCTCCAACAGGCGCTCGCCTTGCAGGCGAAAGACGCCGCGAGCCACGCGCAAAAGGGTCTCGTTTCGCAGGCCAACGACAGTCTCGACAACTACTTCTCCGCGATTGCCGAGACGGCGAAAATGAAAGCCGACGGCAAGGATGAGCTCGCGCAGGCGTATCTGTTTGCGAACGTCGCACAGTATCGGGACGAACTCGAGGGTATTGTCGAAACGCTGCGCGTGGAGAAGAACCGCGAGAAAGACGAAGCGATCACGACGCTGAACGCGACACTGGCGACCACGACGACGGCCATTGCTTTCGTGACCGGCATCGCGATTATTCTGCTGACTTCGATCGGCGCTTTGCTCTACCGTCAGATCACGCGGCCGCTCAGCCGCATGCAGGCCATGATGAGCGAGATCGCGTCCAGCCAGGACTTTACGCGCCGGGTGCCGGTGGGGCGGCTCGATGAGATCGGCCATTCGATCGTCGCCTTCAACGGCATGATCGAGAAGATCCAGGAAAGCTCGGCGCAACTCAAACAGAAAACCGCCGACATCCAGGCGATGTTGCAGAACATGCAACAGGGCATTCTGACGGTGATCGACGGCGCCGTGATCCATGCGGAGTACTCGGCGTATCTGGAAGACATCTTCGAGACGAAGGACATTGCCGGGCGCGGACTCATGGACCTCGTGTTCGCAGATACCGATCTGGGCGCCGACGCGTTGTCGCAAGTCGACGCCGCCGCGCATGCGTGCCTTGGCGAAGACTGCATCAACTTCGCGTTCAATCAGCATTTGCTGGTCGGCGAGATTTCGAAGCGCATGCCCGATGGCCGCGTGAAAATACTCGACCTGAGCTGGTCC
Source organism: Paraburkholderia sp. SIMBA_053 (assembly GCF_046534895.1). Classification (NCBI taxonomy): domain Bacteria; kingdom Pseudomonadati; phylum Pseudomonadota; class Betaproteobacteria; order Burkholderiales; family Burkholderiaceae; genus Paraburkholderia; species Paraburkholderia sp. SIMBA_053. The sequence continues at coordinate 122,113 of NZ_JAWRXU010000009.1, read as the reverse complement.
GCAATTACCGACGAAGACGACACCATCGTCCGCTTGATGCTTTGCGTGCGAGACGTGACCGAATTGCGCAAGCTCGCTGCGGAAGCCAGCGAGCAGCGCCGGCGTCTCGACATGATCGGCGAAATTCTGGCGGTCAGCGAAGAGAAGTTCCATCACTTCATCGAGAGTTCGGCCGGATTTATTAGCGAGAACGAGCGCATTATCCGCAAGCATTCGGAGGCCGACCACGCCGCGATTGCAGAGCTGTTCCGCAATATGCACACCATCAAGGGCAATGCGCGCACGTACAACCTGCAGCATCTGACCGATGTCGTTCACGAAACGGAGCAGAGCTATCACGAGTTGCGCCAACCCGACGCGGATCGCCCGTGGGATCAGGAGCATCTGATGCGGGAGTTGACGCGTGTGCGCGAGGCTATCGAAAGTTACGCGACTATCAACGAGCAAAGCCTTGGCCGAAAGGGCAAGGCGCAGCGAAACGACGCAGGCAACGCGGGCCGCTATGTGATGGTCGACAAGGAAGAGATGCAGCGCATCGTGAGTCTGCTCGACGAGACGGATGCAAGCGAACTGCACGAACTCCATGCGATGCAAAAGACACTGCGCCGCAATTTGCTCGCGCTCGGCAGCGAAAGCGTCCGCGATGCGCTGTCGGGCGTGTTGGGCTCGCTGCCGTCGCTCGCAGGCGAATTGGGCAAGCCTGCGCCGTCCGTGCATATCGCCGACAACGGCTACCGGCTGCGTGGCAAGTCGGCCGGCACGCTGAACAACGTCTTCATGCACTTGCTGCGCAACTCGATGGATCACGGCATTGAGTCCGCCGAAGCCCGCGCCGCAAAAGGCAAGACGCCGGCTGGCGCGATCTCGATCGAGGTGGGCGTGGATGGCGGTGCATTGCAGATCACGCTCAGCGACGACGGTCGCGGCCTCGCGCTGGAACGCATTCGCGGCATTGCGATGGAGCGCGGCTGGATCGGTCCCGACGAAACGCCGGGCGACGAAGCCATCGCCGAGCTGATTTTCCGTCCGGGCTTTTCGACCGCGGACACCGTCACCGCAGTGTCGGGCCGCGGCGTCGGCATGGATGCCGTGCGCGATTTCCTGAAGCGCGAGAACGGCAGTATCGAACTGCGCTTCACCGACGATCACAAAGGCGCGGCGTTTCGCCAATTCCAAACGATCGTGTGTCTGCCGGACAGCGCCGCCGTCGACACGCTCGGCACCGAGTCGCGCAACGAAGACGGCGAAGTTCGCGTCGACGCAGTGACGCGCTGAGCATTTTTGCGCCGCACGCCGCGGCGTCCTTCAAGGAATGGTTGTGATTCAACAGTATCTATTGGCGGCGCTGGCGGGCAGCGCCGCGACCGCGTTGCTCGGGGTGGCCGCGCATCGGCTGTACGTTACGCGGCTGACCGCAAGGCTGCGTGCGGACGCGCAAGCCCAGATTAATTCGCTCAGGGCCGGGCACGTCGCGCTCGACGCCGCGGCACACGAGCGCGAGCGGGCCGAGCATGAGCTGCAAACGCAGACCGCCCAATTGCGCGCCGAATTGATGGAACGATCGGCAAGCGTCGACGAATTGCGCGCGACGCTCAAAAGCATTACCGAAGACAGGGAACAGTTGGCGCAGCAGGCGCGGCAACTTGCCAGCGAAGCCGCGCGCCTGAAGAGCCTGGGCGCTGCGTTCGAGCGTTGGCACGAGCAAATGATCTCGCTGATGACGCAGAACCACGACATGCACGCGAAGAATCGGGAGCTCTCATCCATCGTGCGGCATGTGGTGATCGTGTCGCTGAACGCGTCGATCGAAGCGGCACGCGCGGGTCCCGCCGGCCGCGGCTTTGCGGTGGTGGCGAGCGAAGTGCGCTCGCTCGCCGCGCGTTCCGAGGAATTGTCGAAGAGCTATCGCGACAGCCTGCATCGCAACGACTTGACCACGACTTCCACGTTTCAGGACATTCAGGCCGGCGGCAAGATGATTGCGGCGTCGCTTGCCAGTGTGGAGTCGATGGCCAGTCAGTTTCATTCGAAGCTGGACGAGGTGTCCGCGTGATTACGGCCCACGCCAAGGACAGCTTCGAGCGCATATTTCGCAAGGCTGCGCAGGCGCGCTTGCCTCTGAGTCCGGACGACCAGTGCGAGATCGTGCCGATCGCGCAAGCCGACACGGGCGCGGCACATGGCACACAGGTCGTCGTACTGACCATTTCGTCGATCGTATTCAGACTGCTGCTGATTCTTCATTTCGACGAAAACGACAGCACGCGCGAGTATTACCTGAAGGAAGCCGACGAGCGGCCGTTTCAGGACGCGTTTCTGGAAATCTGCAATCTGTGTTGCGGCGCGATCAATCAGGAACTGCTGCGCTACTTCCCGGACCTCGGCATGTCGACACCGTACGTGCTGAGCGCGCATTGCCTGCCGCATCTGCATGAGTTGAAGCCGGCGCTGCTGTCTTCGTATTCGGTGATGCTCGGCGGCACCGCGCGGCTTGGGGCGACGCTATGCGTTTGCGCTTATGCGCCTCTCGACTTTGTTGCGGACACGAGCGCCATTGAAGAAACCAGCGGTGAGCTGGAGCTGTTTTGATCTCTGACGGATTGATGAAGGGAAAGATATGTCGAAAATTCTGGTAGTGGACGACTCAGGCACGGTGCGCGACGAAGTGGCCGGCTTTCTGAAGAAGAATGGTCTCGATGTGGACACCGCGGTGGACGGCAAAGACGGCCTCGCGAAACTGAAGGCTAGTCCAGGCATCAAGCTCGTGATCAGCGACGTCAACATGCCGAACATGGACGGTCTCACTATGGTCGAGAAGATTCGCGGCGAACTCGCGAACAAGACGGTCAACGTCATCATGCTGACAACGGAAAGCAGCCCGGCGATGAAAGAGCGCGGCAAGGCGGCGGGTGTCAAAGGCTGGATTGTGAAGCCGTTCAAAGGCGACGCGGTTCTCGAGACGTTCCGCAAGCTTGCGAGTTGATGCACGAGCTCGACGGCAAAGGTGAGGCTTTTCGGGAGCGAGTCGGCGGCTGCTCGAAATGCTCGGCTAGCTCCGCTTCTTGCTGCAAAAACCGCAAAAATTCGCTAGACGTCCAGCCGACGCGGTAGTGCAAGCAGACTCTTCGCCACGTGTCGTCCGCGCAAAGGTGAGGGAATTCAGGAGTAGTCAGGACGTTGCATCGACCGTGAGCGGCCAAACTCAAACCGCCTCACCGTTCATCTAGTCGCACGATTCGCTGCCGACGAGTCCTTCTCTATCGAATCGGGTACCGCGCCGTCTTACCTGGGTATCCAGATCGTTCGTGCATCCGAAAGGTGAGAGTTTTCGGGAATCGTCTGTTTCTGGCAGCCGGTGCCCCGCCCAGTATGGCTTTGCAGCCTGTCCCTTACTGCGAAAGGTGAGGGTTTTCGGGAGTTCGGAAAACGCCGACACCTGCGAAGTGTTGATCGCTTCGTACTGAAGGTGAGGTTTTTCGGGAGCGCGAGCTTCGCCTCCGAATCATCGGCAAGCAGCGAAGCAACGGGCAAAAATCCCCGAATAAAGAGCGTGATTCGCGCGATGACCCGTCGCCAAGCCACGGGAATCATCGCCACATGCACGCAAAGGTGAGGTTTTTCGGGAGCGACGATGCTCGCTACACGTCAAGCCGACTTCGCGATTTCGCGAATGTCGGCCACCGGCGTTTCACCGAATGCATCGCTAAGTGCGTAGTCGAGCAACTGAGCCGCGCATTGCTCGGGCGTGGAAAGCTGACCGGTGCGCTTGAGGTCCTCGAACTTCTCACGCATGGGGAACTGTTCGACGCCGGTTCCGCGAATCTCCGCCTGCATGTTCGTATCGATCACGCCTGGTGCAAGACTGCAGATGCGCAGCGCGCGGTTCGCGTCGAGCGAGACAGCGCGCGCATGGTGATCGAGCGCCGCCTTCGTCGCGCAGTAGATGCTCCAGCCGGCGTAAGCGTTGCGCGCCGCGCCGCTCGAAATATGCACGATGCGCCGATCGCTCGCGTGCGGACTCGCGGCGGCGAGTGCGCTCGCGAGCATTAGCGGCGTTGCCACGTTGAGGCTGACGGCAGTCGCAATGTCCACCACGTCCTGCCCCTCGATCGGACCGATTGGCTGCACCATGCCCGCGTTGTTGATCAGCAGGACAGTCTCTGCGCCGCTGACGAATGCGCGCAAAGCATCGGTCGTCAGCCATTCAGCAACGCGTGCTGTATCGGCGAGTGCGAGTTCGGTTTCTTCTAGAAGCGTAGGAAAGCGCTCTTTGAGCGATGCATGACGCGAACGCGATAGACCGAGCACCGCGATATCGCGTGCAAGCAGTTGTTCAGCGAGCGCCGCACCAAGGCCGCGCGTGTGTCCGGTGACGATCGCGCGAATCGGAGAAGAGGGGGTCATGTCGTTCCTTGAGCGTTGGCTTGAGCAGAGCGTTATCTTCTCACGCATGTTTTGCGCGCGCAGCGGCGCCGCTCATCGACCGTGATCAGGTGGCCCGAAAGCGCTCACGATATTGCATCGGCGTTGCGCCGATTCTTTTCATGAAGACGATCCGCATGCGCTCGGCCGTGCCGAAACCGCAATCGTAGGCGATCGTCTTGAGCGCAGCGCCGCTGCTTTCCAGCAGCTTGCGCGCTGCATCCACACGCGCGCGCTCGACAAACTCATGCGGCGTCACGCCCGTTTCCTGCACGAACACGCGCGCGAAATTACGGGCGCTCATTCCGGCGACGTCGGCGAGTTCTTTGACCGTAAAGCTTTCGTGGATGCGCTCCATGACATGCGCCTGGATTTTTGCGACCGGCGATGTTTCGTCGGCGGGTGCCGTGAGGTATGGGCTGAATTGCGACTGACCGCCTTGCCGCTGCGCGAATACGACAAGCCGCTTCGCCACTGCGAGCGCAATGTGCGAACCATGGTCTTCGGCGACGAGTGCGAGCGACAGATCGATGCCCGCAGTCACGCCCGCTGACGTCACGAGTTGGCCATCGCGCAAATAAATGCGGTCGTAATCGACGCGCGCTTTCGGAAACTGGGCGGCGAGTTGGGCCGCGTGTTGCCAATGTGTCGTGACGTTGCGTGCATCGAGCAGGCCCGAATGTCCAAGCGCGAAAGCGCCGGTGCAAATGGAACCGTAACGCGCGCATCGAGGCGCGACGTCGGTCAACCAGTCGAGCAACGGTGCAGCGGGCGGCTCACCTTCGGGCAGTGCAGGGCCGCCCGCGACCAACGCGAGATCGAACGGCTCGCGAGCGTGCTCGAACGTGGCGTCGGCGATTAACGTCATGCCGTTCGACGCGCGCAGCGGCGCTTGCTTCGCGCTCAGCAGTGTGACCTCGTAGCGATCTTCGGGCGTGACGAAGCGGTTCGCTTCTGAGAACACATCGACAGGCCCGGCGACGTCGAGCGCCTGCACGCCGGGGAAAATCGCTATCGCGACGGTGGGCATCGAATGATTCCTTTGACGATGGGCGAACTGCGAGAGCTTTGGCAGCCGCCGCCCTGCGGTTGGCCGCGTTCGACCGGTCGCGGCGCTTATCGCAACAAGCGCGTTGGTGAATACTGAGGCCGAGGGAACGACCATGAGGCCCCGCGGAATGACCGGCGATCCAGCATACCAAACGCGCTTTAGCGCTGCACGGCAAGCGGCTCTGTTGATTCGCACAATCACAGACTCGACTCATGGCCATGAATGTCCGCGTTGCCGCTGGGCGATCTCACCACGATAATTCAGGGCTCGGGCTGCGCGGCCGCATGTGGGATGATTAGCACTGACCGAACTGCCGGCGCCGCGCCATGGTGATCAAGAACCTTCTTCGTAAGCTCGACCTTACGACCCTTCAACTGTTCCTTGCCGTCTACGAGGAAGGCACGCTCACGCGCGCCGCAGAGCGCGAGGCGATTGCCGTTTCGGCAGCGAGCAAGCGCCTGCTCGAATTGGAGCAGGCGGTCGGCGCCACGCTGTTCCAGCGCAACGCGCGCGGTATGACGCTCACGCCGGCCGGCGAAACGCTGCTGCATCACGCACGGCGCGTGATGCGCGACATCGAAAACATCGGCATTGAACTCGCGGGACACGCGAGCGGCGTGCGTGGTTACGTGCGAATGATGGCGAATCTGTCGGCGATCGTCGAATTCTTGCCCGAAGATTTACGCGCGTTCCAGCTGGAGCACGAGCGTGTGAAGCTCGATCTGGAAGAGCGGCCGAGCGGTGGCGTGGTCGAAGCGGTGGATGACAGCCTGGCCGATCTCGGCATATGTTCCGGCGACGCTGACACGCGCGACTTGCACGTCGAGCACTATCGTCATGATTCGCTCGTGCTTGTGATGCGCGACGATCATCCGTTGGCTACGCGCGAAAGCGTCGCGTTCGCCGAAACGCTCGACGGAGATCACGTCGGCTTGCACGCCGCGAGTTCCATCAACGCGCGCACGCATATGGCCGCGCGCCAGGCGGGCAAGCCATTGCGGTTGCGAATCCATGTGCCGGGTTTCGACGCGGTTTGCCGGATGGTACAGGCAGGCATGGGCGTCGGCGTGTTGCCGCAAAAGGTTTATGAACTCATGGGCCGCCCGCTTGGACTGGTCGGCGCGCCACTCGAAGACGAGTGGTCGGAACGCAGCCTCGTGCTGGTCGTGCGCGACGTCGATGCATTGTCGCCGGTGAGCCGTCTGCTGTTCGAGCATTTGCGTTCGGTGGAAGCAAAGGACAACGCGCGAACCGCGGCGGCTTAATCCGCGCCTCGCGGGAGCGTTCGCCGTTCGCGAACGGTCGTTGGCGAATTGCGGTTGGACGCCGCCGCGGCATGCCTGCAAGCTGTCTCTCAACAGAAAACTGCTATGGAGACAGCACATGAGTGGACCCCTTCAGGGTATCCGCGTCGTCGAGATCGGAACTCTCATTGCCGCGCCGTTCGCCGCGCGCCTCATGGCCGAGTTCGGCGCCGACGTGGTCAAGATCGAAGCGCCTGAAACGGGCGATCCGCTTCGCAAATGGCGCAAGCTGCACGAGGGCACCTCGCTCTGGTGGTATCTGCAGTCGCGCAACAAAAAGTCGGTTTGCGTGAATCTCAAATCGGCCGATGGTGTCGAGATCGTGAAGCGGCTCGCGGCCGAGGCCGATGTCATCATCGAAAATCTGCGTCCGGGCGCGCTCGAAAGGCTCGGCATCGGCTGGGACGTGCTGCACGCGATCAACCCCAAACTGACGATGGTCCGTATCTCCGGCTATGGACAGTCGGGTCCGTACCGCGACAGGCCGGGCTTCGGTGCAATCGGCGAGGCGATGGGCGGTATCCGCTACACGACGGGCGAAGTGGATGGCGCGCCGGCGCGCGTTGGCGTGAGTCTCGGCGATTCGCTCGCGTCGCTGCACGGCGTGATCGGCGCGTTGATGTCCTTGCTTCGCGTGAAGACGGGACAGGGCGAAGGCCAGGTGGTCGATGTGTCGCTCGTCGAAAGCGTTTTCAATCTGATGGAAAGCCTCGTGCCCGAGTACGACCTGCTCGGGCACGTTCGCGAGCGGAGCGGCGGCGCCTTGCCCGGCATTGCGCCGTCCAACACGTATCCCACGGAAGACGACGGGTACGTGGTGATTGCAGGCAACAGCGACCCGATTTTCCGGAGGCTGATGCAGGCGATCGGCCGCGCAGATCTCGCCGACGATCCGGCATTAGCTCACAACGACGGCCGCGCCAGGCATTGCGCGATGCTGGACGAGGCCATCGCCGCATGGACCTCGCACCATTCCACCAACGACGTGCTGGCCGCGCTGGAACTCGCCGAAGTGCCTGTGGGACGCATCTATTCAGTCGCGGACATCGTGTCCGATCCGCACTACCAGGCGCGTGACATGTTGTTGCAGGCGCAACTGCCTGGCGGTGCATCGGTGAAGATGCCGGGCATCGTGCCGAAGCTGTCGGACACGCCGGGGGAAGTGCGCTGGCAAGGTCCCACGCTTGGCGAACATACCGGCAGCGTGCTGAGCGAACTCGGATTTGCAACCGAAGAAATCGAGCGGCTTCGCCGCGAAGGAGCCGTGCAATGAGCCGAGCATCGAACGGTGTCATGGACACCAAAACTGCCGACAAGCTGATTGTCCAGGAAGTCGCGCCGCGCGACGGCTTGCAGATCGAACCCACTTGGGTCGATACCGCCGACAAGATCGCGTTGATCAACGCGCTTTCGACGGCGGGCTTCACGCGGATCGAGGCCGGTTCGTTCGTATCGCCGAAAGCGATTCCGGCGTTGCGTGATGGCGAGGCGGTGTTTCAGCAGATCGAGCGCCATGCGGGCGTGATCTATGTCGCGTTGGTGCCCAACCTCAAGGGCGCCGAGCGCGCGCTGGCTGCGAAGGCGGATGAACTGAACCTCGTGATGTCGGCAAGTCAGACGCACAACCGCGCGAATATGCGCATGAGTTGCGAGTCGTCGTTGACGGCGTTTGGCGACATCGTGCGTCATGTGAAAGATTCGGGCGTATTGCTCAACGCCTCCGTGGCGACTGCGTTCGGCTGTCCATTCGTAGGCACGATCGACGAGGACCGCGTGGTCGGCATTGTCGATACGTATCGCGAGATGGGCATACAGGGCATCACACTCGCGGATACGACCGGTATGGCGAATCCGCGCCAGGTGACGCGGCTCGTAACGCGGGTGCTTGAACGCGTGACGCCTTCCGCGCTCACGCTCCACTTTCACAATACGCGCGGACTTGGGCTTGCCAACGTGCTGGCTGCGTATGAAGCCGGCGCACGCCGTTTCGACGCCGCGTTGGGCGGCCTTGGCGGTTGTCCGTTCGCGCCGGGTGCATCCGGCAACATCTGTACGGAAGACCTCGTGAATCTGTGCGACGAGATCGGCATTCCGACCGGCATCGATCTGGAGAAGCTGCTCGCGTTGTCGCGGGCACTGCCAGATCTGCTCGGGCATGACGTGCCCGGGCAGGTGGCGAAGGCCGGACGCAACAGCGACCTGCATCCCGTGCCGGACTACGTGCTGCAAATCTAACTTTCCTTGATCCACTAAACGACCGGACGGCAGCGCCGAATCCGGCATTGGAGACGAACATGAGTGACCTGGGCGCAATCGCAACCGGCGGCCGCGAGCAAAGCGCAGACGGCGCGGCGGCCATTATCCGCAAAGTGGCATGGCGGCTGATGCCGCTCATCATGATCTGCTATCTGTTTGCGTTCTTCGACCGCATTAATATCAGCTTCGCCAAGTTTCAGTTGCAAAGCGATCTCGGGTTATCCGACACCGCGTATGGTCTTGGCGCGAGCCTGTTCGTGATCGGCTACGTATTGTTCGAAGTGCCAAGCAATCTGTTCCTGTATAAGGTCGGGGCGCGGCGCTGGATTGCACGGATCATGATTTCGTGGGGACTCGCCACGGCGGCGATGGTTTTCGTCAATACCGAATGGCAGTTTTACGGACTGCGTTTTCTGATCGGCGCAATGGAAGCGGGCTTCGCTCCCGGCGTGCTGTATTACCTCACGCTGTGGTTTCCGCCGAGCTATCGCGGGCGTATTACGTCGATGCTGTTTCTCGCGTCGGCATTTTCGGGGCTGGTCGGTGCGCCGCTTGCCGGCCTGGTTATCGGGCATATGAACGGCGTGCTCGGTATGCCCGGATGGCACTGGCTGTTCCTGCTCGGTGGCCTACCGTGCGTGCTGCTCGGCTATCTCGTGCTGAAGCTATTGAAGGACCGCATTGAGGACGCGAACTGGTTGTCTCCCGCCGAGAAGTCGTATCTATCTGAGCAGATCGCGCAGCAAAGTCGTCATCCCGACACCGGGCATTCGCTGCTCGGGGCGATCAGGACGCCAGGCTTTCTCACGCTGGGGCTCGTGTACTTTCTGATTCAGGTTGCGTCGTATGGATTGAATTTCTGGACGCCGCATCTGATCCGTGTGGCCGGCACGCACAATCCGACGCTGATCGGTTTGCTCACGGCGGTGCCATATGTATGCGGCGCGATCTGCATGGTGGTGGTGGGGCGCCTGTCCGACGCAACCGGTGAGCGGCGCAAGTTCGTTTTCGGGCTGCTCGTGATGTCGGCAATCGGCTTCTTTGCCGCGGGTTTCTTCGACAAGCAGACGGGCTTCCTGATCGTCGCGTTGGCCGTGATGGGCGCAGGCGTGGTGGCGTCTATCCCGGCGTTCTGGGCACTGCCGCCTAAACTGGTGACTGGGGCGGGCGCGGCTGGCGGCATCGCGTTGATCAATACGCTGGGTCAGCTCGGGGGGATCGTGAGTCCGATCATGGTTGGACGCGTGCGGGATCTGACCGGCAGCACGACGCCCGCGTTGTATGTGATCGGTACGATGAGTGTGATTTGTGCGTTGATCGTGCTGCGCGGGTTGCCGGAGTCGCTGCGGCGCAAGGATGGAGTACGGTGACGGGCTGTTTCCCAGCGATGCCGTCTCCCGCTGACTGTTGCGGAGACGGCGCGGGATTGCAGTGTGCCATCAAGTACTTGGTGTGGGTTTGCTGAGGTTGTCCACAGGGTTTTGAACAAAAACTGGGGATAAGTTTTCGCTTTGGCTGGCACAGTACGATTGAGCGTAAGACGTTTCCGTCGTCGTTCCACGTGCAGACCCGACGCCGTTGACTGAAGTTGCCACGGACTCTGATCGGTTGAACTGGTGGTAGGTCGCACCCGCAGTTCGCTGAAGCTTGTCGTCCCACTTAGCGTCGAACCTGCTCACCCGTTGGATCGCTGGTCGGTTGCGTCCCATGGTGCGACCCACTGGCAGCAGCGGCGCGATGATGAGCGCTATGTGACGTTCCTCGATTCCCCCGATAGTTACTGCTGCCCGCCTCGTGCGGGCTTTTTTTCGTGCCTTTCCTATCTTGCGGACGATCTGGTTCTGTCCAGCGTCAGTCAATCCGTTAGCTGGTTATGCGTAAGAGCTATCCCGATTTTGTTTTACAAAACTGCGACAGTTTCCATCTGTACGCCGGTCGGGATCGATTTGATAATGCAAAGGCGAGCCCTCACTGGAAAAGGGGGGGCTCATCGAGACATTTAGTAGGATTCCAAAATGTCTGGACAGCCAGCGGCATATGAAACATAACTTTTGGAGGGGGCTGACAATGTCGTGGCTTATCCAGCCGCGTACGCCGGACGCGACTGGCGATGCGTGGACGCAATGGGCGGACGAGCCGCTTCCCACGGTTCCCCGACCCGCTGAAGCGAGGCACGCATGACCCGGTGGACGACGCAAACGCGCACCCTCACGTTCAGCGGGGCCGCGCTTCCCGAAATCGTCGGCGTCGATTACCGCAGCCGGCAGCGCATCGAAACCCGTGAGCCGATGCTGACGGTCCGCAGTCTGCGCTTGCGCGCCGGCGCATAACCCGCGTCGGCACGCAAGACACACCCCTCAAGCCTTCAACCCCGACCCCGCCGCCTCTTCCCTCGACTGCACCTGCAAGACCGCATCGCGCTTATCAAGCAGATGTTGCCGAAGAATCTGACTAAGCCTCTTACCGTCCCGCGCCTCGAGTGCCTTCAACATTTCGTCGTGGTCATGAATGGCGCTGTCCCACTTCGGGATCTGAAAATTGGACCGGAAACGCAGCGCCTGCAAGCGCCGATTCACCGAGATATAAGTCTGCCGAAGCGCTGAGTTCCGCGCGGCCTCATTGATCTTGTCGTGGATCGCCTGATTCCGGCTGTAGTACCCAGCCAGGTCGTTTTGCGCGCGACAAGCGAGCATTGCGTAATGCAACGCCTTGATGTCGGCCAGCTCCGCCGCCGTCATCCGCTCGGCTGCCAGTTCGCCCGAAAAAGCCTCGAGACCGCTCATCAACTCGAACGTCTCGCGCAACTCGGCCTCCGACATCTTCCACACCGACGCGCCCCGGTTCGGCGAAATCTCGATCAACCCCTCAGCGGCCAACACCTTGAGCGCCTCACGCAACGGCGTGCGGGAAATGCCAAGCGTTTCGCACAGCTCGCGCTCGTTTAGCTTCTTGCCCGGCTCAAGTACGCCCTCGACGATGAACCGGCGAATGTGCTCCACCACCGTGTCATGCAAGCGCTGACGCTCCACTTTCGGCAACACGGCCGCCGTGGGCAGGCTTGCCTCAAATTCCGAATTTTGCATACAAACTTCCTTATCCACATTGGATTCGATTTTATCGGATCGCCGCGCACAGCGGAACAGCGGGGGTAAACACCTGTGCGCAAAGGCGATTTTGGTCTTTCGCCTGTCCGAACTCGTCTGATATAGTTTTTTGCATGCAAAATTCAATCGGAGGAGCGCAATGTTGAAGTTAGATTTTCATCCCGCCGGCCGTCACTTTCTGCAGATTCCGGGGCCGAGCCCCGTGCCCGATCGCATCCTCCGGGCGATGAGCTACCCGACCATCGACCACCGCGGCCCTGAGTTCGGCGAACTGGGTCTGAAAGTGCTCGACGGGATCAAGAAGATCTTCAAGACACAGCATCCCGTGGTGATCTATCCGGCGTCCGGCACCGGCGCATGGGAAGCGGCGCTCTCGAACACGTTGAGCCCCGGCGATCATGTGCTGATGTTCGAGACCGGGCACTTCGCAACGCTCTGGAAAAAGATGGCCGAAAGCCTGGGGCTCAAGCCTGAGTTTCTTGGCTTGCCCGGCATCGAGGGCTGGCGCCGCGGCGTTCAACCGCAAATGATCGAAGCGCGTCTGCGCGAAGACACGCAGCACTCCATCAAGGCGGTGTGCGTCGTGCACAACGAAACGTCCACGGGCGTGACTTCAGATATCGCCGCCGTGCGGCGCGCAATCGACGCCGCAGGTCATCCCGCGCTATTGCTCGTCGACACGATCTCGGGACTTGCCTGCGCCGATTATCGCCACGACGAGTGGGGCGTCGACGTCACCGTTTCAGGCTCGCAGAAGGGCCTGATGCTGCCGCCGGGCATCAGCTTCAACGCGATTTCGCCGAAAGCCGTGGCCGCGAGCAAGCATGCAAAGTTGCCCCGCAGCTTCTGGGACTGGAGTGAAATCGTCGAGATGAACAAGACGGGCTACTGGCCCTACACGCCGAACACGAACCTGCTGTACGGGCTTCATGAAGCGCTCGAAATGATTCTCGGCGAAGGGCTCGACAACGTGTTCGCGCGTCACGAGCGTCTTGCCGAGGCGACTCGCCGCGCGGTGCGCGCCTGGGGCCTGGAAATCCAGTGCGCCGATCCGGCTGTATATAGCCCCGTGCTGACGGGCGTGATGATGCCCGACGGCGTCGATGCCGACGCGGTTCGCAAGCTGATCTACGAACGCTTCGACATGTCGCTTGGCACGGGTCTCGGCAAGATGAAAGGGCGCATGTTCCGCATCGGTCATCTGGGCGATTGCAACGACCTGATGCTGCTCGCGACGCTCGCGGGTTGCGAAATGGGCTTGCGGCTCGCGGGCGTTCCGCTCAAGGGAAGCGGCTTGCCTGCCGCTATGGAGTGGTTGAGCGAGCCGACGCAAGCGTCCGGTTTGAAGGCGGCAGCCTGAACGAAGCGGCAGAACAAGCTGTGCTGGCCACGTCGCAACCCCGGACCCGCTCAACAAGCCGCAGCAACGCATCGAAAAAAGCAGACCGCAACGAAAGCAGGCATCAACGAAGTCAGTTCCATCACGAAGCCGCGCGCAGAACGCGGCCCTGAACAATGCGATGTTCCGGCGGCGCCTACCGCCGGGCGACGACCGGGCGTGTCATATGAGGCGCGCCGTCGACACATGCAAATGGAGAGAGACGATGAAGCGGTTTCGTTTGACCAGTGCGACCAGTATCGTTCTAGTGATGCTCTGCATCATGTACTTCATCACCTACCTGGACCGCGTCAACGTCAGTACAGCGGCCGCGGGGTTCGGCAAGGAATTCCATCTTTCGCATACGGAAGTCGGGTTGGTGTTCTCCGCCTTCGCGTATCCGTATCTGCTGTTTCAGATTATCGGCGGCTGGGTGAGCGATCGTTTTGGCGCCAGACGCACGCTGCTCGCGTGCGGCGCGATCTGGGGCGTCGCCACGTTGCTGACCGGTTTCGCCGGCGGGCTGATCTCGCTGCTGGCCGCGCGCGTGCTGCTCGGTTTCGGTGAAGGCGCGACCTTTCCCGCCGCGACATCCGCAATGGCGCGCTGGGTCGCCAAAGAGAAACGCGGTTTCGCTCAGGGCATCACGCACGCCGCGTCGCGCATCGGCAATGCGGTCGCGCCTGGTCTCATCGTGCTCGTCATGGCAAATTGGGGATGGCGCGAATCGTTCTATATCTGCGGCGCCTTCAGCCTGTTGTGGGTTGTCGTGTGGGCATTGACGTTCACCGAGCATCCGAAAGACCACCCGCGTATCACGACTGAAGAGCTCGAAGTATTGCCCGCGCCCAAAGCAAAGTCGGCGGGCGTGCCTTGGGGCAAGCTGTTTCGCCGCATGGCGCCCGTTACGATCGTGTACTTCTGCTATGGCTGGACACTGTGGCTGTTCCTGAGCTGGATTCCGCAATACTTCCTGCACAGCTATCACCTGGAACTGAAGAAGTCGGCGATCTTCGCATCGGTCGTGTTCCTCGCCGGCGTGGTGGGCGATACGCTTGGCGGCGTCGTGACCGACTTCATCTATACGCGAACCGGGAGCCTGAAGCGCGCACGCAGCTGGATGGTGTCGGTGTGCATGATGTTCTGCCTGCTGTCGCTGATCCCGATTATGTTCACGCACAACGTGTATCTGTCGATGGCGTGCCTCGCTTCGGGCTTCTTCTTCGCCGAAATGACGATTGGACCGATGTGGGCCATTCCCATGGACATCGCGCCGGAAGCCTCGGGCACGGCGAGCGGCATGATGAACACAGGTTCGGCGCTCGCGGCGATCATCTCGCCCGTGATGGGCGGCTTCCTGATCGACTACTTCGGCAGCTGGGAGTTGCCGTTCGTCGGCAGCATGCTGTTGATGGCGATTGGTGTCGTGCTCGCGTTCCGCATGCAGCCGGAGAGCAAGTTTGCAGGCGATCCCGCGGACAAGGGGCAGGTCTCGCCCCGCATGGGCGTGTAAGCGATGCTTAAGTCCTCTCGCGCCGGCGCCCTGAAGCTGACCACGTTGCCTCTGAGCCGCTTGCTCGCCGATGCGCGCCGCGATCATGCGACGCTCGACAACCTTCCGCCCAATCTCGCGCCGACCGACGCCAATGCGGCGTATGCGGTCCAGCATGAGATCTTGGCCATTGCCGGCGCGCGCATCGGCGGCTGGAAGATCGGCGCCAAGTCAGACAGCGGGCCGATCCAGGGCGCGCCGTTGCCGGACGTCGACCGGTATCCCGACGGCGCCACTGTGTCGCGCGGGGCCTTCGCGCCATTGGGCCTGGAACTGGAGATCGCGTTTCGTTTCGGTCGCAGTTTCGAGCCCAGCACAACGCCTTATAGCGAGGCCGACGTGCATGCCGCAATCGGTTCATTCGGCGCGACGATCGAAATCGTCGCGAGCCGGTTCGCCGCGTGGCCGGACGTCGACAAGCTCGCGCAACTCGCGGACTTGCAGAACCACGGCGCGCTCGTCGTCGGCGAATTCATGCCGTACGACGAGAGCTTCCCGTTTGTCTCGCCCGCGCTGCGTTTCGATTTCAACGGACGCGATGTCGTGGAATTGACGCCCGCCAATCCCGCCGGCGATCCCC
Organism: Paraburkholderia sp. SIMBA_053; assembly: GCF_046534895.1. NCBI lineage: Bacteria > Pseudomonadati > Pseudomonadota > Betaproteobacteria > Burkholderiales > Burkholderiaceae > Paraburkholderia > Paraburkholderia sp. SIMBA_053. Next base: position 106,466 of record NZ_JAWRXU010000009.1, on the reverse strand, counting down.
GCCGGTTGCTCACGTGGCTCGTCAATCACGCGACGTCGCGTGGCGTCACCGTGACGCCGGAAATGGTCGTGACAACCGGTTCGTACACCGGCATGTTCTTCCCGCGAAGCGCGGGCACGGCACACGGACGCATAGAAGGCCTGCCATCGGTAAGCGTCACGTTGTATTGACCGTTCGGGCGCTCGCGCGGTTTGCCGCGCTGCGCCGCGATTTCTGCGTATTGCAACAACACCGACGTTATGACGAATCCCACTTCCGCTTTGCTGGTCAAGCCGATTCATCTCGTGCCGTCCACGGCGCGTCTGATGACGCCGCTCGCGCAACATCTGCGTAAATCGTTGCGTGGTGACGTGCTGTTCGATGCAGCGAGCCGGGGACGTTATGCGACCGATGCGTCGATCTATCAGATCATGCCCGTCGGCGTTGTCGTGCCGCGCGACCAGGACGATCTGCGCATCGCACTCGACATTGCGCGCAGCGAGAAAGTGCCGCTGCTCGCGCGCGGCGCTGGCACGAGTCAATGCGGACAAACGGTCGGTGAAGCGCTCGTGATCGACACGAGTAAATGGCTTAACAATATCGTCGATTTCAGCCTGGAGGCGCGCACGGTGACGGTCGAGCCGGGCGTCGTGCTGGATCATCTGAATGCATGGCTCAAGCCGCACGGTCTCTGGTTTCCGGTGGATGTGTCGACTGCGGCGCAATGCACGATCGGCGGCATGGCGGGCAACAATTCGTGCGGTTCGCGCTCCATTGAATACGGCAACATGGTGCACAACGTCGAAGCCATCGACGCGATTCTCGCCGACGGCACCGAAGCGCGTTTCGCTTCGTTGCGCGATGCGCCGCAAGGCGCGCGTTTGCAGCAGATATTCGAAGGCGTCAGGCAGATCGCGCAACGCGAGCGCGACGAAATCGTGGCGCGCGTGCCGAAAGTGTTGCGCCGCGTGGCCGGCTACAACATCGACCTGTTCGACTGTCAGAATCCGCGCGCTTATACCGACGACGGCGTGGCCAACCTCGCGCATCTGCTGGTCGGCTCGGAAGGCACGCTCGCATTCAGCCGTCAGTTGACGCTGAAGCTTGCGCCGTTGCCCGCGCATAAAACGCTGGGCGTGGTCAACTTTCCGACGTTCTGGCAGTCGATGGATCTGACTCAGCACATCGTCAAGCTGAAGCCGGTCGCGGTGGAACTGGTCGACCGCACCATGATCGATCTGGCCATGAGCAACCCTGCGTTTCGTCCGGTTGTCGAAAAGGCGCTGGTCGGCGAGCCGCAAGCGGTGCTGCTCGTGGAATTCGCGGGCGAGTCGCGCGACGCGCAACTCGAGTCGCTCAGGCAACTCTCCGAATTGATGGCGGATCTCGGCTTGCCTGGCTCGGTTGTGGAAATGCCGGACGCGAATGCGCAAAAGGCGCTGTGGGAAGTGCGCAAGGCCGGCCTCAACATCATGATGAGCATGAAGGGCGACGGCAAGCCGGTGTCTTTCATCGAAGACTGCGCGGTGCCGCTCGAACATCTCGCCGAGTACACGAGCCAGTTGACGGAGGTGTTTCATCGGCATGGCACCGAGGGCACCTGGTATGCCCATGCGAGCGTCGGCACGCTGCACGTGCGGCCGATTCTCGACATGCGCCGCGATGGCGCGGTGAAAATGCGCGCGATTGCCGAGGAAGCCGCGGCATTAGTGCGCGAATACAAGGGCGCTTATTCCGGAGAGCACGGCGACGGTTTGTGCCGCGGCGAATGGGTGGCGTGGCAATACGGTCCCAAACTCAATCAGGCGTTCAGTGAGATCAAGGCGCTGTTCGATCCGGACAACCGCTTCAATCCCGACAAGATGGTGCGTCCGCCGAAAATGGACGACGCGCGCTATTTCCGTTTCGCGCCCGGCTATCAGGAACGGCCCATTGAACCGGCGCTCGACTGGTCAGCATGGAACGTCGAGCGCGATCCGCTGACTGGCCGCGAAACCGCGCCGGGCAGCGGCAACGACCTCGCAGGCGGTCTCGCGAAGGCCGTCGAGATGTGCAATAACAACGGTCACTGCCGAAAATTCGATGCAGGCACGATGTGCCCGAGCTACCGCGTGACGAAAGACGAACAGCATGTCACGCGCGGGCGTGCGAACACCTTGCGTCTTGCAATCTCCGGTCAGCTAGGCGAGGCCGGCCTTGCGAGCGACGAAGTAAAGGACACGCTCGATCTCTGCGTGTCATGCAAGGGCTGCAAGCGCGACTGCCCGACGGGCGTCGATATGGCGAAGTTCAAGATCGAAGCGCGCGCCGCGCGCGTCAAGCGACATGGCTTGACGCTGCGCGACAAGCTCGTCGCCTTCATGCCGCGCTACGCTGCCGCCGCGAGCCGCATGCCGGGCTTGATCGCAGTTGCCGACAATGTGCCGCTCGTGTCGTCCTTGTTCAAGCGCGCGGTCGGTTTCGCGAGCGAGCGGAGCTTGCCGCGTTTCAGGAAGTCGTTTCTGTCGAGCGCAAGTCCCACGGTGAACGCGCATGGCGCGACGCTGAAGGAAGTGCTGTTATTCGTCGACACCTTCAATAACAGCATGGAGCCCGAGAACGCCAGGGCGGCGCAGAAGGTACTGGAGGCGGCGGGCTACACCGTGCACTTCAACATGCGCGAAGGCGAGCGCCCGGTTTGCTGCGGCCGCACGTTTCTCGCGGCGGGCCTGGTTGACGAAGCGAAGCACGAAGCGAGGCGAATGCTCGATCTGTTCAACCCTTTCGTGGAACGCGGCGTGCCCATTGTCGGTCTGGAGCCGTCGTGCCTGCTGTCGCTGCGTGACGAGTTTTTGCACTATGGCTTCGGCGACGAAGCACAGCGGCTCGCCAAACAGGCGTTCCTCTTCGAAGAATTCCTGGTGCGCGAGGAAAAAGCGGGTCGCTTAGAGCTTGCGTTGAAGCCCTTGGATACGCCGCAGGCGCTCGTGCATGGCCATTGTCATCAGAAGGCGTTCGACGCCTTTACGCCTGTGCAAACCGTTCTGAAATGGATTCCTGAGCTGAAGGTATCGACGGTGGAATCGTCGTGCTGCGGAATGGCCGGCAGCTTCGGCTACGAAGCGGAGCACTATGCGACGTCGCAGGCCATGGCCGAGTTGTCGCTATTGCCGGCGGTGCGCAAGATCGACGGCAATACCGTCATGGTCGCGGACGGCACGAGTTGCCGTCATCAGATTCACGATGGCGCCGGTGTGGAGGCCATTCATGTGGCCCGTGTGCTCGCAATGGCGTTGCAATGACGCGCTTAAGCCGGGACAGCCTGCCGGTACGCGGTAGGCGACACGCCCACGCCTTCGCGGAAACGGTGGCTAAAGTGACTCGCGTTTGCATAGCCGCATAGCTGGGCAATCCGCTGAAGCGGAAGTGACGTGGTGCGCAACAGCATGCGCGCGCGTTCGAGCCGCTGCTGCGCGATCCACGCAGCGGGCGGCAATCCAAACGACGTGCGGAACATCCGCGCAAGGTGAAACTCCGACAGCGCCGCCACGCCTGCAAGTTCACCGATGGTGAGCGGCTCTGCAAGATGGCTTTCGATGTAATCGCGCAGTCGCCGTCTGGTCGCGACCGACAAACCGCCCTTCAGCGCCAGGCCGGTGCGGCGCACGCCTTGCGAGCGCAGCAGCAGGCTCAGCACTTCATGTGCAGTTTCGTTGGTGCGCAGCAAACCGTCCGGGTCGTCCCAACGTTCGTTCGCGAGCGACTGACACAGACTGGCAATGCGCGCGTCTTCGAAATATGTGCGGTCGGCAAGCGTCAATTCGCGCGGCTCGCGGTCCAGTTCCTGCACAGCGCGTTGCGTGAAGTGCTCAGGCAGGAAATAAAGGTGCATGAAATGCATATGGCCGCGCACCCACCAGCGCGACTCATGATCGCCGGGTAATGCGCATAGCCGCGACGGCGCGCCGTAACGCCCCGGCATTTTCTGCCGCTCGGTGCGATAACCGCCATCCAGGTAGCACGAGAGGGTGTGGTGGCCGGGCCGATCGTAGACGGTCTCGGCGACTTCTGTGTCGCGCGTCCAAACGGCAATCGCCAGACCGTCACCGAGCCACGCAAACCGGTCCAGGTTCGCGTTCGAGCTGCCTAGCGTGTGACACACCGACTGAATGCCAAACGGCGTTTCAGTGGCGTCATTCACAGCGACGGGCGGGCTCGGCTTCACGGGACTGGTGTCGTTCTTGCGGGATATGAGCGTAAGTATACGGCTGGCCGCGCCCCGGCACCCATGAGCTCGCGGTTTGCCGCCGAAAATGCGCAATCCTGGACAAGTCCTGGCGCCTGCGTTGCCGCATAGTCGCACTTCCGTATCCGCTGTTGCAGGCTTGACCATGAATCTGTCGCTTTATGCCGTTACCGTTCTGATCTGGGGCACCACCTGGATCGCGATCAAATGGCAGTTGGGCGAAGTCCCGCCGCCGGTTTCCATCGCCTGGCGTTTCTGGATCGCCGCATTGGTGCTGTTCGCGCTGTTGCGCATCATGCGCCGGCCGATGTGGCCGCCGCGCGCCGCGTGGCGATTTTTGTTCGCGCAAGGGCTCGCGCTGTTTTGCGTCAACTTTCTGTGCTTCTACTACGCCGAACAGGTGGTGCCCAGCGGCCTCGTGGCAGTGGTGTTCTCCACGGCGCCGCTTCTTAATTCGATCAACGGACGGCTTTTCATGGGGCGTCCGCTGCAGCCCTCGGCAATTGCGGGCGCGATGCTCGGTCTCGTCGGTATTGTGTGTCTCTTCGTTCAGCAGATGAGCGGACATCTCGGCGACCACGCCGCATGGCTCGGGCTTGGCATCGCGTTTCTCGGCACATTGTGCTTTTCGGCTGGCAATCTGTTGTCGAGCCGCATGCAGTCGATGGGATTGCATCCGTTCGCGACCAATAGCTGGGCGATGTTGATCGGCGCGAGCGTGTTGACCGTAGGAAGCGCGCTCGCCGGCTTCCCGTTCGCTATCGAATCGTCCACACGCTATCTCGGCGCACTGGCGTATCTCGCGGTGTTTGGCTCGGTGATCGGCTTTACCGCATACCTGATGCTGGTCGGGCGCATCGGGCCCGAGCGCGCCGCCTATTCGACCGTGCTGTTTCCTATCGTGGCGCTGGCTGTGTCGACGGTATTCGAAGGCTATCAATGGTCGGCATTGGCAGTGGTTGGATTGCTGCTGGTAGTGGCCGGCAATCTGGTTGCGTTCGATATGACCCGGCGCATTTTCGGGCGACGCAGCCACGCCTGATAAACGCGGAGTTTATGCGCACAAGTGCGCCTTTGCTGGGATGGATTCACAAATAGCATTTGAAGAAAACGATATTGGCGACCTATTGACGCATCGTGACGAGATTGGCCGCTTCTGTCACATAACTCCGCGGGATCGCAGAAGAATCGGCACGCCACGCACTCCTATGCATGCGGTATATTTGTTTTCTCAAATATTTACGGTCAATTTTTTTATCAATTAATTTCACCTGTTTTCTATGCGAGGATGAAAGCGTCACTTGCAAGGGAACATCGTTGTGAAACTCCTTTCGCGCCTCGGCGCGGCATTCATTTTCTGCCAGAGCCTTCTTCCGCTTACTGGCTATGCGCAGTCGCAGCTCACCTACACCACCTCGTGGATCGGCAATAGCTTCGGTTTCGGCGACGGTAAGTGGATGCAGCAGGATATCCAGGCAATCGCGGCGGGCGCCGACGGTACCGTCTTCACGAACGCGCCGTGGGACGAGAGCGGCAGTGAAATAGCCGCGTATCGCGGGGGCGACAAGATCGCCGTCGCCGGTTTCACGCACGGTTGGGGCGCTGCGGGCGGCGATGCAGTCGCGGTCAACCACACGTATCTGTACGCGGCAATGTCGATCGGTAACGAGAACAACAAGCTGGTCGGCGCAGACTATCCGCCGGCCGGACAGACGTGGTTTGGCATCACGCGCCGCACGTTGGCGAACCTCTCGGCCGGCGTGCCGTTTAGTGCGGGCGTCGGCAATAGCGCGAACGCAACGAAAAACAGCTTCCTGCCCGTCGATACAGTAACGACCGGTACCGACGCGGCCATCCGCGGACTTGCCGCCACCGACAGCGAACTGTACCTCTCGGACACCTACGCGAACCGCATCGTTGTTCTGAACGCCAATACGATGCAGCCATTGCGCTCGTGGAGCGTCAGCTCACCAGGACGTATCGCGATCGACACCGATTCGACGCTCTGGGTGATAAGCGGCGTATCGTCCGGAAACCTAACTATTTTGCACTTCAACGCGGATGGGACCGCGCTCGCCGGCGTCTTGCCGTTGCCCGCCGGCGCAGTTCCGACCGACATTGCCGTTACGCCGGCTGGACAAATTCTCGTCGCGGACAACGGGCCGTCGCAGCAGATTCTCGTCTTCAACAAGGACGCCAACGGTCAACCGCGAGCGGCCGCGCCGCTCGGCACGCGCAACGGTATTTTTCATGCGGTCAAGGGCGTGCCGGGCAACTGGCGCTTTAACGGCATGACTGGAATCGCGCTCGACCCGGCGGGCAATCTATATGTCGCGCAAAACGGTGAAGGGCCGCGGCCGGTTAGCTCTGCATCGGTCGGTCAAGGTGCGGTGCTGGAAAGCTATGTGTTCAGCTCGCATGCGTTGAACTGGCGGCTGTATGGGCTGACGTTCGTGGACAGCGCCGCATTCGATCCAGCCACGCCGGCTTCGGTGTACACCGGTTCGAAGCGCTTCACGCTCGACTACAACCAGCCTGTGGGCCGCGAATGGTCGTATGCGGGCTTCACGCTGAATCGCTTCGATTATCCCGACGATCCCACGTTCCATCAGCCGCGCGGCGTGCGCGGCGAGCCGATGGTGCGAAGAATCGACGGCCGGCCGTTTCTCTATACGCTCGATCCGGGCGCGCACTACCTGAACGTCTACCGTTGCGACGCCGCACATGGTGAGACGGCGATTCCGTCGGGGCTGCTCGCGCAAAATCCGCTGCCGGGCACGTGGCCTTCGGGTCAGCCGGGCTATGGCGAATGGCTGTGGCGCGATGTCAACGGTAATGGCGTCGTGGATGCCAGCGAAATCAGCAGCAATCCGTCGACCGGCAGTACCGTGGGCAACGGTTTCTGGTGGGTGGACGCGCCGGGCAACGTCTGGCTTGCCACACCGCTGAGCGGCATCCGCGAAATGCCTTTGCAGGGGCTCGACCAAGCGGGCAATCCGATCTACACCTACGCGAGTTCCAGAATGTTCGCGATGCCGCAGCCTTTCACGCGACTGGCGCGGCTCATCTACATCGCGGAATCCGACACCATGTATCTGTCCGGTTTTACGAGCGCCGTTCCGTGGGACGCGACCCATTGGAAAGAGGCCGGCCCCGTGCTCGCGCGTTATGACAACTGGAGTTCGGGCGCGCCTACGCAGCAGTACGCGGTCTCGCTGCCGTGGAACACGCAGAGCAATCCGCAGACGACCACCGTAGGCGTCGCGGTAGCCGGCGACTATGTCTTCGTGGCCGAGTTGTACACGGCGAAGGTCGATGTGTACGACGCGCGCACAGGTCAGCCGGTCGGCTATATGACGCCCGGCGCGAGCGTGGGCAACACGAGCGGTTGGGTGGACGTCTATCTCGGCATCAGCGCGGCGAAACGTGACAACGGCGAGTACGTGATACTGGTAGAAGACGACGCACGCGCAAAAATTCTGATGTATCGGTGGACACCTTAGTCCAGGTCGTGTTCGCGCCGATCACGAATAGACGGCAACCCGCGATCGGTATATAACAACGTGAAAGGATCGCTCGTTTACCGCTTCATACGGGGAGACGCTTCATCATGACGCAAGACGTAACGCCTACGCCGCCCACCGGCGACCGGCCCAATCTGGAAAACCTCGACGCAGCGCTCAGTCACGTGGATCAGCAGGTATCGTCCGGCAGCATTGCGTCAGGCGCTGCAAAGGGGATTCTGTACAGCCTGATCGAAACGCTCGGCACGTTTGTCGGCGATCCTGACTTGCCCGAACACGCGCGTTCGGGATATGAAGGGCTGCTAGAAGCTGCGCGGGAACTGCGCGCGAAGCTGGAACACTGAACGTTGGTTGGGCCTTGACGCTTGCCATCAGCAATTGGCGTTTAGCGTTTTGCGCCTGACTTTACGGCTAACTCTTAACGACAGCGATCCCTCCTCGCGCCTCGTCGCCAAGTCAAGTGCTGGCCGGGTCGCCGTCTGTGATAAAAAGGCGCACTGTTCTCAACATTGCGCCTTTTCCATGTTCTCTGCGTCCGCTACCGCGTTGTTGGCCGTCGGCATTATCGTCGTGCTGATTACGCCGGGTCCGACTAATACATTGCTTGCGTCGGCAGGTTTGCGCCAAGGCCTGCAGCGGTCGCTACCGCTTATCGCCGCTGAACTCGCCGGCTATCTGGTTTCTATTTCCGTCTGGGGACGGTTCCTGGCGCAAGCCGCGCATGCGCTGCCATGGCTGCCCGCGTTGCTGCGCGTGGCGGCGGGTTTGTACATCGCGTGGCTGGCCATCGATATGTGGCGCGCGGCCGTCGCGCTACCTGACTCGACGCCGCGCGCGAGCGGCATGCGCACGCTGTTCATTGCGACGCTGCTCAATCCCAAAGCCTTGCTGTTCGCGGGCACTATTTTTCCGGCCGCTGCTTTCGCGCATTGGCCCGCTTATCTCTCGGCCATGCTGATCTTCGTGTGCCTGCTCGTGCCGATTGCGCTCGCATGGATCGCTTTCGGCGCGGCGCTGGGCAGCGGCAAGCTGCGTTGGCTCGATCCGGCGAAAATCCAGCGCGGCGCGTCGATCCTGCTCGGCGTCTTTTCGCTGTCGCTTGCATGGTCGGCGCTGCATTGACTGCGCAGGACGGCGGCGCGCTTACTGTTCGACGCACTCATCCACGCTCAATGCGTCCTGCCATTCCGGCGCCGCCCATGTGATTTGCAATTGCGGCGTGCCGTGCCAATCCGCGCACCGTTGCAACGCGCGCCGCAGGTCGCCAGCGAGCCGGGCGCTCGGACGCACGCCCGCTTCCATATGCACGGACTTCAATTCGAAAATGCCCTGCGCGCGGTGCGCCTTTGCATCGACGCGGCCTACCAGCCGCCCGCGGCTCAGTAGCGGCAGCACGAAGTAACCGTATTTGCGCTTCGCCGCCGGCGTATAACACTCGATTGCATAGTCGAAGTCGAACAGCGCGGCGGCGCGTTTGCGGTCCCACACCACAGGATCGAACGGCGAAAGTACCGTCGTCACCGTCGAGGCGAGTTTGCCGCTCGCGGCGTCGTCGAGCATGGGCGCGAGGTCGCGGTGCACGAACGTGTCCTGCTTCCAGCCGACCACTTGCACGGGAATCAATTCGCCGCGCTCCGCGAGCGCATGAAGCTCGTCGCGATACGGGCGGCGCGGCAGACGGTAATAGTCCGCCACCCAGTCGGCCCGCGCGACGCCGAGCGCCCGGCAAGTGCGGCGCAGCAGTTCATCGGTGACGACATGCGACGGCGGCAGATCGCGTGCGTCGTTCCAGTCCGGCAAGACGCGTTCGGTGACGTCGTAGACGCGCTGAAAATTGCGCCGCTCGGCCACCATGAGTTGACCGATGGCGAAGAGCACTTCCAGATGGCGCTTCTCCGGCTTCCAGTCCCACCAGCCATTGCCCTTGCCCGACTCGCGAGCGAAATCCGCCGAGCGCACCGGTCCCGTGGCGCGAATGTGCGCCAGTAGTTTCTCAATGTCTTCGCGATGCTTGTTGTGCCAGTCGGCCGCGTACTTCCAGCCCATGCCGCTCGGGTCCAGCATGCGATGACGCAGCAGGCCGTAGTCTTCGATCGGCACGAAGCACGCTTCATGCGACCAGTACTCGAACAGCTTGCCTTCGGCGAGATGTTCGTCGAGCCATTGCTGCGCATACGCGCCGAGCCGGCTGAAGAGCACGAGATATGGGCTGCGCGCGACAACGTGAATCGTGTCGATCTGCAATTGCGCCATGCGGCGGATCGCGTCGAGCACGTCGGCTTTCACGGCCTTGCGGCGCGGCGGTGTCAGCAGACCTTGTGCGGCCAGATGCAGCGTGCGGGCGGCGGAAAGCGGAAGAGTCTTCACGCGGAGATTGTTCAGTGAGTGACTGCGATGAGAAGGCGCGAGCCTGACCTGAATCAGCAGACGCTACTGTAGCGTGAATGCAAAGTGGAGGTTGATGCGAGCGCTGCCCATCGAAGGTGGTGCAGCGACGAAGCGGCAGATGAGTCGTGGACTGGCCGAGACTGAGCCCGAAGTGGCCGCCAACCAAGCGGCGGGTGGTCGAGGCGGACGCTGGCGATGGCAAGCGAGTCGCAGGAGAAACGTCAAATGGGCCACCTGAAACCGCCTATGCCGGTGCATGAACGGCCGCGCCTGGATGCGCCACGTCGTCAGCACCACAAACTCGGGAGCGCAGCGCAGCCAGGCCTCCGCGGCACGCGCTCAAAGCCTACCAGCCGCGCCCGTGATGCTTGTCCCAGCCGCGATGACGGCCATGATCGTGATGCCAGCGGTGGCCCCGGTAATAGTCGTCGCGGTAGCCGTAACCGTAGACGGGCTGAGGCGCATAGACGACCGGCGGCGGGGCGTACATGACTGGCGGCGCGGCGTAGATTGGGCCCGGCGTGTTGACGAACACGCCCACGTCGACGCGAGCAGAAGCGGCAGTCGATGCGCAGGCGGCGGCAAGTCCGAAGGCGGCGAAGAAGATCGCGCGTTTGTTCATGCTTCTCTCCTGTGTCCCAGCAAGACGATTGCTGTTTCCAACGATCGGCCACTCACTGTCGAATGGCTGACATGGATCTTACGAGACAGAAAGAAAAGCAGGTGCAACGAGTTGAAGGCGTGTGTAACAGAGCATTACCCGGCGGCCTGGCCGGCAGCTATTGCTACGGACCGCCCGTGAACGTGCGGCGGTCCTCGCAGAGGTTCAAGCTCAAGCTCAAGCCACGGATGCGACCGCTTCGTCCGCTGAAACCGCCAGTATCTGGTGAATCTGCGCGACCACCGCCGCGCCTTCGCCGACCGCCGCCGCCACGCGCTTAGTCGAGCCAGCGCGCGCGTCGCCGATCGCGTACACGCCCTTCACGGTCGTTGCGAGATCGCATGCCGACACGCCGTCCGCGCTGGTGCCCGTCAGCACGAAGCCCTTTTCGTCGAGTTCGACGCCGCAGGTGCGCAGCCAGTCGGTGTTCGGGTCCGCCCCGGTGAACAGGAACAGATGCCGCGTGTCGATGTGGTCGGTGCCATCGGGCAAGGGCTTTTTCAGAGCGACCGACGCAAGCCCGCTTTCGTCCGCGACAAGGCGGCCGATCTCCGAATTTGGATGCACGACGACGTTCGGCAGCGAGCGGATGCGGTCGATCAGATAGCGCGACATGGTGGCTTCGAAGCCGCCGCGCCGGATCAGCACGTGGACCTTCGCTGCATGCGTCGCCAGATAGACGATCGCCTGGCCGGCCGAATTGCCGCCGCCCACCAGCACGACTTCCTGGCGCTTGCACAGCTTCGCCTCGACAGGCGACGCCCAGTAGTAGACGCCGCGTCCGTCGAAACGGTCGAGTCCTTCGAGCGCGGGGCGCCGGTACACCGCACCGCTTGCGATCACGATCGTGCGCGCGCTGATATGACCGCCGCACTTCAGTTCGAGCCGGTACGGCGCCTCCCCGCAATGCAGCGCTTTTACGTGGACGGGAATCGCCACGTGCGCGCCGAATTTCTGCGCCTGCACGAACGCGCGTCCGGCCAACGCTTGACCCGAGATGCCGGTCGGAAAGCCGAGGTAGTTTTCGATTCGCGAGCTTGCACCGGCCTGGCCACCCGGCGCGCGGCTATCGAGCACGATGACCGAGAGTCCTTCGGACGCCGCATACACTGCAGTGGCGAGTCCGGCCGGTCCCGCGCCTACAATCGCGACGTCATAGACGAGCGAGGCGTCCAGATCTGGCAGCAGGCCGAGCGAGGTCGCCAGTTCCGGCATGCTCGGATGACGCAGCACCGAACCGTCCGGACAGATGACGAGCGGCATGTCTTCCTGCTGCGCACCGAATTGCTCGACGAGACGCAACGCGTCCTCGTCGCATTCGTCGATCGTGGAATGCGGATGACCGTTGCGCGACAGAAAGCCTTGCAACATCACGAGGCGCGCGTCGGTGCTGCTGCCGATCAGGATCGGGCCGCCCGCGCCTTTTTCGATCAGCGACACGCGCCGCAGAATCAGCGCGCGCATGATGCGCTCGCCCAATTCGGCTTCGGCCACGAGCAGTGCGCGCAGCTTCTCCGGCGGAATGAGCAACGCTCGCACCGCGCTGAGCGCCATGCCGTTGACGAGCGCGTGGCGTCCCGACAATTGGCCCACTTCGGCGAGGAAATGCCCCGGCCCGTGTTCGCCGATCACCACTTCACGGCCGATGCCGTCGCGTTGATAGACCTTCACGCGCCCTTCGAGCAGCACGAACATGCCAGGACCTGTGTGGCCGGTCTCGAACAGCAGTTCGCCGGCTTCCCAGTGGCTCGGTTCACCGAACCGGCGCACGCGATCGATCTCCGCTTCGGTGAGCGCGGGGAACATCTGATGCATGCGCGTGGACAGATTCGAAAACGGCGCGTCGGCGACTACCGCTTCGGATTGTGTTTCGGGTTCTGAAACGGAAAGCATTGAACCGCTCCTTCAGTGTTCATTGATTGACTGAACGAAGGCGCAACGGCGCGCACGCAAAAGCGCGCAAGCGGAAGCGCCACGGCGTCAAACCGCTTTCGGCGCGATGTGCTCGACTGCGGCCTCGGGCGGCGGCATGCCGGGCAAGGCCTCGACGGGCCTGCCGGAGTCGCGCCAGGCTTCCATGCCGCCGCGCAACGGCAGCACGTCGTCGAAGCCTGCTTCGTTCAACTGCTTGGCCATCCATGCGGCCGAAATTTCATTGGGACACGAACAATAAATCACGAGCTTCTGGTCGCGCGGATACGTGGCGACGATCTGATCGAGCTGCCGCTCGTCGGCGAATTGCGAGCCCGGAATCACGAACGGATCGAGCTTGCGCTTCTCGTGCGAACGGATGTCGAACAGCACCGGCGTCTTGCCCGCCTCGACCAACGTGGCGAGTTCGTCGACTTCAATGCGAGCCGACGCCAGCTTGTTGATCAACTGACGACGCCGAATCCAGCGATACGCCGCATACAACAGCAACAGCGCAATAGCGACGACGCCCGCGGTGCGGCCGAGGCGCCCGGCAGCGGCGAACACCATGTCGATCTGATGCGCGAACAACGCGCCGACGATAAGCCCGGTGCCCGACCACAACGCGGCACCGATGCTGTCGTAGGTGAGGAACGTGCGATAACGGGTGCCCATTGCGCCCGCCATTGGAATAGACACGATCGACAGGCCCGGGACGAACTTGGCGACGGCCAGCACGCGCACGCCCCAGCGCCCGAAAAACCGCTCGGTTTTCTTGACGCACGTGTCACGCGACAGCGACAGGCGGCAAATGGTTTTCAGCGTGTTGCCGCCATACAGACGGCCGGCCAGATACCACGCGCTGTCGCCGATCAGCGTTGCAAAGATGGACAGCACGAGTACCGGCAGCAGTTGCGTGCCGACGGAGCCGGGATGCATGGCGGCCATTGCGCCAAACAACACGAGCGACGGCATAGCCGGTACCGGCAGGCCGATAGAGGCCGCCAGCACGTTGGCAAAAATGAGCGCCGGTCCGTATTGCTCGACGAGATCATGTAGCATCGACTTACATCCGCGGCCTTTTCAGGCACGGTGCGCAGTAGGGAAGCAAAGGAGAATGGAGCGATTATGGACCATTTTCAAGGCGTGCAAAGCCCTTGAAAAACCCCGGTTATTCGGGGTTGGAAGCGTTACCGCCGCGCCTTCGGTCCGCGCGCCGCGCGCGCTGTAAATGTCAACCAGCACGAGCAGAACAAAATGAAAGACGATTGAATCTCGCGCAGCCTGAACAGAGGTGGCGCGCGAAGATGCCGGTAATGGTGCGCGGCGCCTGCAGTGCCGCGCTTTCTACTGCGCACGCGGCGATCACGCTGATGCGCTGCGCCGCCCGATTACGTTATTGACGATGATTGTGCTGCTCGCCCGGCAACTCGGCGCCGTGCGCGCGGATTGCCGCGATCAGCTCGGCCGGCGTGATTTCATAGCGTACTTCCCGATGTATGCCGGGCTTGCGCTCATCGACCTCGATCAGAAGGATGCCTTTGCCGTCTTCTGTCGACTCGAGGCGCAGCGAACGCAGTTCGCGCCCGGTTGCGTCGTCGTATTCGGTGAGCAGGGCCATTGACCCGGAGGACCCGGTAGTGCGCATCGAAGTTGTCCTTAATCCGTTGTTGATCGAACCATTGTACGGGCAGCATGACGCGCCGTCTGTCGCGCAATGTTCACGCTTTGGCGATTGACCGTAGCGTGCGCCTGCTTGCCCGAACGCCGCCGTGCACCTAAGCCCGCGGGCCGCGAGCCCGGTGCGTGCAGTAGCGTTCACCTGTGGCAATGAGTTTAACGCGACTCGTTGCGACGACGGGCGCATTTTTCGTGCCCCGTGGCGGTGCAGTTCTTCTCCTGCAATGTCATGCTGCTGACGCGCGGTATGGTTATGCATCGCGGGAGGTCAGCGAACAGGCGATCGGCAAAAACGCCCGAAGCAATGCTCGGTAGGTCGCGCTCCCTCAACATAGGCAACGTCCGGCCGTCGCTCCACTACAACGGTCGGTTATGAGATTCGCGCACGCGTTCCAGTTCCAGCATCTCAGAGGCGCGCAACGGCGCATCGCCGTCGAGAAAGAACTCGTCCAGTTGTGGCGGCGCCGCGTCGGAGCCGCTCAACATCGCATGAACCTGCCCGCGATGATGGATCTGGTGCACGAAGAGATGAGGCAGCACCTTGCCGATGCTCTCCCGTTGAACGCCGACCGACGGACCGCGGTCGATCTCCACCTCACGGTTCAAGTCGCTGCCCGTCAGCGACTCGCAAAAGGCCAGCAGGTCGCTATCGCTTCGCGCCTGGGCGTCCCACAGTTGAGTGGCGCGTGGATAGGGCAGTTCGTCGTCGAAAATCGTGAGGCCCTGGCCGCCGCCCACAAGCGCGTCGTAGTAGTAACGGTCCACGAGCAAAATGTGATTCAACGTGAGTTGCAACGATGGGAAGAAGCTCACCCTCCGCGCGGCGAATGCTTTGTCGGTCAAGCTCAGGCACGCGCGGTAAAGGCGCAGGTTCGACCATGCGTTGTTGCGCGCCATGGCACTCAGATGCAAAGACAACGGATCGCGTGAAGCGGCGCCTCGCGATTTGGACTCGATCATCTGTGTCTCCGTCAGGAGCAAGCGGCATGATTCTGCGCGCAGGAAGGCGCGCATCGACGTGCGCGCTCCAACAGCATAGATCGCGCGAAAAAAAACGGCCCGTCTGTTTGGGACGGGCCGCTCAACGCCGTTGTTACTCGGGTCAGTCTGTCCATACATCCATTGGGCAGCGACGCTTGCACGGTACGGCGTCAATATCCCGCTGTCGAGGTAGGAGTAATGCCGATCTATCGGATCAATACGACCTCAATGCAACCTCGATGCGTCATTAATGAACAACCGGGGCCGCCTCGTCATGCTCCGCGTCATGAGCATCGCGCTGTGCATGCGCAAGCGCCACTGCAGATGCCGGCTCGTGCGCAGCATTGGCTGGCGCAGGCTGACGCGTGCGAGCAACAACGCGCGACGCAGGCGCCGTGTCCGCAACCGTGAACAGACGGACGGCCTCGCTAAGCACGTCCGCCTGCGCGGCGAGACGCTGTGCCGTGGACGCCGCCTGTTCGACGAGCGCGGCGTTCTGCTGGGTCGCGCCATCGAGATGCGAAACAG
This sequence comes from Paraburkholderia sp. SIMBA_053, assembly GCF_046534895.1. Lineage (NCBI taxonomy): Bacteria > Pseudomonadati > Pseudomonadota > Betaproteobacteria > Burkholderiales > Burkholderiaceae > Paraburkholderia > Paraburkholderia sp. SIMBA_053. The sequence goes on along the minus strand of NZ_JAWRXU010000009.1, from coordinate 90,589 downwards.
CCTGGTTCACCTGGCGAATGCCCTCGGCCTGTTCGCTGCTCGCGTTCGCTACTTCCACGATGATCGACGACACGCGCTCGACCGCTTCGTCGATTGCACGCATTTGAGATGTGGTGCGCGCTACGAGGTCGGTGCCCGCCGCGACTTCCGCCGCGCTTGCCTCGACCACGGATTTGATCTCCTTCGACGACGCCGCGCAACGTTGCGCAAGCATCCGCACCTCGCCCGCGACCACGGCGAACGAGCGGCCTGCTTCGCCCGCGCGCGCCGCTTCGACGGCGGCGTTCAGCGCCAGAATGTTGGTCTGGAAAGCGATGCCGTCAATCACTCCGGTAATGTCGGCAATGCGCCGCGATGCGGCCGTAATGCCCGCCATGGTCTGCTCGACCTGGCCGGCGATCTTGCCGCCTTCGGCAGCCGCGGCCTGCGCGTCTTTCGCGAGGTCGAGCGCGCGCACGCTGGCGTCGGCGTTCGCTTGCACGGTGGTGGTCAGCTCTTCCATCGTGGCGGCGGTTTCTTCCAGCGACGCGGCCTGCAGTTCCGTACGGCGAGCGAGGTCCACGTTGCCGCTCGAGATCTCCCGCGCGTTATCGAGCATGCCGTTGATCTGCTCGCGCACGTCATAGACGATCGCGGCCAGGTTGGCCTTCAACTGATTCAATGCTTGCAGCACATCGCCCAGGTCGTCGTGACGCGCGATCTCCAGGTCGACAGTCAGATCTCCTGCGGCGAGCCGGGTCGCGAATCCGCTCATGTCGCGCACCGGCGCAGCCACATGCCGCGCGAGCAGACGCCATGAAACCAGACTGACGGCACTGGCCACGCCGAACGCGATCCAGAACGGCGTTGGCGGCGCGCCTTGCCACGCCGCGAGGCCGGCCGCCGCGAGCGCGAGCGGCGTGAGCGCATAGCCGAAAGCGGCGCGCGTCGCCACGGGCAGACGCGTCAGCGCTTGCAGCCGACCACGCAAACCCGTGCGCACGATCATGCCGCGACGCAGCTTTATCCCGCGCGCTTCGCCCGTGCGCATGCGGGAGTACAAGGCTTCGGCCGCGCGCACGGCGTCGCGCGCCGGCTTCACGCGCACGCTGAGATAGCCCACCACGGCACCTTTCTTGACCACCGGCGTGACGTTCGCATGAACCCAATAGTGGTCGCCGTTCTTGCGGCGGTTCTTGACGAGCGCAGTCCACGGACGTCCATCGCGAATCGTTGCCCACATGTCCGCGAACGCTTCGCGCGGCATGTCCGGATGGCGGATCAGATTGTGCGGCTGGCCGACGAGCTCTTCATGGGTATAGCCGGACACGGCGATAAAAGCCGGATTGCAATATTCGATGCGGCCGGTCAGGTCGGTCGCGGAAACAAGCATTTGCGACGACGGGAATTCGTACTCTTGCCCGGTGACAGGCTGGTTATTGCGCATGACTTTCCTTGCTGATGCTCACCCCGCACAGTGCGCGGTCTTACAGTGCTGCAAGGAATAACGGCATGAAGTGCGGGTGCCTTGAGGGTTTCCCACTAATCCACTCAGGTTTAAGCCCGTGGCGCCGTTAACGCAGGGTTCGGGAACGCCTTGGCGGCAGACCGCGTTAAAAGTGCCGGATGCATCGCGCGACACCGTCAAAGCGACTACACTGCGCCGATACAGGCCAGCAGACGCAGTCTGCTAAAGACCGCAGTGGTCTGCCTGCGCGAACCGCACGCACGTGATCTGATGCAGAAAATCCTTGATCGAAGTCAAGAGTCGCTCGAATACGCGTTCGCGTCGCTCGCGAAGACTGCGAAGCGCCAGCAACGGGTCTATCTCGCGACAATCGGCTCATTGATGCTGATGGTGGCTGTTTTTGCGCTGGTCATCGCGGTCGTGGCTGCGTTCAAGCAGCTGGAATATCGCCGCACGTTCACGTCGCAGAACGCAACCGATCTGTCGTTGCTGCTGCATCGAGAAGAGTCCTTCCTGCGGCGCGCCGAATTTACCCTCGACTACTACTACGGCGCAACGGACGTGCGGCGCGCGCCCGAGGCGGTCGAGCAATCCATCGCACAGACGGGCGCGGCGCGCGGCACGGTGGACAGAGTCGACGCGGAGTTTGACGTCGTCATTGGGCAGTCCACTCGCGCCGCCTGGGGCGCCCGACTCGGCGACAAACTGGGGCGGCTTTACGAATCGGCGCAATCCACGCTTGTCACGCAACAGGCGTTCGAACTCGAACAGCGGGCAACGCTGATCGGCGTCGACGAAGACTACGCCGTGATTCTTCCTTCGCTGGCGGGCTCTGCCGCCGGGCCGAACAGCGGGGCGGCGCGCTTCGCCACGTCTGCTCAGCAAGCGGCGCTCGCAGGTTTGCTGAGGGAGACGATCGAGCGCGAACTCAAGTCGCAAACCGGCAAGCGCGTGCCTGGCAAGGGTGAGCGCCTGTGGGTCGGACCGTATCGAGATCCTCTGCAAAACACGCCGGTGATCTCGGCAGTAAGCGCGTATTACGAGGGCGACAAACCTGTCACGCTCATCAGCGCAAGCATTCCGCTTAATGTGCTCGCCGCGCGCATTGCGCCGCCCGGCAGCGCGGGCGCCACATTGCTGATGGCGCCCGATCGCCGCATTCTGGTGTCTTCCGCTGCGCTCGACGCGCAAACCGGCGCGATGCTGCAACGCGCAGTGGCCGCGACTCCGCCGCACGTTTTTCACTATGAGCGCGAAGGCGCAATCTTCTACGAGCCGCTCATGCCGGGCTTCGGCTCGCTCGTCGGCTATGTGCCTTGGGGCGGGTTGGCCGCGGCGCTGGGCTGGCAACTGGCAGTAATCGGTAGCCTCGCGTTTCTGGTCATGCTGGCCATTGCGCTGACCGCGCGTTTGTTCGGCCTGCGGCTTTTGCGCAGCGCGTTTGCCGAGACTTCGCGCGCGCTGGAAAGCGACACCCTCAACCACATTCTGGTAAGCGCGACGCCGATTGGACTGTGCATCGTGCGGCGAAGCGACTATTCGATATTGACGGCAAACGCGCTCGCCGCCGAACTGCTGCAAATCGAGCCCGGCACAAGCCGGTTGCCGCCGCATATCGCTGCCGGGTTTCCCGCTCAGGCACCGGAGCAGACCTCGGCCGCCGCGTTTGCACGGATCGCCGCTTTTGTCGCGCCGGCGCAGCCGCCATCTCAGCCCGCGACGCTAGTGCCCGCGAATGCGCAGGCAATCGCGGCGCCGGAAGCCGGCGCCGCACCCGCGCAATTCCTGCAAATCACCTACGCACCCGCCCGCTATGCCGGCGAGCACGTGTTGTTCTGCGCGATTCTCGATGTGACCGCGCAGCACGCGCTCGAACAACAGTTGCGGGACGCGCAGCAAGCGTCTGACGCGATGATGCGCGCGCGCACCAACTTCTTTGCCGCGATGAGCCACGAGATTCGCACGCCTCTGAATGCGCTGCTCGGCAATCTCGAACTCTTCGCGCGCACGCCGGGGCTTGAAGCGCACGCGCAGCGGCTCGCCGCGCTGAATGTGGCGGGTGATGCGCTGCGCCGCGTCGTCAACGATATTCTCGACTTCTCCAAGATCGATGCCGGCGAAATGCTTCTGGTGCGCGAACCGTTTGCTCTACTCGAGGCGTTCGAGAGCATTGCGCTTTCCTATGCGGCGATGGCCGGCGATCGCCCTGTCCGTTTCTTTTCACTGCTTTCGCCGGCGCTCGACCGAACGGTTGTCGGCGACAGAATGCGGATCGCACAGGTCATCAACAATCTGTTGAGCAACGCATTCAAGTTCACGTCGAGCGGCAAGATCATGCTGCAAGCCGACCTTATCGACGATGCGCAAGGCCGTCCGATCCTCAATTGCCGCGTGTCGGATTCCGGGCCGGGCATGACCCAGGAACTGGTCACGCGGCTTTTCAAGCCGTTCGTGCAAGGCGAGGCCGGTGCGTCGCGCGGCGCGGAAAGTACCGGTCTCGGACTCGTGATCTGTGCGCGCCTCTGTCAGTTGATGGGCGGCACGATTTCGGCCGAGAGCGTGGTGAGCGTCGGCAGCGTATTCAACGTGTCGATTCCGCTCGCTGCCTCGCCGGATGAGAAGCCGGCGAGGCCGGCGCCCGTCACTGAGAAGCGCGGAATGCTGCTCGCGCTGTGTCAGGATTCCCAAGTCGCCGAACTGCTCCGCCGATGGCTCGAGCACTTCGGCTGGAGCGCGCACGTGGTACCCGCGCTCGCGGCCGCGCGCGCGTGGTTGCAAGTGAACCGCCCGACGGCGCTGATTGTTTCGGGCGCGTACGACCTCGACGTCATCGCCTCGCTGCGGGCGTTGCAGCCGGTGCCTGCCGTCTGGGTAACGCGAGCCGGTCCGCAACGACCGCAAATGCGCGCGGAAGGCGTACTCGAAGTGACGGAATTCAGCGGAACGGCAGTCCGGACTGCGATCGAGTTGGCCGTCGAGGGCAAGCCGGTTGCCGCGCCGTGCGAGGTGCCGGCGGCACCGCGAATAGATTCGGCGGCGGCGCCTGTGCTGACGACGCATCCCGCGCTGCAAGGCCTCGCCATTCTCGTTGCGGAAGACAATCCGCTGATTCAAACCTTGATCGCGGAACAGCTTGCCACGCTCGGATGCGCGCCGACCATCGCCGGTGACGGCAGAATGGCACTCGGCTTTTTCGAACGGACGCATTTCGACGTCGTACTGACCGACATCCACATGCCGGCCATGGACGGCTTCGAGTTCCTCGCCGCACTGCGCAAGCTGGACGCCGACGTGCCGGTGCTTGTCTTCAGCGCGGTGGCCGAAAATCAGGAAGCGCAAAGCTGGCATGAGCGTGGTTTCAGCGGTTACGTCTCGAAGCCTGCTTCGTTGGGCGAACTTCAGGCTGCACTGCTCGCTGTGGCGCCTGCCGTGCCGGAAAAGGCCGCGCCGGGTGCCGGTCCTGCATCCGTCGCCGCAACGGGCGCCACGCTCGCCGCGGACGAGAAAGCGCGTTACACCGCCATGCTCAAGGAGCACTTGAAAAACGATCTGCCGCGGCTACTCGCCATTGTCGATGAAGAAGACCGGCAGGCGTTGGCCGGCTGGGCGCATAGCGCGAGCGGCGCGTTCGTGATCGTGCAGGAGCCGAGGTTCGTTGAAGAGTGCAGGCAGCTACAACGGCTGTGCAACGACAGCGAAAGCTGGACGACCGAAATGGACGAGCGCGCCGTGTCGTTGCACGAGGCGCTGTGCGATCACTACGGCGTGGACGAGCCGTCGACGCATTGACTGCATTGACCCCGCATCGACCGCATTGACCACGCGCACCGTTGCCGCTCAGCCCGGCCGTCGTGCGATGAAGTCGATCTCCACCAGTGCGTCGCGCGCCAGCGCGGTCACGCCGATGCAGGTGCGCGCCGGCAGCGCGTCGGCGGGAAAGTACACGCGGTAGATTTCGTTCATCGCGGCGTAATCGCGCTTGAACTCCGTCAGGAAAATGCGTGCGGCGACCACGTGTTGCAGGCCGAGATCGAGACCCTTGAGAACCAGCACGAGGTTGTCCATCACGCGACGGGTCTGCGCGACTACGCCTTCGGGAAGCGGTGCGGCGTCGTCGGTGGGGGAGGTCGGCATCTGGCCCGTGAGGAAAACCCAGCCGTCGGCTTCAGTGGCGTGGGAAAACGGGCCGACCGGCGTAGGAGCGCCGGGAATCATCCAGAAAGCGGGGGTTGAGCTCATTGGGAATGCCGGTCATGGCTTCGAATGTCGGGCTGACAAGATAACCGATCAAAACTCACGATGCCGGCGAGGTGGCCGGCATCGTCCCCTGCAAGCCCGCGCTTAAACGAGCCCGGTCGTGTAATAAACGGCGATCACGAAGAAAACAGCCAGCGTCTTGATGACCGTCACCGCGAAGATGTCGCGATAGGACTGACGGTGCGTCAATCCGGTCACCGCCAGCAGCGTGATGACCGCGCCGTTATGCGGCAGCGTGTCCATGCCGCCGCTGGCCATTGCGACCACGCGGTGCAGCACTTCCATCGGAATATGCGCGGCCTCTGCGCCCTTGATGAATACATCCGACATGGCCGCGAGCGCGATGCTCATGCCGCCGGACGCAGAACCCGTAATGCCCGCCAGCGAGCTGACCGACACGGCTGCGTTGACGAGCGGGTTCGGAATGCTTTTCAGCGCGTCGCTCACCACGAGGAAACCCGGCAACGCGGCGATGACACCGCCGAAGCCATATTCGGAAGCGGTATTCAGCGACGCCAGCAGCGCGCCCGCCACTGCCGCCTTGGTGCCGACTGCAAAGCGCTCGCGCACCCGGCCGAACGCTGTCAGCACGACCATGACGATGCCGAGCAAGAGCGCGCCTTCGACAGCCCAGATCGCCACGACTGTCTTGATCGTCGTGGTAAGCGGCGCGTGGACGCCCGGCAGGATGTCCGGCGCGACGGTGTATGAAACGCCGTACGCCGTGGGAATCCAGCGAGTCAGCACGAAGTTCGCGACGCCGACCAGCACCAGCGGCGCGACCGCGAGCAACGGATGCGGCAGCTGCTTCGACTCGACGCGTTCCGGTTCGTTGACGAGTTCTGTGCCATAGCCTTCGCCGGTTGCCATCGCGGCGCGGCGGCGCCATTCGAGATAGCTGAGGCCGACCACGATAATGAACAGCGAGCCGATCACGCCGAGCGCGGGCGCAGCCCACGAGGTCGTCTTGAAGAACGTCGTCGGAATGATGTTCTGGATTTGTGGCGTGCCGGGCAGCGAGTCCATCGTGAAGGAGAACGCGCCCAGTGCAATGGCGCCAGGCATCAGGCGCTTTGGAATATTGCTCTGGCGATACAACTCAGCGGCGAACGGATAGACCGCAAACACCACCACGAACAGCGATACGCCGCCGTAAGTGAGCAGCGCGCACACAGCGACGATCACGGCGTTCGCGCGCGAGCGGCCAATGTAGCGAATCGCGGCTGCCACGATCGACTCCGAGAAACCGGATAGTTCGATGACCTTGCCGAACACGGCGCCCAGCAGGAATACAGGGAAGTAGAGCTTGACGAAGCCGACCATCTTCTCCATGAAGATGCCGGTGAAAACCGGTGCAACGGCGGCCGGATCGACCAGAAGGACGGCGCCGAGTGCGGCGATCGGCGCGAAGAGAATGACGCTGTAGCCGCGATACGCGGCGAACATCAGAAACGCCAGCGCGGCAAGGACGATGACAAAGGACATTGAGTCTCCAGAAGCTTGGTTTGTTCTACGTGTACGCCGTCTCAGCGAGACACGGCACGGCGCCCGCGAATGCAGGTTCCATGCCATGCGCCCGGTAACGGCTCGCGCGCCGATGCGCGGGGCCGTAGCGGACAAAACCATGAGACGTGTGCCGCAGATTGTACCTAAACGTCTCCAAACGGGGACGTGAATTGCTCCGTGCGCACGCGCGTCATGGCGGGACCGTTGTTGTACAGGCTTGTCGGCGATCTCTTCGATGAGATAAGCTTGTCCACGAATGGAGACAAGCGACTAATAGAACGATAGCCGGAGACAGCGACAACATGATGAACGACTGGGCGGGCCTCCCTGCCACCTATAGCGACGTCCTGCGCCGCGCGATGGACTCGCTATTTCGCACTTTCGAGAATTTCAGCGAAGGCACGTTCATTGTCGACGCCGAGGCGCGCGTAGTCTGGATCAACAAGCGTTATGCGGCGCGGTTCGGCTTTGCGGATCCCGAGCAGGCCATTGGCCGGGATTGCGAAGCGGTAATTCCAAACAGCCTGATGCGCGAAGTCGTGAAGACGGGCAAGCCGATTCTGCTCGACATTCTGGAAACGGATCGTGAGCCGCTCGTCGTCACGCGTCTGCCGCTGAAAGACGACGCAGGCGAAACCGTGGGCGCCGTCGGTTTCGCGCTGTTTGACGAACTGAAGGCGCTTACACCGCTCTTTTCGCACTATTCGCGCGTCCAGGAAGAGTTGATCGCGACGCGCCAGTCGCTTGCGCAGGCGCGCCGGGCCAAGTACACCTTCGGCAGCTTTGTCGGCACGAGCGCGGCCAGCCTGGAGGTCAAGCGCCAGGCGCGCCGAGCGGCGCAACTGGAATCGCCGGTTCTTCTGCTGGGGGAGACCGGCACCGGCAAGGAACTGCTCGCGCATGCAATCCACGGCGGCTCGGCGCGCGCGAACCAGCCGCTCGTGACGGTGAACGTGGCGGCGATTCCGGACACGTTGCTCGAAGTCGAGTTCTTCGGCGCGGCGCCCGGCGCTTACACGGGCGCGGATCGCAAGGGCCGCGTCGGCAAGTTCGAGCTGGCAAACGGCGGCACGCTTTTCCTCGACGAGATCGGCGATATGCCGCTGCCGTTGCAGGGCAAGCTGCTGCGAGTTTTGCAGGACAAGGAGTTCGAGCCGCTCGGTTCGAACCGGATCGTGCGCGCCGACGTGCGGATCATCGCGGCGACCTCTGCCGATTTGCCCGCGCTCGTCGCGGCGGGACGTTTCCGCGCGGACTTGTTCTATCGGTTGAACGTATTGACGATCCACGCACCGCCTTTGCGCGAGCGCGCTTCAGACATTGAAGCGCTCGCCTACGCAATGCTCGAAGACCTGTCGACGCAGGCGCGCGGCGGCAGTCACTACGAATTGCAGGACGATGCATTGCGCTTGCTGTGCGCCTACGCATGGCCGGGCAATGTGCGCGAACTGCGCAATACGCTTGAGCGGGCCGTGATGTTGTCCGACAGTGAGCGGATCGATGCGCGTGCGCTTGCGCCGTTCGTCGGTTCGGGGCAGGGCGGCGCACTCAGCGCGAGCGCGGTACAAGGCGCGCCGCACGCCCAGCCGCCGGCTGTGGCCGAAGCGGGGAATCCGGAGATCGAGCCGTCGTCGTGGAACGAGGCAATGGCGGCGTTCGAGAAGCGCTTTCTCAGCGATGCACTGCGCGCCAACGGCGGGCGCGTGATCGACACCGCCGCGCAGATCGGCATGGGGCGGGCAACGCTTTACAAAAAGATTGCGGCGCACGGCATCGAGATTTGACAAAGCCGGCCTTCACCGGGCACGCAGCGCAATGGGCGCGTGGCACAATCGTGTGATCCAAAAACAAGACGTGATCGGGGTTTCACATGAACCGCAGCTTCTCTTTCTTCGCGCGCCGTGTCTCTGTGTTCGCGGTCGTTGCAGCGAGCACTGTACTGGGCGGTTGCAGCAGCAGCGCGCCGCTGTTTTTGCCCGACGGCCGTGTCACCACACTCGTTGAATGTCCAGCTGGCTCCGACTCCTGCTCGCAGCAGGCGGCCGCAGGCTGCGGCGGCGCGTTCGACACGGTTCGCCAGTCCACGAACAATGGCACGCTCAGCCTGATCTACGCCTGCCGCGCAAAGTAATAGCGCTGCGGCCGCGCCCTTGCGGGTGAGGACCGAAGGCAGTGTTCGACTGCCTTTGGTCCACTAGTCTTGCCGGGACTGTGCCGCCCAATTTGTACGCCGGCCGCGCATAACTCGCTATTCAAAATGCTTACGGCCTTCAGCGGCGAACTATTGCGCCGAGGGCGCGCTTTCAGAAGTGCACGAACGTCATAAATATATGCGTCTAATGCGTGGGAGACAAAACCGTGTCTATGCCACTCGCATATTAATCAGCGACGTTGGTTTTTATTCCTAATGGATCGACATCCATAAAAAGTCACGGTATTTTTTCGCACTGAAGCGAAGTCGGTGCGGCAGGTAACGGAACATGAAATCCCGCGGCAGTATTCTGTTTTCACAGGTTCGCCAGCGCATGCGACCAGCAGCTTTTGCCGAATAAATAGACCATGCGGCAAAAGCGAGGAAGAAGTTGCCGACTAACGGAAGTAGATCGTTAGAAACGGCACAGTTGTGCTTTTTCATTGCGTTTCGAATTAAGTCAACGAGTATTCCGGGGAAAAGAATGAATCATCACCAACTCGAAAAAGACATCCAACATCTCGAACACGTCATTTCGCACATTTCCGCCGAAGACCGCATACCGCTGTCGTATTGGCGTAACCGCATCGATTCGGTTTCCGGCTCGGTTCGCATGCCGACACAGGCCAGTCGCATCAAACGTCTTAATGCCGCACTCGCGGCGTTGGAAGAGCGCCAGAAGGCCTGACCAGCACTGCGCGCTGCAAACTCGCTGCCATCTCGTTATCGTCTACAGACGACGCTTAAGCCAGGACACACTATCGACATGCAAGCAGCTGGATTTTCGTCAGCTCGGCTGACAGCCCTGACGCGCACCTTGCAGGGTTACGTGGACCGGGGCGATGTGGCCGGCGCGGTGGCGCTCGTCTGGCGCCGCGGCGAAACCGGCTACTTCGAGGCGCTCGGTCTGCGCGACGAAGCCGCGCAGTTGCCGATGGAGCGCGACACGCTGTTTCGCATCGCGTCGATGACCAAGCCGGTGACGAGCGCCGCCATTCTCATGCTGATCGAAGAGGATCGGCTCGCGCTCGACGCGCCCATCGCGCAGTGGTTGCCCGAACTGTCGTCGCCGCGCGTGTTGCGCGATCCCGGCGGTCCGCTCGATGCGACCGATCCTGTGCGCACGCCGCTTACCGTGCTCGATCTGTTGACGCATCGCGCGGGCTTCGCCTACCACTTCACCGCGACCGGCCCGCTGGCACAGGCGTACGCGACGGCTTTCAACGGCATCGATGGGCATGGCGACGTGAACGCGTGGCTCGAGCGCATCGCCCAATTGCCGCTGATGTTTCAGCCGGGCTCGCGCTGGCATTACGGCATCGCCACCGACGTGCTCGGCGCGCTGATCGCGAGAGTGAGCGGCATGCCGCTGGGGGAGTTTTTCCGCACGCGCATTTTCGAGCCGCTGGGCATGCGCGACACCGCGTTCTGGGTGCCCGAGCCGCAGCTCGCCCGTCTGGCTACCGCATATGGCGTCGATCCGGAAACGCGGCGGCGCGTGGTCGAGGATCATGCGTCTGCGAGCCGCTGGGCCAATCCGGCGCGCTTTCAGAGCGGCGGCGGCGGGCTCGTCTCCACCGCTCAGGACTATCTGCAGTTCGCGCAGTTGCTTTTGCGGCGTGGACGTGTCGACGATGTGCGCTTGCTGTCGCATCGCTCGGTCGATCTGATGCGCTCGAATTTTCTGACTCGCGATCAACGCCGCCTCCCGGCGTTCGGTCATGTGATGTGGGCGGGCCAGGGTTTCGGCCTCGGCTTGTCGATCGTCGACGATCCGGCGCAGCAACTTCCGCAAGGCTATCGCTCAGCTGGCTCCTTCGGTTGGCCGGGCGCTTTCGGCACGAGCTGGTTCGCCGATCCGGTCGAGGACATGATCGGCATCATGCTCATCCAGCGCCGTTCGATCGAGCCGTTTCCCATGGCAGTCGACTTCGAGCGCCGCGTGTACGATGCAATTGACGATTGAGTGCGCATGCTATGGCGATGACCGGCCGCACTTTTAGCGCCGGACAATGAAGGGCTCTCTATCCGGCGTTTTATTTGTCTGATAGCGTCCGCACTTCGGTTCGCCACAATCAACGGGAGCATTCGCGATGGCCTCATACAAACAGTTGACCGCTCAGCTCGAAAAGCTTCACAAGGAAGTTGCGGCGGCTCGTGACAAGGAAGTCGCGCAAGCGATCGCCGACATCAAACAGAAGATCGCCGAGTACGACCTGACCGCCGAAGAGCTCGGTTTCGCGAATACACGCACCGTTGCGCGAAAAGCCGCTTCGGTCGCCAAGTATCGCAACCCGAAAACCGGCGAGACCTGGAGCGGCCGCGGGCGCTCGCCTGCGTGGCTTGCGGGCAAGAATCGCGAGCGTTTTCTGATCGAAGTGTAGGGTGCGGTTAGCAGGCTTCGTGTCGTCCGCATTCCTGAAGTGATGCTGCGCCCGGTTTTTTCTGCACCGCTGCCAGGCCCCGAAAACGCTCACCTTTAGATCGAAACCTGGAGCCCGCACACTCGACCGGCGCCTCCGGTCCACATACTTCGGTGAGCTTGGCTTCTTCACCGGGCGCACCCAATCCGAGGTGAGTGCGAAGTAGGGACCGCGCCTCACCGACATGTCCGAAACCCGCGTCAGCCTTTGCTGCCGGGCGTTCCCAGGCTGTGCGAAGAATCCTTCGCAAAGATAAAAACACGGCTCTGCGTTCGCTTCGTCGATGCCGACGTGCAAGCAACGCCCCGTCGTTGGTGCAAGAACCTCTTCGCGCGTGCTCACCTTTCGCCGTCGTGCGCGGCGCGACGTCGCGAGTCCCGAAAACCCTCACCTTTGCGTGCTTTCCGCTTCGCGCGAACACGCCGCGCTCTCTATGCGGTCCGGACAAACCCGGAGTTGAGTTCGCCTCATACCCCGGATCAAAACTCATCGATACATGGTCGCGGATGCCGAACGCCACAATCGGTCATCCACTCAACTTGACGGAAAGACCATGAGCGTATCGACGGACAAGCAGCTTTTTATCGGCGAAGGATTCGAAGGACCGGGCGTCAACCTCGCGCATATCAACGTGCTGGTCGGCCCGCGTAACGGCCCGGCGGGCCAGGCGTTCGCCACCGCGTTGGCGACGCCTTCCACGGGTCACGCACCGTTCGTCGTGATCGCGCGTCCGGGCGTGCCGACCAAGCCTTTGACGCTCTACGTGAACAAGGCGCAGATCGGCAGCGACTTCCATGGCAACGCAACCTGGGGCGCGTCGCAAGCCGGTATTGCGAAGGCGGTGGCCGAGTCGTTGGAGAACGGCACTCTGCCTCCGGAAGCGGAGAACGATTGGGTTGTCGTGTCCGCGAACTGGGTCAATCCAGCGACCGACGATCTCGACGCCGTCTTCGACAACAACTACCGCGCGTGCAGAAACGCGATCCTTGCCGCGATGAAAGGCTTGCCGCATCGCGACGAAGTGTTCGCCGCCGCGCGCGACGTCTCGAACCCGTTCTACACCCCCAAACAACGCTGATCGCGGCCTCGATCGAAAGCAGCCGTAGCCGGTCTGCAAGGAGACACCTTTCATGGAATACATTCGCCTCGGCCAATCCGGCCTGAAGGTTTCGCGTCTGTGCCTCGGCACGATGAACATGGGCACGCCCCAATGGAAGCCCTGGATTTTCGATGAGGCGCGCAGCGAGCCGATCGTTCGCCATGCGCTGGAAGCCGGCGTCAATTTCATCGACCTCGCGGATTTCTATTCGACGGGCGTCGGCGAAGAAGTCGTCGGCCGCATTCTGAAGCGCCTTGCGCGCCGCGAGGAGATTGTCGTGACGACCAAAGTCGGCTACGACATGGGCGCATACCAGAACGCTGGTGGTCATTCGCGCAAGCACATCATGGACGGCATCGACGGGTCGCTCACGCGCCTTGGTATGGATTACGTCGACATCTACATGCTGCATTTCTTCGACGTGAACACGCCGGTCGAGGAAACCATGGGCGCGCTGAACGACATCGTGCGTGCGGGCAAGGCGCGCTATATCGGCGTCTCCACGATGTACACGTGGCAGTTCGCGAAGATCATGCAGGTTTGCGAACGCAACGGCTGGCATAAGCCGATCAACATGCAGTTGCAGCTGAACCTCGCGTATCGCGAGGAAGAGCGTGAGATGATCCCGTATTGCAGGGATCAGGGCGTCGGTGTCTCCGTATTCAGCCCGCTTGCGCGCGGCCTGCTGACAAGCGACGCCAACTCGACGCGCAATCAGACCGACTTCTTCACCGCGCAAATGTATGGCGATGACGTGTCGCGGCAGATTGCGTCGTCGGTGGCGCGCGTGGCCGCCCGTCGCGGCGTGTCCGCGGCGCAGATCGCGCAGGCGTGGGTGCTCAGGCACGAAGGCGTGGCGAGCATGCTGGTCGGCGCGGACACGCCGGCGCAGTTTAACAGCGCGATCGCCGCGCTCGGCACGGCGCTCTCAGACGAAGAGATCTTCGAACTCGAACGCAATTACACGCCGTGCGATCTGATCAACGACTACACCGCTGGCAAGCGCATCGCGCGCGAGCCGAGGCTTGCGCAAGACGCGTTCGCCGAGAAGCTGGAGGAAGCGGCATGAACGAATTTCTCCGGACAGGGCATTACATCGGCGGCGAGTGGTACGAAGGCGCAAGCACTTATCCCGTGCTCAATCCCGCGACAGGCGAAGTGATCGCGCAGGTGGCTAAGGGCGGCGCGGCGGAGGCGACGCAAGCCATTGCCGCCGCGGAACGGGCGTTTCCCGCGTGGCGCTCGTTGACGGCGAAAGAGCGCAGCGCGCGCGTCAAGCGTTGGGGCGAGTTGATGCTCGAGCATCGCGATGCGCTTGCTGTGCTATTGACCCGCGAACAAGGTAAGCCGCTCGCCGAAGCGCGTGGCGAAGTCGGCTACGCGGCGAGCTTCTTCGAATGGTTCGCCGAAGAAGCGAAGCGCGCATATGGCGACGTGATTCCGAGTCCGAATCCGAACGCGAAAATCATCGTGACGCGCGAACCGGTCGGCGTAGTCGCGGCCATCACGCCGTGGAATTTTCCACTCGCGATGATCACGCGCAAGGCGGGCCCCGCGCTGGCGGCCGGTTGCACGATGGTGCTCAAGCCGTCCGAGGAAACGCCGCTGTCCGCATTGGCGCTGGCCGTGCTCGCAGAGAAGGCGGGCATTCCGCCGGGGGTGTTCAACGTGGTCTCCGGCGATGCCGTCGCAATTGGCGGCGCGCTCACCGAATCCGACGTAGTGCGCAAGCTCTCGTTCACGGGCTCCACGCGCGTGGGCAAGCTGCTCGCGAAGCAGTCGGCGGATACGTTGAAGAAGCTCTCGCTGGAGTTGGGCGGCAACGCGCCGTTCATCGTGTTCGACGACGCGGATCTCGACGCCGCCGTGCAAGGCGCGATGGCGTCCAAGTTCCGCAACACGGGACAAACCTGCGTGTGCGTCAATCGCTTTTACGTGCAGGACGGCATTTACGATGCGTTCACGCTGGCGCTCGCGCAGGCGGCGCGCAAGATGCGCGTGGGCAACGCGTTGCAAGGCGACGTCGAACAAGGGCCGCTGATCAATCAGGCCGCGCTGACGAAGGTCGAGGCGCATGTGGCCGACGCGTTGCAAAAGGGCGCGAAAGTGCTGACCGGAGCAAAGCCGCATGCGCTTGGCGGCACCTTTTATGAGCCGACGGTTCTGGTCGATGCATCCAGTTCGATGCTGATTGCGCAGGAAGAGACCTTCGGACCGGTCGCCGCGTGTTTTCGCTTCAAGACCGAAGACGAAGCCGTGGCCGCGGCGAACGCGACGCCGTTCGGGCTGTCCGCGTACTTCTACACGCGCGATCTGGCGCGTGCATGGCGCGTGGGCGAGGCGCTCGAAAGCGGCATGGTCGGCATCAACGAAGGGATTCTGTCCACCGAAGTCGCGCCGTTTGGCGGCGTCAAGCAATCGGGCCTCGGCCGCGAAGGATCGAAGTATGGGCTCGATGAATACACCGAACTCAAATACATGATGATGGGCGGGCTCGGACGCTGATCGTCAGACCTCATACGGGCGGAAGCGCATCGCGTTCGCCGCCCGAAAAAGCCAATAAATCAAGGAGACAGCGTGAGTAATCAGGATGTCCAGGCGAGCCCTCTCGGCCTCGCCCCCACTTTCCCGGCTGCGGCGCCGTCCGCGAACCGCCCCATTTCCATCGACGACGTGCCGTTGAACGCGTTCCACGTGAAGATCGCCGGCCTCACGTTCGGCGCGCATTTCACCGAAGGTTTCGCGCTCGGCACAATCGGCTACGCGCTGGCCGCGATGAATCGTCAAATGCCACTCGACGCATTCTGGATGGGCATGATCGGCAGTTCGGCGCTGATGGGCATTTTCTTTGGAAGCCTGGTGTTCGGTTGGCTGTCGGATCGGCTCGGGCGGCAAAAAATCTTTCTGTTGAGCTTTGTCATCATCACCGTGGCCGCGTTTGCGCAGTTCTATGTGCACTCGCCTTTCGAACTCTGCATGCTGCGCGTATTGATCGGCTTCGGCATGGGCGGCGATTTTGCGGTGGGACATGCGATTCTCGCGGAATTCTCGCCGCGTAAGCATCGCGGAACATTGCTCGGGTCGTTCAGCGTCGTGTGGACGATTGGTTACGTGGTGGCGAACGTGCTCGGCATGCATTACGCCGACGCCTCGCCCGATGCCTGGCGCTGGCTTCTCGCCTCTGCGGGCGTTCCGGCGCTGATCGTGCTGGTGTTGCGCATGGGCACGCCCGAGTCGCCGCGCTGGCTGCTCGGCAAAGGCAGGATTGCGGAGGCGAGGTCGGTCGTGCTCAAGCACTTCGGCGAGAACGTCACGCTCGACGGCGCTCACGACCAGCACGCGCAATCGGCTGGCGGGTTCATGCGTCTCTTCGAGAAAGACCTGATTCGCCGGACTATCTTCAACTGCGCGTTTTTCGTGTGCCTCGTGATTCCGTATTTCGCGGTCTACACATTTTTGCCGACCATCTTGAAGGCGATTCATCTGAACAACGATTCAGGCGCGGATTTGCTGCTGAACGGCTTTCTCGTGCTTGGCGCGTTGATCGGTATCTGGCTCACGATCAAACTGCCGCGGCGCGTTTTCCTGATCGGCTCGTTCGCGGTGACGTGCGTGTCGCTGATCGCGCTCAGCTTGCTGCCGGAATCGGCGACGCTCGCCATGATTGTCGCGTTCGGCATTTTCACGCTGACCATGTCGGCATTCTCAAACCTGGTCGGCGTGTTCCCGCCCGAGTGTTTTCCCACCGAAGTACGCGCCTGCGGCGTCGGACTGGCCATTGCTTGCAGCCGTCTCGGCTCCGCAGTGGGGACGTTTCTGTTGCCGCTCGGCATCGCCACGCTCGGCTTTCACATCACAATGTTCGTGCTCGCGGCCGTGCTGCTGGTCGGCATGATCGTTTCGATTGCCTGGGCGCCGGAGACTAAACATTTGACGTTGACCGAAGCCAGCGGCGGCTAGTAGGACACGAAGCGTGCAACCCGGCGGCGGCGCGGTTACGGGCCAAAGGTAGCCGCTTCACCGCCCGGCGAACGTTTCTGACAGTAGCGCCGGCCGGCCGCCCCTCGCGGGCGGCTTTCCCACGTCCGCCGTCCCGGCGTGTATCATTCGTTCCCTGCGCTGTTCTGCGCTGGCGATTATCCGTATTGTCGAACGCTCGTTCCCGACCTGTTTTCCGACGCGGCCCGGTTGCCATAGTGATGCGGGTTCCCGACCCGACTCCCGCAGCTCGACGCCGCCGCGCCACGCGTGGCAGCCCGGAGGCCACAAGCTTCCGAAGACCGCCGAACCCCTATCCGTGACCGCCAGACCCGATGTCAGTCTCCGAACTCAAACGCCGCCGCACCTTTGCGGTCATTTCCCACCCGGACGCGGGCAAAACCACGCTGACCGAAAAGCTGCTGCTGTTTTCGGGCGCGATTCAGATTGCGGGCACCGTGAAGGGCCGCAAGAGCAATCGCTACGCGACTTCCGACTGGATGGAAATCGAAAAGCAGCGCGGCATTTCCGTCGCGAGTTCGGTGATGCAGTTCGAGTACGGCGACGCGGTTATTAATCTGCTCGACACGCCGGGCCACGAAGACTTCTCCGAAGACACATATCGCGTGCTCACGGCGGTGGATGCGGCCGTGATGGTGATCGACGGCGCGAACGGTGTCGAAGCGCAGACGCTGAAGCTGCTCGAAGTGTGCCGCAGCCGCAAGACGCCGATCGTCACCTTCATCAACAAGCTCGACCGTGAGGTGCGCGAGCCGCTCGAACTGCTCGACGAGATCGAGCAGCATCTCGGCGTCGCGGCGGTGCCGTTCACGTGGCCGATCGGCATGGGCAAGGAATTCCAGGGCGTCTACGACATCCAGCGCGATCAGGTTCGTGTGTTCCGGGCCGGTCAGGACACGGCCGGCGGCGCGGTTGAAACGCTGCAAGCGTTGAGCGATGAAGAAGGCGAGCGCCGTTTCGGCCACAGCTGGACCAAGGCAAAGGAAGAGATCGACCTGATCACCGGCGCAACGCCCGATTTCGACCGCGAGCAGTTTCTTGCGGGTCAGCAATCGCCGGTGCTGTTCGGCTCGGCGATCAACAACTTCGGCGTGAAGGAAATTCTCGACGCGCTGGTCGACCTGGCGCCGCCGCCGTCGATGCGCATGACGGTGCAGCGTCCGGTGATGCCGGACGAGCCGAAGTTCACCGGCGTCGTTTTCAAGGTGCAGGCGAACATGGATCTGGCGCACCGCGACCGCGTGGCGTTCATTCGTGTGTGTTCGGGGCGTTTCGAGCGCGGCATGGCCGTGAAGGTGACGCGTTCGAACAAGACTTTTCGCGCGAATAACGTTGTGACGTTCCTGTCGCAGCGGCGCGAGACGGTGAGTGAGGCGTATCCGGGCGACATTATCGGTATTCCGAATCACGGCACGCTGAGCCTCGGCGATACGTTGACCGAAGGCGAGGCGTTGCAGTTCGTCGGACTACCGTTCTTCGCGCCGGAAATTTTCCAGACCGTCGAGGTGGTCGACCCAATGCGCGCAAAGCAACTCGGCGAGGCGCTCAAGCAGCTTGGCGAGGAAGGCGCGATTCAGGTGTTCCGTCCCGAAGTGGGCGGTTTGATGATTCTGGGCGCGGTTGGCCAACTGCAATTCGAAGTCGTATCGCACCGTCTGTCGACCGAATACAAGGTCGACGTGCGCATGGCGCCCGCGCGCTACCGCATGTCCCGCTGGGTGACGTGCGACGACCCTGCGGAACTGCGCCGCTTCACCGACTCATACGCTGCACGCATCGCGCTCGACGCATCCGACGCGCCCACGTATCTGGCCTCGCATGTGTCGGAGATCGAAGTTGCGCAAAAGGCATGGCCGAAAATCGTGTTCAACGAGTTGCGCGAGCATTCGGGCGCGCCGTTCAAGAAGGCAATGTGACGAGTTGAGCCCGTCCGCCAGCGCATGTGGCTGGCGGAGCCTGTTCAGATCAGAGAAAGCCGCGTGTCATGCACGCGGCTTTTTTATTTCGAGGCGCACCTTCGGCTCGCCATTAGACGGAATAGCCGTTAGCCCATGTTCAGTACTTGTTCGCGCAACCACCCCGCGAACGCCTGCACATATTCGAGGGCGGCGTGCTGAGGCGCGACGTCGAGCCAGTAGCCGAACGGGCCGGCCACTTCGACATCGGAGAACTGCGCGAGGCTGCCGTCCGCCAGTTCCTCGACGATCATATTTCTGTCGACGATAGCGAGGCCCGCGCCCTTGCGCGCGGCGCGGATCGCCTGTTCCAGCGTCGAGAATTCAATGCCGTTATCCGCGTAACGCGCGGGCAGCCCTGCCGTGGCGAGCCAGTTCGGCCACAAGTCCAGCCTCGCGTCGTTGTGCAGCACGTGCAGCGCGGGCATGTGTTCAAGCAGCCTGTCGAGCGGCTCGCCGAGCAGCATCGGCGCGCCCACCAGTGCATGGCGCTCGGTCATCAGCAATTCGGAATGTGCGTCGGGCAATGCATGACGGCCGAAGCGGATCGTGCAGTGGCAGTCGGCG
Organism: Paraburkholderia sp. SIMBA_053; assembly: GCF_046534895.1. Lineage (NCBI taxonomy): Bacteria > Pseudomonadati > Pseudomonadota > Betaproteobacteria > Burkholderiales > Burkholderiaceae > Paraburkholderia > Paraburkholderia sp. SIMBA_053. Next base: position 71,145 of record NZ_JAWRXU010000009.1, on the reverse strand, counting down.
GTCGGCTCGGTGCGAATCGACAATTCGACGTCGGGCATCTCATCGGCGAGTGAACCAAGCCGTGGCGAGAACCATTGGGTCGCGTAGGTAGGCGGTACGGCCACCACGAGACGGCGCCGGCCCTTTGCCGCGGTGATTTGCCGGAAACCGCGCTCGATGGTGTCGAACGCGTCCGACAGACAAGGCAGGAATTGCAGCCCCACGGGCGTCAGGCGAATGCCTTTGTGATCGCGCTCGAACAGCTTCGCGCCGAGCGATTCCTCGAGCAGTTTGATTTGCCGGCTAACGGCGCCTTGCGTCACGCATAGCGCGCTCGCCGCGCGGTTAAAGCTCATGTGGCGCGCTGTTTCCTCGAAAAAGCGCAACGCGATGAGCGATGGCAAGCGTCGCATACATCACCTTCTGTCTCTTGGATCGTGCGGGGCAGTGCGGCCGATGTGAAGGCGCGCGGATCGCCTGCAATTGTCGCATTGAAGCACTGCATTTTGCCTGTGCGCGCTAAAAAAATCCCAATGCGCGGTTGCGCCGGTCAACCTCCGATTGCCAGGGCTGTGGCTCGTGCGCGAGAAGCGCCGCGCGATGGCCGCTCTTCGCCTATGCTGAGGAACACGCGCGCGTCGACGTCCGAGCGGCGCGCCATTTTCATCTGCGGAGCGCCTGTGACCGTTCGCAATCTCGACGCGTTGTTCCGACCCAAATCTGTCGCCGTGATCGGCGCCTCCGAGCGGCCGGGCAGCACCGGCGCGATGGTCTGGGCGCGCTTGCTCGAAGGCGGCTTCGAGGGCCCGCTGTGGCCGGTCAATCCGAGATACGAAACGCTGAGCGGGCACCCGGTAATCGGCGATGTCGGCGACTTGCCGCAAGCGCCCACCGTGGCACTTATCTGCACGCCGGCGGCGAGCTGGCCTTCCATCATTCACAAACTCGGCGGTTTAGGGACGCGCGCGGCGATCATTGTCGGCGAGATGCGTTGCGAAGACGACAGGCTCGCGCTGCGGCATGCGCTGGCGGCGGCGCGGCCGCATCTGTTGCGAATCGTTGGACCGGGCAGTCTCGGCGTAGTGACGCCGGCGCTGCGCGCGCATTTCGGCGCGCCGTCGTGCACTGTGAAGGCGGGCGGCGTGGCGTGGGTCTCGCAGTCGAACGCGCTGACCAACGCGGTGCTCGGCTGGGCGCATGCACGCGGCCTCGGTTTTTCGCACGCGATCGCGCTGGGCGGCGAGGCGGATGTAGACGCGGGCGACGTGCTCGACTATCTTGCGAGCGACCCAGGCACGCGCGCGATCCTGCTCGAACTGGACAGCGTCAAGGCGGCGCGCAAATTCATGTCGGCGGCTCGCGCGGCGGCGCGCAACAAGCCCGTGCTTGCTCTGCGCTCGGGCCGCGCCGATCCCGCCGACGGGCTTTATACCGCCGCATTTCGCCGCGCCGGCATGGTACGCGTCGACGCGCTCGACGACCTGCTCGACGAAATCGAAACGCTTGGCGTGGGTCGCGTCGCAGCGGGTGCGACCGCGACGCTGATCACTAGCGACCGTGGCCTCGCGACGCTTGCGTGCGACGCCTTCGCCGCCGCGGGCGATACGCTCGCGCCGTGGCCGGAGCAAGCGTCGCAGGCGCTGCACGAGGCGCTGCCGCACGCGGTAGGCGGCAACCCGCTGCAACTCGGCGACGACGCTCGTCCCGAGCACTTCGGCACGGCGCTGAAGCTGCTTGCCGAGCATCGCGGCACCGGCACGGCATTCGTCGTGCATGCTTCGACGCATGGCGCGCCGGTCGGCGACGTGGCGCAGGCGCTGATCGAAAATCAGCGGTACGCGTATCGCGGACTGCTCGCATGCTTTTTTGGCGGACTTGACGCTGCTACGCGCGACGCGTTGCATGCGCAAGGAATTCCGGTTCACACGACGCCGCAGCGGCTCGCCCGCGCATTCGCGCGTCTCGTCGATTACCGGATGGGGCGCGAATTGCTGATGCAGACGCCGGAGGGCCTGCCAGCGGAAGTCCCTGATGCGATCGACGCCGCGCAGGCGCAGGCTCGCGCCGCGCTTGCTGCGGGGGAACGCGAATTAACCGGTGAAGCGGCAGCGGACTTGTTGAAACGTTTCGGGCTCGACATAGAAACGGTGCCGACAGCGAATGCAGCGGGCGTGGGCGAGCGTCCCGACGCGGAGCAAAGTTCGCGCGAATCGGACTGTGCGGAAACCAGCCCGCCGTCTGAGCGCAAGCCGGTAGTCGACATCGCCGTGGAGCTTCATGACGACGACAACTTCGGTCCTGTGTTCCGCTTCACGGCGCCGTCCGCCGATGGTGTTTCCGAGCCGCTGCGACTCTATGGTCTGCCGCCGCTCAATCCGACGCTCGCCCGCGACATCGTCACACGGTCGCCGTATGCGCGGCTGATCGCGCCGGAGCCTGCGTTAGCCGCGTTGACGGCGCTCTCGCAAGCCGTCTGCGACGTCAGGGAAATCGTTGGTCTTAGGCTCACGCTGCGCTTGTACCGCGATCATGTGACGGTTGTCGCACCCACGCTCCGTATCGCGCCGACGCGCAGCCGCCTCGCGATCATGCCGTATCCGCGCCGCTTCGAGGAGACACTCGACTGGCAAGGTCTGCGTATAACGGTCCGACCGATTCGCCCCGAAGACGAGGCCGCGCATCACGACTTCGTCGAAGCGATGACGCCCGAGGATTTGCGGCTGCGGTTTTTCGGTGCAGTAGGCAGCTTCGATCATTCGCAGCTCGCACGCATGACGCAGATCGATTACGACCGTGAAATGGCGCTGATCGCGACGGTGCAAAGCGACGAGGGCCTGGCGCGCACGCTCGGCGTGGTGCGCGCGGTGGCGGACCCGGATAACGAAACGGCGGAATTCGCAGTTGCCATTCGCTCGGATCAGAAAGGGCGACGGCTTGGCCGGTTGCTGACAGACCGAATCATCCGGTATGCGCGTGCGCGCGGTATACATTGGCTTGTCGGCGAGGCGTTGCGGGAGAACACTGCGATGATCGCGCTCGCGAGAGCGAGCGGCTTCACGATCACGCCGACGGAAGACCCGAGTGTGGTGGGCTTCCGGATGGCGCTGGAGAAAGAGCCGGAGCAGGAGAAGAGCGCCGCGACGATGCGCGGCGCGCGTTGATTCGAAGGTGCGAGCACCTCCGCAACAGCAGGCGATCAGGCCGGCAGCTTCCCAGCCGCTTCATCGACCTGCGCTCGCGTGACGGCCAACTCTTCGAGCCACGCATCCGCATACACCGCACCGGTTTCGCGTTCCAGCCGCGCGATGGTTGCCGCGCAGCGGCTCGAATCCTTCGGCGTCGCGATAAACGACTTCACCGACTGCCCCGCCTTGAATGCATCGAATAGCGGCACGCGGATATCGTCCGGCAACTGACGCGTCGTCCATTGATACGGCTTGCCGTTGAACGTGAACGAGGGCGGCAGCACGCGTTCTTTCTTGGCTGCGGGAATCAGGCCATACGTGCGCGCGGCTTCACCAATCTGCTCGGGTGAAAACAGTTCGTCGGGGCTGATGTCGAATTGCTGGATGAAAGTCTCGATGCTCTTCATCGCTGCCGCACGGTCGTCACGCCGCTTTTGCGCATGAGCGACGATGTCGCGGAGTTCGTCGGCTTCTGCAGGCGTGATCGTGAAGCTCGATTGCTTCTGCTGGAGTTCGGAAAAACGCTGGAATTCGGAATCGGTCAGAAGTTTCGCCATTGCTTATCGAAGGGCGCGCATAAACGGATTCATGCGGCGACATTTTTGAGAGGGTCGCCATTCTAAACCATGCGCGCGAGCGGTCTGCATCGAGTCAGGCGGCCGCGCGTCAGACAACCTTCTCACTGAACATGGACAGCGCCTGAACCGTCTCGCGCAGCAGCGTAGTCGCGGCAGCGAGCGTAGGCGCGACGTATTCGTCGATACGCTTCAGATAAGGGCACGTGAGCGCCGCGATTGCCTGGCCGGACGGGCCCAGAATCGGAAACGTCACGTCGGTCACGCCGAACGTCTGCTGACTGTCCTTCTGCGAGAAACCCGCGGCGCGAATCCGTTCGCACGCTGCTTCGAGTGCGTCGCGGTCTATCGTCACTTCGCCCTTCACCTTGGTGTGCTCGGCGAGCATCTGCGCGCGCTGCTCGATCGTCTGGAATGCGAGCATCACGCGGCCCGAGCCGGTGTCGATCAGGCCGACCCGCGATCCGAGCCGCACCGACATGCCCCAGGTGCCCGGTCCGTCCACTTGCGCGATGACAAGCAGATTGCCGCGGTCATACACGGCAAGGTGACACGACTGTTCGGCGGCATCCGCGAAACGTTGCATGAGCGGCAACGCCTCGGAGATGAGCCGGTTCATCGGCGGATGACGATGGGCGAGCGCATACAGCTTGAGGCTCAGCGAGTAACGATCGCCGCTCGCGGAACGCACCACGTATTGCCGGGCGACCAGACGTTCGAGCATCCGGTACATCTCGCTCGCGTTGCGTCCAAGCAGCTTGGTGATCTCGGCGCGCGTGAGGCCTTGCTTCTGCTCTGCAAGCAACTCCAGGATGTCGAGACCTTTGTCGAGCGCAGGAGCGCGATAACGGTCGGCATCGTCTTTGTCTTCTGCGTCCATCGTAAGGTCATTCCGTGGGCTGTTCGTACCTGGCGCTTGAGTGTAAGTGCGGCGGCCGATTCCTGCGAGCGGATGCGTCCAGGGAAAACACGGACCATTGGTGCAGTGCACTTCCCTTGACTTCGAAAAGTGCATATATGAATAATGCGTTCATTGGTGAATTAGCATGTCCGCTCGAAGCATGCGTCGCCACGGTCTAACGGAGAACTCATTGACCAGTCGCCCGCAAACGGATCCGCGTCTGATCCTGCTCAGTCCCGAGGACAACTGCCTGATCGCGGCGGCGCGGCTCGACGCCGGCACGCAACTGGAGATCGAAGGGGAGCGCGTGACTCTCTCGCAAACCATCGAACTCGGGCACAAGGTAGCGCGCCGCGATCTCGCGAAGAACGACAAGGTGCTGCGCTACGGCGCAGTGATCGGTCATGTGACTGAAGCGGTGCAGCGCGGGGCGCATCTGCATACGCACAACCTCGAAAGCGATTACCTGCCGACCTATACGCACGACGCCGGTCATCAATTCGTACATCACTGATTCGCGCATAACGACGCGGCTTCGCGCTGCGGTGGAACGACCATGACTGACACTTCCGTAGCAGCTGCCTCCGCGCAGCAGCCCATGCTGCAAGGCTATCCGCGCAGCGATGGCCGCAAAGGCATTCGCAATGTCGTCGCGGTCGCTTATCTGGTCGAGTGCGCGCATCATGTGGCGCGCGAGATCGTCACACAGTTTCGCGAGCCGCTCGACGCGTTCGGCGACACGCTTGCCGACGGATCTGCCGGGCGCGAGCCGCCGGTTCATCTGATCGGCTTTCCCGGCTGCTATCCGAATGAGTACGCGGAGAAAATGCTCGAGCGGCTCACAACGCATCCGAACGTCGGCGCGGTGCTGTTCGTCTCGCTGGGATGCGAGAGCATGAACAAGCACTATCTCGTCGACGTGGTCCGCGCGAGTGGCCGCCCCGTCGAAGTGCTGACGATCCAGGAAAAGGGCGGCACGCGCAGCACGATCCAATATGGCGTCGACTGGGTTCGCGGCGCGCGCAAGCAACTCGCCGCACAAGAGAAAGTGCCAATGACGCTCAGCGAGCTGGTGATCGGTACGATCTGCGGAGGCTCGGACGGCACGAGCGGCATCACCGCGAATCCGGCGGTTGGCCGCGCGTTCGATCATCTGATCGACGCGGGCGCGACCTGCATCTTCGAAGAGACCGGCGAGCTGGTAGGCTGCGAATTTCATATGAAGACCCGCGCCGCGCGGCCGGAACTGGGCGACGCGATCGTCGCGTGCGTCGCGAAAGCGGCGCGCTATTACTCGATTCTCGGCCACGGTAGTTTTGCGGTCGGCAACGCGGACGGCGGCCTCACCACGCAGGAAGAGAAATCGCTAGGCGCGTATGCGAAGAGCGGCGCGTCGCCGATTGCGGGCATCGTGAAGCCGGGCGATATTCCGCCGACCGGCGGCCTTTATCTGCTCGATGTGGTGCCGGACGGCGAGCCGCGGTTCGGCTTCCCGAATATTAGCGATAACGCGGAAATCGGCGAACTGATCGCGTGCGGTGCGCATGTCATTCTGTTCACGACCGGACGCGGTTCGGTGGTCGGCTCGGCAATTTCGCCGGTCATCAAGATATGCGCGAATCCCGCGACGTATCGGAACCTGGCTGGCGACATGGACGTGGACGCGGGCCGTATTCTGGAAGGCCGCGGCACGCTCGACGAAGTGGGACGCGAAGTGTTCGAGCAGACGGTGGCGGTGTCGCAAGGTGCGCCTTCCAAGTCGGAAATGCTGGGTCATCAGGAATTCATTCTTACGTACAAGACGTTCGAGCCGGTCGGGCCGGCATGCTTGCCGTCGAACACCGTCGCGCCTCGACGCGTGGTTACCGTGGCGCCGCACTGAGCGTTGCCTTGCCGTGTGATAAAACGAGCATGCAACAGCAACCACTTGCATGCGACCGGAGCAAGAAGGAGACACGCTCAATGACTGCAACGAACGGTTCGAAAATCCAGCAACGCCGCCGCGTTGGCCGCAGCGCATTGCAAGTAACCGGATTGAGCCTCGGCACAGCGCCGCTCGGCGGCCTCTACCGCGATCTGTCCGAAGAAGAAGCACACGCCACCGTCGCGGCCGCCTGGAACGCCGGTGTGCGCTACTTCGACACCGCGCCGCATTACGGCCACACCAAAGCGGAGCATCGTCTTGGCGACGCTTTGCGCCGCTATCCACGCAGCGAATATGTGTTGTCAACGAAAGTGGGCCGCCGTTTCGTACCGCGCACCCACCCCTACGACGGCAGCGAAGGCTGGCAGGATCCGCTGCCCTTCGAAGCGATTTACGACTACACGCACGACGGTATTCTGCGTTCGTTCGAAGACAGCCAGCAGCGCCTCGGCATCGTCGATATCGACATTCTGTTGGTCCACGACATTGGGCGGGTCACGCACGGCGAAAACAATCCTCATTACTGGCGGCAACTAACCGAAGGCGGTGGTTTTCGCGCGCTCGACGAACTGCGCTCGGCCGGCGCGGTCAAGGCCGTGGGGCTCGGCGTCAATGAAGGCGCCGTGATACTCGACGCGATGGCCGAGTTCGATATCGATTGCGCGTTGCTCGCGGGCCGTTATACGCTTCTCGAACAGGCGACTCTCGACGACCTCTTGCCGGCGTGCGAAAAGCGCGGCGTCAGCATCCTGTTAGGCGGTGCGTTCAACTCGGGCATTTTGGCGCGCGGCGTCGAAGGCGATCTGAAATTCAATTACGGCGAGGCGCCGCGCGAAGTCATCGAGCGAGTGGCGCGACTGGAGACGGTTTGCCGAAACCTCGGCGTGCCGCTCGCCGCCGCAGCCTTGCAGTTTCCGTATGCGCATCCGGCGGTCGCCACCGTGTTGACCGGCGCGCGCAGTGCCGACGAATTGCGTGAGAACGCTGCGTCGTTCGAGTTGCCGATTCCCGCGGCCTTGTGGTCCGCGTTGCGCGAGGAAGGCTTGCTCGACCCTCGCGCGCCCGCGCCACAGAACTGAACGTGAAGATGCATATCGACGCTCATCAGCATTATTGGGACCCCGCTCGCGGCGACTATGAATGGCTTACGCCGGAGCTCGAAATTCTGTACCGCCCTTTCGGTCCCGCGGATCTGAAACCGTTGCGAGAGAGGGCGGGCATCGAGAGAACGGTCGTGGTGCAGGCGGCGCCGACCATCGACGAAACGCGTTATCTGCTCGACATTGCGCGCGACGAGCCGTCCATTGCCGGCGTGGTCGGCTGGGTGCCGCTCCTGCTGCCTACGGCTCCCGCTTTGATCGGAGCGCTCGCGCAAGAGCCCAAGTTCAAGGGCGTGCGGCCCATGCTGCAAGACCTGCCCGACGATACATGGATTGCGAACCCCGATCTCGCGCCTGCCATCGAAGCGCTGATCGCGCACGACCTCGCCTTTGACGCGCTGATCTACGCACGGCATGTCGACCACGTGGAAACGTTCGTGCGGCGTTTTCCGTCGCTGCGCATCGTGGTCGATCACGGCGCCAAGCCGCCCATCCGCTACGGTCAGGCCGGCTGGCAAACATGGGCCGATGCAATCGCGCGGCTCGCGAAGCTGCCGGGCGTGCACTGCAAGCTGTCGGGGCTCGCAACCGAGGCGTCGCCGGGCTGGACCGAAGAGACACTACGCCCATACGTCGAGCACCTGCTTGCTACGTTCGGCCCCGCGCGGCTGATGTGGGGCAGCGACTGGCCCGTGCTCGAACTGAACGGCGATTATCTGCTGTGGCATTCGGTGGCCAACACGCTGCTTGCGTCGCTTGACGACGGCGAGCGCGAAGCGGTTTTCGGCGGCAACGCCGCCGCGTTTTATCGACTGTGACGTGATGAACACGTTTAGCCCATTCAACTGGAGTCGTAGATGACACAAAGACTGGCCGGCAAGACAGCATTGATCACCGCGGCGGGACAGGGCATCGGCCTCGCAACCGCCGAAATGTTCGCGCGCGAAGGCGCGCGCGTGATCGCCACCGACATTCGCATCGACGGGCTCGCGGGCAAGCCCGTCGAGGCGCGCAAGCTGGACGTGCTCGATGGCGAGGCCATCAAGGCGCTGGCCGCAGAAGTCGGCCCGATCGACGTGCTGTTCAATTGCGCAGGCTTCGTGCACGCGGGCTCGATCCTCGAATGCAGCGAGGAAGACTGGGACTTTGCGTTCGACCTCAATGCGAAGGCAATGTACCGGATGATTCGCGCATTCCTGCCCGCCATGCTGGAGCGCGGCGGCGGCTCGATCATCAATATGTCGTCGGCGGCGTCGAGCGTGAAGGGCGTGCCGAATCGCTTTGCGTACAGCGCGTCGAAGGCGGCGGTGATCGGGCTGACCAAGTCGGTTGCCGCGGATTTCGTCACGCGTGGTGTACGCTGTAACGCGATCTGCCCGGGCACAGTGTCGTCGCCGTCGCTCGAACAGCGGATCGCGGCGCAGGCCGCGGCGCAAGGTGCAACGCTCGAAGCCGTGCAGGCGGCGTTCGTCGCGCGCCAGCCAATGGGCCGAATCGGCAAGGCCGAAGAGATTGCTGCGCTGGCGCTCTATCTCGCGTCGGACGAATCGGCGTTCACCACGGGTCACGCTCATGTGATCGACGGCGGCTGGTCGAATTGACGCATAGATACAGGGCGTCGCAAGCCGGCGCACTGACGTAACAACCGAACACCACTGAACCCAGAGGAAAGTGCAACGATGAAACTGCTTCGTTATGGGCCGAAAGGCCAGGAAAAGCCGGGCCTGCTCGACGCGCAAGGCAAGATCCGCGATCTGTCCGGCGTAGTTGCCGACATCGAGGGTGCGGCGCTGACCGACGAGGGCCTCGCCCGCCTGCGCGCGCTGGACCCGGCTTCGCTGCCGGTCGTTGACGGCAATCCGCGCATGGGCCCGTGCGTCGGCAAGATCGGCAAGTTCATCTGCATCGGTTTGAACTACGCGGATCACGCGGCCGAGTCGAATCTGCCCGTGCCCGCTGAGCCGGTCATCTTCAACAAGTGGACGAGCGCGATCTCCGGTCCGAATGACGACGTGGAAATTCCGCGCGGCTCGAAGAAGACCGATTGGGAAGTGGAACTTGGCGTGGTGATCGGCAAACCGGCCAAGTATGTGGACGAAGCGAACGCGCTCGATTACGTCGCAGGCTATTGCGTGATCAACGACGTGTCGGAGCGCGAATGGCAGATCGAACGCGGTGGCACCTGGGACAAGGGCAAGGGCTTCGATACGTTCGGCCCGATCGGCCCGTGGATGGTCACGCGCGACGAAGTCGCCGATCCGCAGAACCTCAGCCTGTGGCTGGAAGTGGACGGACACCGCTATCAGAACGGCAGCACGAAGACGATGGTGTTCGGTGTTGCCAAGCTGGTCTCGTACGTGTCGCAGTGCATGAGCCTGCAACCGGGCGACGTCATTTCCACGGGCACGCCGCCGGGCGTCGGCATGGGCGTCAAGCCGAATCCGGTGTATCTGAAACCCGGCCAGACGATCCGTCTCGGCATTGAAGGTCTCGGCGAACAAACGCAGAAGACCTACGCAGCGGAGTAAGCCGCTGGGAGCCGGCGGCGAGCGTTTGAAGCTTTAGCGTTAATTCGCCGGTTCGTGATCGCCGTTCTCGCCGATCCGGTTGACCGTGCCTTGCGCAACCGCGACGAGTCTTTCGCGGTTGCCGTCCATCACAAAGATGTTGCATTGGCAGGTCGCCTGATGGCGGCCCGCATACACCACCTTCGCCCGCGCGATCAGCGTGCCGTTCACCGCAGGGCGCAAGTAATTGATCTTGTATTCCCCCGTCACGACCTTGGGCCCGAGCGATAGTGCGCCGGCGAAGGTCAGCGCGTTGTCCGCCAGATAGCTGACTACGCCGCCATGCACGAAGCCGTGCTGCTGCCGCAACTCGTCGCGGATCGGCAGGCTCAGCGTCAGTTCGTCGGTGCCCGTGTGCATCAGCTCTGCGCCTAACAGCATGCTGAACGGCTGTGCGTGCAGTGCGCCGCGCGCCCGGTCGAGTAGGTCGGTCATTGTGATTCCTTCGAGGAAGGCCTGCGGTGGCAGTGCGCACTGGCGTACGCGCGTCAGTCCCTACCCACTCTAGGAAGCGCCAACGCGCGCCGTCAAGGTGAATCGGAAATATCTGCCCCGCATTGTTGCTTGCGACGGTAGGAATTCAGACGTTGGCCGACGTAAACGCGACGTAAGGCGATCTTTGGAGTTTTTGACCTTAAGCAAAGAATGGTGCTGCCGTTAACCCTGAGGTACTCCCCGTCATTCTCTGCTTTCAGGTGTTCACGATGTTCAGCAAGATCAAGGTCGCATCCGGCCTGTTGTGTGTCCTGGCCGCATTCTGCGTTTTCCAGCTTGTCACGGTAGGTCTCGGTTTCTGGTCGCTCACGCGTACCCATGACGACGTTGGCGACCTTTCGAACATCGCGCTCAAGCAAGTGGATGCCGTCAACGAAACCACGCAGCATCTGATGGACGCCCGCATCAACCTGTCCCGGGCCGGTACGCGCATGGTGCGCGGCGGCGCGGAGCCGACCGAAATCGTTCAGCATGCGCGCGAGCAGCTGACGGCCGCCGAGCAATCGTTCAACGCGTTCATGAGCGCCCCGAAAACGAGCGACGAAAACGGCGCCCGTGCCGCAGCCCTCGCCGAGCGCTACAAGAAGCTGCATGGCGCGCTCACGGAACTGGCGCAGTTTCTGGACGCAAACAACATTCAGGCGTTTCTCGACCAGCCGACGCAATCGTTCCAGGACGGCTATCTGACCGAGTTGCATAACTTCACGAAGTTCGGCAATGCGGCGAGCCGCGCGTCGCTCGATTCCATCGACGCGCGCATGGCCGCGTTCCGGGTCGTCAGCATTGTGATTCTGCTGGCGCTGGTCGGCGGGACGTTCGCGGTGCATATGGCGTTGCGCCGTGGCGTAGTCGCACCGCTGGAGGAAGCGGGCCGTCACTTCGACCGAATCGCACAAGGGCGTCTCGATCAGCCGATCGCCGCCCGGGGCACCAACGAAATCGGCCGGCTGTTCTCAGGCCTTGCCAAGATGCAGGCGAGCGTCGCGCGCACCGTGCAGACCGTTCGCGAGTCGGCCGACTCCATTCACCTCGGCGCCGATGAAATCGCGACCGGCAACGCCGATCTTTCCGCACGCACTGAAAACCAGGCCGCATCGCTCGAAGAAACGGCGTCGAGCATGGAAGAATTGACTGCCACAGTGCGTCAGAACGCCGATCACGCGCGCGAAGCAAACGCGCTCGCCGAAACGGCCCTCGAGGCGACCTCGCGCGGCAGCGAAGTGGTCGACAAGGTGGTCGACAAGATGCGCGGCATTGCGCAGAGCTCGGACAAGATCGCTGAGATTATTTCGGTGATCGACGGCATTGCGTTCCAGACCAATATTCTCGCGCTAAATGCGGCCGTCGAGGCGGCGCGCGCGGGCGAGCAGGGCCGCGGATTTGCGGTCGTGGCAGGCGAGGTTCGCGGACTGGCCCAGCGCAGCGCGCAGTCGGCCAAGGAAATCAAGACGTTGATCAGCGAATCGGTCGCCGAGATTCAGGGCGGATCGGCACTCGTCGAGCATGCCGGCGAAGCGATGAGCAACGTGTCCGCCTCGATCTCGCGCGTGACGCAGATGATGGCTGAAATCAGCGCGTCGTCGCTCGAGCAAAGCACGGGCATCGAGCAGGTGAACCAGGCGGTTGTGCAAATGGACGAGATGACGCAGCAAAACGCGGCGCTCGTCGAGCAGGCTGCGGCAGCGGCGGCTTCGCTGCATCAACAGACTCAGCAATTGAAGCAGGCGGTTTCCGTGTTCGAAATTTCGGCGGCTGTGTTGCGCACACAACAGATCGACGAAACGCCGGCGGAATTCGGGCAATTTGCGGTGTCGGGAATGCGCGCGATTTAATCGGTTCGCGCTCAAAAATAGGGCAGCCAGAAAAGAAAAATGGCCCGCGGAAGCGGGCCATTCTTGTATTAGGCGCAAGCGCCTACGCGTGCCTCAATGTACCGTTGGTACTTAGGCCGGCGTGATGTTCGCAGCTTGCTTGCCCTTCGGGCCCTGCTTCACTTCGAACGACACTTTCTGGTTTTCCTGCAGGGACTTAAAGCCGCTGCCTTGAACTTCCGAAAAGTGTGCAAACAGGTCTTCGCCGCCGTCGTCCGGCGTGATGAAACCAAAGCCCTTTGCATCGTTAAACCACTTCACAGTACCTGTTGCCATTTTTGATCCAGTAAATGTTGTGTATTGCATTCGCGACCGCTATTTCTCAAATCGAGATCGAGCGCGAAGTACGAGTTGTATCACGTCTTTATGATGGACGCCAATCAACCAGTATTCGGGTATTCCCCGGCTTCGGCCTTTTCGAGGCGTCGAGGGCACAAAAAAGGACGTGCCTCCGGGTAGGGTAAACTGCTTGTATTACTCTTCCAGGAAAAACATTGACACATTATTTGCAAGAAGAACTTACGTCGTTCTGGAGCCGTTTGACCCCCTATCTCGCGGTATTGGAGTCTAAATCACCTCAAGACGACGCCCCAGACCCCGTCGGCCGAATCACCGTGGATGCCGACGACCGCCAGGCTTTTGCCCTCCACACCACCGACCGTAAGCCGCAAGGCGGCACGTCCGACACGCCTACTGGCCAAAGCGCAACGTATATGCGGACCAGATCGGCCGGCGCCGATTGGGGCCCTTGGCAGCGCGAAGAGTATTGAGCGACTGGGCGGCGGGAGGGAGTCGCGCCGCGGCGAATGTTTGGCGGATCTCGACTGAGGGCGAGGCCGCTAAAAAGAGCGTTCGCCTCGCTTGTACGTCGGCCTGCCGTGTCAGGCCGGCAACGCGTTGAAAGCCGTTGCGAGGTGATAAGGCGTGGTCGACGGCATGTCGGCGCGCGCTACTTCACCCGTTGAAGTTTTGCATTCGAACCAGCCTTGCGGCCGCAAGAAACGTTGCTGGAACAGTTCGATTTGCCGCGGCAGATCGGCCCGCACGACGGCTTCGTCGTGGCTCGCTAGTGCTCGCAAATACTCCGTTTGCGCCCAGATGCGCTGAGTCGGATCTTTGATCCGACCGTTTTCATCGAGCGACGCACAGACGCCGCCCGTTTCCTGATCCACACCATTGCGTTGCGCAAAATCGAACGCGCGCGTCAGTGTTTCCATCAGATCTGATCCCTCGAATAGCGCGCCTGCCCGCTTGGCCAGCCAGAACCATTCGAACTGATGCCCCGGCTCGAGGCGATTGTCGTCGGTGCCAATCGGCAATTCGGCGATGCAGCCCGACGGCGCATGCACGAAGTGACGAGCGACCGCGCCGGCCAGGCGCCTTAGTGCGGCGTCGAAAGCGTTGTCGCGCGTAGCTTCGCGGGCCGCGAGCCAAGCCTCCGTTAAATGCATCAACGGGTTCTGAACCGGTGTGCCGGTTACTCCGGTGAAGTCGGCCGTGAGTGCAGCATTGAAGAGATTGTCTTCAGCGGAAAAATGCGACTGAATCAGCGCGGACGTGCGATGCACGATCTCCAGCGCGTCGCGATTGCCGGAGCGTCGGCCATATTCCGCACAGGCGAAGACGACGAACGCATGTGTGTACAGGTCTTTCGCGGTGTCGAGCGGAGCGCCTTGCTCATCGACGCTGTAGAACCAACCGCCGTGTTCTGTGTCCTGAAAAGTGTGCGTAAGGGAGTCGAACAGGACTTGCGCGTGAGCTGCGTCGCCGGCTTCGGAGAACACAAAGAGTTGGCGCGCGCAGGCCATTGCCCGATAGCGTTGCGCGGGCTCTGGAAGGTGATGCTCCGCGCTGAGCGCTTCGTACGGCAGTTTGAGCGCTCCGTTGAAACCGGGCCCGCGCCACATCGGTAGGATGACGTTGTTGAAGTGCTCGCGCAGTCCCGCGGCGAGCGCGATGGCCGGGGCGGCGTCAGGGTTCTTGCTGGGCATAGTCTTGTTTCAAACGCGATGTTTCAAACGCGGTGTTTCAAAGCGCTCGTGTCAGCGAGCGTGCGTCAAGCGGTAGTGCAATTGCCGGCCGCACCGGCACACGTGCTGAGGTTGCAGACGCGGGGCACGCATGGGACACGCATGGGACAAGCGTCGGGCAGCGGCGGCCTGCGGCTTAGCATAATGGAAACCGAACGCATCCGGCGCCCAAAATCGACGAGGAAAACGCTCAAATAATTTCAAGAAGGAGAGAACGCGATGCTGGGTAACCTCGAACTCGTCTCCCGCCTGGTGTTGGCCGCGGCGCTCGGCAGCGTCATCGGCTTCGAGCGCGAACGTCTTTCGTGGGCGGCCGGATTGCGCACGCATATGCTGGTATGCGTGGGTTCGGCGCTGATCATGATCGTATCGGCGTATGGTTTCGCAGAAGTGCTCACAGGCGAGCATGTCGTGCTGGATCCCTCGCGGATGGCGGCTCAGGTTGTTTCGGGCATCGGCTTTCTTGGCGCCGGTTCGATCCTGCTGCGCGGCGAAATCGTCCGCGGACTGACGACGGCGGCAAGCCTGTGGTCGGTCGCCGCAACCGGGCTGGCGGTCGGCGGCGGGCTCTACACGGCGTCGATCGCGGCGACCATCATCATTCTGATCATCCTCGCGGGCATCAAGCCCCTTGAGCGGCGGTTCATCACGGTCAAGCAGCGGCGCCAGGTGACCATGCTCGTCGAGCGCGGCGCCATGACGTTTCACTCGCTGCATGACGAACTTGGCGCAGCGAGCCCGCGCGTCAAACAGTTCGTCATGCAGCAAAGCGACGAAACGCCCGAATGCGACGAGGTCATGATTACGCTGAATCGCGTGTCGAATGTGGAGTACGAGGCGATCTGCACGCGCTTGCGCCAACTGCGCGGTGTCAGGGAGTTCAGGCAGGACGACGCGTCGTCTTGAAACCGGAAAAACGTCGGCGAATGGCTTCGGTGGCGAAGGGCGCCATGCGACAATGCGGTCTCGAAAAATTCCAATGGCATTGACGAGCGGTGCCGGCGCCCGCTCCCCGCGACGACCGCTCTTTTCTCTATGGCAGATTCCGCAGTATCCACGCAATCCCGGCCTCGGCGCGACGCTTCCACAAAGAAGCGGCGCGAGGCCACGGTCTCGACCGAAACCGAAAAAAAGCTGGCGCGCGCCGCGCGCTCGGCACAACGCCTTGCACAACTGAGCGACGTCTCGCGCGACGACAGCACGCTCGACCTGTTCCCCGACGATCCGACGCGTGCCACGCTGGAAACGATGAACATCGACGTTCGCCAGGGCACGCTGCACGGCTTCGAACTGCCCGATGTCGTGCTGGCCGCCGTGGGCGCGCTCGATACGCCGAGCGACAGCACGTCAGCCGACGCAAAAGCGGCGCGCCGTGCGCCTCGAGCAGCCAGGACCGATGAGCCGGCCCTGATAGACGCGCAATTGAGCGGTCTCGAAACCGAGCCCTCGACAGTGACCGGGCCAGACGCCGCGCATCCCGCGTCGGCTGTCGGTTTGAATGACCAGAATGAGACAGTAGTATCGCCGCGCGAGGCTATTTCTCCGCTGTCCCCCGCGATGGCCGCCGCGACGGTGGCGCGCAGTGTCACCGCGCTGCGTCAGGCAGCCGAGCGGGAGGTCGAGACGGTGGGATCCGCGGTGGGCAACCGGTCGGGGGCAGGCGGCAAATCTTCGCAGCGTTCGGCTCCGGGCAGGAAGATGGGAGCGGCGGTTGCAGATCAGGCGGACTTAGCTGAAGGGTCCGCCGCGAGCGCACAGGGTGAAGTCAGTGCGAGGGACGCGACGTCAGCATCGGCATCGGCGCGCAACGCGAACGAATCGGCCGAGGTGGACCGCTCAACGCGTGAGACGCCGGCCACTGCTTCATCCGCCGACGTGGGCTCGGCGTTCGCCGCACCTTGGCAAGAAGCGCAACGAGCGGAAGCCGCTGCCGTGCAGCGCGCAGCCCCGGAACTCGATCGTGCGCGGGCAACGGCCTTTGCCGACACCGTCGACGCGCTGTACGGCGTGATCTCCGACCAGCGCCGTGCAGCGACGGACCATTCGCGTCGGATGAAATGGATGCTGTCGATTGTGGTCGGCGCGCTGCTCATGACGGTCGCGATCGGCATTACGCAGACCATGCTGCTTATGCGCCTCACCCGCGAAACCACCGCGCAACAGCATCGGATCGAACAGATGTTGCAAAGCCAGCAGACCGCGATGGCCAGCGTGCTCGACACACAAATGGCGATGGCCAATGCAGCCGCCCATGCCGCCCCGCCCACGCTCACACCGCCGCCCGCACCGCAGCAGGCGCTCATGGCTCCGGAATCCGCGAACGGCCAGCGCGCCATGCACGCGCGGCACATCAGAAAGCCGAAAACCGCAAATTCGCACTGACAACCTGCGAACAGCTGCCTGCCGCGCCGGCGAAACGCCGGCCGCGGCGGCAGCTTCCATCCCCTCGCCCGACGCGGTCCACGGTAAAAGGCGTGCGAACGCCTCGGGAATCCTCAAGAGCGCGCCAACCGGGCGCCACGTAGCCATCTCGAAGCCAAGCCCCGCCCGCGTCCATGTCCATCGCCGCGCAACCGAAGCCGTCGATAAAACAGGGACGTTGTAATGCTGCAACGCAATATTGCTGCCTAAAGGCCGCGACAGCGCGTCGCATCGAATTAATGTTGCATTGCACTAGCTTTTGCCTAGGGAAAACCCTATAATTCATCTTAAGGGAAAACCCTAGCAAATGCAGTACTAACCGGGAGTCGCCATGAGCTTCATCTTTGCATTGTTCCAAAAGGTCAGCGACCTCTTTGCGTCGCCCCACTTGCCGCTTGACTCGGACTATTCGTACGCAGCGCGTTCGCGGGAAGCAGAGCGTCAGCGCAAGGCGCAAGCCACGCTGTTCGGCATCAAGCTGTCCGACTAATAACAGGTCTGGAAACCGGGCGCGGTCGTCGCGCCGGGTGCGCATGTCAATGCGCGTGCGTCATTCAAGCCATGGTCCGCGAAAGCGCGCCGTGGCTTTGTTTCATCTGGGCATTCGTTAGGGCGTCGATCTATCTTTGGCGACGCTGTTTTCGTCGCCGAATATTTCCCGGCCGAAATGAATGTAACGGCGCCTCACCTATTGGCAACCCGCGAGCCGGACGAATTGCCGCGAAAGTCGTATGCGGACGGACGTCGGAACCGAAATAGCGGTTCCCCAATCCGTCCCTTTCTTTGAAATGTGCGCTTACAAGTGCTCACGTCTTCATGCGAGTTGCGTCGCTAAAGTTGGTTTCAAGCGCAGGGCGTCCTTGACGGGCCGGAACTTCGAAGCCCGATCTGCAAGGCGCTGGCTCGATTCAACCTTGACGGGAGAGAACTATGAAAGCCTTCAACAAAACATCGCGTTCGATCATTGCAGCTTTGCTCGCGGGCGGCGCCTTGCTGGCAGCCGGCAGCGCTTCGGCACAAGAACGCGTGATCGTGGAACGCGGTCCGGGACCGGTCGTGTATGGAGAGCCGCACATGATGCCGGTGGGCGTGTCGATCAACATCGGCTGGCATGGCGACCGCTATTACGACGGTCACCGCTATTGGGATCACGACGACTGGATGCGCCACCATCCGCGCGACTATGATCCGCGTCACCACGGTCGTGACGAACATCGTCCGCCCCCGCGCTACTAATTCGCACATGACCGCGCCGCTTCGCGCGGCGTGAACCCGGCAAAGCCGGCTCTTCCTCGCGGAAGGCCGGCTTTGTCGCATTCGGCATTGTCGGATTGCGTACTGCGCTATCCTTTAACGCTTTCGTCGATGTCAGCAAAGGGAGCGGTCGTGAGCAAGGCAGCGAAGGCAGCAATAGGAGTGGTTGGGACGGGACTGATGGGCGTCGGCATCGCCACGCAAAGTGCATTGCACGGATATCGGACTGTCGTGCACGACGTGGACGCGGCGCGTCTTGCGAGCGTCGCGCCGAAAGCGGAAGCGGTGCTCGACGAATTGATCGACGCCGGCCGCATCGACTCGAAGGCCAAAGAGGCCGCGCTCGCCCTCATCGAGACTCACGCGGAACTGGACGTCATGCGGTCGGCGGATTTCGTCATCGAAGCGATCCCCGAGGTGCTCGAGTTGAAGCACCGTCTGTATGAGAAGCTGACTGTGCTTCTCGCCCCAAACGCTATTCTGGCCAGCAATACGAGCGGCTTCCCGCCGGATCAGCTCGTCGCTCCGCTTGTCGCAAAAGAGCGTTTCGTGATCGCGCATTTCTGGAATCCGCCGCACATGATTCCGCTCGTCGAAGTGGTGCCCGGAAGCGCGACCGCGCCCGACGTCACGGCCAAGACCGCAGAATTGATGAGCGCAATCGGCATGGAGCCGGTGATTCTCACAAAAGCGATTCCCGGATTTGTCGGCAACCGCCTGCAGTTCGCGGTGTTGCGCGAGGCGCTCAATATCGTGCGCTCGGGCGCCGCGACGCCGGACGTGGTGGATCGCGTCATGAAAGCGTCGCTGGGCCGCCGGTGGGGAATAGTTGGGCCGCTGGAAGCCGCGGACATGGGCGGGCTGGATACTTTCCTCGACATCTCCACGCATCTGATGCCCGAACTGGCGAAGGACGAAAACGTGCTCGACCTGTTGCGCCAACAGGTGCAGGCGGGGCGTGTCGGCGTGCGCAGCGGCGCGGGCTTCTACGACTGGGACGACGCACACCTCGCGCAAGTCAAGGCAGGCCGCAAGCGCGTCATTGCTCAAGGGTAGCGAACCAGGGCTCGGCACTTGCACAAATGCCACGGGAGGGCAGGTGGCTGCCGTGGTGTCGTACGGCAGTCATCGCAGGTTTTCGGTCTGGCCCAATGTGCCGCCCGTCAGTCTGCGGTATAAATACCCGTCGCCTTTTTCACGCTCCGCTCCATGTCCCATCACTTTTACGACCCCGCCGCCGGCCACAACCTTGCGCATGACCCGTTCAAAGCCATCGTCGCGCCACGGCTGATTGGCTGGATCTCCTCACGCGACACCGAAGGCACGCTGAATCTCGCGCCTTACAGCTTCTTCGGCGCGTTCGCGAGCTCCCCGCCGATCATCGGTTTTTGCAGCGAGGGCCGCAAAGACAGCGTTGCCAACATCGAAGCGACCGGCGAGTTCGTCTGGAATCTGGCAACGAAACCGCTCGCCGAGCAGATGAACCGTTCATCAGCGCCCGTTCCGCCGCACGTCGATGAATTCGAACTCGCCGGGCTCACGCCAGCGCCTGGGCGCAACGTGCAGGTGCCGCATGTCGCAGAATCGCCGGCCGCGCTCGAATGCAAACTGCTGCAGGTGGTGCGGCTGCATAGTCTCGACGGCAAGCCGATGGACAACTATCTGTCGCTCGGCCAGGTGGTCGGCGTGCACATCAACGAGGCGTATCTGAAAGACGGTCTGTTCGACACGCACGCCGCTCAGCCCATCATGCGCGCCGGTTATCGCGGGGACTACGCCGAAATAGGCAACATGTTTCAGATGTTCCGTCCGACGGCATAAGACGGCGCCGCGTCCAGACCGCGCGTGCGAGCGGGCTTTCACCGCGCTGCGGGCGGCCGTCGACGCGATGCCCGCGGCTTCGCGGCCGAAGCGGCAGCGCTGCTTTCCCCCGAATCCTGCGCATTCGGTACAACCACCGCTTTCGCATCCAACTGTTCGACGGAATCCACCGCGGACGCAACTGGCGCCGCGGCCATGAGTTCGGCGGCAACGGCCGCGGCGGCGGGCACCGGCCGGATCGTACGCGCATGCGAACTCACCAGCACGGCGCGAGGTTCGTTGTCGTAAATCACGGCCCGCACTCGCGGATAAATCTGCCGCTCCCAGCGCTGTCCATTGAACACGCCGTAATGCCCGACACCGGTCTGCACATGATGTGTCTTCAGGTATGGCCGCAACTTGTCGCACATGTCCTGGGCGGCGAGCGTCTGCCCAACCGCGCAGATGTCGTCCTTTTCGCCTTCAACGGTAAGCAACGCAGTACGGCGTATTGCTGACGGATCGACCGGCCGGCCCATCACCGTGAGTTCGCCTAACGGCAGCGCGTGCCGTTGAAAAACCGTATCGACGGTTTCCAGGTAGAAATCGGCGGTCAGGTCCATCGTCGCGAAGTATTCTTCGTAGAACGAGAAGATCGTGTCGGCTTTCGCCGGATATCCTTTGGCCCGTTCGTAATGCATGGTTTCGAACGAGTCGAGATGCCGGGTCAGATTCATCGACATGAACGCGCTCAGCTGCACGAATCCCGGATAGACGCGCCGATGCGCGCCTGCAAAGCCGAACGGTACCGCGCTAATCAGGTTTCTCTCGAACCACTCGATCGGTTTGCTTTTCGCCAGTTCGTTGACCCGCGTCGGATTGATGCGCGTGTCGATCGGACCCGCCATCAACGTCATGCTGGCGGGTTGCGCGGGATTGTCGTCAGCGGCCATTAGCGCGACGGCGGCTAACGCCGCAACGGTCGGTTGACAAACGGCGAGCAGATGCGCGCCAGGTCCGATCGTTTCGGTGAAGTCGATCACGTGCTGCACGAATTCGTCGAACCCGAAGCGGCCCTGACTCAGCGGTACGTCGCGCGGGTTATGCCAGTCGGTGATGTAGACGTCGTGCTCGGCGAGCATGGTGCGCACGGTGCCGCGCAGCAGCGTCGCGAAATGGCCGGACATCGGCGCGATGACGAGCACGCGCGGCTGCGGCGCCGGCACCGTCGTCTGCTTGCGAAAGTGCAGCAGTGAGCAGAACGGAGTGTGCGCCGCGACTTCTTCGACGACCGGAACAGGCTTGCCGTCCATCATCACGCTGTCGATTTCGAACGGTGGCCGCACGGGTGTGAGGCCCGCGAGCGTCAGCAGATCGCAAGCCGCGCGAAGCGACCGTCCATGCGAAGTCGCGCCGAACTCGGGCCACGTGTCGAGCGAACGGTTCATCAGCGCCGCGCCGTGACGCATGGGCAGCATCATGTCCGCGAACGCTTGATAGGTTGGATAGGCGAACAGGTTCATGCATCCGCGCGCGAGCGTTGAAATGAAGGAGCCCGAATAGAAGGCAAGTCACATGCCATTGCGTTTGCCCGCAGCAGTCGCGTCGGCACATTGGCATAGCATTTGCGCGCGTCGTGAAAGCGGTCCGGATTTGCCGCGCTTTGGTGCACCGGCGCACGGCAACGTGCATGTGCGCCGTCGGGCGTCGGTTGAACGCCTCATCAGGAGGGGATACGTATGGCGAATACCACGCTCACCATCAGCAGCAAGAATTATTCGTCGTGGTCGCTGCGCGGCTGGCTGCTGACGCGGTTCAGCGGCTTGCCGTTCGAAGAGATCGTGATGCCCATCGACGATCCGGCGGCGCGCGCCGAACTGCTACTTCTGTCGCCTTCGATTCTCGTGCCTTGTCTGTTTCACGACGGCATCAAGATCTGGGACACGCTCGCCATCGCCGAATATCTGAACGAAGTCAGGCCTAAAGCAGCATTACTGCCGGAAGACATTCGCGCGCGAGCGCATTGCCGCTCGATTTGCGGCGAGATGCATTCGGGTTTTGCTTCGCTGCGCTCCGCGCTGCCGATGAACCTCAAGGCGCACTTCCCCGACTTCAAGGTCTGGGCGCGCGCGCAGTCGGATATCGACCGGATCGTGACTATCTGGAACGAGTGTCTGGAACAGTACGGCGGTCCGTTCCTGTTCGGCGAGCGCACTGCTGCGGATGCCATGTATGCGCCGGTCGTGACGCGTTTCGTGACATACGACGTGAAGCTCGAACCGCATATCGCTGAATACGGGCAGCGCATCATGGCTCTGCCCGACATGCAGCAATGGATCGCGGACGCGCAGCAGGAAGCCGACGAGATCGACGAACTGGATGTCGAATTCTGACGACCGACGCTTCTACAACCCGACCGCGATCCGCGGCGACTCAGTCCCGCCCGCTTTCCAGTTTGAAGACGCTGACCACTTGCGCAAGACGCGCGGCGTGATCCCGTAGTTCGGCAGCCGCGTCTTCCGCTTCGCCGACAATCGTCGCGTTCTGCTGTGTGGCTTCGCCGATCTGCGTGACCGCGAGGTTCACCTGCTCGATTCCGCCCGATTGTTCGCGCGACGCAACGCTGATCTCGCCCATGATCGCGCGGACCTGGCCGACCTGCTGAACGATGCCTTGCATCGTCGTGCTGGCCTGCTCGGCAATCTGGAAGCCGCTTTGCACGGTCGCCGTCGATTCGGCGATCAGACCTTCGATCTCCTTGACCGAAGCCGCGCTGCGCTGAGCGAGCGCGCGTACTTCCGAGGCGACCACCGCAAAGCCTTTTCCGTGCTCGCCCGCGCGGGCGGCTTCGACGGCTGCGTTCAGCGCAAGGATATTGGTCTGAAACGCAATGCCTTCGATCACGCTCGTGATCTCCGCAATCTTTTGCGACGAGCGGCTGATCTCGCCCATCGTCGACACAACGCGTTCCACTGCACGGCCACCTTCGAGCGCCGCGTCCGCAGCGCGCGTGACGAGGTTGTTCGCTTGTGCCGCGTGGTCGGCGTTCTGCTGCACCGTCGATGTGATCTGCTCCATGCTCGCCGCCGTTTCTTCAAGGCTGCTCGCTTGCGTGGCGATGCGCGACGCAATGTTGCCGCTGCCCGTGGCGATCTTCTCGGTGCCGTGCGACATATCGGTGGACGCGCTGCGCACTTGCGAAACAATGCGTGCAAGTCCTTCGCCGATGCCGTCGATCGAGCGCATCAGGCGGCCAATCTCGTCGGCGCGGCTGCTCGCGCTTTTCGCCACGCGTACGCTCAGATCGCCCGAGGCGAAGCGTTCAGACGCCCTCGCGGCTTCATCGAGCGGCCGGCTGACGAGGCGCCGCACCGCAAACAGGAACACGACCGCGAACACGCCGACCAGCACAAAGCCGAGTACCAGGAAGCGATTGCGCGTGGCGGTGATATCGGCCATTACCTCGTCGCGCGGCGCAATGCCGCCTACCAGCCATTGCCACTCCGGCACCGTGATGAACGAAACGAACTTGCTGCGCCCGCCTTTCTCGCCGAGCGTGGCGTCGGCGGAACTGTATTCGAGCCGGCCTTCCTTCATGTCGAGCATCTGCTGATACGGCGCGTTCGCATTGTCCGCGGCCTGGCCGGCGGCGGCCGGATGCACGATCAGCTTGCCCCGATCCGGGCCCTTCGACGCGTTGAGCACGAAGTAATACCCGCTGTCGCCGATCTTCAGGTTGCGAATGCCGTCTTCGACCTGCTGGATTTCCTGATCGACGTTCACGCCGACAAACAGCGCGCCGATCACACGGCCGCTTGCATCGGTAACCGGCCGGTATTGCGTGATCCAGCGCTTGCCGAATAGCGCTGCGAGCCCCGTATAAGGTTTGTTCGCGACGAGAAGCGCGTAAGCCGGCCCTTTGCGGTCGAGCAGCGTGCCGATCGCGCGCGAGCCGTCCTGTTTCTTCAGCGATGTTGTCACGCGCACGAAGTCGTCGCCGGTGCGGGCGAAGATGGTCGCGACTGCGCCGCTGCGTTCGAGAAACTGGTCCGGAATGCTGAAATCCATGTTCAGGACTTTGTCGCCGGCCTTGAACGTGGGCGTGGCCACACCGTTTACGTCGATCTTCTGCGTTTCGTCGAGCGTGTAGGTAGTGGGCAGGAAGCTCGCGAACATCGACGTCGAGCGGTCGACTTCGGTAGACAACGCCTTGTCGAACAACGTGATCATCGCGGCGATCGAGCGGTCCTTTTCGGCGATGCGCTCGAGCACCTGGTCGCTGACCTGCTTGCCGGCGCTGCGCGTGAGCGCCCACGTGAAGGAGGCGAAAATCAACGCCACCAGCACGCATGACAGAACGGCGAGCCGGGCGCCGACGCTGGCGCGGCGCAAAGAGAGAAATTCCATGGGCGTATGCGGAGTAAAGGGGACAAACGAGGCACGGCTAGTGCGGAGGCACTCTCCGGCAACGTGTCTGGTTTACGGCCGCAATCGGCGCTTTCTTTAGGAAAGTGGAAGCCTTCTGTAATAGTGAGGCGCTCGTGGCGAGCGCCTTGGCGTCAAACCTTCGCCCTCCACGTGCGCAACAACAGCGCATTCGTGACGACGCTGACACTGGAGAATGCCATTGCCGCGCCGGCCAGCATCGGGTTCAACAAGCCGAAAGCGGCGAGTGGAATGCCGATCAGGTTGTACACGAACGCCCAGAACAGGTTCTGCTGGATCTTGCGCCAGGTCTTGCGAGAAATATCGATCGCATCGGCGACGAGCGCCGGGTCGCCGCGCATCAATGTGATGCCGGCTGCATGCATCGCGACGTCGGTGCCGGTTGCCATGGCGATGCCGATGTCGGCGGCGGCCAGTGCGGGCGCGTCGTTGATGCCGTCGCCGGCCATCGCGACGATGCCCGCGCTGCGCATTTTCAGATCGCGGATCACGCGGGCCTTGTCATCCGGCAGCACTTCCGCATGAAATTCGTCGATGCCGAGCGCTTTTGCAACGCTCGCCGCACTGCCCCGGTTGTCGCCGGTGACGAGCACGCTTTTGACGCCCATTGCCCGAAGCCTGTCGATTGCGGCGCGCGCCGTCGGCTTTACCGTGTCGCCGAACGCGATCAGCGCGAGCGCGACACCTGATTGTGAATCGCGCTGCATGAGCCAGGACACCGTATTGCCTGCGGCTTCCAGTTCGCGGGCGCGCGCCTCGGCTTCCGGCGGCAGGCCGATGCCAAGTTCGCGAAGCCAGCGCGCGCTGCCGAGCGCTAGCGCGCGGCCTTCGACGTCCGCTTCGACGCCACGACCGGCGACGGCCCGTGCGGCGCTCGCAGTAAGCACTCGCGCACCGGGCGCCGCCGCTTCATGCGCCTTGACGACGGCTCGCGCCAACGGATGATCGCTTTGGCGCTGCACCGCGGCGGCGAGCGCCAGTGCTTCGTCGCGGCCCATGCTGCCGACCGGTTCGAACGCGGTCACCGATGGTTGGCCGATCGTCAGCGTGCCGGTTTTGTCGAACGCAACAACATTCACTCGATGCGCGGTTTCCAGCGCCTCGGCGTCTTTAATGAGCACGCCGTGGCGCGCCGCGACGCCGGTTCCGGCCATGATCGCCGCGGGCGTCGCGAGTCCGAGCGCACAGGGGCAGGCGATCACCAGCACGGCGACCGCGTTCAGGATCGCTGTTTCGCCGCCGGCGCCGGCCAGCAGCCAGCCGATCAGCGTGAGCGCGGCAATGGCCAGGATCGCCGGCACGAAGATTTCGCTGACGCGGTCGACGAGCCGCTGGATCGGCGCCTTCTCCGCCTGCGCACTCTCGACGAGGCGAATGATCCGCGCGAGTGTCGTTTCGGCGCCGATCGCGGTTGTCGTGACCGCTATGGCGCCTTCGCCGTTGATGGAGCCAGCGGTCACCGCGTCGCCCGTCTGTTTGGCCACCGGCATGCTCTCGCCGGTAATCAGCGACTCGTCGATGTGAGTGCGGCCTTCCAGCACCGCGCCATCTACCGGAACCCGTTCGCCCGGCCGCACGATCACGACCGTACCCACCTTGACTTGCGTGAGCGGCACTTCGCGCTCGTCCGCGCCGACGCGAATGCGGGCCCGGTCGGGACGCAGCGCCTGCAGTGCGCGGATTGCGTCGGTGGTTTGGCGCTTGGCGCGCGCTTCGAGCCATTTGCCGAAGCGCACCAGCGTAATGACGACGGCCGAGGCTTCGAAGTAAAGGTGCATCGCGTCGTCTGGATGAGTGGCCAATTGATACACGCTGATGCCATAGGCCGCCGACGTGCCGAGCGCCACCAGCAAGTCCATATTGCCGGCGCCGGCGCGCACGGCGCGGTAAGCCGCGCGATAGAAGCGCGCGCCGAACACGAACTGCACGATCGACGCGAGGCCGAATTGCAGCCACGGCGGAAGCATCGCGTGCACGCCGAACCATTCGCCCAACATCGGCACGATGAGCGGCAACGTCAGCAACGCGCAGACGAGCACGGCTACCAGTTCGCGACGCGTCTGGGTGCGTTTGCGCTCGGCGGCGGTGGGGACGGCGGCGCCGGCGGTCGTTTCGGGAGCGCTCGCAACGCCGGCATCGGCTGGTTCCGGCGCTGCATCCGGCGGCGCGAGCAGCGCGGCTTCATAGCCGGCCTTCTTGACGGCGGCGATCAGCGCGTCCGACGCGGCGGCGGCTGCGGCTGCAGTCAGGTTGACGCTCGCGGTCTCGGTGGCCAGATTCACGGATGCGGAGGCGACGCCCGGCACCTTCGCCAGCGCCTTCTCGACGCGCATCGCGCAAGAGGCGCAGGTCATCCCGCCGATTTCGAGTTCGGCGGTACGAGTCGGGGTGGCGTCGGCGTCGTGTGGAGCAGTGGCAAGTTCGGTCATGGTGGGCAGGCTGGCGGCATTGAGCGGCATGATGAAGTCTAGTATCGACCTTCCCATGATGGGAAGGTCAAGCTCATGCCTGAAACGCGACTTCGAGACGTTCCGGAACAGGGGGCGAGCCGTCGTTACCGGAAATCGCGCCGCGCTTCGGAAACAAAATGCTATTCACGCCTTTGCGCTTGCCTGAGAAGCGCGGATACGATACAACGCGATGTTGTCGGCGATGCGACGCGGACTGGCTGCGCTGGGTTTTGGGAGACCGCGCGAGCACCGTTGCGCTCGCGCCGGCGTCTCCCTTTTGGACAGCATGTTCCGCCCACTGAACGAATGATAAAAAATCGCCGAGCACTGTTTTCGAATTACTGGACCTGCGTATCCGTCGCGGGCCTCGCATTCCTCACCGGTTGTGCGTCGACGCCTTCCACGACGCAAAAATCCACTGGCTGGATTAAGGACGAAGTCGCCGATTCTTACGTGTTCGGCTATCCGTTGGTATTGATGGGCGTCGCACGCGACGCGGCAGTCGGCACCGACCCCGGCCGGGCGCCGCTCAATACGCTGCGCCATGCGCAGGCGCTGCCGCCCATCGGCGCGGCCAATCCGATGCAGCCGAGCCTCGATACGCTGGATTCGACCGGCTGGCTTGATGTCGGCGCGGAACCCGTGATCATTGCGCTGCCTGATTCGCATGGCCGCTACGTCGACGCTCGTGTGCTCGACATGTGGACCAACGTGGTCTGGTCGACGAGCGATCAGTTCGCCACCCGCGCGGCTGGCATCAAGGCTCAAGCCATCGCCTTCGTCGGACCGGGTTGGCAGGGCGATCTGCCGAAAAACGTGAAGCGCGTCGATGTGCCGACCCGCAACGCATGGGTGAGCGTGCGCATCCAGTCGAACGGCACGCGTGATCTGACCGCGGTTCGCAAGCTGCAACGGGCGATCCGCGTCGCGCCGCTTTCCGTCTATGTGGGCGACGCGCGTTCGGCGTCGATTACGCCGCCGCGTAGCAGTGCCGATGCCGCCGCTTCCGCGAACGCATCGGGCACGCCTGCCGCGCAAGTTGCAGCGCTCGACGCGAATGGCTTCTTCAACCGGCTCGCGCAGGCCCTGGCCGACAACCCGCCGGAGCCTGCCGATCCGCATGCGCTGAAAATCCTCTCCGACCTTGGTGTGACGCCGGACCAGCCCGTCAAGCTGCCTGGCGCATCGGAGGCAATTGCAGCCGGGCTCGCCGACGGTCACGAACGCGTGGTCACGCCGCCGTCGAACTTGCTGACCGGAAATGGCTGGAGCTGGTTCGGCGATGGCGTGGGCAACTACGGCCCCGACTACGCACTGCGCGCATACGCCGCCTACGCGCAGCCCGGCATCGGCACCAAAGACGACGAAGTGCGAGCGGTCGTCACTCAGGACAGCGACGGTCACGCACTCAACGGTGCGAATCGCTACGTGATTCACTTTGAGCCGAATCAGTTGCCGCCGGTGCGCGGCTTCTGGTCGATCACCGCTTACACGAAAGACGGCGCCCTCGGCGAAAGTGCGCCGGCGCGTATCGCGGTGGGCGATCGCAACGGCGCGCGCCGCAATCGCGACGGATCGCTCGACGTGACCGTGTCGTCCACGCGCGGCAAGGGCGGCAACTGGCTGCCGGCGCCGCGCGCGGATCTGCAACTGGTGCTGCGTTTGTACGCGCCGAAGCCTCAAGCCACCGACGGCAACTGGCAACCGCCGGCCGTCGTGCGTCAGTAATTCGCACGAGTCTGCTGCACGCTGGTCCGGGAGATTCGAAGGCCGATCAGCGCGTCCGTTACGGCAGCATATGAGTGACGGACGCGCGGCTCTATCGCGCGAGCAATTGTGTAAGCTCAGCTTACATTTATATCCCACGAAAGATTCACGACTTATACTGCCGCTTGCGGGATTTTCGTTTAGCGGCGGGCTTGCCGCCGCATTACCCAAAACCGAGCATGGCAAGCATCAATAAAGCATCATTCGCCTCTTCCATGCGGACCATGCGCGACGTCGCGCAATCGCGGCGCACAAGGCGCGTCATCACAGGTCTGCTGATCTTCATCGTATTGTTCGGTCTGCTGGGCTTTTTCGCGGCGCCGCCGCTGATTCGCCACATCGCCGAACAGCAACTCAGCAAGCAGCTCGACCGGCCCGCAACTATCGGCCGCATTGCGCTCAATCCCTACACGCTCAAACTGGAAGCCGACCGCGTACATATCGGCGAACGCGGCGGTGCCGGCAATTTCGTGGATATCGAGCGGCTCATCGTGCAGCCGTCGTGGAGTTCGCTGTTTCGCGCAGCGCCGATTATTGACGAAGTTCAGCTCGACTCGCCGCGCTTCCATGTGGTTCGCTACGACGCGCAGCGCTTCAATTTCACCGATCTGATCGAGAAATTTTCGAAGCAGCCGAGCACGCCAGATAGCAAGCCGACGCTCTTTTCCGTATCGAACATTCGTCTCGAGAACGGCCAGATCACATTCGACGACAAACTGCTCGGCGCCACTCACGTAATCGATCAATGGAAGCTCGGCATTCCGTTTATCGCCACGTTGCCTTCCAAAACCGATATCTTCGTCGAGCCGTTGCTGCGCGCGCGGATCGACGGCAGTCCGCTTGCCATCGACGGCAAGACGAAGCCGTTCGCCGCGTCGCGTGAGTCGGAGGTGTCGTTGCGCTTCGACGGGCTAGACGTGCCGCGCCTGATCTCGTACGTGCCGACAAAGCTGCCCGTGATCGTGCAGTCGGGCAAGCTGTCTACTGATCTGAAACTGAACTTCGTCATGTCGAACGACGCGCCGACGCTGCGCGTCGCCGGCACCGTCGATCTCAACGACGTGAACGTGCAGGACCCGAGCAAGGCGCCGTTTTTTGCTGCGCGCGCCGTGCATGTCGCCGCGCGCACGCTCGAACCGCTGAAAAGCGTCTACCATTTCGACGATATTCGTATCGACGCGCCAAGCGCGAATCTCGCGCGTGACAGAAGCGGCGTGCTGAGCGTGGAGCGGATGTTCGCACCCGCGCCGGCCGCTGCAAAAGCGGTAGCTGAGTCGGCGAGCGCGCCGGCGGCGGCATCGAGCGCAAGCGATGCGAACAGTGCCGCAAAGACCGACGCCACGAAAGACGCCGCGAAGCCTGCACCGCCGCTCGATCTCTCGATCAAACGTTTTGTGCTCAATGACGGTACGGTGAACGTGCGAGACGAAGCCGCGTCGCGCCCCGTCGACGTCGGTCTGGAAAAGCTCGCTGTCACGCTGACCGATTTTTCCACGCTGGCCACCGCGCCCGCGCATTACACGCTGAATACCGACCTGAAGCGCAGCGGCGGTTCGCTGGGCCTGGCCGGGGCATTGAGCCTCGCCGCTAAGACCGCGAGCGCGAAGCTCGACGTCAAGTCACTGAATTTGCCGCTGCTGCAACCGTATCTCGACGCCGCGACCACAGCGCAGGTGACGGACGGCGCGCTTTCCACGACGGCGAATATCGGCGCGAACTGGTCAAAGTCCCCGGCTGCCGTGATGATCGCGGATACGCAACTCGATTTGCGTTCGTTGAAAGTGGCGGCGCGCGGCGGTAGAGAGCCGCTCATCGCGCTCGCCCAAGGCAGCGTGAAGGTCAAGCAGGTGGACCTGAATGCCCGCACGGCCGACGTCACGAGTGTCGACACAACAGGCCTCGCAGTCGACGTGCAACGCCTTAAAGACGGCAGCATCAACCTTGCGTCGCTCGGGGCGGCTCATGAAGCCGAGCCGACGCGCACGGCGATTCATGCGGCGAAGAAAGCACAAGCCGAAGGACCGGCGTGGCGCTACAAGATCGGCGAACTGA
Source organism: Paraburkholderia sp. SIMBA_053 (assembly GCF_046534895.1). Lineage (NCBI taxonomy): Bacteria > Pseudomonadati > Pseudomonadota > Betaproteobacteria > Burkholderiales > Burkholderiaceae > Paraburkholderia > Paraburkholderia sp. SIMBA_053. Next base: position 40,328 of record NZ_JAWRXU010000009.1, on the reverse strand, counting down.
ATGTCAAGGACGCCACAGCCAATTTCACCGACAACACCACGCCGCAGCCGGTGAAACTGGGCATTACGCCGCTGCAGTTGAAAGTGCAGCAGATCAGCAACGACCTTGGCCGCCCGCTGCCGGTCGAACTGCAAGCCACGCTGAATGGGAAAGGCACGCTCGACCTCAAGGGCGACGTTACCGCAACGCCGCTGAAGGTCGCCGTCAAGGTGAACGCGAACCGGCTCGACGCGGCGGCTTTCGAACCGTATTTCGGCAGCAGGTTGAACGCTGCGATCGCGAGCGCGCTGCTCAATGCCAGCGGCGATCTTGCGTTGAGCCAGGCGAAGTCGTTGAAGGCGAGTTATCGCGGCGACGTTGCGCTTGTCGACGTTCGGATGCTCGACAAGGCAACGTCGGACCCGTTCGCGGGATGGCGGTCGCTCGCGCTGTCGAAGCTGAAAGCGGATTACGACGAGCACGGCACGTCGGTGGACGCGGAGCGCGTCACCTTCACAAGGTTCTATGGACGCGTGCTGCTCGACGCACAAGGCAAGCTGAATCTCACCGACGTGGTCGCGCACGAAAGCGGCGCAGCGCAGTCGCTCACGCGCGACAAGAACAACAAGGGCGGTGCCGAACCGGTGCCGTTGACGCCGCCCACGGCGTCGGCTGTCGTCAACTCGTCGGCGCCCGTGGTGGCCTCCGCGTCTGCGCCGGCTTCGTCCGCTGCGCCGGCGACAGTGACGGCCGCGACACCTCCGCAAAATCCGGTCAAGCTGCATTTCGGCCAACTCGTCTTGCAGCAAGGCCGTGTAACGTACACCGATAACTTCATCAAGCCGAACTACACGGCGAACCTGGTCGGCATTCAGGGCACGGTAGGCGCGTTCGGTACACAGTCGACCACGTCTGCGCCGGTTGAGATCGCGGCGAAGCTGGCGGCCAACGGTCCGCTGTCCATTCGCGGCACCGTCAATCCGCTGATTGCGAAGCCGGCGCTCGATCTGACCGCGAGCGCGCACGACATCGAACTGACTAATCTCACGCCGTATTCCGCGAAATATGCCGGGTATCCGATCACCAAGGGCAAGTTGAACGTCGATTTGCATTACAAGCTCGAGAACGATCAGCTGAACGCGGACAACCATTTGTTCATTGATCAGCTGACGTTCGGCGATCACGTCGAAAACGACACGGCGACCAAACTGCCGGTGCGGCTCGCCATTTCGCTGCTGAAGAATTCGCGCGGCGAAATCGATGTGAATCTGCCCGTGTCAGGCTCGTTGTCGAATCCCGAGTTCAGCATTGGCGGGCTGATCTGGCATGCGGTGCTCAATCTGCTGCAAAAGGCGGTCACCGCGCCGTTCTCGCTGATTGCCCACGCGTTCGGCGGAAGTGGCGAAGAGTTGGGCTATGTGGAATTCGAACCGGGCTCGGCGCAGCTCTCGGAAGACGACAACAAGAAGCTCGACACGATTGTGAAGGCGCTCGGCTCCAAACCGTCAATCAAAATGGACCTGATCGGCCGCGTGGATCCGAAACTCGACGAGCCCGCATTGCGCGCGCGCTATGTGGACCGCCTCGTCAAACAGCAGAAAATCAAGGACGTAGTGGGCAATGGCCAGAGCGTGGACTTGTCGAGCGTCACTGTCGATCCGAAGGAATACGACAAGTACCTGACCAAGGCTTATAAATCCGCGGACTTCAAGAAGCCGCGCAATTTCGTCGGCCTGACGAAGAGCATGCCCGACGACGACATGAAGAGCGCGCTCGCGGCCAACGCGCCGATCGACGAGGCCAGTTTGCGGCAGCTCGCGCAACAGCGGGCGCAGAGCGTGCAGCAGTATCTGGACGGCAAGATCGACAGCAGCCGTGTGTTTATCGTCGCGCCGAAGCTGGACGCAGACGGCATCAACGATAAAGGTGCGACGACGCGAGTCGATTTTGGGCTGAAGTAAGCGACGCCTTCGCGCGCTCCCCCTGCATCGCCCTCAGGCCGCGCGCGTCGGCTTTTTCAGCGCCGTCTGCTCGATCACGCGCGCGAGCGTGTCGAACGCAGGTCCGATCTTTTCGTTCGGCACGCACGCGTAGCCGAGCAGCAGTCCGCGCATGGCGGGCGGATCGCTGCTGTAGTAGCTCGCGAGCGGCCGCACGATCACGCCGGCGTCGAACGCTGCCGCCGTGACCGCGCGATCGTCGGCATGATCGGGCAGTCCGAGCACGAGATGCAAACCGGCCTCGTCGCCCATGACGGGCAGTTCGGTGCCGAACCGCGCCGTAATCGCATCGATCAGAATCTGCCGGCGCTCACCGTATAACGCTCGCATTCGCCGGACATGCGAGGTGAGATGACCGTCCATGATGAAGTCTGTCATTACCGCCTGCTGCATCAACTGACCTTCGCGATAAAGCTCGGCGATGCCCATACGGAATGTATCGACGAGATGCTCCGGCGCGATCATGTAGCCCATGCGCAAGCCGGGAAACAGCATCTTGCCGAGACTGCCGACGTAGATCACCTGACCTGCGTCGTCGAGACCTTGCAGCGACGCTAGCGGCCGGCTGCCGTAGCGAAACTCGCTGTCGTAGTCGTCTTCGATGATCCACACGTTGTGCTGGCGCGCGTATTCGAGCAGCGTGCGGCGGCGCGCGAGGCTCATCACCATTCCAAGCGGATATTGATGCGACGGCGTGACCAGCGCGAGACGCGGCGGTTGCTGCAAATCCTGCTCGCGCGGATTGAGGCCTTCTTCGTCGACCGGCACCGGAACGAGTGTGATTCCCGACGACTGCAGCACGCTGCGCGCGCCCCAATAGCACGGCTCCTCGACCCACGCGCGGTCGCCGACGTCGGTCAGCAATCGAACCGCGAGATCGATGGATTGGTGAATACCCGTAGTGATGATGATCTGGTCCGGCGTGCAATTCACCGAACGCGCGACCCGCAAATAGTCGGACAATGCGCGGCGCAGCGGCCGGTAGCCGCCGCCCGGCGCATAGGTCAGCAGATCGGGATTGGCTTCTTTCCACAAGCGCGCTTGCAGGCGGCTCCAGGTTCGCGCCGGAAATTCGGCGACGTCGGGCACGCCGGGCATGAACGCGCCCCACTGTTTTGCAGACACGCCGGCCTGACCGATCAGGCGCCGGCCGCGATTGGACAGATCGTTCAGATCGCGCTTTGCCGTCTTGCCCGGAACCGCGACCGGCTTGCCTTCCGAGTCCACCGCCGTGACCGCCGGCTTGCGCCGCGCGTTGACGGCGGCTGTGTCCGGCTGCGTGTCGGCGACATACGTCCCGCTGCCCGTGGTCGAGATCACATAGCCTTCGGCGGTCAGCTGGTCGTACACGTGCAGCACCGTATTGCGCGCGATACCGAGGTCTTCGGCGAGCGTCCGCGAGCTTGGCAGCTTGGTGCCCGGCGGCAACTGGCCGGCGAGGATCGCCTGCTGCATCAACCGCAAAGTCTGCCGGTAGATCGGCTCGGCGGCCGCGCGATCAAGCCTGGCGGCGAGCCAATCCGACAAGATGATCGTATCCAAGTGGTTCTATCCGGAATAATGAAATGGTTCCATATTGTAGAACCGTAACGGTCTATAGTGGGCCACGCAATCGATGCAAGCCCGCTGCTTATCGAAGGCAGCCGGCCGGACAGGCAGAGGAGACTACGGCGATGAAAACGGATGAAGTGATCGTCAGCTTTCGAGGCGTGCGCAAGACGTACGACGGCGAAACGCTGGTCGTCAAACAACTGGATCTGGACATCTATCAGGGCGAATTCCTGACGCTGCTCGGGCCGTCGGGTTCCGGCAAAACAACCTGCCTGATGATGCTCGCGGGTTTCGAATTTCCCACCGGCGGCGAGATCTGGCTCGACGGCACGTTGCTCAATACCGTGCCGCCCCACAAGCGCAACATCGGCATGGTGTTTCAGAACTATGCGTTGTTTCCGCATCTGACAGTCGAGCAGAACGTTGCGTATCCGCTGACGGTGCGCAAGCTATCGGCTGACGAGCGTGCTCATCGCACCAATAACGCGCTGAAGATGGTGCGCATGGAGAGCTTCGCGAAGCGATATCCGGCGCAGCTTTCCGGCGGGCAACAGCAGCGCATCGCACTCGCGCGGGCGCTCGTGTTCGAGCCCAAGCTCGTGCTGATGGATGAACCGCTCGGCGCGCTCGACAAGCAGCTGCGCGAGCACATGCAATACGAACTGAAGTCGCTGCACGAGAAGCTCGGCGTGACGTTCGTGTATGTCACCCACGATCAGGGCGAGGCGCTGACCATGTCCGATCGCGTCGCCGTGTTCGACAAAGGCATCGTGCAGCAACTCGACACCGTGGACCGTCTGTATGAATCGCCGTGCAACGAGTTCGTCGCGAACTTCATCGGCGACAGCAACAAGCTGCGCGGCACGATCGCAAACGTGGACGGCGAGTATTGCGAGTTTCATCTCGTCGACGGTACGCGGCTGACTGGCCGCAACATCGGCGGCGCGCGAGCGGGCACGCCGGCAGTCGCGTGCATCCGTCCTGAACGCATGAAGCTCGCGAGTCACGGCAACGGCGCGGCACGGGCGGGCGCCAATGCGCTCAGCGGCGAAGCGCGTGGACTCATCTATTTTGGCGACCACGTGCGCATGCGTTGCGGCTTGCCGCAACAGGACGAGTGCTTCGTCAAGGTGCCGCTCGGCACCGATGCACTCAATACGTTCGCACCTGGCTCGCCCGTCGCGCTCGAGTTTGCGCCCGAGCATCTGCGGGTATTCGCGGGGGCGTGATTGCGTGAAACGCGCGCATGATTGCATGAGAAGAGCGGTCAGCAGCACATAAAAATGTCGCATGAATGATGCTTGAAACCACCACCAAAGGAGAGCAACACACCATGAACAAGATCGGGAAATCGCGCTGCGCCGTCGCTGTCGGTGCTGTGGCGCTCGCGCTCGCGCTCGGCGCGGCGCAGGTCAATGCGGCCGAACTGACGGTCGTGAATTTCGGCGGCGCGAACGGGGACGCACAAAAGGCGGCCTTCAACCAGCCGTTCGAATCGCAGAGCGGCAGCAAGGTGACCGCTGTCGAATACAACGGTGAGCAGGCCAAGGTCAAGGCGATGGTCGAGGCCAAGCACGTGAACTGGGACGTGGTGGAGGTCGAATCGGGCGACATCGGCCGAGGTTGTGACGAAGGTCTGTACGAGAAGCTCGACTGGTCGAAGATCGGCAAGAAATCGGATCTGATTCCAGAGGCGCCGCAAACTTGTGGCGTCGGCTTTTTCGTGTGGTCGACGGCGCTCGCCTATAACGCCGACAAGCTGAAGACTGCGCCGTCAGGCTGGGCCGACTTCTGGGACGTGAAGAAGATCCCCGGCAAGCGCGCGATGCGCAAGGGCGCGCGTTACAACCTCGAATTTGCGTTGATGGCCGACGGTGTTGCACCGAAAGACGTGTACAAGGTGCTGGCGACCAAGGAAGGTCAGGACCGCGCATTCAAGAAGCTCGACGAGTTGAAGCCGAACATCCAGTGGTGGGAAGCGGGCGCACAGCCGCCGCAATTCCTCGTGGCCGGCGACGTGGTGATGTCGACGGCGTACAACGGCCGGATCGATGCCGCGCAGAAGGAAGGCAAGAACCTGAAGGTCGTGTGGAATGGCAGCATTTATGACCTCGACTATTGGGGGATTCCGAAGGGCTCGCCGAACAAGGCGCTCGCCGAGAAGTACATCGCTTTTACGATTTCGTCGAAGCCGCAGCAGGACTACGCGCACCACATCGCCTATGGTCCGGTGAACGTGGCGGCGATCAAGGCGCTCGACGCGAAGACGCTTGCGAACCTGCCGAATTCGCCGGCCAACGGGAAGAACGCGGTTCTGCAGAATTTGTCGTTCTGGACGGATCATGGCGACGAACTGGAGCAGCGTTTTTCGTCGTGGGCTTCGAAGTAGGAAAAGGGTCATGTGAAGAAGCGCGCGCAGGGGTGGGTTCGGCGCGCGTGGGTTTCGAGGCATGGGACGGGAGTAAGTGCTGAAGCGCTAACTGCCGTCGACAGCTTTGCATGGGACGGCAGTAAGTGCTAAAGCACTAACTGCCGTCGACAGCTCTGCATGGGACGGCAGTAAGTGCTAAAGCACTAACTGCCGTCGACAGGAGAACGGGTGTGACTACGATGACGATCGCCGCCGATTCGACGCCGGAATCGACCGGCCGGCTCAAGCGTGAACTGAAGGCCGCGGAAGCGAAAAAGCGCGCCACAGCGTTGCTGCTCATCGCGCCGCTTGCGATTTTTCTGCTGCTGATCTTCGTCGTGCCGATCGGCGCATTGCTGACGCGTGCCGCGCAGAATCCGGAAGTCGTGAACGCGCTGCCACATACGCTCAGCGCTCTGAGCACCTGGGATCGCAAGACGCCGCCGCCCGATACCGCATACGCCGCGTTGGCGACCGATCTCACCGCGATCGCCGACAGCGACGGCATGGGCGCGCTCGCACGACGGCTCAACGTGGAGATTCCCGGCTATCGGTCGCTCGTTGCCAAGTCGGCGCGCGCCATGCCGTTCGTCGACGACAACAACAAGCCGTTGCAACTATCTCCCGCCCAGTTCCACGCGAAGTTCGCCGAACTGGACGAACGCTGGAGCAACATTGCGTACTGGCAGGCCATCGCGAAGAACGGCAGCCCGTATTCGCCGTTCTATCTGCTTGCTTCGCTTGACCACAAGCAGGACGCGTTCGGCCACATCATCCCGACCGATCCCGACCAGCAGATCTATCTCGCCGTTTTCAGCCGTACTTTCGTGATCGGCGCGGCAGTCACGCTTTTTGCGCTGCTGCTCGGTTACCCGCTTGCTTACTGGATTTCGACGCTGCCCGAGCGTCGCGCGAATCTCGTGATGATTCTCGTGCTAATTCCGTTCTGGACATCGATCCTGGTCCGCGTCGCCGCATGGATCGTGATCTTGCAGAGCGAAGGGCTCGTGAACAAAGCGCTGATCGGCAGCGGCTTGTTGCACGATCCGCTTGCGCTGCTGTTTAACCGCACGGGTGTGTACATATCGATGACGCACATCCTGCTGCCGTTCATGATCCTGCCGCTTTATAGCGTGATGAAGTCCATTCCGCCCACGTATCAACGCGCGGCGGTCTCGCTCGGCAGTCATCCGTTCGCCGCATTCTGGCGTGTGTATGTGCCGCAGACTTATCCGGGCATCGGCGCGGGCGCGTTGCTGGTTTTCATTCTGGCAATTGGCTACTACATCACACCGGCGCTGCTTGGTGGACCGAACGACCAGATGGTCAGCTACTACGTCGCGTACTTCACCAACGTGACGATCAACTGGGGCATGGCATGCGCGCTCGGCGGGCTGCTGCTTGCCGCCACGCTCGTGCTGTATGCGATCTACGGACGCTTCACGCGCTCATCGCTGAGCCTTGGCTGAACGGAGCCCACCGCCATGAAACTCGCCAAGCCCCTCTTTGCGCCACACACGTCGCTGGTTGAGCGCGTATGGTATTTCGCGTTGCGCGCGCTCGCCGTGCTCACGCTGCTGTACCTGATTCTGCCTGTGCTCGCGATCGTGCCGCTGTCGTTTTCATCGAGTACTTTTCTGGTATATCCGATTCCGGGCTGGTCGCTGCGCTGGTATCAGAATCTGATTGCGTCTGATGAGTGGCGCATGGCGGCTAAGAATAGTTTTATCGTCGCGCCGTCCGCGACGGTAGTCGCGACTGTGCTGGGCACACTCGCGGCAATCGGGCTCACCAAAGCAAATTTCCGCGGCAAGGGGTTGCTCATGGCAATCCTCATTTCGCCGATGATCGTGCCGGTGGTCGTAGTGGGCGTCGGCATGTATCTGTTCTTTGCGCCGCTCGGTCTCGCCAATACGTATATCGGCCTGATTCTCGCGCACGCGTCGCTCGGTGTGCCGTTCGTCGTGACGACGGTGGCCGCGACGCTGCAGGGTTTCAACTACAACCTCGTGCGCGCGAGCCTGTCGCTCGGTGCGAATCCGGTGAAGACGTTCTTCCGCATCACGCTGCCTGTGATCGCGCCGGGTGTGATCTCAGGGGCGCTGTTCGCGTTCGCGACATCGTTCGATGAAGTCGTCGTCACGCTATTTCTCGCGGGCGCCGATCAGACGACGCTGCCGCGACAGATGTTCACCGGCATCCGCGAAAATATCAGCCCGACTATTGCGGCGCTCGCCACCATCCTGATTGTCTTTTCGACGTGCCTGTTGCTGGCGCTCGAGTGGCTTCGTGGCCGCAACGCGGCGCGGGCGATCAGGGCGTAACCGCGGGCCGGCGTATATCGCCAGGTTCATTGAGGCAGCACGCCATTCGACAACTCTTGACATTGTTCTAAGATTCATCCCATTCCGCGGGCTTGTCCGTCTCGTCATACTTTTATCCCTCGATAAGAAGATGCGCGAGACGCAGACATTTAATGAAAACCCCGCTAACCGTGCTTGTGTGCGCGCTGACGCTGACAGCTTGCGCGGACCACGCCGCGCGCGCCCGGCTCGGTATCCAGGATTCCACTCTGCTCAGATCCGGCGTTGGCGCTTCGCAAGACGAGGCCGCAGGCGCCGCTAACCCGCAATGGGTCCAAACCTACGCAATTGTCCATAACGGCGCTTCGGCGCTGGCCTCGTTGCAAGCGCGACTCGACCGCATGCCGCCGCAACCGAACGATTACTTTCGCGCGAAGGCGCAATGCTGGATCAACGCTGCTCAACAAACGCGGCAGGCTGGCGACCATTGGGGTTTCGCCGAAGAAGCCATCGGCGAGGCGGCGGTCATTACCATGGGTCTGGAAAGCGGCAAGCCGGTATCCGCCGCTAATCCTACGCTGCGCACCGTGTCCACTGTGCGTCCCGATCTTTGGCAGATCGTCAATACCATCAAGTCGGATCCGGCCGTCGCGTCGTGTCACGAGGCGCAACCGCCGCTGGCGTGCGCCGAAGTAGAGCTCATGCAAGCTGGACACGACGCATGGATGCGAAGCTTCTCCAATGCCGAAAAGCGTCTGCCAGATATTCAGGACAACTTGCGTAAGTCAGCTGAAAGGGTGTTGCAATGCAAGCGGGACGTCGCCACGAGTGCAGCGGCGCCGAGTGCAAAATCGCCCAGGACAGTCACGTTACGCGCCGATGCTTTGTTCCGTTTCAACGGCGGCAACGACGTCGCAATGTTGCCCGCCGGAAGGCGCGCGCTGGACATGGTCGCTCGCGGTTTAAAGACCGATGCGGCGCCTGGCGGTTTGACAATCACCGGCTACAGCGACCGTCTCGGCGACACCGCGCGTAATCAGAGCTTGTCGCTGCAACGTGCAGAAACGGTAGCGCGGTATTTGCGCACTCGCGGCGTTACCTTGCCGATTGCGACTCGCGGCCTCGCCAGCGCAAATCAACTGGTCGAGTGCCGACAGACCAGGCGTGATGATCTGGTGCGGTGTCTCGCGCCGAATCGCCGCGTGGAGATCGAGCTCGTCGTTGCCGCTCCCTAACGTGCCTTTGTATCGCCGCCGGACAGCTTAGTTCATCACGCATGTGGCGCGACGGCAGCAGACGGCCGCAATGGTCTGCAAGGGCCGTGATGGGCCGCAACCGGCATTGGATGTTTTTCAGGAGGAACGCAACACATGTCAACTATTCTGATTATCGACGACCACCCCGCGTTTCGGATGATCGTCAGGTTGCAGCTAATGCAATTGCTGAGCGTCGAACAAGTGATCGAGGCGGACAACGGTCAGAGCGCCGTCGAAATGGCTCGCCAGCACAAGCCCGACCTCGTCATACTGGACCTCGACATTCCGCGTATCAGCGGACTCGACGTCATTCCGCGGCTCAAACTTGCACATCCGTCGATCCGCGTGATGGTGCTGTCGGGGCACGACCCGGCCACTTTCGCGCCGCGCGCAATGCGCTCGGGCGTTCATGGTTTTGTGGGCAAGTCGCAGGAGATGAAGGAGATCATGCGCGGCGTGGAAGCGGTGCTCGCAGGCTACACCGTATTTCCGGTCGCGCCCGACGGCGCGACCATTACGCCGGGCGTGTCGCCAACAGGTGATGAGGGCAGAATCATGTTGCTCTCCGACAAGGAACTGGTCATTTTGCAGATGCTTTCGAAGGGCATGTCGAACAAGGCGATCGGCGACGCGCTGTTCATCAGCAACAAAACTGTGAGTAGTCACAAAACGCGAATCATGCACAAGCTCGGCGTTAAGTCACTAGTTGAACTGATCGATCTGTCGCGGCGCTGCCGGATTGCGTCGGCGTGACGAGCGGGACAAGCGCACCGTGAATACCGAAATTTCCTGTCCCGATCCGCGTCTGCTTTGGGAAAAAGCGCTGGATCTGGTTGGCGACGACGAGCATGCCGCCGCCCATCTACTTGTGCTGATTGCCGACACGAACAAAACGACGCTGGCGTCCTTGCATGAGCACTTCGAGGTGTCGCGCTGGGAAGGCGTCGGCACCGCGGCGCATCGCATTGCCGGTTCGGCTCGCATGCTCGACTGCGGTGCGTTGATTGCGCTGCTGACCGCTCTTGAAGCGGCCGCGCGCGCGCATAACAGTGAACTGGCAACGGCGCTCGTGCCGGTGGTAGCGGAAGCAGTCGCAACGCTCGATAACTCAATCGCAAAAGCGCTGAGGTCAGAACCGGACTCGACAGAGTGAGCGGCCGGTTGCAAGTTGTCGTGTTAGTGTCTGACTGGCGAAGCGACCATGAAGAAGCGGCCATTAGCACGTTCAGGCGCTTCTTCTCCGAACCTCGTAGCCGTTGAAGAGGCTGCGTTACGATACCCGTTGCGATACCAATGGTATCGGGCCATGACCTTCGGCACGTAGGTCATCGTTTCCGCATACGGTGGAATTTGCCCGCCATACTTCTGCACGGCGCCTTCGCCGGCGTTATAAGCCGCCAGCGCGATCGACAGATCGCCGAATTGGCGCATCAAGTCTTTCAGATAGCGGGCTCCCGCAGCGACATTCTGACGTACGTCGAAAAGATCTGACGCACCGAGCCTCGCGCCTGTGCCGGGCATCAACTGCATGAGCCCTGTTGCGCCTTTCGGTGAGACCGCCTGCGGATTGCCGCCCGACTCAACCTCGATCACCGCCATCAACAGCGCGCTGTCCAAACCGACGGCGCGTGCGGCCTCGTCGATGATGGGTGAAAGTGCGATCACGCGCGCGGCTGCCAATGGGGACGCTTGCTGTTCGAGGTCAGCAGACAATGGACCGCGGGGTTGAATCACGACGGACTGTCGGTCGTTCGTTTCGTCAGGCACGGAAGTGCTGGCTCGTGACGCCGTGTCAGCAGATAGCGCGGCGGACTCCGCGGCGCCTCCCATTCCACCGACCATCATCACTACGCCGGAGGCAGCGCGTGCACGCGTCGTGACAATGTCGACTGCGTGAGCAAGCAGCGGGAAATAACCGCTGCCCGCTGCTACGGCGATCAGAAGCCACCGACGCACCGTCAATTGCCTGTCGGATTCGGCGAGTCGTTCAGCGCCGATTCCCTAAGCGGCGACTGCATGCGAACAATCGCTTCAGAGTCCAGCGAGATTGGCCAGCGGCCCGTCTTAATGCCGTCCACGAGCTGGACTTTGCACAGCGTGTCGCCGTTCTTCGGAAAACCATAAGGATCGAGGTCGGGCCGGGCGGGCTCGCGGGTCAAGATTCCGCCCGTGCCGATAGGGCCGATTACGTTTGCCGCGTAGTAGATCACCTTGTTTACTAGCGGCACGTACATGTCGTAGCAGTAGTGCACGTGTATCTTCAGGATGTTGGCATCCTGAATGTTCATCCGCGACGATGCGCCAGACGATATCGAGGAGTCGCGATACATCAGCGAGTCGTTTGGAATCTCGGTATAGGTCGCTGCCTCGTCTGGATAGTAGCGTGGCCGCGCATAGTCGCTGATCGCAGCGGGCGTGGGATTGAGCACTTTGATGACGCTGAAATTGTTCGCGTCGGCCTGAGCTTTTGCGAGCGCGTTGGCAACGCCTTCGGCGCTCGCCTGGCGAGCGTAGATTGGCGCGAGGCCGCGTGCGAGGCCCGAGCGCATCGCCTGCATCGAGCCGTGATTGACCGCGCCTTCGCGCGCGGCCTCGAGCACCGCAACATCCAATGTCGACTTCGCCTGATAGAGCAGCACGAACTGCAGCGTGCCAAAGCAAACGAACAACAGTAAAGGCGCGATGATGATGAACTCCACCATCGACTGACCCGACTGCTGGAGCTTGCGTGCGCCGCCGTTTGAACTGGCGCGGGACCGCAGTTTCGATAAAAAGAATGAGCGAGATTTCACGAGGTCGCCTCGAAAACGAAATGATCGCCGACCGCGAAGCCGTGCCTGCCAGCGGCGCCAGCCGGCATTTCAAGAGTGTGGGCCGCGCGCAGGTTAAGGAGTACGCGACGCTTGCCCACGCCGTGATGAATCGCGACGACGCGTTCGCGCCGGTCGAGAAACAGCACGTCGATGTGAAAGCGCATGCCGAACGTGTGCACCGAGCCGCAGCGTTTCAACAGAAGCGCTTCGCACGGCGGCAGCGACTCACGGCCGAGCAGGCCGCGCATGCGTTCGCGCATGGTCTGCGTGACCGACACCTTGATGCCTGCGTCGTTCCCGTGGACCCTCAGGGATGCCAATTTCACAAGAAGCCCTCCTGCACGAACTTCATGGCAATCGGAAATCCCAACACGATGAAGGTAATTGGAAAAATGAACACGAGCAGCGGAAACACGAGTTTCACCGGAGCTTCCATTGCTTTTTTTTCCGCTCGCTGAAAGCGCTCCGAGCGGCGCTGCTCGGATTGAAAGCGCAGCGATTTGGCGAGACCGGCACCCATTCGCTCGGCCTGCACCACCGCACTGACAAAGTTCGTGACTTCCTGGATGCGCAAACGGTCGTCAAGGCGGCGCAACGCTTCGGTCCGGTTCAGCCCGGATTTCAGGTCGCGTAGTACGTGCTCGAGTTCCCAGCGCAAAGGGCCTTCTGGGCCTTTTTCGACGGCCTTCTGGATTGCGCCGTTGATGTTCAGGCCGGCTTCCACGGCGAGCGTCAGAAAGTCCAGGTAGATCGACAGGTGCTTGAGAATTTGCGCGACGCGGCGTCGCCGTACGTCGCGAGTCCAGATGCGCGGATAGAAGTAACCCAGCATGGTGGCGCCAAGCAGCACGAGCACCGAGAAGCTGCCGAGCGCGAGCATAGCCAGAAGCGCGAGCAGCGAAGCCACCACCGCGCCGATGATCGACAGCGCGATGAACTGATGCGCGTTCATCAGAAACGTGAGCGACGTCAGGCGCAATTGCACAGCGGTTCGTTCAACGAGCTTATTGCTGAATCGCGAGCCGAAATGGTGAACCACGAAATTGACGAGTGGCCACAGTGGACGCAGCGACTTCGGCAGCGGATCGAGAAACGTGCGGTCTTCTTGCGGCACAGCGCCGACGAGGCCGCTGACCGACATGTAGCAAATGCCGATAATGACAACTAGCCCGATACTGACGGCGAGAGAGATGAATAGCAGCATGATCAGACGTCGATATTGGTAATCTTGGAGATGGAGAAATAGCCGAGAAGCTCCATCACGCCGATCACTGCGAGCGTGGCCCATCCGACCGGCTCAGTGAAAAGCGGCGCCATGGCCTTCGGCTCCATGAAGCGCAGCACCAGCATCAGGAACAGCGGCAAACAGGTCATAACGATGCCCTGCATCCGTCCTTGCGATGTGAGCGCTTTGATCTTTCCTTCCATCGTCAGCTTTTCGCGCAGCGTGCGCGCCACCGACTCCAGCGCTTCCGCAAGATTGCCGCCCACCTCGCGCGCGATCGTGACGGCTGCTGTCATCATCAGAAAGTCGGGAATGGGAATGCGCCTTTCGACGTTGCGCATGGCAATATCCAGGTCGATGCCCAAGCGGATTTCCCGCATCAAAAGATCGAATTCCTGCGAGATGGGAGCAGGTGTCTCGTGCACCACGGCTTCCAGAGCCGTTGGAAAACTGGCACCGGCACGAAGCGCGCCGGACATCATGAGCAGCGCGTCGGGCAATTGCTTCTCGATCGCTTCCGTGCGCTTCTTATGCATGCGCGCGAAATATTTGCGCGGCAACAGCATGGCGATTGGAATCGAAGCCGTCGCAATGAGAAGGCTGTGGCTCAACACGAAGACGACGACCGGCAAGCCGACAATGACGACCATGCTCCAGGCCGCGGCCTTCTGCCGGTTCACGAACACGAATGCGTCGGCGAGCGACGACTCTATCTCGCCAGCCATCTGACGCGAACTGGCCTGCAGCGTGGACGTACCCATGCGTGTGGCGAGAAAAATCAGGAACAGGCTGCCGAAGAACGCCAGCACGAGAATGATTGGAAGGATCATGGTCGACCTCTCATTCCGGGCGCGTGAATATGTCGGTATTCACGGGAATGTGCCTGCGAATCAACTCCTGATAGAAATCGGGAATATAGGCAGTGGGCACGAACTTGCCCTGAATTTTGCCTTGTTTGCTGAAGCCTTCTTCCTTGAATACAAAAACGTCCTGAAGCGTGATGACGCCGGACTCCATGCCGCTCACTTCGCTGACATGTGTCACACGGCGCGAGCCGCATGAAAAGCGGGACTGCTGCACGATGATGTCCACCGCCGAGCAGATCTGCTCGCGAATGGCCTGCACCGGCAGATCCAGCCCGGCCATCAAGGTCATCACTTCGAGACGCGCGATACAGTCGCGCGGCGTGTTGGCGTGGGCGGTAGTCAACGAGCCGTCGTGGCCGGTGTTCATTGCCTGCAGCATGTCCAACGCTTCGCCGCCACGGCACTCGCCGATCACAATACGATCCGGGCGCATCCGCAAGCAGTTCTTCACCAGATCGCGAATGTTGACTGCGCCTTTGCCTTCCATGTTGGCCGGACGCGCTTCGAGCGAGACGAGGTTCGGCTGCGATAGTTGCAGTTCCGCGGCGTCTTCGACGGTGACGATGCGTTCGTCGTCGGGAATGTAGCTCGACAGTACATTGAGCAACGTTGTTTTGCCCGAGCCCGTGCCGCCCGAAATGATGATGTTGGCTCCCTGCTTCACGGCGGTTTGCAGGAACTCGAGCATTTGTGGCGATAAGGTGCCGAATTTGATCAGGTCTTCGCCGACAAGCTTGCGCCTGGAAAATTTGCGGATCGTAATGCTTGGCCCTTTCAGCGCGAGCGGCGGAATCACGGCGTTCACGCGCGAGCCGTCGGCGAGACGTGCATCGACCATCGGCGAACTTTCGTCGATGCGGCGGCCGATTGGCGCGACGATTCGTTCGATCGCGCCGATTACCGCGCGGTCGTCGGTGAAAATAACGGGCGAGCGGGTCAATTGTCCGTTTTGCTCGATGAAGATTTCGTTGTGACAATTCACCATGATTTCAGACACGGTGGGGTCCGCAATCAGTTCCTCCAAAGGTCCCAGTCCGATGATTTCGTCGAACACGCTTTTCTTCAGCGCATCGAGCGGAATGTCGGGCGTGCGGAAACTTGCATCGTGATTCAGGATCTCGTCGAGAGCGACGCTGACCGTATTGCGCAATTCGTCTTCTTCCATGCGCGAGACGTTCAGACGTCGCAGATCGAGCGCGGCGATCACTTTCATATGAGCCTGCTTGCGCAACTCAATGCCGAGCGGGCTGTTGATCGGTGCAACCGGCAATACGCCGGTTACCGTTTTCCTGGAGGGCGCGGGCTGGCTGCCGAGCGCGACATCGGCCGCGGGTTTGGGATGACTCGCCGCTTCTTTCGACGCAGCGAACGATAGTGGGGCTTCTGTCATCGCATGCGCATGAGCATGCGACGCAGCCGGCCTGGTTGGCATCGCTGCATATCCCGTGGGGAAGCGTTGTGTATCCGCGCCCGGTTGAGCGTCCGCGGGCGACGCCGCTCGATGCAACTCGGCAGGCGCGGCTTCTTTGAACTGCGCGGAGTGCATATCTTGCGATGACTGCGTGCCGCGAGCGGAGGGAACAGTTGCAGCGGATGGTGCCGGCTGTGCGGCGGCGCGAACGATCTTGATTGTCGTCATGCCGATTTCGATCTGGTCGGCCTCGGTCAGTGGACCATACCGTGTAATCGGTGATCCGTTGACGAGCGTTGCAGCTATTCCGCCTTGGTCCTCGATGTAGTAAGCATTGTGCTCGCGCACGATGCGCGCTTGCAGCTTACCTATCAGCAGTCCCTTGACGTTGATGTCGCAACTTGCATCCTTTCCGATCGTGCAGCCGTGATCGACCTGGAGAGCGCGCATCGTTGCATTGCGCGCGTGTATCTGAAGATTGAGCATTATGGTTCTCCGCGAGGCGCGTTCAGTTCGGCGCGTTGCCGAGGACGCCCACTTGCTGCGGCGGCACCTTGCCGTTCGCCGTGGACTGACCGGCATTGCTCGGAGCAGCGGGTGCCACTGGCGTCTCCAGGCCGGCGTTAAGCATGCGAAGCGCCTCGGCGACGCCTACCGGGGGCATGCTTGTCGGTAACGCTGGCGGCTGCGGCGCTGGTTGAGCTGGCGCGATAGCGACTGCCTGAGCTTGCGAAGAAGCGGGAGACGCAGGCAATTGCGATCCCTGTCCGGATGCCTCAGTAGGACCTTGAGGTTGCTGAGATATCGGTGACGTCGCCGGCTCCGCTACCGGCGCACTCGGTGGCGTGCTGCGGATAGGCGAGGGCAGCAGCGCGGGCGTAGGCGCGACAGGAGATCGCGGCATAGCGACATGAGTTGCCTTTTCCACATCGGCGATAAGCGGCTCGGGGTTGCCGTACTTGTTCCGGTAGCCGCTGTCTATCCCATCGGCGCGCGCCAGCAGATCCGAGTTTGGTGCCAGTGCCGGATCGGAAATGAGCGGCGTCACGAAGATGACGAGATCGCTTTTCTTCGCCCGGAAGCTGTCCGAACGGAACAGCTGACCGATGACCGGTATCTGGCCGAGAAACGGCATACCGTTGCTGTCGTTAGCTGCGTCGGCACTTATCAGGCCGGAGATAGCGAGCGTCTCGCCGGCTCGCATCGAAATGTCCGAACTGGTGCTGCGGGTCAAGAAGCCAGGCAGACCGCCATAACTGACCGTTGGATCGATCTGGCTGATCTGAGTGGTCAGATGCGCGGAGATAATGCCGTTTGCGTCGACGACAGGATTGATGCTCAGCTTGACGCCATAGTCCTTGTACATCACGTTCGTGGTGCCGAGCGCCCCCGACTGCGGAATGGGCACTTCCCCGCCCGCCAGGAAACTCGCGGTGCCGCCGCTCTTAGTGTTCAGTTCGGGCGCAGCGAGAACGAATGCATCGCCGTTATCGACGGCAAAGTTGATCTGCGAAGTGATGTTCGACGCGATGCCCGCAAGAAAGTAACTTGTGCCCGCGGTAATCGCTTTTGCGGCACCTGTTGCGACGCTCGCGGCCCCGCCGATCTGCGGTCCCCTGAAGGCGCTATCCCACGCAATGCCGAGGTTTCTCTGCGCATTGCGCGTCACTTCCATGATCTGCACCTTGAAGTGGACCGTCTTCCTGAGCGCATCGCCTTCGTCCAAGGTTGTCGTGTCAATCACGTTCTTCATGTCTTGGGTTGCCGATTTGACGATCCCGATCATGTCGCGATGCACGACGCCCGACAGAACAATATTTGAGCCGATTGCGTCGATGCGAAGGCCGGACACGGACTTCAGCACCGCACGCAACTGTTGCAGCGACGCGTTCACTTCGGCCTTTGCGACACGTACCGTGGTTTGCAGGGCGATGCCTTTCTCGTTCCACACAACGAGCGATGTCATACCGTCCTGCTCGCCGAGTAGCATCAGACTGCCGTCGACCACGTTCGCAGTGATCAGCTTGCCGTTACCTATCGCGATGCGCTTGATGGTGCCGCGCACATGGAGAATGCGCACCTCGCCGCGAAACATTTCCAGTACCTGCGTGTTTGCGGATAAGTCGTCCGACGTCGAGGGATAGGCGGTCTGAGCTAACGCGAGCGGCGCGGCTTCGCACAACAACATGCCGATCACAATGGACGGCAGTACCCGGCGGCGCAATTGCGCCGCGTTGTTTTTGACTTTCATGGTTTGAAACCTGTGCTCAGTACTTTAGTTCTGCTCAGACGCGCTGGCCGCAGCGGCTTTTTGCAGCTGTTGGGCGATGGCGTTGGCCTGCTCGTAGACGCTTGTTTGGCGCTGCGGCACGACGGGCGCTGGTTGACCGGCGACAGGCGGCGCGTTGGCTGCCGCCGGCGACTCGTGCGTGGAATCCGACTGCACACTCGGAACGATGCTGGCATTTGTCGCCCCGCCGCCGGAGATCACTTCGACAACCTGTGACGTCGCGGCCTTGGGATTCGAGGTCCCCAGGTACGCCGGGTCCGTGAACACGTCTTTTTCCTCGACCAGCGATGGTCCGTCGTTAGCCTTGTCGTCAGGGTTGCGCAAGATAAGACGCAAGCCGCCGATTTTCTGCGCGAGCGCGATGCGCCCGACGTCCTCTGCTGGCACTTGCAGCGTCACGGTCGTGTAACCCATGCCTTCCTGCCGGCTCATTGCGCTGCTGTTCGCATTCGCCTGATCGTGCTCGGCGGCCTCGCCCGCGTCTCGCGCGCGAAGGTCCTGGCCGGTGGCGAGGACCAGTGCGTTCGGCATCATCAATTGCGCCACCTTCTTATCGTCCGAGGTGTGATCCTGATGGAACACTTTGCCGATCCAGTACACGTCGACGCGATTTCCCGGCCGGAGCATCAATGCAGTCGAATTAACCGTATCGATTTCGACCGTGACGGCACGTTGCCCTGCAGGTAGCACGTCGGAAAAGTCGCGGCCGCGGAGTGCGTCGATGTCGGCAGCGCGCAAAGGCAGGCCGCGGCGCACCGGTTTGACGAGGCGCGACGTGCGGTATTGCCCGAAATTGTCGGGACGTACCATGTCGTCGTAGACCAGATCGGCCTGAATCTCGCGTGACACGAAATCGCTGCTCGACAGGGGTGTTCCAATGGGCAGATCGCGTGCCGGTACGACGACTTCTACACCAGCACGCACTTTCTTCCCGGCCATTTCGGCTTTCAGTTTGTCTTCGCGGTCGTTCAGATATTTATAGAGGAGGAATGTCAGACCGCCTGCAACGCATACAGCGAGGAACAGCAGTACCCATGAGTTCGCGAGAAGCGAGCGGATTTTGATTTTCTTAAGCATGACCAATCGACCGTTACCGGTCAGGGAAGCGAGAGGGTGAAGCTGTACGCGCTGAAGAGCGACTTGAAACTCGAGACGAGCGCTGTGAACGGTGCGACGGTGTCGCCCGTCAGCAGAGAAATGATGACGATCAGGGCGGCCGTAACCACGAGGTATTCCGCGTAGGCCTGGCCGCGCTGCCGGCTGTGCCGCGCGAAGCAATCAAAACGTTGGCGCATCTCAACGGTTCCTGGTTGCATTGATGACCGCGACGGTTCTTCCGTCCCGGTCCGAGAAGCTGGCGTCGACGCTGTCTTTTCCGCGTTGCATGGCGAATGCCTTGCCTTGCGACGATTGCGTACCGACGGACTGATATTCCGGTTCGCGGCCTACGTTCACCCACCCCTGCGAGGCGAGACGGTTGCGGTAGCGCTGCGCGTTCCAACGCGCTTCGCCGGGAATATCGAGCAGCCATGTCCGCCCTGTCTGACCGCGATCGCGGCTCTCGACATCGGACAGAACCTTGCTCTCCTCAGGCAGTGCAATCGCGGAATCAGGAATCTTGAGATTGGCTTCGCCAGTGCCCAGACGGATCACGCTCATCAGGCCGCGGGTGTACGCACGTTCCTGCGGCAAAGGCAGGTTCAGCAGATAAAGGCAATTGCCGTCGACGGCGCTAAGCATCAAACCTGACGCAGTGCTCCGACCTTTCGCCGGCGCGTTCTCGGCGGTCCAGAATGCACGGAATGCCTTCGACACATCGTCGATGGTCCCGTCGAACTGCATACCGACGACTGATATAGGCACGCCGTTGACGATCATGTCTCGCCCAATTGCTTCGGAATGTTGTGGCGCGACGGGCGTCTTGTCACATGCAGTTCCCGCGACTGCGGCGCCGGTAAAAAGGATCGAGGCAGCGATTGCGCTGCCCACAAGTTGACGGAAGTGCTTCATGGTTTCAAGCGGCTCGGCGGTACGACGTCTTGCTGGATGCGGCCGAACTGAAGCGTTGAAATTTCGGGCGCGTACTTCTGCAGACTCTGATAGGTATTGGGCGGGACGAGAGTCACGTTGGCGGCGGCGACCGCCGGACTAAACACGGCCTTGTTGCTGTCGGCGCCGTCAGGTACCCACGTATTCGTCATTAGCACGTTGGTGTCGGAGAACGTCAGGCCGCTGAACGCAGGCAACACATGGTCTTTTGGCCAGAGGCGCTTAAGCACCTCGCTATCTTGAGCAATGGCGACGCTGACCGCGCTGCTTTGCAGCGTGCGCGTGGGCAGGCTCAGCTGGGCTTCGTAGCTCCCGCCCGTAGCGCCAGGCACCGGCCACTTGCTCAAGGCCGAAGTGGTGTGACTGCTCTCGGGATCGGCGGCCGGGCTGGTGCTGACCTGGACGTCCGACGCGGACGCCAGCAACGGGTTGCCGCCATAGTCATTCCACATGGCCGGCTGAGTCGCGGCTAGTTGAGTCTGATTGCGGTCGGTGCCGGAGATGGCGGCACCGTCGCCGACCATGATGCGTTCCAGCACTTCGCCTTTGATATCCGAATCTGTCTTGCTCGCGGCTAGCGCAGCGCTGCCATACTTGCTCGACCAGCCTTCGGTGGTGGATGGGTCGCCGGCGAGATTTTTTGCTGGATCGCTGTCCGTCCACACAGTGCGCTCCCATGCTGCGTAGCGCGAGCCCATCAGCGTGCGGTTACGAACATCATTGAACTTGCCGAGCATGATGATGGCGAGCATCAGCACGCTCATCACCGTGATCATTGCGACGAGAAATTCCACCATCGCCTGGCCAGCTTGCGCGGCGGCGTTTCTAAAGTGCGTTCGTTTCATCGCTTTTGCACCTGCACTTCTGCCGGTATCTGGTTGGCCTGTGCAGCTTCGCGCTCGGCGGCACTGACCGGTGCGAGCGTAGCCTGCCAGTACGGGCTGAAGAGACTTGGATATTCAGTGTGATGGTCGGCGCGCGCCCATTGGTCCGCATGCATCAAGCCGCCGATAATGGAGTTGCTGAGCGACGTCTCGTCGGGGCGCACGAAGTAGGCGTTCGCACTCGACAGTGCGCGCATCGCACCGCCGGCCGCGTTGGTAACCACTTGCATTCGTCCGCCACCCTGTAGGCCGATGGTTTTGACGAGCGTATCGCTGTTGCGCGTGACTTCTATGGTGATGCGTGGCGCTTGCGCTGCCAGTTGTACGCCGTTGACTTCCTGATAAGGCAGCAGACCGCCATTGGAAGGGTCAAGCGAGGGCCCGGGGCCTTCGCGGAACTGTTCCGCCATCGCGTCAGGCACTTGCCATCCGGGCCTCGAACTGCCGATGTAGCCGAAGTTGAAATAGCCGCCGTAGCCTTGCCAGTCCTGCCATGCAGCGAACGGTGGATGGGTCATGTAGTTCGTGATGTTGCCGTTGGCGCTACCGCCGTAGCCGGCTTCCGACTCAATCGGTCCAAGGCAGCTGATCCGAAGGTGAGCAGTACTCGCGTCGATTGATTGCCATCCGCTCTTGTCGTTACGTAGTTGCGTGCCGCCGTCATGCGTTACGTTGATGGTGAACGAACTGCCGCTCCCGCAGATTTTGTTGGCGCTGTCGTTCAGTTGCTGAAAATTGGGCGCGACGCTGCGCACCGAGTCGCGATTTTTGACGAACCCGTCGAGGGTGGCGGCGTTGGTCACGACGTCGGCGAAGTCGTCTTGTCCGAGGGTGCCTGCGGGGATGACCGTCGCCGTATATGAGCTCCATGCGGCGAGCTGCGCGGCATTGCGGGAGCTCGTAAAGTACCCGGCGGTAACGTGCGTGTCTGGCTGATTCAATTGCGCAATTGCGTCAGTTGCATCGGGCACCGCGGTGAACACTGCTGCGTGGTAATTGGCTTGAGCATCGCTCAGCGCGCGGTTAAGTGAACCGATATTCCTGGCGACAGTAGGCAGCAGCGCATCGAGAGTGGCGCGCACCGGCGCGATGTCGGCCTTGCCGATCTGCTTCGGTGTGCTCCATTGAGCAGGATGATCCGCGATGACGTTGACGGTATTGTCGACTTCCGACAGGGAGTAGGTGGCGTCGAGCTCGTCGATCCACGATTTCAATGCGACCACCTGCGCGGCCGTGACCTGATTGGCGATCATTGCGCGGTTCGTGTAGGCAGAGAAGTTGTAATCGCGCGCCTGCAAGACGGCTGCGCTGTATGCGGCGGCGTCGGCAGTGTTCTGCAACTTGATTTTGGCGCTCGTCATCTGGAACGAGTTGAATGCCACGTACAGGCCGATGCAGCCGATCAGCAGAAAAAGCAGAGCAGGGACCAGCGCCTGCCCGCTAGCGCCGGCAACCCCGGCCCTGCCCTTGCGGGCAGAGCGTTTCATGATGGATATCGCTAATCGGATGGGATTAGTTGCCGACGTTGTTAGAGTCGTTATACGTACCCATGTTTTTCGTCTTGTTGGCGTTGGTAGTCGCCGTGTTGGCGTTCGTTTGCGCCGTCGAGATGTTGCTCTGCGCGTTCTGCCCGGACATTTCAACTGCGAGGCCGGCGGTCTGGTTGCGCAGCGTCTGGCCAAACATCGAGTACACGCCAATTGCGGACACAGCGATTAGCGCGACGATGATGATGTATTCCGTCATGCCTTGGCCTAACTGCTTATCTTTGCGGCGGATCTGCGTAAGTTTCATGATTTTCTATTGAAAAATATTAAAGGTGTCTGGACACGGCTGTGCAAGCGG
This sequence comes from Paraburkholderia sp. SIMBA_053, assembly GCF_046534895.1. Lineage (NCBI taxonomy): Bacteria > Pseudomonadati > Pseudomonadota > Betaproteobacteria > Burkholderiales > Burkholderiaceae > Paraburkholderia > Paraburkholderia sp. SIMBA_053. The sequence continues at coordinate 17,446 of NZ_JAWRXU010000009.1, read as the reverse complement.
TTTTGTCCTGGATATTCCAATTTAGCCAGGATTCTTCTGCTTGAAACGTATCAGCGACAGTGTCGGGCAAAGTATAAGAATGTGAGTTGCATATGAATGGGTGAAATTTCCCAATCTCGACAACGTAATTCCTCTATTTGCGCCGCGAATAAGCGCAGACCATCTTTCGGTTTTGTCAGAAATGGTCGTTCCGCTGCTCGGTGCGGCACGGCTGGCAGCGCAGCTGCAGTGCTTCGCGTCGCACTGTATGACCTGCGGATCTTCGGTGAGCACGGTCGTCCGTGCAAGCTGAATGGACGGTCTTCGCGGCCTATGGATTATCCGAGTATTAATGCAGAAAATTCCTACGCGTTTTTCGTGTTTCCTGATTTTTAAAGATAGAGCCCAAAGTTAGATTCGCGATGCGCGAAAACTTTGTATCGAGCTTTAAAAGTGCCGGTCGGTTTTTTTGCGGGGAGCGTGTGCGCACGGTTTCTCAAATCGAACTGCAAGCGGGGCTTGCCCTCTATCTAGGGAATTTATGAATAAGTCGTATATCAGCGTCTGGAACGACGTTACCAGAACATGGGTGGCTGCGCCCGAGACTGCGAAGGCGCGCGGGCGTGCGACAGCTTCGTCCACTACCATCCCGGCTGATGCCGGTGTCGAGAGTCGCCCGGCAATCGCGTTGCAGGCTGCATTCATGCCGATTGCCATGGCAATCGGCGCAATGGGTATGTCCATGTTGCCGGGTACGGCGGCGGCACAGGCGACCACGGGGAGCGGCGGTCTTGAGCTGTGCCCTGGGCAGATGGGAACGGATGGAATGGGCTCGGCTTGGGGGCCGCTATCCAGCACCGTCGGCATGATGTCCTGTAGTCCTATCGGGACCGGGAATGAAGGGATGTCCTTCTCCTTGAATAACGGGGCGGCCGACAACGGCGCGTGGGGCTACGCTGACAATGCCATCACCGCTCGTGTCACCGGGTATGCGGATGGTCGCCTGGAACTCGTCGGGCAAGGTGGCATCTCCGTGCTCAATACCATGAACATGAGCGGTAACAAGATTACCGGCCTGGCAGCGGGCAATGTGTCATCGGGCAGTTCAGATGCGATTAACGGCGCGCAGCTCTATCAATACACCCGGTATTTTCAGGCGAACTCTCCGTCGTCCGAGCCGGCTAGCAGTGCGCTGGCAACAGGGGCGAGTTCGGTCGCTTCCGGGCCGTATGCAATAGCGCTTGGTAGCCACTCGAGTGCATACGGTGCAAACACCGTCGCACTGGCGTCGAACTCCGTCGCACTAGGTGCGGGTTCCGTTGCCAGCCGCAGCGACTCAGTGTCCGTCGGTTATTTGTCCGCAGACGGTGTATCGCAGTACACGAGACAGATCACGAACGTGACCGCAGGCGCTGCGGGCACTGACGCCGTCAACGTCAACCAGTTGAACGCCGCTATCGCAAGTGTCAACGGCGGAGGAGGCGGGCTTGCGGATAATGCCGTCGTCTATGACAGCTCGGCAGCTGCCCTGATTACGCTCAAAGGCACGAAGGGTACGAAGATCACGAACCTGACGGCTGGCGACATTTCATCGGGCTGGAGCACGGACGCGGTTAACGGCTCGCAGCTGTACCAGACGAACCAGAACGTTACGAACGTTGCAAATAACGTTGCCAACGTCGCAGGCAATCTGGCCAACGTAACCAATGTAGTCAATAACATCGTAAACAATGGCATCGCGGGCAATCCGCTCGTCGTTGCATACGACTCGTCGGCTCGCGACATAGTCACGCTTGGCGGTACAACGCAAACGGCGGCTGTCAAGCTGAGGAACGTGGCTGCCGGCGACATTTCCTCGGACACGAGCACTGAGGCCGTCAACGGCGGTCAGTTGTACACGACCAACCAGAACTTGAATGCTCTGGCGAACAACGTGACCAGTGCCGTGATTAACATCTATAACCACGGCGTCAAGTATTTCCACACGAATTCGACGCTGGCCGATTCGTCGGTCATCGGGGCGGAATCGGTGGCGATCGGCGGCCAGGCCATCGCATCGGCGGACAATTCCGTGGCCATCGGCTCCAATTCGTTGGCCGATCGCGCCAATGCGGTGTCGATCGGTTCGTCAACGACCCAGCGCCAAATTATCAACGTTGCCGCTGGTACGCAGAACAATGACGCAGTGAACCTCGGCCAGATGACCGCTGCGATCAACGCCGCCGCGGGCGGTGGTTCGCCGGACGCAGTGGTGTACGACTCATCGGCGCACACGAAGCTTACGCTTGGTGGCACGGCTGCCACGACGGCGGTCGGCTTGACAAACGTGGCGGCCGGTCAGGTTATTTCGGGCAGTAAAGATGCGGTGAATGGCTCGCAGTTGTACAACGCGGCGAGCAGCGTGGCGAACGCGCTGGGCGGTGGCGTGACTGTGAAGAACGACGGCACGATCACTGCGCCGGCCTACGCTATTAGCGAGACAACGTACAGCAACGTTGGCGACGCGCTCAATGCGCTCAGTACGACTACTGGGGATTTGGTCAACGCCTCCCAGTACATTAAGGTTGTTTCGGGTGCCAGAGCGGCGCAGGCGACTGGAGCGGAATCCATTGCCATCGGCGGCAGTGCAATGGCAACCGGCAGTTCTTCAGTGGCAATTGGTTCGGGCGCGAGCGCCAAGTTCGCGAATTCGACGGCGATCGGTGTCAACGCTGTCACGGACGCTGCAAACACGGTTTCCGTTGGCAGTCGAGGCGCTGAAACGCGCATCACGCACGTGGCCAACGGTATAGATGGTACGGACGCGGCCACGGTTGCTCAGTTGTCCGCATTGCAAACGCAGCTGCTGCAGGCCCAGCGGCAAAGCGGAGGCTTGAAGTCGACGCTGCTGGGCGCCACAGTTCCTGTGACAAACTACATCGCTGTTAGCGCGAATGTCACCACGGGTTCCAATACCTCCGCGTCGTCCGATCTGAACGCAATGGCGATTGGCCCGGTGGCATCGGCAGCGGGGATCGACGCCCTTGCGGTTGGCGCGGGCTCCATTGCTGGCGCCGATGGGGCGACGGCGGTCGGAACGCGCGCACAGATTGCGTCCGTCAACTCCACGGCGGTCGGCACCGGCGCAACGGTCGGCGCGCTGTCGGACAATTCGGTGGCAATCGGCTATAACAGCTACGCACGCGGCATCGGGGCGATGGGGATGGGCTCGTATGCCAGCGCTTCAGGCGCTGGTTCCGTCGCGATCGGCTATAACACGTTCGTCAACCCGTCTGCCACAAACGGTATGGCGCTAGGCATGAACGCGTCAGTGTCGGCGGTAAACGGCGTCGCGATCGGCTATAACTCCATCGCGGATCGTGCGAACGCGGTTTCGGTTGGCAGCAGCTTGCAAAAGAGTCAGATCATCAACGTTGCCGCGGGCACGAGCGGCACTGACGCAGTGAACGTCACCCAGTTGTCCGGCGTGACCTCCGCGATCGGAGGCGGCGCGGCAGTCAATTCCGATGGCACGATCAAAAAGCCTAGCTTCACGATTGGCGGCCAAACGTACACCGACGTTGGTTCAGCGATCGCGGCTGTCTCGAACGGCACTTCGAACGGAGTGCAATACGATACGACGTCGCGCACCAAGGTGACATTGGGCGGTGTGGGTGCATCGACAGCAGTGGCCCTAACCAACGTCGCAAACGGCGTGGCGGCAAGCGACGCGGTCAACGTTGCGCAGTTGCAGGCAATGGGTGGCACGTTCAACAGCAGCGGCGTGGTAACTAACGCATTCGTTGCCTATGACGACACGACGAAGAGCAAGGTGACATTGGGCGGCGCCGGCTCGACGAAGGCGGTGACGCTGACCAACGTGGCAAACGGCGTGGCGACGAGCGATGCAGTTAACGTTGCGCAGTTGCAGGCGATGGGTGGCACGTTCAACAGTAGCGGCGTGGTCACGAACGCATTCGTTGCCTATGACGACACGACCAAGAGCAAGGTGACATTGGGCGGCGCGGGTTCGACGAAGGCGGTGACGCTGACAAACGTCGCAAACGGCGTGGCAACGAGCGACGCGGTCAACGTTGCGCAGTTGCAGGCGATGGGCGGCACGTTCAACAGCAGCGGCGTGGTGACGAACGCTTTCGTTGCCTATGACGACACGACCAGCGGTAAGGTCACGCTGAAGGGCACGGGCGGCACGACGATCACGAACTTGAAGGCCGCCGCTGTCACGGCGATCAGCATGGAAGCAGTCAACGGTAGCCAGCTGTATCAGACGAATGCGAACGTTGCAAACGTGGCCGGAGACGTGGTGAACGTGACCAATACGGTCAACAACATCGTCAACGGTGGCGGCATCAAGTATTTCCACACGAACTCGACGCTCGCGGACTCATCGGCGACCGGTACGAACTCGGTGGCGATTGGCGGTGCAGCGAGCGCGTCGGCAAGCAATTCGGTTGCGTTGGGTTCGAACTCGGTGGCCAGCCGCGCGAACGCGGTGTCGGTTGGCGCAGCCGGATCGGAACGTCAGATCATCAACGTGGCGAACGGTACGAACGGCACTGATGCGGTGAACGTGCAGCAGCTGCAGGCGATGGGCGGCACGTTCAACAGCAGCGGCGTGGTAACGAACGCATTCGTTGCCTATGACGACACGACGAAGAGCAAGGTGACGCTGGGCGGCGCGGGCTCGACGAAGGCGGTGACGCTGACGAACGTGGCAAACGGCGTGGCGACGAGTGACGCAGTTAACGTTGCGCAGCTGCAGGCGATGGGCGGCACGTTCAACAGCAGCGGCGTGGTAACGAACGCATTCGTTGCCTATGACGACACGACGAAGAGCAAGGTGACGCTGGGCGGCGCGGGCTCGACGAAGGCGGTGACGCTGACGAACGTGGCAAACGGCGTGGCGACGAGCGACGCGGTCAACGTTGCGCAGTTGCAGGCAATGGGCGGCACATTCAACAGCAGCGGCGTTGTAACGAACGCATTCGTTGCCTCTGACGATACGACGAAGAGCAAGGTGACGCTGGGCGGCACGGGTTCGACGAAGGCGGTGACGCTGACGAACGTGGCAAACGGCGTGGCGACGAGCGACGCAGTCAACGTTGCGCAGCTGCAGGCGATGGGTGGCACGTTCAACAGCAGCGGCGTGGTAACGAACGCGTTCGTTGCCTATGACGACACGACGAAGAGCAAGGTGACGCTGGGCGGCGTGGGTTCCTCCACGGCGGTAGTGCTTACGAATCTCGCAGCTGGGCAGATCAACGCGTCTAGCCGCGAAGCTGTGAATGGCTCGCAGTTGTACAGTACGGCCAGCAGTGTCGCGCAAGCGCTGGGTGGCGGAGCGGCGGTCAGTAAGGACGGCACGATCTCGGCGCCGGGCTACTTGATCAGCGGCACGACATACAACGATGCTGGCTCGGCATTTGGCGCGATCGATGGTCAGCTTGCAAGCATCAATGAAAACTACGCCAGCAACCTCAAGTATGTGAAGGTTGTTTCCACGCAGTCGGCCGCGCAGGCAAGCGGTCAAGAAGCTATCGCTATCGGCGGCAGTGCAATGGCCACCGGCAACTCCGCGCTGGCAATTGGTACGGGTGCAAGCGCCAAGTTTGCAAACTCGACGGCGATCGGTGTCAACGCTGTTACGGACGCTGCCAATACGGTCTCCGTGGGCAGTCGCGGCGCTGAAATGCGCATCACGCATGTAGCAAACGGTGTTGCTACGACTGACGCGGCCACGGTCGGTCAGTTGGCCGCATTGCAAACGCAGCTCGTGCAAGCTACGCAGCAAAGTACTGGTCTGAGGTCGATGTTGCTGGGCGCTGCTGTTCCGGTGACAAGTTACATTGCCGTGAGCAGCAATGTCACCACTGGCGCCAACACGAGCGCCTCCACCGATATGAACGCAATGGCGATAGGCCCCGTGGCATCCGCTGCGGGCGTCGACGCCCTCGCACTTGGCGCAGGTTCTATCGCTGGCGCCAGTGAATCTACCGCGATCGGAGCAAGAGCACAGATCGCGTCTGACTTCTCGACAGCGATCGGCGCGGGTGCAACGATTGCGGCCCACGTCGATAATTCAGTGGCGATCGGCTACAACAGCTACGTGTCGGGAGTGGACGGATTGGCGTTGGGCGCGGCTGCCAGCGCGTCAGGCTCCAATTCTGTAGCGATAGGCTATAACACATTCGTTGCCCCATCAGCCACTAACGGCGTGGCAATGGGCACCGGTTCCTCGGCTAGCGCCGCGAACGCTGTCGCAATCGGCTACAACGCAGTTGCAGACCGTGCAAACGCTGTTTCGGTTGGTAGCAGCACACAACAGAGTCAGATCATCAACGTCGCTCCTGGTACGAAAAATACCGACGCGGTGAACCTGGCCCAGATGAATACTGCTATCGCAGCTGTTGCTGGCGGCGGCGCACCTAACGCGGTGGTCTATGACACGTCACTGCACACCAAGGTGACGTTGAACTCCGCAGGCGCGCCTGTAACCGTGTCAAACGTGGCAGATGGTGTGGCCAACAACGACGCTGTGAACGTCGAGCAGCTGAAGGCAATGGGCGCAACCATCGGCACGAGTGGCAACGTCACGAATGCATTTGTTGCGTACGACAGTACGAGCAAGAACCAGGTGACGTTCGGTGGTACTGCCTCGACGACCCCAGTCGTTCTCGCAAACGTCGGCGCCGGCCTCGTGACGTCGACCAGCACGCAGGCAATCAACGGTTCGCAGCTCTATGGTGCGATGAGCAGCACTGCTGCCGCGCTGGGCGGCGGCTCGTCGGTATCGGCGAACGGCACGGTCACGAAGCCAAGCTATCAGCTCAACGGCGGGACATACAGCGACGTAGGTGCGGCATTGATCGCGATCGCATCGGCCAACGGCACGGGCTCGCCTAATGCTGTGCTGTATGACACTTCTGCACACACGTCGGTGACACTCGGCGTCACCGGTTCGCCGGTGAAGGTGTCGAACGTCTCTGATGGCGTGGCTAACAACGACGCAGTCAACGTCGCGCAGCTGAAGGCAATGGGCGCGACCATCGGCACGAGCGGCAACGTGACGAACGCGTTCGTCGCATACGACGATACGAGTAGGACCAAGGTGACGTTCGGTCTTGGCGGTTCCACCACGCCGGTGATTCTTTCGAACGTCGGCTCGGGCCAGGTGTCGTCAAGCAGCACCCAGGCAATCAACGGCTCGCAGCTGTATGGCGCGATGAGCAGCACGGCAGCCGCGCTGGGCGGCAGTTCGTCGGTGACGGCGAACGGTGCGATCTCCAAGCCGGCTTATTCGCTGGACGGCCAAACGTTTACCGATGTCGGCGCAGCGCTGACGGCGGTGAACGCTAAGGCGGCTACTGGGTCGGTGAACGGTGTGGTGTACGACTCGTCGGCGCATGACAAGCTGACCTTGGGTGGTGTCGGTTCCACCATCCCGGTGACGCTGGCAAACGTCGCCGACGCCATGAGCGATGACCAGGCAGTCAACCTCAAGCAACTGAAGGCGGCTGGCTTGAACGTAGACCCGACGGGCAACGTGACGAACTCGTTCGTCGCATACGACAATGCTACGAAGGCTACGGTGACCTTTAACGCGGGCGGCGCGCCGACCCAGTTGAAGAACGTAGCTGCCGGTACCGACGGTACTGATGCGGTCAACGTCAACCAGATGCAGACGTACGTCGATCAGAAGACGGGCGGCGGGGGTAACGCGACGAACGCCGTCTCGTACGACGATGCTTCCAGGACTCAGGTGACGTTGGGTGGCGCAGGTTCGGCTACGCCGGTCACGCTGACCAATGTGGCTGACGGCAAGAACGCAACCGACGCTGTCAGCTACGGCCAGTTCTCTGCCTTGGAAAACACGGTGAAGAATATTTCGGATACCGGTTCGACCTACGTCAACATCAACAACCCCGGCTCCAATGGCACTGCTGCGGTTGCTTCCGGGACGGATTCGATCGCAATCGGTAACGGTGCCGTTGCGTCGGGTAGCGAATCGATTGCAATTGGCAAGAACACCAAGACGACGGGTGACAGCTCGGTCGCCATGGGTTCCGGTGCTTCTGCTACCAATGCCAACGCGGTTGCTCTCGGTGCCAACTCGACAACGGATCGCGACAACACGGTATCGGTGGGTTCCACCGGAGCCGAGCGTCAGATCACCAACGTCGCGGCGGGCACTCAGGCAACCGACGCCGTCAACGTGGGCCAGTTGAACAATGCCATGGGCAACATGAGCAATACGATCAACAACGTTGACCGGAGTGCTGCCAAGGGTATTGCTGCGGCATCGGCGCTGAACATCGTCACGCCGTACCTGCCGGGTCGCACCACGCTGAACGCGGGTGTCGCGAACTACCGTGGCTACCAGGCCGTCGGTCTGGGCGTGTCCCGCTGGAACGAGAAGGGCACCGTCAACTACAACCTTGGCGTGTCCACCTCGGGCGGCAATAGCACCATCGTTCGCGCTGGTATCGGCATCGTCCTCGGCAACTAAGCAATGGCCGTAAGGCCTTCAATAGAAGCTTGAGACGTTAGCTGTCGGGGTCGCACGGGAAGTTTCCGTGCGGCCCCTCTTTCCATGAGAAAACAGACATGAAGTACTCTTTAATTGCCATCGCGTTTGCCGCGATGCTCGCCGGCTGCTCGTCATCTGCGACTCGCGACCGGTTGCAGATTCAGGATCCCACAGTCCTGCAGGACGGCTTCAGCACCACGCAAAGTCAGGCTGCCGGGGCTGCAACGCCGCAGTGGATCGAGACATATGGCGGCATCAAGAACAATGCACTGATGGATGCCGTCCAACGCCGCTTGCAAGCGCTCGGCGAGCAAAAAAAGAATTACTTCGGCGACAAGGCGCAGTGCTGGCTGAACGCCGCAAGCGCCGAGCGATACAGCCGGGATAACTGGGGTTTTATCGAGGAAGCACTAGTTCAGGCCAATCGCCTCACTACCGCGCTCGAGAGCGGTCAAGGCCTGTCTGTCGACAATCCTGAGTTGCGGACCGCTTCAGTTATCCGCCCCGACCTGTGGAAGCGGATTCTTGAGGTGAAGACCTCGCCGCTGTTCCCACAATGCCAGGAAGCGCAGCGTTTGACGGCGTGTTCCGAGGTCGAGATGATTCATGCCGGCCACGAGGCCTGGACAAGAAACTTCGATCAGAGTCAGCGGCTGGTAGATGGTGTAGAGAAAGGACTGCCGGGTATGGGCGCCGCGCTCGCAGCCTGCACCCCGCCGACGGCCGCCGCGCCGATGCCGGTCATGCTCAAGAAGATGACGTTGCAAGCTGACGCGACGTTCAAGTTCGACAGGAGTGATTCGGGCGGCATGCAGCCCGCCGGCAAGGCGAAACTCGACCAGCTTGTCCGCGATTTGAAGCAGGCCGACGACGTGACCGGCATCAGGATCGAGGGTTATACCGACCGCCTGGGTAGTGACAGCTACAACCGTCAACTGTCTGCGAAGCGCGCAGAGACCGTGAAGCGTTATTTGCAAACCGGCGGCGTCACTGTACCGATAGGCTCGCGCGGCCGCGGCAAGGAAAATCCCGTAGTTGAGTGTAGCGAGCGCAACCGCGAGGCTCTGATCGACTGCCTTGCACCGAACCGTCGCGTCGAACTGGAATTCGCGCGCGGTGACGCACAGAATCCCGTGCTGTCAAAAAGCACACAGATGCAAAACCAGCAGGAACAGTGAAACCAGGAATGGCCCGTCCGGCGATGTGGCCATTCCTTTTCACGCAGCTGCGATAAGTATCAGGGGCGCAGAGTTCGCGCTCCGTCCCGATCCGCTCGCCGCCGGTTTCAGCCTGCACACGCAGTTCTGCGCTGTGCCGACGTGTGTTCACTCTCGGCGACGGCTACATCTTTCCTGCAAGAGGTTGCAGATTACTAACGCGGGACCGGGCTGCCGCGGTAATCCGCGGTCTGGCTTGCTGATCTCCGCGGAGCGCGAAATTTCCACTACTCGTTTAGGAAATGTCCCAAGCATATTGCAGAGCTATCGCTTCACGCTGTGGAAACATGTTCGCAAGGCATTGTTAAAATCAATGTGAGTTTCGCTGCGCTATCTCTGTTTTATTTTGCGCCCCTTGATTAATAAGAAAATAAACGGAGCTGAAAATGAAAAGAATTGCGATCATTGACGATCACCCAATAATTCGTGGAACGATAGCCAGCGTACTGCGCGCCGACCCGGAACTTGAGGTGGTGGGAGAGTGCGGTGACGGAGAAGAGGGCCTGCAGATGGTCCTGAAAGAAAAGCCAGATCTCGTGATTATTGATCTCGACCTGCCTAGACTCGACGGACTATCTATCATCCGGCGCATTCGCGAAGAAAATCTGAAGATCTGCATTCTGGTTCTTTCGGCGAAGCCGGAAGATGTGATGGCTGCATATATGCGAGCCGCTGGTGCCAATGGCTATGTAGGTAAGGGCCGTCAAATGAGCGAGTTGATCACGGCGCTTAAGACTATTCTGTTCGGCTACGACTGTTTTCCGGCTGATGCTACTGGCTCTATGCCGGAGAATCCGTTGAGCGCATTGTCGGTGCGCGAAGTGGAAGTATTGCAGCACCTTGCTCGCGGTGCGAGTAATCGCGATATTGCCAGCCGCCTATTCCTGAGCGACAAAACAGTGAGCACCTACAAGGGCCGCATTCAGGAGAAACTTGGGCTGTCGTCGCTGGCGGCATTGATTGAGTTCGCATCGTTGCACAAGCTGGTCGACTAGATTTTTTGCGGTATGGATAAGACGAATTTCAACTGTGCTTTCGAGCCCGTCGAGCTTTCTGAGCCGACGGAGCCTTTTGATCCCGGCTATCTCGACGCGCTCGCAACCGAAGGCGTCGACCTCAACGCGTTTCTGAACGGCTGGTGTCGAGCGATGCGTGACGATCTCGGCCGCCTCAGCGACCTACGTTGCGAACTCGAATCGGCGCAATTGCCGGCCTTGCTGCACAGAGTGAGTGGCGCGGTGGGTCTCGTGGGCGCACAGCACTTAATGCACGCACTGCGGCACGCGAGTACCGCGCCGTCTGAGCGCAGTGCCGGCTCCATTGACGCACTCATAGCGCGTGGAAGGACTTTGATCGCGCAACTGGAAGCAGCGTCTTATCCACACCGGAACACATCATCATGAATAGGCCGCTGGCGTTGATACAGGGCGCTCTGGCGCTTCCCAGTGCACGCCCGCTGTCGGGTCTGCCTCCGCCTTTCGGATCGTGGCGGCGGTCGACGTCGCACAGACAGCAACGCGCGCCTCAAGCGGCGATCCCGGGCGTGCCGCGATATGCAGCATCTGCGAACCATCGCGGTCGAATTCCGCAGAACCCAAGAATTCTGTTCCTCTACAAGCTGCCACAGCGGCGAGACGATTCGCATCGGTTCGATGAACAATTGGCTGAAGCGAAACGTTACCTCCAGGCAGATCACACACGGCCGAGGTCGTCACGGTCGGACCATATTCTGAGCGCGGCCATCTTCGTGAGTTGCAGCATAGCGCTCGCTTGGCTACTCGCGACATGTTCCACACACGAAGTCGCCGGCAGCTTTGAACCGGCGGCGAGACCGTCTACCGCGGCGATACAAGCCGGCCCCGTCATAGTAAATCCGTTAGCGAATGTTCGGCCTGAGTTGGCCCAAACCGCGTCAGAAGCAGTAGAAACGCATTCAACGATTACGCACGCGTTGTCGTCAGTAAAGGCTGCGTCGCCGGATGCCGTGCATCCTGTCGAGACGCCAAGCCTGTCCCAGCGCGCGGAGTCGCAACGGTCAGCGAACAAGTCCCGCCATACCGTCGCGGCTGACCGTGTCGCGAAGCTCCGTCGATCGACTGCGGTGGGTCACGCAATCGACGCAGAGATCGAACAGCATGCACGGTTGAGTCGTCCTATCGAATCTCCGGTGCGCCTGTCTCTGTCGAGCCAGCCGGGAACGGCTACATCGCAATCGTCTGCGAACGATTCCGTGGAGCGCGCCGCGTTGCGCGATTGGGCTGTGCAGCAGCGGCGCGCAAATGTCAGTGTGCGTGCAAGTGGGCCTGCGCCGGGCGACATCGACTGGAATGCGCACATGACGCAGCGCCGGATCACCGACAACCCGGCGGCGTTCCAGACGGGCCACTCACAGTAATAATCGACGAAAAAAAAGCCCGACCAAGGTCGGGCTTTGAAAGTCGGCTGCGCCCTCCACAGGACGCAGCCCCTGCAAAACAGCCAAGCTGTTTGCGTTGCCGCGATGCTTAAGCGGCCAGCAGCGAACGCAGTACGAACGGCAGAATACCGCCGTGCTTGTAGTAGTCCACTTCGATCGGCGTGTCGATACGCAGCAGCACCGGAACGCGTTTCTCGCTGCCGTCCTTGCCGCGAATCACGAGCGTCACTTCCTGCTGCGGCTTGAAGTCTGCGCCGAGGCCTTCGATGTCGTACGTTTCTTCGCCGGTGATGCCGAGCGACTGCACGCTATCCGAGCCCTTGAACTGCAGCGGCAGAACGCCCATGCCGACCAGATTCGAACGGTGGATCCGCTCGAAGCTGCGTGCGACCACAGCCTTCACGCCCAGCAATTGCGTGCCCTTTGCAGCCCAGTCACGCGACGAACCGGTGCCGTACTCTTCACCTGCAAACACGATGGTCGGCGTGCCGGCGTCGATGTACTTCATCGCTGCGTCGTAGATCGACAGTTGTTCGCCGCTCGGCTGATGAATCGTCAGGCCGCCTTCCACGCGCGAGCCGTCTGCCTTCGCCGGGATCATCAGGTTCTTGATCCGGACGTTCGCGAACGTGCCGCGCATCATCACGTCGTGGTTGCCGCGGCGCGAGCCGTAGCTGTTGAAGTCGGCCTTCTGCACGCCGTTTTCCTTCAGCCACTTGCCTGCCGGCGAGTCTTCCTTGATCGAGCCAGCCGGGCTGATGTGGTCGGTCGTGACCGAGTCACCGAAAATGCCCAATGCGCGCGCGTTTTTGACTGCCGCGATGCTGTCGGCCGGCGTCATCGAGAAATCGTTGCCGAAGAACGGCGGCTCGGCGATGTACGTCGACTTCGGCCAGTCGTAGACCTGACCTTCTTCGCCTTCGATCTTGCTCCAAAGGTCGCCCTTCTTGGTCAGCGACGCGTAGTTCTTGCGGAACGCGTCCGCGTCCAGCGCAAACTTGAGCAGGTCGTTGACTTCGTCGCTGGTCGGCCAGATGTCGCCGAGGTACACGTCCTTGCCGCCTTTGCCCTTGCCGACCGGTTCGGTCATCAGGTCGCGCGTGATATTGCCGGCGATAGCGTAAGCCACGACCAGCGGCGGCGAGGCCAGGAAGTTCGCGCGGATGTTCGGGTGAATACGCGCTTCGAAGTTACGGTTGCCCGACAGAACCGCTGCCGCGACGATGTCGTTCTTCGTAATGGCTTCGTTCAGTTCCGGCGTCAGGTCGCCCGCGTTGCCGATACAGGTGGTGCAACCGTACGCAGCCAGCGTGAAGCCCAGTTTGTCCAGATACGGCAGCAGGCCGGTTTTCGTCAGGTACTCGGTGACGATACGCGATCCCGGAGCCAGCGACGTCTTGATGTGCGGAGCGACCGTGAGGCCGGCTTCGACAGCTTTCTTCGCGAGCAGGCCGGCGGCCAGCAGCACGCTCGGGTTCGACGTGTTCGTGCACGACGTGATGGCGGCGATCAGCACGTCGCCATTCTTCACGTTGACGCCGTTGCTCGTGGTGTACTGCGCGTCGAGATCGGCTTCCTTCTTGGCAAAGCCGTTTTCTGCCACCGGCTTCGAAAACAGGTCGCTGAAGGTCGACTTCACATTGCCGATTTCGATGCGGTCTTGCGGGCGCTTCGGGCCAGCCAGCGACGGCGCGACGGTGCCGAGATCCAGCGTCACGACCTTCGTGAAGTCGATGTCGCCTTCCTTCGGAATACCGAACAGGTTCTGAGCCTTGAAGTAGTTCTGGAACGCCGAGATTTCAGCGTCCGTGCGGCCCGTGCCCTTGAAGTAGTCGATGGTTTTTTCGTCGACCGGGAAGAAGCCCATGGTCGCGCCGTATTCCGGCGCCATGTTGCCGATCGTCGCGCGGTCCGGCAGCGACAGCGAGCGCGTGCCTTCTCCGAAAAACTCGACGAACTTGCCGACAACCTTTTCCTTGCGCAGCAGTTCGGTGATGGTCAGCACCAGGTCGGTCGCCGTCACGCCTTCGCGCAGCTTGCCCTTCAGGTTCACGCCGACCACGTCCGGCGTCAGGAAGTACACCGGCTGGCCGAGCATGCCGGCTTCAGCTTCGATACCGCCCACGCCCCAGCCCACTACGCCGATACCGTTGATCATCGTGGTGTGGCTGTCGGTGCCGACCAGCGAATCCGGGTAGTACACGGTGTCCGCGCCTTCGGCCTTCTTGTGCACGCCGCGTGCGAGGTATTCGAGGTTCACCTGGTGAACGATGCCGACGCCCGGCGGCACGACCTTGAACGTGTCGAATGCCTGCATGCCCCACTTCATGAACTGGTAGCGCTCGTTGTTGCGCTGGAATTCCAGTTTCATGTTCAGGTCGAGTGCATTCTTTTCGCGGAAGTGATCGATCTGCACCGAGTGGTCAACCACCAGATCGACCGGGACCAGCGGTTCGATCGACTTCGGATTCTTGCCCACGCGTTGCGCCACGCCGCGCATTGCCGCGATGTCGGCGAGCAGCGGCACGCCGGTGAAGTCCTGCAGCACGACACGCGACACGACGAACGGGATTTCGTCGACGCGCGGAGCGGTCGGCTTCCAGTTCGCCAGTTGCGTGATGTGTTCTTCGGCGATTTTCTTGCCGTCGTAGTTACGCAGCACCGATTCCAGCACGATTCGGATCGAAACCGGCAGGCGGTCGATCTTGATGTTCAGTGCCTTGCCGAGTTGCGGCAGGGAATAGAACTTGCCTTTGCCGGAACCGCTGTCGAATTCCTTGAGCGTTTTGTGGAGGTTGTGGGCCATGGTGTTTTCCTTGGTTTGATCGCGGAACTACAGTACTTAACTTGACTAGATGACGTACAAATCGACGTACTCATTGACCGGCATGGCTTCGAGCCGTGCCTGATCCAGCGACATGTCGAGAATCGCCAGTTGTTGCTTGACCGGGAAGCGGCGCGCGAGGTTGGTCTTGAACTTCTCCACCAGCAACGGAATTCCGTCTTCGCGACGACGCTTGTGACCGATCGGGTATTCGACTACGACTTCGTCGAACTTTGATCCGTCGTTGAATTCGATCGTCAGTGCATTGGCGATCGAACGCTTTTCGGGATCGTGGTAATCCTTTGTGAACTGCGGGTCTTCTACACATGCCATTTTTGCGCGCAGCACGTCGATACGCGCGTCTTGCGCGACTGCGTCTTCGTAATCCGCAGCCGTCAGTCGGCCGAAGATCAGCGGCACAGCAATCATGTACTGAATGCAATGATCGCGGTCGGCCGGATTGTCGAGCGGACCTTTTTTATCGATGATGCGTAGCGCGGCTTCGTGTGTGCGGATCGTGATCTTGCGGATGTCTTCCACGCGCCTGCCTTGCATCTGAAGCTGCGCATGCAACGACATCGCCGCTTCCACGGCGGTTTGCGCGTGGAACTCGGCCGGAAACGATATCTTGAACAGCACGTTTTCCATCACATAGGAACCGTACGGGCGCTGGAACTTGAACTCGTTGCCCTTGAAGAGCACGTCGTAAAAGCCCCACGTTTTCGCGGTCAGCACCGACGGATAGCCCATCTCGCCCGTCTTCGAAATAAGCGCGAGACGGACTGCGCGCGAGGTCGCGTCGCCCGCGGCCCACGATTTGCGCGAGCCGGTGTTCGGCGCGTGGCGATACGTGCGCAGCGCTTGCCCGTCGACGAGCGCCTGCGAGACCGCATTGATCAGCTCGTCGCGCGTGAGGCCGATCATTTGACCGACTACCGCCGTCGACGCGAGCTTTACCAGCAATACATGATCGAGCCCGACCTTGTTGAAGGAGTTTTCGAGCGCGATACAGCCTTGAATTTCGTGCGCCTTGATCATTGCGATCAACACGTCTTTCATCGCAAGCGGCGCTTTGCCGGCTGCGATGGCAGTGCGCGAGAGCCAGTCGGCTGTCGCGAGAATTCCGCCCAGATTATCCGACGGATGCCCCCATTCGGCGGCGAGCCAGGTGTCGTTGAAGTCGAGCCAGCGGATCATGGCCCCAATGTTGAAGGCGGCCTGAACGGGATCGAGCTGAAACGACGTGCCCGGCACCTTTGCACCGTTGGGGACGATCGTGCCCGGCACGATGGGTCCCAACAGCTTGGTGCAGGCGGGGTAGGTAAGCGCCTCGAGTCCGCAGCCGAGCGTATCGATCAGACAATGACGCGCGGTTTCCAGCGCGAGCGCGCTGTCGATCTGATAATCCAGAACGTAATCGACGATATCGACCAGGACTTTGTCCGGATCGGGTCGCACGTTGGAAATCGGAGCGGACATCGGGGAGCTTTCCTGACGACGTGATTAGTTGCCGAGCTTGTTGATTGCGTTCGACTGCGTCGGGGCCGGTGCGCCCTGCGCCATCGCCGCCGTTTGGCATTCGTCGGCCAGACGCGAGCTGTCCTTGTCCTGGAACAGCATGGCCTTGGTCGGGATCACGACCAGATCCATACCGGTTGCGGCGTCGTGGAAACGGTCTGCGCCCGTGGTGGTCGCTTCGCGCGGCAGGTTGTAGTTTTTGTTCGCCCAGTGAACCGTGACGATCTGGTCACGCTTCATGTCGCCCTTCAGTTCGAAGGCCAGACCTTCCTTGCACGACCACTTTTCCGCGCCTTCCGGTACCGGATCGACCTTGGCTTCCTTGGCGGGGTTTTCCTTACGCTTGATGAGGCGGCGCGGTTGCGGGCGCTTTGCAACAGCCTTCTTGGCAGCCGGCTTTGCGGCAGTCGCCGTTTCTGCGGCGGCGTCGGTCGCGACGGTCAACATTGTGGTGGACAGGGCGCCGACGACGGCGGCGATCAACAGCTTGTTCATGGGAGAAAACCTTTCTATCTAATTTCAGTTAAACATTGCGCGGGCTACCGGTCCTGGCGGCCGCGGGGTTGAACTGCACGCGCCTTGGAAGCGCACAGCGACCGCTATTTTCTCCTATTTAGCGGCACGTACTTCAAATTCTCAGGTCCGGTGTAATTCGCGCTCGGGCGAATGATCTTGTTGTCGATCCGCTGCTCGATGATGTGCGCGCTCCACCCGGCCGTGCGAGCAATGACGAAAAGCGGCGTGAACATCGCCGTGGGCACGCCCATCATGTGATACGACACGGCGCTGAACCAGTCCAGGTTGGGGAACATCTTCTTCGCTTCCCACATCACCGATTCGAGTCTTTCCGCGATGTCGAAGAGCTTGTTGTTGCCCGCTTCCTGCGAAAGCTTCTTCGCCACTTCCTTGATGACCTTGTTGCGCGGGTCCGAGATCGTGTAGACCGGGTGACCGAAGCCGATCAC
>NZ_JAWRXU010000077.1:0-537 GCF_046534895.1 Paraburkholderia sp. SIMBA_053 | reverse complement strand
GCTGGTGTTGCCCGAGCAGGGCCACGGCGACAGCCTGCAATTCGTGCGTTATCTGCCGCTCGCGCTCGAACGCTTTGCCCAGGTGGGCTATATCTGTCCGCCGTCGTTGCGGCGGCTTTACGAAGAGTCGTTGTGCGCCCGCTGGCCAGGTCTCGTGATGCTCGACGACGTCATGCCGGACATCAGCCAATGGGGCTGGCAATGTCCGTTGATGTCGCTGCCGCTCGCGTTCGGCACGCGCCTCGACAACATTCCAGCCGACGCGTATCTGTACGCGGACCCGCAGCGCTCCGCGACCTGGCGCGCGAGACTGGACGCGTTGCCGCAACAAGGGCTGCCGCGCGTCGGCGTCGTGTGGGCGGGCGGTCACTCGGGGCTTACCGAAGACCGCGCACGCAGTCTGAGCTCGGCGCAAATGGCGCCATTGTTCGCGTCGTCGCCGCTTCGCTGGATCAGCCTGCAAAAGACCGACGACCTCGCGAAGCGTCCGAGCGCCGCCACGAAACCGTACTTGACCGACTGGATGGATGAAGTCGC
>NZ_JAWRXU010000481.1:0-283 GCF_046534895.1 Paraburkholderia sp. SIMBA_053 | reverse complement strand
CGAACCGGTGCGCTGACATGGCAACTGGATCCGCTGATGGACGACCAGGAACTGGACTCGCGGCAGTCTACCGGCGCAGTGTACTGGGAGGGCGCGGTACGCGTGAGCCGCGATGGCGCGGATCTCGGGCGGGCTTATCTGGAACTGACCGGTTATGCGAACGCACTGCGGATCGGCAGGCAGTGAGGGCTGACGGCTGCGTAAATGCAGAAACCCCACCTTTTGTGGGGTGGGGTTTCTGATGCTGCTGGGGAGCCTGACGATTACCTACTTTCACACGGGC
>NZ_JAWRXU010000480.1:0-284 GCF_046534895.1 Paraburkholderia sp. SIMBA_053 | reverse complement strand
GTGATTTTCGACGGCCGCAATCTGTACGAGCCGGATGCCATGGACGAACTCGGCATCGACTATCACTCGATTGGACGTCCTTATGCCCAACCCTCCAAACCTGCAGCCGATGCCTGATATCATGCCCGCATCCGCCACGTCCACGCCCACCTCCACGACGTCGCCCGCACTTACCGTGGTGCCGCGTGCGCAACTCGCTGCCGCGCGCGTACTCGTGGTCGGCGAAGTGATGCTGGACCGCTACTGGTTCGGCGACGTCAATCGTATTTCGCCGGAGGCGCCGG
>NZ_JAWRXU010000479.1:0-284 GCF_046534895.1 Paraburkholderia sp. SIMBA_053 | reverse complement strand
CGTACCGGTGACTACTTCGCGACGACGCCGAGTTGCTGCAGGAAGGTCAGATTGTCTTCGAGATGCCAGTGGTCCGTGATCTTGCCGGCGCGAATTCGGTAAATGTCTGTCGCGATGAAATCGACTGTTTGGCCTGTGCCCTGAGTGCCGTTGAAGGTGCCGGTGAAGTGACCGGTGAAATGCAGATGCGTCACGACGCGATCGCCGGCAACGATCATCTGCTCGACCGACGCCTTAACGTAGGGCACGGCCGCATGGAATGCACTGGATGCTGCGAGCGGCCC
>NZ_JAWRXU010000478.1:0-284 GCF_046534895.1 Paraburkholderia sp. SIMBA_053 | reverse complement strand
GCATAAGCTTCACAAGCCGTACAAGCTGCGCTCATGACCGCCCGAAACGTTTCCGAGGAGAACCCTTCATGTCGATGCGAACCCGTGCTTTCCGTCAACTGACCGCCGCCGGTCTGCTGCTTGGCGCGGCGATTGGCGCCCAGGCAGCGAATCTGGGCTTCCTGAACGACACGCCGATCAGCTACATGAAGCAGCGCGACGGCGACTCAGTGAGGCAGGCCGTCTTTACCACGCTCGATCAAAAGCAGGACGGTGAAACCACCACCTGGGTCAACGAAGGCACG
>NZ_JAWRXU010000477.1:0-284 GCF_046534895.1 Paraburkholderia sp. SIMBA_053 | reverse complement strand
AGCGATCCCAGCGGTATTCCCGCGCATGTGCCATGCCTTTCACCCTGTACCGTTGCCTTATCGCGCCGTCGCTCATCATCAGCGAGATCTTTTCGGCAACGTCTTGCGCAGACATCGCATCGCAGTACATCGCCGCGTCTCCGCACGCTTCGGGAATCGAGGTGCGCGACGAAGCGACGACTGGGCATCCGCAATACATGGCCTCGAGCGGCGGCAATCCAAAGCCTTCATAAAGCGACGGGAAAACCAGGCAGCCCGCGCGTTGATAGAGCGCCTTCAACTCG
>NZ_JAWRXU010000476.1:0-284 GCF_046534895.1 Paraburkholderia sp. SIMBA_053 | reverse complement strand
CTGATCGACGCGCGCACGATCGGCGTGCAGCCGTGGGAAAAGAAGATGGTCCCGGTCGTCGAAAAGGCGATCCGCGAGTCGGATCTCGGCCTGAACCCGGCTACCCAGGGCGACGTGATCCGCGTGCCGATGCCCGCGCTGACCGAAGAACGCCGCCGCGAACTGACGAAAGTCGTCAAGAGCGAAGCCGAAACGGCCAAGGTCGCCGTGCGCAATCTGCGCCGCGACGCGAACGAGCAACTGAAGAAGCTCGTTAAAGACAAGGAAATTTCGGAAGACGACGA
>NZ_JAWRXU010000475.1:0-284 GCF_046534895.1 Paraburkholderia sp. SIMBA_053 | reverse complement strand
ACGGTAAATGACCTGGCAACGGTGCTGGGCGCGGGGATGGACCAATCTCGACGCTTGTTGAAGCTGGATACTGCGTTGGGCGGAAATACGCTGGTGCCAGTCCGCGTGGTCGGCACTTCACGCATTGGACGCAACTACGACTTTACTGTCGATGTCGCTTCCCTAAAAGATTCTATCGAGCTCAAATCCCTCATCGCGAAACCGGTGACGCTCTGGACTCAACAGACTGACTCGTCGTATTTACCGCGTCATGGCTACGTTCATACTGCGCGATTTCTGGGCTC
>NZ_JAWRXU010000474.1:0-284 GCF_046534895.1 Paraburkholderia sp. SIMBA_053 | reverse complement strand
GCCCGAGGGGGTTGTCCGCGTTTTTGCGCACGCGCGAGGCGCGATCGAGCCATCCCCAGGCCGCAATGTCTGCGATGGTGTACGTTTCTCCGACCATGTACGTCCGCCCTTCAAGGTGATCGTTCAACACCTGGTAATGACGCTCGGCTTCGCGCCGGTAGCGGTTCACCGCATAGTCGAGGCCTGCCGGCGCGGCGAACTGGAAGTGCACGGCCTGGCCTGAGAACGGGCCGAGACCGGACGCGAGGAAGAGGAGCCAGGAAAGCAGCTCCGGCCGGTCTTCC
>NZ_JAWRXU010000473.1:0-284 GCF_046534895.1 Paraburkholderia sp. SIMBA_053 | reverse complement strand
AAAAGCATAAACAGGTGAAATATTTCTAACTTCTCTTTATTGTAAACTTGCAAACAGAAGACAAGAATAAAGATAATTGATATTATTACCCTAATATATTGTTCATTTTTTACTGCTAATCTATATACAAATAACAAATTTCCATCTTCTTTAAATAATAAATAAAATTCCTTATTATTTTCCGCTAATAAAATAATAGTCTTGAGATTGCTTCTTTTAATTAATTTTTCTATGAATGCACCTGTACTTGGCCCATATTTTACAATGTAAAATTCAATGTAGCA
>NZ_JAWRXU010000472.1:0-284 GCF_046534895.1 Paraburkholderia sp. SIMBA_053 | reverse complement strand
CCTTGTGCGGCGGCACGCCGATGCGTCCGCAAACCGCGAGTCTCGAACACGGCGCGCATATCGTGGTCGGCACGCCGGGCCGCATCATGGATCACCTCGAGCGCGGCAGTCTGCCGCTGCAATCGCTCAATACACTCGTGCTCGATGAAGCCGACCGCATGCTCGACATGGGTTTCTTCGACGACATCGCGACGGTGGTCAGGCAATGCCCGAAGGAACGGCAAACGCTGCTTTTCTCGGCGACGTATCCCGAGGGTATCGTCAAGTTGAGTCAGCAATTCCTC
>NZ_JAWRXU010000471.1:0-284 GCF_046534895.1 Paraburkholderia sp. SIMBA_053 | reverse complement strand
AGTTCAGCCGGCTTCACGCCCGGCACGTTGACGACCGGCACCACGCCGCCCACCACCGTCGGGAACTGGAACAGGCCGTCTTTCGCGAGTTCGTCGTCCTTCAGCGGAGCGTCGGAACCGGCGAAATCGACCGTCTTGGCGATGATCTGCTTCACGCCGCCCGACGAGCCGATGCCCTGGTAGTTAACCTTGCCGCCGCCGGACTTCTGATAGGCGTCGGCCCACTTCGTGTAGATCGGTGCTGCGAAGGTGCTGCCCGCGCCGGTGATGTCTGCTGCGTTTGC
>NZ_JAWRXU010000470.1:0-284 GCF_046534895.1 Paraburkholderia sp. SIMBA_053 | reverse complement strand
CACATTTCCTTGGTCTGGGCCTCCGACCACAGCAACCAAGTCCAAATGTTGATTGCAAGCCAGTACCACTTAGCACCCCAACTAGAAAGCAAGCAAGCTCAAAGCCAAATTAGCGGAACGGCCGCCCGCAGGCATTCTCCTAAATCTCATTTTAGTACACCATTTCATGCAGGAGGATTAGATACAGGGACATAATCTCCTCTACGACCAGTTCTACTTCCCAGCCGAGAAAGACTAAAATCTTCGACCGGCATTCTCGATCTTACAGTCTCCCACCAAGTAAG
>NZ_JAWRXU010000076.1:0-539 GCF_046534895.1 Paraburkholderia sp. SIMBA_053 | reverse complement strand
GATTCTAGTTTATTACTGGATTAACCAAAAAGCTGTATAAAATCTTACATATTCTTAGTGTGGTTTTTTTCTGAAATGCTGGTGGTACCCCTATATCTATAGAAATTGTTAATTTAAGAGTAAAAAACAAGTTTTTATTTTTCCACAATATTTTTTGAAAACTCATTGGATTTACATTGAAAGTATGTTGGAACTTTTATTGAATTTTTTGTATTTGTGAACATTTTTGTTAGGCTTTGTTGATAGTAAAAATTCTTTATGCTCTTGCAATTTCTTTATTCAGATTAGAGGGGGATGTTTTTGATTAGGTATATAATTAGATTTAGTGGGATGGAAAATAAAGATTGGAGGATTAAAATGCAGAAAATAATAAGCTTTTATAATGAAGAAATGAGCAATCATAAATGGTTCGAAAAACAAATTTCATGGATTATATTTTATATGATTTTTATAACTAGTTTTTTTCTAATATTAATAATTAACCCAAGAGGTTATATCTGGACAATAATATTATTTATACTTACTTTTTTTATAATGTT
>NZ_JAWRXU010000469.1:0-285 GCF_046534895.1 Paraburkholderia sp. SIMBA_053 | reverse complement strand
CGGCATCAGATTGAAGCCGTCGGCGGCGCCGCCTTTGAACCAGTGCTCGATGTCGTCGGCGATCTGTTCCGGCGTGCCGACGACGACACGATGTCCGCCGCCGCCCGCCAGCGCGCGAATCAATTGACGCGCCGTGTAGCCATGCGTGCGCGCCTGCGCGAGCGTGGCGTGGAAGAACGTGTGATTACCATTGCCGCCGCCGGGCAATGCGAGATCGTCGGGCAGGCGTTCGTCGAGCTTCAGGCGCTCGACAGCGATGCCCAGTATGCCGGCCAGTCGCGTGAG
>NZ_JAWRXU010000468.1:0-285 GCF_046534895.1 Paraburkholderia sp. SIMBA_053 | reverse complement strand
CAAGAAGACGATACGCGGCATCGAACTGTCGTCGGAATTCCTTCAGTCGATCCTCGGCTTCGCGACCAAAGGGCCTTTGCTGGGCGCCTTCCAGTCGTTTATCGGATCGTTCGGCCAGAAGATCAGTGCGGGCGTCGATTCGTCGAGCAAGCCCTTCCATTTCGCGTCCAACACGGTATTCATCGACGCGCAACAGGTCGGAAACACCTTGATGGTGATGCCGCACCTGAAGATGTACTTCTGCGATTTCACGTCCAAGGACAGAAAGGTCTACTCCAGCTGCGC
>NZ_JAWRXU010000467.1:0-286 GCF_046534895.1 Paraburkholderia sp. SIMBA_053 | reverse complement strand
CAGGCGCCGCGGCGAACTTTGACGATGACGCCTACCGTGCGGCCGGTGCCGAGGTCATGGCATCGGCTTCCGAACTCTGGGCTTGCAGCGACATCGTCCTCAAGGTTCGCGCTCCGAGCAGCGACGAAGTCGCGTCGATGCGCGAGGGCGGCATGCTGATTGGCTTTGTTTGGCCTGCCCAGAACCCCGAGCTGATGCAGCAACTGGCCGCGAAACGGGCCACGGTACTGGCCATCGACGCGCTGCCGCGCACGCTCTCTCGCGCGCAGAAGATGGACGCGCTCAC
>NZ_JAWRXU010000466.1:0-286 GCF_046534895.1 Paraburkholderia sp. SIMBA_053 | reverse complement strand
GGACCGTGTTGAAGAATCCGCCCGTGCTGCTGTTTGATGAAGCAACTTCGGCGCTTGACTCACGGTCAGAGCGTGCTATCCAGCACGAGTTGGATTTGATTGCTCGCGAGCGGACGACTTTGATTATTGCGCATCGGTTGTCGACGGTTGTGCATGCGGAGCAGATTATCGTGATGGATAAGGGGCGCATCGTCGAGCGCGGGACTTTTGGGGAACTGCTTCTCGTTGGTGGGTTGTTTGCGCAGATGTGGGCCTTGCAGCAGGAGCGTGCTGCGCACGCGGAAGA
>NZ_JAWRXU010000465.1:0-286 GCF_046534895.1 Paraburkholderia sp. SIMBA_053 | reverse complement strand
ACAGGAGAGCCTCAACATGAATCAGAAAATCACCCGGACGAGCGATCCGGCACAGTCTGCATCGCAATTGCTGCAGGTGCCGGAGAACTCGAAGCTGTCGTACGTCGAGCTCCGTGTCGCTGCTGAGAAGGGCAAGATGGTCGTTGGTAAGGCCATGCTGTGTCTGAGCACGGGCATCGTCTTCGATGCAGTGGCCGTCGACAACGGACTGCCGGGCGAAATCGCGCTGGCTACCGAAATTCGCCAGCCGAGTAGCGGGCACGTGGCCGCGGTCCGGTTTTTCGAG
>NZ_JAWRXU010000464.1:0-286 GCF_046534895.1 Paraburkholderia sp. SIMBA_053 | reverse complement strand
CTGGCACGCAGTTCCATATAGGAGGCAAATATGCACATAGGCGTTCCAAAGGAGATCAAGAATCACGAGTATCGCGTCGGTCTCACGCCGTCGTCGGTACGTGAGATCGTCGCGCACGGACACACGGTGAGCGTCGAAACGGGAGCGGGCGCGGGTATCGGCGCGTCCGACGACGCATACCGTACGGCTGGCGCGCAAGTGGCGCTGAATGCCAAGGCGATATTTTCGGCAGCCGACATGATCGTCAAGGTCAAGGAGCCGCAACCGCGAGAGCGCGCGATGCTGC
>NZ_JAWRXU010000463.1:0-287 GCF_046534895.1 Paraburkholderia sp. SIMBA_053 | reverse complement strand
GATGGAGTAAAAGATAAAAATTGTTATTTGATAAGATTTATTGAAATGAACGGAGAGTATTTAAATGCAGGATGTAAAATTTAATTATCTAACTGAATTATGTTTACGGTATCAGCAAGACGACTTTTACGTTGAAGAAATTCCTCTATCTATTTTGTCAAAAGTAGATAAGAGATTCGAAATTCCACAGCACGAGAAAATTATTGCAGTTCTTGACTGTACAATATTAGGCTTTGGAAAAGCAGGCGTTTGTTTTACTGATAAGGGACTAAGGTGGCGAAGCGTAG
>NZ_JAWRXU010000462.1:0-287 GCF_046534895.1 Paraburkholderia sp. SIMBA_053 | reverse complement strand
AGAATTTGCCGGACTCGGCTCACGTTAATGTGACGGTGTTTAATCGGCGGGTGTTGCTGACTGGGGAAGTGGCGGGCGAGGTTTCGAAGGCTCGGGCTGAATCGGTTTTGCGTAGCCTCAATAACGTGAATGCGATCATTAATGAGTTGACGGTTGCGCCGGCGAGTTCTTTCTCTTCGCGTAGTAACGATACCTATCTGGAAGGGCGCGTGAAGACGGCGCTGATCGCCGAGAAGGATATTTCGTCGAATAACTATAAGGTGGTTTGTGAGCGTGGTTCTATCTAT
>NZ_JAWRXU010000461.1:0-287 GCF_046534895.1 Paraburkholderia sp. SIMBA_053 | reverse complement strand
AGATGGCACGTCGGCAAATCTTGCAGAACTAGTTGGTGCCGGGAAACTCGATTGCGCCATTATCTACAATCCAATTTCAAACGATTCGGTGTATATGCGTCCCCCCGCCACCGAGAGTCTCTACCTCGTATCGGGCCCGCTGGCGGCACGTGAGGATCGTGTACCTCCACGCTCGATAGGACTCGAGAAAGTGCCGGATTTACCTTTGGTGATCGCTGGGAAGACAAACGTCGTACATGGTGTGCTAGCGGCCGCCCTTGCTGAACGGGGATTAACCGCTCAGGTGG
>NZ_JAWRXU010000460.1:0-287 GCF_046534895.1 Paraburkholderia sp. SIMBA_053 | reverse complement strand
ACATGAGTTCAAAGCGACGCGGAGCAGGTGCTTCACGACCGCGGAAGCACCTCACGAAAGCAATGTTATTACCAATGGAGCAGGCGTCCGCCCGTGAGCAGTCGCTACTCAGTCATCTCGCCCTTGCTGCCTGCCGGGATGGTCATGGCAACAGCCATCTGTTCAATGAACTGATGCGGACCGTGTACGTCGCATGGTTTCTGCAGCAGGACGGTTACGGAAGCGAACCTGTCGGGCGCTTCAAGGCTGCCGAGCTTGCCGTCGAGGCGGCGCTGGAACTGGCCCAT
>NZ_JAWRXU010000459.1:0-287 GCF_046534895.1 Paraburkholderia sp. SIMBA_053 | reverse complement strand
CTGCCACTACGGGCGCGGTCGCCGGCAGCTACAGCGTCGCGGTCTCGCAGGTCGCGGCGTCGCAGGCGCTGTCGTCGTCGGCTTTCACGGCTAGCCAGGCGCTCGGTACGGGCACGCTGTCGCTCTCGCTCGGCAGCAAGTCGTTTGACGTGTCGATCACGAGCAGCAACAACACCGTTGCCGGCATCGCTGCCGCAATCAACAGCGCGACCGGCAACCCGGGCATCACGGCGACTGTCGTGAACGGCACTGACGGCGCCCACCTCGTGCTCGCGTCGAGCACGACC
>NZ_JAWRXU010000458.1:0-287 GCF_046534895.1 Paraburkholderia sp. SIMBA_053 | reverse complement strand
ATATTCGGGCACAAAACGCTGTTATATTAGTTTTTTATAAAGGCTCCGGCATTTCAAAAACCGGTTTGCTGGTGTATTTTGAGCATGTGAATCACACATTTAGGAAATTCCATGGAAGTTAAACCTACAAATACTGCAGATCTGAAAAATTTACAGCAGTCAACACAAGTAAAAGCTGCAGAAACAAGCAAAACTGAAACCCAAGCTACCAAGCAGACTTTGTCATCTGCTGATACTGTGACGCTGTCACCAGAAGCAATTTCTTTGCAGGAAGCTGAGGGAGGTAC
>NZ_JAWRXU010000457.1:0-288 GCF_046534895.1 Paraburkholderia sp. SIMBA_053 | reverse complement strand
CGTCGCACTGCGCGGCAAATTGCGCAAGCAGCTCGACAACGCGCGCGCCCGTTTAAGCGACACGCGCGAAGCCGTGCGCGAACGCGCCAACGTCGCGCTAGCCGATGCCGACGACTACGTGCATGAGAATCCGTGGCAGACGCTGGCGATTGTCGGCGGCGTCGCGTTGATCGTAGGCGCGCTGTTTGCCTCGCGGGTGCGCTGACAGGCGCGGCTACTGCGAACGCGCGCTTGCCAGGCGCGTGGCCACGACGGCACGCTACGGCGTCGCCGTCGTGGCCGCTCAGT
>NZ_JAWRXU010000456.1:0-288 GCF_046534895.1 Paraburkholderia sp. SIMBA_053 | reverse complement strand
GGGCATACTTCTCGTCGACGCCGGACGTGCCCTCCCCGGATGTCTCGCCGAGCACGCGGCTGCGGAACGTCCGCGTCGCGGTGTACGCCGCGACCAGACGAGACCAGTCCTCGCCGAACGGGTTCTCGGGCGTCTGGTCGGTGGTCGTCGCGAATCCGTCGAGGGAGACATTGAGATCGACGCGGACTGCCATGTGGTGCTCCTTGCTGTTCTGCGTGTGCGGGTGTTCTGTGTGGACGGGCGGTGCGGTCGGGATCAGGGGTTCGGGTTGCTGTCCTTGCCGTCGAG
>NZ_JAWRXU010000074.1:0-542 GCF_046534895.1 Paraburkholderia sp. SIMBA_053 | reverse complement strand
ACGCGCCGGCGGATATCGCTTTCCGCTTCGTCCGGCGTCTGGTAGCGCGACTGGATCTCGAACGCGACTTCGTTTGCGCCGCCGTGCTTCGGTCCGCGCAGCGCGCCAATCGCGCCCGTGATCGCCGAGTAGATGTCAGACCCGGTGCCCGCGATCACGCGGCCCGTGAACGTCGACGCGTTGAACTCATGTTCGGCATACAGGTTCAGCGACACATGCATTGCATCGACCCACGACTTCGACGGCTCCACACCGTGCAGCAGATGCAGGAAATGGCCGCCGATCGAATCGTCATCGGTTTCCACTTCAATGCGTTTGCCGTTGTGCGAATAGTGGTACCAGTACAGCAGCATCGAGCCGAGCGACGCCATCAGTTTGTCGGCGATATCGCGCGCGCCGGGCAGGTTGTGATCGTCCTTCTCCGGCAGCACGGTGCCGAGCACCGAGACGCCGGTGCGCATCACGTCCATTGGATGCGCGGCTGCGGGAATCCATTCGAGCGCGGCCTTCACATTGGCGGGCAGGCCGCGCAACGCCTTGAG
>NZ_JAWRXU010000455.1:0-288 GCF_046534895.1 Paraburkholderia sp. SIMBA_053 | reverse complement strand
AATCGGACAGGGCGCGGGTGAAGATCTGTGGAGGCCCGGCTGAGCTGGCGGAAGGTCATCAACCCTACTATGGTCAATGTATGAATGTTTTTATGCTCTAAGACCGGGCTGGATTCGCGGTATTGACAAATATACATCGAGTACTTTAAGTTCACTGGACTGACTTGACTGACTGGACTACTGGACTGCACTGACAAAACTGAAGTACGAGTACTTTGACTGTACGTGACCGATACCAACACCATACCTCCTCCTGCCATATAGAGCCATCGAAGTGCGATTCGTCTG
>NZ_JAWRXU010000454.1:0-289 GCF_046534895.1 Paraburkholderia sp. SIMBA_053 | reverse complement strand
ATACGGCGCACCGTCGGCGACTTCGGGACGCGCCAGATGGTCGAGCACGATCCGCACGTTCGGATTCTTTTCCTTCAGGAAGCGGCTGACGCCCGCGAGGGTGCCGCCCGTGCCCGTCGCGCAGACGAACGCGTCGACCGTACCCGCCGTGTCGCGCCAGATTTCGGGGCCGGTGGTCTCGTAGTGCGCCTGACGGTTGACGACGTTGTCGAACTGATTGGCCCAGATCGCGTTGTCCAGTTCCTGCGCGAGACGGCCCGCGACCTTCTGGTAGTTGTTCGGGTCCTTG
>NZ_JAWRXU010000453.1:0-289 GCF_046534895.1 Paraburkholderia sp. SIMBA_053 | reverse complement strand
GTTGATACGCGAGATCGAACAGCACGGGCCGCCGCGTCAGCGAGACGATCGCGCCGGTCTTCTGCACGACGTGACGGCATGCGTCGACCACGAGCGCCTCTGACGCGAGCAACGCTTCCACTTCGTCGAGCAGTAAAAGCCGCTCTTCGCCGCTTGCGATCAAACGCGCGGCGGGCAGCTTCAGCGTGTGCGAAGCGCTTTCCACTTCGGCGATCAGCGCGGGAATACGCGCTTC
This sequence comes from Paraburkholderia sp. SIMBA_053, assembly GCF_046534895.1. NCBI lineage: Bacteria > Pseudomonadati > Pseudomonadota > Betaproteobacteria > Burkholderiales > Burkholderiaceae > Paraburkholderia > Paraburkholderia sp. SIMBA_053. Next base: position 54 of record NZ_JAWRXU010000453.1, on the reverse strand, counting down.
ATAGGCGGCCTGTTTCGCGCGTGCGAATGCGACGCGAGCCGCGGCAGTCTGCAA
>NZ_JAWRXU010000452.1:0-289 GCF_046534895.1 Paraburkholderia sp. SIMBA_053 | reverse complement strand
AATGAGGCGAGGATAAGCTCGCAAATGAACGCATTACCAGGCATTAACAGCGACCGCTCCGCAGCCAACGCGCACCGAGGCACCGTCACATAATCATCGCCGCTATTCGCCGACCTGGAATGGCGTAGCGGCTACACGCGCTTTACTACACGTTCACCGCCCAACGTTGGCGAATGTCAGCTCAAGGCATGACTTGACCGCCGTTGACTTCGATAATTTGCCCCGTGACATAGCTACTCGCTTCATCACTGGCCAGAAACAGAAACGCACCGGTACATTCTTCAGCGGT
>NZ_JAWRXU010000451.1:0-289 GCF_046534895.1 Paraburkholderia sp. SIMBA_053 | reverse complement strand
CTGTTCGATACCTCGACTTTGCTGTTCAGAGGCATTAGCAATCTCCGTCACCATTTGAGACGCATGTTCAATAGCAGTCTTCATCTCATCCATTGCTGCGCTAACCCGAGCAGCTTGCTCGGACCCGTCGCTAGTCGTTGCAACAGATGAGACGATCAATTCCTTGATTTCTCTCGCAGCAGATGCCGAACGTTGCGCGAGGCCGCGCACCTCACTTGCAACAACGGCAAATCCTCTTCCCTGCTCGCCCGCACGAGCTGCCTCAACGGCGGCGTTCAGAGCCAGAATA
>NZ_JAWRXU010000073.1:0-543 GCF_046534895.1 Paraburkholderia sp. SIMBA_053 | reverse complement strand
ATGCTTCAACGTCGTATGTATCAGGCCACCTGAGATTCAGAGCGAAGAAAAGCGCGTTCGGGAGAACGCGCGGAAGTTCGCTGCGATCGAGCATATTAAATATCAGGCACCCTGACAAAACAAGAACCGCGTGTTTGGTGAATACCCCAGGTATCGAGCGCAATGACGAAAGGCAATGGCAGCGCCAAGGGTTTTCCCCGATCACATAGCGATTGTGTCGCAGGCCGCTTGATACTAGACTTGTATCAGGCTACCTGATACGAAACGCCGCTTCGGACGCAAGCGGAAACGTTATCGGGTACTCGCACATCACGACACACATTGATACGCGCAAAAAGCGCTGGAGCTACGAACATGGCAAGTTATGAGGGTCGCTGGAAAACGGTCGACGTAAAGGTCCAGGAAGGCATTGCATGGGTGATGTTTAATCGTCCCGAGAAGCGCAATGCAATGAGCCCCACGCTCAACAGCGAAATGGTGCAGGTTCTGGAAACGCTGGAACTGGACGCCGATGCAAAAGTACTCGTGCTGACCGGCGCGGGC
>NZ_JAWRXU010000450.1:0-290 GCF_046534895.1 Paraburkholderia sp. SIMBA_053 | reverse complement strand
TTTCGGTCTCCGACGCGGGAGCCAACGACTTCACCAGGCTTACCGCGGGTTATCGCGCGATCGTGGCTGGTATCGATGCCCAGCGCGATCTGCTTGCCTCGGGTAAGGGTAGCTGGCTTCATCAGGCGCAATTCACGCCAGGCCCGGCCTACGACCGCACACTCCTGCGCGTGGCTCAAAACCGCCTGCTCGGCGCGGACCTCGCGGCGCAGATCCGGCAGCGGGACGACACAGGCGTCCAGGCTTTACGGAGCCAACTGGCGCTGCGTTTCGGTGGGACGAATAGCGGT
>NZ_JAWRXU010000449.1:0-290 GCF_046534895.1 Paraburkholderia sp. SIMBA_053 | reverse complement strand
CGATCACGGCGTCGATATTTCGATGCAGGCGCTCACGAAGTACCAGTCGGGCGGCAGCGACGTGCTGATGGGCGCGACGATCACGGTCGACCGTGATCTGCATCTGAAGCTGAAACTGGCACGCATGCGGATGGGTATCGGCGTGTCGGCGGACGATTGCTCGCTCATCCTGCGCAGCCTGCCGTCGATGAAAGTGCGTTTCGACCACCACGACAAAAGCGCGCTCGAACTCGCGAAGTGGCTGAAGACGCGTCCGGAAATCGCCGTGGTGCTGCATCCGGCGTTGCCCG
>NZ_JAWRXU010000448.1:0-290 GCF_046534895.1 Paraburkholderia sp. SIMBA_053 | reverse complement strand
CGAGAGCGATCGGCAGGATGGCCGAGGCCAGACGCCGACTGTTCGCCGCGGCATTCGCCGAAGCCAGGAAGCCCGCGGACGACAGCCGCCGCAGCACGCTGCCGATCAGGCGCATGCTCAGCGACACGAGCCACGGGCCGAGCATGGCGAGCGCGATGATGAGCAGCATCACCGCACCGGCCGCGGCGCCCGCCGCGATCTGTCCACGCAGCACGAGCGGCACCGTCGACACCGAGATGCCGGCAGCGGCGAGCACGATCCCGATGATGATCCGCGTCAGACCGATCGCG
>NZ_JAWRXU010000072.1:0-544 GCF_046534895.1 Paraburkholderia sp. SIMBA_053 | reverse complement strand
ACTGCTGGCGGCCGAAGCGCTCACATCCTCCAGCGACGCCGTGCGCGTGCAGGTGCGCGGCGGCCAGCCGAAACTGGTCGACGGCCCGTTCGCCGAAGCGAAGGAAATGATCGGCGGCTTCTACCTGCTCAATTGCGAATCGCGCGAAGAAGCCGTGGCGATTGCGCAAGCCTGCCCGGCGGCGACATGGTGCACCGTCGAGGTACGCAAGCTCGGCCCGTGCTTCATGTAAGCGAGCGACGGCTTTTGACTCGGGGTTTTCCCCAAGCGACGCATCATAGCTGTCGAATCGTTCGTGCATTGCTCGTCGTGTGAGTAAGAGCGGCCAAGGCGCCGCACGCTCTCTACAACGTCACGACAAAAGGAGTAACCGCGATGCGATTCATGATCCTGGTGAAGGCAACCGCCGCAAGCGAAGCCGGCGAAATGCCCGAAGCGTCCCTCATGGCCGCGATGGGCGCGTATCACGAAGAACTCGCGAAGGCCGGCGTGCTGCTCGACGCCACCGGCTTGCAGCCGACTTCGAAAGGGTGGCGCATTCGCT
>NZ_JAWRXU010000447.1:0-290 GCF_046534895.1 Paraburkholderia sp. SIMBA_053 | reverse complement strand
AATCTGATAGTGCAAGCCGCGCAGCACGCCTTTCGCGGAACGCGAATGATTGTCCTGCACGAACGTCACGCCAGCCTCGACATGCTCCGCGAATTCCACGGCATTAAAGCTCTCGTAGAAATAGCCGCGCGCATCGCCGAACACCTTCGGCTCGATGATCTTGACTTCGGGCAGCGCCGTAGCGGTTACTTGGATGGCCATGCAACTTGGTCCGTAAGAATGTTTTGCAGATACTGCCCGTAGGCGTTCTTCGCGAGCGGCGCGGCGAGCGCGAGCAACTGCTCGGCGAC
>NZ_JAWRXU010000446.1:0-290 GCF_046534895.1 Paraburkholderia sp. SIMBA_053 | reverse complement strand
CACATAGCCGTCTGCGGTAATCACGCCGAGATCGCCCGTATGGAACCAGCCGCCGCGGAACGCGGCCTCAGTGGCGCGCTCGTTCTTCAGATAGCCCTTCATGCAGATATTGCCGCGAAACATCAGCTCGCCGATCGTCTCGCCGTCGCGTGGCACGGGTTCGAGCGTATCGGGGTCGAGCACGTCGACGGCCGCCTGCAAGTGGTAGCGCACGCCCTGGCGCGCGTTGAGCCGCGCGCGTTCGTCGTCGTCGAGCGCGTCCCATGCGTCCTGCTTCGCGCAGACGGAGG
>NZ_JAWRXU010000445.1:0-291 GCF_046534895.1 Paraburkholderia sp. SIMBA_053 | reverse complement strand
GCTTTCGGGGCCGGCACCTATTCGGAGGTGTGGAATCCGCCTGAGACGCGCGCGACTGCCCCGCACCGGGTGGGTACCGCACAAAGGCTCGCAGTACGACGCCACGTGGCCTTGCACGCGAAGAAGGTGCATTCGCCCCGCGCGTTAGCAACTGCTCCACGGCTCGTGGCGAAGCAAGGTATTGCGCAAAAGACCTTGCGCAACGAAGAACCGGACATGTCCGAGATTCCGCGGCAAACCACGCCGGAAGGCAACGTGCTTCGCGTGAGAGGCCACGCGGCATCCGCTCAC
>NZ_JAWRXU010000444.1:0-291 GCF_046534895.1 Paraburkholderia sp. SIMBA_053 | reverse complement strand
GGCGACGAGTTCATCGTGCTTGCGGCAAAAGGCACGGCGCACGAACTGGAAGCGACCGCGCAGCGCATCCTCGAACGCATGCGTACGCCATTCAGCCTCGGGCTCGTCGAAGTCTATACGGGCTGCTCGATCGGCATCGCGCGCTATCCGGAACACGGCGACAACCTGGAGTCGCTGATCCGCTCGGCCGATACCGCCATGTACGTCGCCAAGGACGAAGGCAAGCGCACGCATCGCGTGTTCTCGGCGGAGATGAACCGCAAGGTCGCCGAGTACATGTGGCTCGACACG
>NZ_JAWRXU010000443.1:0-291 GCF_046534895.1 Paraburkholderia sp. SIMBA_053 | reverse complement strand
GGCTAGTTGATCAGACTACTACACATGTCAAACTACTGTCCCAAGTAGCTGGTGCGCTTGCTGATGAAGATACGGTTAACTTTTTATTGACTGAGAAGGATCCAACTAAAATTATTAATCTGTTTGATCAACGTCAAAGTGCTTAGCCACTATAAAGTGAATCTCTGGTTTTAAGCATCCAAATTCTATATATTCTAAACAATAAATGGGGGTCTTATTTATGAGAATTGTTGGTGTTGCTGCATGCACGGCGGGAATTGCTCACACTTATATTGCCAAGGAAAAATTAAT
>NZ_JAWRXU010000442.1:0-291 GCF_046534895.1 Paraburkholderia sp. SIMBA_053 | reverse complement strand
CTATGAAAAAGAATTCGGCCCGGTCACGCCGGCGGCTTTTCTGCAGGTGCTGATCAACGGTTCCGGGTTTCGCTGGCTGACGCCGCTGTCCACCATCATTGCGAACGTGGACGAGATACTCGACGACAAGGAAGCCGATGCCGCCGACCGCCTCGCCGCGGTCGAAGCCGTCACCGGTCTCTTTTCCGCCGATCAGCCGAACAACAGTTTTCTGCCGCGTTATCTGCCGCTGCTGCAGGCCGATCCGGGCATCCTCCATCTGCATGGCCAGGTCTCGCAGGTGTTGCGCGG
>NZ_JAWRXU010000071.1:0-547 GCF_046534895.1 Paraburkholderia sp. SIMBA_053 | reverse complement strand
TGTTGATTTGCGCCGGAAACTGACCCACTTTTTGCATCTAGAATTGACCCACCCTTGATGCTCATAAACATCACTCTGGTGTGTCAATTTCCTCCTCTTTAGGTTTCTTTGGTGAGCTTTTTCGGGTTGCAGCCCGCGAAGCGGGCTGCCCCGCCGTGCTGTTTTTGAAGCGCCAGGAATCGTTGCCTGTTTCGACTATATGGCAGTGGTGCGTAAGGCGGTCAAGCAGCGCAGTTGTCATCTTCGCGTCGCCAAAGACGTTTGACCATTCCGTGAAGCTCAGATTGGTCGTAACGAGAACGCTTGTTCGCTCGTAAAGCTTCGAGAGCAGATGAAACAGCAGTGCACCACCCGTTTGGGTGAACGGGAGATAGCCCAGTTCGTCCAGAACAATGGCGTCGACATACATGAGGCGATTGGCCAGTTGTCCGGGTTTGCCGGCGACCTTCTCCGCCTCAAGCTGGTTCACGAGCTCAACGGTGGTAAAGAACCGAACTCGTTTTCCATGGTTCTGTATTGCCTCGATACCAATGGATGTCGCAAGGTG
>NZ_JAWRXU010000441.1:0-291 GCF_046534895.1 Paraburkholderia sp. SIMBA_053 | reverse complement strand
TCCTGTTCTGGTGCGTGTTGATGCTGATAGTCGACGGCTACGATCTCGCCATCGTCGGTGCAGCGTTGCCGTCGATCATGAAGGGCATGCACATCGACGCGACCAGTGCCGGCATCATGGCCGCATCGGCACTGTTTGGCGTGATGCTCGGGGCTATTTTCCTCGGCACGCTGGCTGACCGTTTCGGCCGGCCCACGATGATCTGCGTGTGTGTGGCGCTGTTCAGTCTCTTTACCGCCGCCGCCGGACTGACGAACGATCCCGTCAGTTTCAGCGTGACCCGGTTCATTG
>NZ_JAWRXU010000440.1:0-291 GCF_046534895.1 Paraburkholderia sp. SIMBA_053 | reverse complement strand
GCAGCGCGGCGCTTTATCCGGACGAGTTTGGTTAGCCGCGGGCGCGGGCTCACAAGCAGGTCCGCGAGTTTCACCAGCCATGCAGGCGGCTCCACACGGCGAGTTCTCCCGTTGCTTGCAGCGCGTGATATTCGGGGAACTGCGCGCCCGTTGCACACGCGTGATTGGGCAGGATGCGCAGCCGGCTGCCGATCGGAAAGCGGGCCTTCAGATCGCCGTGATCAGGAGCGTGGCCGGCATCGGCCGGTGCAAGAATGCCGTGCTCCTGGTTTGCGCCGATCATCAGATAGC
>NZ_JAWRXU010000439.1:0-292 GCF_046534895.1 Paraburkholderia sp. SIMBA_053 | reverse complement strand
TCGCCGATGATCCGGTCGATGCGCTGGCGAGGGTCGAGCGACGAATACGGGTCCTGGAAGACCGGCTGCATCTCGCGACGCAGTGCCTGCAGCTCGGGCCGTGAGAGCGTGTCGGTGTCCCGACCGTTCACGAGGATCGAGCCCGACGTCTTCGTCTCCAGACGCAGCAGCATCTTGGCGGCGGTCGACTTGCCGGAACCGGATTCGCCGACGATGGCCATCGTGGAGCCCTTGGGCACCTGGAAGGACATCTTGTCGACGGCCGTGAAATCGGTGGAACGGAAGCCGCTCC
>NZ_JAWRXU010000438.1:0-292 GCF_046534895.1 Paraburkholderia sp. SIMBA_053 | reverse complement strand
GAGCATGTCGAAGATGCGGTAGCACGCGGCCAGTTGAACGCGCGCCTGCCATTCGTCCGCATGCATGCCGGCTTTTTGCGGCGCACTTGCCGGTGGCATATCAAGTGTCGTCATCGACGTCTCCAGGGTTATCTGTTGGCTGTGCGCGTTGCGTGCTCGTTCGCGTTGGCTGCGCTGCCGCGGTCGCTATGCGCCCGCGACCACCGCGGCAATCGACGACGCCACGTACTCCGCATTGCGCGCGTTCAGGCCAGCGACGCACATGCGGCCCGAGCGCAGCACATACACCGCG
>NZ_JAWRXU010000437.1:0-292 GCF_046534895.1 Paraburkholderia sp. SIMBA_053 | reverse complement strand
CCCTTCTCCGCGACCATCATCGTCGGCGCGTTGATATTGCCTGACGTGATGTTCGGGAAGATCGACGCATCGACGATCCGCAAGCCTGACATGCCATGCACGCGCAGACGCTCGTCCACGACCGAGTTGCCGTCGTCCGGCCCCATCGCGCATGAACCGCACAGTATAGATCGAACCCGACTGCTCGCGGAAGTACTGCAGGAAGGCGTCGCGATCGCTCACCTGCGGGCCAGGCGAAATCTCTTCGACAGTGATGTCCTTGAGCGCCGCCGTCGACATGATCTTGCGCACC
>NZ_JAWRXU010000008.1:0-275932 GCF_046534895.1 Paraburkholderia sp. SIMBA_053 | reverse complement strand
GAGAACCCCATCGTGGCACTTTGATGCCGTTACCCGCAACGGGCGCTTGATTCGGGACGGGGAAGTCCCTTTCATTCGTAAATGCCGCGGCGTGGAATGCCGCCCCACGCCACGAACGCATGATGGTGAGCGTCGAACAGCATCTCGTGAGTCTGCAGCAGGTAGGCTCTCAGGAAGAACGCTCGGCTGTGGCTGAGCTTGAGTTGCGCGACCTGCAGCTTGGTACGCTCGCCATTGATGACGGCCCAGTCCTCGCTCCAGTCGAACTGGAACGCTTCGCCTGCAGCAAACCGCAGGGGAACGAACGTCCCGCGCCCGGTCGTCTTCGCCTGCTCGTGCTGCTCCTGTCGCCAGCGCCGGGCAAATGCCGCGACCCGGTCATAGGAGCCGGTGAATCCCAGTGCACAGAGGTCCGCGTGGATCTGCTTGAGGGTTCTGCGCTGTTTGCGGGGTCGCGTCGCCTCGGTCTTCAACCAGCCAGCAAGCTTCGCAGCGAACCCGTCGAGTTTGCTGGGGCTGTGACGTTCGGGATAGGCGGGCAGGACCGTGCCGGCCCGTATGTAACGCCTGACCGTGTTTCTGGACACGCCCAGCCGTTTGGCAATCTCGCGCAACGAGACATGATCGCGAAAGTGCCAGCGTCGGATGATGCTCAATATAGCCACGTCGATCACTCCGTTCCCCTGCCCGTTGCCGAGCAGGTCAGTGTTCTACGTGGGTCAATATTCGATGCAAATTACTGCGCAGGGTGGGTCAGGATTCCGTGCAAATCAACAGGCTCACGTTAAAAACCGGTTTGCAGTGGCAACGGGTCGAAGTGCTACAACATAGCGACGTGACCGGTCCTGCGAAGGACGGCCGCATGCATGCTCTATGCATTCAGGCCATGTGCGATGTCGCGGGAGACGCTAGCGTCCGGCTTGCGCGCGGCACAGATCGCGCATCTCGGGTAGTTGCGCCATATATAACTGGAATAACTGGAGACGTCGGGCCCGCTCCGCATCATGTGGCGCAAGCACGAGCGCCCTGGCCTGACCGTCAGGCCAGGTATGGAGCGGGCACTGCTCGACGCAACTTGCCGCCAACGGCTAATCTTTTTGCTGGTCCTGCGGCGTGACCGTTGCCTCCCAAGACCGTCCGTCGGAGCCCTGTCATGCGTGTACTCGACGCATCCGGAGTCGTCCGTCTGGCTGCCGAAAGCGCCCTCGAAGAGTAACGACGACACTGCAAGCGTCGACGCATGACGGACGGCCAGATGCAGTAGCCGGCGGACTCAACGCGGCTCAGGACCGCCTCGCACTGCGCACCGAACCAGCTTCCGATGTCGCCATCCTTGATCAACTGCGCTTTCGGCCGATGTAGCCTGGGAGGCTCCGGGCAGCCCCGCTTTGTGCAACGCGGATAGACTCGAGCAACGCCAGAGAAAAAGCTCCCGGCGCTTCGCCCGCGATTGCTACACGTGTCCTGAGAAGGTCGGACCTGACAAAGCTGCCATGAGCGCTGTCCGGCTTCCGATAGGCACCTGCCCTGCGCGCGAAGGCAGCAAGGCTGTGACGTCGCAACGCCTGCCATTTTCATCAAACGGATGCAGCCAGCCCTTTGCTTCCATTTTTCCCCAGAACTTCGAATGCCCCAGACGTCTCCGGTCCGCGACAATCGTCACTGGTGCGTCAAGGTGTCCGAGATCATGAGCCAGGCGCGTGCCCAGTGATGATGATCGACGATATACGCATCATTAACGGAGCCCATGACAACGTGGATCGCGTGTGCGCTCATGAAACGCTCCCGTCCTGAGCCCGTGTGGCGTGCAGTAATCAACGCTTTTGCCTTGACATAGTCGAGTCCGACAGTGATCTGCGGCGGCCTCAGAATTGACAACGCGAGGTAGTTTATCTCTCACCCCGATCACAGCAACTGGTTGGTCAGCTACTTCGTTGACGGCTACCGATTTTCGGTCAGCAGCACGTTGCCGATTTCGGATACAGGCACCTCACGCTCATCGATCAACTGCTTGGCCCAGACGAGTGCCTGGCATATAGCTGCCTCCCTGGTCAGTTGCACCTGGCCCTGTCGCTCGCGGCTCAGCCTGATACGTCTTCCGCGCAGAGTTACCGTAACGCAGGGCACCCACTGGCCACTCTCACTTGTCAGCGCCGTTGATGAAATGACGTATCCGCGATATTCGGCCTGCCGCGACGTCAGTTCTGTGCTTTCGAAGTCTTCCATGATGCCTCCGTAGCCGGTCCTATGTACGGGTCGGTACATTCGGAAAGCGAGCAAGCTGCGTACCGCGCGGCATGTGGTGTCCGCAGGCCTCCGCTTGCGTTTAAAGCACCCTCGCGCACCGGTTCCTGTCGGGGCGAGCAACGGTGGGTCCCCGTCCGGGCGCATCTCGCAGCCGGTGGCACTGCATGGCGCGCACTCAAGCGATGGCGCGTACGATTCACCGGTCGAAGTCACGTGGAAGTCGATATCCCCTGAGGAATACGCTGGCGGGTACTGCCATATTGCGTGCGCTCGTTGAAATAGACGACCGCCAGTCAGGAGGCGTCTTAAGACGCCGATCGCGGCACAAACCGAGAACGTCTTGGGCAGTGAGCCGTCCCTCCCGCAGGCGCAACCGGGACCCGCTTCATATCCGGGCGGTAGCCATGACCTCTCCAAGTCAGGGCAGCCGTCACATCGCAAGGGCATGCTGACGCGCCTGACAGGTGGCTCGAGAAAGGGATTTAGCAGCCGATGAGTGCGGGCGGAGATTGTCCGCTAGCGGCAGTGAAAAAGGCATGATGCGCGGCGGCCGTTATGCGAGCAGGACGCCAACGCGCCCGGCATGTATGCAGTCGTGTGGCTAACCAAGGTACTCGTCTTCTTTGCCGCCGATTAGCTTGTGCTGACGACGAGGTACTAGGCGCTTGCCCGCTCACCTCGCCGAGGTGGCGAAAACCAGTCCGGCGCATGGGAGCGTCCCTTCGCGGGCACGCGTCATGCACGGTCCGTCAGACCTTGCACTGCTGCGGGAAAACCGTTGTGGAAAATCGCCCTTTGAGTCTCACGGATTGGCACCACTTCCTGTTCGGAAACACATTATCGCTGTTCCTGCTCGAAGTACTTCTGCGCTCCGGCGTGACGTACGTATTGCTCGTCGTCGCGATGCGCCTGCTTGGGCGCCGGGTGCCGGCCCGGTTAAGGTCGAAGTAGTGGGCATGGTCTGCCGCAGCCTCGGCGAGCTTTTCGTCGATTGCAATGAGGGACAAACCGGCCTCTTCGCGCCGGGCATTCACGTAATCGAGCGCTGTGGGTTTACCAACCCGGATGGTGTTCGAGGGGCCGAGCGCCTACCGCAACCGCACGACGGGTCCTTGATAGGGCGGCTCCGGTTTTCGACCCCGGCCACTTTGGTTGCGCGCCCCGCGAGCGTGGTGATCGCAATCTGTATGCGGCGATTATTGTTCTCCGCGTCTGATTCTGCCGATATTTCACGTACAAACCGCATTTATCGGCGGCGCATCGCGAAAGTTGAGACCACCGCTCTAAAGTTAGCCGGTCGCGTGCCGTAATCGATAAAAGTGAGCCTGTCCTGTTGGATTGGATGGGCAGAAAAAAATGAGCGTCCACGCAGGCGCATAGAAAAACGAATCTCCGAGGGGTATTCATTGAGAGCACGGGGCAAGGCGAGACCAATATGGCTCGCCACGATCACCATTTTTGCCGTTACAGGGTGCGCAAATCCTGGCGGCGTTCAGCAAGCCGACGCGACCAGAAGCGCTTCGACGGAACAGGGCGGCGACCTTAATATCTTCGAGAGCACGTTCGCCAATCCCGATCCCTGCGCAAACAGCAATCGCAACATCGGCATTGCCGTGGGCGTGGGCGTGGGTGCCATTCTTGGCGCAGTGATCGGTAACAAGAACAAGGTTGCAGCGGCCGCAATCGGCGGGGCCGCTGGCGCCTTGGCTGGCGGGCTGATTGGCCATGCCGTCGACAGTCGACGTTGTGCGCTGTCTAAAATCGCCGCCAGGCACGATCTGACATACACGTCGGCTCCACTCGAAATCAGGGCGGCGGATACAGGAAAAACCGAGCAGGTCGGAAGCGCGTTCACAGTTGTCGACACGGCGCGCCATACCCAGTTCGAAACAGGCTCAGCGGAGCTTACGCCAGACGCACAGATCTACTTCGGCGAGATTGCTGAACAGTACCGGACATCGGCTCGCGTCGCCGGGGCCTCCACGGATGCGGAGAAAGCGGCCGCGGCACAGACAAAAATCCTGCTGATTGGCCATACCGACGATACGGGCAACTCTGAACTGAATGCCGATCTGTCGGAGCGCCGCGCCCGCACAGTGGCACGGCTGTTCGCGGAACACGGCATCGCACCGCAAAACGTCTTCTATCAGGGAGCCGGCGAGACCCTGCCGATCGCCGACAACCGGACCGAAGACGGACGCGCGAAGAATCGTCGGGTTGAAATCGTCGATCTCACAAATATGAGGCCCGACATCCTGCAAAGCTATGTGGGCAGCCGGGTTCCGAGATATCAATACTATCGGGACACGACACCGCAACCGGACGCCCAGTCGATGCGAACGGCGAGCGCAAAGCCAGTCCAGAAACAGGCAAAAGCGCGTGTGGCGGATTCGCCGCGCGTGAATAGCCATGTTCCGGCAATGGCGTCTGCAAGCCCGGCTCCAACGGCGGCTTCTGCCGCAGCACGCACGCCGCCGACGATCGCGGCCCGTGGTATGTCCGACAGCATCGATTTCGGCTGGCGTGAAGCTTCGGCTGCGGGCATTGGTCTTCAGTTTGCGGCCGCTGCTGCGCCGTCGTCGTCATTCTCGTTCCTGTCCTCGGCGGTCGCAGACGAGGCGCCGGTCTCGAAGAGTTGCGTGAATGACCGTCCGCGCATTTCGCACGCGATGAAGTCGGTCGCAGATGACCGCGCCGTACCTGTGCGCGATCATGTGCAGAACCTCTATGGAAGCAGCTGGGGCGGGACGCTCAATGGACAGTATCTCGCACTGAAGGACGTCTCCGTCCTTCGGAATGGCTCAACAGCAGGTACGAAGCCAACCCTGCTCGTGTGGAAAGACTACGAACAGAACGGCGGGCTGAGCGGTCCTGCGCAGGTGCGACTGTCTCCGGACGTCAACGCCTATGCCGTGAAGGGCGGTGTGCTGTACCGGGTGTTCGTCAACAATGCCGGCTTATTCGACTGCGCCGACATCATTTTCGCAAATGGCAAGGCGACCGCCGGCGAACTCGTACGCCACAAGAGCAATCAGTATTTCACCGTTGATTACGTGCCCGTCATCGCACGAACATAAGAACAGGAAAGACGATCATGATGGACTTCATTCAGGGTAATCTGGGCACCGTCATCTGGTGGGTGGTAGCCGCGCTCCTCGCCATCGGCGCTTTTTCGTATCGTTCGACGCTCGAGTTCTGGCTGAATCACTGGAAATACACCTTCCCGGTGCTCGGCAAGACTGCGCGTCTCTCGCGTCACGGCATCCACGGTCAGGGCGGATGGACCGACTCGGAACGCACGCTCTGCGGTGACTACAACAAGTTCATTTCTTATCTCTCGAAGGCAGAGTTCAGCAAGCGAAACGAGTATCTCGCCAAGGCTGACGACAGCGGCCGTTCGCCCACGCCGCTGTGGCTGATGGTGCTGCTGACGGTACTCGTCATTGCGGAAGGCCTCGGCTTTTCGTATCTTCTCGGCAGCTGGATGGCACGCGACGGCAGCGCGAACACGCATACGTTGCTGATGGTGGCGATCGTGCTAGTGATTTGCGTGATCATGGTGTTCCTGACGCACGTGGCCGGGCATCAACTGTATCGCTCGAATCTCGTTGCGCGCTGCCGCAAGCAATGGCGGCAGGACAAGACGCAGGAGCGCTTCTCAAGCCGCAAGGTCAAGCTCGACGAAGATCAGTCGGTGGATGACGGGGAGCCTGACTATACGCAGGTAGCGAATCGCGTGGGTACGAGCCACAGCTATTTCATGGTTGGCCTGGCGGTCGTCGTCATTCTTGCGATCGCTGTGACGTCGACGTGCATGCGATGGAGCAATCTGAATGCAGAACAAACGCGGGAAGCGATGGGCGTGAACCAGAGCGCGGGCGCAGGCAATCCGTTTGCAAATGGCAACGCGGTGCCGACTGAACTGGTGTCCAGCCAGAAGGCGGCAGATGAGCGCGCGCGGGCAGAGGAATCGTCGTCCACGCGCAGCGAAGGTGCCGCTGCATTCATTACGCTTGCGATTATCTTCGTTGTGACTCAGATCGTCGGCATTTTTGGCGGGTTTGCATGGGGCTTTGGTGGCCGGGAAAGTCGTGCGGCATGGAAGACTACCAAGGGCTTCACAACGTTCGAGGACTACAACAACTACTTCGCGCCGCTGCGGTCCATCGCGCAGTCGCAACTGGAAAATCTGCAGAAGCGGATGGCCGAAAACGCTGACATTTCGGGCAAGACGTTTTCGAAGACCTTCCGTGACTACGTGCTAGAGCAACGTGCACTGTCCGACCTGGAATCCGATCCGGTTCGCGTGCAGTCGAAGCAGGCATCGGCGGGCGTGGCATCTGAGACGCCTGAGAAGAAGGAAGTTCTGGCAGAGGCTTCGCCAATCGTTGCAAACCCCGCTGCAGCGCCCGCCGTGGCGGAAGAGGTAGCGAACGCCAGCATCGACAGCATCGTGTTGGAGATTGAGGGAACATCCGATGTCGCGCGCAAGAAGGAATTGATCTACGGTCTCGCGGAGCCCATGCGAACGCAGGTGATCAATGAGATCAAGGCACATAAGGAACGGGCCGAGCAGGCGAAAAATGCGCTCGAGTCGCAGCTCGATGATCTCTTCAAGGTTTGAAGGCTGACCATGATCCGACATCCCCGGTATTTATTAGTCGCTGCCGCGTTGAGTTTGGACGCGGGTAGCGTACTGGCGGGAATCAGTAACGACGTGCCGAGCTGTTACGCAGCGAACCACATCAAGCCGGTTGCTGGTGGAGTCGATCGCGAACTCTTCATTGCAGTCGATCAGACGACCGTGTTCGATGAAAAGCTGCAGGCGCAGATTGCAGCGACGGCGTCCGCCGCCATCAAGCCGGGAAGTGCCTATACGTTGCTCGACTTCTCGGCGTTCTCGCAAGGCCGTTATACGGAAGTCGTGACACGCGGGGTGCTCGAATCGCCAATACCAGAGAAACTGCGCGACGACATCAGCGAACGTGCGCTGCGCACCTTCGATGCATGCATGACCGGCCAGTCCGCGTTTGCTCGAAAATCGTTGCTGACTGCAGTCGCGCAGGTCCAATCGGCGGCGACCAACGATCTTGCGAGGTCAGACATACTCGCCGCGTTGAAGGATATCGGTGACAAGGTGCGTGCGTCCTCTGCTTCTGACCGCGTTGTGTTCCTGGCGTCGGATATGCTCGAGAACAGTACGGTTTCGAGCTTCTATGCCCGCAACACGGTCCGGCACATCGATCCTGCAGTGGAAATAAAGAAAGCAAATGCGGCTGGTTTGATCGGCGATTTTGGTGGTGCCAGGGTGTATGTTCTCGGGGCTGGTTTGCTCGCCGGTGACGCAAAGGTAAAGAACGCCTATCGCGATCCGCAGACGCTAACCGCATTGAAGCAGTTCTGGACACTGTATTTCCGGCAGTCGAATGCAAAGCTGCAGGAATTTGGTGCGCCCGCTCTGCTGAGTCCGGTTGCGTACTGAACAAACGGAAAGGGCTCGGTGGACCGCCGATTCGGCAAGTCGTCGTTGGGGATTCAACGGATGCATCGCGGGAAACATGAACAGCAAGTATTCGGTCATTGCCGAGACTGGGGCAAGTTGCGTTCTTGCCTCTGAGGCAGGGCGGCGTCATAGCTATGAGATGCGGACTGTAAGTGAGCAGGCCTGGTCCGAGGGGCTTCTGTTGCTCCTGACGTACAATCGCGTTCGGCGGTACAGGGGCCGCGCCGTTTCTGGCTGGGTCGGCAATGGCGGCTGGCTAACGTACCCTGCGGGTTCGCCGTTCGCGGGTCCGACCATTCAACGCCAGGCAGCGCAGTGAAGAAGGGGAGCGACATGCCCGCTCACATCACGCCCAACCAACTCGTCCAGCTGATCATCCCAGGTATTACGACCGTCTTTTCGCTCGGTTTTGCCTGTGCGTGGGTCTATGACAAGCGGCTGGCCTATTTGCGCCTTCTCGCTGCGTCATTTGGTGCTTTTGCACTCGGCTCAGCAGTGCAGATCTGTCACCTGCCGGATGAATGGAAATCGAATGCGCTCTTATCAGCAACGTTTTATGTGCTCAGCATTCAACTGCTGGCGGAAGGCGTCTTGCGCAGGGCAGGGCTTCATTTCCGGCTCGCGACGCATGCGTTGATGTTCACGCTCGTGCTTGGCGGCATGTATTACTTCTCCTGTGTGGCGTCGAATCTGCTGGTGCGCATCTACATTCTTAATCTCAGCGCCGGGCTGTTGATGCTGTTCACCGCGGCCCGTTTCCGGGAACGCTGCAATGGCCGCACCATCAATCACGTTTTGCTTTGGGTGCTGCTGATCTTCGGTGCCAGCTTTCTCATCAGGACGCCGCTCACGCTCATCCAGCCACTACCTCATAGTACCGTCCCGTTCGCACAGACCATTTTCTGGGTGTTACTGCAGATATCGCTCGCGTTGATGGGCGCCGTGCTGGGGCTGGTTCTGCTGGCCGCGGCGATGTCGGACGTGATCGACCGGCTCGTTATCGAGCGGGATCTGGACTCGCTCACGGAAACCTTGAACCGGCGCGCGTTTGAACGCCTGGCGGGCCGCCGCATCGCGGATAAAAAAAGGTATCCGCTCGCTCTCGTCGCTTTCGATATCGACAACTTCAAATCCATCAACGATCGTTACGGGCATGCGGCTGGCGATGCGGTGCTGCGCCAGTTCGGCGCGATTCTGCGCGCCGCGGTGCGCGAGACAGACATAGTGGGGCGAATCGGCGGCGAGGAGTTCGTGCTCCTGCTGCCGGCCACCGACGGGAAATCCGCGTACCGGATCGCCGAGCGATCTCGCATTGTGCTGGAGTCCTCGCGTTTCGATGAGATCGACGCCATGCTGCGTGTCACAACGAGTGCTGGCATAGCCGCGTCTCGACCCGGCGAGGGCGTCGCAACGTTGCTGGCGCGCGCCGATCATCTGCTTTACGCGGCGAAGCGCGCCGGACGAAACCGCGTGCTCACGGAGTCGTCAGGCACGACGCAGGAGGCCTCGGAGCTCGGTTTTGGGTGAGCCGCCCAAAGGCCGGACGCATTCGGACAGTATTGTCGCGTGGAAATTGACATAGTTTAATTTGTCCCCATTTCACTAGGCGCCCGCTTTAGCAAGACCCGAGCAGGATCGCGCACTTGCGAAAGCGGCGGAGAGGCATAAAATGTAGCACAGTTGTGACACTTCACGAGGTCGATATGTCTACTACTACGCTTCGCCTGCCGGCAGACCTCCGCGATCGGGTATCAAGACTCGCGGAAGAGTCCGGGACAACGGCGCACAGTTTCATGTTGGAAGCGATCGCGGACAGAGTTGCCAATGAAGAATTGCGGCGTGGCTTCCTCAACGACGGCAATGCTCGATTGGCGAACATGCTGGAAACAGGCATCGGAATCGAGTGGACCGACATGCGCGAATACCTTCGGGGGCGGGCTGCGGGACATGGGCCGGTACCGCCGAAGGTCAAGAAATGGCGCGACTGATTCTGGCGCCAGAGATCCGCGAGGATTTCGATCGCATTTTTGACTTTCTCTTCGAGCACACACCGGAGCACGCTGCCAAACGCATTGACGATATCGTGTGCGCGCTCGACATACTGCAGTCGAGTCCGTTGATCGGACGGCCAGCTGAGAACCTAGGCGGCATGCGTGAGCTCGTCATATCGAACGGTGCACACGGTTACCTGGCACTTTATCGGTTCGTGCCCGAGTTGGACACGGCGTTTGTTACCGCCATTCGCAGCCAGCGTGAGCTACGCTATCGGCGTACCGATGACGACGACTCATAGGCGTTGGTTTGCGTGAAGTTGTTCGCGTCCGCCAGCGGGCAGTCGGGAGCCATGGGTCAGCAGGGAACAATTTGTACAAATCGCAGTTGCATAATATTGTTCCCGCAGCCAACGAAGCCGTGACCATGGCCGAAGCGCGGACAGGGCAGGCCATTGGCCGACACGCCAGGAACAAATTTCTGCAACAGACGGAAACAGGTTTAGGGGGATGAACAAGATACGCGCATATTCCTATCATAAGCGTATAGGTTATATAAACCGAAAAGATCATGCCGTTTCAGGGCGGTTCAGCTGGAACCCTGTCTTTCCGCGAAGGCGTTCCGGATCTGCTGGGCGCGCTTGACTTCATCGCTGTGCAGGTAGATCGACGTCGTCGCGATCAACGCATGGCGCAGGTTATCCCGCACCGTGGTCAGTTCGGCGCCGCGAGCCAGGGCGTGGGTTGCATGCGTGTGCCGAGTCCAGTGCGGACTCGCGCGACGCAGCTTTTCCGCGAGCACCGGGTTGTCCGCCTCGATGAGGTGGACGATGCGCTCGAGATGGCCGAGCAAACGGAGGTTGACAGACCATGACGGGCGAGCGGGCGCTTGCCGGCCAGTGAGAGACGTTCGCTAGCAGTTAGTCGACGACGTCCCAACGTCAGCTTCGACGTCGCGACCGGCCATTCGGCCGTTTCCCGACCGGCCACCACAAACAACAGGCGTCTGACTCACTTATAGAATCCGCAGCGGCCCTGGCGCGTTCCGGCCTGAGTTGTGCCCGGCCAGTCACGACACTCCCGCGGGAATGTGCCGCAGGAGGCGAATCCGGCCGATGCATTATTCAATGCTGAGATTGGGGATCGTAGCGGCCGACTCGATCGCCAGGCGTCTGACCGTCTCAATCGCGATCTCCAAAGGAGCTATCTCGGCGAGCAACGCTGATGCGTCGGCGCTGTGTGTCGTCTCCGCCAGAGAAAGTTGCTCCTGCGCAAGAAGCAGCTTTTCCTCCAGGCGTCGAACCGCTGACCACAGCGCATTCTCGGCACCTGAGCGTTGCTCCGCCTCCAGCGACATCGCGGAAAATGCGTGGCCTGTATGACACCGATACCTGAGCGGGTAACCCTCTCCGATGCGCCAGATGACGCCGCCACAGTCCGGGCAGGTCATGCTCGTTCGGCGTCCGAGCCGTTCCAGCTCAGCTGGTGATGAGTGGCCGGTGGCGGCAATTTTCAGCTCAAGCGCGGCGCGCTTTCTCTCGTTCATGTCAAAGCCCCTGGACGAATGTTCTGTCAACGCTTTGAGGATGGCCGGGCCTATGTCCTCGATCGGAGCGACCACGTCCGCGGGAACAGCTTTGAGAGCAGCTTGGGGCATGTCGGGAGCAACGCACGTCGACGGGTCTTGAATGATCGTATAGCCGCCGCAGGCATGGATGGCCTTCAACCCAGCTGCGCCGTCATCCAGTTTTCCGGTGAGTACAACGCCGACTGCGCGGTTCCCATAATTGACCGCTGCCGAACGAAAGAGCGGATCAGCGGCGGGACGCGTGAAGTTTTCCTTCGGCGCGGTCGACAGGACAATGCTGCCGTCAGCAAGGAGCATATGCCTGTCAGGCGGTGCGATATAAACCGTCCCTGCCGTGATGACTGCACCGTGGGAGCCATGGACGACCGGCAGGCTGGTTTCTGCGGCGAGCAGCTCGGGTAGCTGGCTTGGCCACGTGCCAATATGCATGACGATGAACATACTCGCCGGGAAATCGGCCGGCAGTGTGGAGACGATCGCTTGCAGCGCCTGCAGCCCGCCCAGCGACGCCGCCACTACCACGACATGCCCTGCGTTGCGTCTTTGATCCATGTGTTGTCGCCCTCCTTGGCAGATAGCAGCAAACGGCGAGCCTGTTGCTTGCCCGCACACGACTAGGCGCCGCGGGCGGGGAGGGCATTTTGGATATTCTCGGGCGCCGGTCCTGGAAGAACCCAGTGCGTGCTCCCTTGCTGCCACAGATCAGATTAAACTTGTCGATACTTACTCAAGGTTGTCTTGTCAGATGGAAAAATCAGATCGTGCTGCGGGCGACCAGACGGCAGCGCTTCGCAAAGCTTCTGCGCTCGACTTTCCGATCGTCGGCATCGGTGCATCGGCCGGCGGCGTTCAGGCCCTCATCCGATTCTTTGAACACATGCCGCGGGACCCAGGCATGGCGTTCGTGGTTGTTCTTCATCTTTCACCTTCTCACGAAAGCCAGGCCGACAACGTTCTGCGGCGCGTCACACGGCTGCCGGTCCAGCAGGTGACCGAGGCCACACCGATCGAGAAAAACCACGTCTATCTGATTTCTCCGGCGACTGCGCTCTCGATGACCGATGGCTATCTGTCCGTCACACCATCCGGGCGGGGGCGAAGCGGGCCTGTCGCGATCGACCTGTTTTTTCGCAGCCTCGCAGAAGCACACGGCGAGCGTGCGATCAGCGTCGTCCTGTCAGGCACTGGCAGCGACGGCGCAGTCGGCATCGGCCGTATCAAGGAATGCGGTGGGATTACGCTGGCCCAGTCGCCGGAGGACGCCGAGTACGCAGAGATGCCGGCCAACGCCATGGCAACCGGGCAGGTCGACATTGTGCTGCCGGTGGTCGACATCCCGCAGAAGCTGATCGAATTGAGCGGGAACGCCCGTTCGATAACGCTGCCCGACGCCGACGCCGACATGAGCGGGACGGCGGCGCGAAAGGCCGAAGGCGGCACGGTTTCGGCAGAACACGCGCTGCAACACATACTCAAGGCGCTGCGCGTCCGGACTGGTCATGACTTCCAGCACTACAAGCGCGCGACCGTATTGAGGCGGATCGAGCGCCGATTGCAAGTCAACAGCCTGCCGGACCTGCCTGCCTATCAGCGCTTTGTCGAAACCCATCCAGACGAAACAGGCGCGCTGCTTCGCGACATGCTGATCGGCGTGACGAACTTTTTCCGTGACCGTGAGGCGTTCGAGGCGGTCGAGCGCGAAGTGGTTCCGGCCATCATCGGCACGAAGGCGGAGGGTGAGTCCGTTCGCGCATGGGTGGCTGGCTGTTCTACGGGCGAAGAAGCTTACTCGCTCGCCATGCTGTTCAGCGAGGGCAAGACAGAGGGCACCGAGTTACCGAAGCTGCAGATCTTTGCAACGGACCTCGATCAGCAGGCGATAGAAGTCGCGCGCACCGGCAGCTACCCTGAATCCATTCTGACCGACGTTGCGCCCGCGCGCCTGCGGCGTTTCTTTGCGCTGGAGCGCGGCCGATTTGTGATCAACAAGGCGCTGCGGGAAAGCGTTCTGTTCGCGCCTCACAACGTGCTGCGCGATCCGCCGTTTTCTCACCTCGATCTCGTATCGTGCCGCAACCTGTTGATCTATCTCGACCGGAGCGTACAACGGCAGGTGTTCGAAACCTTCCACTTCGCGCTCCAGCCGGGTGGCTTCTTGTTCCTGGGAACCTCCGAGTCGGTTGACATCGCGGACGATCTTTTCAGCACGGTCGACAAGAAAAACCGCATTTATCGGGCAAGAGCATTAGCCACGAAGGTCCCGTCGATCTCGTCGCCGGCTGTGACCGGCAATCAGGCCCCCGCGCCGCGCCCGTTCGCGCCGGCACCTATGCGCGACCCCGCAAGCCTGACTTTTGCGACTCTTCATCAGCAGGCGATCGAACGGTACGCACCGCCCAGCGTGTTGATCGACCGTAACGCGGAGATCCTGCACATGTCCGACGACGTCGGGCGTTTCCTGCGCTATGTCGGTGGTGAGCCCTCGCACAATCTGCTCACACTCATTAACCCGGATCTGGGGCTTGAATTGCGCACTGCGCTTTTTCAGGCACTGCAAAACGGCAGGAGCGTCGATGCCGAGCGGGTGCGGTTCTCGCACGGCGCCACTCATTCCTACGTGAACATGACGGTTCGTCCGTTCAACGACGCGACGAACTCGGCGGTGTACTGTACGGTTTTCTTCGATGAAGTCGAGGAGACGACCCGCCCCGACGAAGCAAAGCAGACAAACGCCGATCAGAATCCGCTCGTCGCACATCTTGAGAGCGAATTACATCGCACCAAGGAACTCCTGCGACTGAGCATTGAGCAATCCAATGCGTCGAACGAGGAATTAAAGGCTTCGAACGAAGAACTTCAGGCCATCAACGAAGAGATGCGTTCCGCGACCGAGGAACTTGAAACGAGCAAGGAAGAGCTGCAGTCGGTCAACGAGGAACTTGTCACCGTCAACGGTACGCTTCAGGCAAAGGTTGAAGAAACCGCGAAGGCCAACGACGACTTGCAAAACCTCATAGCGTCGACGGGCATCGCCACGATTTTCGTCGACAGCGAGATGCGCATCACGCGATATACCGCGCCCGCCGTCGGATTGTTCAACCTGATCGAAACGGACATTGGCCGTTCGCTGTTCGACCTGACGCATCGCCTGATCTATCCGGAGCTGGCCGCCGACGCGAGCGCTACTTTCCAAAGCCTGCAGATCACGCAACGCGAGGTCAGCACGACAAGCGGTGAATGGTACCTGGTTCGGCTGCTGCCATACCGGACCGGCGAAGACCGCATCGACGGCGCGGTGCTGACGCTGATCGATATCACCGAGCGGCGCGTTGCCCAGCAGGAGGTTCGTCAGGGAGAGGAGCGCCTCAAGCTTGCCGCACTCGCTACCGACGACTATGCGATCATCGTCCAGGATCTGGACGGCAGGATCGTGACCTGGAACAGGGGCGCGCAGCGCGTGTTCGGTTATGACGAACGGGAAGTACTGGGCAAGCCCATCGATCTAATCTTCACGCCGGAGGATCGCGCTCAAAATGTCGCAGTTCGGGAACGCGAGACCGCAAAGACGATCGGTCGGGCGGAAGACGAACGATGGCATCAACGCAAAGATGGCCGAAGGATCTACTGCAGTGGGGTGATGACCACAGTCACCAGCGAGGGCTTCACCGGATTGGCCAAGATCGTCCGCGACATGACCGACAGGAAGAGCGTGGAGAGTCAGCAGCAGATGCAACTCGAGCTGGAGCGGGCGACGCGTGCGCAGGCCGAATCCGTCAATCGCCAGAAGGACGAGTTCTTCGCCGTACTCTCGCACGAACTCAAGAATCCGCTGAACCTCATCCATGTGAAGGCGGAACTGCTCAGTCGTGCGCCCGATGCAAGGAATATCCCTCTGGTCCAGGATGCGGCTCAGGCCATCCAGCGCTCTGTAATCAGTCAGGCAAAGATTATCGACGATCTTCTTGACCTCTCCCGCGTGCGCACCGGGAAACTCGCCCTGAATTTCGCCGATGTGGACCTGGCGGCCGTAGTTCGCTCTGTAACGGAAGCCTGCACCACGGATGCGGAAAATGGCGGCATCGCGTTGAGTACCTCCCGGACCGACACTGCACTGGTCATTCAGGCTGATTCCGTACGTGTCGAACAGATGCTATGGAATCTCGTTCGCAACGCGCTCAAGTTCACACCTCGTGGGGGCAGTGTCAGGGTTGCTCTGTCCGAAGATAATCGTTTCGCCTGCATTGAAGTGAAAGACACGGGCAAAGGCATTGCGCCAGAGTTCCTGTCCAAGGTCTTCGACATGTTCAGTCAGGCAGAGGGAAGCGTCAAGCGCGATAGCAGCGGACTCGGGATTGGGCTGTCGCTTACAAAGCAACTGGCGGAAATGCATGGCGGAAGGATCGAAGCGGAATCTGCCGGGATCGGTCGGGGAGCGTGTTTTCGTTTGCGGTTACCAAAGCGTTCGCCTCTTGCGATGCGCTCGAACTCGCCTGCTGTTGCCGACGCCGGCATCCTTAAGGGACTCAGGGTGCTGCTGGTCGACGATTCGATCGAAGGCCTTGAGGCGCTTGGCGCGCTGCTCGAAATCGAAGGCGCGCAGGTCACCGTCGAGTCCAGCGCGCAAAAGGCACTGGCCCTGGCCGTGGACCGCCAATTCGATCTGATCCTCTCGGACATCGCCATGCCAGGCATGAGCGGGTATGACCTGATCGAGGCGCTGCGCAAGCAATCGAATATGGCCAAGGTTCCTGCCATCGCGTTGACAGGCTTCGGACGTGAGCAGGATGCTGCGCGAGCGCTGCGCGCCGGGTTCGATGCGCATCTCGGCAAACCGGTAACCTTGAATGCGTTACTGCATGTTATCGGCGCGATCATGTAACTGCTATGGCAGGTGGGTACCTCGACAGAGTGCTGTTTGAACTGTATCTATCTCAGATACCGTTTAACTGGCGTGCCCGCCGAATGACCGTTCGGCCGAACTGAAGGGACATCCGGGCCGCCGGGCGGGGAACCGCAGTAACGGGTCGGATTGTGTCAGCCCGCTCTTAGAATTTACCGCGGGAAAGCGGCCAGTGGAATTCCGCTTCCCGGAAGCGGCCAGTCGACAGTGCGTACTCCCGACCGATCTCGGCCGTTCTCAATCATTGGCATGCGGCGTCCGCAACCGCGATAAGAGCTGACGTTCACGCCATGCTGCTGGGTAGCCGCGCGCCGACCAAGTAAAAGCAGACGTCGCAGGGATATGAAATGTCTCGCCAGCGGCCTGCCGCGATGGGCGCGTCATAGCCCAGTGGCCCGCCGCCATTAGCTAAATGCAAGAATATTGCTAAATTGGTCGCGCAGTCGCGAACAATCGTGCTTGTCGAAGACGATGACGGCTTGCGAAGCGCGCTACAGCGCCTGCTGAAGCTCGCCGTGTTCAACCCGCTTGTTTATAACAGCGCCGAAGCACTGAAGGCTGCAAACGTCATCGATCAAGCGTGGTGTCTAGTTCTGGATGTTCAGTTGCCTGGCGTTTCCGGGCCGACAATGTATGAGCAACTTCCGGAACCACGTCCTCCGGTCGTCTTTATCACTTCGCACGACAACCTGATCACCCGGCGAGCGGTCGAGATTGCTGGCGGAGAACTTCTCGTTAAAGCCTTTGCGGGAACCCGCCTACTCGACGTTACAGCTATGGCATGTAAGAACTAGCGCGTTGGAAGCCACTACCGGCGCAGCGGTTAAATCACGAGTGCCTTGCCATCTTCATTTGTCGAAAATTCAAGGCTTCGCTGACGACAGCGAACGGCCGCTTGTGAGGGGCGGATTCAACCGGTGGATGCAATAGTTTGCTGGAATCGCTCGGCTGGCGTCTCGTAGTCCAGTGTCTTTCGCGGGCGCTCATTCAATCGTCGTGCCACAGCGTTAAGTTTCGCCTGTGAATACACTGACAGGTCGGTGCCCTTCGGGAAATACTGTCTTAACAGTCCATTCGTATTTTCGTTCGAGCCACGCTGCCATGGATGCTGGGGGTCGCAGAAGTAGACAGCGATGTCAGTGGCGACGGTGAAGCGTTTGTGCCCAGCCATCTCCGTTTTCCGATCCCATGTCAGCGATTTGTAGAGTTCCTGCGGCAATTTGCTGGCATGTTTGATGAGCGCATTGATGACCGTTTCGCTGTCCTTGCTGGCTATCTTCACCAGCATAACGTAACGTGTCTGGCGCTCGACGAGCGTCGAAAATCTGGCTGCTCCCGCTCCCGCACAGAAGATCGCCTTCCCAGTGTCCCGGTACCGCGCGGTCTTCAACTGTGGCTGGACGTTCGCTGATTGACACCGTGTCGCGAATCCTGCCGTGGTCGTCCGTCTTCTGCGTGGGATGGCGCGAACGGCGCATGGCCCGGGT
This sequence comes from Paraburkholderia sp. SIMBA_053, assembly GCF_046534895.1. Classification (NCBI taxonomy): domain Bacteria; kingdom Pseudomonadati; phylum Pseudomonadota; class Betaproteobacteria; order Burkholderiales; family Burkholderiaceae; genus Paraburkholderia; species Paraburkholderia sp. SIMBA_053. Next base: position 258,216 of record NZ_JAWRXU010000008.1, on the reverse strand, counting down.
GCGCCGCAAATGTTCCAGCAGCTCCTTCTTCAAGGCGCCACGGGCCTGGATGAAGAGACTGCGATAGATGGTCTCGTGGGACACGTGGTAGTCCTCGTTGTCTGGGTACGCACGCTTGAGCCATCCGGCAATCTGCTGCGGTGACCACTGCAACTGGAGCTTGCCTGCCACAATGTGCGCCAGTGTTCGGTGCTCAACCAGTTTACAGGCTTTGGGACGCTGTGCCCGATCCCAGGCAAGCTGGTCGGCGTGGCTTGCCCGGTAGCCATCTGGTCCGCTGTTACGCTTGATTTCCCGGCATATCGTGGAGGGAGCCCGATCCAGTCGCAGGGCGATCGACTGGATCGAGTCGTCAGCCGCAAGCGCCCGCGATATCTCTTCGCGCTCAGCCAGCGTCAACGCCAATCTCGATCGATGCCTCTGCGGTGGTTGGATCCCGCCTGTCTCAGCCAGAATCCCTTGTACTGACGAGTGGTTCCGGTCAAAAAGCTGGGCGATACGCTGAAGAGATTCTCCTTTCCGCCAACGTTCCCACATCAGCGCTTTCTGCTTCTCGCTGTAATAAATCCGGCGTCGCTGTTTCATCTGCAACACTCCCACTGCTTGCGCAGTCTTCAGTGTGTTGCATTCACCGGTTGAACCCGCCAGGCCATCGCCGTCGTTTCGCATCCGGACATGAAGTCAGTCCGCACAAAAAGGCCCGCAAAAGCGGGCCCTGAAAGCCGCGAGTCACGGTTGCAAAGACGGAGTGATCCGTGAGCGGTCGACGCGCGTCAGCCACGCATTCGCGTCAACTGTCAGTATAGGTCGCGTTTCCCGCACGTGCGGAAAACTCCGTCCCCGATCGCGAGACAGGTAAACGCATTACCGTCGCCTTCGCGCGCCGGGAAGCCGCCGAGCAGGGCGGCCAAGTGTGCAATGCGACACCGAAGTGTCCCCTGCTAGTAGCTCCTGAAGTCCGATCGCGAAGCTGCAAGCGCCCGGAGCACAGGTTCGAGATCGACCGGCCGAACAGCGCAAGGGGGCGTGGCGGAAAAAACTTGTAGCGGCGACCATTCGGCGGTTGGGAGACCCGACAGGTCTCGCTTAAGTCCTCGCATTGCGAACACGAACAACGTCATGATGTGCGGAGCGGCAATGTACGATCGACGCCGAGGTATTCACTCGGACAAAGAAGGCGGCTGTCGATCACTATCTGAATCATGATTGCTGTGCTGCCGAAACCTTGAGCAGTTCTGGATATCCGGGGCGTGGAACGCTTGTAGCGTGGGTTGCAGAACTCCGCCCAGGAACCGTGAAGCGCATTGTGGCAAAGCTTGGAGAAACAGGCCGACCTCATTTCGCTGCATTGTCCTTTCACACCGACGACACACCACGTCACCATTTCGTGAACGCTCGCACGCGCGAAGCGGGGCGTAATACTTATCAACTCGATCCGAGTGGGCTTGCACGACATCAAGGCTGCGATCCACGCGGCGGGCTTGGAACAGAACTGTACGAACGGAAGGGCAACCTCTTCCTTCGCGCCCTCTCAAGGGAGATCATCACGATGACCTTTTTCAGCGCCTGGTGTCGTTCGTCAACGAAATTGTGACCGGGCATCAGGCGTAACTGCCGCACGGGGCACTGACGACGACGTGCGAGACGACGCTGGGAAGCGTCTCGGTGTTCAAACAATCGAACTTCACACAACGAGGCGAAGATCCAGTTTCCGGGTACCGGCAGTTTCGAATACCAGTTTTCACAGCCGGCATGGCGAGCGTAGGACCAAGGTCCTATTGGCCGGATGCATCGGCTGGCTAAGCTTGCAGAAAGCGAGCGGAAGAAGCGATGAGCTGCTAGCGACTCGCACGTTGTATTTGCGTCGGAGTCATAATCATTGAAACGGCTTCGCGATGACCACTGCGTTGCGTCCTAGCGTGACTAACCTCCGCGGCTTTCGAACATTGCCGCGCGGCGTTTCGGCTGGCAGACGCGTAGCCAATCCGCAGTCGAAACGAGCCAGCCATTCGCATCGGGAAGGGCGACATGTGAGCCTGCAACGTTATCAAACGGAGTGATCCCGTGGAATTTGTCGTCTTACTTGCAATCTTTTTGACATCGAGCGGGTTTCTTATAGCGGCTCCGCGTACGTCGGGACCGCCTGCCGCCATGGCGGTGCTAACGCCGCCTGTCGTCGGCTCTATCGAGGGTAGCCGGGTCGCCTTGCCACCGCCCTCTGACTTGGCCGCGGCGGTGACTCTACCCGGCACCGGTGGTCCGGAGCCGGCCAGTGCGCGGTGACTCAAGGATTCAGGGGAATGCCTGCAGCCTCGCTACACTGCGAGGCCCCAGCTGGTGGCGCACGCGGAGATGCAAAGCTGGGCTAATGAGATTGCTACGATAAACCTGTAGGAAACTTTGTTGAGGAAACACCTGGCGAAAGCAGGTAGTTTGCTGAATTGATTGCCGGCCCACACGGCATCGGACCAAGGTCCTATACCTGTCGGCATGCGCCAGGCCTATCCTTAACCACAGGTACGTTTGTTATGGGGTTGCCTGGACAACGTCGAAGGACATATTGCCGCTGCCGTCCTTTCGGCCGGTTCGCCGTTACCTTCGATATTGAGCCCGCTTGGTCACATCTCTCAAAGCCGACACGGTTTCCGCCGCCACTTACGGTTCGACGCGCTGTCGGTTGGCAGAGCGAAATCAACCCGAGGTTAACAATGAAACTGTTATCGCTTCTTGTCGTGACTGTCGCTGTGTCAGCCTGTGCAAGTCAACCTATACCGCCGGGCGCCCAATCGGTGGGAGAAAGCCAACGGTCAGTCGCTGCAGTTGCGCAATGCATCGCTAAGAAATGGGCCGACCGGTCGCAACAGCAAGTCATATCGCAGGTGATTGTGGCGAACGACCAGGCGATGGACGTCTATGTGCCAGGTCAGCAGCCTCCGAGCGGTGCAGCCGCCGTGGTGCGGCCATCGTGGACGGGTAATAGCAAAACATCCGTCGGCTTCCGTACAGGTAGCGGGGGAGGCAGCAATGCCATTGGAGATATAGGAGGCTGCCTTTAGGCGGCGCGTCACTCCGATGCCGGGTGGGTATGCATCGCAATCTCAGGTGTGTCAGGCGCAAGTCTGGCGTACTTCAATGAGGGACCTCTCATGAACCGTCGCACCTTCGTTTCGGTCAGTGCGATCGCACTGGCCAGCCCGCTCGCTGCTTGCAGCACGACCTCCACTCCGACGGAAGCTGCCAACAAGCGTTATGAAATCGACGACGGCGTCGATGGAGCCCTCAAGAAGCTATATAGTTCGACGCCGGGCGCTCAAGCGCAGGCCGGCAAGGCCAAGGGCATTCTTGTCTTTCCGTCAGTGCTCGCGGCAGGCCTGGTGGTCGGTGGCGAGTATGGCGAAGGCGCGCTTCGCCAGGGTGGAACGTCCGTCGGCTATTACAAGACCAGTACCGCCTCGTTTGGCTTGCAGATCGGAGCCCAGTCCAAGGCGGTGATCCTGATGTTCATGACCCAGGGCGCGCTCGACACATTCCGGACCAGCGACAAGGGCTGGACAGCCGGCGTGGATGGTTCGGTAGCGGTGGCGAAGACCGGCGCTAACGGTGTACTCGACACCGCGACGACCAATTCTCCGATCGTCGGTTTTGTGCTGACAAACTCCGGCCTGATGGCCAACCTCAGCTTCGAAGGCACGAAGGTCAGCAAGCTGGGCATCTGAAACTGGCAGGGTAGAGCGTGAGTAACGAGGCGTCCCTTCCAGAACCCGCGCACTCACTAAGATGACCAGGAGCTGTAATGCGCTTGCCCAAACAAGCACTTATACGAATTCGGTAACGGGAACGCCGCCCCGGGTCGCGGCAAACGGGTGACGCGATGATGGACCGCATCGTGAATCGACTGCTGACTACAGTTGTCAGCGCCTTCATGCTGTGCGGTTGCGCTATTACGCTGCCGGGCGCCGAACAACTCAGCTATCAAAGCCGCGCCGTCACGCGTACCGAGGGCGGGCTCCATGTTTCCGCTTCGGTGCTTTCGGCCGAAGAGAGCGAGAGCGTTTATGGCGTGCCGCTCGCGAAAAAGGGCATTCAGCCGGTGTGGATCGAGGTGCGAAACGACGACACGTCCAGCTATTTTTTGATGTCGCCGGGCCTCGATCCCAACTTTTTCCCCGCATCGGAAGCGGCCGAAGCGTTCGCCAGCGGCGAATCGTTGGTGACAGGCGATGAAATCGAGCGCCGCTTTCGCGGACTGGCCTTCCGCAATCCGGTGCTGCCGGCCCACACCGCGTACGGTTATATCCTAACCAATCTCTCCGAGGGCGCCAAGCTCATTCAGCTTGATCTTGTCGCGAGCGGTCGGGCACAGACCTTCTCATTCCTGATCGTGGTGCCCGGCTTCTACGCCGATTACCACGTTAGCGCGGTGTTCCGCCGGGAAATCTATCCGCCCGGGAAGATCGTCGACTACACCGGCGATAGCGCATTGCGCGCCGCGCTCGAATCGCTTCCCTGCTGCGCGACCAGCGAAGACGGCGCGACGAACGGCGATCCGCTCAATCTCGTCATCGTGGGCGGTCTTGACGACGCATTTCCCGCGCTCGTTAGACGTGGCTGGAGTCCCACCGAACAGAAATGGTCCGGCTCGATCATGAAGACCGTCACGTCCGCGTTTTCCGGCGAGCGCTACGTCAATGCACCTGTGAGCGATCTCTATCTGTTCGGGCGGGCGCAGGACCTGGCATTGCAGAAAGCCCGCGACACCATCCACCAGCGCAATCACTTGCGGCTCTGGCTTTCCCCGATGCGCTACCGTGGCAAGCCCGTGTGGGTCGGTCAGATCAGCCGGGATATCGGCGTGCGTCTGACATTTCACTCGCCCACGCTGACCACGCATAAGATCGACCCCGACGTGGACGAGGCGCGTACCGCGCTGACCGAGGACATGGCCTATTCGCAGAACTTGCAGAAGATCGGCTTCGTGAAAGGGGTCGGCGCCGCCCGGCAAACCGCACCTGGCCAGAATCTGACCACTGACCCTTACTACACCGACGGCTATCGCCAGGTCCTCGTGTTTGACCGGCAGCCCACCTCGCTCTCGGGCATCGAATTTTTTCCATGGGAGTCTATTGCAAAGTTCAATGCCGTGCCTGAAGGGGCAGATCAATGAACGAATTGCCGCCGCTTCAGTACGCGTTGAAGCGCGTTGCCGCCAGCGTGTTCCTCCTGCTCACCTTCCTCGGCTGCGCGACTTGGACCGCGCCCGTCAGCACCGACGATGCGCCACTCCGTCAGCGGGCGGTGAGTGATACCCAGCACGGCGTTCGCGTAAGCGTGGCGGTGCTAGGCGCCGACGACAGCAGGCGCGTGATTGGCGCCGACATCGGCAGGAACAACATTCAGCCGCTCTGGATCGAAGTCGAGAATCATACGCCGCAAGCGTTATGGTTGCTGCATTCCGGAACCGACCCGGACTACTTTTCGCCACTGGAAGTCGCATGGTCCATGCACACGCTCCTCGGAGGTGCGACGAACGCAGACATCGACAGCCATCTGAACAAGCTCGGATTCAGAAACCCCGTCCCGTCTGGGGAAACGCGCAGCGGCTTTCTTTTCGCCAACCCTGACCGGCAGATCAAGCTCGTCAACATCGATCTTTTCGCAAGTAGAACACTGATTCCTTTCTCACTGTTTCTACCTGTACCGGACGACGCCGCCGACCCGCGTTTCGCGCTCACTCCATTCCAGTATCAGCAGGCGGCTTTCACCGACTATCACGACCTCGCGTCGTTGCGGGACGCGCTCGAACGGATGCCGCGCTGCGCGACGAGCGAGCACGGCGAGACGGCAGCCGATCCTCTGAACGTGATCGTAATCGGCAAACTCGGAGACATCGGCGCCGCTATGGTGCGCCGTGGCTATCGTCGGGAGATGCGGAAAAGCGACTATTCGCAGTGGCTCTTCGGACGCACGCCCGACGTCGTCCTGCGCAAGCAGGCGCAAGCCGGTGCGTTGTCGACTTCATTGCGCGCATGGCTCGCGCCCGTTCGCTTCAATGGCGACCCTGTGTATGTAGCGCAAGCCGGACGTCCTCTCGGGGGCCGCTTCGCGCATCACGGTATGGCGGATGACACGCTTCATGATGACGTCGACGAGGCGAGGAACTTCCTCGTCCAGGACATGATGTATTCGGGCGGTCTGGACAAGCTCGGTTTTGTGTATGGCGTCGGTCAATCGCCACAGGCACACCCGCGGACAACGTTGAACGGCGCGCCGTATTACACCGACGGACTACGCGCCGTGATGTTCTTTGCCACCCGCCCGCTTAGTTTTGCGAACGTGGAAATGCTCAAGTGGGTACCATACCTGGAGGAGCGCGAGTCCTCCACGAACCGGGAGGGTGGCGATGCTGGCAAGTAAGGCGGTCTGCCAGAAACGAAGCGGCGCCGTGCTCCAGCGCGTTGCGCACCGGCGTGCATGGATCAACCGCCGCATCCACGGCGCGGCGTTCGCGGCCATCCTTGTGCTGGCGGCATGCTCAACGAAGCCGCTGATTCCCTACTCGGCAGATACGCCGCCGCTCGCTCTCGTCGAGGTATCGCAGGCCGGCGTTCAGGACAAGCGGGCGCGCTTTCGCGAGATCTACTGTGCGGTGCTCGAAGCGCGCGGTCCAGCGCTGCCTGACTACCGTCCTTGCGAAGACGCTCTCACACGGGTGGGGGCCGAACCTGCCGGCACCGGTGCGCCTGTCGATCTTGCACAATCGGGACGCCACCTCATCGCGGCAGTGGTTCCCGGCATCGGATATGACTGCTTCAAGCCGTGGCTGAATCACCCGAACACCGTCGCTCAACACCTTCGGCGATACGGTTACGACGCGATCATGCTCGACGTGGACGGGCTGTCGGGATCGGCGAACAACGCACGCCAGATCCGCGACGCCGTGATGGCGATGCAGGAGCCCATGGGCGCAGCACGACTGGTGCTGATCGGCTACTCGAAGGGCGCAGCCGATATTCTCGAGGCCGTCGTCGCGTATCCGGAGATCCGCAGCCGCGTGGCGGCCGTCGTCAGTGCGGCGGGAGCGGTTGGAGGATCGCCGCTTGCCAACGACGCGGAGCAATATGAGGCGGACATGCTGCGGCACTTTCCGGGTGCGGCTTGCCACTCGGGAGACGGTGGCGCTGTGGAAAGCCTGCGACCGACGACACGCAGGGCGTGGATGGCGAAAAATCCGCTTCCGCGTGACCTGAAGTACTACTCGCTTGTGACCTTTCCGCAGCCGGAGCGCATCTCGAGTATCCTCAAATCCAGCTATGAGAAACTCTCACGAATCGACGCACGAAACGACAGCCAGGTGATCTTCTACGATCAGGTTGTGCCCGACAGCGTTTTAATGGGTTACGTCAATGCAGATCACTGGGCACTGGCCGTGCCTGTCGCTCGAACACACACGACGATCGCATCGTTGTTCGTCACGCAAAATGCCTACCCCCGCGAGGCACTGACAGAGGCGATTCTGCGTTTCGTGGAAGAAGATATTGCAAGCCCCGAAATGTAAGGGCAGTACGCTTTATGCAATACCGCCATCAACGTACTTGTTGTGATGCGACAGTTTTTCAGGGGCGCGGTATCCGGCGCAATCGCTGACGATCTGAACGGCCTGGCCCGCCGCGGCACCCGATATCGCGCAGGTAATAGCGATGCGCGGCCCGCGTGCAAGCGCGGAACGATGTCGCGCATGAGCAGGCCGTCTCGGCGAAGCCGACACGACGCAAGCTTTCCACTTTCACCACGTCAAGATTTAGTTTGCTTTTCGACGGTCTTGAGCGCATGGTGAAGAGGTCTGGATGTACCTGACCGTTCTTTTCGCATCCGGACAGGTGTCGGTTCATGACGGTCAGTATCGCTTAAGGAGCGCGCCATCATGACCATCCCGACTATCGAATATAAAGAATACGAGCTACGTGCGTACTCTCACCAGATATTCCCCCTGCATCGTGATCCGTATGCCAAAGGACCCAGGCAGTTCTCATCGTTCGTACGGACAGACACCATTCCGTCCAACGAAGTCAAGGCCCGGCGCTATGCAACGTTGTTCGATGCGGTGAGTCCCGCCACCGTGGGCACCGCCATCGACCACGCGATGCAATACGGCAAAGACATCGTCGATGGCAAGATTAAGGTGACCGAACTATGACATTCCGAATGCGAATCAGTCCGCAAATAAAGGGGGGCAGGTCATGCAATATCCGCTTTATGTGCACCGTGATGGATTTGCCGGCTTTCACGCCAGTTTTCCCGATCTTCCCCGAGCAGTTGCGCGCGGCCATTCGTTCGATGAACTCAAACGCAACGCGCAAGAGGTTGTCGAACTGATGTATGACCGCAGCGAGCAACTCATACCCGCTCCCACCTGCAGTACATCGGAATTGCAATCGCTCGACATGGACGATGGGCAAGGGCTCTGGATCTTCATCGAGATCAATCTGACGCGGGTTACCTCGAAAGCCGTGAGCGTTCAATTCAGTCTGCCTGAGAGTCTGATGCAGAGAGTAGATGCTGCAACAAAAGAGCGACACTCGACGCGCTCTACGTTCTTTACCATGGCTGCTATACACGAACTCGGAACCGGGGGCGAAGGGCAATCCTCCTAGACGCTGGTTTCTTCCCCTGGCTGTCGCGGACGGCTTACATGCCACGAGCGCGTCGGCATTCAAAACCCGACCTTACGATGTGTCGCGTCGTCCCGCCTATCGGGGGCGACGCCAACCGCTTATTGTTCAACCAGTTTTGCATAGCAGGAGTGCATCATGATTGATGACCAGGTAAATGCCGAAGAACTGGCAGAAAGCAGGAAGCAGAGAGAAGCTGCGGCGAATGCGACGGATGATGGCATGCCGGCGGCCCCCGAAAATGAAAAGCGGGTCGTCGACGGGACTCCGTACAGACGGCCGCGGCAATGGGTGAGGCACGCAAGAAAATTGCTGGGTGCTGGAAGCGGCTTTATGCGACCCTGAACGTCGGTAACTCGTTAGGCAGCTAGTGTTCCGCCCTCAGCGGCGGATGTGGAAGAATCGGCGCGAAGCGTCAGTTTTTTTCCGGTGGTGCGTGAGGCCGCGCGCGTAAAGCTACCAATGGCTTGTGTGACAAGTTTGGGTCGCCCCACAGCCTGAACGATAGTGCGCAGACATGCCAGCCCGGCCGATACAGAGCTGATCGGTGACACCGAATCACCTTTTCAAGGATCCTGATGTCGCGCTACCAATTCGAAGGAGACCTTACGCATCTCGAGCGGATCGTTCCGTTACTATTGCACGGAAGTCCCTTCGCGCTAGCGTACTGGCGGCGTCGCGTTTCATCGCTGTCGCCGCAGCATGGTCTGGTTCCCGACGGAACCAGGCGCGTAACCCGACTGCTTGAGATATTCGATGAAGTCGAGCGCGCATTGATATCGGGCAAGGCCACCGCCCGACGGTCAGCGCGACGAACCGCAACGCGTTGACGTCCCCCCGCTCACGGCGTCTTCAAATCCGGCAACAGGAGCTCGACTTCCCGCTTCATCACAGTGCAGCACTCGCAGAGATGCCTGAGGTAGCGGGAGGCTGCCGTGACGCCTCTCAAAACCGCGTAGACGCGTTGCGTCGAATGGTGCAAGAGTGGCGGGATGGGCTGCTCCCGATGGCGGTCGAAGTGAATTTCCGCCCGCATCGCATCGACGAGGCTCTATCACTCTTTCCCCCCACCGTTGAATTGCGGCGAACTCTCCGAGCGGGGAAAGCAGTGCGCCGCGTCGGCCTCCGTCCCTTCTATCGCCATTTCGCCGCCGGCCTGGTCCTGCGCCTTCTGCTTCTGCCTGTGCCGCGCTGCCACGGCTTCATCGTGCGACCTGCCTGCGTAATTCATGATCATTTCGCCGCTCCTCCAAACAGTAGTCTTTGCAACGTGCCATTTGCCCAGCGCGTGTCAATTCTGGAGCGACAACCCTAATTGCTTCCGTAATCTGTCCAATACATGGTTCTCGCCCATCCAACGGATCTCGCGCTTGCGCAGAAGGCTGCACCTGTACCGCTGCAGCGACACGCCGAACATCAGCGCCAGCCCGATCGCTATTCCCCACATTGCGTACGTCATATCGTCCTTTGCATCTTTTCTCGCTTACATCAGGCGAAGACCGCACGATAGACAAAGAGCACGCGCGGCCCCGGGTTTCGAAATAATCATGTTGAACCACTCAGTGCTCATGCGCAGCCACTCCGTGGTCCGATGCGCGTCTAGCCGACGGATAACCGCTCGTCCTTGCGTTCTCGCCTGTCCCGGGCCGCGGTAAATATCGCGACCCGCAGCAGTACCACGATCCCCGCTACAAGACCGATCATGGACTGGTTCATGGCACCCTCTTTGGAGGTACACACATGCTTATATTTTTAGGTGACCAGAGAAATCGCAGGAGCCATTTTCATGCAACGCTCCCGGTTTCGTGCGACCGAGCAGCTTCATTGTGCGAGACAGGCTTTCCGACCGTTCGCCGTCAGGCGAACATCGCTGGCCTCTCTGGTGGCGGCCGCTGGCGCGACATTCGCTACCTTGCCCTTGAACGCAGCACAGGCGGTGGTGGCACCCCTGATCGCCGCCAGAAGCCAACCGGCGTCGCCCCCTTTAAAGGTGTATAGGTGCTCCACGAAGCCGGGAACTGACAGATCAGGAAGCATTGTGCCGACAGAGCTGTAGCTCATGAGATCGAATAACGATTCTGTGGCCCGGCGACATACTGCCTCTTTGCGATTTCCAGAACCTTTTCACGGAACTCGTCGTAGGCGCCAAGCACCGAGCGCTCGTCGGATCCAAGACCTGGCTTCAGATTTCTGAGCATCGCGTGGCCAACCATGAAGGTGATTTCACGCGAACTGTCGTTCCCCCAGAAACACACGCAGCGCCGGGAGGCATCGTAGCTACGGCTGGGGTTGGGAAAGTTAAGCACCGCGATCAGCTTTTCTCGTACACGCCCGAGTAGCGCCACTTAGTGGCGTTGGAGTCAATCTTGGCGTAACTGGCGCGCCTCTTTTCCGCTCTCGCAGCGTCAGCAGCGTCGAGTAAGTGGGCACGTGCCCTGCGTTCTGCGGCGTCCGGACTCTCGCTGCGAATTGCACCCGACGTACGCTTAATTTGCGATTGCATGATGGCTTCCTGAAGCTGTAGGCCACGAATGAGCACCCAGTCTCCCCACTGTATACCCTTTAGCTCGCAATGACGTCTTTATCTACCTGGACTAGCTGACGCTGAGTTTTGGGTGCATGAAGCGATGACTTGATGCATGCTTACGGAGCGGTTGGATGATTCCGCTCAACAGTTAGCGCATCGCTCACAACGAGCATGCGTACCGGTTGCCCAAGCGATTCCTGGGCTGACCTATCGGTGGGAAAAACGGGACAGCACGTGCGGTACGTCCAAACTCAGTACGCATCTGTTAGTCCATCACTTACTGTTCGGCGAACTGACGCCGAATTGCAAATACGGAAAGCAGAAATTCTTTTCTGCCCCAACTTGGTTGACGCGACATGATAGGCCTTAGACTGACGGCCCCGCAGCCTCCGGCGGCGCCGTGAATAATTTCACTGACCGTTCCACTGCGCCGGGTTCGACAGTGCCGCCCCGAATTGTCGCCATTGGTGCGTCGGCAGGTGCGCTTCACGCGCTGAGCGCATTTTTCAAGGCGGCTTGCGCAATTCCGGGCGACGTCACGTTTGTGATCGTCGTCCATCTGGCACCAGGCTTCGAGAGCCACCTGCCGGAGTTGCTGGCCACCGACACACCTTTGCCGGTGACGGCCATCGAGGACGGCGTTACCCTGCGTGCAGGGCATGTTTATGTGATCCCGCCGAAGGTGTCTGCCTTCATCGAGCAGGGCGCATTTCGGCTGCGGCCAGCGGTTGATCGCCCGGCGATCCCCATGCCGATCGATCAGTTCTTCGTCTCGCTGGCCGCCGACCAGCACGAGCGCGCCATCGGGATTGTGCTCACGGGGGCGAACGCGGACGGCTCTGCTGGCGTGAGGGCGATCAAAGCCGGAGGCGGCATGGTAATGGCCCAAGCGCCTGCAACGGCCGAACACGGTGCAATGCCCGCCCATGCGATCGCAACGGGGCTGGTGGATTACGTGCTTCCGGTCGAAAACTTGGCCGCCGCGCTGTTCGATTACATCGCACGATCCACGGACGGGATACCAGAGGCCAGCGTTGATACGGTGCGGCCGGTCGATCTCGAGCCGGTGCTCCGGGCACTTGCAGCTTCGGGATCGGACTTCAGGGGCTACAAGCAGGGGACACTTCGGCGTCGCATTGCACGCCGTATGGCAGTCAACCGGATTGATAGCCTGGACGAGTACTGCGACATCCTGAAAGGCTCAGTCGAGGAGGCGCAGGCACTTAGCCTTGACATGATGATCGGCGTCACCGAGTTCTTTCGTGATCCTGACGCATGGAGAGCCCTAACCGAACGCGTTTTGTTGACTCTCGTCGAGGAGCCGGACAGCGAGCAGCCCATTCGGGTATGGGTGCCCGGATGCGCGACGGGCGAAGAGGCCTATTCGGTGGCGATGCTGCTGACGGAGGAGATTGAGAAGCGCGGGGCGGCGCGACCATTCATGATCTTTGCCTCAGACGTCAATCGCTTGGCGCTGCGTCGGGCGCGGCAGGGCGTGTATCCAGCCAGTGCTGGCTCAGCGGTTGGCGAAGCGCGGCTTGCGCGATTCTTCCAGGCGCACAATGATGGATACCAGATCAGGCAGGAACTTCGCGAAACCATACTGTTCACGCCGCAAAATCTGATCGCTGATCCCCCTTTCTCACGTGTCGATCTGATCAGTTGCCGGAACCTGCTGATCTATCTGGAGCCTGACGCCCAGCAGCGGGTGTTTGAATTATTTCACTTCGCGCTTAATCCGAAGCGCTTCCTTTTTCTTGGCCGCTCGGAGAGTACCGATCCAGACTCTACGCAGTTCGAGCAGGTTTCGCGAGCCTGGCGCATCTATCAGCGCACCCCGGTTCTAACCCGGGCACCCGCTGGCTACCGGTTTTCCACAAAAGCTACACGCGAGGAGTCGCCGCCCGCGAGCCGCGTCGGCACCCGTAACAAAGGCTACGCCGAGCTCGTGAACGCCACGCTACTCGAAGTGCATCATGCCGCATCGGTACTGATCAATTCTGCGCACCAGGTACTCTACCTGAGCGGCGCGACGGATGAATATTTGACGCAACCGGCAGGTGAGCCAACCAGCAACATTCTCGATATGGCGCGCGAAGGGCTGCGCCTTAAACTGCGCATCGCATTGCGCCGGGCAACCCAGCATCAGCCCGGCTCGCCGGTCAGCGAGGTCGTTGCGGACTGGGCAGCGGGCGCTGTGAAAATCACGGTGACGCAGCCGTTCAACACGACGCATGCCGGCAAAGCATTGCTTGTTCTTTTTGCCCGGCTGCCGACAGTTGAGCGGCCTGTGGCCCAGGTTCCTTCCGGTGCGGACTCCGACCTCTGGCACCTCGAGAACGAGCTTCGTACAACGCAGATGGAACTCGGTAGCACGATTGCGGAGCTGGAAGAGAGCAATAGCGAATTGCGGGTGTCAAACGAAGAAATCCTCTCGATGAATGAAGAATTGCGTTCCGCGAACGAAGAACTCGAAACGTCGAAAGAGGAGCTGCAGGCCGTCAATGAGCAGCTCAATAACGCCAATTCCCAGCTTGAGCAAAAGGTCCGTCAGACCGAGGCGCTCAACGCAGACCTCACAAATCTGTTTGCTTGCATCGAGATCGCGACGCTGCTTCTCGACAGCGACGGTCTTGTCAGGCGGTTTACGCCTAGCGCGGCGAGGCTTCTAGGTCTTGCGCCGTCTGACATCGGACGCAGGATAGTGGAGATTGTTGGGAACCTGCTCGGCGAAAATTTGCCAGCAGAGGTCGACCGGATACTTGCAGGCGTGCAACAGCAGTCAGAGAATGAAATCGAAACCGCGACCGCCGAATGGTATGTGCGCCGCGTTACGCCCTATATTGCGATTCGCGGAACGACAACCGCAGGCGTCGTGGTGACGTGGACCAATATCACCCACGTCAAAGTGCCTGACGAACGCGCCCGACGGCTGGCCGCGGTGGTTCAGGATTCGAACGACGCGGTGACGGTATTCGACCGCAAAGGCCGCTTTCTTGCCTGGAACAGGGCCGCAAGCGGAATGTATGGCTACAGCGAAGCGGAAGCCTTACGCATGACGGTCTCCGATCTGGTACCAGCTGGCGCGAGGCAGGATCACCTCGACTTTATCCGGCATGCCGAACACGATGAGGCGGCGCATTCCTATGAGACGCAACGCGTTACGAAAGATGGACGGGTCCTCGATATCTGGTTGACGCTGTCTGTCCTGTCTGACGACAGGGGCAAGGCCTTTGCGGTCGCATCGACTGAGCGCGACCTCGTCAATCGCAGTGTGAGCAATGCCCATCTTCGCGAGCACGCCGAACAGGTTGCGGTCGCTGAGCGGCGAAAGAACGAGTTTCTGGCCACGCTCGGCCATGAGTTGCGCAATCCCCTTGTGGAGCTGGTCTCCGCCGGCAATCTGCTCGTCTCGGAGACGGTCGCACCTTCCCAGAAGGAGTGGGCCGCCGCGGTCGTAAAGCGGCAGAGTCGCGCGATGATGCGTCTTGTGAACGACATGCTCGATATTTCGCGGATAACAAACGGAACCCTCGAGTTGGAGCGGCAGAGGGTTCCAATCGAAACGATTATCCGCCATGTCGTCGAACTTTCCGCGCCCGTCGTCGATGAACACGGTCATACGTTTTCCGTATCCTTGCCGGCACAATCCCTCTGGCTGGATGCGGACCCGGCGCGCCTGTCGCAGGTTATCGAACATATGGTAACAAACGCCGCGAAGTCCACGGCCCCGGGCGGGGCCATACACCTGGTAGCAACCAGGATGGCCCAGCGGCTCCTGCTCAGCGTCACTGCCCATGGGACAGGTATTCGATCTTCAACGCACCCGAATCTTTTTGACATGCTGGTCCAGACAACTGCGGCCGACCGTCCGTGCGAAAGTGGCCTGGCTGTCGGGTTGTCCGTCGTTCAGAGACTGGTCGAACTCCACGGTGGCTCAATCCGAGCCACCAACGACGGCAGTGAACTGATTGTGGATCTGCCACTCGGCCCCGGACCCAGCGTCGGGCAGCAAGGTGAGTGACGGGTCGGTGAACTTCCGCAGCGGGCGAACGGCAGTTCCTGGCCGTTCCCTGAAATCCGGCCGTCACCTGGTTCCACGGCGGGGAGGGCTCACAGCTTCGCTCAGTTCGACGTCTTCGGCGTTAGCGGTTCGAGCCCGGTCCCCTCAATGGCGGGGGCCGCGTCCGACGATGACAGAAAACGGATCAGGGCCGCTGCGCCAGCTGGATTTTTGGCATTGGCAGAGATGCCTCCGGAAAACGCGGTGTACCTTTGGACCTCCGCGGGCAAATTGCCGACCACCGTCACCCCGTCCACCGGTAACAGTTCGACGATCTGCTGAAATCCGATCTCCGCCTCGCCGTTCGCGACGACATTGGCGACCCGCTCCGACGGGATCATGCGGCTCTTGCTCGCCACCTGCTCCTGGATACCGAGACGCCGGAATAGTTCGCTGCCGATATAGACGCCATTGGCGTCGTCCGGATAGACGATCGACTTCGCGGCGAGCAGCGCGCGCCGCAGTGCGTCAACCGAGCTGATATCCGGCTTCGGCGCCCCCTCGCGAGCCGCGATGCCAATTGCCGAGCGTGCGAAGTCCACCTTGCTGCCAGACACGACCTTGCCAGCGTTGACCTGATCGTCGAGTGCATAGCCGACCACGATCAGCACGTCTGCCCATTCGCCGCGCGCGAGTCGCACAGGGATGGCATTCGCGGCCGTGCCCACCGCAGGCGCCCAGACAGTGACCAGCGTCTCGCCGGCCGCCTGCTCGAATTGTGGACCCAGTGCGCGATAGGCTGACGCAAACGCGCCCGAAATCAACACCTTAACTTCATCTGCCGAGGGCGCGACGCTGCCGAACAATGCGCCCGTGACGCAGAGTACGAGTACATGAATCTATGGTCGCCCCCGTTTTTGCAACGCTGATTTTTGACGTAGTAGTTGGCTTGCTCGAATCTATACGGCGTCGTTGTGGGGAATCTTCCCCGCGCCACGATGAGAGTCGCGCCCGATAATCCTAAAAACTACCGCGGCTTTAAAAAGCCGGTTCATGTATCAGGTTCTTTATCAGGCCGTTATGCCGTTCACGTCATCAAATTTCAGCGATCGCAAAACCAGTTGGGTGAATTCGGTGAAGCACGAAGTGTAGTGACCAGATCAGGCTGACATAGTTGTCGAGCCGGGTTCAAACACCGTGTGATGGGCTGCCAGTGCCCAGGCTGTGCGGGCAAACTTGTTGGCCAGCGCGCATGCGACAACGCTGGAATGTCGTCGCGTGAGCATCGATTTTACCCACTCTGCCAGCCGACCGGTCTGCCGGTCGAGGCGTTGCATATAGGCCCTTGCGCATTGAACTAGCAGACGTCGAATAGTTTTGTTTCCACGCTTGCTTATACCAAGCAGGTTGGCCCGACCACCGGTGCTGTACTGACGAGGGACGAGTCCGATTGATGCGGCAAAGTCCCGACTGCCACCGTATTGCTTGCCGTCGCCCATCTCGGCGGACAGCAGGCTGGCAGTGATGGGGCCAACTCCCGGGATTGTCATCAGGCGGGTGCCGAGGTCGTCCTCGGCAAGCTGGCGCCCCATTTCTTTGTCCAACTCGGCGATTTGCTCGCTAAGGTACTTGAAGTGGGCATGTAAGCGTTCAATGATGCTTACCATTCTTGGTGGCAACGAATGCTCTGACAGAACGACAGGCAAACGTGCAATGACAGCTTTGCCCACTGGCAGGCTGACACCAAACTCAAGTAGGAAACCGTGGATTTGATTTACCGTTTTTACCCGATCTTGAACGAAAGACTCACGAACGCGGTGTAACGCGGAAAGCGTCTGTTGTGCTTCAGTCTTCGGCGTGACGAATCGCATGGCGGGCCGCGCTGCTGCTTCGCAGATAGCCTCGGCGTCAACGAAGTCGTTCTTGTTACTCTTCACAAATGGTTTGACGAACTGCGGTGAAATGAGTTTAACCGTGTGCCCTAGCGCCCCGAGCGTGCGTGCCATATGATGCGATCCCGCACACGCTTCCATCACCACAGTGCAAGCTTTGGCTGTCGCGAAGAATTCGAGTAATTGCTTGCGCGTTACTTTTTTCCGAAGCGTCTGTGTGCCAGTGCGGCTCTGGCCGTGCAGATGAAAGGAATGCTTCCCTAGGTCGATTCCGACCAGCGTCGTATCGTGCATGATGGCCTCTTCGGTAGAAAGACCCCATAAGCGTAACCGTTCAGGGTGGGGGCGACCATCTCATTACTACCTCCAGGTAGTCCAAGTTTTCGTCCGCACCTCCAGTGGGTCAGTTTTATGCGCGTATCAACATCTCATGGGGCTGCGGAATAAAATCCGGGCCTTGACCAGGCGTAACCGGGGTGACTCGATCGCGGACACCATTGCCTCGATCAATCCACTCCTGCGTGGCTGGTTCGGCTATTTCCAGCATGCCCATCGATACACCTTCTCGTCCGTCGATGGCTTTGTTCGTCGCTGTCTGCGAGCGATCCTGCGCCGACAGCTTCATCGGCCGAGTCAGGGTCGCTGTCTTCGCGATCACATGCGCTGGCCAAATGCCTTCTTCGCTAATCTTGGGCTGTTCACGATGTCCGAAGCCCTTGGACTGGCGCGCCAATCCCGAAGTCGAAACAACTGACTGGAGAGCCCGTCGCGGGAAAACTGCACACCGCGTTCGGAGGGAGGGGACGGCGATCGCCGTTTCCTACCCCTATCCGTTGGCCGGTTGCCGAAGATCGCTCGTGACGCGCACGCATCGCCGGCGACGTCGGCTCTAACTTTCGGACGTGACTCCTATCCAGAGAAGAGAAGGAAGAAGAGGAGGAAAGGAGGAGAAGGGCGATTCTACGCCCGACGGCCGCGTCACTTGATAGAAGAGAAGCGGTCGTCGGTCGGCCGCTGCGTCCTGGCACGCGGCTCGTCCAGCGTACCTACGCACCAGTAGCCGACCCGATCCCCTCAGCGGCTGCCCGTCGCAGTGGCCGCCCGCTCGATCACCCCGACGACGTCTGCCGGATGCGACAGATACGCGACATGGCTCGACGGAACCTCCACGACCGTGCTCTTCGCGCGGCTCGCCATCCAACGTTCGAGATCGGGATTGACGGTTCGGTCCTGAGTCGCCACGACGGCCCAGCTCGGCTTCGTTTTCCATGCCGGCTGGCTCACCGGCGCGGTGAACGACTCATGCGCCGGCATGACCTGCGAACTCGCCATGAATGCGGCCTCCGCGGCGGGTACATCAGCAGCGAAGTCGGCTCTGAAGTGCTCTGCGTCGAAGTAGAGGTGGCCATCGTCGGTTGCCTTGATGGCTTTTGTCGCGGCCGGCATTTTGGTCGTCAGGTCCTTGAGGCTTTCGCCAGCGTCCGGTTCGAACGCGGCGATGTAGACGAGGGCCGCCACGCGCGCATTGTTGCCCGCCTCGGTAATCACCGCTCCACCATAACTATGGCCGACGAGGATTGTCGGGCCGTCCTGCGCATCGACGATACGCGTAGTCGCGGCGACGTCTTCCTTGAACGACGTCTCCGGCTCCTGAACCACCGAGACTTTATAGCCGTCCCGCGTGAGGATCTTCGACACGGCTTGCCAGCCCGAGCCGTCGGCGAAATAGCCGTGAACCAGGACGATGTTCTTGACAGGTGCGGCTTCAGCGAACTGCGTGGCGAATGCGCTGGCGCCAATGGCCAAGGCTGCGGCAAAACGGCGAATGTTGTTGATGGTTTTCATTTTCGACTCCAAAAGCTAACGATGATTGGACAATTGGTTGCAATGGTTCAGCTTGCAGGCTGCCGCTGATGACCCGTTGGACTACGGGTCATGCGAAAGCCGGCAGGAATGTCTTGGATGCCTTAACGATACGCGAGGTGATCGGGCGAACCGGGGAACGTCGGATCAATCGACGGTCTTGGCCCACACCGCCTGAGCGTTGGTGAACTCGCGCAGACCGAAGTGCGACAGTTCACGGCCGTATCCGCTCTTCTTGACCCCGCCCACCGGAATGCGCGGATTTGAAGCGGAGAAGCCGTTGATAAAGACGCCGCCCGTTTCGAGCCGGCGCGCGATTCGCTGCGCACGGGCGACGTCGCTCGTCCACAGGCTGCCGCCGAGACCGTAGTCGCTCGTGTTGGCAAGTTCGATAGCGTGCTCGGGGTCGTCGGCAACGGTGATTGCGGCGACCGGGCCAAAGGTTTCTTCGTCGAAAGCAGCCATGCCGGGGGCGACATCCGCGAGCACGGTCGGCTCGTAGTAATTCCCGGCGCCTTCCACCTTGCTACCGCCGAGCAGCAGCGCCGCGCCTGCTTCGATGGTGCGTTGCACTTGGCCGTGCAGCTCGTCGCGCAAGTCGGCGCGCGCCATCGGCCCGATGGTGCTTGCCGGATCGTGCGGATCGCCCGCCACGACCTGACGCGCGGCGGCCACGAACTTGCGCGTGAACTCTTGCGCAACGGGCCGCTCGACAATGAACCGCTTGGCCGCGAGACAGACCTGGCCGGCGTTTTGAAAGCGAGCCTCGATGGCCGCTTTCACGGCCAGTTCGACGTTCGCATCGGCCAATACGATGAAGGCGTCGGCGCCGCCGAGTTCCAGCAGCGTCTTCTTCAACGCGCGGCCCGCCGTGGATGCGACGGCGGACCCGGCCCGCATGCTGCCGGTTAGCGTAACGGCGGCAACGCGCGGATCTTCGATCACGTGGGCCACGGTCTCATTATCGGAATTGAGGTTGGCGAAGAGTCCGACTGGAAAGCCGGCGGCTTCATAAGCGTCCTGCAACGCGTACGCCGAGCCCATCACATTGGCTGCATGCTTGAGGATGAAGCCGTTGCCCGAGAGCATGATCGGACCCGATGCCCGAATCACCTGCCACAATGGGAAATTCCATGGCATCACGGCAAGAATGGAGCCAATCGGCAGATAAGAGACATGCACCTGATCGTCGCCTTCGACGGGCGCCGGTTCGTCGGCGAGGAAAGCGGGACCATGCTCTGCGATCCAGTCTATCGCGCTGGCGCACTTGGCAATTTCGGCTCGCGAGGCGGCGAGCGTCTTGCCCATCTCCTGAGTAATCAGCGCGGCCAACGCTTCCGAGCGCTCGCGCAACGTCGCCGACAAGCGGCGGTAAGTTGCCACGCGCACAGCCATGGGCGTCGCGCGCCACAGCCGGTAGGCCGCGGCATTGTCCTCCAGCATGCGCTCGACTTCGCCGGCGGTCTGAAATGGATAGTGTGCGATGAACTCGCCGGTTGCGGGATTGCGCGACGTTGCGCCGATGGCGGTGGGGAGGTTCAGGTTCGACATGTTTGCCTGGATTGAGTGAAGTGACGAGCAGCGGGAAAGTTGCTGCAGTGGTGCCACTCTATGCAAACCGGGGCAGGTCAAGAAGGCGTCTTGTGATCCTATGAGTCGGACTCACTGGCAGAGTGCCGGGGAATGTAAGTCACGAGCGACAGGTCCGGTCTGCCGGTGGGCGTCAACGCAACGTAAGTGAATTCGATGTGGCCGCCAGCTGGATGACGAAGCCGTTTGTCGCCTTCATCAAAACCTTTGACCTCGGTGTCCTGCCACCAGTCGCTGAACTCGGGGCTCAGTTCCGTGAGCTCGTCGATGAGGCTATCGAACTGCGTCTTGTCCGGCGCCTGCGCGCGTGCGGCGCGAAATGCGGAGATCATGCCGCGCGTCATCTGCTCCCAGTCGAGAATCAGCGTGCGATAGGGCTTGTAAAGAAACAGCAGGCGCAAGGTATTGCGCTCGTGCGGCTCCAGCGATCCATAGTCGACGAACAGGTCGGCAATGGCATCGTTCCACGCGAGAATGTCGAGCCGCGTGTTGCGGACATACGCCGGAACGTTGATCGAGCGAACCAGTCGTTCGAGGCCTTCGGTGACGCCGCTGCCGGTTGCTACCTGCGAAAGCTCGCGCGATGAAAGCGCGAACAGATGTGCCGACTCCACGGTGTCGAGCTTGAGCACGCGCGAGATTCGGCGCAGCGCATCAGCGGACGGTTGAATGTCGCGGCCCTGTTCCAGCCAGGTGTACCAGCTGACGCTGACGCCCGCGAGGACGGCGACCTCTTCGCGGCGCAGGCCGGGCGTACGGCGGGGGCCGTCGGGCAGGCCGAATTCGGCAGGTTGCAGGCGGCCGCGGCGGCTTGAAAGAAACGCGCCAAGTTCGCGTCGCTGCTCGGCAGAGGGTCTTCTGGACATAGTGTCTCGGTTAACGGCGAATGGGCAGCGGGAGGACGTGCCGGGCATCGTCGCGAGGCAGCTTACGACCAGCCAACTGACAGCCCGAGCATGCCTGGCTCGACCGGGAATGCGAACACTATCACGGCAAAATGTCCAGGTTGTGCCACGACGACTAGCGGCGCTTCATACGAACGCGTCGTAACCGCTCTCGTATGAAGCGCCGCATTTGCGTGATGGCCACGCACAATGTCTTGCGCGTGGTCCTGTCGCTGGAAAGTGTGAGTCAGCGTTCGCTCAGAAATCCTGGCTCGTGCGACGAAGCACGATCTCGTTGATGTCGACGTCGTCGGGCCGCTCGATCGCATAGGCGATGGCCCGCGCGCACGCTTTGGCGGCGCCGCCCTCGGCTACGATTACCGCGACGACCTCGTCGAGCTTATCTTTGCGACGCGCCGCACGGCCACTTTTGCACCGCTGGCCACGAGGCGTCGAGCCACTGCGGCGCCAATGCCCGTGCTGCCACCCGTGACCAGGACGACCTTCCCTTCGATTCCCTTGCTCATGCGATCACCTCGTCTGCTTGAACGGATAACGATTCCGTGTATGCCGGATAGTCCGTGAGTCCTTCGTCCCCGCCGCCATACAGCGTGGCGGGATTCACGGCATTGAGTGGCCAGCCGTTGGCGATGCGCTCAGGCAGATCTGGATTCGCGATGTACGGGCGGCCGAATGCAATCAGGTCCGCAAGGTTCGCTTCGATCAGGCGCGCGCCGCGCTCGGCCGTGTAGCGACCCGCATAGATGATGCGGCCGCTGAACACCCGGCGGACTTCCTCGCGAAACGCCGCTGGCAGATCCGGTGCGTTATCCCAGTCGGCCTCCGCTATTGACACATAGGCCGCACCGGCAGCTTCCAGCACCTTGATTGCCTCGATATACGTGTGATGAGGATCGTCTTCGACGAGGCCGATGTACACGCGATCCTGATCGGTGCTCGTGAACAACGGCGTGAAGCGCACGCCTAGCCGTTCAGGCCCGACCACCGCGGCGACCGCCCCGACGATCTCGCGCAGAAAGCGCAAGCGGTTGTGCAGCGAGCCGCCGTACTCGTCCTCACGCTTGTTTGAGTGTGCGGAGATGAACTGATTCACGAGGTAGCCATTGGCCGCGTGAATCTCGACGCCATCGAAGCCCGCGCGCAGCGCGTTCTGCGCTGCCTTTGCGTAGAGGCCGACCAACTCGCGGATCTCAGCGACGCTTAGCTCGCGTGGCACCGATGGTTCGACCAGCGTGCCGGTGCCAGAGCCCGTCTCGATGAACGCCTTCACCTTCTGTGCCGCGATCGACGAGGGCGCAACCGGCGCTGCGCCGCGCGGCTGCAACGCGGTATGCGAGACGCGGCCCACATGCCACAGCTGCGCGAAGATCACGCCGCCTTCACCGTGTATTGCGTCGGTCACGCGAGCCCAGCCTTCGACCTGTTCGTCGCTGTAGATGCCGGGTGTCCACGCGTAGCCCTGACCGCGCGGTTCTATCTGTGCTCCCTCGCTGATCATGAAGCCCGCGCCGGCGCGCTGGCGGTAATAGAGCGCGCTCAATGCGGTCGGTATGTCGCCGGGCTGGGCGGCTCTCTGGCGCGTCAGCGGCGGCAGCACGATACGGTTGCGCAAGATGTGCTGTCCGAGCTGGAGCGGAATGAAGAGTGAAGGGTATTTCATGTCTTTTTCGCTCGCGAATGAACCCAGGTCGCGCTTTGCGACGGGCTGGGCAGAGCCGGCTGCGCGCGATCCTGCGCGATCAGCAAACTGGCTCTCTGGTGAAAACGCCGCGCGCTTGCTCAAAAGCAACGGGCGTCGGCAGACAGGCGGCTTTTATTGCGCGGCGAGCGACGGGTGCTTCATCAGAATGGCAGCAGCGGAGGACGACGAAGCTGGGTTTTGTCCGGTAATGAGCAGCCCGTCGGTGACTACATACGGAGCCCAGTCGACGGTCTTCGAATAAATGCCGCCGTTGGCCTTGAGTTCGTCTTCAACGAGGAACGGCACGATCCCGGTGAGGCCCACCGCGCCTTCTTCCGAATTCGTGAAGCCGGTGACTTGTTTGCCCTCGACGAGCGGCTTGCCATCCGCCGTGGTGACGTGGCGCAGTACGCCCGGTGCATGACACACGAGTGCAACGGGTTTGCCGGCGGCGATGAACGACTGAATCAGCGCGATCGAATGCGGGTCTTCGGCCAGGTCCCACAACGGGCCATGGCCGCCGGGATAGAACACCGTGTCGAAGTCCGCCTGGGAGACGCTGTCGAGGCGCATGGTTGCCGCGAGTTGCGCTTTGGCCGCCGCGTCGTTTTCAAAGCGGTGTGTCTGGTCGGTCTGATTGGCCGGCTCGTTGCTTTTCGGATCGAGCGGCGGCTGGCCCCCCTGCGGCGAGGCCAGCACGATCTCGGCGCCCGCGTCCTTGAACGTGTAGTAAGGCGCAGCGAGTTCTTCCAGCCAGAAGCCGGTCTTGCGGCCTGTGTTGCCCAATTGATCGTGCGAGGTCAAAACCATCAGTACTTTCATGTCGTTCTCCAATGCGTGATAGGTGAGTTGTGAATTGCCAGCAACGCTGTCATGACGACACGGCTATGTAGTCAGTGCTTCGCCTCTGCAATCGGTTAGGGCGCAGCAAGGTCCGTTCATTTCGCCGTGACATCGTTCGCGGCGTTGAATCAACGGCCGGAATACGGAGACCGGACGCCGTTGATCGCCGGTGCGCCACTGGCGGAGGAACCGCTACTTACACCGCCGAAGCCGCGCGCGGACTTTTCCTCCGCAGCCACACGTGCAGTGGCGGCCTCGATTTGAGCCGGATAAAACGCTTGATCGCCTTGGCCAGCAAGGTATCCAGCCTTCTGGAGTTGCACCAGTTCATGGCGAACCTGCGCACGGGTGACCTGATCATGCGACTGAGCGAACGATGCTGCGGGGATGGCAAGGGCGGCGGCGACTGCAACAGCATTGATGAGCGATTTCATGACTTCTTCCAAAGGTTGTCGTTGAGTAAAGTGGCGAAGTAACTGTGCTTGCAGCAGCGGGACAGAAGGAAAGCTGCTGCAGTGGTGTCACTTTAAGCAAACGAAACCGAGGGAAGAAGGCGTCTTGTGATCCTATGAGTGAGGGTCACAGGCAGAAGCATCGTGGAGTTAGAACGCAAGCCACGAGCAGCAGGATCGGCTCGCCGCAAGCGTTCCTTTCAAGTGCTCGTGTAGTTGTAGCTGACGACCGCGTGGTCCACGCTATCCCAGTCGTGCGTCCGTGCCAATCGTGCGAATGTTGATCGATTGGGCGGTCCGCCTATCGTCGCCGTGTCTGTAATGATAGGTCGATACCTTTCACCACCGACCGAAGGAGCCACTCGGGATGTCCGTTATTGAACCCATCGTTCAACGTGTGTTACTCGCCAACGACGACTGCATCGACGCGCCTGGCCTCGCCGCGCTCGAAGCCGTCGCCGCAGACATTGCGCACGAAGTCTGGATCGTCGCACCCGTACACGACCAGAGCGGAACGTCGCATTCCATAAGCCTGCATTCGCCGCTGCGCATTTCGCGTCAGGGGCAGTGGCGCTTCGACGTGCAATGCAAGCCCGGCGATTGCGTCGTAATCGCGGCGCGTCATCTGATGAAGGCCGCGCCACCCACGCTCGTTTTGTCGGGCATCAATTGTTGATGTTCGTTAATTCTGGGAGCGGACGAAAAGTGGGGGAGTGTTCGTTCAACGTCGAACCGCCTCGGGAGATCTGAAGTGCGGATACCGGTCTCGAAAGCAGCTTTCCAATCTTCCATCAAGCAGCTTGACGCGGGTCTGTAGCAGATAGTGAGCTCTCCCTTCATGGACCAGCGCATTTGATGCCGCTTTGAGAGA
Organism: Paraburkholderia sp. SIMBA_053; assembly: GCF_046534895.1. Taxonomy (NCBI): domain Bacteria; kingdom Pseudomonadati; phylum Pseudomonadota; class Betaproteobacteria; order Burkholderiales; family Burkholderiaceae; genus Paraburkholderia; species Paraburkholderia sp. SIMBA_053. The sequence continues at coordinate 232,920 of NZ_JAWRXU010000008.1, read as the reverse complement.
CGACGATTGATCAAATGATTCATGATGGACTCTGCTGACGCCGACGACACCCGGCGTCCTTCCATTCTGGCGCGCTGATAGTCGACAAGATCCTTTCTGTTATGCTCAAGGAATGTGCGCAGACGGACGGGACGGTTGCGCGATACGCTGTACCGGAAGCATGCTGATAGAAGAAAGTCAGTTCTTCCGCAGCGATTGCCAAAGAGGTGGCCAGTGTGCGGAGCATCTCGATTGCCGTGTCGGCCCAACCGCGCCAAAGTGCGTCGCGCACCCTGGCGAGAGGCGCTCTGATCGCCGCATGATCTCAGGTCGCCCGGATAAATAGGGCGTTGTCAACTTGCCGAGCGTGAGACGGCACGACGACGGGCGTGACGACTATCAGAAAGAGGTCGACGGATTTTGGGCGTGTTCGGCAAATTCACGCCATGCCACGAACTGAACTGCGAGTTGCTTGCGATAGAGTGAAGCGCGCAACAGATGCCGCTTGAGCGCGAAATGTTGCCGTATCGGCCCGAAGCACGAGAGAAATTTCTGTGTGCGTTTGAGGTCACGAAAGCCGCGCATGCGACGCTCGCGTTCGCGCGTCGGCTGGTGGCTATTCTCCGCGCGGTTGTTCAGTCGGGCCGCCGCTTTGACGAACACGTGCTTCACGTTCGCAAGTTTCGGGATCTCAGCTTTTGCTGCCGGATTGCTGCGTAACTGATCGGTGACGATCTTGCGCGACACCGGGTTCGATCGCATCACACGCTTGAAGAAACGTTTGGCCGCATCTTTATCGCCCCGCTTTTGCAGCAAGATGTCGAGTTCGGCGTCATGCTCGTCGACCGCACGCCACAGCAGGAACGGTTCGCCCCGCAGCGTGACGAACATCTCGTCAAGATGCCATGTGCTACCCGGCTTGCGGCGCGCCGCTTTCACCCGGTGAGCAAAGGCCTCGCCGAATTTGTCGCACCAGCATCGGACGGTCTCGTAGGTCACAACCACGCCGCGCTCGAAATGCAGGTCCTCGATGTCGCGCAGGCTCAACTGAAAGCGGAAGGCAGTATGACTTTGCGTGAGGCAGGGGCTGGCCCGCCGTGGGGAAACTGAACGCGGGTTAGCATTGCTGTCAGAGCCGCACGGGCGTGGACTGGGCCATGCCCCGGCGATTTCCTCCACGGAGGCCAGCATGCGAAACGATAGCACGGTGTACGTTGGACTGGATCTTCACAAGGACTCGATCACGGGCGCCTACGCGATCGACGCGGGCGAGGTCGAACTGCTGGACAAGACCGGTACGACCGGGGCCGACATCGATCGCCTGTGCACACGCCTGCAATCCAAGGCGCCGCACGTGCGCGTCGTGTACGAGGCAGGTCCATGTGGTTACGGGCTGTACCGTCAGCTCGTCCAGAAGGGCTTCGACTGCATGGTCTGCGCACCTTCACTGATCCCGCGCAAGCCGGGCGAGCGCGTAAAGACCGACCGGCGTGATGCCATCAAGCTGGCGCGCTCGCTGCGCGCCGACGACCTGTCGGCCGTGTACGTGCCCGGCATTGAAGACGAGGCATTCCGGGATCTCGCCCGCGCGTGGGCGGCCGCCCGCGAGGATCTGCGACGTGCACGGCATCGATTGAAGTCGTTCCTGCTCGCACATGGCGTCCGTTATACCGGTAGCGCAAACTGGGGCGAGGCGCACCGTCGCTGGCTGGGCCGCTGTTCGTTTCCCAGCGCCTGGCAGCACCTTGCCTTTGACGAACACCGGCGCACGATCGAGGACCGGCTTGCGCAGTGCGCCCGTCTCGAAACAGCCCTACGCGAAGCGGTGATCTCCTGGCGCTTCTATCCGGTAGTGCTGGCCCTGCAGGCCATGCGGGGCGTCCAGTTCGTTACCGCCGTCGGGATGATTTCAGAAGTGGGCGACCTGTCCCGCTTCGAACACCCGCGTCAGCTGATGGCCTGGCTCGGCGTAACGCCATCCGAGCATTCATCTGGAGGCAAACGCCGCCAGGGCAGCATTACCAAAACCGGCAACAGCTACGCCCGAAGACTGCTGGTCGAAGCGGCGTGGAGCTACCGCCATCCTGCCCGCGTCAGTCCGGAAATCCAGGTCCGTCTCGAAGGTCTGCCCAAGGCCATCATCGACCGCGCATGGGACGCCCAGGTGCGGCTGTGCCGACGATTCCGCCGGCTGACCGCGCGAGGCAAGCCCATCAACATCACGGTCGTGGCTATTGCCCGCGAACTGGCGGCGTTCATCTGGGACATCAGTCGACTGGCCATGGCGCTTGCAATACCTCGCATCAAACCGCCCGCGGCCTGTGTGTGATTTCCCGAACAACGGAAGGAGTTTCCTGAAGGCGGCGCAGCCCGGCATCCGAGCAACCCGCGATGGTATTACGCAACGGGCATCACCAACTTGCGGCGGAAGTTAGCGGCAGGCTCATGAGGCGGACCTCTGTAATGCGGTATCCAACCCGCGGATGTCAGTGTGATCCACCGTCGAGACTTACTGCTGCGCCGCCCTCAGGAAATTCATGCGTCGATGCAACCTAGAAACCAATTTCGCGTTTGACACGCAAAGTCATATCAATACCAGCGCACAGCGCAAGTGATGACCTCGGCTGGAAATCGGTGACCGTGATAAAGCGATTTCGATTTCTTCATCGCGCCATCTTACATGACCGACCTGACAACCTGACAACGCCCCTGAACCATCTCGACGCCATACCCTTGGACTCCGGCATAGCCTCTTTATCTTTGCAGGTAGCACTGCGAACGCAAGCCAGCGCGCGATTCGGCAAACTCGATCCCACGCCGATGCTTTCGAAAAGTCATGTTGCTTGCGTTGGCATGCCCCCGGGTAGGCTAGAAATCGCATTGGGTCATCGCGAAAATTCGCACTCGCCGGCGCGCGACTGAACACAGCGGGCCGGCGTGCCCGCCAAGCGAAGTCCGCCGGGACTCCATGTCACGGTCGGGTCAGCGAGTCTCTTAGCCTTAAGCTGACGCAGTGTTGCGAGATGGCTCACGACCCAAGCGCCGCACAGCGATAGGGTTGCGCTCGATGTGATAACCCACTCGCGGCCCGAAGCGTTAGCTTGCTGAAGTCGTCGCAGCATTCTCGACGCATTTTTAGGGCTTCATCGCCAGCTTCGGTAGTGACGATGGCAAACCGTTCCCCTGCGCAAATCCCACGCCAAATCTTGGGGATGATCGACATGAAGCAGCTCGGAAGACGGCAGGCAATCCGAGCTGCTTGCATCTGCACTGTCCGCTGGAGCTGTCCTCAATCATGCAATCTTCGCGTTCCGGTTGCGAACGTAAGGCAGCAAGATGTTCCGCAGCACTCAATTTCCCACATAGCCGCGGACATTATGACAGACTCCATAATCGTCAGCTGGCATAGTGCCTTTCACTCTCCGCTGTGATTTCCAGTTGAGACGCTTTTCCCGCGGCGCCGGGTTCAGGAGTCAAAATTGTCGCCGCATCACTGCTCGTGCTTCCTAACGGTGGCTTGATTACTTCCCTTTCCTCACCACCATCCACCGCGGCGACTTAAACCGGACAATGCTCACATAGAGCCACACGTAGGTCGCCGCGAACACCACCACGAAGCAGAACAGATGCAGCGTATGCCGCCAGAACAACGTGGCGGGCACGACCGCGATCAGACATAGCAGCCACAAATAAGGCGACGTCAGCGAATTGCGCCGCGTCAGTTCGCGTGCGGTACGCGCGCCGACCGCCCAACGCATCAGCCGCTTATAGACCAGCATGTGCAGATGCACGCCATCCGGAATGCCGGGCGACATGCCGCGAATGAACTTCTTTCGATAAATCGAGAAACACGTCTCGAAGATCGGGTACATGAAGAGCAGTACCGGATACCACGCGGACACGTCGCGGTTGCGCATGACCAGCATGATCGACAGTTCGGCAAGCATGAAGCCGATGAAATAGGCGCCGCCGTCGCCGAGAAAAATCAGCCCCGCCGGGAAGTTCCAGATAAAGAAGCCGAGCACCGCGCCCATCATCATGAACGACGCCGACAGCACGATCGGATCGTGCACCTGGAAAGCGACATAAGCGAGCGACGCAAACATCATGAACGCCACCATCGACGCAAGGCCGTTGAAGCCGTCGATGATATTGATCGCGTTCGCAAGCGCCGCCACCGCGAGCACTGTGACCGCGCACGAGATCACCGCATACGAGAGCAGGAAGTCGAGCGGCGGCACGCTGATGCGCGTGACCGCAATGTCCAGCAGAAAATACGCAAGCGCCGCTGCCGCCATCGTGCAGACGAGGCGCGCGAGCGGCGACACACGCTTGGTCAGGTCCTCGACGAGACCCGAGCCGAAGGCCGGCATGCCGCACGCAATGAGCCCGAGGATGCCGCCCGATACTGCCGGGTAGGCATAGCGCAGTTGCACGGCCGAAACGATCAGCCCGACGAGAATTCCCGTTCCGCCGATGCGCGGTACGGGGCGCACGTGAAACTTCTGTACGCCGGCCAGATCGGTGTCGGTCGAAAATTTTTCATGCAGATGCGCATAGCGCACGATCAACAGCGTGATCAGCAGTGAAACGATAAAGCCGAGCGCAAAACTAAGCATGAAAGTGGGCCTGAGCGAAGACGCCGAATTATACAAACGAAACGCGAGACGCCCGGAAAAGCGCCGGGCTCCCGAGAGCCGCAACGAATCCCAGATAGTGAGGCGCAAATCGCGCGCAAACCCGCGCCAGTCATGGATTTCACCTATGTAGCGAGGGTCGCGCCGCGTCGTTAACCTGGATGCGGCGACGTGTGCGCTATGCGGGCGGATAGAACACTCGCCGCGGATCGACAAGACGGTTCCGGAGACCCAATGCTAAATAACATGACAATTCGTGGCGGCCTGACGCTGGTGATCAGCGTATTCGTTGCCTTCCTGCTGACCGTAATCGGCGTTGGATATGGCGCACTGAAGCTTGCCAGCAGTAGCCTCGACGACACGCAGCGCAGCGCAGCGGCGCTCTCGCATCTGAAGGCAAGCTCGGAGAAGTTGCTGCAGGTGCAACTCGCGCTGGGCTCTTATCAAACGCTCTTCAGCGTCGGCAAGCAAACCGACGACCTGCTGCCCGCCGCGCACAAGGTGCTGGTCGAATCGAACAAGGACTTTCGCAATTACATGGCGGGGCCGTTCTCGAGCGACGCGGAGCAGAAGCTCGCGCAGAACGTCGAGCAGGCCCGTAACGCGCTGGTCGATAAGGCAATCGAACCGGAGTTCAAAGCGCTCACCGACTTCGACTTCAATACGTTCCGCAACATTCAGGGCGAGACGGCGAACGGGTTTTACTCCACGTATTCGAAGGCGATCGACGCGCTCGAACATGCGCAGACCGAGAACCAGCACCGCCAGGCCGGGACCGCCGCTCAATGCTTCCAGATTGCGACGCTTCTCTTTGCAGCAATCGGCGCACTCGCCATCGTGATCGGCGTGGCGGCGCGCGTTGCGTTGTCGGCGGCGCTCATCAAGCCGGTCAATGCCACCGTCAAGCACTTTGAGCGGATGGCTGCAGGCGATCTGACCGTGGCGATCAAGAGCCAGTCGCGCAATGAAATGGGCCAGTTGCTGAGCGCGCTGACGAAGATGCGCGACGGTCTCGTCGACACGGTGTCGCAAGTGCGCGGCAGCACAACGGCCATTGCGCAGGGCGCCAATGAAATTGCCTCGGGCAACGCAGACCTGTCCGCGCGCACGGAGCAGCAAGCCGCGGCGCTTCAGCAGACGGCCGCGAGCATGGAGCAGCTCTCGGCGACCGTGAAGCAGAACGCGGACAATGCGAAGCAGGCCAACCGGCTCGCGCACGGCGCGCTCGACACGGTTACGCGCGGCGGCAAGGTTGTGTCGCGTGTCACGGAGACGATGGACGGCATCAGCGAGTCGTCGCGCAAAGTGACAGAGATTATCGGCATGATCGAGGGCATTGCGTTTCAGACCAACATTCTCGCGTTGAACGCGGCCGTGGAAGCGGCGCGTGCCGGCGAGCAGGGGCGCGGCTTTGCAGTCGTGGCGTCGGAAGTGCGCAGCCTCGCGCAGCGCTCGGGCGCGGCGGCGAAGGAGATCAAGGAACTGATCGGCGATTCGGCGGCTCAGGTCGAGCAGGGCGCGTCACTCGTGGCCGAGGCAAGCCGCACGATGAACGAGGCGATGCAGTCGGTCGAGCGCGTGACCGGCATCATGGGAGAAATCGAGGCCGCCGCGCTGGAGCAGAGCGACGGTATCGAGCAGGTCAACAAGGCCGTCTCGCAGATCGACGAAGTCACGCAGCACAATGCCGCACTCGTAGAGGAAGCGGCTGCGGCGGCGAAATCGCTGGAAGAACAGGCCGCTGTTTTGCGGGAGGCGGTTGCGGTGTTTCGCGTGAGCGATGCATCGGTGAGACACGGCAACCCTGCAGCGACGCGCGCGGCCAGCATGTCCGGCGCGCCGGCGGCGCTTGCAGTGTCCTGAGCGCGGACGCCGAACTCGCAAGCACCGCGCGGTGCGAAGCGCCTGATGTCAGCCAGCGAATCCTTGAGGATTCGCCGACTGCCACCGCCAGTGATCCGCACACATTCTTTCGATGCCGAACTCCGCGCGCCAGCCGAGCAGTTCCAATGCGGCGCGCGGATCGGCAAAGCATGACGCCACATCGCCCGGACGGCGCGCCACGATCTCATACGGCACCGGCCGCCCCGACGCCTTCTCGAACGCCTTCACGACGTCGATCACGCTGTAACCCTGGCCCGTCCCCAGATTCACGACGAAGCTCGCGTCGCGTTTGACGAGCGCGTCGAGCGCCGCCAGATGCCCGCGCGCGAGATCCACCACGTGAATATAGTCGCGCACGCCCGTGCCGTCGGGCGTTTCATAGTCGCCGCCGAACACGCGCAGCTTGTCTAGCTTGCCGACCGCGACCTGCGCGACATACGGCATCAGGTTGTTAGGAACGCCCGCCGGATCTTCGCCGATCAGCCCGCTTTCATGCGCGCCGACCGGATTGAAATAGCGCAGCGTGGCAATGCGCCACGAGGGATCGGCCACTTCGAGATCGCGCAACACCTGTTCGGCAATCAGCTTAGATTGACCATACGGATTCGTGGCCGACAGCGGAAACGATTCGTCGATGGGCGAGCTTTTCGGCACGCCGTACACCGTCGCCGAAGAACTGAACACGAACTGCTTCACGTTGCGATCGCGCATCACGCCGAGCAGCGCGAGCAGGCTGCCCACGTTGTTGCTGTAGTACTCGATCGGCTTCGCAACCGACTCGCCCACCGCTTTCAGCGCGGCAAAGTGGATGGCGCCGGTAATCGGGTGCGCGTCGAACACACGGTTGAGCGCCGCCTCGTCGCGCGCGTCCGCTTCGTAGAACGCAACGGCGCGGCCTGCGATTCGCTCCACGCGTTGCAGCGACTCGCGGTTGCTATTCACGAGATTGTCGATTACCACGACGTCGTAGCCACCGTTCAGCAGTTCAACGCAGGTGTGCGAACCGATGAAGCCCGCGCCGCCCGTTACCAGAATCGTGCCCTTCGTGGTCATGCTGTTGCTCCGTTAAAGTAAAACGCCTGTCATTTTTTGCACCAGGTCCTTATACGTTTCGACGACGACGCGTTCGTCGAACTCCTGCGCGACTTTCTGCCGGCCGCGTTCTGCCATGGCGCGGCGCTCGGCGACGCTCATATCGAGCATTCCGGCGAGCGCCGCGGCGAGGCTTTCTGCGCTGCGCGCTTCGCAAAGCAGTCCATTGACCCCGTGTGCTACCACCTCGCGGCAGCCCGGCACGTCGGTCGTGACAATCGGCCGGCCCATGGCCGACGCTTCCATCAGCGTGCGCGGCACGCCTTCGCGATACGACGGCAAGACGACGCAATCCGCATCGGCGATAAAAGGCCGTACGTCATGCGCCTCGCCGAGATAGTCGATGATGCCTTCCCGTTCCCAGGCCGCCACTTCGTCGCGCGTGATCGCGCTCGGGTTGTCGACGCCGACCGGACCGAGCAGCTGAAAACGCGCTTGCGGATAACGTTGCCGAAGCTGCCGTGCAGCCTCCACGTATTCGCCGACGCCTTTGTCCCACAGCAAACGGCCAATCAGAACGAACTTGAATTCCGCGCGCTCGGGCAGAGGTGTAAAGCCGAACTGTTCGAGATCGACGCCTTCACCGTGCAACAGCCGGGCGCGTTCAGGATGCACTAACAAATTCTGTTCGACAAACGCTGTCTGATCGTCGCGATTCAAAAACCAGATTTCGCGCGGAAAACGGAACGCGAAACGATACAGCTTTTTGGCCACCAGCGCGGCGCGGCTTCGCTGGATGAACACATACCCGAGCCCCGTCGTCACCGCAACCGACTGCACGCCCGCCAGTTTCGCGGCTATCGAGCCATAGATGTTCGGCTTGATCGTGTAATGAAATACCACGTGCGGGCGAATCGCGCGATAGCGCCGGTACAGCGTGTACAACGTGCGCAGGTCGTCGCGCGGATTGGTGCCTTTCGAGGCGACCGGCAATTCGATGCAGCGGCAGCCCATGGCCGTGAGCAGCTCGAACGTGCGGTCGCGCGGCGCGAGCACCGTCACGTCGACGCCGCGTCCCACCAGCATGCGAATCAGCCCTTGCCGGTACGTGTAGATTGCCCAGGCGGTGTTACACACGAGTGTAATGCGCAACGCGGGCGTCGACTTCAAGGCTGGCTTCATGCGGGAACGTGCTCGGCGGTGAATGAAAGGACGAACGGACGTGACAATGCGGATCAATGAGTCGCGCGCGGCGCGAGGAGCCTGCGTTTGACCCGCTGCAACGCGCGGTACGGTGTCACGAGATGCAGCAGATTTTTGGCAAGGCCGAACCAGTCGTAGGGATTCGCGACGTTGAAGTAGCGCAGTTGCAGCCGCAGTGTCGAGAGCACCTGGCGGCGGCGCCTCGTCGCGCTGATGCCGCCTTCGTTCAGTTCGTAGTAAAGACCTAGTTCCGGCAGGTTCGCGCAGTCGTAACGTTCCATCAGACGCACGAACAGATCGAGGTCTTCCGCCGACGGATAGGCCGCGCGGTAGTTGCCGACGGCGCGCACGGCGTCGATACGCAGCATCATGGAAGGATGCGCGAGGCATGAGCGGAAGAACCGCAGCCGGCGAATCGCCGCGGGTTCGGCGGGCGGCGTCAGCATGAAAAGCGGTGCGCCCGCACGCGTGACCACCTGCGTCCACATGCCAAGCCCGGCCACTTGCGGATGCGCTTCCATGTATGCGCGCTGCTTCGCAAGCCGTTGCGGCACGCTGCGGTCGCCCGCGTCTATACGAGCGGCATAGCGAAAGCCGCGCTGCGCAAGCGCGTCGATACCGGTTTGCAACGCACGCTCGATGCCGCCGTTCTGCGGCATGCGCAACACTTCGATCTGCAGGTTCGCAAGTGTTGGCGCGACGATGGGCGGCGTGCTGCCGTCATCGACGATCAGAACGTGCACCAGCGCACTTTCATTGAACGACGCGAGCGTAAGATCGACGTCGGCCTGGCCGTTGTAGGCGGGCATCAGCACCGCGACGTCATCAAGGCAGTGCGGCGGCGTGTCGACGGCGGTAAACGTCATGGGTGCAATTTGAAACGGATGTAATAAAGATTAACCGACGCCGCCGCGAGATAACCGCATGCAAGGCCCACGAGCGCGCCATAAGCGCCAAGCCGCGGAATAGCCAGCAGATTGACGACGAACGCAACGGCTAGCGCGAGCAGCCATTTAAACAGCAACACGAACTTCGCCTGATATTTAAGAACGACCAGATTGCCGATTGCCTCGATGCCGGCGGGCACGGAGAGCCATACCGCCCAGCGGAAAATTTGGATCGCGCCTTCGAAGCCCGGCCCGAACACGCGGCGAATGATAAAGCCGGCGAGCAGATCGAGCACCGCGGCGCCCGCGACCATCAACGCGGCGGTCATTGCGGTAAGGCGCCAGACGTTGCGGCGCAACTGTGCGGCCTGCTGCACACGGTAGACGAACGCCGGCGCGATGGTCTGCGCGAGCATCAGCGCGAGCGTGATCCAGTTCTCGTTCAACTGCTGCGCTGCCGAATAGCGGCCGAGATCGGCGAACGAAATGGCCCGCTCCAACATGAGCCGATCCAGTTTCAGGAACAGATACATACAGATCAGGCCGAGCCAGAACACCGTGCCCGCGCTCGCGAAGTGCTTGAAGAGAGAGCGGTCGAAATGTAACCGCAGCTTGCCGCCATGCCGACGAATGTAATAGACCACCAGTACACTGCCGATGGCCGCAGACTCGAGCGCCCACAGCCAGCCGAAGCGCGCCGGTTGCGCAGCGGCGCGCACGAGCAGATAGACGAAGCCAGCCTTGATAACCGCCGTACTCATGCTGGTGAGCAATTGCGGCTTGCTGTACGTCATGCTCTGCAGCCACGCATTGATCACGCCGACGAACGGTTCGCGAAACAGCATCGTGACGGCGAGTCCCGCGAGCATTGCGCCGACGAGCGGATCGAACAGATTGAGCGCAATGCCGAGCCACGTCAGCAGCAATGCTGCGACCGACACCGAAAAGCGCAGTGCGAACGCGCTGCCGAGCACGGTGCCGAGCTGCGCGGGAGGCCGTTCGACAATGGTGGGTACGAGAATCTCCGCGCCGCATACCCAGGTAATAGGCGAGAGCACCAGCAGCAGCGTATTGGCGTATTGCCATTTGCCGAACGTGTCCGGCCCGAAGTAACGCGCGAGCATGCCGCTGATTGCAATGGCCACGCCGATTTGCGTGAGCCGTTCGAGGCCAAGCCAGACAATGTTCGTGAAAGCGCGCGTGACGTCGGGATTGGCAAAGCGCTTGAGCGTCAGCATCCGGTAAGTGCCTGCCAATGCGTTTGGCGCGAGTCTGCCCACCTGGCTGGCCGTCGAGGCAAGGGCGGCCTTGGCAACTTTACAAATGGAGGGCGTCTAAGCATTAGAATGGTGTTACCAGGCTGGTCCTAAAAGCGCAATTATAAGTTGGAACCGGATTGCTTCCGGCAAGGGCGCAGCATCATGTCCGATCGCTATGATTTACCGATTCAGCATGACTGCGCCGGTCAAAATTTTCCATTGCACGCAAGTGAGCCAACATGATCTCCAAATCTATTTTCAAGGCATATGACATTCGCGGCGTAATCGGCAAGACGCTCGATGCCGATGCAGCGCGTTCGATCGGCCGTGCGTTCGGCAGCGAAGTGCGTGCACAAGGCGGCGACGCCGTGGTGGTCGCGCGTGACGGTCGCCTGTCGGGCCCGGAATTGATCCAGGCATTGTCGGACGGGCTGCGTGCGGCCGGCGTCGACGTGGTCAATGTCGGCATGGTGCCAACCCCGGTCGGCTACTTTGCGGCGAGCGTGCCGTTGCAACTCGAAGGCGGCGAACGGCGTATCGATTCGTGCATCGTCGTGACCGGTAGTCATAATCCGCCGGACTACAACGGCTTCAAGATGGTGCTGCGCGGCTCCGCGATTTACGGCGACCAGATTCTCGCGCTGCATCAGCGCATCGTCGACGAAAACTTCTCCGAAGGCAGCGGCACCTACGCCGAGTACGACATTGCCGATGCGTATCTCGAGCGCATTGCGAGCGACGTCAAGCTCACGCGCCCGATCAAGATCGTCGTGGACACCGGCAACGGCGTCGCCGGCGGCCTCGCGCCGAAGCTCTTCAAGAAGCTCGGCTGCGAACTCGTCGAACTCTTCACGGAAATCGACGGCAACTTCCCGAACCATCACCCGGATCCGGCGCATCCGGAAAACCTTCAGGACGTGATTCGCGCACTGAAGGAAACGGACGCGGAAATCGGCTTTGCGTTCGACGGCGACGGCGACCGCCTCGGCGTCGTCACCAAAGACGGTCAGATCATTTATCCGGACCGCCAACTGATGCTGTTCGCCGAAGAAGTGCTGTCGCGCAACAAGGGCGCGCAGATCATTTACGACGTGAAGTGCACCCGCAACCTCGCGAAGTGGGTGAAGGACAAGGGCGGCGAGCCGCTCATGTGGAAGACCGGCCACTCGCTCGTGAAGGCGAAGCTGCGCGAAACCGGCGCGCCGCTCGCGGGTGAAATGAGCGGCCACGTGTTCTTCAAGGACCGCTGGTACGGTTTCGACGACGGCCTGTACACGGGCGCGCGTCTGCTGGAAATCCTCACGCGTGTGGAAGACCCGAGCAAGCTGCTCAACTCGCTGCCCAACTCGAACTCCACGCCCGAACTGCAACTGAAACTCGAGGAAGGCGAGAACTTCGAACTCATCGCCCGCTTGCAGCAGAACGCGAAATTCACCGGCGCCGACGACGTCGTGAAGATCGACGGCCTGCGCGTCGAGTACCCCGACGGCTTCGGCCTCGCGCGTTCGTCGAACACCACGCCGGTCGTGGTCATGCGTTTTGAAGCCGATAACGACGCGGCACTCAAGCGCATTCAGGAAGACTTCCGCCGCGTGATTCTCGCGGAGAAGGCCGACGCAAAGCTGCCGTTCTAAACGTTCGAACGGCGGGGCCTGCGCCGGCATTGCTGGCGTTGCTGGCGAGCCGTGGCCATCGGCCACAACGCGGCGCGGGTTTCACTTACCGCGCCGCGTTTTTTCATGCCAGTCTGCCAGGTCGCGCTAGAATTGCCGTCCTGGTGACATAACGTCTACGTTCTGTCGTCTCTCGCTGGAAGTCTCACGCGAAGCGCTAGGTTTCGTTGGACTTCTTTCAATGCATCTTCGGGCCGGATAACCGGTTTTCCCACTCTTGAGCGTGCAAAAGATATTGATCGTGAGGGTGTCGTCGTTGGGCGACGTCGTTCACAACATGCCGGTGATCGCCGACATCCGGCGCCGTCATCCCGAGGCGCAGATCGACTGGCTCGTCGAGGAAAGCTTCGTGGGGCTCGTCGAACTCGTGACCGGCGTGCGGCGCGCGATTCCCGTGTCGCTGCGCCGTTGGCGCAAGCGCATCTTGTCGATCGGCAACTGGCGCGAGATAAGCGCATTCCGACGTGCGCTCGCCGCAGAGAACTACGATCTGGTGATCGACTGCCAGGGGCTCATCAAGACCGCGTGGGTCGCGAAGATGGCGCGCGGACCGCTCGTCGGCCTTGCAAATCGCACTGACGGCGCTGGCTTTGAATGGCCGGTGCGCTTCTTTTACGACAAGCGCGTGCCCATCGAGCCGCGCACGCATGTGGTCGAGCGGACGCGGCAACTGGTAGCGGCGGCGCTGAACGACCCGAAGCCGCAACCTACCGACGAAATCGATTTTGGCATCGACACGCGGCGCGCCGCATTGGCGTTGTCGGCGGCGAATCTCAATCTTCCGGTGCCTTACGTGGTGTTCGTGCATGCAACCTCGCGTGCCGACAAGCAATGGCCCGACACCGCGTGGATCGAGCTAGGGCAGTCGCTCGTGCGGCGCGGCGCGTCGATCGTCTTGCCGTGGGGCAGCGAGGCCGAGCGCGAGACGAGCGAGCGTCTCGCCAAAGAGTTCGGGGCGGCAGCCATCGTGCCGCCTAGGCTGTCGTTGCCCGCGGTGGTCGGTCTGATCGAAGGCGCGGCCGCGACGGTCGGTGTTGACACAGGTCTGGTTCACATCGCGGCGGCGCTTAAGCGGCCCACGGTCGAGTTGTACAATTTCGCGACCGCGTGGCGCACGGGCGGCTACTGGTCGCCGAACGTCGTCAATCTCGGCACGGCAGGGCAACCGCCCACGCTGCAACAGGTGAAGTCCGCGCTTGCCGGCTTCGGACTGTTGTGATTCGTCCGGTGCGCTTCGCCTCACGCGTCATCCGTTTCCAAGGGCGATCATGAACGAAACCCAGATCATCGAAGTAGCGAATGCCGACTGGCACGCGCGCAACCTGTCCGTGCCGCGTGAGACGCTGCTCGCCGGAGTCGAACGCGGCAAGGTGCTGTATTTCCCGAACCTGCGTTTCGCGATTGAAGGCGGCGAGCAGGCGCTGCTCGACCCCGCGCTGGCCGATCCGAACCGCAAGAACATCAGCCTCGAACCGAATGGCGGCGCATTGCATGGCGTGGCCGGCAACGCGGTCACGCAGTCTGCGGTGCGCGCATTGATCGCGCGTTATCAAACGAATGCGCGCACGCTCGTCGACGGGCTCTTTCCCGAATACAACGGCAAGCTGCGCGTCGCGCCCACGAGTTTGCGGCTGCATCAGGTTGAAACACGGCAAACGTCATGGCGCAAGGACGATAGCCGCTTGCATGTGGACGCCTTTCCGTCGCGGCCCAATTACGGCGAACGCATTCTGCGCGTGTTCACCAACGTCAATCCGAATGGCGTGCCGCGCGTATGGCGAGTCGGCGAACCGTTCGAGGACATGGCCAAACGCTTTCTGCCGCGCATCAAGCCGCAAATGCCGGGCGCGGCGTGGCTGCTGAATCTGTTGCACGTAACGAAATCGCCGCGCAGCGAGTACGACCATCTGATGCTCCATCTGCACGACGGCATGAAGGCCGACATGGAATATCAGAAGACAAGTCCGCAGGAGACCATGCCGTTTCCGCCGGGCAGCGTGTGGGTGTGCTTCTCCGATCAGACTTCGCACGCGGTGATGTCCGGTCAGTTCATGCTCGAGCAGACGTTCTTCCTGCCGGTCAAGGCAATGGTGCAACCCGAATGTGCGCCGCTCGGCATACTTGAACGCCTGAAGGGCAGGGCGCTGGTTTGAGCGCCGCGGTTCGTTCGGGCTCGCCAGATTTTGTGCACCGTCGCGCGCCGATGGCTGACCATGCGGCTGCGCCAGGGCCATTGCATCGGCACGGTATTCGCGAGCTGCACGCTGCGCGCTTGCATCATGCGGAGCGCCGATGCTAAGGGCAATCTATAACGCGCTCTGGTGGATCATCGCGCCGGTTGCGGTGCTGCGTCTGCTGATCCGTTCGCGCAAGGAGCGCGGTTATCGGCAACATATCGGCGAGCGTTTCGGCTATGTTCGCGGACGTTTGCCCGAAGACGACGCGCCGTTGATCTGGGTGCACGCGGTGTCGGTCGGTGAGACGCGTGCCGCGCAACCGCTGATCGACGCGCTCATCAAAGCGCGTCCGGACGCACGCATTCTGTTGACTCATATGACGCCCAGCGGCCGCGTGACCGGCGAGCAGATCTTCGGCGACCGCGTGATGCGCAGCTATCTGCCGTACGACATGCCGCACGCGGTGCGGCGCTTTCTGCGCGCGTGGCGGCCGTCGCTCGGTCTGGTAATGGAAACCGAAGTGTGGCCCACGTTGATCGACGAATGCCGGCGCGCCGACGTTCCATTGGTGTTGACCAACGCGCGGATGTCGGCGCGCTCATATAAGCGGGCCGCCAGATTCGGCGGCGCGACGAAGGACGTGTTCGGCGGCTTTGCGCGTGTGCTGGCGCAGAGCCCATCGGACGCGGAACGGTTGACGGCGCTCGGCGCGCGCAACGTCGCGGTACTCGGCAATCTTAAATTCGACATGAGCACGCCGCCGGAACTGGCGGCGCGCGGTCATGCGTGGCGCGCGGCAATCGGCGCGCGACCCGTGTGGGTGGCGGCAAGTACACGCGAAGGCGAAGAGCAACTCGTGTTGCAGGCGTTCGCGGCCCTCGACGTTGAGAATGCGCTGTTGATTCTCGTGCCGCGCCATCCACAGCGTTTTAACGAGGTTGCAGCGCTCGTCGAGAAAGCCGGGCTGCGACTCACACGACGTTCGACGTGGGCACCGGATGCGAAGGTTGCGTCAGCGGCTGCAAGCGGCGGTGTGCCCGCTTTGCCGGCGGACGTGAATGTGCTGCTTGGCGACTCGATGGGCGAACTGGGCGCTTATTACGCGGCCTCGGACCTCGCGTTTATCGGCGGCAGTCTGTTGCCGCTCGGCGGACAGAATCTGATCGAAGCCTGCGCGGTGGGTGTGCCCGTGCTGATCGGGCCGCACGTGTTCAACTTCACGCAGGCCACGGCCGATGCGGTCGCCGCAGGCGCGGCGGTGCAGGTGCAGGATCCGGCCGATCTGGCGCGAGCGCTGCGCGAACTCTTCAACGACAAGGCGCGACGGCTCATGATGGGCGGCGCGGCCTCGGCGTTTGCCGCGCGTCATCGCGGGGCAACCGCGCGCACCGTGGATGTGTTGATGGCGTTGTTGCCGGAGTGAGGTCAAGCAAGCGCTGAGGAGACTCAGCGCTTGCCTTCAAACTTTCAACAGCCCCTTTCGCTCGATAAACCGCACCACGTCGTCCAAGCCGTCGAGCGCCTTCAGATTACTCATCACGAAAGGCCGCTCGCCGCGCATTTTCTTCGCGTCGGACGCCATGACGTCGAGATTCGCACCGACCATCGGCGCGAGGTCCGTCTTGTTGATCACGAGCAGATCCGACTTCGTAATGCCTGGGCCGCCTTTGCGCGGAATCTTCTCGCCGCCTGCCACGTCGATTACGTAAATCGTCAGGTCCGACAGTTCCGGGCTGAAGGTCGCCGCGAGGTTATCGCCGCCCGATTCGATAAAGACGATGTCCGCATCCGGAAAACGCGTGAGCATGCGATCGACAGCTTCGAGGTTGATCGACGCGTCCTCGCGAATCGCGGTATGCGGACAACCGCCCGTCTCCACACCCATGATCCGCTCGGCCGGCAACGCGCCCGCCACTGTCAACAGGCGCTGATCTTCTTTCGTATAGATGTCGTTGGTGATCGCGACGAGGTCGTACTGTTCGCGCATCGCCTTGCAGAGCATTTCGAGCAACGTGGTCTTGCCCGAGCCGACCGGACCGCCGACGCCCACGCGCAGCGGCGGCAGTTTCTTCGTGCGGACGGACGAGTGAGCGGGATGATGAGGTGCGTTCATGATGGATCGTTTTATGAGCGAAAAAGCCGCGAATATTGCGACTCGTGACGCGCCGACAGAATGCCGAGCTGCGGCGCGAAAGTATTGATGTTTTCCGGCGACGTGGCTAAAGCGCGCTCGACCGCCGCATTGATCGGCTCGCGCAACGCGACGATGATGCGTTGCCCCGCCAGTTGTCCCAGCGGCACGGCTTTCAATGCCGCGGCGGCCTGGTTCTCGACCCAGCTGAACGCGTACGCGGCAAGCGCGGCGTCGACGGCGGCATCGTGTGCATAGGCTGCAAAAGCGAACGCGGTGGGTTGCGCGAGCGGCGTCATCGAGGCGAGCGTCGCGCGCCGCGCCGCATCGCCCCATTCGAGCGACGCGCACAATTGCCGCAGCGACCAGCCCATCTGTTCGGTCTCACGCCGCAACTCGGCCGACTCGCGGCTCGCGAGGAACTCGCCATTCGCCTGCGCGAGGCCGGCCGCGTCGTGTGTGCGCCAGCGCTCCATCTGGTGCGCGAGAAACGGCAGTTCGCCATGCGCGAGCACATCGGTGAGGCCGCTCGCGATCCAGGCGCGAGCCGAATCGGCGTCGGTGATCAGTTGCGCTTCGATCGCCGCTTCGAGACCCTGCGAGTAGCTGAAGGCGCCGATAGGCAGCGCCGGCGACGCGAGGTGCAGTAGCGCGGTAAGTTCAGCGATGCGCATGGTGATGGTGATGCGCGTGGCCGCAAGATTCGTCGTGGACGTGGCCTTCGTGCCCGTGATCGTGCCCGTGATCGTGCGCGTGGCCATGCCCGTGCTCGTGATCATGAGAATGCTCATGCCCATGATGCTCGCCGAACACCTGCTGCGCTAATGCGTAGTCTTCGGCAAATGTCTCGTCGTGGCCGTGCTTATGGCCGCCGCCGTACGCGCCAGACTCCGGCTGGAACGGCATCGAAACCTGATCGACCGTCGCGCCGATACGCTTCAGCATATCGGCCAGCACCGGATCGTATTCGAGCTTCAGATAATCCGCGCCGACTTCCACAGGCGTATGACGATTGCCCAGGTGATACGCCGCGCGCGTGAGCGTCAACGCGTCTTTCGCACGGACCACCAGCACGGCTTCCGGCGCGGCGACTATTCGCACGAGACCGCCATCGTCGGCAATTAGCACATCGCCGTCGCGCAGCACGGTGCCGCGCGGCAGCAGTACCGCCACTTCTTCGCCGGTGTCGAGCGTGGCCGCAAGTCGGCTCTTACGACGCTCGTCGAAAGCAAGCGTTAGCGTCGGCGCGCGCTTCACCAGCACCGGCGCGAGTTTGAGATGCGGTGCAACCAGTTTGTCGAGTGTGCGCATGGTCAGAACAGAAAATAGCGTTGCGCCATCGGCAGGACAGTCGCCGGTTCGCAGGTCAGCAGTTGACCGTCGGCGATCACCTGATAGGTTTCCGGATCGACGCTGATCGACGGGCGCCACGCGTTGTGAATCATGTCTGCCTTCGTGATGTTTCGGCAGTTCTTCACAGCCACGATACGCTTGTTCAGGCCATAGCGCTCCGCGACGCCTGCATCGGCGGCGAGTTGCGAAACGAAAGTCAGCGACGTGCGCCCGAGTGCACCGCCGCGCGTAGCGAACATCTCGCGATAATGCACCGGCTGCGGCGTAGGAATCGACGCGTTCGGATCGCCCATCTGTGCCATTGCGATCATGCCGCCTTTGAGGATCAACGACGGTTTGATGCCGAAAAAGGCGGGCTCCCAAAACACGAGATCGGCCCACTTGCCGGGCTCGATAGAACCGACTTCATGCGCAATGCCGTGCGTGATTGCAGGGTTGATCGTGTACTTCGCGACATAGCGCTTCGCGCGGAAATTGTCGTGCCGTGCGGTGTCCTCGGGCAGCGCGCCGCGTTGCACTTTCATCTTGTGCGCGGTCTGCCACGTGCGGATGATGACTTCGCCTACGCGGCCCATCGCCTGCGAATCCGAGGACAGCATGGAAAGCGCGCCGAGATCGTGCAGGATGTCTTCCGCGGCGATGGTCTCGCGGCGAATGCGCGATTCGGCGAACGCAATGTCTTCTGCAATCGACGGGTCCAGGTGGTGGCAAACCATCAGCATGTCGAGATGCTCTTCGAGCGTGTTGACGGTGTAGGGCCGCGTCGGATTCGTCGACGAAGGCAGCACGTTCGCTTCGCCGCATACCTTGATGATGTCGGGCGCGTGGCCGCCGCCTGCGCCTTCCGTGTGATACGTATGAATCGTGCGGCCTTTGAACGCCGCCACGGTCGCTTCGACGAAACCCGCTTCGTTCAGCGTATCGGTGTGAATGGCGACCTGCGTGTCGGTGTCGTCGGCGACGGACAGGCAGTTGTCGATTGCGGCCGGCGTCGTGCCCCAGTCTTCGTGCAGCTTCAGGCCGATCGCGCCCGCCGCGATCTGTTCGAGCGCGGGCTCCGGCTGGCTCACGTTGCCCTTGCCGAGGAAGCCGAGGTTCATCGGATAGCCGTCCGCTGCCTGCAGCATGCGTTCGAGATGCCACGGGCCCGGCGTGCAGGTGGTCGCATTGGTGCCCGTTGCCGGACCCGTGCCGCCGCCCAGCATCGTCGTCACGCCGCTGGCGAGCGCTTCTTCGATCTGCTGCGGACTGATGAAGTGAATATGCGTGTCGATGCCGCCCGCCGTCACGATCAGCCCTTCGCCGGCTATCACTTCCGTGGATGCGCCGATCGCGATCGTCACGTTCGGCTGAATGTCGGGATTGCCCGCCTTGCCGATAGCCGCGATGCGGCCGTTCTTGATGCCGATGTCGGCCTTCACGATGCCCCAATGGTCGAGAATCACCGCGTTGGTCACAACGGTATCGACGACGTCGGCATGCACGCGTTGCGACTGGCCCATGCCGTCGCGAATTACCTTGCCGCCGCCGAACTTCACTTCTTCGCCGTACGTGGTGAAGTCGCGCTCCACTTCGATCAGCAACTCGGTGTCGGCGAGACGCACGCGGTCGCCGGTGGTGGGGCCGAACATTTCCGCGTATGCGCGGCGGCCAATGCGTAAGGTCATGATGTCAGTCCGGAATTGAGCAGGGCGGTGCAAGCGGATGAGCGCGCGCGGCGCGTCACAGCTTGCCCATCACCTTGCCGTTGAAGCCATAGACGATGCGCTCACCCGCCAGTTCGACGAGTTCGACGGTGCGCTCCTGGCCGGGCTCGAAACGCACGGCGGTGCCCGCGGCGATGTTCAGCCGGAAGCCGCGTGCGGCTTCGCGGTCGAAAGCGAGTGCGTCGTTCACTTCATAGAAGTGGTAGTGCGAGCCGATCTGCACCGGCCGGTCGCCGGTATTCGACACGAGCACCGTGACGGTGGCGCGGCCCGCGTTGAGTTCGTGTTCGCCGTCGTCGGTGATGAGTTCGCCGGGAATCATGGGCGTGCCTTGTTAGGTTTAGCGGGATTCAGCAGATCAGGGAATCGGATGATGAACCGTGACGAGCTTCGTGCCGTCGGGAAACGTGGCTTCGACCTGGATGTCGGGGATCATCTCGGGCACGCCTTCCATGACGTCGTCACGAGTGAGCAGCGTCGTGCCGTAGTGCATGACCTCGGCGACGGTCTTGCCGTCGCGCGCCGCTTCCATCAGCGCGGCGGTGATGAACGCGACCGCTTCCGGATAATTCAGTTTGAGGCCGCGTGCGCGGCGCCGTTCGGCAAGCAGCGCGGCGGTGAAGATCAGCAGCTTGTCCTTCTCGCGAGGTGTCAGCTTCATCGAATGAGTGCGGTGGGTTGCGCCCGATCCGAAGGAATCGGGCTGCGACAATGATATGCGTTGCGGGTCGCCGATGCGACCCATGCAAAGCCGGACAAAACAGCGACGCTATCAAGCCCGGCTAACGACGCGCTTACAGATCCGCGGGCAGCGCTGCGCCGAACCACTTCTTCGACATCGTATTGAGCGTGCCGTCCTGCTTGGCTTGCGCGATGGCGGCGTTCACCTTCTGCTGCAGGCGCGGTTCGTTCCTGTTCATACCGACAAAACACGGCGAGTTCTTGATGACGAACTTAGGCTCAGGACGGCGCGGCGGATTCTTAGCCAGAATTGCGGCGGCGACGATGTTGCCCGCAGCGATCAACTGAACCTGGCCCGACAGGAACGCGGCAATGGTCGCGTTGTTGTCCTCGAAGCGCTTGATCGTGGCATTCGGCGCCATTTGCGTGAGACCGAGTTCTTCGAGCGCGCCGCGCGTCGCGCCGACCGTCTTGCCGGTCAGATCGGCGGGGCCGCTGACCTTGATGTCGGCGGGGCCGAACACGCCCTGATAGTACGGCGCGTAGGCGTTGGAGAAGTCGATCACTTTCTCGCGATCGGGCGTCTTGCCGAGCGACGAGATCACCAGATCGACCTTGTTCGTTTGCAGATAGGGAATGCGGTTCGCGCTGTTCACGGGCACCAGTTCGAGCTTCACGTTCATCGACTTCGCGAGCAGCGCGGCGGTGTCGATGTCATAGCCTTGCGGCTTCATGTCGGGGCCGACCGAACCGAACGGCGGATAGTCTTCCGGCACGGCGACCTTGAGCACGCCTGCCTTGGCGATGTTGTCGAGCGTATCGGCGTGCGCCGCAGGGGCGGTGGTTGCGAGGACAGGCGAAACGAGCAGGGCGGCGAGGAGCGTGCGGCGAGCGGAACGAAGCGTTGGTCGGTTCATTTGTAGTAGCTGTGGTGGTGGCGGGCAGGCGGCTGGCGGCGAGGAAGCGGCAGCATCGGCCGCTAGCAACGCAAGGTGTGTGCCATCGTGGTGCGGCGGGGCTGCTGGGGAGGTTTGCCAGACGACGCACCAGATAGGGGATCGAGATTGCTTCGAGTTGGTGCGGACTTGTCTTACGCGGTGAAAGCGGGTGTGATTACGGATGTGGTTGGTTAAGAAGCTGCGGCGCTGCCGCGTGCGGCGAAGCGTGCTGATTTTGCGCAGGTAGCCTACGTCGTCCAGATTCTCAAAGGCACCGCCTCGACGCCGTGCACGACGGGCCGCAACTGCAACCAGCATTGCGTCAACGCGCGCTGCAACGTCTCCATCGATCGCGACACGGCGCGCACGAGCAATACGCCACTGGTCACGCAGGAAGCCGCCGCGCGCACGGAGTCGCCGAAGGGAAGCTGCGCGGTCAGCGCTTCAGCGAGCGCGTCGTCGCAAGCTGCGCCAACGGCCCACAGCGTGCCATACGCAGGAAAGCCGCCAAGCCCCTGAGCCGCGTCGCGCAACGGGTCACCGGCAACGAGGCTCGCCCGCTCCAGCCACAACAACTCGCCGTGAGCCCGCGCGATACGCGACACCGCCCGCAGGCTTCCATCGGACCACCGCTCGCCGGCCGCTTGCCGCCCGAGCTGCGTCGCATCCCAACCGATCGCCGTTGCGTCTTCGTCGAGTGTCAGCGAGAAGTCGAGGTCTGCCTTTGCGTGATCGAAAACGATATTGTTCTGCGGCAGCCAGTCGAGCTTCGCATGTTCGCCGACGCGGACAGCGATATGCTGCCGCGCGGAGCGTCCATTGGATTTGTACCAGTTGGTCGCGCCGGGCGTCGTGATGACAGCATGCGCATGAGCACCCACATTGACTTCTATATCGAGTTGATCGCCGCCCGCGATCCCGCCCGGCGGATGCACGATCACTGCATGACAAACAGCCTGACCTTCCGGATACAACGGCCGTTGGACACGCAGCGGGCCATCGTGCAGCCGATGCTGCAGGACGCTGCGCTCGCCATGCCTGACGAACCCAAGTTCGAGCCGCGCGCGCCAATGCGCATGCGTCTCGGCTTTCGCTTGGGGTTGCACAGTAGCGAGCGTGGCGTGATTTTCGTGAAGCGACATGCGAATGAACGTGCGATCGACGTATTGGTACAGGAAGGTACAAGAAGGGAAGCCGCAAGCCCAGGAGCGCGCGGACCCGGCCCGAGACGCGCCGAGCATAGCACGCTCACTCACGCGAGAGCGTCACACCGCGATCAGCGCACGCACGCCATCCGCATCCATGTTCGCGCCTTCGCCGCCCGCGACGATCTCGCCGCGGCTCATCACCCAATAGCGGTCGGCAATGTCCTTCGCAAAGTCGTAGTACTGCTCGACGAGCAGCACGGTCATGCCCATCTCTTCGACCAGCTGACGCAGCGTGCGCCCAATGTCCTGAATGATCGACGGCTGGATGCCTTCCGTGGGTTCGTCGAGAATCAGCAGTTGCGGATCGCTCATCAATGCCCGGCCGATCGCGAGCTGCTGTTGCTGACCGCCCGACAGATCGCCGCCGCGACGGCTGCGCATATCCTTGAGCACGGGAAACAACTCATAGATGCGATCGGGAATCTTCTTCGGTGCCTTCTTGCTGGCGGCGCCCACCAGCAGATTTTCTTCGACGGTGAGCCGCGGAAAAATATCGCGTCCTTGCGGCACGTAGGCAAGCCCTTTCTCGACGCGAGAATAGGTGGGCAGCTTCGTGATCGGCGCGCCGCGCCAGGCGATCGAGCCGCTCTTCGTCTGCACTACGCCCATCAGGCAGCGCAGCAACGTCGTCTTGCCCACGCCATTGCGGCCGAGCAGCACGGTGAGTTTGCCATCGGGCACGGTGAGCTTCACATCGCGAAGAATGTGGCTGCCGCCGTAGTACTGGTTCAGGTTTTCTACTTCTAGCATGTCCGTTCGACCCTTTGACTGGCCTGTCCGCTCAGCGGCCAAGATACGACTCGATCACCGTCTCGTCGCGTTTCACTTCGTCGAGCGTGCCGTGCGCGAGCACGCGCCCTTCGGCCATCACCGTGACCTTGCCGGTGTCGCCCGATAGAGCTTTCACGAACTCCATGTCGTGTTCGACGACCATCATCGAACACGTGCCGCGCAGATGGCTGAGCAGGTCTGCCAGTTGCATCGTCTCGTCGTCGGTCATGCCCGCGGCAGGTTCGTCGAGTAGCAGCAGCGCCGGTTGCTGCATCAGCAACATGCCGATTTCGAGCCGCTGCTTCTGTCCGTGCGACAGTTCGCCGGCAAGACGCCGCGCCTCGGATTCCAGACCGATCAGCACGAGCGTTTCTTCGATGCGTGCTTGCGCTTCGCGATCTAGCCGCGCCCGCAACGACGCAAGCCATCCCTTGTCGGTCTTCATCGCGAGTTCGAGGTTTTCCCACACGGGATGCTGCTCGAAAACCGTCGGCTTCTGGAACTTGCGTCCAATGCCGGCACGTGCAATGGACGGCTCGTTCATTCGCGTGAGGTCGATCGACTGGCCGAGAAACACCTTGCCCGAATCGGGCGAGGTCTTGCCGGTGATCACGTCCATCATCGTCGTCTTGCCGGCGCCGTTCGGTCCGATGATGCAGCGCAATTCGCCAGCGTCGATAGAAAGTGTCAGCGCATTCAACGCACGAAAGCCGTCGAAGCTCACGGTCACGTCTTCGAGATAGAGGATCGTGCCGTGGGAAACGTCGATCTCGCCGGGAACGACGACGTGCCCCATGCTCGCGACGCCGCTCAACGCGTGTTCAGAAGGATGCTCGGGCAAAGCCAGATCGGGAACCATCGGGTTTTCGTTCATGAGCGGTTCCTCTTGCGCGTCACGAGCTCGACCAGTCCCATGATGCCGTTCGGCAGAAACAGCGGGACCAGCACGAAAATCAGACCGAGGAAGAACAGCCAGTATTCAGGAAAGTTTGCCGTGAAGAAGCTCTTCGCGCCGTTCACTGCAAACGCGCCGACAATCGGCCCAATCAACGTGCCGCGTCCACCGACGGCTACCCAGATGGCCATTTCGATCGAATTGCCAGGCGACATCTCACCCGGATTGATGATGCCGACCTGTGGCACGTACAACGCGCCGGCAATGCCGCACAACACGGCGGACACGGTCCATACGAAGAGTTTGTACGCGAGCGGGCTGTAGCCGAGGAACATCAGGCGCGTTTCGCCGTCGCGCACGGCGGTCACGACGCGGCCGAGCTTCGAGGTGACGATGGCCCGCGCGCCGAGGAACGCGACGATCAGCACCGCAAACGTGATCAGCAGCAGGGCGGTGCGCGTACCGGCATGCGTGATTGGAAAGCCGCCGATGCGCTTGAAATCGGTGAAGCCGTTATTGCCGCCAAAGCCCGTCTCATTGCGATAGAAGAGCAGCATGGCAGCGAACGTCATCGCCTGCGTGATGATCGACAGATACACGCCCTTCACTCGCGAGCGGAACGTGAAGAAGCCGAATACCCATGCCACCACGGCCGGCACCAGCACCACGAGCAGCAGCGCATAGCCCAGATGCTGCGTGCCTTGCCAATACCACGGCAGTTGATGCCAGTCGAGGAACACCATGAAGTCGGGCAGATCGCTGCCGTACTTGCCGTCGTGGCCGATTGCGCGCATCAGGTACATGCCGATCGCGTAGCCGCCCAGTGCGAAGAAGAGCGCGTGTCCGAGACTCAGAATGCCGCAGTAACCCCACACCAGATCGAGTGCGAGCGCCGCGATCGCGTAGCACATGAACTTGCCGGTGATGGTCGTCGCGTAAGCGGACAGATGCAGCGGACTCGCTTCCGGCACCACCAGCGCAGCGAACGGCACGCCGAGGCCGAACACGGCGATCAGCGCGATCAGCGCAAGCCATGCACGGCGCGACAGCAGCGCGGGACGCGGCGGCAAGCCGAGGGCAAAGCCCGACTGCGCGACGCGGTCAGCTGAGTTGCCGGCCGGGTTGCCATCCGTTGTACCGACATGAGCCGACGCGGCCGAAGAAGAAGTTGCAGATGTCATCTCATGCCTCCGCGCTACGGCCCTTGAGGGCGAACATGCCCTGCGGACGCTTCTGGATGAACAGCACGATCAGCACGAGCACCGCGATCTTCGCGAGCACGGCGCCCCAGAACGGCTCGATCGCCTTGCTCACGAGTCCGAGCCCGAAGCCGCCGATCACCGTGCCCGCCAGTTGACCCACGCCACCGAGCACGACCGCCATGAACGAATCGATGATGTAGCTTTGCCCGAGGTCGGGCCCGACATTGCCGATCTGCGATAACGCGCAGCCGCCGAGTCCCGCAATGCCCGCGCCGAACGCGAACGCATACGAGTCGACCCGTGCGGTCTTCACGCCGACGCATGCAGCCATGCGGCGGTTCTGCGTGACGGCGCGCACGAAGAGTCCGAGGCGCGTCTTCGTCAACACGGCCCATGCAATGCCGACGACAATCAGCGAAAACGCGAGAATCGCGAGCCGGTTGTACGGCAGGATCAGGTTCGCCATGACGGTCACGCCGCCGCTCATCCACGAAGGATTGACGACCTGCACGTTCTGCGCGCCGAACAGCATGCGCGTCGCCTGAATCAGGATCAGGCTGATGCCGAAGGTGGTCAGCAGCGTTTCGAGCGGACGGCCATACAGATGCTTGAGCACGAGCCGCTCGATCACGATGCCGACGAGCGCCGCCGCAACGAACGACGCGGGCACCGCGACGAGCGGATACCAGTCGAACCCGCCCGGCGCGAAGCGCTGAAAGAGGTTCTGCACGACATACGTGGCGTAGGCGCCGATCATGAGGAATTCGCCGTGCGCCATGTTGATGACGCCGATCAGGCCATACGTGATGGCAAGCCCGAGTGCAGCGAGCAGCAGCACGCTGCCGAGCGAGAGACCCGCGAACAGCGTGCCGGCGATTTCACCGCGGCGCTGGATTGCGTCGAGTTCGTCGATACCGCTTTGCGCCGCGGCCCGCACGCGAGCGTCGGCTTCCGCGAATGTGCCGTCGGGCTTTTTCGCGACGAGCGGTCGCAGCAGTTCGTTCATGTCGAGGTCGTGCCGCGCGGCGACGAGCTTCACCGCTTCGAGACGCTTAGCCGCGTCGGCGTCATGCAGCGCGGTCATTGCCCACAGCGTGTCGAGGCGCTTCTTCAGAGCCGGGTCGGTTTCTTTTGCGCGGGCCGTGTCGACGAGCGGCTTGATCGACGGGTCAGGGTTTTTCAGCAGCGCGTTGATGGCTTGCTCGCGCGTCGCCTTATCCGGGGAGTCCAGCTGTAAGCCCGAGAGCGCGCCCGCCACTTTCGAGCGCAGCAGATTATTCAACGTGACGGGTTGTGCGTCGCTTGCGGCGACGGTCTTGCCGGTGACGGCATCGCGCGTCGCGTCGCCGTCCTGCAGCAGCACGGCGCCTGAGTCGGTGGCGAGCACGCCGTCTTCGGACAACGCCTTCAGCACCGCGACCGACTCCTTGTCGTGATTGGCGATGAGTTTGTCGATGGCTGCGGACTTCGCGTCGAAGTCGTCGGCGGCAAGCGGCGCGACATCGGCCGCGGTCAACGCGAACGCGGCATGCGGCGTCAGCGAGCCCAACGCAACCAACGTGAGCAACGCAAGAGCGGTGCTGCTGACGCTGCGTCGCGCGGACCGCTGTGCAAAAGTGAGGAATGAAAACGCCATGATGGCCTTTGAAGAATGACCGGCGACGCGCTTTGCAAAGCTCGCATCGCGCCGGTTGAATGCGGGCCGGTGTTGTGCCGCACGCTGCACGGCTACGTTCAGCCGCCGAATCGCATGGGGCAGTGTCGAGCGGAACGGGTCGCAAGCATTACGGCCGTGATCGCTCGCCAGGCGCGCGCGAGTTTCGATTGCGATTGCTACGCATGCCGGATTCGCGGCGAACCCACTGCGCGTGCCGGAACACGGTAACGGTCGCCGGGAGTTCACCTGGAATTCGCCCGAGTTCGCCCGAGTTCGCCTCGACACATGACGGCGGCCACTCGAGCCGCCGTCATACGCGGTGCCGTTAAGCGACCCGCGAGCGCTTCAGAAACGCCGGGATCGAGCTGACCACATCCGGCTTGCCTGCATTGCCTGCGATGAACGGGCTCCACGGCTGCGCGCGAACCGCGGTCTTGGTGCGCCACACCACGTTGAACTGACCGTCCGCGCGCACTTCGCCGATCATCACCGGCTTGTGCAGATGGTGGTTGCCGTCCATTTCGAGCGTGAAGCCCGACGGCGCTGCAAACTGCTGGCCGATCATCGCCACGCGTACCTTGTCGACTTCGGTGCTCTTCGCCTTCTCGACAGCCTGCTTCCACATGTGGATGCCGACGAAAGTCGCTTCCATCGGGTCGTTCGTCACGCGCTTGGTGCCGCCAGGCAGATTGTTCTCCTTGACCCACGCGGCCCATTGTTTCTTGAACTTCTCGTTGGCCGGGTTGCGCACGGACATGAAGTAGTTCCATGCCGCGAGGTTGCCCACCAGCGGCTTCGTGTCGATGCCGCGCAGTTCTTCCTCGCCGACCGAGAACGCGACGACCGGCACATCGGAAGCCTTCAGCCCCTGGTTGCCGAGTTCCTTATAGAACGGCACGTTGGAGTCGCCGTTCACCGTCGAGATCACGGCCGTCTTGCCGCCTTGCGAGAACGTCTTGATGTTCGCGACGATGGTCTGGTAATCGCTGTGGCCGAACGGCGTATAGACCTCCTGGATGTCGGCCTCCTGCACGCCCTTCGACTTCAGGAACGCGCGCAGGATCTTGTTGGTCGTGCGCGGATACACGTAGTCGGTGCCGAGCAGGAAGAAGCGCTTCGCGCCGCCGCCTTCCGCGCTCATCAGATATTCGGTTGCAGGGATCGCCTGCTGATTCGGCGCGGCGCCCGTGTAAAACACGTTGCGCGACATCTCTTCGCCTTCGTACTGGACCGGGTAGAAGAGCAGGCCGTTGAGCTCTTCGAACACCGGCAGCACCGACTTGCGCGACACCGACGTCCAGCAGCCGAACACCACCGCGCACTTTTCCTGCGTGATCAATTGACGCGCTTTTTCGGCGAATAGCGGCCAGTTCGAAGCGGGGTCGACCACCACAGGCTGAAGCTGACGGCCCATCACGCCGCCGTTCTTGTTGATGTCAGCGATCGTCATCAGCGCGGTGTCTTTCAGCGATGTCTCGGAGATCGCCATCGTGCCGGACAGGGAATGCAGGATGCCCACCTTGATCGGGCCGCTCGCGGACTGTGCGTGCGCGAACGGCGCGCGACCTGCAAGCGCGAGCGCGCCGGACATGGAGCCGAACTTCAACAGACTGCGACGTTTCATGTGTATCCCCTTGCCATTGATGATGAATGTTTATGGGCGTCGATTTCAGCCACGGGGCTTGCCCCGCATGACTTGCCGCTCGTGTACTGCAAGGCACATGCCATGTGAGGAATGCGCAGCACTCCGCGGCTTCGCGCGCTGCGGCGCGCCTCCACGCGAGCGGGCTTATGCTGCTTGGCGTACGAATCTGGTGCACATGGCTTTAATGCGCCTCGTTTAGGTGCGCGCCGCGCCGCGACGAAGCGTGACGATCGGCCAGCGGGCTTTGGCGGTGCACATGCGCCGCTGCTTTGTGCATGCGCTGTGTTGTGCCTACACTGAAAGACCGCTTACTGGCCTTTGCATGGGACAGGGCTGAGCGCTGAAGCGCTAACTTCTGTCGACAGCGTTGCATGGGACCGGACTAAGCGCTGAAGCGCTAATTCCCGTCGACAGTTCTGCATGGAGATATGAGATGACTGAATCCGCCGGCGCCAATCAACCCGATATGTCCGCGTTCTGGATGCCCTTCACCGCCAATCGCCAGTTCAAGAGCGCGCCGCGTCTGCTCGCGAGCGCGAAAAGCATGTACTACACATCGCACGATGGGCGGCGCATTCTCGACGGCACCGCGGGCCTGTGGTGCGTGAACGCAGGGCACTGCCGCGATGAAATCGTGGCCGCCGTGCAGGCTCAGGCTGCTGAGATGGATTTCGCGCCCACGTTCCAGATGGGCCACCCGAAAGCATTCGAAGCCGCGACGAAAATCGCGCGACACACGCCGGGCGATCTGAAGCACATCTTCTTCGTGAACTCAGGCTCGGAAGCAGTCGACACCGCGCTGAAGATCGCGCTTGCCTATTACCGCTCGCGTGGCGAGGGACAACGCACCCGCTTCATCGGACGCGAGCGCGGCTATCACGGCGTCGGCTTCGGCGGAATTTCCGTTGGCGGGATTGCGCCCAACCGCAAGGCGTTTTCGGGCGCGCTACTGCCGTCGATCGATCATTTGCCGCATACGCTGAACATCAAAGAGGCCGCTTATTCGAAGGGCCAACCGGCGTGGGGCGCGCATCTCGCCGACGAACTCGAGCGGATCGTCGCGCTGCACGATGCGTCGACGGTTGCGGCGGTGATCGTCGAGCCGGTGGCCGGATCGACAGGCGTGCTGATTCCGCCGCAAGGTTATCTTCAACGGTTGCGCGAGATCTGCGATAAGCACGGCATTCTGCTGATCTTCGACGAAGTCATCACCGGTTGGGGCCGCCTCGGCGCGCCGTTCGCCGCGCAGTATTTCGGCGTCACACCCGACCTGCTGACGATGGCGAAGGGCACCAACAACGCGGCCGCTCCGATGGGCGCGGTGGCCGCAAGCGGCCAGATTCACGACTCGATCGTGAACGGCGCGCCGGGCGGCATCGAGCTGTTTCATGGCTATACGTACTCGGGACATCCGATTGCGGCTGCGGCGGCATGCGCGACGATCGACCTCTACGAGCGCGAGCAGTTGTTCGATCGGGCCGCGCGGATGGCGCCGCTTTTCGAGCGCGCGATTCACAAGCTGCGCGGTGAACGGCATGTGATCGACGTTCGCAACCTCGGGCTGGTGGGCGGCGTCGAGCTTGCGTCGCGCGACGGCGCGCCTGGCACACGCGCTTACGACGTGTTCGTGCGATGTTTCCAGAAGGGCGTATTGACACGCTATACCGGCGACATTCTCGCGTTCTCGCCGCCGCTCATTATTGAAGAGGCTCAGATCGACGAGATCTTTACGACGGTGGCCGAGGTGTTGAGGGAGACGGATTGAAGCTTCGGGCGATCGCTTTATGCGCTGACTTTAGGGGTTCGCCGTAGGGGTTGCATCAGGTCTTTGCATCAGGCGTTTGCATGAGGCCAGCGCGTGCCGCGCCGGCCTCATGCATTGCGCGTGTTTTGCGTCAGTACGCTAGAACGCGACGAACGGTCCGCTCTGGTTACCGACCTTCGCGTTCCCCATTACTGTGTAGACGTCCCGGCCGTAGAAAAACGGCAGCCCCCACAGGAACATGCTGTTTTTCCCGCTGTACGCGAAGTTCACGCCGGCGTTGCTGAGAGCGTAGTAGCCGGATAATCGCAGGTTGCTCGTATCAGCAATGGAGAACGGCATATCGAGCGGCTTGCCTGTGCCGTTGGTGGCCTCCATTGTTGCGCTCATATTCAGCGGCGTGGCAGGCGTGTACCAGCCGTCCGCACTCGTCGCGATGGTGTCGTCGGGGAAGGCGTATGCATTAGTGCCGCTGTCGATCACGCTGCGGGTAAAGACTTTGCCGCGATACTGCGTCGTGAAAGCGCCGTATTTGTCGATGGCGAGCACGGTCGCGCTCGGCGGCAACGCGTTGTTCTGCTGCGTACCGATGCCGAACACCAGTTGCCCCGTGACGCTCGTCTGGCCGCCGGCCGGCACAGCGGGCAGGCGGATGATCGTGCCGTTGTTGTCCGTGGCGAATGCGGCTACGGGGTTCTTCACTTCCTTGCCGGCTAGCATGCGTGTGCTAATGCACGAGTTCTGCGACGGGCAGTAGTAGTAATTGCCAGGAATCGCGGTAGTGACCGCGTCGGCTGAGTCTGTAGCGAAACTGTCGACGCCGAGAATACCGTTAATGCCGGCGAAGGCGCCGCCGCCCAGGTCGGCACCGTAGTTCGTGCAGTCGTCGGGGGCGGCGAATGCGTTGTCCGCGTACACCTGGATTGGAAGGTTGCTCGCTGTCTTGCTGCCGATCGTAACGTCGGCGCGTTTGACCGAGCCCCACGTATAGCCTGAGGCGAACGGCATGCATTCGACGATGGGGGCGGAGCCGCTTATGTCGTCGACTGCGCCGACTTGCGTGAGCAGCAACGGGGCCAGTGTGGGAATGGCGCGCGCTGCAATCCGCACGCCGGTGGAGCCGGTGTCGACCAGCATGTTGTCGACGGTCACGCATTGCGGCGCGTTCTGGGTGCCCGGCACGCATAGCCTGATCGAGGCCTTGAGCAGGTTGACGCCGCCCATCGTATTGTCGACGCGGATCGTGACCGTGTTGTCGCCTGTAGCGGGCGGCGATGAATTCCCCGAACCGCCGGAGGCGCCGGACCCGTGCGGTGTCCATTGCGGTGTGGCGTTCCAGCCGGCCGAATTATTGCCCTGAGTGCCGGAGCCGGCACTCCCGCCGCCCCCGCCGCCGCAAGCGGCAAGCGTCAGGACGCCGATGGCCGCCGCGAGCGACAGCGTCTTTTTCAATGTATTCATGTGTTTTCCCGGGAAGCGCATGGCTGTTATTCGAGATCGCCCGGACGCACGCCCGCGGGCATCAGACGCGGCACCCAGGCCATGCCGAAGAAGCGCCCGAGGCGGCCCGCGGATTCGATGCGGAAGTCGTCGTTACCTTCGATCAAAGGACCGGAGCCGCGCACGCCGCTTTGTCCAGACGCAACGTAATTCGCGAAGTAGCTGCCGAGCAGCGCGCGCATGTTCGGCCGCACCGGGCCGTCCCAGGTGACGGCGAACACGACGTTGGCGTTCAACACGTATTCGCGGATCGTGACGCCGTTCGCGTCGATCGACTGGCGCACCGAGTAGGGCGCCGCGCTAACGAGCCCGCCGGCCGGCTGGCTGCTTGCGGACGGCGGAGCGGACGCCGGAGCGGACTGCGGCGTGGCGGCGCGCAGCATGAGCGGCATGGACGCTCCCGTGACCGGCGGGCCGCCCAGCGCGGCGTACGACGACAACGGCAACACGGTTGCGGCCAGCATCGCTATCTTCATGAGTCTCATCACACGGCTCCCGAAATGGACCGAGCATGGTGCCTGTCTGGTATTCGGGAAACCCTGCGAAATTTCTCAATCGGGTGGACGAAGCGGCGCAATTAATTGCGATGAGAGTAAGCGTGCCCAAGGGCGATTGATGGCAGCGGCGCAACGATCAGTTCTTTTCATCGCGCTTCCATAACGCGACGCGTGTCAGTATTCTCCTTTCAGCGCGTTGCCAGATTCGCTCCACAGTTTGTTGCCACCATGGTGGCTTTCGTAACACTCGCGCCGGATCATCCAGTCTGCTATTGCCCAAAACGTGAAACAGGAGAAACGACCATGCCGTACGTGACAACGAAGGACAATGTCGAAATTTTCTACAAAGACTGGGGTCCGAAGGACGCGCAGCCGATCGTGTTCCATCACGGCTGGCCGTTGTCTTCCGACGACTGGGATACGCAGATGCTGTTCTTCGTTCAGAAGGGCTTCCGCGTGATCGCTCACGACCGGCGCGGCCACGGCCGCTCTTCGCAAGTCTCCGACGGACACGACATGGACCACTACGCCGCCGACGCGTTCGCGGTGGTCGAAGCGCTTGATCTGCGCAACGCCGTGCATATCGGCCATTCGACTGGCGGCGGCGAGGTGGCTCGCTATGTGGCGAAGCACGGCGAACCGGCTGGCCGCGTCGCGAAGGCGGTGCTGGTGAGCGCCGTGCCGCCGCTGATGCTCAAGACCGAAGCAAACCCGGAAGGTTTGCCGCTTGAAGTCTTCGACGGCTTTCGCAAGGCGCTTGCCGACAATCGCGCGCAGTTCTTCGTCGACGTTCCGGCGGGGCCGTTCTACGGCTTCAATCGTCCGGGCGCGACGGTCCATCAAGGCGTGATCCAGAACTGGTGGCGTCAGGGCATGATGGGCAGCGCCAAGGCGCACTACGAAGGCATCAAGGCCTTCTCGGAAACGGACCAGACCGAAGACCTTCGCTCGATCAGCGTGCCGACTCTCGTGCTGCACGGCGAAGACGACCAGATCGTGCCGTTTGCCGATGCGGCGCTGAAGTCGATCAAGCTGTTGAAGAACGGAACATTGAAGACGTATCCGGGCTTCCCACACGGCATGTTGACGTTGAACGCAGATGTGCTCAACGCTGATCTGCTGGCGTTCATTCAGGGGTAAATGCAAGGCAGCGAGTCCGCGTGGAGCGGACTCGCTGCCGATGTAGCGAAGGCGGGGAGCCTTGCCGCCTTGGTTACGAATCGAGATGAACCTGAACGCCGGTTGATGAGTAGACCGGCGTGGCTTTGAAGCCATCAACGGAAACAGCGGAGAACTTCACGTTCGAACCATTGCCGCTGATCACAGTGATCGTATCGCCCGCCTTGGGTTTGAAGCCGTCGACGAACTTCACATGCAGCGTTCCGCCGAGAACCGTGGTCTGAGCGCCGACCTTCATCGAGCCTTGTCCATTGGCGCCGAGATTGAGCTCCAGAGTCGTATTCGCAAGCTGCGTGAATTTTCCGACGACCGAAACCACACCGGGCGCATTGACGACCAGCGAGCCCGCACCTAGATACACGTCACCCGTTCCGAGCGCGGACGCAGAGTCGGCTTCGAGCGTGCCGCCGGCAATCTGCGAGCCACCCGAGTACGTGTTGGCTCCGGCCAGTCTCAGCGTGCCGGTTCCCTGCAAGGTGAGCTTGCCCGCGCCCGAGATCGGGTTGCGCCAGGTGTCGAGCGCGTTGAAGCCGCCTTGTGTCGCGTCCATCGAGACGATCACATTGCCGTTGAACGCGCCGTAGCCGTCCGCGGCTGCGAACATGTTCAGGCGGCCCCAGCCTTCGGCATCGTCCATGACGGGATACCCCGACGGAAGTTCTGTCGTCTTCAGCACGACGCGGCGTTGATCCGCGCTGAGGTACGGAAAGCGGGTTTCCAGCAACAGTTCCGCACCCTTCGGAACCACCGGCGCTGCATCGGTCGCTTCGATTTGCGCGAAGCCGAATGTCATGCGGCGCAAATAGTTCGACCGGTTGGCCGTGTAGTCGGCGAAACGGTCCGTCGCGGTCGTGCCCGAATGCGCGAACGTGTTGAACGTGCTGTTCGTCGTGCTGGTTTGAGCCATCAGAGCGCTTTGGGCCTGCGCGTAGGCGGCGGCCTTCAAAGACGCGTTGGCCGGGTTATACAGATTGGCAGCCACAACCGCCAGGCCCTGCATCCGTCCACCTGTCACGTCGAGCGGCGAATGCATGCCTGCGACGATACGGTTTTCGCCGAGTTCCATCGCACGACTCATCATTTCCTGGAAGCGCTGCGGGACCACGTAAGCCATGGCCATCGAGTCGCGCATTGCCTCCGCCGTATGGCCGCTGATGAAGCCGCCATCGGTGGCGGGCGTCGTGCTTTCGGCCGGCACGAGTGTCGGCACGACCACCACCGAACTGCTCCAGCGGTACGGCCTCGCGTATTTGTAGAAGCGCTTCGCCGGTTCTGTCGAACCGTTCGTGCTCATTGCGTTGACAAAGTCGACCACGGTGCCGAACGCGGCATTGGCCGGACGGCCAACGCCCGTGTTGTTGCCTGCGTCGTTGTACAGCGTGGTGGTCGCATTCGCGGGAATCGAGGTGATAGTGGTGGTCTGCTGCGTGAGGCCGAGCCATGCGCCGGTCAACGGTCCCATACCGTCTGTCACGCTGTATCCCTTGTTGCGGCGGTCGTCGAAATACGCTGCGTCCGCTTGCGCCTGGGTGCGCGAGACCGTCTCGTTGACGACGAACTGCGTGTTCTGATTCAACACGGCCGCATTGAGGACCGTGCCGCACGCTGTGCCTGAGTTGATGAGACCTGAGCATGTGGAGGCAACCACGGCGGGGAAACCGTCGACTGCAGGCGCGGACGCTCCGGCGTCGACAATCATGGTCGACGGCTGCCACAGGTCGAGGAAGCGCGCGACCACACGTACACCGGCATTCGTATCGAGGGTCGCGAAGTGCGCGTCGTTTCTTTGATTGGATGCGGCATTGTCGACGAAGGCCGGCACGGGAGGAATGGACGCACTGTCCACAAATCCAGGATCCGCTGGCGGGGCGGGCGCGACGGCCGCACTGCTCTGGAGGTCGTCACTGCTGCCGCACGCGCCCAGCGCGAGCAGGGTGCATAAAGCAACGAAAGTCGATAATGGGCGGCGTGCGGGTGGTTGGAACAACATAGGCTTCCTGATGTCGGTTGTAAGAGATCGAATGGGAACGGATCTTGAGTAACTCAAGTTAAGCCCCGATGACATTCAGAAAGACGGGAGAGGGTTCAAAGCGGCCGCACGCGAGGACAAATGCGAGAGTGAGGCCGCACAGTTGGGTCCCGTTCTGCAGGAAGATGCGTGGATAGTCGCCGCGAAAGCGCGAGCGATTTATATGCTGGGTGAACGGTACAGTCCGCGAATCGGTCCGCGGATCAACCCGGCTTTGAACTGCAGCAGCGGCTACTGCGTTGTGGCCGTGCCGGCCAACCCCCGACGCCCGAGCTTGCCCGCCGCGCCCGTCGCCGCGGCGCCCGGATGCGGCACTGTGGGCGCTTGTGGCAGCGCGGTCAATGCGCCATCGTCGACGGGAGATAGCAGCGAGCTCAGCTGCAAGACGTCCTGATCGGTGAGGTTCGCGGTGGCGGCCTTCAGCTTGAGACTATTGATCAGCGTGTCGTAACGCGCCTTTGCCAGGTCGCGCCGTGCGGAGAAGAGTTGGTCTTGCGCGTTCAGCACATCGATGTTGATACGCACGCCGACCTGATAGCCAAGCAGATTCGATTCGAGCGACGTGCGCGCGGAGCGCTCGGCAGTCTGCAGCGCACGCACTTGCGCGAGCCCGCTGACCACGCCGAGAAACGCCTGGCGCGCGGAGAGCGCCGCGTTGCGCCGGGCAGTGTCGAGATCGGCGGCGGCCTGGTCTTCGAGTGCGAGCGTCTGGCGAACGCGGCTTTGCGTGGCGCCGCCTGCGAAAAGCGGAATCGTGACCTGCACGCCGATCGTGCTGTTCGTGTACGAGGAGCCCAGGTTGCCGAGTTCAGCTGCCAGCGCAGGCGTGCCGGGCGAAGGCGTATTCGCGCCGCTGCCGAAGCCGCCGCCGAAATTCCCGCCGAAGTTGCCGGCTCCCGCCGCGCCCAGGCTGCTATGCGAGCGGCTCGCAACCAGATCCACAGTCGGCAGATGGCCGGCTTTCGCCTTCGACGTTTCGCGCTGTGCGTTATCGAGCGCGATCTGTCTGAGTACGACCTGGTAGTTGGCGTCGCTCGCCGCATCGACCCATTGGTTGATGTCCGCGGGCACGGGCGGCGGCAACGGAGCACCGGCCGCGAGACCGTCGATATGCTCGACCGGATGCCCGACGATCTGCTGCAACGCCGCCAGTTTGACGGCGAGATCGTTCTGCGCGGCGATTTCCTGCGAGACTGCCTGATCGTATTTGGCCTGCGCTTCGTTCGTGTCGGTGATCGTCGTGTTGCCCACTTCGAATGAACGCTTTGCCGATTCGAGTTGTTGCGCGATCGACGCCTTCTGCGACCGCGCGATGGCAACGCTGTCTTGCGCGGCGAGCGCGTCGAAGTACGCCTCGCCAAGGCGCACGATCAGATCCTGGCGCGCCTGCGCGAATGAGGCCTGCGCGGACGCGACCGCGAGTTTGCCTTGCGCATAGCCGTACCAGCTGTCCACATGAATGAGTGGCTGCGTAAGCGAGACCACATAGCCGTAGGTGTTGCCATACGACGCCGGAAAGCCACCGCCGAAGTCCGTGCTCTGACGGCTGCCATTGAGCGACGCCGAGACTTGCGGCAGCAGCTTCGCGCGTGCGAGCGGCAGTTCCTCGCTATTGGCGGCGAGCGCGGCGCGCGCGCTTTGCAGTGGCGCGTCGTTGGAGAGCGCTTCGTCGTAGAGTTGGGAGAGATCGACTGCTTGCGCGAGCGGCGCGTGCAACACGCAGACAAGCGCGCAAGCAAGCGCCAGAGCAGACGCCAGGAGCGGCGCGCGCTGACGCTTCATTGCCCGTGGGCTCAGTAAGTGGGAACCGACGGGTCGACCTGGCGCGACCATGCGTCGATCCCGCCTTGCAGATTAAAGACGTTCGCGTGGCCGCGCGATTCGAGGAACATCGCGACCTGCGCGCTGCGTGCGCCGTGGTGGCAGATGCAGACGATCTGCGCGTCGTCGTCGAGTTCTTCGCTGCGCGCGGGAATTTCACGCATGGGAATCGACACGATGCCGGCCATCGCCGCCGTCTGGATTTCCCACGGCTCGCGCACGTCGAGCAGCACGGGTGCGGGGCGCGAAGTGTCGGCGAGCCATTCGGCGAGCGCGGGAGCGGTCAGGTTTTGCATCAGCGAGACTTCCGTTCAGAGGACGGCGGCGCGCCGGCCGTCCGTGAAAAACACGCGAATCAGAACTTGAAGCGCGGCGGCTGCACGGCGTTGACGAGCGGTTCGACGTAGGTTTCGAACACGTCGGCAACGCGGTACTGCTTTTCGTCGATACGCGTGATGATCTGCGCCTTCATGACCGGCGCGGTGCCGACAAACGCTGCCAGACGGCCGCCGATCTTCAGGTGTTCGAGAATTTCCTGCGGCAGCACGGGCAGTCCGCCCGACACGCAGATCACGTCGTACGGAGCAGCGGCGGCCCAGCCGCGCGCGGCGTCGCCGGTCGCGACTTCGGCATTCAGCACGCCATTTGCGATCAGGTTGTTCTTTGCCAGTTCCGCGAGTTCCGGTTCGATATCGACTGTCAGCACGTGTTGCGCGCGGTGCGCGAGCAGCGCCGCCATGTAACCGGAACCGGCGCCGATTTCGAGCACGCTCTCATGTTTCTTCACCGCCAGTTCCTGCAGCGTGCGCGCTTCGACGCGCGGCGCCAGCATGTGCTGACCGGCCGGCAGGGGCACTTCGAAGTCGGCGAAAGCCAGATCGCGGTATGCGGCGGGGACGAAGTTTTCACGCTTGACGATCGACAGCAGATTCAGCACGTCCTGGTCGAGCACTTCCCAGGGGCGGATCTGCTGTTCGATCATGTTGAAACGCGCTTGCTCGATGTTCATGGTGGGTTTGGCGGTTCTGGTTTGGCGAGTTTTGCGATTTTCCCACTGCGCGGCGGCTTCGGCGGAGAGCCCGCTGATGTCAGCACTAACACTCGATGCGCAAGCCGCGGCAGGGTAACTGCGGGATTGTACCAAATGGTGCCGGCAGTCCGGGGCCGAGGCGGGCATCGCGCCGAGCGGGCTTTCGCAGGCGCCGCCCGGGTTCGCGCATTCGTCGCGAGGTCCGTGTGTTCGTCGCCGCGCTTTCGCCGATGCCCCCGTGTAAATCCCTAGCAATCCGGCCTTGCACTTCCACACTCGTTCGCTAAAAAATGTAATCGATTACATTTCCGGAAGCCGCTGCCTTGTCCAGATCGACATCAAAAGCGAAGCCCGCAGCGGTGTCCGCGACCGGCGACGAGTCGCGGCCGCAACCGCTTTCGCGGGCGTCGCGCTCGGCGGAAGGGCTCTCTATCGCGGGCGTGGCGAGGCAGGCGGGCGTGTCGGTGGCGACTGTGTCACGCGTGCTGAATGCCCACGAGAACGTGCGCCCCGCGACTCGCGACAAGGTGCTCGCCGCCGTCGACGCGAGCGGCTACCGCGTCAACGAGCTCGCGCGCAATCTGCGCACCGCCGAAAGCCGCCTGTTGCTCACCATGGTCCCCGACTTCGGCAATCCGTTCTACGCCGAGATCGTCCGCGGCATCGACAGCGTTGCGCGCCAGCACGGTTACTTCATGCTGCTCTGCGACACGGGCGCGGACGCCGGCCGCGAGCGCGGCTACTTCGACCTGCTGCGCCGCCGCCGCGCCGACGGCGCGATCTGTCTCGACCCGGCGACGATCCAGCAGGCACAAAGCGATGCATCCGGCGCGTTGCCTTGGGTTGCATGCTGCGAGTTCGATCCGGCGGTGGGCGTGCCGTATGTGGGCATCGACAACTACCGGGCCGCGGGCGATGCCGTGCGGCACCTTCTGTCTCGCGGACATCGGCGCATCGGCCTCATCAATTCCGACATCGACTATCTGTACGCGCGGCAGCGTCAGCAAGGCTATCTGGATGCGCTGACCGACGCCGGCATCACGCCGCTCGACGGCTGGCGCATGAACCTGAACAGCCTTGACTATGAGGCGGGTGCGTCGGCGGCGGCCACGCTGATGCTGCCGCCCGACGCACCGACCGCAATCTTCGCCGTGTCCGACACGCTCGCGACGGGCGTGCTTCACGGCTTGCGAAGCGTCGGCAAGCGCGTACCCGACGATGTCGCCGTGGTCGGATTCGACGACATCTCTATCGCGGCGCAAATCGATCCGCCGCTGACCACGATCGCGCAGCCCATGCGCGAACTGGGCGAAACCGCCGCGCGCCTTCTGCTGCAGCGGCTTGCCAATCCGCTCGCCAACGTGCCGGGTGTGCTGCTGCCTCACCGGCTCGTGATTCGCGGGAGCACGTGACTCATGAGCCTCGCTATCCGCTTCGACGACATCCGCAAAGACTTCGGCCCGGTTCGCGTGCTGCATGGCGTGAGCTTCGATCTCGCGCCGGGGCGCATCTACGGTTTGCTCGGGGAGAACGGCGCGGGCAAGTCCACGCTGATGAAAATTCTCGCCGGCTATGAAACCGCGACCTCGGGCACATTGCTGGTGGACGGTCATGCGCAACACTTTGCCGGTTCGCGCGACGCCGAAGCGCAAGGCATCGTGCTGATTCATCAGGAATTCAATCTGGCCGAGCATCTGACGATTGCGCAAAACATGTATCTCGGCCACGAGAAGCGGCGCGGCTGGTTCGTCGACGATGCAGCGATGCGCGCCGACGCCGCGCGTTACCTCGCTCAGGTCGGACTGGACAAGGCTCCGGACACGAAGGTGCGCGAACTGATCGTCGCGGAAAAGCAGATGGTGGAAATCGCGAAAGCGCTGTCGCGCCGCGCCCGCCTGCTCATCATGGACGAGCCGACGGCAACGCTCACGCCGTC
The DNA here is from genome assembly GCF_046534895.1 of Paraburkholderia sp. SIMBA_053. Classification (NCBI taxonomy): domain Bacteria; kingdom Pseudomonadati; phylum Pseudomonadota; class Betaproteobacteria; order Burkholderiales; family Burkholderiaceae; genus Paraburkholderia; species Paraburkholderia sp. SIMBA_053. The sequence goes on along the minus strand of NZ_JAWRXU010000008.1, from coordinate 192,248 downwards.
CGAAACCGAGCGTCTCTTCACGCTGATGGCAAAGTTGAAGGCCGATGGCGTGACCATCGTTTACATCTCGCACAAGCTCGATGAAGTCGAGCGCATTACCGATGAAGTCATCGTGATGCGCGACGGCCGCTTCGTCGCGCGCAATGAAACCGCGGCGCTCGCGCGGCAGCAGATGGCCAACCTGATGGTCGGCCGCGACGTGTCCGACATGTTCCCCGAGAAGATCACGGTATCCGCCGCCGCGCCGGTCGCGCTGAAAGTGCAAGGGCTCGCCGTGCCGGAATGGGTCGTCGATCTGAGCTTCGACGTGCGTGCCGGTGAAGTGCTGGGCTTCGCGGGGCTCGTCGGCGCGGGGCGCACGGAAGCATTCGAAGCGATCATCGGTTTGCGCAAGCGCACGGCTGGACGCATCGAAATCGCGGGGCGTCCCGTCGATCTGAAAAGTCCACGCGAAGCAATGCGCCACGGCCTCACGTATCTCAGCGAAGACCGCAAAGGCAAGGGCCTGCACGTGAACCTGAGCCTGCAGGACAACGTGACGCTCATGACGCTCGAACGTTACGCGCATCCGCTGCTCGACATGAAAGCGGGCCGCGACGCATTGAAAAGCGCGGTGAGCGAATTCGGCATACGCACGGGCGACCTGTCGAGCCGCGCGCGCATGCTCTCCGGCGGCAACCAGCAGAAGCTTGCGCTCGCCAAGTTTCTACAGCCGGAGCCAGACGTCATCGTGCTCGACGAGCCGACACGCGGCGTCGACGTCGGTGCGAAACGCGACATTTATTTCCTGATTCATCGTCTCGCCGCGCAGGGCCGCGCGGTGATCGTCATTTCATCCGAACTGATCGAGCTGATCGGCTTGTGCCATCGCGTCGCCGTCATGCGCGCGGGACGCCTGCAAGCCACGCTGACGCTCGACCATCTGACCGAAGAGGAGTTGATCGCCCATGCGACCGGCACCCACTGAAGCCGTGCAATCCGGCCGCGCGTTGCGCTTCGCGCATCGACTGTATGCGCTTGGGCCGCTCGTCGGTCTGGTCGCGCTGTGTATCGTCGGCACGGCGTTGAATCGCGATTTCGCGACGCTCGACAACATGATGAACGTGCTGACGCGCACGTCGTTCATCGGCATCATCGCGGTGGGCATGACGTTCGTGATCATCTCGGGCGGCATCGATCTGTCGGTCGGCTCGATGGCGGCGCTAATCGCGGGCAGCATGATCTGGCTGATGAACGGGCTTGCGGCGGGCGTAGGCGGCCACACTTTTGCGCCGCTCGTCATCGTGACGCTTGGCATCGCATTCGCGTTCGTGCTGGGCGGACTGTTCGGCTGCGCGCACGGGCTGCTGATCACCAAGGGGCGCATCGAGCCGTTCATCGTCACGCTCGGCACGCTGGGCATTTTTCGCGCGGTGCTGACATGGCTCGCCGACGGCGGCGCGCTGACACTGGATAATTCGTTATCCGACCTTTATGGTCCCGTTTATTACGCGAGTCTGTTCGGTGTGCCCGTGCCGATCTGGGTATTTCTCGTGACGGCGGCGGGCGGCGCGCTGATTCTGAATCGCACTGCGTTCGGACGTCATGTGCAGGCGATCGGATCGAATGAACAGGTCGCGCGTTATGCGGCCATACGTGTCGATACCGTGAAGATCGTCACGTATGTGCTGCTCGGCATCTGCGTTGGCGTGGCCACCGTGCTGTATGTGCCGCGCCTCGGCTCTGCGACGCCGACCACCGGTCTGCTATGGGAACTCGAAGCGATTGCTTCGGTAGTGGTGGGCGGCACCGCGCTCAAGGGCGGAGAAGGACGCGTGATCGGCACGGTCATCGGCGCGATTCTGCTGTCGGTCATTGCCAATATTCTGAATTTGACCAGCATCATCAGCGTGTATCTGAACGCGGCGGTGCAGGGCGTGGTGATTATCTTCGTCGCGTTCGTTCAACGTGGACGGCGGTAGGTGTAGCGCTGCAAAGCGACACAATGGCAGGGGCGCACGAACGCCTCACAACAGCACAAATTGGAGACACAACCATGAAGCAGGTCATTCGAGCGATCGGCGCCGGCATGCTGGCGTTGGGGATACTGGGCACCGCGGGCGCTGCACGAGCCGATGACAAGGTCACGCTGGGCGTCGCGATTCCGACAGCCGACCACGGCTTCACGGGCGGCATCGTCTGGTGGGCGAACAAGGCGAAGGCCGATCTCGAGAAAGAACATCCGAATCTGAAAGTCATCGTGAAGACAGCGGCCGGAGCGCCAGAACAGGCAAACCAGTTGCAGGATCTGGTTACGGTGAACAAGATCAATGCGCTTGTGATTTTCCCGTTCGAATCGGCTTCGCTCACGCAGCCGGTTGCGCAGGTGAAAAAGAAGGGCGTGTATGTGACGGTGGTGGATCGCGGCTTGACGGATACCAGCGCGCAGGACGCCTACGTGGCCGGCGACAACACCGCGTTCGGCAGGATTCCCGCCGAATATCTAGCGAAAGCGCTCGACGGCAAAGGCGACATCGTCGCGCTGCGCGGCATTCCGACGACGCTCGACAACGAACGCTGGACCGCGTTTACCGGCGTGCTGAAGGGCTATCCGAACATCAAGATTCTCGACGCGAAATACGCGAACTGGAATCGCGACGACGCGTTCAAGGTCATGCAGGACTATCTGACGCGCTTCAAGCACATCGACGCAGTCTGGGCCGCCGACGACGACATGGCGGTCGGCGTGCTCAAGGCGATCGACCAGGCGAAGCGCAGCGACGTAAAGATCGTTTTCGGCGGCGCGGGTTCGAAAGGCATGGTGAAGAATGTGATGGACGGCGCACCGCGCATCCAGGCGGACGTGTCGTACTCGCCGAAATTCATCTACGACGCAATCAAGCTCACCGCCGAAGCCCGCCTGAAGGGCGAGAAGCTGCCGGCCACCACGATCATTCCGTCGGTGCTGATCACGAAGGAGAACGCGCAGCAGTTCTATTTCCCGGACTCGCCGTTCTGAGCCTTTGCACCGTCTATTGGCAGCGGGGCGCGTAGGCAGGCAGCGCACCCCGCTAAAGGAACCATACGATGAGAACCATCAAAGGTCCGGCGATTTTTCTCGCTCAGTTCATGGGCGACGAAGTGCCGTTCGACAACCTCGCGCATCTGGCTAGCTGGGCTGCGGGGCTCGGCTTCAAGGGCATTCAGGTGCCGTGCGATGCGCGCCTGATCGATCTCGAACAGGCAGCGTCGAGTCAGGCGTACTGCGACGAACTGCGCGAGACGGTCGACAACGCTGGCGTCACGATTACCGAACTGTCGACGCATCTGCAAGGGCAGCTCGTGGCCGTGCACCCCGCTTACGATGCATTGTTCGACGGTTTCGCCGCGCCGCATGTGCGTGGCGACCCGGCAGCGCGAACGCAGTGGGCCATCGAGCAATTGAAGCTGGCGGCGAAGGCGTCGCAGCGCCTGGGGCTGACCACGCACGTGTCGTTCTCCGGCGCGCTTGCGTGGCCGTATGTGTACCCGTGGCCGCAGCGTCCAACCGGTTTGATCGAGGCCGCGTTCGACGAACTCGCGCGCCGCTGGACGCCGATTCTGGATGCCTTCGAAGCAGCGGGTGTAGACGTGTGCTACGAACTTCATCCCGGCGAGGATCTGCACGACGGCGTGACCTTCGAGCGCTTCCTGAATGGAGTAAAACAGCATCCGCGCGCGAATATCCTCTACGACCCGAGCCATTTCGTTCTGCAGCAACTCGACTACCTCGCGTTCATCGACATCTATCACGAGCGCATCAAGGCGTTTCATGTGAAGGACGCGGAGTTCCGGCCGAACGGCAGGCAAGGCGTGTACGGCGGTTATAGCGGCTGGGTGGATCGCGCGGGGCGCTTCCGCTCGCTCGGCGACGGCCAGATCGATTTTCGCGCGATCTTTTCGAAAATGGCGCAATACGACTTCCCGGGCTGGGCGGTGCTCGAATGGGAATGCGCGCTCAAGCATCCACATGACGGCGCGCGCGAAGGCGCGGAGTTCATCCGCGAGCACATCATTCGCGTGGCCGAGCATGCATTCGACGATTTCGCGGGCAGCGGCGTCGATGCAGCGCAGTTGAAGCGCGTGCTCGGCATTTAAGGGCGCTGATCGCAACGGTGAGCCAGCGGTAAGCAAAAGGAGCGGACAAGATGCCATCCAGAAGACTCAGATTGGGCATGGTCGGCGGTGGACAGGGCGCGTTCATCGGCGCGGTGCATCGGATTGCGGCGCGCCTCGACGATCGCTTCGAACTCGTCGCCGGCGCGTTGTCGTCCGATCCCGAACGCGCGCGAGCGAGCGCCGCTGAGGCGGGCATTGCGCGAAGCTACGCTGACTGGCAGGAGATGGCGCGAGCGGAAGCAGCGCTCGACGACGGTATCGACGCCGTCGCGATAGTGACGCCGAACCATCTTCATGCGCCGGTTGCCACCGCGTTTCTCGAAGCCGGCATTCATGTGGTGTGCGATAAGCCGCTTGCAATTTCGCTTGCCGAAGGCGAGGCGCTCGCCAAACTCGCGCATCAGAAGAACAAGCTTTTCGCGCTGACGCATACGTACTCCGGCTATCCACTGGTGCGTCATGCACGCGAGTTGGTCGAAGCGGGCGAGCTTGGGCAGATACGCGTCGTACAGGTCGAATACGCGCAAGACTGGCTGGCCGAGCCGATCGAAACGGGCGGCTTGAACAAGCAGGCCGGCTGGCGCACGGACCCGGCTTTAGCGGGCCCGGCGGGCTGTCTCGGCGATATCGGCACGCACGCGTATCACCTTGCCGCTTTCGTCACGGGTATGACGCCTGCCGCGCTTTCCGCCGAGTTGCACACGTTCGTGCCGGGGCGCCGCATCGACGATCATGTGCAGGCGATGCTGCGTTATGAGAACGGCGCGCGCGGCATGCTATGGGCGAGCCAGGTCGCGAGCGGCGCGGAAAACGCTTTACGTCTGCGCGTTTATGGGACCAAAGCGGGCATATCGTTCGACCAGGAGCAGCCCAACGAACTGTGGTTCACACCGCTCGGCGGGGCAGCCGAACGCCTGACGCGTGGACGCGTAAGCGGCGCGAGCGCGATTCATGCGACGCGCTTGCCGCCAGGTCATCCTGAAGGTTATCTCGAAGCATTCGCGCAGTTGTATAAGGACGCCGCGTTGCAGATCGAAGCGTTGGACGAGGGCCGCGCGTTGCCGGCGGAAAGCCTGCTGCTCACGACAGTGGAGGACGGCGTGGCCGGTCTGCGCTTTATCGATGCGGTGCTCGCGAGCAGTGCTGCAGACGGGCAATGGCGCGAGATCGAGAAGTCGTAGAGCCACGCGGTCGCTGCGCGGCTTTACGCTTCATCCGCCTTTGCTCTTCTTGATCTGGGCTTCGAACGCAATGTCGAGCTTGCTCGCCTTGCGCGGTTTTTGCGGACCGTATGCATCGACAAACTTGACGAAGTCGTCAAGCCCGAGCGGATCGGAGACTTTCTTGTCGGTGCCGCCCGATTTGTCGACGAGATAGAAGAGGCCGCCGGAAAGGCTGATCGCGGCGAACTGCGGATTGCCGCTGCGCGTTTTCAAGCGCTCGACAGTGTGGATGGCTCGCGTGGTGCGCATGGTGTGGGACCGCTGATCAGGGAAAGACTATTACTTTAACAATTTCGCCGACCCCCTGCGGCTCAGCCCGCCCGGCGCCGCAACTTCCGTCGCAACCAGTCCGCCCAATCTTCCAGCACGGTGTACACGACAGGCACGACGACGAGCGTCAATATCGACGACGTAATCACTCCGCCAATCACCGTCTGCCCCAGCGGCCCGCGTTGCTCGCCGCCTTCGCCGAGCGCGGCGGCGAGCGGCAGCATGCCGAAGATCATCGCGAGCGTGGTCATCAGAATAGGTCGCAAGCGCACGCGTGCCGCTTCGAGCAACGCCTCGCGCCGCTCCATCACGCGGCCTTTGCCCGAGGCGTCGAGCAGCGTGCCGCGCCGCGCCTGGTTCGCGAAGTCGACGAGCAGGATCGCGTTCTTGGTGACGAGCCCCATCAGCATCACGAAGCCGATGATCGAAAACATGTTGAGCGTGCTGCCGAACAGCAGCAGTGCGACCAGCACGCCGATCAGCGTAAGCGGTAGCGACGCCATGATCGCGAGTGGCTGCGCGAAGCTCGCGAACTGCGAGGCGAGAATCATGTAGATAAAAATAACCGCGAGTGCGAGCGCCTCGACTGCAAACACCAGCGACTCGTTCATGTTCTTGGTCGAACCCTCGAAGCGGTAGCGGTAACCGGCGGGCAGATGCATCGCGTCGAGCGTCTTCGCAATGTCCGACGCGACTTCGCCGGATGAGCGGCCGTTCACGTTCGTGGTCAGCATGACCTCGCGCTGCAGGTCGCGGCGATTCAGCACGTCCGGGCCGGTCGTCTTGACGATGTCCGCGATCTGCCGCAGCGGCACGAGCACCGGTGCGCCGTTCGAGTCGGTGCGGTTGGTGGCGATCATCAACCGCGAGAGATCGTCGATGCTTTCGCGTTGCTCTCGCGGCAAGCGCACGCTGACGTCGTAGTCCTGGTCGTCGGGCGCACGCCATGTGCTGATCGCGTCGCCCGAAAGCAGTGGCCGCAATGCAGTGCCGATGTCCGCCACGCCCACACCCAGGTCGGATGCGAGTTCGCGCTTCACATTGATCGCGACGATCGGCTTGTCGGCCTTCAGGCTCGAATCGAGGTCCACGAGGCCGCGGATCTTGCGCATGCGAGCCTGCGCCGCCTCGGAGAGCCGCCGCAGTTCGTCCATGTTATCGCCCTGCAAGCTGAGCTGGATCGCCTTCGTACTTCCTGCGCCGTCCGGCATGCCGATTTCGGTCACGGTCACGCCCGCCACCGATGCGAGCCGCGCGCGGAACATCTGATTCAGTTCGGCCACGCCGCGTGTGCGGTCGCGCCGGTCTTTCAGCCGCACGGTAATGAGCGCGTTGTTCTTGCCTTGCGTGTTGCCCGAGTTGACCGTTGCATAGGTGTAGCGCACTTCGGGATAAGTCGCGAGAATCGCCTCGACCTGCTGGACCTTCTTCGACGTGGCTTCGAGCGACGTCCCCACCGGCGTGTTCAAGCCGATCTTCGTGATCGAGAAATCCGCGTTTGGCACGAACTCGGTGCCGACAAAAGGCACGAGAAACAGGCTGCCGAAAAAAGTCGCCGCGGCCACTACGAGCGTGATCGCCCGATGTTCGAGCGACCAGCCGAGCAGGCGTTGATAGAGTGCGCTCAGCTGCGCAATCTGCTTGTCGAACAGGTGTAGCGAGCGTTCGACGAAACGGCCGTAACGATAGCCTTTGCGGCCTGTATCCGCGTCGTGGAGATCGGGGTCCGGCCAGATCGACGAGAGCATTGGATCGAGCGTGAACGAGACGAACATCGAAATCAGCACGGCGGCGGCAACCGTAATGCCGAACTGATGGAAGAAGCGGCCGATGATGCCGCCCATGAAGCCGACCGGCAAAAACACCGCGACAATCGAGAAGGTCGTTGCAAGCACCGCCAGTGCGATTTCTTTCGTGCCGTCGAGCGCCGCCGTGCGATGGTCCGCGCCGAGTTGAACGTGCCGCACGATGTTTTCGCGCACCACGATTGCGTCGTCGATCAGAAGGCCCACGCATAGCGACAGCGCCATCAGCGTAATGACATTGATCGTGAAGCCGCACGCGTACATCACTGCGAACGTGCCGATGAGCGCGATCGGCAGCGTAAGACCTGTGATAACCGTGCTGCGCCACGAGCCCAGAAACAGGAACACGATGAACACCGTCAGCAAAGCGCCTTCGAACAACGTGCGCTTCACTTCATTGACGCTCTCTTCGATGTTGATCGACGAGTCGTCGGTGATGTCGAGCTTTACGCCTGGCGGCAACTGCGGCTGCAAGCGCGCGACTTCCGCGCGCACGCCATGTGCGACGTCGACCGTGTTCTCGCCTTGCGCCTTGATGATCGACAGAAACAACGCGCGCCGGCCGTTGAGCAGCGCCATGCTGTCCGCTTCCTGCTGACCGTCGATCACATCGGCGACCTGATCTAGCGTCACCGGCTGCGAGGTGGACGAAGCCGTCGGGATCGCCGACTGCGCGCCGCGCCGGGCGACGATGATCCGCTTGAAGTCAGCCGGCGTTTCGAAGCGGCCCTTTACCTGCACCGTCTGCTCGACGCTGTTCGACGTGAGCGGCCCGGCTGGAATCTCCTGGTTCTCGTTTTGCACCGCACGGATCACCTGATCCACGCCGACCGAAAGCGCCTGCAGTTTCTGCGGGTCCACGTCGATTTGCACTTGCCGCTTCACGCCGCCGACAAGCGACACCGAGCCGACACCGCGCACGGTCTCCAGCCGCTTGCGCACGATCTGATCGGCGACGGTGGTGAGATCGCGCGTGGACAGCGACGCGCCCGGCGCATTCGAGACCGCAACCGTCACGATCGGCATATCAGCCGGGTCGTAGCGCAATACGCGCGGCTCCTTGACGCCGTCGCGCAGGTCGGGGCGGATCAGCGCGATCTTGTCGCGCACGTCCTGCGCGGCCTGCACCGCATCCACCGCGAGATCGAACTGCACGATCACGACCGATTGCGCGTCGTACGAACGCGACGTGATCTGATCGATGCCGCTGATCGTGTTGACGGCTTCCTCGATCTTGCGCGTGACGTCCGACTCGACCGATTCGGGCGATGCGCCCGGATACGCCGTCTGCACGACGACGATCGGGAACGTGATGTCGGGGAACTGATCGACCTTGAGCCGCTGATACGAGAAGAGGCCTATCACGAGGAAGGCCATCATCATCATCGTGGCGAGCACCGGGTTGCCGATGCTGATGCGGGTGAACCACATGGGCGAGCGCTCCGCTCAGCGCTGGCCGGAGCCGGGCGCGCCGGTCGCCGGTGCTGGCGCTGGGCTCGGAACTGGAATTGGAACTGGCCTGGATGCAGGCGCAGTGGCTCCCGCCGCGGGCACCATATGCACGGTGCTGCCGATGCGCAACGAGCCGAGATTGTTCTTCACGATCTGCTGGCCCGAGGCCAGCGGGCCGCCGACGATCTCGGTCCACGTACCGCCGTCGGCGTCTCCGGTGATTCCGGTCTGCACCTGCTGTTCCACGAGTTTGCCGCCGACGAGCGCATAGACGCTATGGCGCGCGGCGTCGGTACGCACGGCGGTGGCGGGCACCGCCAGCACGTTTTCCCTGCTGCCGACCGAGATAGTGCCGGTGCCGAACATGCCCACACGCAATGTGCCCGAAGGATTCGCCACCCGGACATACACCATGATCGAGCGCGAACCGGGCTGCGCGGCGGGATTGATGCGAGTGATTGCGCCTTGTACCGGCCCGTCGATGCCGTCGAACATGATCTGCACCGGCTGGCCGATCCGTACGCGGCCGATCTCGCCGACCGGCACCGGCGCTTCGAGTTCGAGAGTGCGCAGATCGACCACGTCGAAGAGCTTGGTATCCACGGCGACCTTTTCGCCTGGCTCGACCGAACGCGACGCAATCTGCCCGTTGAGCGGCGAGCGCACCACGGTGTCGGCGAGCGACAGATTCGACGACGCGAGCGCCGCGCGCGCCGCATCGAGATTCGCACGCGCTATCTCGTACTGGCTTTGCGCAGTGTCGAACGCGTTCTTCGAAATGAAACCTTTCTCCACCAGCACGCGATTGTTTTCGAGCGTTTGCCTTGCAATGTCCAGTTGCCCCACCATTGCGGCCATCTGACCGCGGCTTTGCTCGGCGCGCGCCACGTAGTCGCGGGCATCGATCTTCGCGAGAATCTGGCCGCTCTGCACAGCGTCGCCTTCGCGCACGGCGACTTCCAGTACCGAACCGGCGACCTTCGATTTGACGGCGGCTTGCGTGACGGCGCGCAGCGAGCCGGTAAGAGGCAGCGTCTGGACGAGCGAGCGGCGGCTGACCGTGGTGAGATCGTCGGGAGAGAATTCGATCACGGAAGATGCAGTGTCCGCCGTGGTGGCGGGCGTTTCGCGCTTTCTGATCGCCTGGGCTATCGCGATGGCGAGAATCACGACGGCAACCACGGCGGCGATGATGATGCGTTTTCTGGTCTTTAGCATGCGCGATCTGACGGACTTCACGGATTGGCGATACACGCGGATTCGGCGGTGGCCCGAGAGGCGGCGGCTTGAGGCACGGGCGCGCCGCGCGCTCGTTGCGCAATCGGCAAGTTAACCTGAGCCCGCGCTCACCGCAAGCTGGCCGTCAGCATGGTACACGGAGGTTGCGGCGCGCGAGACCGGGCCCGCGGCGCCGCTCGAGCGTGCGCACGCAGAACAACGCTTACTGACTCAGATAAACGAACTTGCCGTTCCTGATGATGCCCATCACGCTCGCGCGCTGATCCAGTCCCACGTGGTCCTTCGCGCTCGTATTGACGACGCCGTTCGGCACCACCAGTTCATGCGCGTGTTCCAGTTCGTTGCGCAACGCCACGCGGAAGGCCTCCGTGCCAGGCTGCGCGGTCTTGAGCGCGCGCGTCACCGCGTCCTGCAAACGCGGATAGACGCCCGCTGCATCGCCCGCGAATTGCGTGACGCTGCCCGGTCCGTACTTCGCCTCGTACTCGTTCGCGAACGCGAGCGCCGCCTTTTTCGCCGGATGATCGGCCGGCAACGTGCGCGCGACGACGACCGGCTGCGTCGGGAACAGCGTGCCTTCCACGTCCTTGCCGCCGAGCTTGATGAATTCCGGCGTTGCGATGCCATGCGTCTGGTAGATCGGCCCTTTGAAACCGCGCTCGATCAGCGTGCGCTGCGGCAACACGGTCGGCGTGCCCGCGCCTGCGATCAGGATCGCGTCGGGCTTCGCGGCCATCAGCTTGAGAACCTGGCCGGTCACGCTCGCGTCGGTGCGGTTATAGCGCTCGGTCGCGACCAGTTGAATGTGGCGCAGCGCCGCGAATTTGCTGAACTCGTTGAGCCAGCTCTCGCCGTAGCCGTCCGCGAAACCAATGAAACCGACTGTCTTGACGTTGTGGTTCGACATGTAGCGCGTCATCACGTCGGCCATCGCGCTGTCGGTCTGCGCCATCTTGTACGCCCACACCTTCTTGCCTTCCTGCGGCTCCACGACGCTCGCCGAGCCGATCAGCGTGATCATCGGCGTCTGGCTTTCGGCGACCGGATCGAGCGCGGCCATCGCCGCGGGCGTGATGTTCGGGCCGACGATCACGTCGACGTGATCTTCGTTGATCAGCTTACGGATGTTGCGCACGGCGGCGCCGGGGTCGGAGGCGTCGTCGAGAAAAATGTAGTCGGCTTTCTGGCCGGCGATGGTGGCCGGCCACATCAGCATGGCGTTCTTGCTCGTAATGCCGATCACCGCGGCGGGGCCGGTGCTCGACAGATCGATGCCGACCTTGATGTCGGCGTGCGCGGAGGTGGCGAACAAAAGAGCGCCGAGAGCGGCGAGGCCGCGAAGTTTGTTGTTATGCGACGTCATCGATGGGTCTCCGTAGCGGGATAGCAGGAAGCGGTGGTGAGTTCAAAGTTCGTAGGTTTCGTGTTCGCCCTTGAGCGCCTGTTCGATCAGCTTGCGGTTCATGCTCGGCGACAGCAATTCGACGAGTGTGTACACATAGCTGCGCAGATACGCGCCCTGTTTGAGCGCGACTCGCGTCACATTGCTGCCGAACAGGTGGCCGACCGGCATTGCCCGCAAATGGCGGTCGCGCTCGGCGTTGAATGCAATGTCCGCCATGATGCCGACGCCGAGGCCCAGTTCCACGTAGGTTTTGATCACATCGGCGTCGATGGCCTCCAGCACGATGTCCGGATGCAGCCCGCGCAGCCGGAACGCCTCGTTGATCTTGGTGCGGCCAGCGAACGCGTTGTCGTAGGTAATCAGCGGATACTGGGTCAGATCGTCCAGCGACAGCAGTTTGCGGTCGAGCAGAGGATGGTCCGGCTGCATCACCGCCACGTGGTGCCACTGGAAGCACGGCAGCGAGACCAGTTCCTTATAGTTGGCGATCGCTTCCGTCGCAATGGCGAGGTCCGCCTGGTCGTGCAGCACCATCTCGGCGACCTGCGTCGGGCTTCCTTGCAGTATCGAAAGGTGGACCTTGGGAAAGCGTTTCTTGAATTCGGCGATGGCGGCCGGCAGCGAGTAGCGCGCCTGGGTATGCGTGGCGGCGATCACGAGGTTGCCCTGGTCCTGCGCCGCGTAGTCTTTGCCGACGCGCTTCAGGCTTTCGACTTCCTGCAAGATCCGCTCAACCGACTGAAGAATGATCCGGCCCGGCTCGGTGAGCGAGCGAACGCGCTTGCCGTGGCGTGTGAAGATTTCGACGCCCAGTTCGTCCTCGAGCTCGATGATCGCCTTCGAAACGCCTGGCTGGCTTGTATACAGCGCCTTGGCTGCTTCGGTCAGGTTGAAGTTCTGCCGCACAGCCTCGCGGACGAAGCGGAACTGATGCAGGTTCATATATAACCTCTCCGCATATCAAAAGAATTTTTTAGTCGTTTGAAATATAAGGCGAGTTTATTACGATCTGTCCATCTTTTTCAATATGGATATCTGTATTTGTTATAAGCAAATGAGAGATAGGTCTAAACCCTGACTCGATCCAGCTGACAAACACAGATGTTCAGAGCGCGGCGAAACCGGATCGCCTCGTGTCACGCGGTAACGCAAAAAAATTGGGGTCCCCGAATGTACCAATACGATCAGTACGACCAGACCATCGTCGATGAACGGGTCGCGCAGTACGCCGATCAGGTTCGCCGCCGTCTGTCGGGCGAATTGAGCGAAGAGGAGTTCCGTCCGCTGCGGCTGCAGAATGGCCTGTACTACCAGCGCCACGCGTACATGCACCGCATCGCGATTCCGTACGGCAATCTGCGCAGCGACCAGCTTCGCATGCTCGCGCAGATCGCGCGCGAGCACGACCGGGGCTACGGCCACTTCTCCACGCGTTCGAACATCCAGTACAACTGGATCAAGCTCGAGGAAACGCCGGAGATTCTGCGCAAGCTCGCGTCGGTGCAGATGCACGGCATTCAGACCTCGGGCAATTGCATCCGCAACATCACCGCCGATCAGTTCGCGGGCGTGGCGCCGGACGAATACGTCGATCCGCGCCCTTGGGCGGAAATTCTGCGTCAATGGTCGACGTTCCACCCCGAATTCGCGTGGCTGCCGCGCAAGTTCAAGATCGCCGTGTCCGGTTCGCACGAAGACCGTGCCGCCGTGCAGATTCATGACATGGGCGTGTATGTGAAGCGCAATGCTCAGGGCGAACTCGTGGTCGACATTCTGGCGGGCGGCGGTTTGGGCCGCACGCCGATCGTCGGCGCGGTGATCCGCAAAGACCTGCCATGGCAACACCTGCTGACGTACAGCGAAGCCGTGCTGCGTGTGTACAACCGCTACGGCCGCCGCGACAACATGTACAAGGCGCGCATCAAGATTCTGGTGAAGGCGCTCTCCCCGGAGAAGTTCGCCGCGCAGGTCGAGGAAGAATGGCAGCACCTGAAGGACGGCCCTTCGACGCTCACGCAGGCCGAGTTGGATCGCGTGTCGCAATACTTCCAGCCGCCGGTGTACGAAAAGCTGGCCGACACGGACGCTTCGTTCGAAAAGCATCTGCTGGAAAACCGCGCGTTCGCCCGCTGGGTGGAGCGCAATGTGCGTCCGCATAAGGTTTCGGGCTATGCAGCGGTCACGCTGTCGCTGAAGAACGGCGTAGTCGCGCCGGGCGACGCCACCGACGCGCAAATGGAAGCGGTCGCCGATTGGGCCGACGAGTACTCGCTGGGCGAGATCCGCGTGTCGCACGAACAGAACCTGATTCTCGCGAACGTCAAAAAGCGCGACCTGTTCGCGTTGTGGGAAAAGGCCAAGGCACAAGGTTTCGCAACGCCGAACATCGGCTTGCTGACCGACATCATCGCGTGCCCGGGAGGCGACTTCTGCTCGCTCGCGAATGCGAAGTCGATTCCGATTGCGCTCGCCATCCAGGAGCGTTTCAACGATCTCGATTACGTGTACGACCTGGGCGACGTATCGCTGAACATCTCGGGTTGCATCAACGCTTGCGGTCATCACCACGTCGGCAATATCGGCATTCTGGGCGTCGATAAGGACGGCTCGGAGTGGTATCAGGTGACGCTCGGCGGCGAGCAAGGTACAGGCGAAAGCGGCGCTCAGCTGGGCCGCGTGATCGGCCCGTCGTTCTCGGCGGAAGAAATGCCGGACGTGATGACGAAGGTGATCGACACGTTCGTTGAAAACCGCCATGAAGGCGAGCGTTTCATCGACACGTACACCCGCATCGGCATGGCTCCGTTCAAGGAACGCGTGTACGCGTCGCGTCAACCGGCTCACGCGTAACCGCGCAAAGGATAAAGAACAGATGGCTTCTATCATCAAGAACCGCGCGATCGTCAACGATGACTGGACGCTCGTGCGCCCGGCGGAAGACGGCTCGCTGCCCGCGGTGACCGAACTGCCGGCTGGCCGCGTGCTGGTGCCGCTCGCGTTGTGGAAGGCAGAGCGCGATGCGTTGAGCGCTTCGCGCAGTGCCGCTGAACTCGGCGTGTGGCTCGCGCCGGACAGCGAACCGGCGGACATTGCCGGCGACTTCGACAAGCTTGCAGTGATCGCCGTGGACTTCCCGGTGTTCCGTGACGGCCGCGGTTATAGCATCGGCCGCCTGCTGCGTGAGCGTTATGGCTACAAGGGCGAACTGCGCGCGATCGGCGACGTGCTGCGCGACCAGGTGCGTTTGATGTTCCGTTGCGGCTTCGACGCTTTTGCGGTGCGCGCGGACAAGGACATCAGCGACGCGCTGAAAGCATTCGACGATTTCACCGTGCAATACCAGGGCGCGTTCGACGAGCCGGCGCCGCTGTTCCGCCGCCGCGCAGTTTCGTCCTCTGCTTCGCAGAAGGTTTCGGCATGAGCGCCACCTCGTTGCAATCGCTCACACCGGAACTCGCCGCGAAGGTCGAGCGCCTTGACGCGCTGCTCGATTCGATCGCTGCTCGTCACTCGAACGTGAAGCTCGCAAGCAGTCTCGCCGCCGAAGACATGTTGCTCACGCATGCGATTTTGTCGCGCGGCGTGAAGATCGGCATCTTCTCGCTGAATACGGGCCGCTTGCATGCCGAGACGCTCGGCATGATCGATCGTGTAAAAGAGCGCTATGGCTACGACATCGAGCAGTTTCATCCGCAGGCTGCCGCGATTGACGAATACGTCGCGTCGCATGGGCTGAATGCTTTCTACGAGAGCGTCGATCTGCGCAAGCGCTGCTGCGAAATCCGCAAGGTCGAGCCGTTGAACCGTGCGCTGTCGGACGTGAGCGCGTGGGTGACGGGCCAGCGTCGGGAGCAGTCGGTGACGCGTGCCGAATTGCACGAGGAAGAACACGACGCCGCGCGCAACATCGCGAAGTTCAATCCGCTGACCGACTGGACCGAGGCTGAGGTCTGGGACTATCTGAAAGCCTTCGACGTGCCGGTGAATCCGCTGCATGCGCGCGGTTATCCGAGCATTGGCTGCGAGCCTTGCACGCGTGCGGTGCGTCCGGGCGAAGATAGCCGGGCCGGCCGCTGGTGGTGGGAATCGCGCGATACGAAGGAATGCGGACTTCATATCACGACGATTACGCCGATTGCAGTCGACCGCGGCGAGAACGCTCCGGCCTGATGCATTGCCTGAATTGTGTTGCGTCGAGGACTTGGCTTTGCCACTTCACGCCGCACATACCGAATTGAATATCAGCGCTTTCACGGGCAACCGCTCGACAAGCGAATCAACGAAGGACCCAAACATGAGCACCACGCTCGATTCCACTGTCAACGCTCCGCTTGCCAACACGGCGAACCGGATGGATCACCTCGATTGGCTCGAAGCCGAGTCGATTCATATCCTGCGCGAACTGGTTGCCGAATGCAGCAAGCCCGCGCTGCTGTTTTCGGGCGGCAAGGACTCGGTCGTCGTGCTGGCGCTCGCGCTAAAGGCCTTCGGCATCGGCGCAAATCGCAAGACCGTGTTGCCGTTCCCGCTCGTGCATATCGACACCGGTCATAACTACGACGAAGTGATCGACTTCCGCGACCGTCGCGCGAAAGAGATCGGCGCGGAACTGGTGGTCGGTCACGTTGAAGATTCGATCAAGCGCGGCACGGTGCGTTTGCGCCGCGAAACGGATTCGCGCAACGCGGCGCAAGCCGTCACGCTGCTCGAAACCATCGAACAGCACGGCTATACCGCGCTGATCGGCGGCGCGCGCCGTGACGAAGAGAAAGCCCGTGCGAAAGAGCGCATTTTCTCGTTCCGCGACGAGTTCGGCCAGTGGGACCCGAAAGCGCAGCGCCCGGAACTGTGGAGCCTGTATAACGCCCGTCTGCATAACGGCGAGCATCTGCGTGTGTTCCCGATCTCGAACTGGACCGAACTCGACGTGTGGCAATACATCGCTCGCGAAAAGCTCGAACTGCCGTCGATCTACTACGCGCACCAACGCGAGATCGTGCGACGCAATGGCCTGCTCGTGCCGGTCACACCGCTCACGCCGATGCGCGAAGGCGAAGTCAGCGAAACGGCACAGGTGCGCTTTCGCACCGTGGGCGATATTAGCTGCACGTGCCCGGTCGAGAGCGACGCGGACGATCTGGAGAAGATCATCGCCGAAACGGCCGTGACGGAAATCACGGAACGCGGCGCGACGCGGATGGACGATCAGGTCTCCGAAGCCGCGATGGAACAGCGTAAGAAGCAGGGTTATTTCTAAGCACACGAGGCAATGCAATCATGAATATTCATCAACCGGAAGACCTCGGCGTGCTTCGCTTCATTACCGCTGGCAGCGTGGACGACGGCAAGAGCACGTTGATCGGCCGCCTGCTGTACGACAGCAAAGCCGTTTTGAGCGATCAGCTTTCCGCACTGTCGCGCGCGAAGAACAAGCGCACCGTGGGCGATGAAATCGATCTGTCGCTGCTGACCGACGGCCTCGAAGCCGAGCGCGAGCAGGGCATTACGATCGACGTCGCCTATCGTTACTTCGCGACCGCGAAGCGCAAGTTCATCATCGCCGATACGCCGGGCCACGAGCAGTACACGCGCAACATGGTGACGGGCGCGTCGACCGCGCACGCGGCGATCATTCTGGTCGACGCAACGCGGGTGACGTTCGTCGACGGCGTCGCGCAATTGCTGCCGCAAACCAAGCGTCATAGCGCGATCGTCAAGCTGCTCGGCTTGCAGCACGTGATCGTTGCCATCAACAAGATGGATCTGGTCGAATACAGCGAAGCGCGGTTCAACGAGATTCGCGACGCGTATGTCGATCTCGCGCGTCAACTCGGCTTGAGCAACGTGCGCTTCGTGCCGGTGTCGGCGCTGAAGGGCGACAACATCGTGACGGCGAGCGAAAGCATGCCGTGGTATGCGGGCGAGCCGCTGCTCGATCTGCTCGAAGCGTTGCCGGTCGAAGTGCCGACGGGCCAGGCGCTGCGTTTCCCGGTGCAATGGGTCGCGCGTCAGGATGGCAGCCAGGCCGACGATTTCCGCGGCTACATGGGCCGTGTGGAAGCGGGTGAGGTCAAGGTGGGCGACACGATCGTCGTGTTGCCGGCCAACCGCGAAGCGACGGTTGCGGAGATCATCGCGCCGGTGGTCGGCGGCACGGCGCAGGTGGATCGCGCGTTCGCCGGTCAAACGGTGACGATCCGTCTCGCGGAAGACGTGGACGTGTCGCGCGGCGATACGTTCGTTCTGCGCGAAGCGGCTCCGGAGCCGGCGAAGAAACTCGAAGCCGACCTGTGCTGGTTCGACGACACGCCGCTTTCCACGCAACGCAAGTATCTGTTGAAGCAGACCACCAATACGGTGTTCGCGCGCATCGGCGCGATCAAGGAAGTGCTCGACGTGCATACGCTGTCGCAGTCGACGGATCGCCGCGAACTGGCGATGAACGATATCGGCCGCGTAGCGTTGACGTTGCAAAAGCCGTTGGTGTGCGACGTGTATGACTCGCATCAGGGCACGGGCGCGTTCGTGCTGATCGACGAAGCGACTCATCACACGGTCGCGGCCGGGATGATCCGGGCGTTTTCCGCGTAATACTTGGCGCAGCTGCGCACCGCGAACGCCCCTGACGAACAGGCTGAGGCAAATGGGTAAGGTTTATCTGATCGGTGCTGGACCGGGCGCTGCGGACCTGATTACGGTGCGCGGCGCGCGGCTGCTCGCGACCGCCGATGTGGTCCTGCACGACGCGCTGGTGGAGCCCGCGATGCTCGATTACGCGCCGTCCAGCGCACGCCGGATTGCGGTGGGCAAGCGCTGCGGACAACTATCGACGGCGCAGCAGTTCATCAACAAGCAGATCGTGGACGCCGCGTTGGAGCACGAGGTGGTGGTCCGCCTGAAGGGCGGCGATCCGATGCTGTTCGGTCGCGCCGATGAGGAGATGCGCGCTCTCGAGGCGGCCGGCATCGAATATGAGGTCGTGCCCGGCATTACGGCGGCGCTGGCAAGCGCCGCCTCGCTGAAGCGCTCGCTGACGTTGCGCGGCGTATCGCGCAGTGTCGCGCTGGCGACGTTCAGCCGCGCGCCCGGATCCGACGAAATCCGCGAGCAGGTCAACGCCGATTCGCTCGTGTTTTACATGGGCCGCGATAGCGGCGTTGAGATTGCGCAGCAATTGATCGATGCGGGCAAGCCCGTTTCCACGCCTGTCGCGATTGTCGAGGCTTGCAGTACCGAGCGTGAGCGGATGTTGACGCTGACGCTCGAAAAGCTTGCTGCTGGCGAAGCGCAACGGTGGGTGGATGCTTCGCAGCCGAGTCTGGTGATGATTGGGGAGGCGTTTGCTGAGCGGCAGATCAGCGCGCTTCAGTCTGCGAGTGGGATGTTAGTGGCGGCTTAGGTTTTCGACTGCGTTTCCGATTCAAGGCGATGCGCGCCGCTCGGCCCGGCGGAACGCGTCGCTAATCGGCTAAGCAAAACAACGTTATCAAACCTGCCGCAAACAATACGCTGCAACTGCGTCCAGAACTGCTTCGTCCTCGCCGACCGCCACCGCACAGCGAATTTCGACAGCCGGGTAGAGCCCCCGGCACCGCTCGATTAACTCGGGCAAATCCTTCCTGATATGTCCGCCTTGCCCGAAGAACACGGGCACCACGGTGACGAGCGCGCAACCTTGCGTAGCAAGCTGTCCGATAGCCGTGGGCAAATCCGGTTCCATCAATTCCAGAAAGGCGAGGCTCACTGCCTGCGCGCCTTCATCGTGCGCTCGCGCGGCTATTAACTTCTGCGCCAGCCTCTCAAACGGCTCGCGCCAGCGCGCATCTCTCGCGCCATGCCCGAACAACACCAATCCATGCGTAGCCATGACAAAGGCTCCTAGTGCCGGTCAACCCATTTCAATCCGACGAGACCCAGCACCAGATACACCAGCCCTGGGGTTGCCGCCGTTAGCGGCGCAGGCCAGGTGTTGAGCGTGCCGATATGCGAGAACAGCGTGTTGAACAACTGGAAGCTCATGCCGAGCATGATCCCGCCGAACACCTTCATGCCGACCACGCCGGCCCGCGTATGCAGATATGCGAATGGCAGCGACAGCACCAGCATGACGAACACGGCAAACGGATACAGCACCTTGCGCCACAGCGCGATCTCGTAACGCTGCGTGTCCTGATGATTCTCGGTCAGATGCTGGATGTAGCGGAACAGATTGAACATCGACATGCGATCCGGCGACACGAGCAGCACCGAGAGAATCTGCGGCGTAAGCTCTGAGCGCAACGAATATTCGGGCAGCGCAACCTGCTTTGCACGATACACAGGATTGAGCGCGTCGGCCGGCGTGCCCGGAGGCGGCGGCACGTCGATTAATTGCGTATCGGTCACGCCGGTCAATTGCCAATGCCCCGGCGGCTGATATACGCCGGACTTCGCAATGCGCACATTCGCGAGCCGGAACTTCGAATCGAACTCGTAAATCCGTACGTTACTGATTGTCGCGTCCGGCTTCAGTTCGCCGACGTTCACGAAGCGCGTAACCTGCTCGCCGTCCGCGCGCGCCGTGAGCGTGTCTTTCACCCACACGCCCGACTGGAAGTTGCTCGATACCGACGACCCCAGCGCCTCCAGCCGCACACGTTCCGACAACTGATCCGTGTACGGACCGACCACTTCGCCGATCAGATACGTGAGAAACACGAGCGGAATGCCGATCTTCAGCAGAGAGCGCAATGCCTGATTGGTGGCAAGCCCGGATACGCGGAAAATCGTGTACTCGGAGTTCGCCGCCATTTGCGCGAACACGTAGATCGCGCTGATCAACGCGGCAACCGGAATGATTTCGTAGAAGCGCGACGGCGTTTGCAGCGCGACGCGCAATACCGCGTACTGGAATTTATAGTTGCCGTGGCCAACCGAATTGAGTTCGTTAATCAGGTCGAAGAAAAAGAACAGGCCCGAAAACGCGAACAGAATGAAGATGAACGTGAGATAGATCTGACGCGCGAAGTACCTTTCATAGATGCGCATCGGTCACGCTCCCTGCGAACGGGTGAACATGGCCCGCGTGAACAGCGGCCGGTTGCGCACGCGCAGCCAGAAGATGAACGCGACAACCGCGGCCACGATCACATGCAGACTCACGAGTCCAACCCCGAACGACATCTTGCCTTGCTCGATCCACGACTGGACGACGTTCAACAGATTCGAATAGGTCAGATAGATCAGCACGGCCATGACAAGATTGATCGTGCGGCTGCGCCGCGGGTTCTGATGCGCAAGCGGAATGGCGAGCAGCATCAGGTTGATCGCGATGAGCGGCAGACCGGCGCGCCATGCGAACTCCGCGAGATTGTCTCTGGTCGGATTGCGCAGCAGCGTGAGGGTGGGCGTGCCGGTGGTGCTCGTCGTATTGACGACCGGCTGGCTCTCGATTTTGACGCCGTAACGCTCGAACTCCATGATGCGGAAATCCGCGTGTCCCGGTTCGCCCTCATAGCGGCGGCCGTTCTCCAGAACGACAAAGCGGTCGCCGTTCTTATGCGTTTCGGTGTGGCCGTTCTTGGACACGACCACGTTGACCTTGCCGTTCTCCGTGCTCGTCACGAACACGTTCTCCACATGGCCCTGGTCGGGCGACATCTTCTCGATGAAGAACACGCGGTGAGTGCTCGCCGATTCGCGGAACTGGCCGGGCGCGAGTAGCGAAACTTCGTCTCGCTGTTGAAAACGCGCGCGGATCAGCTTGCTCTGCTGGTTGGACCACGGCCAGCCGACGAACACGAAGAACATGATGAGAATGATGATCGGCGTGGCGAAGATGCCAATCGGCTTGATGAACTGCGTGAGACTCACGCCCGAAGACAGCCACACGACCATCTCGGAGTCTTTGTACCAGCGTGTCAGCACGAACAGGATCGACACGAACAGGGTGGCGACGAGCATGATGGCCAGATAGCCGATCACGGTCAGCCCGATCAGGACCAGCACGTCGCGCGGGTCGATTTCGCCCTGCGCCGCGAAGCCGACGATGCGGATCATCATCGTGGTCAGCACGAGCGTGAGGAGAACCATGAACACGGCACCAGCCGTATACGCGAGTTCGCGCTGGAGGGAGCGTTCGAAGATCATTATTGATGACGAGAGGGGGCGCTCTCAGCGACGCGCGGGTTGCTTCCCGTCACGCCTCCGGTGCAGCCGCCGCGGGAAAAATAGCGGATAATTGCGGCTTTCATCCTAAGCCCAGATTTTATCCGAGGACAAGCGCGATGGACTTTAGCATAAAAGCCTGTGATTGGACCAAAGGCTCGTCAAACGGTTTCCTCACCGGGAAATCCGATTGCATCGTAATCGGCGTGTTCGAGTCGCAAACGCTCTCGGGCGCGGCACTTGAGATCGACGCGGCCACCAAGGGCCTCCTGACCCGCATCATCAAGGCGGGCGACATGGACGGCAAAGCGGGCACCACGCTGTTCCTGCACGAAGTCTCGGGTATCGGCGCGTCGCGTGTGCTGCTCGTAGGCCTCGGCAAACAGGACGCTTTCAGTCAGAAAGCCTATGGCGAAGCCGTGCGCGCGGCGTGGCGCGCGCTGCTCACCACGAAGGTCGTGCAGGTCACCTTCACGCTGGCCCAACTGCCTATCCTCGAGCGTACGGCCGACTGGGGCGTGCGCGCCGCGATCCTCGCGCTGCGCGAACTGACCTATAAGTTCACGCAAATGAAGAGCAAGCCGGACAACTCTGCTCGCGCACTGAAGCGCATTGTCTTCAGCGTGAATACAGGCGACGAGAAAGCCGCCAAGCTCGCGGCAAAGCAGGGCGCGGCGCTTGCCAACGGCATGGATCTAACGCGCGACCTTGGCAATCTGCCGAGCAACGTCTGCACGCCGACCTATCTCGCGAACACGGCGAAGAAGCTTGCCAAAGACTGGAAGCTGAAGGTCGAAGTGCTCGGCGAAAAACAGTGCGAAGCGCTGAAGATGGGCTCGTTCCTGTCGGTCACGGCCGGCTCGGTCGAACCCGCGCAGTTCATCGTCCTGCAGTACCAGGGCGGCGCCGCGAAGGCCGCGCCGGTGGTGCTGGTCGGCAAGGGCGTGACGTTCGACACGGGCGGCATTTCGCTCAAGCCAGGCGAAGGCATGGACGAGATGAAGTACGACATGTGCGGCGCCGGTTCGGTGCTGGGCACATTGCGCGCCGTCGCCGAAATGGGCCTGAACATCAACGTGGTCGGCATCATTCCCGCGGTCGAGAACATGCCCTCGGCCACGGCCACGAAGCCGGGCGACATCGTCACCAGCATGAAGGGTTTGACGATCGAAGTGTTGAACACCGACGCAGAAGGGCGCCTGATTTTGTGCGACGCGCTCACTTATGCGGAGCGCTTCAAGCCCGCTGCGGTGATCGACATCGCCACGCTGACGGGTGCTTGCATCATCGCGCTCGGCCACCACAACAGCGGCCTCTTCTCCAAAGACGACGCGCTCGCGGGCGAGTTGCTCGACGCATCGCGTGAGGCATCCGACCCGGCCTGGCGCCTGCCGCTCGACGACGAGTATCAGGAACAGCTGAAGTCGAATTTCGCCGATCTGGCCAACATCGGCGGGCGTCCGGCGGGCAGCGTCACGGCGGCGTGCTTTCTGTCGCGCTTCACCGACGCGTATCCGTGGGCGCACCTCGACATCGCCGGCACCGCATGGAAGAGCGGGGCGGCGAAGGGCGCGACAGGTCGTCCGGTGCCGCTCCTCGCGCAGTTCCTGATCGACCGCGCCGCGCAATGACGCATCGCAGTAACGTTGCACGCGTGGCACGCTTGGCACGTGCCCGAGCGATCGCACCCGGCTTCAGAAGGAGTCGCCCATGACGAGAATCGATTTTCACTCGAACGTCGGCGACTCGCTGCTGTATGCATGCCGCCTGGTGCGCAAGGCGTATCAGGCGGGACAGCCCACCATCGTCGTGGCCGAGCCGGAGCGCCTGCGCGCTTTCGACGAACAGTTGTGGACCTTTTCCGCGCTCGACTTCGTGCCGCACTGCATGGCCGGCACGCCGCTCGCCGCGCAAACGCCGATCGTGCTGGCCACGAATCTCGACGACGTCCCTCATCATCAGGTGCTGCTCAATCTGGGCGCGAGCGTGCCCGCGCAATTCGCGCGCTTCGAAAGATTGCTGGAAGTGGTCGGTAACGCACACGACGAGCTCGCTGCGGGCCGCGAACGCTACCGCTTCTATCGCGATCGCGGCTATGCTTTGAACAACTACAAGCAGGGCGGTTAGGTTTCCGTTCCGCGTCGCGTTGTGCCCTGTCGAGGCGATTCGGCGCATACGCGGCCTGCTTTCGCTACGTCTCAAATACGGAGGGCGCAGGTGTCCGATCCCAACGATAACTCCATCCCGGTTCTGAGCGAGGTGCTGGTGCCGGGCCATGTGGCCCAACGTCGCGAGCCGCATTCCGGCGCCGCTGCTCCGGCTGCGCCAGCGGAAACGCCGCTGCGTGAAGCAGAAACGCTTCGTCAGCCGGACGTCACCGCGGAGCCCGAACTCGCGCCGCAGCCGGTCCTCACACCGGAAGAAACGCGTGCGCCGGAGCCGGTGCTTGCGCCGCGGCCTTTGGGGACTGCGGCTAACGCTGCCGTAACCGATAAGGCGCGTTCGACGGCCGATCATGCTCATGCCACGAACAAACCGCGGCCGCATGTTTCGGCCGAAGCCGAGCACACGCATGACGACGCGCTGGCAGCGTCCGCAGCCACGTTTGATCGGACGGAACCGCCTCCGCCGTTTGAAGCCGCCGCGACGGTGCCGCCGGATATCGCTCAGGAACTTGATACGAACGGCCAATCCGCTGTCGATGCCGAACGCATCGCCGAGCGGCTGCGTGAGCGGGTCGCGGGATTCCTCGCGGGCGAAGGGCGCGGCGTCATCGAAGCACGCTGTCGCAGCGCTGTCGAAGAGCACGCAACGCGGCTCGTCGATCAGATCACGCGCGAAGTCGTATCGACTCTTGAGAACCAGATGACCGGTTGGGTACGCGAAGCGGTTGAAGCGGAGATTGCCCGGCGATCGGGCGGCGCGTGACAGTCGATGCAGCGGTGCCCCGCGCGTGGCGCGACGCATCGAGCCCCGCTCACGCCCAGGTTAATCAATCAGCCAGGATCATTTAAGCGTGAGCACCCAGCCCGCCAGCGCAGCCGCCTGATCGGGCGTAAGTTGCGTATTCGCGGGCATGGGCACCGGGCCCCATACGCCCGTGCTGCCGTCCAGAATCTTGTGCTTCAGGTAGATAGCGGCGTCTTCGCGGCCGGCATATTTCGCGGCGACATCGTGCAGCGCCGGCCCCATGAACGGACGCGAGACCGAGTGGCAGCTCATGCAGTTCTGCTGTTGGGCAAGCGCAAGTCCCATGGGCGCCTCGGCATGCGCGGCCGGGATGATGCCGATCGACATGGTCACGAATGCAACAGCCGTTGCAAGCACCGTACACGACATTGATTTCATTCTGGTCTCCGCCGGTGCGGTTGCCCGGCTTGTGGTCAGAACATTATAAAAGGAAAGGGGCGCACGGTTTTTCGTGCGCCCCTTTCGCTTTTACGTAGGGCTTGACCGGGCTTCAGGCTCCCTGGTCACCGCGAGTGCCGTCCTGGCTCGTTGCTTCAGCCAGTTATGGCACCCTTGTTGGCCGGCAGTGCGAGGGCCGAGTACTTCGCCAGCACGCCACGCGTATAACGCGGTTGCGGTTGCTGCCATGCGGCGCGGCGGCGCTGAAGTTCGGCGTCGTCCACATTTAGTTGCAGGAGCAGCTTGTGCGCGTCGATCGTGATCGAGTCGCCTTCCTGCACGAGGCCGATCGTGCCGCCCACGAAGGCTTCGGGTGCGACGTGACCAACCACCATGCCCCATGTGCCGCCTGAAAAGCGTCCGTCGGTGATGAGGCCGACGCTTTCGCCGAGACCCTTGCCGATGATCGCCGAAGTCGGCGCCAGCATTTCCGGCATGCCCGGGCCGCCCTTGGGGCCGAGGTAGCGCAACACGACGACGTCGCCGGCAACGATCTTGTCGGCGAGAATCGCTTCAAGCGCGCTTTGCTCGTCATCGAATACGCGGGCCGGACCCGTGATCACCGGGTTCTTCAGGCCCGTGATCTTCGCGACCGCGCCGTCTTCGGCCAGGTTGCCCTTCAGGATTGCGAGGTGGCCTTCCTTGTACAACGCCTGATCGATCGGAAAGATCACCTTCTGATCCGCGCGCGGTTTGGCCGGCACGTCCTTCAGTTCTTCAGCGAGCGTCTTGCCGGTGATGGTGATGCAGTCGCCATGCAGCAGACCCGCGTCGAGCAGGATCTTCATGACTTGCGGAATGCCGCCGGCTTTGTGCAGGTCGGTGGCGACGTACTGGCCCGACGGCTTCAGGTTGCAGATCACCGGCACCTTCTTGCGCATGCGCTCGAAGTCCTCGATGGTCCACTCGACTTCCGCCGCGTGCGCGATTGCCAGAAAGTGCAGCACGGCGTTGGTCGAGCCGCCGGTCGCCATGATCACGGCCACGGCGTTTTCAATCGACTTCTTCGTGATGATGTCGCGCGGCTTCAGATCTTTCTTGACGGCTTCAACAAGTACGCGCGCCGATTCAGCGGCCGAGTCGACCTTTTCCTGATCGGGATTGGCCATTGTCGACGAATAGAGCAGCGACATGCCGAGCGCCTCGAACGACGAGCTCATCGTGTTGGCGGTGTACATGCCGCCGCATGATCCCGTCGACGGGCACGCATTGCGTTCGACGCCTTCGAAGTCTTCCTGCGACATCCGTCCCGCCGTAAATTCGCCGACGGCTTCGAACGACGACACGATCGTCAGATCCGTGCCCTTCCAGTTGCCCGGACGGATCGTGCCGCCATACACGTAAATGCCCGGCACGTTCATGCGCGCGAGGCCGATCATGCCGCCCGGCATGTTCTTGTCGCAGCCGCCGATCACGACCACGCCGTCCATCCATTGGCCCTGCACGCACGTCTCGATACAGTCCGCGATGACTTCCCGCGACACGAGCGAGTACTTCATGCCCTCGGTGCCCATGGACATGCCGTCGGAAATAGTCGGCGTGCCGAAGATCTGCGGATTCGCGTCCGCGCCCTTGACGGCGGCCACGGCAGCGTCGGCAAGTCGCTGAAGACCGGCGTTGCACGGCGTGATGGTCGAATGGCCGTTGGCGATGCCGATCATCGGCTTGTCGAAATCTTCTTTCTGATAGCCGAGTGCGTAGTACATCGAGCGGTTCGGCGAACGGGCCACGCCTTGCGTGATGTTCTGCGAACGACGGTTGTAGGGCATGAGGATCTCCGGTCTGTTTGTTTTGCTGGTCGGTCCAGTGTAGTTCGGACCCGTCAGGCAAGAATGCAATTTTGCGATGTGCGTGTCCAATATATTATTGACGGCCGAATAGGTCGTAAAATGTATTAATAATGCTGCCTGCCGTTCCTGACCTGCGCCAGTTGCGCTATTTCGTGACCGTCGCCGAAGAAAAGCACTTCGGCCGCGCGGCCGCGCGCCTTTCGATGACCCAGCCGCCTCTGTCGCAGGCAATCCGTGCGCTGGAGGAAACGCTTGGGGTGGAACTATTCGCGCGCACCAAGCGGTCCGTTGAATTGACGCCTGTGGGCGCGGATCTGCTGCCGGAGGTGCAGCGTCTGCTGGCGGCTGCGGAGGGCTTGCGGCCGCTTGCACAGAGCCTCGCGCGCGGCGAGGCGGGCGCGCTGTCGCTCGCATTCGTTTCGACGGCGGACTATGGCTTGTTGCCGCTTTTACTGCGCGACTTCGGCGCGCGCTATCCGCGCGTGCGGCTTGAACTCACCGAAGCAACGAGCGACGTGCAGGTGGACGAACTCGTCGCCGGACGCATCGACGCGGGGCTCGTGATTGCCCCCGTGCCGTCGCGTCATGCCGCGCAACTTTCGTGGCTGCCGATCGCGCGCGAGCCGCTCGTGATCGCCATGTCGACCGACACGGCGGCGCGCGTGGCGGCCAGTGGCGGCGCTGCGGGCGGTGGCGGCGACCCGCATGCGGAATGGCTCGACACGCCGGTCAGCCTGCGTGAGCTTGCCGATGCACCGCTCGTCATCTTCCCAAGACGTTTGGCGCCAGGCTTTTATGACATCATTATGGATTGCTA
Organism: Paraburkholderia sp. SIMBA_053; assembly: GCF_046534895.1. Taxonomy (NCBI): domain Bacteria; kingdom Pseudomonadati; phylum Pseudomonadota; class Betaproteobacteria; order Burkholderiales; family Burkholderiaceae; genus Paraburkholderia; species Paraburkholderia sp. SIMBA_053. The sequence goes on along the minus strand of NZ_JAWRXU010000008.1, from coordinate 164,556 downwards.
CGGCGTGGCGGGGCTTCAGCCGCGGGTCGGGCAGGAGGCGATCCAGATGCAGACCATCGTGAGCCTCGTGTCGGCCGGCATGGGTGTCGCACTCGTGCCGCAATCGTTGCGTAACCTGCGCCGGACCGGCGTCGTGTACCGGCCGTTGTCCGAGTCGGTGCCCGCTATCGAAACCGGGCTCGTGTGGCGAACCGCGAAAGTGAGCCCGGTGCTGGCGGGCTTCATCGAAATCGTGCGGGCGCATGCGGCGAGTGCCGATGGGCAAGCTGCCCGCGTACCGTAATTAACGTGACTGCGGCGAACGCATTGCATGCGCAGCCGTCCAATGCAGACGGCGCAAGCCGCGCCTTATCGATACAAACTAGTTTCTGAACCCGAACTGCCCATAACAACACGATGCTCATTCACCCGAATTTCGACCCCGTTGCCATTCATCTGGGGCCGCTCGCCGTGCGCTGGTATGGACTGATGTACCTCGTCGCGTTCATCGCGGCGATCGTCGTCGGCCGGCTGCGGCTGCGTTTGCCGTTCGTCGCGGCGCAAGGCTGGACACCCAAAGATATCGACGACATGCTGTTTTACGGCGTGCTCGGCACGATTCTCGGGGGCCGGCTCGGCTACGTGCTGTTCTATAAAGCGAGCTTTTATTTCGCGCATCCGCTCGACATCTTCAAGGTGTGGGAAGGCGGCATGTCGTTTCACGGCGGCTTCCTCGGCGTGACGCTCGCCATGGTGCTGTTCGCCTATCAGCGCAAACGCTCGTGGCTGCAGGTCACCGACTTCGTCGCGCCGATGGTGCCGACAGGACTGGCGGCAGGGCGTCTCGGCAACTTCATCAACGGTGAGTTGTGGGGGCGCGTGACCGATCCGTCGGCGCCGTGGGCGATGCTCTTTCCAGGCGCCGCGCCCGACGACGCCGCATGGCTCGCCGCGCATCCGCAACTGGCCGCGCAATGGAAGCTGAACGAAGTCTTCGCGCAATATCACATGCTGCCGCGTCACCCGTCAGAGCTGTATGAGATCGCGCTCGAGGGCGTCGCGCTTTTCTTCGTGCTGTTCTTCTTCTCGCGTAAGCCAAGGCCGCTCGGCGCTATTTCGGCGGTGTTCCTGATCGGTTATGGCCTCGCGCGCTTTACGGTCGAATTCGCCCGTGAGCCCGACGACTTCCTGGGCCTGCTCGCCATGGGTCTCTCCATGGGCCAATGGCTTTCGTTGCCGATGATCCTCGTTGGCATTGCGATGCTCGTGTGGTCGTATCGTCGCAGCCCCGGCGAACCGGCGCACGCGCTGCCGTAGCGCGGCACGTTGTGTTCTGAATAAAAAACGCCACGGCATGCCGTGGCGTTTTTTTTGCCGCCGCATGCGGCGGCAGGTGGACCGCGCGTTACTTCATCTGCACCGAGCCCGACACATTCACCGTTACCGTCGACGTGCCGCCTTCAATCGGCACAGGGGCCGACATCTTGGCGTCGGCGCCCATGGCGCGCGCGCTCATCATCATGACGGGCCGCGGCATGGCGCCGTTATGTCCGACGTTGACCTCGCGAATCGAATAACCGCTGTAGCCGAACGCCTGCGCGGACGAAGCCGCCTGCTCACGGAACGATTTGATTGCATCGCCAGTCAGCTTTTGTTCAGCGGCGCGTTGCGCCGCGGGCGACAGCGAGAACTGCACATTGCCGACCTGCATGATGGGCGCCATTTGCCCTGCAAGCTTCGACGCCGCGGCGAAGTCGTGCGACTCGAGCACGACCTCCGTGCGGCCGCGCCATGCGGAGATGCGGCCATCGCGATCGGTAGACGGATAGATCGAGAACGAACCTGTGCGCGCGGTCACGCCACTCACGCCTTTGGCTTTTTGCAATGCCGAATCGGCACGCTGGTTTAGCGTTGAAGTAAGAGCCGACGGATCGCTCGCTTCCTGCTCGTAAAAGAGCGTGATTTCGACGACGTCTTGAGGCACTTCCGCGCTGGCCTGCGCGTTCAGCGACAGCACGCCGGCCGGTTGATAGGGCGCGACGCTCTGCGCGCGTGCCATAGCGGGCGTGAGCACGAGGGCTGCAGGCGCGGCGCAGACGAGCGCGAAAGCGAGTGCACGTGCGGTGTTTTTCATCTGTGTGGAACTCCTTGCTTGAACAGGATTGCGCACGATCCGGCAGGCGCGATGCAACGGCACGGCGCTGTGTGCGCCGTTGGTAGTCCGTTTGCAAGTGCGTTAGGCGCTTGTAACCTGAGCTTGGTTCCCCAATTTAACCGTGCGATGAGCAGCGGTGAGTGACATCGTTCGTGGCGCCGTTGCAGCAAGCACCAGCGAACTCAGGCGAGTCGCTTCGTGATGAAGCGCCACTCGGCTTCGGTGACCGGCGTGATGGACAGACGGTTGCCTCTCGCCAGCACTCGCATGTCTTTCAGCTCGTCGTGCTCGCGCAATGCGGCGAGCGGAATCAACGGAATCTTCTTCTTGAAGACCACGTCGACGAGCAGCCAGCGCGGCGTTTCCTGCGACGACTTAGGATCGTAGTAAGGACTCTTCTTGTCGAACTGAGTCGGGTCCGGGTAAGCGGTAGACGCTACCTCGGCGATCCCGGCGATGCCAGGCTCGGGACAACTCGAGTGATAGAACAGCACGCCGTCGCCGACCTGCATCGCGTCGCGCATGAAGTTGCGCGCCTGATAGTTGCGCACGCCGGTCCACGGCAACGTGCGGTGCGGTGCGTTGGCAAGATGGTCGATGCTTGCTTCGTCCGGTTCGGACTTCATTAGCCAGTAGCGCATGAATCGAAAGGAACGTTAAGGTTGGAAAAGCCGGAGCCCAAACAAAAACGGCACCGGACAGTAGTCCGATGCCGTTCCAAATAAGGTCCCCGCCTTGGCCGCTAGGCCGGCATCCTGAACCGGGGGTTCAGAATTGGTCGCAGTTAGCAGCACTTCGGGTACATCAGACAGAGTGACGCGCACGCCCGTGCTACAAATTTCCGCAACCGTGCACATGGCATTGGTTCAAGGAATATATGACCTTGGCGAACCAGGCAGGGAAGCTAAACCGATGAAGCTAAAACCATTCAGGTGAAACGTTTGCCGAGTGTGCTCGTGCATGCTCTCACGCGCTTTGCTCAGCTGCTACGTGTGCCACCTGGTTGAATCTGCAGCCGACCCGAAGACCGGCCACTTCTACTTCCAGACACGTTGCAAACTTGCTGCTTACTGCATGGTGTACTGCTCGATCACAGTACCCAGTTGTTCGTTCATTTGATGCATTGTACGCCTGATTTCTTCAGCGGGAAATGCTTCTCCGTGACGCACGCTCGATTGCAGCTTAAGCAGTTCCGATGCCAGCGACAGCGCGGCCATGACAGCAATACGATCCGTGCCGCGCACGTTACTGTTATTGCGGATCTTCGACATTTCGGCGTCGACTCGTGCGACTGCTTCAAGCAGCGCGCCTTCCGTTTCCGGCGAGCAGGCGAGGCGATAGGGCACGCCGAGAATCGATACTTCGATCTGCTTGGTGGTCATGCATTTTCTCCATGGCGAGTGGCGTCGCTCTCCGCTTCGACTTCATGCTGAGCGGGCTCGAGCAGATCGAGCTGGTTGTCCGGCTCGTTGTGCCCGCGAGCGCGCGGCAATTTTTCGAGGATCGCATTGAGCCGCACTTGAGCGTCGTCGATCTTGGCCGACAGCGCGTCGCGCTCCGCTTGCAGTGCATCGCGTTCCTCGCGCACCATGGCAAGTTCCGTGCGCGTGGTTTCTGCCTCGGCGCGCGACTGGGCGAGCTGCTCTTCAAGCGCAACGCGCGCTTCGTTGTGGCGCTGGCTGATCGCTATCAGCTTGCCGATATTCTGTGAGAGTGTTTCGAGTTCGGTGAGCATGTGCTGCGTCCTCTAAAGACCTCGCATTTTAGCGCGGAATGCCGCACGTTCCGACATTTGTCTCGTTTCGAGACGTAACAACACCGCTTTATGCAGGCTTTTTTCGACTGAAGATGAAAAAGTACTCGTGTGTCACAGATCGCGTCGGACAATACTCTGCTCCTGTCCGAATCATCGCTGTCGTGACCCGCATTCTTGACTGGCCCCGAGGCCGCTCATACACTGGCCGCACTCTGGTGCCCGCGCGCGCAATTCATTGCGCGTGCAGTTAAACGGGAAGCAGGGCGCGCCGTTCACCTGAACGCGCGAACCTGCGCTGCCCCCGCAACGGTAAGCGACCGCATTCGCTTTGCACTTCGTGCTTTGCAGTTCGCGTTTGCAGTTCGATCCCCATCGCGTGTTCCAGTTCAACATGCGAGTGTGCCACTGCGCGTCACGCGTGGGAAGGCGGGATCGAGCGTCGTCAGCCCGGATACCGGCCAGAGGGAGAGGCGCGCGCCCGCGAAATGAAGTCAAAAGCGCTCGCGCCTCGTTACGCGACGGCCTGCGGGGAAGCGGGCCGCGCACGCCATCCACGGGAAACTTCACTCATGCTGTCCCCTATCGCCCGCGCGGCGCTGCTCGCATTTGCAGGGCTGCCGCAGCTCGCGCATGCGCAAGCCGCCGACAGTTCGCCTGCGCCGTCGGTTGCAGTCGCACCAGTCGCTACGAGCGCTGTATCCGTCGCTATCACCGAATCATCACCTGCTGTTTTGTCGCCCGTCGTCGTCACCGCCGAGCGCGGACCTCAAGCGCTCGCCGACACGATTCCGCAAACGTCGCTATTCGATCAGCAGGACATTGCCGATACCACCGCAACCGATCTGCCGGGTCTGCTGCAACTCGCGCCCGGCGCGCAAATCTCGCGCACAGGTGGGCCCGGTTCGACAGCGAGCCTGTATCTGCGCGGCGCGTCGTCGACGCAATCGCTGATTCTCATCGACGGTGTGCGCGTCGATTCCGTGAGTCTCGGCACCGCGCAAATTGCGCAGATTCCGCTCGATCAGGTCGATCACGTCGAAGTAGTGAACGGCAACGTGTCGGCGTTGTATGGCTCGGGCGCGATTGGAGGCGTGGTCCAGGTGTTCACGAAAGACGGCGGCGATCATCCGCCGCGTTTCAATTTTTCCGTGGGCTACGGCAGCTACCACACGCAGACACAACAGGTAGGCGCGAACGGCGCGTTGGATAAGGACGGCCGCACGACCTTCAACATCTCGCTCGCGCGTTCGAAAGACGACGGTTTTTCCGCGCTCAATCCCCCTGAGGCGCCGAATGCGAACCCCAATGCGAACGGCTATCTGAACGAGAGCATCTCCGCTTCGCTGCGCCATAAGTTCACCGACAACTGGGACGCGGGCGCCCGCTATCTCCAGTCGAACGGCAACAACAGCTACGACAATGCGTACGGCGAGCCGACCGATCTGAACAATCTGTACACGAAAGTGCGTCAGTTGTCCGCCTTCGCTAACGGCAAGCTAACGGACTGGTGGACCACGCACTTCATCGTTGCGCAAGGCGACGACCGCAGCGTGTCGAACACCAACGGTCTGTATAACGGCCGCTTCGACACCGACAATCGACAGTACACCTGGCAGAACGATTTTGCGCTGGCCGCGCAGCAGAAACTGCAGGTCGGCTACGAGCATCTGGACCAGAGTCTCGACTCCGATACGTTTGCCGCGCCCACTCGTCATGTCGACTCGGGCTTCGCCGGTTATACGGCACGCTTCGGGCGCAACCAGATACAGGCTAACCTGCGGCGCGACCAGTACTCCGATTTCGGCGGAGCGAACAGTTACTATCTCGGCTATGGCTTCGACATCACGTCGCGCTGGAAGCTAAGCGCAAGCTATTCCAGTTCGTTTCGCGCGCCTAGCTTCGACGATCTGTACTATCCGCTGAGCGGTAATCCGTCCATTCAGCCGGAGCGCAGTCATTCGATCGAAGCAGCGTTGCAATACGCGTCGAATGCGCTCGGTGTGATGCGTTTGAGTGCTTTCCAGACGCGTTATTCGAATCTGATCGACTATGAACAGGTGACGCCGGGGATCTATCTGGTCGAAAACGTGGGCCATGCAAAAGTGCAAGGACTCGAAGGATCGTGGAGCGGACATGTAGGCAAGACCGACGTGCGCGCGTCGGTGACGCTGCAAAATCCGGTCGACCTCGACAACGATACCGACCTCGTGCGGCGAGCGCGGCGTTTCGCGTCGCTGACGGTGAATCGCAGTATTGCAGGATGGCGCGTGGGCGGTGAGTGGATCGTGAGCGGTCCGCGCGAAGACAGCAGCGGCAAGCTCGGCGGCTACGGTGTCGTCAACCTGGCTGCGCGCTACAACGTCACGAAGGCATGGTACGTGGCCGCGCAAATCCAGAATGTGTTCAACAAGGACTATGAAACGGCCTACTCGTATAACTCGCCGCGGCGCGGTGCCTATGTCACGGTCGGCTGGCAACAGCAGTGATGCCTGCGCCGTGCTGGGAACGCGCCGATGAGCCGTCATGAAGGTTCGATGCCCGCCACGCTTCACGCGATGACTGCGAAACGCGCCGCCGCGATCTGGCTCGTGCTTGCTGTCGCCGCGCTTGCAGTACTGATGGCGTCGCTCGCATTGGGCAGTGTGGCGCTCGCGCCTGCGCGCGTGATCGAGGCGCTTTCGCCGCTGCATGCGGGCGCGTCTGACGCAAACTCCGCCGATCTCGCCGGCGAGATCGTGCGCACGCTGCGTTTGCCTCGCGCGCTGGCCGGTTTTGCTTGCGGCGCATTGCTCGCATTGGCTGGCGCGCTGCTGCAGGTGTTGTTGCGCAATCCGCTCGCTGAGCCCTATGTATTAGGCGTATCGGGCGGCGCCGCAACTTTTGCGCTCGTCGCAATGATCGCCGGTTGCGCGTGGTGGCTCGTCGATGCGTCGGCGTTCGCGGGCGCATTCGTGTCTATTCTTCTCGTGCTCGGCCTTGCGCGTCGCGAGTTGTGGCGCGGCGAACCGCAGGACACGTCACCGCGCCTGCTTCTGACTGGCGCCGTCATCGCGGCAGGCTGGGGCGCGCTCATTACCTTGCTGCTCAATCTTGCGCCGGACAATCGTTTGCGCGGCATGTTGTTCTGGCTGACCGGCGACCTCAATGGCAATGCGCTGCCGTGGACCGCACTCGTCGCGCTGGTCGTCGTGCTGATTGCCATCGTGCCCGTTGCGCCGCGCCTGAATGTACTGTTGCGAGGCGACGCTGCCGCGCAGGCGTTGGGCGTTGCGGTCATGCCGTTGCGGTTGCGCGTGTATCTTGCGGCCTCGCTCGCCGCCGCAGCGGCTGTGACGACGGCGGGCACCATCGGCTTTGTCGGACTCGTGGTGCCGCATATGTTGCGGCTCGCGTTCGGCAACGACCAACGTATGCTGCTGCCCGCCGCGGCTCTCGGCGGCGGGGTGGCGGTAATGGGCGCCGATCTGATCGCGCGCCTTGTGATCGCGCCGGCGCAACTGCCGGTCGGCGTGATCACGTCGATTATCGGCGTGCCGGTGTTTCTCTGGATGCTGCTGCGCGCCCGCCGATGATGCCCACTAACAACCTCTCGCAGCCCACGCTCAGCGCGCAACGCGTGAGCTTGCGTGCGGGCGCGCGCACGTTGCTCGATGCGTTCACGCATACGTTTTATCCGGGCGAGATCTGGTGCGTGGCCGGTCCGAACGGTGCCGGCAAGACGACACTCTTATCCACGCTCGCGGGTTTGCGTGAACCCTCGGCTGGCCACGTGGAACTCGATGGCGTGCGTATGTCCGCCTGGCACACGCGGCAACTCGCGCAGCGCCGCGCGTTAATGCCGCAAAGCGCGCCCGACGCATTCAGCGCGAGCGTGCTCGACATCGTGATGCTGAACCGCTTTCCGCATTTGACCGGCTGGGGTTGGGAGGGCGAGGGTGACCGCGAGGCCGCGCGTGCCGCGCTGGACTTGCTGGGGCTCACCGCATTAGCCGCACGAGACGTGCTGTCGCTTTCCGGCGGCGAACGTCAGCGCGTGGCGCTCGCAGCGGTGCTCTGTCAGCAAGCGCCGCTCCTTCTGCTCGACGAACCTTTATCGCATCTGGACTTGCATCATCAGATCGAGTGCCTGGAAGCGCTCAGCGCATGGACGCGTGAGTCGACGCGGACCCTGCTGTTTTCCTGTCACGACCTGAACCTCGCGCGCCGGTTCGCGACGCACGCGCTGCTGCTCGACGGTGCGGGCGCCGCCTACGCGGGGCGTGTGCACGAGGTACTGACGCCTGCGTTGACGAGCCGCGTATTCGGCTATCCGTTGATCCTGATTCGCGACGGCGAGCACGAGGCGCTCATTCCTGCGCCGCGCTCGCGTCACGAATCTGCTTGGAACCATGACACGTCGTCAAGCTAACGCTCAGAACTGAACATCTTTTATCTTCACGAAACTCATGACCTCTTCGCCACGCTTGTCCCGATTGCCCCAGGTAGAACCGCTCGAACAGACGTTAGGCAGCGAGCTTCAGCACGTCATCGACACGAAGACGAAGCCGCCCGGCAGTCTCGGCCGGCTCGAAACGCTCGCGCGTCAGATGGGCCTGATTCAGCGCACTACCCATCCGGCGGTCCAGCGCCCCGCGCTGATCGTGTTCGCCGGCGACCACGGCATTGCGGCCGAAGGCGTCAGCCCGTATCCGCAAGCGGTGACCGCGCAGATGGTCGCGAATTTTCTCGCGGGCGGCGCGGCAGTCAATGCATTGAGCCGCGTCGCGGGCATCGAGCTCGAAGTGGTCAATGCGGGTATCGCGACGCCGTTGCCGCGCACCGATGGCCTTGTCGATATTCCGGTCGGCGCGGGCACGCGCAACTTCGCACACGAACCTGCGATGACGCACGAGCAGGCGCTCACCGCGATGCAAGCCGGCGCGGCGCGCGTGCGGCATCACGCTGCGCTCGGCAGCAACGTGATCGGCTTGGGCGAAATGGGTATCGCCAACACATCGGCGGCGGCGTGCCTGATGAGCCGCATCTGCGGCGTGCCGATCGACGAATGCGTGGGCCGCGGCACCGGTCTGGACGACGCCGGGCTCGCAAAGAAGCGCAGCGTGCTTGCGGCGGCGCTCGCGCATCACGACGCATCCACGGCTCCTCTCGATGTGCTCGCAACCTTCGGCGGCTTCGAAATCGCGATGATGGCCGGCGCCTATCTCGCCGCCGCGCAAGCGCGCATGACGATTCTGGTCGACGGCTTCATCGCCAGTTCAGCGCTGTTGATTGCGGACGCAATTGCGCCCGACGTGCGTGAATATTGCGTGTTCGCGCATGCGTCGAACGAGGCGGGACATCGGCGCATGCTCGACTATTTCGGCGCACAGCCGCTGCTATCGCTCGACATGCGGCTCGGCGAAGGCACCGGTGCGGCGCTCGCGGTGCCGTTGCTGCGCGCGGCCTGCGCGTTCATCAACGAGATGGCGAGCTTCGAATCGGCCGGTGTAGCGGACCGCGAAGCGTGAACCGCGCCGTACTTCGCATTTCAGTCAACGAGCACGCAAGCCATATATGAAACCGCTGGCCGAATTGCGCTACTTTTTCACGGCGCTGGGTTACTTCACACGCGTACCCGTGCCGCGCTGGGTCGGCTATGAACCGCACTATCTGAACGCGGCGGCGCGTTATTTTCCGCTCGTCGGCGTGTTGGTCGGCGGCATCAGCGCGCTTGTCTATCTCGCGGCGCTGCGTGTCTTTCCGGCGGGGGTTGCGGTGTTGTTGTCGATGGCGTCGTCGCTATTGATAACGGGCGCGTTCCACGAGGACGGCCTCGCCGATTGCGTCGATGCGTTCGGTGGCGCCTATACGCGCGACGATGCATTACGCATCATGCACGATTCGCGCATTGGCGCTTTTGGTGCGATTGCGCTTGTCGTCGCGCTTGTTCTCAAGTGGCAGACGCTCGCTTCGTTGCCGCCGCTGCGCGCCGCAAGTCTGATGGTTGCGGCTCATGCGGCGAGCCGCGCCTGTGCGATCAGCTATCTCTGCACGCTCGACTATGTGCGTGCCGAGGGCAAAGCGAAGCCGGTCGCGCAGCGCCTGAGCGGCACAGCACTGTTATGCGCCGCCGCATTCGGATTGCCGTGGCTGTTGTGGCCGGACGGACCTCGTGGATGGCTCGCGGCCGACTGGCGGTTCGCGGGCTCGGCGCTCGCGATGCTGGTCGCGTTGCGGTTCACAATGGGCCGCTATTTCGTGAAGCGCATTGGCGGCTACACCGGCGATTGTCTCGGCTTTGCGCAACAGATCTTTGAACTGGGCATCTATCTCCTAGGGCTCGCATGGATATCGTCATGATTCGCCATCCCGCCGTCGCACTCGACGCGGGCGTTTGCTATGGCCACAGCGATGTGGCGCTCGCCGAGGCGGCCGACGTGTCGTCCGCGGCACTTGCTTTAAGACTCGCAAGCTTGCAGGTGCCGGCGCCACGTGTCGTGATGTCGAGCCCGCTGACGCGCTGCTCGGCGCTCGCCGTCGAACTGGCGAACGACTTCGGCTGCGTGCTCAGCCATGACGATCGCCTGAAGGAAATGGATTTCGGCGATTGGGAAGAGCAGCGCTGGGACGCGATCGATCGCGAACTGCTCGACGACTGGGCGTCCAACTTCGAACATGCACGCGCGCATGGCGGCGAGAGCGTCGCGCAGTTCGTCATGCGGGTGCGCGCATGGTTCGACGCGTACGCGCAGACGCGCGAGCTGTCGCCGGCGTATGTGGTCACGCATGCGGGCGTGATGCGCGCGATTGCGTCGTTGGCGCTCGACGTGCCGCTCGAACGTTGCTTGCGATGGTCGCTGGAGACCGCCAACATCGTCTGGCTGCGCCGCGGCGACGAGAGTCAACAGTGGTCGCTCGTAAAGTGGAACGCGTGAGCCTGAGGGCCCATCGGCTCAGGCGTTAATGCACGTTAAGCCCGTTATTGCGCGTTTTGCCTGACGCGCGAGCGAGCGAGATCCAGGTCCTCGCACATCTGCTTCGCCCCTAGCGCGATGCGCGGCGCGGGGCGGTTGATGAGGTCGCCGTCGATCGAAAACAGATTGTTATTCGCCACCGCCGACAGACGCGGCCATGCGCGCCACGCGCCGAGCTGAGGCAAGGTCGTGTCGGGCTTCGTCGCACCGGGCGCTGCCGTGACGATTGCCTGCGGATTCGCCGCGAGCACGGCTTCGGTCGAAACGGTGGGCACGAGCGGTTGCAGTTTCGCGAACACGTTGCGCCCGCCGCATAGCTCGATAACATCGCTGACCATATGCTCGCCGTTGAGCGTCATCAACGGTTGATCCCACACCTGATAAAACACGCTGACTGCTGGCCGGTCGGCGTACTGCGCGCGCAGGCGCGCAATGTCCCGACGATATGCGGCGGCGGCTGCATCCGCGGTAGGCGAGGTGCCGAGCAATTCGCCGAGCTTCGTCAACGAGACGGCGACATCGTCGAGATGATGCGGCTCGCTGAAGAACAGCGGTATGTGCAATTCGCGCAGACGATCCAGCTGGCGCTGTGCGTTACCGTGCCGCCACACCACGATAAGGTCGGGCTTCAACGCGACGATGCGTTCGAGATCGAGCGACTTGTTGTCACCCACGCGCGGCAGTTGCTGCGCCTGTGGCGGATAGTCGCTGTACGACACGGCACCTACTATCTTCGCACCGCCGCCGGCCGCGTAGAGCAGTTCGGTGATATGCGGCGCGAGGCTGATCACGCGTTGCGCGGGTGCGGGCAGCGTGAGCACGGCGCCCGTGTCGTCGGTCACGGCGATGCCCGCTTGCGCGCGCAACGCGATGGCGAGCAGCATGACGGCGAGAGCGGGGCGGAGCGATCGTGCAGACAAATTCATTGGGTCGAACGTCGAGTTTTACGTTGGGTGGATCGGTGCGCTGCCCTGCATTGCATTGCAATGCGATGTGGGCAGTTTGCGCGCGTCAACGGTTCAGGCCGGTCGCGTTGCGTCGATCGTGTCGACTGCCGCGCGCAAGGCGTTGGCAAGGCGCGCCCATTCGTCTTCGCTCGCGGGCAAACCGAAACGCACGCTGCCTGACGATGAGAAAAGCCGCGTCCACACGCCGCGCGTGGCCAATGCCTCGTGCAGGGCTGCGGCACGTGGATCGTCGGTCCAGGCGAAGAGCGGCGTGCTGCGGGTACGAATGCCATGACCTTGCAGCAGATCGACGAGGCGCGCGCTGTCCGCTTCGAGCCGTGTGCGCATCTGCTGTTGCCAGGCGTGGTCCAACAGCGCCGCCCTCACGGCATGACGCGCGGGACCGCTGACGGTCCACGCGCCGAGCACGCGGCGCAAGCTGTCGAGCAGCGCGGGCGCGGCAAGCACGAAACCGGCGCGCACGCCCGCAAGTCCAAAGAACTTCCCCGGCGAACGCAACACGATCAGACCGTCGCGATCCGTAAAGGCCGCTAGCGAAGCGTCGGGCATCGTATCCGCGAAGGCTTCGTCGACGAGCAGCGTGCCGCCGCGCGCGCTCAATTGCGCGTGCCAGGCGAGCAGCTTCGAAGCGCTCAGATGCCCGGCGGTCGGATTATTCGGATTCACGACCGCCACATGCGTGAGCGAATCGGGCAGTACATCCCACGAGATATCGAGCGGCACCACGCGATGCCCGCCCCGCTCGAACGCAGGCGCATATTCGCTGTAGGTGAGCGGCGCGACGCCGGCTACCGCGCGCGGCAGCAACGCCGGCAACGCGCGAATCGCCGCCTGGCTGCCTGCTACCGGCAACACATGCGCCGCGTCCGGCGCGCCGTAGTAGCGCGCGGCGCACTCGGCGAGGTCGTCGCCTTCATCGGGCAGGCGGCGCCAGGCGTCGGCGGGAACGGGCGGCACCGGATAGCCGTGCGGATTGATTCCCGTCGACAGATCGAGCCACTCCGGATACGGAATGCGGTAGCGCTCAGCCGCTTCGTGCAGATTGCCGCCGTGCACGATCGTTGCACCGGATGACGCGCATGCAGCCGGCGCTTCACCGGCGTGTCCCGGCTCGATATGTTGAAGTGAGCGCAACTCGTCCATTCGTTCAGACATGCAAGGGCACGCTCAGCAAGGCGAGCACGATCAGCACCGCGAGCCACAAAATCACCGTACGCTCGACCAGCATGAGCGCGGCCGTGATGTGAGCGGCTTTCGCGGGATGCCCGAAGCCGAGCGTGGGCCGATGTTCGAGCGCGCCGTTATAGACCGCGGGACCGCCGATCAGCACGTTCAGACTGCCGGCGCCCGAGGCCATGACCGGCCCCGCGTTCGGACTGTCCCAGCGCGGCGCCTGTTCGCGCCAGCAACGCCACGCGGTGCGCGTGTCGCCGAGCAGCGCATAGCTCGCGGCGGTGAGGCGTGCGGGAATCCAGTTGAGCACGTCGTCCAGTCGCGCGGCCGCCCAGCCGAAGCGCAGATAGCGCGGGGTGCGGTAACCCCACATCGCGTCGAGGGTGTTGGCGAGGCGAAATCCGAGCGCGCCCGGACCGCCCGCGATCGCGAACCAGAAGAGCGCGCCGAAGATCGCGTCATTGCCGTTTTCGAGTGCGGATTCGACGGCGGCGCGCGAAAGTGCGGCTTCGTCGGCATTGGCCGTTTCGCGCGAGACGATCCGCGCCGTCAGCAGGCGCGCTTCCGCGAGATCGCGATGCGCGAGCGCCCGCGCGATGGGCTCGATATGGTCGTGCAGGCTGCGGGCCCCGAGCGCGAACCACAGCAAGGCAACGTGCACTGCGCAGGCGGCGAAAAACGGCAGCACGGCGACGAGCCACCACGCCACCAGCACCGGCGGCAGCACGGCAAGCGACCATGCGAGCAGCCCCTTGAGCCGCAAGCGCCGTCCGCGGTTGTAATGCGCTTCGAAACGCGCCGCCCATTTGCCGAAAGCCACCAGCGGATGCGCGCCGCGCGGTTCGCCGAACCAGCGGTCGACGGCCACGCCCGCGGTCGCGAGTGTCACGACAAGAGGAAGCGAAAGCATCACGCGCCGCCCGCAGTTTTGAGCGCGAGCGGCAGGCCCGCGACCATCATGGTGGCCTGCGTGGACAGGGCTGCGACGCGCTGATTCAGGCGCCCGAGTTCGTCGACGTAAAGGCGCGTTGCCGCGCCGAGCGGCACCACGCCGAGGCCGATTTCGTTGCTGACCGCGATGATCTTGCCGCGAGCGCCGGCAAGCGCGGCTTCCAGTTCTTCGATGCGGGCTTGATATTGATCGGGCGGTAGGCCTTCGCCATCGGCGGGACATAGTAGGTTCGCGAGCCATAGTGTCAGGCAGTCGATCAGCGTGCAATGCCCCGGCGCGTCGGCTTGCCTGATGGCGGCGGCGAGATCGACGTCTGCTTCGAGCAAATGCCACTGTGCGGGGCGCCGCGCACGATGATGCGCGATGCGCGCGGTGAATTCGGCGTCGCCGGTCATGCGTGCCGTGGCGATGTAGGTCACGGGCAGCGCGCTTTGGGCGGCAAGCTGCTCGGCGTGCACGCTCTTGCCTGAGCGCGCGCCGCCGAGAACGAAGGTGAGGTCGCGGGAAATCATCGCGTGATTGTACCGGCGTGCAGCGCGGGCTGGCGCGATGGGATAATGCCGCGGTTGGCGAGCAAGGGTGGTGGATACTAATGCCGGGCAGCGGCGGTTACCGGTAATGGCGGACGTGATTCCTGGCCGCGATGCGTGACCATCATCTGGCGCTCAGGTTGCTGCGGTCGTTCCTGCGTTATTGGTGTTCGACTCTCGCTCAATTGGGCGCGGGCGCGCTGTCTGCCTGTCGTTTGCCTCTTGTGTTCGCCTGCCGCTTTAATCGTCCTTTCCTTCGCCGAGTCCGACATTTCCGTGACCATCCATTCGATCTCGCATGACGCCGTACCCGTGCCGCGCGGCACACTGATGATCCAGGGCACCACGTCCGATGCGGGCAAGAGTACGCTGGTCGCCGGTTTATGCCGGCTCGCGCGGCGCGCCGGTGTCCGGGTCGCGCCGTTCAAGCCGCAGAACATGGCGCTCAACAGCGCAGTGACCGTCGACGGCGGCGAGATCGGGCGCGCTCAGGCGTTGCAGGCGGTGGCCGCCGGCATCGCCGCGCATACCGATCTGAACCCCGTGCTGCTCAAGCCCACGAGCGATCGCGGCGCGCAGGTGATCATCCACGGCAAGGCGCGCATGAATCTCGACGCCCGCGCGTATCACGAGTACAAACCCGTCGCTTTCGAAGCGGTGCTTGCGTCCTACGCGCGGCTGCAAGCGGCGTATGACACGATTTTCGTGGAAGGCGCGGGCAGCCCGGCCGAAATCAATCTGCGCGAGCGGGATATTGCCAACATGGGTTTCGCCGAAGCCGTCGACTGTCCGGTCGTGCTGGTGGCGGACATCGACCGGGGCGGCGTTTTCGCGCATCTGACAGGAACGCTTGCGTGCCTGTCGGCGAGCGAGCAGGCGCGTGTGCGGGGTTTCATCATCAACCGCTTTCGAGGCGATATCGGACTGCTGAAGCCTGGTCTTGACTGGCTCGAGGCAAAGACCGGCAAGCCGGTGCTGGGTGTCGTCCCGTATCTGCATGGCCTCACGCTCGACGCCGAGGACATGCTGCCGCCCGAACTGCGCGCGGCGCAGCGCGGCGACGCCGCGCGCACGTTGCGTGTGGTCGTGCCGGTGCTGCCGCACATCAGCAACCACACGGATTTCGACGCACTGCGCGCGCATCCACAGGTCGATTTTCATTACGTGCGAAGCGGCACGCCGCCGCCGCCCGCGGATCTCATAATCCTGCCGGGTTCGAAGAACGTGCGCGGCGATCTGGCGTTTCTGCGTGCGCAGGGCTGGGACGCGGTGCTGCAACGGCACTTGCGCTACGGCGGGCGCGTGATCGGCATATGCGGCGGGATGCAGATGCTCGGGCGCGAGGTTGCCGATCCGCACGGCGTGGAGGGCGCGCCGGGAACGTCGGCGGGCCTTGGCTGGCTCGACTATTCGACAGTGCTGACGCGCGAGAAGACGCTGAAAAACGTGACCGGCCGCCTCGCGTTGCCGGGCTCGCCGGAGGTGGGCGGTTACGAGATTCATATGGGCGAGACGCAAGGACCGGCGCTGGAATCGCCGGCGCTGTGTCTTGGGGCGCCGGGCGAAGCGCGTCCAGACGGTGCAATTTCCGCGGATGGCCAGATCCTCGCGACATACGTGCACGGCCTCTTCGACACACCGGCTGCGTGCGCCGCGCTGTTGGCCTGGGCGGGACTGAGCGACGCAGACGCAATCGACTACCCGGCGTTGCGCGAAGCGTCTCTGGACCGGCTCGCCGACACGCTGGCTGAACACCTGGATCTGGTGAGCTTGATGGCTGCGGTGGCTTGACGGCCGGACTCGCCCGCGTCGCGATCGCGTTCTGCGAAGAACTATCGTGGCGAAGCGGACTTCGCGTCGCGCTGTTGGCGATGTCCCGCGGTCCTATCAATACAGCACGATCTGCGTGCAGCGGAACAGGGCGATCGTCTTGCCGTCGGGACCGGTGACGGTCGCATCCCAAACCTGTGTGCTGCGGCCAAGGTGCACGCCCTTCGCCACCGCGCGGATCGTGCCCTCGGTCGCCGTGCCGAGAAAGTTGCTTTTGAGCTCGACTGTCGTGAAATTGCGTGCCGTTTCCGGCAGGTGGGCAAGACACGCATAGCCGCAAGCGGTGTCGGCGAGACCGATTACCGTGGCTGCGTGAAGAAAGCCGTTCGGCGCGAGCAGTTCTTCCCGCACGGTCAATTCCGCAGTTAGCGCGCCTTCGTCCAGCGACAGCACATGCACGCCCAGCAAGCCTGGCAGCTTGCCCTTCTGGCGTTCGTGCAGTCGTTCCACGGTGTATTCCGGCCGGAGTTTGCTCATTGGATTAGCTTCCTGGAAAGGTTAAATCGGCGATGCAAGGCGACCGATTAGCCGTTCGGGGGCTTCGGCCTCGCTGCATTTGTCGATATTATCAACGGCTGGATCGGCGCACGGACTCGAATCTGTGCAAGTCGGGGCGCCGACATGACAACAGGTACAAACCAAAAGCAGAAGGTTCAGGGCAGAATGCGGCGGACCGGCCGGCGTCGTCCTGGCTTCATTCCGGGAGTATTCATGACGGTAATCGTGGTGGCGAATCCGAAGGGCGGCGTGGGCAAAAGCACGCTGTCGACCAATCTGGCCGGCTATTTCGCCGCAACCGGCGAGTGGGTGGCGCTCGCCGATCTCGACAAGCAGCAGTCCGCGCATGCGTGGCTGTCGTTGCGGCCGGACACGCTGCCGGCTATCGAAACATGGGAAGTCAACCCCGAGACGCCCGCCAAACCGCCAAAGGGCCTGGAGCACGCGATCATCGACACCCCGGCGGGTTTGCACGGCAATCGCATGAATATCGCGCTGGATCTGGCCGACAAGGTGATCGTGCCGCTGCAGCCGTCGATGTTCGATATTCTGGCTACGCAGGAATTTCTGGAGCGTCTCGCGAAGGAAAAAGCCGTCAGGAAAGGTGCGATCGAGATTGGCGTGGTGGGGATGCGCGTCGATTCGCGCACGCGTTCGGCTGAGCAGTTGCACCGTTTCGTCGAGGGGCTGAAGCTGCCGGTGCTCGGCTATCTGCGCGACACGCAGAACTACGTGCAGCTGGCGGCCCACGGCCTCACCTTGTGGGACGTCGCCAAAAGCCGCGTGGAAAAGGATCTGGAGCAGTGGCAGCCGATCATCGAGTGGACGAATGGCGCCGGTAAGAAGGGGTGAGGGCGGGGTGTTGGTGAGGTTTGCGCCGGCTTTGCAACGTTAGAACTGACGTGAGCGGACCCGAACTGCCCTGAGCACGGGAGCCAGCCGTGGCGATCAGGCGGAATTCCGCGCCATCAGCGCCCCCACCGCGAGGCAGCATGTCCGCCCGCTTCGATAGGGTGTGGCGCCGAGCCGGGGGTAATAACCCCAGCCAAGCTGAGCCCCCGTTACAAAAAACTCAGGCGAGCGCGTCGCTCAATTCCAGGCCTGCGTTGGCACGTGATCGCGGCTGCCCTTGATCTTGTTGTTCTCGTCGACGAACACGAGGTCGGGCTTCCAGCCTGCCTTCAACTCCGCTTCGTCGACCACCGCGAAGGCCGCGATGATCACCAGGTCGCCCAGTTGCGCGCGCCGCGCGGCCGAGCCGTTCAACGAAATCATGCCGCTGCCGCGCTCGCCCTTGATCGCATAGGTCGAGAAGCGCTCACCATTGTTGATGTTCCAGATGTCGATCCGTTCGTTTTCGACGATGTTCGCCGCTTCGAGCAAGTCTTCGTCGATCGCGCACGAACCTTCGTAGTGCAGTTCGCAGTGCGTGACCGCGACGCGGTGAATCTTCGACTTCAGCATGTTGCGTTGCATAGTGTTCCAGACGGCTTCAGATTTCGAGGTTGTCGATAAGACGGGTCGCACCGAGCTTGGCGGCGGCCAGCACGACGAGTTCCGCGTTCGCGTCTTGCGGACCCGGCGGCAGCAGATTCGAGCGCTTGCGCACTGCGATGTAGTCAGGCTGCCAGCCGCGGGCGGTCAGCGACGCCATCGCCGCGCGCTCCAGCGCCGTGAAGTCGCGCTCGCCTGCGAGCACTGCGTCGCGCACGCGATTGAGCTCGGCGGCCAGCATCGGCGCCTCGGTGCGCTCGTCCGGCTGCAAATAGCGGTTGCGCGAGCTGAGTGCAAGACCGTCGGTATCGCGCACCGTCTCAGCCGCGATGATGTCGGTCGGCACCGCGAATTGCTGGCACATGCGGCGCACGATCATCAGCTGCTGGTAGTCCTTCTTGCCGAACACCGCCACGCGCGGCTGCACGCACGACATCAGTTTCATCACGACGGTGCACACGCCCTGGAAAAAGCCCGGCCGGAATTCGCCTTCGAGAATGTCGCCCAGATCGTGCGGCGGGTGTACCCGGTATTCCTGTGGCTCGGGATAGAGGTCGCGCTCTGTCGGCGCGAAAAGCACGTAGACGTTTTCTTTCTGCAGCTTTTCGATGTCCGCTTCCATCGTGCGCGGATATTTGTCGAAATCCTCGTTCGGCCCGAACTGCAGACGATTGACGAAGATGCTCGCCACCACCGGATCGCCGTGCTGGCGCGCGAGGCGCATCAGCGACAGATGGCCCTCGTGCAGATTGCCCATGGTCGGCACAAAGGCAGTGCGATTCTGGCCGCGCAACTGGTCGCGCAATTCATGGATCGAGCTGATGACTTTCATGATCGGACAGGGATTCCTCGCGCGGCGCGAGACTGGGTTGACGCAAAGGCCTCAGGCGATTGCGCGGCCCGCCGCCTCACTGGTAATGACAGGTTCGGAGCGCGGGATTGTAGTGGATTTGGCCGCCGGACGCACCGAAACGAGGCCTGATGGCCGTTTTTTGGAGCATGAAGCCCGGCCCGCTGCGCCGCAACCGGTTTTCGCTTCAGGCCGGCAAATAGGCGAGGCGCACGTAGATAGGTGCGAACGGCTCGGCCTGAGTAATTTCGACGAGAGATTCGCGGCACAACTCGAGCATTGCGATGAAGTTGACCACCACGACCGGGACACCCTTGCTGGTGTCGAACAGGTCGGAAAATTCGACGAAGCGCGCGTTCTGCAGTTGCCGCAGGATCGAACTCATATGCTCGCGCACAGACAGTTCTTCACGCGAAATTTTGTGATGCTGGACGAGCTTCGCACGCTTGATCACGTCGGCCCACGCGGCGCGCAGGTCCTCGCTGTTCACGTCGGGAAAACGCGGCGTGATGCTTTGCTCGATGTAGACCTCGGCGCGCAGGAAGTCGCGCCCGAGTTGCGGCAACTGGTCGATGCGCTGCGCGGCGAGCTTCATCTGCTCGTATTCGAGCAGGCGCCGCACCAGTTCCGCGCGCGGGTCTTCGGCTTCCTCGCCGCTGTCGGCTTTCTTGACGGGCAGCAGCATGCGCGACTTGATCTCGATCAGCATGGCGGCCATCAGCAGATATTCGGACGCGAGTTCGAGATTGGTCTGGCGCAACTGGTCGACATAGCCGAGGTATTGCACCGTGACATCCGCCATCGGAATGTCGAGTACGTTGAAGTTCTGCTTGCGGATCAGGTACAGCAACAGATCCAGCGGGCCCTCGAACGTTTCGAGGAACACTTCGAGCGCGTCCGGCGGGATATACAGGTCGGTCGGCAGCTTGAAGAGCGGCTCGCCGTACAGGCGTGCGAAAGCAATGCCGTCGACGGTGTCGGGCGTCGAATCGGTGGCGGGCGTGGCAAGCGCGGCGTCGGACGGAGCCTGCGGCGCGCTGTGTGCCTCGTCGGCGGGATTCATTGGTTGCGGGGAGCCGCTCAGAAGTTCTGGTAGTACGAGTAAGGCGTCTGTTCGACGCGCGAAGCTTTCTGCTCGGCGCGCTCTTCCAGGTCGATCGGCTGCTTGTCCCACAGCAAGGCCCGGCCGCGACGTTGCTCGGCTTCCAGGTTGGGCTTCTGCTGCTTGAGCTGGTTCAGGAACTGGGTGATGTCCGATTGATACATGGCTCGACGTCCGTGGTTGGGGCGTGGTTGGGCAAATGGCGGCTTCGCCGCGGTGGTCTTCGCGCGGCTGCCGCTGCTATTCCGCAATTTTAGCGCATGCGCCGCGCGCGGTCGAAAAAGCGAGCCGGCGGCTGACGCATCGTCTGCGAAATTGCGTCCGGCGCGGACAGCCGGAACCCGCGCGCCGCGCAGCGCGTCAAAGGCGGGCGCGTGCGCCTCGTGCCATGCGCCGCGCGGGCGTTGGCGGGCGCGTTTAGAGATAGCGCGGCGCCGCCGATGTGGTCAAATAGCGAGCTTCGGCGGCACTGCGCCCGAACGACAAAATTCATCAACCATGGCCGGAGGTCCTGTTTGGCGGGGTGTGCGATCCAACAGCCGCGCGGGCGGCGCAGCAAAGCCGGCGGGGGCCGCGGCGTTTCTACGTCAATGCGTACGCCAATGCGGCGCTGGCTGCGCGCGTGGCTCGCCCTCGGCATCCTGATGCTGACGCTGGCTGGCGGTCCCGCATACGCGGCGCGCGCGGCGGCGAGCTACAAGGTCGATGTCGAAGCATCGCCGCGCTCACTGCGCAAGCTGCTGGAAGAACACCTGGACATTGCGCGGTTCGCGAAGCGTCCCGACATCAGCGACGACCAGTTCGAGTTTCTGATCACGGCCACGCCCCAGCAGGTGCGCGATCTGGCCGCCACGCAAGGTTACTTCACTCCGATCGTGCGCACGGACGTGCGTACTGTCGAGAAAACCAGGCATGTGACCGTCAACGTCGATCCCGGCCCGCAAACGGTCATTACCTCCATTTCCCTGTCGTTCCGCGGCCCGGTGCTGACCGAGGACCCGGCGCAGGAAAACGCCGCGCGCTTTGCATTTTCGCTGCACGAGGGCGACCCGTTTTCGCAGGCCGGCTGGGACGACGCGAAGAACGCGTCGCTGAAGGCGTTGCAGGCGCGCCGCTATCTGGGCGCGAAGATCTATCACGCCGAGGCGCGCGTCGATCCACGTACGCACGAGGCCACGCTGTCGGTCGCGTATGAAAGTGGGCCCACCTTCACAATGGGCAAGCTGGACGTGTCGGGCACACGGCGCTATCCGGAACAGATCGTCGAGAATGTGAATCCGATTTCGGTGGGCGACGTCTATGACGTGCAGCGCATTACCGAATTGCAGCGGCAGTTGCAGAACACGCCGTATTACGCGAGCGTCGCGATCGACGTGGACAGCGATCCGGCAAAGCCGGTCGAAACGCCGCTGCATGTGAAGGTATCGGAGTATCCGTACAACAGCATTCGCGGCGGCGTCGGCTATTCGACCGACAACGGCGCGCTGGTGCAGGGCGCGTACTCGTATCTGAATACGTTCGGCAAGGCGTGGCCGTTCACCATCGACGGCCGGGTCGATCAGGTCCAGCAGTACGGCCAGGTCCAACTTGCCATGCCGCCGGGACATCGGGGGTGGACCAATAGTGTGCTGGCGTCCTACACGACCACGGACGTTTCCGACACGCGTATCTACAGCATTCGCGGTGGTGTGCAGCGTACTCGCACGTCGCAGTTCATCGACTACACGTATGCAATCCTGTTCTATCAGGACCGGCTCGACCAGAACGTGGGCGAGCCGACCACGAGCCGCGCGCTGGTGCCGTCGTGGTCGTGGACCCGGCGTAATACCGACGACCCGCTGTTCCCGCGCAAGGGCAACCTGATCCACGTCGAGGCCGGTTTCGCGGTAAAGGGTGTGCTCACCGACCAGACGTTCATCCGCGGCTACGCGCGTGGCCAGCAGTACCTGCCGATCGGCAAGGAAGACCTCATGGTGTTTCGCGCGGAGCTCGGCGGCGTATTCACGAGCGGCAGTTCGAGCGGCATTCCGGCTTCGCTGCTGTTTCGGGCGGGCGGTTCGAACTCGGTGCGCGGCTATTCCTACCAGAGCATTGGTAACAACGTTCAGGGTTCGGTATTGCCGACTAAATATCTGGTGACGGCTTCAGCGGAATACCAGCACTGGTTCACGCACGACTGGGGTGCGGCGGCCTTCTTCGACGTCGGCACAGCAACGGACACCTGGGGCGAGAAAACTTTTTTCCCGGGCGTGGGCGTCGGCGCGCGCTGGCGCAGCCCGGTGGGCCCGGTCAATGTCGACGTGGCATACGGCATCCGCAACAGAAGTGTGCGGCCCTATCTGACGCTCGGTATCGCCTTCTGATGCGCACCTCCTTGTACACGAACCACGCATGACGACGGACGTTTCCGCCCAACCTCCCGTGCAGCCGCCCGGCAACCCGCCGCCGGGCGCTGAACCGCCCGGACCGCCGGAACCGCCACCGGCGAAGCGCCGCCGCGCCGGCCGCCTGTTGTTGAAAACGCTCGCCGCGCTGGTCGTGGTGCTGGTGTTGCTCGTCGCGTTGGCGCTGGGCCTGCTGTACGGCGCGCTCACCACCGAACGCGGCACCGCCTATGCATGGCAGGCGGCGGTCAAGTTGCTGGGCGGCAAGCTAAGCGGCACGCTGGAAAGCGGAGCGCTCGCGAACGGCGTGCGGCTGCGCGAAGTGCGCTGGCGCGCGCTGGACGGCAGCGGCACGGACATCCAGATCGACCGTATGTCGGGCCGTTGGGCGCTCATGCGCGAGCCGTGGCGTTTCACGATCGACTATCTGCACTTAGGCACCGTGGACGCGCGCATCGGCGCCTCGTCGTCGAGCAGCAGCGAGCCGCTGAAGCTCCCGCAAGATCTCCGCTTGCCGATGCAGCTGGAAATCCGCGACGTGCAAGTGGACAAGCTGTTGTTGCACCAGGGCACGTCGACAACGGAGTTTTCTCACTTCGCTTTCCATGGACGCAGCGACGGCCGTCACCACGAGGCCGCTGTCGAGCGGCTCGAGACGCCGTTCGGCGCGGTGACGGCGTCTGCAAAGCTCGACGGCGTGCGGCCGTTTCCACTGACCGGCGACGTGGGTTATTCGGGCAAGGTCAACGAAGAAGCCGTGCAGGTGGGCGGGCATCTGAGCGGCACGCTGGCCAATCTCGTCGCCGAGCTCGACGCGAGCGGGATGAAGCTCGCCGGCCACGCGCAAGTCGAGGCGACGCCGTTCGGCGAGGTGCCGCTCAAACGCGCAACGTTGACGTTCGACCACGTCAATCCGCAGGCTTTTGCACCGGGCGCGCCGCTCGCCGATCTTGCGGTGAGGGCGGAGCTGCAGCCGGTGGGGCAGGAGGCGGGCGGGGTTGGGGCGAGCGCGGCTAGTGGGGCCAGTGGGGCGAGTGGGACCAGCGCGACGACTTCGCTGGACTCCGCACAAGGCGCAATCGCAGGACATTCCACGAGCGCCAGCCAGCCGCACACGGCCGGCAAGAGCGTCGGCGGTTTGGCAGTGGCGGGCCATATCTCGATTGTCAACGCACGTCCTGGCGCGATCGATCAACACCTGCTGCCGCTCATCGACGCCAACGCCGACGTGCGCCTCGACGCGAGCGCGCAGCGCATTTCGAATCTTGCCGTACGCCTCGTGAAGAGCGCCACGCTGACCGGCAGCGGCGCGCTCAGCGGCAAGCGCGGCCAGTTCGATCTGCAGGTCGCCGGTCTCGACCTGAACGCGCTTCAGGCGACGGTGCGGCCCACGCAGCTGTCCGGCCCGATCGCTATCAGGCTCAACGACGATATCCAAACCGTCACGCTCGATCTGGCCGATCCCAAAGCGGCGCTGCGTGCGCAGGGCAAACTGACCATGGACCCCGCGCGGCTCAGCTTCAACGACGTGCGTATCACGTCGGGCAAAGGCCGCATCGATCTGTCCGGCGCCCTCAAGCACGACGCGAATTCCAGCTACAACCTGAAGGCGCAACTCACCGATTTCGATCCGTTGACGCTGGCCTCGCAAATGCCGTCCCGCGCGCCGGTCAACGGACCTGCCGTGCCGCAGAGCGAGGCGAAGGGCCGGCTGTCCGCGCAGGCCGCGGCGCAAGCCGGCAGCACGACCGGCGCCAAAAGCGCAGCTCCGGCCGACAAGGCTGCGGCGGCCGTGAAGAACACAGGCAAGGCCGTCGTCAAGAAAGAGGTGATCGAGCGCAAGACACCCGCGCGGACGCGCGCTGCGCCGCCAGCGCGCAAGATCGAGGCGAAAGTCAACGGCACGCTGACCGCGACCGGCATGCTCGCGCCCGTTTTCACCACCAAAGCCGAGTTCAAGCTGGGTCCAAGTGTCTACGACGGCCTGCCGCTGACCGGCGGCGGCACGGTGCAACTTGCGGGCTCGCGGATTTTGCCGAGCCGTGCGAACCTTTCGGTGGCGGGCAACCAGGTCGATCTGCAAGGGAGCTTCGGCGCACGCGGCGACCGCTTGCGCTTTCATATCGACGCACCGGCGCTCGAGCGCCTCGGCTTCGGCCTCGCCGGGCTCGTCGCCGCCGACGGCGACCTCACCGGCTCGTTCGAGCATCCGAACGTGGTGCTGAACTACAAGGCCGACAGCGTCGTGTTGAGCAGCAACCGTATCGGCCATGCAGAAGGTCATGCCGAACTGCGCGACGGCGCGAACGGCGCGCTCGTCTTCACGACAGACGCGCGCAACGTGAGCGCTGGCGGCGTCGATCTCGCCACGCTCACCGCGCGTCTAACGGGCACGCGCGCCAGTCACTCGCTCGAAGCCGCGGCCACCGGCAAGCTGCAGGATCGCCCCCTGGATCTGACGCTGGCGGCCAACGGCAAGCTCACCGAGGCGCGCGACGGCACGCGCTGGGACGGCACGGTGACACGTCTGCAGAACCGCGGCACGCCCGCGTTGAATCTCGAGTCGCCGCTTGCCGTGAGCGCCGGGCCGCGCCGCCTGACGCTCGGCGCGACACGGCTCACGCTCGAAGGCGCGGTGTTGAGCCTGAAGTCGTTCTCTTTCGACCACGGCAAGGTTCAGTCGGCGGGCAACCTGACTGGCATTTCCGTGGCGCGGCTGCAGGACTTGCGGCGCGAGATCACCGGCACGCCGCCAGCCGTCAAGACCGATCTGATATTCGACGGCGACTGGGACTTTGCGCTCGGCACCACGGCGAGCGGCCATATCCAGTTGCGGCGCCGCAGCGGCGACGTCACGGTCGAGATCGGTCGCGGGCTGGCGTCGCTCGGTATTTCGGATATTGCCGCGCGCGCCGAGTTCAGCGGCGGCAATCGTCTGAACGCGACGGTGCATGCGCAGGCGAGCCGCATCGGCGTGATCGACGCCGACGCGCACACCACGCTGGTCGAGCGCGACGGCTTCCTCAGCGTCAACGAAGAGGGCGCGCTTACCGGCAATGTCAATGCCAATGTGCCGTCGCTGAAAACGACCGGCGGGCTGTTCGGGCCGAGCTATCTGCTCGACGGCCACCTCGCGTTGAAGCTCGCGCTTGGCGGCACCGTCGCCAAGCCTAACCTGACGGGTTCGCTGCTCGGTGACGGGCTTTCCGCCACGCTTGTCGACCAGGGCGTGCAGTTGAAGGACGGCGTCGTTCGGGTCGCGCTGTCGCACAACCTCGTCGACTTCGAGCAGGTCGAATTCCACGGCGCGAGCGGGACGTTGCGCGCAACCGGCCGGGTGCGTCTGGACGGCGCGGAGCCCGACCTGACTGCGAGCATCGTCGCGGACAAACTCGAACTCTTTGCGGCGCCGGATCGTAATCTGTCGCTGACGGGCAGCGCGAGCGTCGCCAACGCGGGCGCGCAGGGCGGCATGGCGATCAACGGCAAGTTTACCGTCGACCACGCGCTGTTCGACCTGCCGGAGCAATCCGCGCCCAAGCTCGGCGACGACGTGGTGGTCGTACGCCCGGACGGCACGGTGGCTGGTGAGCGGCCACGACCGGTGCCGGGCAGCAATAAGCCGGTCGGTCCATTTGCTCCGCGTGCGAACATCGACATCAACCTGGGCAACAACTTCCGGTTTCGCGGACAAGGGGCCGACCTCGGCCTGACCGGCACCATCACGGCGATGAGCGCGCCGAACCTGCCGCTGCGCGCGGTCGGCAACGTGCGCGTGACGCAAGGCTCCACGTACACCGCGTTCGGCCGCAAGCTCAATATCGAGAACGGCTTCTTCACGTTCAACGGACCGGTCGCCAACCCCGGCATCAACATTCTGGCGATGCGCCGCAATCAGCAGGTGGAAGCGGGCGTCTCGGTCACGGGTACCGTGAACTTCCCGGTCGCGAAGCTCGTGTCAGAGCCGAACGTGCCCGATAACGAAAAGCTCTCGTGGCTGCTCTTTGGCCATGGCACCGATCAGGGCAACAACCTCGGCCAGCAGAGCACGATGACGACCGCGCTCGCGTTGCTCGGCAGTGCGAGCGGCAAGCGGATCGCGCAGACTTTCGGTCTGGACGAGTTTTCGATTGGCCGCAGCGAAGTCGGATTGACCGACCCGCAGGTCGTGATGGTGTCGAAGGCGATCAACGAATGGCTCGTGATCGGCTATGAGCAGGGGCTGCAGTCGGCGAGCAACGCGGTCAAGGCGACCGTCAACCTGACGCGCTACTGGTCCGTCGCGGCCTATGGCGGGACATTCGACGGGATCGAGCTGCTATACACGCGGCGCTATGACCGTATCAAGTGGTGATCTGCTTCTGGCCACTCTTGCTGTCCTGATGAGCGCAATGCGCCGCGCATGAAAGTGCAGGCGAAAAAAAACGGCACGCCTTTTACAGCGTGCCGTTTTGCTTGTTGCAGCTAACCGTGTTGCGGGTGTGTGCGTACGTATGCGCTTGCGCGTTACTTCACACGCATGCCCGGCTTGGCGCCGCTGTGCGGCTCCAGCACGTAGAGGCCCGGCTCGGCTTTCTCGTCGGTCGCAGACGCGGCCAGCACCATGCCTTCCGACAGGCCAAATTTCATCTTGCGCGGCGCGAGGTTCGCGACCATCACCGTTAGCTTGCCGATGAGTTGCTCCGGCTGATACGCGGACTTGATGCCGGAAAATACGTTGCGCGTTTTCTCCTCGCCGACGTCCAGCGTGAGTTGCAACAGCTTGTCCGAACCTTCGACCGCCTTGCAATCGACGATCTTTGCGACACGCAGATCGATCTTCGCGAAGTCGTCGATGGAGATGACTTCGGGCGTGTCGTCCTTGTCCGCAGGGGTAGCCTTTGCGGCCTTCGACTTCGCCTTCGCGTCCGCAGCCGGCGCACCCGCTTCCGGCGTGGCTTGCAGCGAGTCGCGATTGGCTGCCAGCAAGGCTTCGATCTGCTTGGGGTCGACGCGCGTCATCAAATGCTTGTACGCGTTGATCGGACGCGCCGAACTGAGCGGTACATTAGCGTCGGCCCACGCGAGCGGCTCGATGCCGAGGAACGCTTCAACCGATTCCGCGAGCTTCGGCAGCACGGGCTTGAGCGCAAGCGACAGCAGGCGGAACGCCTCGATGCTCACGCTGCACGTTTCGTGCAGCGCGACGGCATTGGCCGGGTCTTTCGCCTGGTCCCAGGGCTTTGCCGTGTCGACGTAGGCGTTGACCGCGTCGGCCAGTTCCATGGTCTGGCGCAGCGCGCGGTTGTACTCGCGAGCTTCGTAGTTCGCGGCGATCTGCGGTACGGCGGCGCGCAGCGACGCGAGCAGCGGGTGCTGCATCGCACTGTCCTGCACGCGGCCGTCGAAGCGCTTGATCAGGAAGCCGGCGGCGCGGCTCGCAATGTTCACGTACTTGCCGACCAGATCGCTGTTCACGCGCGCCTGGAAGTCGTCGAGATTCAGATCGAGATCTTCCATCGTGCTGTTCAGCTTGGCCGCGAAGTAGTAGCGCAGCCATTCCGGGTTCAGGCCGGTGTCGATCACGCTTTGCGCGGTGATGAAGGTGCCGCGCGACTTCGACATTTTCGCGCCGTCCACGGTCAGGAAACCGTGCGCGAACACGTTGGTCGGCGTGCGGTGGCCCGAAAATTCGAGCATGGCCGGCCAGAACAACGTGTGGAAATACAGAATGTCTTTGCCGATGAAGTGATACTGCTCGGCCTTCGAGCCCGGGCGAACCCACGCGTCGAAGTCCAGGCCGCGCTTCTGGGCGAGGTTCTTGAAGCTCGCGTAGTAGCCGACCGGCGCATCCAGCCACACGTAAAAGTATTTGCCCGGCGCGCCCGGAATTTCGAAGCCGAAATACGGCGCGTCACGTGAAATATCCCAGTCGGCGAGCTTCGCTTCTCCGGCGTCGCCCAGCCACTCGCGCATCTTGTTGGTCGCTTCCGGCTGGGCAAGGCCGCCCACCCACGCGCGCAGGAAATTCTCGCAGCGCGGATCGGACAGGCGGAAGAAGTAATGCGTCGATGTCTTGCGAATCGGCGTGGCGCCCGAGACCACCGAGTACGGATTGACGAGCTCGGTAGGCTGATAGGTCGAGCCGCACACTTCGCAGCTGTCGCCGTACTGGTCTTTCGCGCCGCACTTGGGGCATTCGCCCTTGATGAAGCGGTCCGGGAGGAACATTTCCTTGACCGGGTCGTACGCCTGTTCGATATCGCGGGCGTCGATCAAACCCGCTTCCTTCAGCGCGAGATACACGTTCTCACTCAGGACGCGGTTCTCTTCGGAATCGGTCGAGTAATAGTTGTCGAACGAGATCCCGAAGCTGTCGAAGTCGCGCTTGTGCTCCTGCCAGACGCGGTCGATCAGCTGCTTCGGCGTCAAACCTTCCAGTTCCGCGCGCAGCATGACCGGCGTGCCGTGTGTGTCGTCGGCGCCCACGTAATAGACCTCGTGCCCGTGCATTCGCAGCGTGCGGACCCAGATGTCCGTCTGGATATATTCAACCAGATGGCCAATATGGATTTGCCCGTTCGCATAAGGAAGGGCCGACGTGACGAGAACCTGGCGGCGGGCCGACGGCGCGCCTGCAGTGAGATCGGTTGCGGGTGCTGACATAAGGATGGTGGGAGCCTGCGGTGGGACGAAAGGTCGATTCTAGCAGGGCAGGCGCCTGCGGGCGTGGCTCGCGCGGGCGCAGATGCCGCGCCGCCTCGGGCGCTGCGAAAAGCGAGCGCCCAAAAAAAACCGGGGCGATTAACCCCGGAGCAACAACGACAAGAGGAGAATGGTGACGCGGCGGCTTCGCCAGCCACGTACCGTAAAGACAGACAGCGGAATTTCGGGAGAGTTCGAAATTTTTTCGTCCTCGCGAGAGATTTTCCGCGCGGCGTTTTTACAGCCGGCTCAGCATCAGGCTGCCGGCCACCGATAACTGAATGGGCAACGCCGGTCAGGCCGGTGCTGCGAATCTCCGGCCCCAATTCCCCTGCTCGATCGTGCGTTGCTGTTATTGCGTGGTGTGCTGAGCCGTGGCGCGCAGATAGATTTCCACGCGACGGTTTGCTGCACGGCCGGCTTCAGTGTTGTTGTCGGCGATCGGCTGGTTCTGGCCCATGCCTTGTGCCGACAAACGCTGCGGCGCGACGCCGCGTTGGGCCAGATAGCCGGTCACGCTTTGCGCGCGATTGACCGACAGCGTCTGGTTATAAGCCGGTTGACCCGTGCTGTCGGTGTGGCCGACCACTTGGGCGATCACTTCCGGATTCTGCTGCAGCGTTTGCGTCAGCTGGTCCAGCACCGGCGCGAACGACGGCTTGATCGCATAGCTGTTGGTGTCGAACGTGACGGAGCTCGGAATGTTCAGCTTGAGTGAGCCGTCCGGCTGCTCGGTGATCTGCGTGCCCGTGCCCTTGGTGGCGCCCGACAGCTTGTTGTGAATGGATTGCCAGTTGTAGCCGGTGATGCCGCCCACCGCTGCGCCGACGCCGGCGCCAATCGCCGCGCCCTTGCCGCCGCCGAAAATTGCGCCCAGCGCCGCGCCGGTGCCGGCGCCTACGCCCGTACCCACTGCCGTGTTAGTGCCCTGCTGGCTGGCGCAACCTGCGAGCAGGGAGCCCGAAACGGCGAGAATGGCCAGGCGAGTCGTGATTTTTGCATTCATTTTTGATTCCTTTCGAGTAAAGCGAATGACGCGAATAAAGCGCGCGAGTAACGCGCGCGGGTGAAGCGTCCGTGGCGCTAGAGCCTGCGTGGCGAACGTCACGGCACCAGAACAGACTGCTCGACAGTGCGAACAACCCAAGGGACACGCAAGCCAGGCGGAAAACCCCACGCGTTCTTCAGTCCCGGTCCGACAATGAAGAAGGGTCTTCCGGCAGCGCTCGACGTGAGCCACTACAATAAAGCCTGGCGCACGCAGCGATGCGGCCCCACGGCGTCCGCCGGCCCAAAGGGTGCCCGGCACGCCTGGTTTTCGCAATGCTGTCTAACAATTTCTTGCAATTCCGGCGCGTGGCCGAAGCTTCGATTGCGCCGCGCCGCAGGTGTTCCCTTGGAGTGTCAATGAGTATCGATCGGGCTTTGGTCGACGCTGCCCTCGCAGCCGTCACTGACCCCAACACCGGCCGGCCGTATGCCGCAGCCAGGAACATTAAAAACGTAGCCGTGGAGGGTGACACGGTTAACGTCGCGGTGGTACTCGGCTATCCGGCCATGCGCCAGTTCGAGACCATCCGCAAGCAGTTCGCCGACGCGTTGCAGGCCGTGCCGGGCGTGGCGCAGACGCACATTCAGTTGTCGCAGGAAATCGCGGCGCATACGGTGCAGCGCGGCGTGAAACTCTTGCCGAATGTTAAAAATATCGTGGCCGTGGCGTCGGGCAAGGGTGGCGTCGGCAAGAGCACGACCGCCGTTAACCTCGCGCTGGCGCTGGCTAGCGAGGGCGCGTCGGTCGGCATACTCGACGCCGATATCTACGGACCCTCGCTGCCGCTGATGCTGGGTATCGAAGGGCGCCCCGAATCGCCGGACGAGAAGACCATGAACCCGATGACGGGCCACGGTCTGCAGGCGAACTCCATCGGCTTCCTGATCGAGCAGGACAACCCGATGGTGTGGCGCGGCCCGATGGCTACGTCGGCACTGGAACAGCTGCTGCGGCAGACCAACTGGCGCGATCTCGATTACCTGATCGTCGATATGCCGCCGGGCACCGGGGACATCCAGTTGACGCTCTCGCAACGCGTGCCGGTGACCGGCGCGGTGATCGTCACCACGCCGCAGGACATTGCGCTGCTCGACGCCCGCAAGGGCCTGAAAATGTTCGAGAAAGTCGGCATTCCGATTCTCGGCATCGTCGAGAATATGGCCATGCATATCTGCTCGAATTGCGGCCATGAGGAGCATATCTTCGGCTCGGGAGGCGGCGAGCGCATGGGTAAGGAATATGGCGTCGACGTGCTCGGCAGCCTGCCGCTCGACATTGCGATCCGCGAGCAGGCCGACTCCGGCCGGCCGACGGTAGTGGCCGATCCGCAAGGGCGCATTGCGGAGATTTACCGCACGATCGCGCGCAAGGTCGCGGTTCACATCGCCGAGCGCGCCCGCGACATGACGTCCAAGTTTCCCAACATCGTCGTGCAGAACACCTGACGAGCCCTTCAAACGACGGGCGAAAGGGGGCCGGGGGCGTCTATTCGCGCCTGGTCTCGCGGTATCATGTCGACTTCACAGGTTCGGCTCGGCAACCGCAGGGGCGGCCGCCAGCCGGCACGAGGATCGCATGGGAAAACGAATCGACCGGCAGGCGGTGCATGCTTTCATCGTCCTGACTGCCAGCAGTATGCTGTTATGCGGGTGCAGCGCTTTCCTGAGACCACAGGAAAAGCGCGCGGACGCGCAGTTGCTGCCCACCGTGGGCAATCAGGCGCGCGGCCTCGTTACGTTCATCGAGCGCTCGGACGGCGTTCAGGTTACCTACAATCTCGCGGGCTTGCCGCCTAACAGCGATCACGCGCTTCAGGTTCACGAGCGCGGCGACTGCAACGCAACCGACGGCTCCAGCGCGGGCCAGGTGTTCTCGCCGGCTGCCGAGCGTCTGAAGGCGGGTGCGCGCGTCGAAGGCGATCTCGGCAACATTCATGCGGACGCGAACGGCGTGGCAACCGGCTTCATCGTCGCCCCGGATGTCTCGCTCGACGGTATCCGTTCGGTCCTGCAACGCGCGGTGCTGCTCCATCACGACGCAACCGATCCCTACGCGTATCCGCAACATGGCGCGGGTCCCGCACTCGCTTGCGGTTTGATCCGCCAATGACGGATCACCGCGTGGTCGCCTTGTTGCCCCTGCCTGTGGCCAGGCTGCCTGAAGCGGCCGAAACGCGGACGAGAGCGGATCAAAGCAAACCCAGGCGGCTCCCTCGCGCTTATCAGTGGCGCGTATATGCGGCACCATCCTCGTGATCGCGTAAAATAAGCGCCTTTCGCCGCGGCGGCCGGCCGGCGTCATCGCCAGTACGGCATCGGGCAGCTTCTTGCGGAGCGCGCCGGCAAAACCCGTCCCTGAAAGTGGGACAACCGGCCGCAACGTGCCCGGCACGCGCCGGGTTGTTATCCGTCACACTCCTGTTATTCACGTCGAGCAGCGTTCACCTATGACCATCAAATCCGACAAGTGGATCCGGCGCATGGCCGAGTCGCACAAAATGATCGAGCCGTTCGTGCCCGATCAGGTTCGCGTCTCCGAAGACGGCCGGAAGATCGTCAGTTACGGCACATCGAGCTACGGCTACGACATTCGCTGCGCCGACGAATTCAAGATCTTCACGAACATCAACTCGACCATTGTCGATCCGAAAAATTTCGATGAGAAATCGTTCGTGGACTTCAAAGGCGACGTCTGCATCATCCCGCCTAATTCGTTCGCGCTCGCCCGCACGGTCGAGTATTTCCGCATTCCGCGCTCGGTACTGACCGTGTGTCTCGGCAAGTCCACTTACGCGCGCTGCGGCATCATCGTGAACGTCACGCCGTTCGAGCCGGAATGGGAAGGTCACGTCACGCTCGAATTCTCGAATACGACACCTTTGCCTGCGAAAATCTACGCGAACGAAGGCGTCGCCCAGGTGCTGTTTTTCGAAAGCGACGAGATTTGTGAAACGTCGTACGCGGATCGCGGCGGCAAATATCAAGGTCAGCACGGGGTCACGTTGCCGAAGACGTGACGTCGGCAGCGCATTGACCCACCAGGTACACAGGGTGACCGCTGCAATCTATCCAGTGCAGCGGTCGTTCTTTTTGGAGAATCGCCCATGAAGTTCCGTTTTCCCGTCGTCATCATCGACGAAGATTTCCGCTCCGAGAACATCTCGGGTTCCGGCATCCGGGCTTTGGCCGAAGCAATCGAGAAAGAAGGCGCGGAAGTGCTCGGGTTGACGAGCTACGGCGATCTGACTTCGTTCGCGCAGCAGTCGAGCCGCGCGTCGTGCTTCATCCTTTCGATCGACGACGACGAGCTGCTGCCCTACGTCGAAAACGTCGTGGTTGAAGGGGAAACGCCGGAACTGGCCGCCGCCATCGTCGCGCTGCGCGCGTTCGTGACGGAAGTGCGCCGCCGCAACGCGGACATTCCGATCTTCCTGTACGGCGAAACGCGTACGTCCCGCCACTTGCCGAACGACATCCTGCGCGAACTGCATGGCTTCATCCATATGTTCGAGGACACGCCGGAGTTCGTCGCGCGCCATATCATCCGCGAGACCAAGGTTTATCTGGACTCGCTCGCGCCGCCGTTCTTCAAGGAACTGGTGCAGTACGCGGACGAAGGCTCGTACTCGTGGCACTGTCCCGGCCACTCGGGGGGCGTCGCGTTCCTGAAGAGCCCGCTCGGCCAGATGTTCCATCAGTTCTTCGGCGAAAACATGCTTCGCGCGGACGTCTGCAACGCCGTGGACGAACTCGGGCAACTGCTCGATCACACCGGCCCCGTTGCGGCTTCCGAGCGCAACGCCGCGCGCATTTTCAGCGCGGACCATGTGTTCTTCGTGACCAACGGCACGTCGACCTCGAACAAGATCGTCTGGCACGGCACGGTCGCGCCGGGCGACATCGTGCTGGTCGACCGCAACTGCCACAAGTCGATCCTTCACGCGATCACGATGACCGGCGCGATTCCCGTTTTCCTCACGCCGACGCGCAACAACTTCGGCATTATCGGCCCGATTCCGCGGTCGGAATTCGAGCCGGAAAACATCCGCAGAAAGATCGAGGCGAATCCGTTCGCACGCGAAGCGCTGGCGAAAAATCCCGACCTCAAGCCGCGCATTCTGACGATCACGCAAAGCACGTATGACGGCGTGATTTACAACGTCGAGATGATCAAGGAAATGTTGGGCGAGTGGCTGGACACGCTTCACTTCGACGAAGCGTGGCTGCCGCATGCCGAGTTCCACGAGTTCTATCAGGACATGCATGCGATCGGCGCGGGCCGCCCGCGCATCGGTGCGATGGTCTTTGCCACGCACTCCACGCACAAGCTGCTGGCCGGCATTTCTCAGGCGTCGCAGATCGTCGTGCAGGATTCGAAGAACAGCCGCTTCGACAAGCACCGCTTCAACGAGGCGTATCTGATGCATACGTCGACGAGCCCGCAATACGCGATCATCGCGTCGTGCGACGTGGCCGCGGCCATGATGGAAGCGCCCGGCGGCACCGCTTTGGTCGAAGAGTCGATTGCGGAAGCGCTGGACTTCCGCCGCGCGATGACCAAGGTCGATACGGAATACGGCGACGACTGGTTCTTCAAGGTCTGGGGCCCCGACCAGTTCGCCGACGAAGGCATCGGTTCGCGCGAAGACTGGATGCTTCGCCCGAACGATTCGTGGCACGGTTTCGGACCGCTTGCCGAAGGCTTCAACATGCTCGATCCGATCAAGGCGACCATCGTCACGCCGGGTCTGGACATGGACGGCGGTTTCGGTGAGACGGGCATTCCGGCCGCGATCGTGACGAAGTACCTCGCCGAGCACGGCATCATCGTCGAGAAGACCGGGCTGTATTCGTTCTTCATCATGTTCACGATCGGCATCACGAAGGGCCGCTGGAATTCGATGGTGACCGAGCTCCAGCAGTTCAAGGACGACTACGACAACAACCAGCCGCTATGGCGCGTGTTGCCGGACTTCGTCGCGCTGCATCCGACTTATGAGCGTGTCGGTTTGCGCGACCTGTGCCAGCAGATCCACAGCGTCTACCGCGCGAACGACATTGCGCGTCTCACGACCGAGATGTACCTGTCGAGCATGGAGCCGGCGATGAAGCCGTCCGACGCGTTCGCGAAGCTCGCGCACCGTGAGATCGACCGCGTACCCATCGACGAACTCGAAGGCCGTGTCACGTCGATTCTGTTGACGCCGTACCCGCCGGGCATTCCGTTGCTGATTCCGGGCGAGCGCTTTAACAAGACCATCGTCAACTATCTGCGATTCGCGCGTGAATTCAACGAGCGTTTCCCGGGTTTCCACACGGACATTCACGGGCTCGTCGGCGAGATGATCAACGGACGCATCGAATATTTCGTCGATTGCGTACGCGTCTGACAATGCGCTTCATGACGTTCCTCGGGAGCAACCGGGGCCGGCGACGCGAGTCGCGTGCGCCGGCTTGGGTGCGAGCGGCACAGCGCGCGCTGATGCGCACGTTGACCTGCGCGCTGCTGCTCGGCGTCGCGCCGCTCGCCGCGCGTGCGGAAGTCGCCGCAGCCGATCCGATCGATGCGGCGATGCGCACGTGTCTGGCACGCAGCGATATGTCGTCGACGATGGGGCAGGTGCAGTGCATGGAAACTGCGCGCATCGGCTGGAAGACCGCTATGGACAACGCATGGCAGCAGTTGCAGCCGGAGTTGCCGCCGGCACGGCGCAAGCAGTGGGAAAAGAGTCAGGCAAGCTGGCAGGCTTCGCGCGACGCAGAAACTCAACTGCTCGCGGCGGTATTCGCCACCACGCGCGGCACGATGTATGTGCTTGCCGAAGCCGATATGCAATTGCAGCCGGTGCGTGACCGGGCTCTCGCGCTGCGCAGCGCGGTCGCGAAAGCAAGTGCGGGTGGCGGCGATCCTCCGGGCCGTCTGCGCGCTTGCCGTGCGGACGCGCGCTGCGAACACGCGATGTTCGACCTGAATCGCTACTATCGCCGTCTGCAGGCAAAGATGCCGGCGCGCTCGCGTCCCACGCTGACGCGCGCACAAAAGGCGTGGACCGCGTATCTGAACGCGACGACGCCGGTCGTCGACGAACGCGGCCGCATCGACATCATCGGTGCGCGTGTGGCGACGCTCAAGCGTTTGTCGGAAACAGTCGGCAACGACTAGACCTGCGAGCGGACAGGCGCTGCCTCATCGGAACGCTCAGGTTAGCGCGTAGCTTTCGGCTTGCGGGTCGGGCAGCGCGACCGCGGGCTCGCCGCGCATATCGCGCAGTGCGTCTTCAATGATGAGAGACATGGTACTCAGCGCAAGGTCGTTGTCGTCGGTGCCGAACGGCTCCTCGATTTGCGACGCGATTGCTTCGTGCGCCATGAACGTGTACGCGACGAACACCGCGAACACCGGCGTAAAAATGCCGATGCTGTCGACGAGTCCAAACGGCAACGACGCACAGAAGAAGTACACCGTGCGGTGAATCATCACCGAGTAGGCAAACGGCAACGGCGTCGACGCGATGCGCTCGCACCCGCCGATCACATCCGACAAGCCATTCAGATTCCGGTCGAACGCAAGTACGGCCATCGGATCAATTGAGCCCTTTTGCGCCTCACGCTGCACCCATTCGCCAAGAACCAGCATCAACGTTGCCGGTTTGTAGCGCGATGTCATAACGCGTTCGAACAGCGCAGGCGGCAGGCGTGCGGCGAGGTCCTCGCGCGGATCGCTCCTGCGAAGCTGATGGCGCAGTGCGTGCGGCAACGCGCCCAACGCGGCGCAAAACTCGGCCAGGTTTTCGTTCGGCAACTGCGTCGTTCGCAAGGTCAGCGCCTGGCGAGCGAGCGAACGCGCGTCGTTCAGCAATTGGCCCCAGAGCTTGCGCGCTTCCCACCAGCGGTCATAGCTGGCGTTGTTGCGAAAGCCAAGAAACACCGCGAGAGCGATGCCGATGAGCGAGAACGGCGCAGTCGTGTTGAGGTTCAGCGAGATGGGCAGCAGATGATCGTGCGCCGCGACCGCAACGACCGAGATCGCGAAAATGAGGAAGAGCCGGGGAAGCAACTGCGGAAGCACCGAGCCGCGCCAGGCGAGCAACATGCGGAACCAATGGAGATGCGGACGGATGATCATCGGTGTGCTTTGCCGTGAGCGATGGAGTTTCTATTATCGCTTGTTGTTCGAGTCGCGCCATTGAAGCACGTACTCGCACAGGCAATGCTTTGGTCCGGATTCCAGAAGTTGGGCGAAGGCCACGGCATGGCGCGGCCTTCATACAGACATCAATCCGGCATCAATCGCGCGCCGATGAAGCCGCGCCGTGACTGAGCCAGTCGAGCACTGCGGTGGCGTCGTCGTCGGCACCTTGACGTGCTTTCGCCACCGTCTCCGCAACGTCCGCGCTCGGCACGGCGCGGCGAATTGCCACGCCGACCGCGAGAA
Organism: Paraburkholderia sp. SIMBA_053; assembly: GCF_046534895.1. NCBI lineage: Bacteria > Pseudomonadati > Pseudomonadota > Betaproteobacteria > Burkholderiales > Burkholderiaceae > Paraburkholderia > Paraburkholderia sp. SIMBA_053. The sequence goes on along the minus strand of NZ_JAWRXU010000008.1, from coordinate 126,763 downwards.
TATCGATCATCACCAGATGCAGAATTCGCGAAATCATCGAGAGTTGCGACTCGCGAATTTCAATGTGATCGGTTTCGAGCGCGACCGTCGCGCGCTTGGCGAGCGGCGTGTTGCTCGACGTAATCGCGATCACCTTCGCGCCTGCCTGCATCGCGACGTCGAGCACGCGCAGCAGTTCGGGCGCGCGGCCCGACTTCGACACGGCGACAATCACGTCGCCCTTGCCGAGCAACGCAGCCGAAGCGGCCTGCATGTACAGATCGCCGTAGGCAATGGTCGGAATGCCGAAGCGGAAGAACTTGTAGTGCGCGTCCTGCGCGACGATGTTCGAATTGCCGAGTCCGTAGAACTCGATGCGCCGCGCGCCGTTCAGCAGATCGATCGCGCGTTCGACCTGGTCGAAGTTCAGATGCTCGCGCAATTGCAGAATGGCCGACACGGTGTTGTCGAGGACCTTCGCGCCGAAGTCCGTCGCCGTATCGCCGAGATGCACCTGGCTGTGGCTCACCGGAATGGTGCCGGTCAAACCCGTCGCAAGCTTAAGCTTGAAGTCCGACAAACCCTGACAACCGAGCGAGCGGCAGAAGCGGATCACGGTCGGCTGACTGACGTCGGCCTTGCGGGCGATGTCGACAATCGGGTCGTTGATGATCGAGCGCGGATGGTTCAGCGCGAGATCGGCGACGCGGCGCTCGGCCGGCGTCAGCGCATCGCGCATTTGCCGGATCCGCTCGAATACCGCCGACGAACTGCCGCCCGCGCGATTCGACAACTGTTCGGCGAGGATCGCGGACACGCCGAGAAACGCCGGATATTCCGCGGTGATCACGTAGGTCGGCACGTTCTGCAAATATGCCTCGAAGCGGCCCTTCGCCTCGAAGCGTTTGCGAAACGACGAGCGCGCGAAAAATTCGCCGAGCCGCGGGACGACGCCGCCGCCGATATAGATGCCGCCGAGCGCGCCGAGCGTCACCGCGATATTGCCCGCAAACGTGCCGAGTATGCCGCAGAACACGTCGACGGATTCAGCCGCAAGCGGCTCGCCTTCCAACGCACGTTTGACGATCTCGACGGTATCGACGTTTGCCGCTACGCGCTTCTTGTCGCGGCCTGCCAGCGCACGGTAAATGACTTCGATGCCGGGCCCCGCGGCCACGCGTTCGAACGACACATGCGACCATTTCTTGCGCGCGTATTGCAACACGATGTCTTCGCGCTCGTCGGCCGGCGCGAATGTGGCGTGACCGCCTTCGCTGCCGAGCGCGATCCAGCGGTCGTCGGCAGGAATCAGGCCCGACACGCCCATGCCGGTGCCCGGACCGAGCAGGCCGATCACGCTGTTCGGACGGCGCGTGCCGCCGCCGACCTGCACGCGTTGCGCATCCGTCAGGCCGGGCAAGGCCATGGCGAGCGCGGTGAAGTCGTTCACGACGAGCAGCGTGTCGAAGCCGAGCGCACGGCGCGTGGCTTCGATCGAAAAGCTCCAGTCGTGATTCGTCATGCTGACCTGATCGCCGTCGACCGGGTTCGCAATCGCAATCGCCGCGTGATTCACGCGGCCGATCTTCGTGTCTTTCAGGTACTTCTTGATAACTTCAGCGACGCCGGGGTAATCCGCGCACGGGTAGACGTGCACCGAGCCGATCTCGCCCGGTCCGGTTTCCAGCGCAAAGCGCGCATTCGTGCCGCCGATGTCGGCCAGCAGCCTCGGTCCATCGGCGTGCTGGCCCGCGCCCGGAACAGCCTTAGTTTGCACACCAGTAGACATCGAGTCTCACTCCCTTGTCGTTTGCCAACTGCGAGATGGCATTTTTTTGTAGCGAAGATGCGGCGGCGTTCAGCACGTCCATCTTGCGCGGTCCGGCAATCAGCAAAAACAGATGCTTCACTTCCTTGAGCGCGGAGAGAGACCAGCTCACACGTGCATGCGGCGCGCTGCCGGGATGCACGGCGACGAAGCGCTCAGTCGTGCTGATGGCGTGATCCCATTCAGGCGCATCGGCGAAGATCGACGCGGTGTGGCCGTCTTCGCCCATGCCGAGTATCGCGACGTCGGGCACGTTGGCGAAACGCGCGTCGGCGTTCAGCGCTGCGACATGCGCGTGCAGATCCTGCGAGGTGTCGACGAGCGGCCAGAACGTCGCGTTCTTCGCGGCGTTCTGCAGCAACGTTGCGTGCACCAGTTGCGAGTTGCTCGCGCTGTCCGTCTCGGGCACCCAGCGATCGTCCACGAGTGTCACCGCAATGTGCGGCCAGTCGAAGCTTTGGGTGGACAACGTCTGCAGGAAAGGGCGCGGACTGCTGCCGCCGGACACGGCGAGCAGGGCCGGGCGCACGCCGGCTGTGGACGTACCGGCTGTGGACGCGCCGGATATACCGGCGTCTGACGTTGCCGTCTGTGCGGCCAGCGATGCATGCAACGCGTCGCCTACCGCCTTCGCCAACGCGTCGGATTGGGCGCGTTGATCGTCGAAAGCGTGAAGCTCGATCACTTCTCCTCCGTGCTGCTTTTTTGTTAGAGCTGCGAAAATCCGCCGCGAATCAGTTCTCTTCTTCGAGCCAGCAGGTGCCGTGCTGCGCAAGCATCGCGCTCGCGGCGGCAGGACCCCATGTGCCCGCAGCATAAGGCTTCGGCGGTTTGTTCGAAGCCTTCCATTCGTTCAGAATCGGTTCGACCCAGCGCCACGCGGCTTCCTGTTCGTCGCGCCGCACGAAGAGTGCGAGGCGGCCGTTGATCACGTCGAGCAAGAGGCGTTGGTACGCTTCCATCTGCCCTTCGCGGAAGAACTGGTCGAACGCGAGATCCAGGTGGACGCTTGCGAGATTCATGCCTTCGCCGGGCTGCTTCGCGAGACAGTACAGACGAATCGTTTCGTTCGGCTGCAAGCGGATCACCAGGCGATTGGCGCCTGCGCGCAACGCCGAAGCACCCAACGCCGAATGCGGCACCGCGCGGAAATTCACGACGATTTCCGCGACGCGGTCCGCAAGCCTTTTGCCCGTGCGCAGGAAAAAGGGCACGCCGGCCCAACGCCAGTTTTCTATCTCGACCTTCAACGCGACGAAGGTTTCGGTCGTGCTGTTCGGCTTCACGCCCGGTTCCGTCGCATAGGCGGGGACCGCGGTGCCGCGAATCACGCCGGAATGGTACTGACCGCGCACCGCGACCTTGCCGATGTCGAGCGGATTGATTGGCTTCAACGCGCGCAGCACGCGGAGCTTTTCGTCGCGCACCGAGTCGGAGTCCATCGAATGCGGCGGTTCCATTGCGACGATCGAAAGCAATTGCAGCAAATGGTTCTGAACCATGTCGCGCAGTGCGCCGGTATTGTCGTAGAAATCGCCGCGCGCCTCGACACCGAGTTCTTCCGCGATCGTGATCTGAATGCTTTCCACCCACTCGCGGCGCCACAGCGGTTCGAACAGCGCATTGCCGAAGCGCAGCGCCAGCAGGTTCTGCACGGGTTCTTTGCCGAGGTAATGGTCGATACGGTAGATCTGCTCTTCAGCGAAGATTTCGCCGACCGCATCGTTAATTGCATTCGACGACTTGAGGTCGTAGCCAAGCGGCTTTTCCAGCACGATGCGCGCGTTTTCGTTAAGGCCCACCGACGCAAGCGCGCGGCAGATCGGTACGAACAGCGACGGACCGGTAGCCAGATAAAACACGCGAATGCCGGGCAGGTCTTTCACCGCATCGCGCAGCAGCGCGAAGTCTTCTGGATTGCCCAGGTCGATCTTCACGAACTCGATGCGTTCGAGAAAGCTGGACCATGCCGTTTCGTCGACACCGTTCTTCGACACATGCGGCTTGACGTGCTCGTTGACCCATTGGATGTACTCGCCGCGATCCGCGGCATGGCGCGCCACCGCGACGATCTTGCCGCTGTCGGCCAGCATGCCACCCGCACGGTGCGCTTCATACAGTGCGGGGAGAATCTTGCGCATCGACAGATCGCCAGTTCCGCCGAAGAGAACGAAGGTGAAGCTTGAATCGGTTTGCATGAGTCTCCGTCGATGTCCTGGGGCCGCCGCGCTGACCGTTCACTGCCGTGAAAAAGGCGACCGTAGTCCGATAAAATATTTTTTGACACTGAATTGTAGTTTAACTACAATCCAAATCAAGAGGTAGCGCTAATTCGATGAAAAAAGCGTGCGCTGTCAGGTCAGTTGCGCGTTTTCGCGAATCGGCAGGCGTCCCCTGCATGTTAACGGACATTGCGTGCCGGCATAGGCCAGCCTGTCCCGGCAGCCGTTACGGAAAGCCGGGCAGTGCAGGGCCGGCAAGCAGATTCCTCGGTTGACGTGCAAGGCACCTCGAGTCTGCCGCGCGAAGCGGGCAGGCAAAAATCAAAAGAGGAGACAGTCAGTTGCATCCCGAACCACTCATCTCTTGAGCTTCCAGCGGCCGGACATCGGTCCGCCGGCACATGCCTCGCGCATGCGCCCGACCGTGCTCGATCGCCCAGTGTTTTGCCTGTTTGAACCAACCACAGCACCCTGGCGACATCAGGGGCCATTTGTTTTTTGTTCAGGTGTCTGGAGGAGATAAGCAATGAAATTTCGCGCGATCATGGGCGCTTTGTGCGCCGCAGGTCTGATGTGTGGCGTCTCGGCCGTGCAAGCTGCCGAGTCGGTCGAAGTGTTGCACTGGTGGACTTCGGGCGGTGAATCGAAAGCCGTCGGCGTCCTCAAGGACGACATGACGAAGCAGGGTTACACGTGGAAGGACTTTGCGGTTGCAGGTGGCGCGGGCGCGGCTGCCATGACGGCACTCAAGACGCAGGTGATCTCGGGCAACGCTCCGAGCGCTGCGCAGATCAAGGGCCCGCTGATTCAGGATTGGGCTTCGCAAGGCGTGCTGGTGCCGATCGACTCCGTCGCCGGCGACTGGAAGAAGAATCTGCCGCCGGAAATCGACAAGATCATGCACGCGGACGGTCACTACGTCGCTGCGCCGTTCTCGGTGCATCGCGTGAACTGGCTGTACATCAACAAGGCAGCGCTCGACAAGGCAGGCGGCAAGGTGCCGACCACGTGGCCTGAGTTCTTCGCCGTGGCCGACAAGATGAAGGCGGCAGGCATCCAGCCGATCGCGATGGGCGGCCAGCCGTGGCAAGACTTGACGCTGTGGGAAGACGTGGTTCTGTCGCAAGGCGCGGACTTCTACAAGAAGGCGCTGGTCGACCTCGACGAAAAGACGCTGACTTCGGACAAGATGGTCGGCGTGTTCGACACGGTCCGCAAGATCCAGGGCTACTTCGACGCGGGCCGCACGGGCCGTGACTGGAACCTGGCTACGGCAATGGTCATCAACGGCAAGGCCGGCATGCAGTTCATGGGCGACTGGGCGAAGGGCGAATTCGCCAACGCCGGCAAGAAGTCGGGCTCGGACTACGTATGCGCAGCAGTGCCGGGCACGGAAAAGGCTTACACGTTCAACGTCGACTCGTTCGTGTTCTTCCAGCAGAAAGGCCAGAAGGCAGCAACGCCGGGCCAACTGGCGCTCGCGAAGACCATCATGTCGCCGGAGTTCCAGGAACAGTTCAGCCTGAACAAGGGTTCGATTCCGGTTCGTCTGGGCGTGTCGATGGCGAAGTTCGACGACTGCGCGAAGAAGTCGTACGCGGATGAACAGGTCGCGATCAAGTCGGGCGGCTATGTGCCGTCGCTCGCACACGGCATGGCTCAACCCGATGCAGCAGCCGGCGCGATCTCCGACGTGGTCACGAAGTTCATGAACTCGCAGCAGGATTCGAAGAGCGCAGTTGCGGCGCTCGCGAAGGCAGCGAAGACCAAGTAAGTGAAGTAGCGAAGCGGCGCGTCCGGGACCGGACGCGCCGCTTCGCGCCGCTGAGGGTGTCGGTTCGCGTCGCGCGATGTGCGCTTTAGCCGATGCAGCCCGATGCAAGCGGCTTCACCCTGGGTTTCATAGAGTTACACCTATGCCGTTGCGGCTTCGCGTTTGTCACGTTCTCACGTTGCCGGTTGGCCGTGTGCGTCGATGCGAGTGGCCAGACGGTACAGTTTCAGCAGGAGTCGAGTAGTGACTGCTTCTATCAGCGGAAACGGGAAAACGGCCAGCGCCGCCCGCCGCGTGTCGCCCATGGCGGCCCTTGCCGATCGCTGGATCCCGAAGCTGGTGCTCGCACCCAGCGTCGTGATCAGTCTGGTATTCGTCTATGGTTTTATCGCCATCACAGGCTATCTGTCGCTGTCCAATTCGCGGCTGATGCCTCGTTATGAATTTGTCGGTCTCGACCGTTATCGCGAACTGTTCGATAACGACGTGTTCTGGACGTCGGCAGCCAATCTCGGCTGGTTCGGCATTCCGTTCATCGGCATCTGTATCGGCCTCGGTCTCTTCCTTGCGATCCTGCTCGATCAGCAGATCCGCAATGAAGGCGCGCTGCGCGCCGTGTTTCTTTATCCGATGGCGTTGTCGTTCATCGTGACCGGCACGGCGTGGCAATGGATCATGACGCCGAGCATCGGCCTCGAGAAGGTTTTCCACGACTGGGGCTGGACGAGCTTTTCGTTCAGTTGGCTCGGCGACCCCGACAAGGCGATTTTCTGCGTCGTTATCGCGGCGGTGTGGCAGTCCACCGGGTTCGTGATGGCGCTGTTCCTTGCCGGTCTGCGCGGTGTCGACGGTGAGATCTTCAAGGCCGCGCAGATGGACGGCGCGAATCTGCCCACCATCTACCGCAAGATTGTGATTCCGAGCATGCGTCCGGTGTTCTTCTCGGTGCTGCTGATTCTCTGCCATATCACGATCAAGACGTTCGACCTGGTCGTCGCCTTGACGGCGGGCGGTCCTGGCACCTCGTCGTCGCTGCCTGCCATTTTCATGTACACGTTTTCGTTCAATCGCGGGCAGCTCGGCGTCGGCGCGGCATCGTCGATGATGATGCTCGCAACCGTCGTGGCCGTGCTCGTGCCGCTCATGTATCTGGAATCGAGGAGCACCCGCAATGCAGCCTAAGATGACGATCAGCCGTGCCGTCATTTACGCGGCCTTGGTCCTGTTTGCCCTGTACTTCCTGTTTCCGCTGTACGTGATGCTGTCGACGTCGTTTAAGGACATCGACCAGTTGCGCACCGGCAACCTGCTTACGCCGCCTTCGCACTGGACCGTGGAGCCCTGGATCAAGGCGTGGAGCGGTGCGTGTACCGGCGTGCGCTGCGACGGCATGCAGCCGTTCTTCATGAACTCGGTGCGCATGGTGATTCCGGCCGTGCTGATCTCGTCGATCATCGGCGCGTTCAACGGTTATGTGCTCACGCACTGGCGCTTTCGCGGCGCCGATCCGATCTTCACGATGCTGCTGGTCGGCTGCTTCATTCCGTTTCAGGCGATCCTTTTGCCGATGGCGCGTTTCGAAGGCTTTCTCGGCCTGTCGAACACCACGACCGGTCTGGTGGTCGTGCACGTGATTTACGGTATCGCGTTCACTACCATGTTCTTCCGCAACTTCTACGTCAGCATTCCGGCTGAACTCGTGAAGGCGGCGCGCATCGACGGCGCGGGTTTCTTCACGATCTTCACGAAGATCCTGCTGCCGGTCTCGCTGCCGATTTTCATGGTGTGCCTGATCTGGCAATTCACGCAGATCTGGAATGACTTCCTGTTCGGGATCGTGTTCTCCGGCGTCGATTCCATGCCGATCACGGTGGCGCTGAACAACCTCGTGAACACATCGACCGGCGTGAAGGAATACAACGTGGACATGGCCGGCGCGATCATCGCCGCGTTGCCGACCTTGCTGGTCTACATCGTCGCCGGGCGCTATTTCGTGCGCGGCCTGACGGCAGGCGCGGTGAAGGGTTGAACCCAGGCTAGACCATCCGAGCGCGGCGGCTGCTTCGTGCATGAAAGGCACCTGGCACCGCCGTCACCGACAAGACGTTTTCAAGCAGTACCAGAGACAAGAGGATTCACAGCATGGCAAGCCTTTCCATCCGTGACGTGTACAAGACTTACCCGAACGGGGTGCCGGTTCTGAAGGGTGTCAACATCGACATCGAAGACGGCCAGTTCCTGATTCTCGTCGGCGGCTCGGGCTGCGGTAAGTCGACGCTGCTCAACATGATCGCCGGTCTCGAAACCGTGACCAAAGGCGAGATTCAGATCGACGGCAAGACCGTGAACAACCTGTCGCCGAAAGATCGCGACATCGCGATGGTGTTCCAGTCGTACGCGCTGTATCCGTCCATGACGGTGCGCGAGAACATCTCGTTCGGCCTGAACATTCGCAAGGTGCCGAAGCAGGAGCAGGCGCAGATCGTCGACCGTGTGTCGAACACGCTGCAGATCACGCACCTGCTGGATCGCAAGCCCGGCCAGCTGTCCGGCGGCCAGCGTCAGCGCGTGGCCATGGGCCGTGCTCTCGCGCGTGACCCGGTGATGTTCCTGTTCGACGAACCGCTGTCGAACCTCGACGCCAAGCTGCGTATCGAGATGCGCTCGGAGATCAAGCTGCTGCATCAGCGTCTCGGCACGACGATCGTCTACGTGACGCACGATCAGATCGAAGCAATGACGCTCGGCGATCGCATCGCGGTGATGAAGGACGGCATCGTGCAGCAGTTCGGCGCCCCGCAGGAAATTTACGACTCGCCGTCGAACCTGTTCGTGGCGGGCTTTATCGGCGCGCCGCCCATGAACTTCATCCAGGGCAAGCTCGTCGAGCAAGGCGCGGGCGTCGGCATCGAACTGGATACGGGCGTCACTCGCACGGCGTTGAACCTGCCGTTCGACTCGGCAAAGGTCAAGTCGCACGTCGGACGTGACGTCATTCTCGGCTTGCGCCCGGAGCGCATTACCGATGCGCGCGGCGCGCACGGCGACCACGCACGGCTGCAACAGATCGAAGTGAAGGTCGACGTGATCGAGCCGACCGGTCCGGACACGCTCGTCTTCGCGCAAGTCAACGGCAAGCGCGTGGTGAGCCGCGTGCACCCGGCTTCGAACCCGCAGCCGTTGACGAACACGACGCTGCTGTTCGATACGTCGAAGGCGGTGTTGTTCGATCCGTCGAATGAAGAGCGGATCGCCTGAGCCGGATCTGACTGCTGCTGTCGGTCTGAATGAAAAAAAGCCCCTTGTGTCGCGAGACGCAAGGGGCTTTCGCTGAAGGGCGTCAAGCGTCGGGGATGCGCAGATCCGGGTTGTTGCGCACGAGCTCCGTCACCCATTCGGTGAATGCGCGCAGCCGCGAACTCAGATTACGGCGATGCGCGTAAAGGATCGACAGCGGTGTGCTGGGACTCGTGTAGTTCGTGAGGATTTCCTTGAGCACGCCACGCTCGATAAGATGCGCGACCATGAAGCGCGACGGCTGGATAATGCCGTGGCCGAGCGCACCCGCGCGAATATAGACCGAGCCGTCGTTCACCGCGAGCACGCTTTTCATCGCGACCTTGACGATCTCACCGTTCACTTCGTATTCGAACGGAAACGTCTTGCCGGTTCGCGCGGAAACATAGTTGACTGCGTGGTGTCCACTCAACTCATCGAGCGTGGTGGGCGTGCCGTGTTTCTCCAGATACGCCGGCGACGCGCACGTGACGATGCGCGCCTGGCCGATACGCCGCGCGACGAGACTGGACTCTTCCGGCGTGCCCATGCGAATGACGCAATCTACGGCGTCCTGTATCAGGTCGATGTTGCGGTCGGCGAGACCGAGCCGCACGTCGATTTCAGGGTAGCGCTGGTAGAAATCGTCGAGCGCGGGCAAAAGCAGCGCACGGGCGAGCGTGCCGGACGTATCGACGCGAATCGTGCCCACCGGATTCTCGCGCTTGTTCGACAGCGACGACTCCGCGTCGGCGACTTCGGCCAGAATGCGCACGCAGCGGTCGTAGAAGAGCGCGCCGTCTTCGGTAACGCTGACCTGGCGGGTCGAGCGGTTCAACAGCCGTACGCCGACGTGTTCTTCCAGCGCCTGAATCGTCCGGCTGACTTTGGCGCGCGGCAGGTCGAGCGATTCGGATACTTTGGTGAAGCTGTTCGCTTCCACCACACGCGTAAATATCTCCATCGCTTCGAAACGGTCCATGTTTGGCCTTGTGAGTGATTGGCGGAAATAGGTTCGACGTGAAGTGTATAGGCTCGAATTAATGTTGTCCGCATCGGGTGTGGCGGGCGGCGGCTAGAGCTAATGCGGCAATCGCACGTTGAACCGGAAGGTGGCGAGCCGCGACAGCAGAATAAACGCGGTGGCGATCAGCACGCTATACACGGTGTCGAAATTCACATAATCCAGCAGCACATACAGCCAGCAGCCGACAAAAGCGCATGTCGCGTACGGCCGCGAGTCGCGCAGGATCAACGGCACTTCGTTGCACAGCACGTCGCGGATCACGCCGCCGAACACGCCCGTTGCCACGCCCATCAGCACGGACGTGAACCACGGCATCTGGGCGTCGTGCGCAATCGAGGTCCCGGCAATGCTGAAAAGCCCGAGGCCGATCGCGTCGGCCACCAGCAGCACGCGCTCGGACAGCAGGCGCGAGGTGGCTTTCAGCAGCGTGGGGGCGAACAGCGACATCGCGAAAATCGCGATCAGATATTCCTGATGCTCGACCCAATAGAACGGACGGCGCTCGAGCAGGACGTCGCGCAGTGTGCCGCCTCCAAACGCGGTGGCGATTGCGACGAGAAAGGTGCCCACAGCGTCGAGCCGACGGGTCTTGGCCTCGATAAAACCGGAGATGGCGTACGCGAAAATCGCCAGCGCCTCCATGAAGGTCAGCGCGAGCGTCAGCCTGGGATGGATCACCGTGGCTCCGCCGAAGCTCTTACGTGAGCCGGCGTAGCGCCCGGCTGCAGCAGCACGACCACAGCGCCTGCGCCGCCGTCATGCGGACGTGCCTGGCAAAACGCGATCACTTCGCTCTTCTGCACGAGCCACGCGCGCACTTTGCCCTTGAGCACGGGTTCCTTGCCGATCGAGCCCAAGCCCTTGCCGTGAATCACGCGCAGGCAGCGCAAGCCGCGCTTTACCGATTCGCGGATGAACTCAGCCAGAGCCTCGCGCGCTTCCTCGCGCCGCATACCGTGCAGATCGATCTGTGCCTGCACGATCCAGTCGCCGCGCCGCAGTTTTCGCACGACTTCCTGGCTCACGCCCGGGCGGCAATAGGAGAGCGTTTCGTCGGTGTCGAGCAACACCTCGGGGTCGAACTCGTCGGAAATCGCTTCGTGCAGCACGGCTTCTTCGTCGAGCCGGGTTTGCACCGGCAGCGGCGGCGGAGGATTGCGCGGCAACGATGCGCGCGGCGGCACCGCGAGCGGCGCTACTTCGCCGATTTCGCGGCGAAACAGATTGGCGTCTGCAGCCGCTTCGCGCTGTGCAGCCGCCGCCGCTGCGCGTTCACGCTCGCGCCGCTCGCTGTCGACCTTCAACGCATCGCGCAGCGCGCCCAGGCCCGCCAGACCCGCAGCCGGCTCGATTGCCGGCCTGGCGGCGGGGGCCGCCGGTTCCGGCGCGGGTCGCGCGGCGGCGCTGGCACGCTTGGGCTCGTTCGGATGAGGCTGGTTTTTGGGCATGGCGGCGATACAGGCGGAAAATGAGTCGATCGAGAATCGATCGAAGGTAGATCAAGCGGCGTCTTGCATGACCGTGGCGCAGCTCTGAATGCAAAAGGCCGCGGGCTTGGAGCCGCGGCCTTTGATCGAGCGAGCGGCCGGGCAAGGCCCAGCCGCCATTTTACCGTTGCGTTCGCGAAGAGACGCAGCCGATCAACGCTCCGCTTCCTGGCTCATTGCGTGCTCGCCGGCCATCTCGTTGATGGTTTCCAGATAGCGTTGCGCGTCGAGCGCTGCCATACAGCCGGTGCCTGCGCTCGTGATGGCCTGACGATACACGTGGTCCTGCACGTCGCCGGCGGCGAACACGCCCGGCACGCTGGTAGCGGTTGCGAAGCCGTTCAGGCCGCCCTTCGTGATGATGTAGCCGTTCTTCATCTCCAGTTGGCCTTCGAAGATGTCCGTGTTCGGCTTGTGGCCAATCGCGACGAACAGGCCCTGCAACGCGATGTCAGTCGTCTCGCCAGTCTGCGTGTGCTTGATGCGCAAGCCGGTTACGCCGGACTGGTCGCCCGTGACTTCGTCGAGCGTATGGTTCCACTTGATCTCGACGACGCCTTCCTTCTCTTTGGCGAGCAGGCGGTCGATCAGGATCGGCTCGGCGCGGAACTTGTCGCGACGGTGGATCACCGTGACCTTCTTCGCGATGCCCGACAGGTACAGCGCTTCTTCAACGGCGGTATTGCCGCCGCCGATCACGGCTACATGTTGCTGCTTGTAGAAGAAGCCGTCGCAGGTGGCGCAGGCCGACACGCCCTTGCCCATGAACGCTTCTTCTGACGGCAGGCCGAGATACTGCGCCGATGCGCCCGTCGAGATGATCAGCGAGTCGCACGTGTATTCGCCCGAATCGCCGATCAGGCGGATCGGCTTTTCGTTCAGCTTGGCCGTGTGAATGTGGTCGAAGATGATTTCGGTGTTGAAGCGCTCAGCGTGCTCCAGAAAGCGTGCCATCAGTTCCGGGCCTTGCACGCCGTTGGCGTCGGCGGGCCAGTTCTCCACGTCGGTCGTGGTCATCAGCTGGCCGCCTTGCGCGAGACCCGTGACGAGCACCGGCGCGAGGTTCGCGCGCGCCGCGTAGACCGCTGCCGTGTAGCCGGCGGGACCGGAACCGAGAATCAGAACCTTGGCGTGTTTCGTGGAAGTTGCGGGCATGATCGAATCCTTTTACGGCGCGCTGCTCGCCCATGCGAGGCTGCGCGACTTGGCTGAAACTGTAGATGGGTATCAGTCGGGCATTATAAAGGGCGGGGCGGCGGGCTGCTCCATGAAGCTTTCTGATCGCGGCGATAGCCCACGGCGCGTGCTTTCGAGCCGGTCGCGCGTTGATTGGACGCCTGCGTGTGGCCAATCGGCCAGGTTACCGTCATTTACAGCCTCGCGCGGGGCACTGCGTTTACAATAGGCCGGATCGAAGTTTCGGGTCGCCGGTGTCGCGCCCGCAGCCGCGCCCAGCGCGGCTCGGCTGCGCCCCGGCACACCGGATCGGCCACACAAGCAACAGGATCAATGGCAAAAGCTCCTTATACCGCGAGCGCGCAGGCATTGCCGCACCGCATGTCGCGTCTCTTCACCGAAATCCGCTGGATTCTGCAGGTCGCGCTCGGCGTTTTCCTGCTGATGGCGCTCGTCAGCTACAGCCGGCGCGATCCGAGCTGGACGCACGCCGCGCAGGTGGATCACATCGCCAACTGGGCGGGCCGCGTGGGCGCGTGGACCTCGGACATTCTGCTGCTGCTGTTCGGCCTCTCCGCTTACTGGTGGATCGTGCTGCTCGGCCGCCATATCTCCGCGAACTACAAGCGCATCACCCGTCACGAAGACTTGCAGGAAGACGCGCCGCGCGATGCCAGCTGGCTCGCGGACGCCTTTGCGTTCATGCTCGTGCTGCTTGCCTGCGACGGCATCGAGGCGCTGCGCATGTGGTCGCTCAAGGTGCAATTGCCGCGCGCGCCCGGTGGCGTGATCGGCGAAGCGGTCGCGCGCGGCGTGTCGCATGCGCTCGGTTTCACGGGCGGCACCCTCGCGCTGCTGATCGTGCTCGGCATTGGCCTGTCGTTGTATTTCCGGTTTTCGTGGCTGTCGGTGTCGGAGAAGCTCGGGGAGTCGATCATTTCGGCTGTGACCTTCGCGAAGCTGCGCCGCGAGGCGGGCCGCGACCGCAAGCTGGGCGAGGCCGCGGCGGTGAAGCGCGAAGGCAAGGTCGAGAAAGGCCGCGTGCGTATCGAGGAGCACGAGCCCGTCGTGATCGTGCCGCCGGTCGTTACGCCCGCCAAGTCGGAGCGGGTCGAGAAAGAACGGCAAGTGCCGCTTTTCACCGATCTGCCTGGCGATTCCACGCTGCCGCCTATCTCGCTGCTCGATCCGGCGCCCGCCGCGCAGGAAACCATCTCGGCGGATACGCTCGAATTCACCTCGCGTCTGATCGAGAAAAAGCTCAAGGACTTCGGCGTCGAGGTGAGCGTTGTCGCCGCGTATCCGGGTCCGGTCGTCACGCGCTACGAGATCGAACCGGCCACTGGCGTGAAGGGCAGCCAGATCGTGAATCTCGCAAAAGACCTCGCGCGTTCGCTGTCGCTGGTATCGATCCGCGTCGTCGAGACGATTCCGGGCAAGAATTTCATGGCGCTCGAACTGCCGAATCAGCGCCGCCAGACCGTGAGCCTGTCCGAAATTCTCGGCTCGGCGGTGTATGCGGACGCGGCATCGCCGCTCACCATGGGACTCGGCAAGGATATCGGCGGCAAGCCCGTATGCGCGGACCTCGCGAAGATGCCTCACCTGCTCGTCGCGGGTACGACCGGTTCGGGCAAGTCGGTCGGTATCAACGCAATGATCCTGTCGCTGCTCTACAAGGCGAGCGCCGACCAGGTCCGCATGATCCTGATCGATCCGAAGATGCTCGAAATGAGCGTCTACGAAGGCATTCCGCATCTGCTCTGTCCGGTGGTGACCGACATGCGCCAGGCGGGTCACGCGCTGAACTGGGCGGTCGCCGAAATGGAGCGGCGCTACAAGCTGATGAGCAAGCTCGGCGTGCGTAACCTCGCCGGCTACAACAACAAGATCGACGAAGCCGCCAAGCGCGAAGAAAAGCTGCCGAACCCTTTCAGCCTCACGCCGGACGAACCGGAGCCGCTCACGCGCCTGCCCAACATCGTCATCGTGATCGACGAACTTGCAGACCTGATGATGGTGGTCGGCAAGAAGGTCGAGGAACTGATCGCGCGAATTGCACAAAAGGCGCGCGCCGCCGGCATTCACTTGATTCTCGCCACGCAGCGTCCGTCGGTCGACGTGATTACCGGGCTCATCAAGGCTAACGTGCCGACGCGGATGGCGTTCCAGGTGTCGTCCAAAATCGACTCGCGCACGATTCTCGACCAGCAGGGCGCGGAATCGCTGCTCGGTATGGGCGACATGCTCTACCTGCCGCCGGGCAGCGGCTTGCCGGTCCGCGTGCACGGCGCGTTCGTGTCGGACGAAGAAGTGCACCGCGTCGTCGACAAGCTCAAGGAGCAGGGCGAGCCGAACTATATCGAAGGCATTCTCGAAGGCGGCGTGACCGGTGAGGGCGACGAGGGCTCGGCGGGCGCCGGAGCGGGTGGATCAGGCGACGGCGAATCAGATCCGCTCTACGATCAGGCAGTGGACGTGGTGCTGAAAAACAAGCGCGCGTCGATTTCACTGGTGCAGCGGCATTTGCGCATCGGCTATAACCGCGCGGCGCGCCTGCTGGAGCAAATGGAAAATTCAGGCGTGGTGTCGGCGATGTCGTCGAACGGTAATCGCGAAATTCTGGCACCGGCGCGAGAGGCGGAGTAGGCGTTATGGCGGGAAGTTTTTTCCGCTTGCCGGGCCTGCTTCGCGGATGGGCTTCTGAGGCGTGGTCCCAATGGCTGCAGCGGCCTGCTTCATGGTCGGCTTTGAACGTCCGCTTTCAATGTGGACATCAAGGACGCGGTCCCAAAATCCGCCGCGCAGAACCGGGTTCAGGGTCCTCTTCGACGCCGACTTCTAAGGCTCGTTTAAGCCTGCCTGCCTAAGCTCGGTTTGAGGCTCAGCGCAACAGACCGCAGGGACCGAAGTCTCATGCGTTCGCCCCGAGCCTCGCACAGCAAGCGTCACGCTGTGCTCACGGCCACCGGCAAACACTGCTCATGTCGATGCGCCGCAATCAGAGCCAATCAGAGTCAATCAAGGCCAGATAAAGCAGTCGCTCAACGAATTCAAATCAAGGGAGAAAAATCATATGCAGCTATTTGTGCAGCAGCATGCATCCAGCAGCGTCGGCCGGTTTGCCCGCGCAATCGCACGCGGTGTCGGTACAGCCGCGATCGGCGCGACGATGCTCGTCGCTTCGCAGGCGTTTGCGAGCGGGACCGAGCAATTGAAGGCGTTCGTCGCGCAGGTTCACTCGGCGCGCGGCACCTTCGTGCAGCAGGAAGTACGCGCGCCCAGCAAGGCGCAGGGAGCGAGCGGCGCGAGCGGCGTGCTGTCCACCACGGGCGGCGGCAAGAACGGTACGTCGAGCGGAACTTTCACGTTCGCGCGTCCCGGCAAGTTCATCTGGCAATACGAAAAACCCTACTCGCAATTGCTGCAGGCGGACGGCGACAAGCTTTACGTGTACGACAAAGATCTGAACCAGGTGACGGTGAGAAGCCTCGGCGGCGCGCTCGGCGCGAGCCCGGCGGCAATCCTGTTCGGCAGCAACGATCTGGATAAGAACTTCACCTTGCGCGATGCGGGTGTCAAGGCCGGCATCGACTGGCTCGAACTCACGCCGAAAGCGAAAGACACGCAATTTCAGCGCGTGGGCATCGGCTTCAAGGACGGCAATCTGCAAGCAATGGAATTGCACGATGTGTTCGGCAACGTGACGTTGCTGACTTTCTCGAACATCCAGAAGAATCCGCCGCTGCCCGCGGATGCGTTCAAATTTACCGTGCCGAAAGGCGCTGACGTGATCAACGGCTAACCGCTCGCCGTGCATTGATGTTTGCGAGAGAAGCCGCGCTGAACGCGCGGCTTTTTTATCGCCAGTACAACGCAGCGAGCACGCTACGCTTTAGCTTCGACGGCATGGGCTGCCTTCATGTCTTCGATGAACGCTTCGACAATGTCCGTTCTGTGCTGCCGCGTCCGCGTGACCATATGAAACGCGACGCGATAACGCATTAGCTCCGGGTTCAACGCGGCGAGCAGCCCTTGCTCGACGAACGGCGCCGCGAAGTGTCCGGGCAGGTAGCCGAGGTGATGCCCGGATAGCACGAGCATCGCGACCGCTTCCATGTTGTCCGCGACCGCGGTGACGTTGTGCGGCGTGGTCGAACTTTCGGCTTCGGGCAACGGATAGCTGCGCCACGCCCATTCGTGCGTTGCAGCTTGCTCGGGCGACACGCCGCCGGCTGAAGCAAACAGCGGATGTCCTTTCGCGCAATACGCGAACTGGTCTTCGGCAAACACCTCGGTGTATTCGAGCGACGGCACGCGATGCCAGAAATACCCGATGCCCACCTGAATCCGCCCATTGAGCAGTAACTCTTCGAGCTCGCCCGGCGAGCGCACCAGAATCGAAAATCGCACCGACTGATCGCGCGAGCGAAACCGGCCGATTGCGCTGCTAATGCGCGCACTTGCCGATACGGGCGTGTGCCCGATCATGCCGATGTCGAGGGTGCCCACGAGCTTGCGGCCGACATTGCGCGCCTGCATGCCGAAGCTGTCGACGGCACCGAGTAGCGCGCGAGCGGCGTCGGCGAACTGTTCGCCGCGCGCGCTCAGCCGAAATCCGCCGCGGCCGCGTTCGCACAGCCGATACCCAAGCCGCGTTTCGAGCGTGGCCAGTTGTGTGCTGATGGTCGACTGGCCGACGTTGAGCGTGGCTTGGGCCGACGAGACGCCGCCCGCGTCGACGATCGCAAGGAACACGCGGATGAGTCGTAAATCGAGGTCGGTGAGTTGAGAGAACATGCGTCAGGATACATCGCCGCGGATCGATGTAAAGGTTACTGCGCGGCTATTTTAAGTTGACGGGAAGTGCTCAAGAATGGAGATTCACCCGGCTTTCAGGCGTTCGGAGTGCCTTCTGAACGCATGAGCGCACGCACTATAGCCGGTTCGCACATTCCGAAAAGCTGCGTATTCTTTCCATTGCCGAGACACGATGAATACTTCTTCTTTCATTTCTCCTGAAGCCGGTGAACGGCCGCAGCCGCTGTCCGGCAATGCAATGCCGCGCTCTGGCGGCATTGCCACGATGATGCGCCTGCCGAACGTAGGCTCGGCAGAGGGATTCGACGCATGTTTCGTCGGCGTGCCGTTCGACCTGGGCACGTCCAACCGCACCGGCGCACGGTTTGGGCCGCGCCAGATTCGCAGCGAATCGGTGCTGCTGCGCCCTTACAACATGGCAACGCGCGCGGCGCCATTCGATTCTCTGCGCGTGGCCGATCTGGGCGACGTCGCGATTAATCCGTACAACCTGCACGATTCGATCGCCCGGATTGAAACCGCTTACGACGAGATACTTCAGCACGATTGCAAACCGGTCACCCTCGGCGGCGATCACACCATCGCGTTGCCTATTTTGCGGGCGATTCATCGCAAGCACGGCAAGGTCGGCCTGATTCACGTCGACGCCCACGCCGACGTCAACGACACGATGATGGGCGAGAAAATCGCCCACGGCACGCCGTTTCGTCGCGCGGTCGAAGAGGGGCTGCTCGACTGCGAGCGCGTCGTGCAAATCGGTCTGCGCGGCACGGGCTACGCGGCAGAAGATTTCGACTGGAGCCGCGATCAAGGCTTCGAGGTCGTGCAGGCCGAGGCATGCTGGAACCAGTCGCTTGCGCCGCTAATGGCACGCGTGCGCGAGCGCATGGGCGACGGCCCGGTCTATATCACGTTCGACATCGACGGTATCGACCCGGCCTTTGCGCCCGGCACCGGCACGCCTGAAATTGCCGGACTGACCGTGCCGCAGGCGCTCGAAATCATTCGCGGCGCGCGCGGCTTGAATATCGTCGGATGCGATCTGGTGGAGGTGGCGCCGCCGTATGATCCGTTTGGCACGACGGCGCTCCTCGCCGCGAACCTCGCGTTCGAGTTGTTGTGCGTGCTGCCAGGCGTCGAGTACCGGACTGCTGCTCGCTGAGCTTGGTCGCCATCCGCTGCGATGCGCGGCGGATGCAACAGAAAAGGCCTGCAAATCTAGGCCTTTTCTTTAATTACGGCGCATTGAGCCGCTCACGCGTACGCGGTTTTACGCGTCGACACGAACGCGAGATAACACACCGCGCCGATCACCAGCGCGGGCAGCGTCGCACCGAGATTCGGGAGCCATTGGTTGATCGCCTGATAAGCGGCAATGCCGATCGCCCACGCAATGAACGCGCTCAGATGCCAGCCGCCCGAGAAGCCGTAACGGCCGCGTACGTCGGCGAGCATGGCGGCTTCTATACGGCGCTTGCGCACGATGAAGTGATCGACCAGCACCACGCCGAAAAGCGGCGCGAACACCGAGCCGATCAACAGAAGGAAGTTCTGATACTTCGCCATCGGTATAAGCAGCGCGATCAATGTGCACAGCGCGCCGAACGCCGCCGACAGCATCGGCACACTGCCGCGCGCCCAGAAGGTGCCCGTCGACACCGCTGCTGAATGAATGTCGGCAAATGCGTTGTCCACTTCGTCGATCAGGATGAGCAGCAACGCAAGCCCGCCGCCGGCTTGCGCAAGCGCGCTTGTCAGCAGCGCGTCGCCGCCACCGGCGGCCAGACCGTAGATCGCGCCCAATGCATAGAACCAGATGTTCGCGATGCCATAGCCGAGCAGCGTGCCGCGGAACGTGTCGCCGGCGCGGCGGCCGAAGCGCGTGTAGTCCGCGATCAACGGTAACCATGAAAGCGGCATTGCCACTACGAGGTCGATAGCGCCGCCGAACGACATCTCGCCAGTGCCGGGGCGGCGCATCATCGCGCTCAGATCGTGCTGCGCGAGCAGGCTCCATGTGAGCCATGCCGCGCCGGCGAGCAGCAGCCAGATGCCCCACGTGCGCAGAAAGCGCCGCACGAACGAGAGCGGGCCGCTGATCGCGAGCAGCGTCGCGAGCAAGCCGAAGATGATGGTCCAGACGAGCGGCATGGAAAGACCGAATGCCTGCTTGGCAAGAGCGTCGGCGGAATCGCGCATGACGATGACTTCGAACGAACCCCAGCCGACCAGTTGCACCGCGTTCAGCACAGCCGGCACCGAGGCGCCGCGCACGCCGAGCGTCGGACGCAGCGAGGACATCGCCGCGAGCCCGGTGTCCGTGCCGATCACGCCCGCGAGCGCGAGCAGAACCACGCCGATCGCGCTGCCGATCACGATGGCCAGCAGCGCGTGCGGCAGCGACAGCCCCGGCACTAGCAGCGCGCCGGCTTGCGCGACCAGCAGGCCGATGCCGAGCGAGAACCAGAGCGCGAATGCGTCGCCGGTACGGAAGGCGCGGCGCGCGTCGGGTACCGGCGTGAGCGGCGCGTAGGTGGAACCGGCGTCGCCGGCGAGTGGATCTTGTGCCATCGGGTCTTGTCCCTGAGTCGTGTTGCTGTTGCTGTTGCTGTTCCGGTTGCTCTTGTATGCGAGTCGGCGTGCATGTTCAGGATGCGCGCCGCTCGTCCTCGCGCGGTCACTGTCATAATGCAGGACGTTTCCCACGCCTCGCGCCTTGGTCGTGCGGGTTTTGCGCTCTCGTCCGGCAGCATGCCGCCTTCAGGCCGATCATCACACGGACCATCATGCGGGCCGCGTCCGGAAAAGCCGACATTATCCCCAAAACGTCATGTTCGAAGAAACCCGTGCCAATGTTCCGCTCGCCGAACGCCTGCGGCCCCGCAATATCGACGAAGTAATCGGTCAGAAGCATCTGCTCGGCCCGAACAAGCCGCTGCGGGTCGCATTCGAATCCGGTGAAGCGCATTCGATGATCCTCTGGGGCCCGCCCGGCGTCGGCAAGACCACGCTCGCGCGGCTCATGGCCGACGCGTTTCATGCGGAATTCATCGCGTTGTCGGCGGTGCTGTCCGGTGTGAAGGACATTCGCGAGGCGGTCGAGACCGCGCAGATTCATCGCGCGAACGGGCATCAGACGCTAGTGTTCGTCGACGAAGTGCATCGCTTCAACAAGAGTCAGCAAGACGCGTTCTTGCCGCATGTCGAGTCGGGGCTCTTCGTCTTCATCGGCGCGACTACGGAGAATCCGTCGTTCGAAGTGAACAGCGCGTTGCTGTCGCGCGCGGCCGTCTACGTGCTCAAGAGTCTCACCGAGGAAGAGTTGGGCGAACTGCTCGAGCGCGCGCAACAGGAACTCGACGGCTTGACGTTTACCGACGAAGCGCGCGATGCGCTGATCGGTTCCGCCGACGGCGACGGCCGCAAGCTGCTGAACAACCTTGAGATCGTCGCGCGCGCGGCTTCGCAGCAGAAGACCACGGAGATCGACGGCGCGTTGCTCGGCAGTGCGCTCGCCGAGAATCTGCGCCGCTTCGACAAGGGCGGCGACGCTTTCTACGACCAGATCAGCGCGTTGCATAAGTCGGTGCGCGGCAGCAGCCCGGACGGCGCACTGTACTGGTTCTGCCGCATGCTCGACGGCGGCGCGGACCCGCGCTATCTGGCGCGCCGCATCGTCCGGATGGCGTGGGAGGACATCGGTCTTGCCGACCCGCGCGCCGCGCGCATTGCGCTCGACGCCGCCGAAACCTACGAGCGGCTCGGCACGCCCGAGGGCGAACTCGCGCTCGCGCAGGCGATCATCTACCTGGCCGTCGCGCCGAAGTCCAATGCCGGCTACAACGCGTATAACGAGGCGCGCCGCTTCGTGAGCAAGGACAAGTCGCGCGGCGTGCCGGTGCATCTGCGAAACGCGCCGACCAAGCTCATGAAGGAGCTCGGCTACGGCCACGAATATCGCTACGCACACGACGAACCGGATGCATACGCGGCCGGCGAGACGTATTTGCCCGAGAACATGCGCGATCCGCATTGGTACACGCCGACGCCGCGCGGCCTCGAAGGCAAGATAGGCGACAAGATGGCGCGTCTTGCCGAACTCGACGCGCAGTGGCGCAACGAGAACAAGCTCAAGAAGAGTTGAGCCTGTCCGGTGCCGCCGGTGCGCTAAAATCCCACCTTCATACAACGAATACCGCCCCATCCCATGCTCGACATCCAGTTGCTGCGCAAAGACCTCGACGGCGTCGCGAAGCGCCTCGCCGACCGCGGCTATACCCTCGACGTGGCGGCCTTTACCGCGCTCGAAGCGGAACGCCGCGACACCCAGACTCGCACCGAAGAACTGCAGGCGCGCCGCAACAGCCTGTCGAAGCAGATCGGCGCGATGAAAGGGCGGGGCGAGGACACTTCGGCCGTGATGGCGGAAGTCGGCGGCATCGGCGACGAGATGAAGGCGTCGGCGGCGAAGCTCGACGACATTCAAAAACGTCTGTCGGATCTTCTGCTCGGCGTGCCGAATCTTCCGCATGAGAGCGTGCCGACAGGACGCGACGAAGCGGATAACGTCGAGGTGCGCCGTTGGGGCACGCCGCGTCAGTTCGATTTCGAAGTCAAGGATCACGTGGATGTCGGCGCGCCGCTCGGCCTCGATTTCGAGACCGGCGCCAAGCTGTCGGGCGCGCGCTTCACGATGCTGCGTGGGCAGATTGCACGGCTGCATCGGGCGCTCGCGCAGTTCATGATCGACACGCACACGCAGCAGCATGGCTATACGGAGATTTACACGCCGTATATCGTGAATCCGGAAATTCTGTACGGCACCGGCCAGTTGCCCAAGTTCGCCGACGACATGTTCCGCGTCGAGAAGGGCGGCGGCGAAAACACGGTCACGCAGTATCTGATCTCCACGTCGGAAATTTCGCTGACGAACACGGTGCGCGACAGCATCGTGGAAGCGGGCGCGTTGCCGATCAAGCTGACCGCCCATTCGCCGTGCTTCCGTTCGGAAGCGGGCTCGTATGGACGCGACACGCGCGGCATGATCCGTCAGCATCAGTTCGACAAGGTTGAAATGGTGCAGATCGTGGCGCCGGAAACGTCGTATGACGCATTGGAGCAGATGGTCGGCCACGCCGAGACGATTCTGCAAAAGCTGGAATTGCCGTACCGCGTGATCACGCTGTGCACGGGCGACATGGGCTTCTCGGCGACCAAGACTTACGACCTCGAAGTCTGGTTGCCGGCGCAGAACACCTATCGCGAAATTTCGAGCTGTTCGAACACGGAGTCGTTCCAGGCTCGCCGGATGCAGGCGCGCTACCGGAACGCGCAAGGCAAGCCGGAACTCGTTCATACGCTGAACGGTTCGGGTCTCGCGGTGGGTCGCACGCTCGTGGCCGTGCTCGAGAACTTCCAGAACGCCGACGGCTCCGTGACGGTGCCGGCGGCGCTGCGGCCATACCTTGGCGGCGTCGAGCGGCTGGAAGTGCCGGCGGCCTGATTCGCGTCGGGTGGACGCCAACCGCGTGATTTGATCGCCGGTATTCGTCGAAATTTTTTCGGCGAGGTACTTGGAAATCCAGATCAGCTGTTCTATAATCTTTCTCTCCCAAGCAGCGACCCGCTTGGATCTGACAAAACCGCCTCGTTGTGGCAAGTCGGAAAACACGGAAAGGTGGCAGAGTGGTCGAATGCGCCGGACTCGAAATCCGGTGTACCTTTAGGGGTACCGTGAGTTCGAATCTCACCCTTTCCGCCAAATTCAGAAAACAGGCCCTTCGGGGCCTGTTTTCGTTTCGGCGTGTCAAATGACCCGTCGTTCTGACGTCGGATATGAGTCTGGCATTCATAAGCGATGCTAACTTATCGCTGCTCGCGGGGAATTCCACCTGCCGCTGAGTCATCAACCCGCTGACCCATCAATCTCTTCCCCGCTTTGCCCGGCCCCCGCGCCGATCCTCTGTACAATTGGCCGTTCGATTGAATATCGACCTACCTGCGAACCCATCGACCGAATACATGGCCATTACCTACAAGACTCCTGACGACATTGCCAAGCTGCGTATCTCTGGCCGCCTTGCGGCCGACGTGCTGGCCATGATCGGCGAGCACGTGAAGGCCGGTGTCTCCACCGACGAGCTGGACGCACTGTGCAATGACTACATCGTCAACACGCAAAAGTCGATTCCGGCCAACGTCGGTTATCTGGGTTTTCCAAAGACGGTGTGCACCTCGGTCAATCAGGTGGTTTGCCACGGCATTCCGAACCGCAGCGAAGTGCTGAAAGACGGCGACATCATCAATATCGACGTGGCGATCATCAAAGACGGCTACTTCGGCGACACGAGCCGCATGTATTGCGTCGGCCAGCCGAGCACGGTGGCTCGTCAACTGGTCGACACGACCTATGAGGCAATGCTTGCGGGCATTCGCGAAGTGAAGCCGGGAGCGACACTTGGCGATGTCGGCCACGCGATCCAGAAGGTCGCGCAACGCGATGGTTTTTCGATCGTGCGCGACTACTGTGGCCACGGCATCGGCAAGGTTTATCACGAAGACCCGCAGGTTTTGCATTACGGCCAGCCGGGGCAAGGCATACGTCTGAAGCCCGGCATGGTCTTCACGATCGAGCCGATGATCAACGCGGGCCGCGCCGGTACCACGGTATTGCGCGACGGCTGGACGGTGGTCACGAAAGACCGCTCGCTGTCTGCGCAGTGGGAACACATGATCGCGGTCACCGACGACGGCTACGAACTCCTCACGCCCTGGCCGGACGGCACCGGCAGCTACGCAGCACCGTGAGGCAAACACGCTGCGCATGACGTCGACGGGTATGGCGCCAGGCGCCAGGCGCCGGGCGCGCGAAATGCTCGGGGTTGCCTGCGCGCTTTGCGTGAACCGGCTTGCGCGATAAGATCGCCCGTCAAAGAATGAATTGACTCTCGCGCCGGTTCGGTTAAAGCTACGGCTTAAGGTTTCAAGGGGTTTTCGTCTGCATGAGTCCGTCACTGACCGTTCGCCGTATCGCCGCTGATCAGGGCGCCGTTTTTCGCGAACTTCGTACAGCGTCCCTGCGTGAGGCGCCCTATGCGTTCGGCGCAACGCTAGAAGACGCATTGTCCGCGGACGCCGCGAGCTTTGACGCCGTCGCCGCAGAACACGCGGTTTCTGCCGCCATCAGCACTTTCATTCTCTACACCGAGGGTCATCCGGCCGGACTGGTCGAAGCGCACTTCGAAGAAGCCGATGAGCGCCGCGCGTTCGTGTGCGAACTGTGGGTGGCGCCTGCGGTCCGGCATCTTCGCGGCGGAGAGTTGCTGGTCGATACGGCTAGCGGCTGGCTTGCCAACGAGGGCGCGGCGGAAATCTACGCATGGGTCGCCGACTCGAATCGCAACGCGATGCGCTTTTACGAAGCGCTCGGTTTCGGGCCGACCGGCGAACATCGGCGCGTCGCGCGTGCGCCAGAGCAGGTCGAAAGTTTGCTGGTTCGCCACGTGCCGTCCACGTCGACAGCAGTCGACCAGTGAACTGCCGAGTAGCGCAACCGTCCGCCGCCTGTTTCGAATTCCCGTCCGCGTCGCTGTCCGCATCGCCATCTGCATTTTCATCCGCATTTCCGTCCGCATTCCAGCAGCGTTCCCGCCTCGCCCGTTCATGTGCCGCGCGGTTCGATCGTTTCCGCGCGAGCACGTGTGAACATCCAGACGCTCGTTGTCCGGCAAAAAATCTCGCCGCGCGCGCGGACGCCTGTAAAATACGCAAAATTTTTGCCGAACGTTATGTCGCCCAAGAAATCGCCCTTTTTCGAACTCCGCAGCGGTTCCGTCGACACGCTCCTGTTTGTGGTCAAGACAACCGACCTCGATGCCATGCGTGCCGAGCTGACCCGGCGCTTTGAGGCGACCCCCGAATTTTTCGCTAACGACGTCGTCGCGATAGACGTGCGCCGGCTCGCCGGCAACGAACGCGTGCCGCTCGCCGAGATCGCACAGTTGCTCGAGAGCGTGCGCATGCGTCCGGTCGGCGTGGTCGCCGACACGCAGCAGTCGTGGGCGGCGGCGTCGGCGCTGCCGTTGCTCGAAGCGCGCGACCGCCGCGGCGCGTCCGCAAAATCGGCTGACGAAGAAGCCGCGGGTGCATCGGCGGCGGACTTGGCCGACGCAGCAAACTCAGGTGCAAGCACGGCGCCTGCGAATCAGACGGCCGCAACCGCATCGGTTGAGCCCGCGCCTGCGCCGGCCGCCGAGCCCGTGCGTCTTGCCACGTCTTCGCAAACCATGGTGGTGGAGAAGCCGCTGCGCTCGGGTCAGCGCATCTACGCAAAGGGCGATCTCGTCGTGCTTGGGCTCGTGAGCTACGGCGCGGAAGTTATCGCTGAAGGCAACATCCATATCTATGCGCCGTTGCGCGGGCGTGCGCTCGCTGGCGTGCAAGGCAATCACGACGCGCGCATTTTCTGCACGTGTCTCGAACCGGAACTCATCTCGATCGCGGGCATCTATCGGACGACCGAGAACCCGCTGCCGGCCGACGTGCTCGGCAAGCCGGTGCAGATCTGGCTCGAAGACGAAAAGTTGATGATCGAACCATTGCGGCTCACTTAAGCGCTGTCGGATCCGCTGCGCCGAACGTTGACGGCGCGCGGCGTCGGGGGCGAAATATGGCCGCACATAATTGACGAATTTGACGAACACAAGGTAAGGGTAATGGCAAAAATCATTGTGGTGACATCGGGCAAAGGTGGCGTGGGCAAGACGACCACGAGCGCGAGTTTTGCATCGGCCCTCGCGTTGCGTGGCAGCAAGACCGCCGTGATCGACTTCGACGTCGGTCTGCGCAATCTCGATCTCATCATGGGCTGTGAGCGCCGCGTCGTGTACGACCTGATCAACGTCATTCAGGGCGAAGCCAATCTGAACCAGGCGCTGATCAAGGACAAGAAGTGCGAGAACCTCTTCATTCTGCCGGCCTCGCAAACGCGTGACAAAGACGCGCTGACCATGGAAGGCGTCGAGAAGGTCATCAACGACCTGATCGCGATGGACTTCGAATACATCGTGTGCGACTCGCCGGCCGGTATCGAATCCGGCGCGCTCCTCGCCATGCATTTTGCAGACGAAGCGCTGATCGTGACGAACCCGGAAGTGTCGTCGGTGCGCGACTCGGACCGCATTCTCGGCATCCTGTCGTCGAAAACCAAGCGCGCGATTGAAGGCAAGGAGCCGATCAAGGAGCACCTGCTGATCACGCGCTACAACCCGAAGCGCGTGAGCGAAGGCGAGATGCTGTCGCTGACCGACATCCAGGAAATCCTGCGCATCGACCTGATCGGCGTGATCCCGGAATCCGAAGCGGTGCTGCACGCGTCGAATCAGGGTCTGCCTGCAGTGCATCTCGACGGCACCGACGTGGCCGAAGCTTATAAAGACGTCGTATCGCGTTTTCTCGGCGAGCAGAAATCGCTTCGCTTTACCGATTACCAGAAGCCCGGGCTGCTGCAGCGCCTCTTCGGCACCAAGTAAGGGGAGCGCACGTTATGTCGATTCTTTCGTTTTTGCTGGGCGAGAAGAAGAAATCCGCGTCGGTAGCGAAGGAACGCCTGCAGTTGATCATCGCGCACGAGCGCGCCGGCGGTCATGCTCCCGCCGATTATCTGCCTGCGTTGCAACGCGAACTGGTCGCCGTGATTTCAAAGTATGTGCGGATTTCCGACGACGACATCCGCGTGAGTCTCGAGCGCCAGGACGACCTCGAGGTGCTCGAGGTCAAGATAGAGATTCCGCAGACCTTATAAGTCTGCTGGTCGCGGTCGGCGCGTGTCGGCGAGAGTCGATGCGCGCGCCGCGCGAACGTCGGCGAACGTCAACGAGCGCGGCTTACGGACGAGGTGCGGGCGAACCGCCTTCAGTCGGTCTATCAGCGGGTCGAGCGGTCGGGTTGTCGGCGGATGTGCGAGCGGAGGCATCAGCTGAACTGTCAGCAGACGTCTCGTTGGAACTATCTGCGGCGATGACTTCCGCCACCGGCTCCGATGCGTCGACTTCTGGCGCATCCACCGCGGGCACTTCCGGCACCGGAGCAGGCGCCGGGCGCGGCAGCGGCGCCATGTAGCGCTCGGAAAGCGCCTCGTAAAGCGGCGGCGCAAAAAAGCGCGACACGCGGCTCGCGATCAGCGCGGTGGCCATCAGCGAAATCACGAGCGCGTGACCGTTGATCATCTCCATCACGATCACGAAAGACGTGATCGGCGACTGCGTGACGGCGGCCAGATAGCCGACCATGGCGAGCGCGATCAGCATCGGCAGTTGCATGGAGCCGAACACCATGTGCAGCAGATTGCCGAAGCCTGCGCCGATCGACAGCGATGGCGCGAAGATGCCGCCTGGAATGCCCGGCAGGTACGAGCCGACCATCGAAATCATTTTGAGGAACGGATAGAACACCGACAGCTGTTCGTGTCCGTCGAGCAAACCGCGCGCTTCCGCATAGCCGCTGCCGAACGTGGTGCCGCCCGAAACCAGGCCGACTCCCGCGATCACGAAGCCGCACAGCGCGGCGAACGCGACGGGCCGCTCGCCGTGCAATTGACGCAGCGGCGCGGGAATCCAGCGCGCGGTGTTCAGCAGCAGCCAGCAAAACACGCCGCCCGCAATACCCGTAATGATGGCCGTGAGCAGCACCGCGAGCGCGAGCAGATCGGGAAAGTGCGCGCCGATCTGAATGGTGCCGAAGTACGTATAGTTGCCGTTCAGTCCCAGCGCGATCACACCGGCGATGATGATGGCGGTGATCAGCACGCCGCTCGCGCGGGCTTCGAAACTGCGCGTCAGTTCCTCGATGGCGAACACGATGCCCGCGAGCGGAGTATTGAACGCCGCCGATAGACCCGCTGCCGCGCCGGCCAGCACCAGTTGCCGCTCGATCAGTGCGTTCGAACGCGGATACAGCCTGCGCAGATTGAACATGAGGGCCGCGCCCACTTGCACGGTCGGCCCTTCGCGGCCGATCGTAAATCCGCCGAGTATCGCCAGAAACGACACCACGATCTTGCCGAATAGAATGCGAAATGACAGGAGCCGCGCGCCATATTCGCCGGGTTTCGAATGAAGCGTGGCGATTACCTGAGGAATGCCGCTGCCTTCGGCGCCGCGAAAGAACTTGCGCGTGAGCCATACGGCGAGCGCCGCCACCGCGGGGGTGATGATGAGCGGCGCCCACACGTGCTCGCGCTGCACCGTGCGGAATTCCTCGTAGCCCCAGTCGATCAGCCGCGCGTAGAGCACCGCCACGAGCCCGACCGCGATCGCCCCGAGCCAGAAAATGCCGTACTGGCGCCAAAGACGTCTCGCGCGACGCACGATCCCGGAAGAAAGAAGAGGTTGCGCTCGCGACATGAGATCTGGATGTGCAAAGGATGAAGTATAAAGCGCGCGGAAAACGTAAAACCGTATGAAAGCTTTGTGAAATGAAGTAAAAAGGTAAGCTGTAAGGCGCGCGATGTAAGACGCCGTATTGTTTTCCGGCGGCCGCATTGCCCGTTTCAGCAAAGACTATTCCATTCGTCGGCTAAAATATTTTGACGTTGAACAACCGAAGGCCCTCAATGAAGCGAGTCCTTATCGTCAAGGTCACCTCCCTCGGCGATATCGTGCAAGCGCTGCCCGTCGTAGCGGATATCAAACGCGCATTTCCTGGCGTTCAAGTGGATTGGGCCGCAGACGAAGCATTCGCCGAAGCGGCGCAATGGTGCAAGGGCATCGACCGTGTGCTGTTCGCGCCGCTGCGGCGTTTCAAGAAAGCGCGCCGGTGGGCCGACTTCAAGGCGATCGCGGCGTCCATCGCGGAGCTGCGTGCGTATCGCTACGATTACATCATCGACATTCACGGCGTGTACAAAAGCGCGATCATCGCGTTTCTGGCCCGCTCGTCGCGTTGCATCGGCTACCAGTCTCAGGATCTGGGCGAGCGGGGCGCTGCGTTCGCGTACACGGGGCGTTTTGGTCCGCGTCCGCGATGCAATGCGTGGCATGGCATGCGTATCAGCGCGGGCGAGGCTCTCGGCTACGAAGTTGAAGGCCCGCCCGTCTACGACCTGAAGTTGCCGGAGCCGGCGAGACCGCCGTTCGAAGGTGAGCGCGCGCCCGTCGCCGCGCTTTTTCATGCGACGTCGAAAGACGACAAGAAGTGGCCGATCTCGCATTGGGCGGTGGTCGGCACCGAGCTTTCGCAACGCGGCTTCCGCGTGGTCTTGCCGTGGGGTTCGGAAGGCGAGCGCATCGAGGCCGAGCAGATCGCCGCGCAGGTACCAGGCTCGAAGGTCCTGCCGAAGATGACCGTGACGGAAATCGCGCAAATGATCGACGCGTGCTCGTTGGTGGTCGGCGCGGACACCGGTTTTGTCCACCTCGCGCATGCGCTGCTGAAGCGCACGGTCATGGTTTTCGTATCGACATCGCCTGAACATTGCGGCGTGGAAGCACCGTTCCGCTCGATCTCGGTTGGCGACGGCCTTTCGGTGCCCCCCATCAGCGCCGTGCTCGATGCCATCGACTACGTGCACAGCAAGCCGCCCGCCGTCGCCGGGCAGGGTTCTGCTGCGGCTTGAGCGCTGCCTCGACCGCAATCGTTTGCTCAAAGAAAAGGGCGTCGCGCGCAGAGTGCTTATTCCACTGGCACTATGACGTGACGCCCCTATAAACGCCCGCGTCGGGGAACGCTGGGCGAAAACGATTCGGCTTGCTGCGCAACCGTGCGAGACGCAAAGCGCTCATTACACGGTTGTTAAATCTGTCGCTTTTCGTTGGTCGGTTGAGCGCTCGCGCCCGTTGCGCGTGTTGGCGAACAAGGCTGAATGGCGCTCGCAATCCGCGCCTGGCAGACGCCAATACCGCCTTCAGGAAGGCCGCGAGGCAATACACTCAAGGCTCATTACCGACCGACATCTTCAAGTCAGTATAGGCGGTGTTTTCATCGGATGTGAGCGTGCATTGCCACGTGTCCGGACGAGTCGCGCGGATCGGCGAACGTGTAACACGCGCGTGATCTTCCCTTACAACTGGCAACGTTCTGGCAGCCGCACGTCGTGTTCAATCGAGTCATTCGAGATTTCTCGAACGAACCTGACTCGATGGAGAACAACATGAAACGCCTGCTCCTGACTCTGATCGCCGGCACCGTACTCGCAACCCTGCTTGGCGGCTGCGTTGTCGCGCCGGCGCCGGGCTACTACTACGGCGGTGGAGGCTACTACCACCATCACGGCTATTACTACCGTTAAGCTCGCGGCCGGCGCAAAGCCGGCCCGCAACTGACGGTGCGGGCGTCAGGCCACCAGCATCTCGAACGCGATCACAGCGGTAATGGCTGCCGCGTTCGCCGCCAGCGCCTCGACGACAATGCCTTTCCAGGTGGCGGGACGAAAACGCAGCGCCAGCAGCAGCGAACACAACAACGCGAGCGCGATGATCGTCACGACGTCGGCATTATGTAAGTGAAGGTTCATCCGGGCCTCCCTGCTTGCCATAGGGTCATTCAGGTCGAGTATAGGCAAGTCAAAAAGGCGCGCAAGGCAGGGGATTCACTCAGCGAAACCTCCGCCAGGCAGGGACTTCAGCGATCAATCCGCCGAGGTCTCCTGCCTGTCTATCGCCGCGTCACATCAAGCGCGAGTCGCGTGTCTCGCGCATGCACAGCACGCCGATCATGCTGACGG
Organism: Paraburkholderia sp. SIMBA_053; assembly: GCF_046534895.1. Taxonomy (NCBI): domain Bacteria; kingdom Pseudomonadati; phylum Pseudomonadota; class Betaproteobacteria; order Burkholderiales; family Burkholderiaceae; genus Paraburkholderia; species Paraburkholderia sp. SIMBA_053. The sequence continues at coordinate 95,453 of NZ_JAWRXU010000008.1, read as the reverse complement.
CCGCAGCGATCGACACATACGCGCCCACCCACGGCAGCCCGCCGCGCGCGGCCAGCATTTGCGCGATGTACGGCGCAACCGATGCGCCGAGAATCCCGCCCAGGTTGTACGACACACCCGCGCCGGTATAGCGGACGTTGGTCGGAAACAGTTCGGGCAGCAGCGCGCCCATCGGCGCAAAGGTCACGCCCATCAGGAACAGTTCGATGACGAGGAACAGCAGCACCAGCGGCGTTTGTCCGCTGCCGAGGAGCGGCGCCATGGTGAAGCCCGACAGGACCGCTGCGACGATGCCCACGATCAGCACCGGCTTGCGGCCATAGCGGTCGCTTGCCCAGGCGGACAGCGGCGTGGCAAGCGCCATGAACACCACGGCGATGCACAGCAGCCCGAGGAAGGTTTGCCGCGGAATGTGCAGCACCGACACGCCATACGACAGCGAGAACGTGGTTGCGTTATAGAACAGCGTGTAGCAGACCACCATCGCGAGCGCGCCCAGCAGCGTGGGCACCCAATGCCGCGACAGCAGCGTCGCGATGGGCACCTTCACGCGCTCCTGACGTTCGATGGCGGCCTGGAAGGCCGGTGTCTCCGCGATCTTCAGCCGCACGTAAAGCCCGAGCGCGACCAGCACCGCGCTTACGAGGAACGGCACGCGCCAGCCCCAGCTACGGAACTGCGCGTCGCTCAACGACATCGCAAGCGCGAAGAAGAGGCCGTTGGACGCGAGAAAGCCGATCGACGGTCCGAGTTGCGGGAACATGCCGAACCAGCCGCGCTTGCCGGCAGGCGCGTTTTCGGTGGCGAGCAGCGCCGCGCCGCCCCATTCACCGCCGAGGCCAATGCCCTGGCCGAAACGCAAGATGCACAGAAGGATCGGTGCAAGACTGCCGATGGAGTCGTAGCCCGGCACGAAGCCGATCAGCGTGGTCGAGACGCCCATCACGAGCAAAGACGCGACGAGCGTCGATTTACGGCCGATGCGGTCGCCGAAATGGCCGAACAGGAACGAGCCGATCGGCCGCGCGACGAACGCAATGCCGAACGTGACGAAGGCCGACAGGGCCTGAGCCGTTGCCGAGCCGTGCGGAAAAAACACCGGGCCGATGACGAGCGCCGCGGCGGTCGCGTAGACGTAGAAATCGTAGAACTCGATCGCGGTGCCGATGAAGCTCGCGAAGATGATCCGCGCACTGTTGGTGTGTCCGGCCGCATTGGGCTCGGCCGCGGAAATCGGCGATGTGGACATGCAGGGTCTCCATGTATCGTGATGCCGCGTTGCCTCGCTCGATCGGGGCGCAGTGTGGCTGCGCAGCGGCGCGGTCAATCGGCATCTTTGTTCAGGTTCGTGCGCTTGAGTCGAACTCGCGTCGGCCATCACGCTGACGGGCGACGAACCCGCAGCATACAGCGTTGGTCGTGAGGACTCGCGCGCGAATGCGGCCTTGTGCGCGTGCATGGCGATCACGCGCCACGCAGCGAAGGCGTTTGCGTGGCGCGCGTGGATGACGCGGCGCCGCGACAGGTGGCTGCAAGCCGCGCCGGCGGATGAGCGGGCGGCCTGCACCGTGCCGGAGGCTCCGGCGAGGGAATCGGAAAATTATAGCGAGCGCGGCGCGCGCGCAGCAAGGCGGCTGGCCGATCGGCCAGGCCGCGTTCAGTCGATGGTCAGCGATTGCGGCGAAGCCAGTTCGCGCAACTGGAACTTGCCGTCGTCGTTGAAAAGCCAATCTTCGAACAGTTCGAGCTGGCCGCGGCCGTTCAGCAATTTGCCCGGCGGCAATGGCAGCGGTGATGCACGTCGTAACGTGGCGAGCGCGGTGCTTTCCGCTTCGTCGTCGCCGTTCGTGCGATACACCGACGACGCCACCACGTGCCCGTTGCGATCGACGGTGAACGACACCACGACGAGCGAGCGCAGCATCGCTTGCGGCTTGCCGCGCAGTACAAACGAAGGATTGCGCTCGACGATGCGTTGGGCGACCGCCTCGCGATACTGATCGAGTGTCGCGCTGTTGACTGCGGCGGGCGGCGTCGGGACGGCCGCGCGTGGCGGCGGCGGGGTGAACGTGCAACCGGCGACGGCAAGTGCGAGCAACGCAGTGTATGCGGTGCCGCGTAGAGACAGTGGCCATGCGCAGCCGCGGCGAGCGCGGCATTCAGTCATGGGGCGAAGGAGGCGCGTGCGGGTAAGCATGATGAACCACTAAAAAGGGCAGAACCTGTTTAGATCGTAGTCAAAAACCGCCGCGTTTCAATCCGCGTTCGCCCCGGTATCTCGACTTAGGCGCCAGCAAAAAAGGCGAACTCGCCAACGAGTTCGCCTTCGCAATCCGCCGTGCATGAACGCGCCTATTCCGGCGCGTTCACGCAACTCGACGCGTGTCAGTTCAACGCTTGCCGTGCCGCTTTGACCGCGGCCAGCACCTGCTCGGGCGCGGTGCCGCCAGGATGGTTGCGGCTTGCAACCGAGCCTTCGAGCGTCAGGTACGAGAACACGTCGTCGCCGATCAGATGCGCGACGTTCGGCAATTCCGCGCGCATTTCATCGAGCGTGAGGTCCGCGAGATCGCAGCCTCGATCCGCGCAGATGCGCACGGCCAGCGCAACGGCTTCGTGCGCGTCGCGAAACGCGAGGCCGCGCTTGACGAGGTAGTCGGCGAGATCGGTCGCCGTCGAGAATCCCTGCAATGCGGCGTCGCGCATGGCTTGCGGCTTCACCGAAATGCCCGCCACCATTTCAGCGAAGATGCGCAGCGTATCGGCGACGGTGTCCACCGTGTCGAACAGCGGTTCCTTGTCTTCCTGATTGTCCTTGTTGTACGCGAGCGGCTGGCCTTTCATCAACGTGAGCAGCGCCATCAGATGACCGTTCACACGGCCGGTCTTGCCGCGAGCGAGTTCGGGCACGTCGGGGTTCTTTTTCTGCGGCATGATCGACGAACCCGTGCAGAAGCGGTCGGCCAGGTCGATAAAGCCGACGCGCGGGCTCATCCACAGTACGAGTTCTTCGGAGAAGCGCGAGATGTGCGTCATGACGAGCGCCGACGCCGCCGTGAATTCGATTGCGAAGTCGCGGTCGGACACAGCGTCGAGCGAGTTTGCGCAGATGCCGTCGAAGCCGAGCGTCTTTGCCACCGCGTGACGGTCGATCGGATAGCTCGTGCCGGCGAGTGCCGCCGCGCCCAGCGGCAGACGGTTCACGCGCTTGCGGCAATCGAGCATGCGCTCGGCGTCGCGAGAAAACATTTCGACGTAGGCGAGCAGGTGATGACCGAACGTGACCGGCTGCGCGACCTGCAAGTGCGTGAAGCCGGGCATGATGGTCGACGCGTTCTTCTCCGCCATGTCGAGCAGCGCCGTGCGCAGTTCCTTCAACAACGCGCCGATGCGGTCGATCTCGCCGCGCAGCCACAGGCGGATGTCGGTCGCGACCTGGTCGTTACGCGAGCGGCCCGTATGCAGACGCTTGCCGGCGTCGCCTATAAGCGCGGTGAGGCGTGCTTCGATGTTCAGGTGAACGTCTTCCAGGTCGAGTTGCCACTCGAACTCGCCTCGCTCGATTTCGCCCTTGATCTGCGCCATGCCGCGTTGGATCGCGGCGAGGTCTTCGGCGGCGATGATCTTTTGCGCGCCCAGCATCGAGGCGTGCGCAAGCGACCCTTCAATGTCGACGAGCGCGAGACGCTTGTCGAAGAAAACCGACGACGTATAGCGTTTGACGAGCTCCGACATCGGCTCCGAGAAGCGAGCCGACCAGGCTTCGCCTTTTTTGTGCAGTTGGGACGTCATGGTTTTGGGCAGTTAAGCGGCAGTTATGCAGCAGTTAAATGGCGATCGGGCGAGCGGTAAAAAGCTGACGACGCGGATGCGCCTAGCATGACTGCAAGCGCACCGTCGAAGCATGGAAAGACAGGGATTTTAACACTGGCGCAACGCCGCGCCGACGACGGACCCGCGCCCTGCAATGGCGGCTCGCGCCATGGCCTATTCGCGCACCAGCACTACCAGCTTGAGGTCTTCGCGATGTGCGGGCTTGAACGTAATCTGATCGTAGACGAGCCGGCCGTCGCGCGGATGATTGAATTCGCGCCGTCCGCCTTCGCGGCCTCCGACGTCTTGCGAAGCCCAGAAGCGCGCAAACGCGTCGCTCGCCGCGGTGAGCGAATCGATCAGCGCACGCGTTGGCGCGTCGTTCAGATGGCGGATCGAATCCGCCCGAAACTCGGCGGCGAGACGCCGCGCGCGCGTGTCCCAGTCGACGATCAACTCGCGCGCCGCCGGTTCCGTGAACGTATAGCGCAGCAGATTGCGGTCATGCGAACCGTCGAGCCAGCCGACGAAAAGATCGGCCGCGCGTTCGTTCCAGGCGAGCGCATTCCATTGACGGTCCAGCACATAGGCGGGCGCGTCTACGAGTTGCACGGTTTCGAGCAGTGTCGCGGGCGCGTCGGCGGCGGCCGGGTCGGGCTCGGCCGGATCGCGCTGGGCGGCCAGCTCGAACAGATACGCCCGCTCGGCCCGCGACAGTTGCAGCGCGACGGCGATACGTGCGAGCGCGTCCGCGGAAGCAGAAACCGGACGCCCCTGCTCGATCCATGTGTACCAGGTCGGACTCACGCCGCACAGCTGCGCGACTTCCTCGCGCCGCAAGCCGGGCGTGCGGCGGCGTGGGCCGGGCGGCAGGCCGACTGCTTGCGGCGACAGCCGCTCGCGGTGCGCGCGGATGAAGTCGCCCAGCGCGCGGGCGGGCGTGGCATCGAGCGGCGGCGGGTTGTCGGCGGAAGAGGGCGTGCTCGTTCGCGTGGTCATTCGTTTGGTACGGCGTGAGGAGGGTGGTATAGATACCAGAATAATTGCTTAACTTGTACTGGTACACGGCGGGCTCTATTGTAGCGGCGTAGCGGCTCGAACGGCAGGCCGCGCTGCCAGCACCAGAAACGCGGACCCACACGACACAGTCCCACGCAGACAACCGGAGCTATTCATGAAGCATCACGATCAGGTCGCCGACGCCTTCGGGTCGACCGCCGCCGCCTATTTGACGAGTCCGACCCACGCAACCGGCGCGGATCTGCGGACGCTTGCCGAGTCGATCGCGGCGACGCCGGATGCGACGGTGCTCGACATGGGCTGCGGCGCGGGCCACGCGAGTTTCGCGGTCGCGCCGCATGCCAAAGAAGTGGTCGCCTACGACATCGCCGCGCCGATGCTCGCCACGGTGGAAGGCGCCGCGAAAGATCGCGGCCTCGCGAACATTCGCACGCAGCAGGGCGCGGCCGAGAAATTACCGTTCGCCGATCACACGTTCGACTGGGTCATCAGCCGGATGAGTGCGCATCATTGGCACGACGTGGCGCCGGCGCTTGCCGAAGTGCGGCGCGTGCTGAAGCCGGGCGGCCGGGTGCTGTTCATCGACATTGCCGGTATCGACCATCCGTTGCTGGACACGCATATCCAGGCAATCGAACTCCTGCGCGACGGGTCACATATTCGAGATTACCGCGCCGACGAATGGATCGCGCTCTTCGAAGCCGCGGGTTTCAAGGCCTCGATTCGCGAGCGCTGGCGCATCGACATCGAATTCAGTTCGTGGGTGGCGCGCATGCGCACGCCTGAGGAGCGCGTGGTGGCGATCCAGTCGCTGTGGCGCAATTCGCCGGATGAAGTGCGGCAGTATTTCGACGTTAAGGAAGACGGCTCTTTCAAGCTGGACGCGTTGATGGTCGAAGCGGCTTGAGAAAGCATGCGGACATGGCAGCGGCGCTCGCAAGCGCCACTGCCATCCCGAACCGTCAACCGGTATTGCGCAACCCCGCCGCGATACCGTTGATGCTCAGATGAATCCCGCGCCGCACGCGCGCGTTGGTGTCGCCCGCGCGGTAACGCTTGAGCAATTCGACCTGCAGGTGATTAAGCGGATCGAGGTACGGAAAGCGGTTCTTGATCGAGCGCGCGAGCAGCGGATTTTCCGCGAGCCGTTCGCTCTTGCCGGTGATTTCCGACAACACTTTGGACGTACGCTCCCATTCCGCGACGATCCGCTCGAACACATGCTTGCGCAGCTTCTTGTCGGTGACGAGCGCCGCGTAGCGCGAGGCCACCGCAAGGTCGGTCTTCGCCAGCACCATGTCCATGTTCGAGAGCAGCGTCGAGAAGAACGGCCAGGTCTTGTGCATTTTCTTCAGTTGCGCGAGACGGCGTCCGCGCTCGGCATCGCTCGGTGCGTCGTCGAGATACGCGGCCACCGCAGTCCCGAAACCATACCAGCCGGTCAGCAACAGCCGGCATTGGCCCCACGAGAAACCCCACGGGATTGCGCGCAGATCTTCGATCTTGCGTTGCTTCGGATCCTGCAACTTGCGCGACGCGGGACGGCTGCCGATGTTCAGTTCGGCGATCTCCGAGATCGGCGTGGACTCGAAGAAATACTCCTTGAAGCCGGGCGTTTCATACACGAGCGCGCGATACGAGGCCATGGCCGCGTCGGACAATTGCTGCATCGTGGATTCGAAAACCGGCAGTTCCGCGGGCGCCGTGCCATGTGGCAGCAACGACGCTTCGAGCGTCGCAGCCACCACCGTTTCAAGATTGCGCCGACCGATCTCTGGATTACCGAACTTGCTCGCGATCACTTCGCCTTGTTCCGTCAAGCGAATCTGACCGTCGACGGTGCCGGGCGGCTGCGACAGAATCGCCTGATAAGTCGGGCCGCCGCCACGGCCAACGGTGCCGCCGCGTCCGTGGAAAAGACGCAGCGTGATGCCGCGTTCGTTGAAGAGCGACACGAGCGCGAGTTCCGCGCGATACAACTCCCAGTTCGACGTGAGAAAGCCGCCGTCCTTGTTGCTGTCCGAGTAGCCGAGCATGACTTCCTGCTCGTTGCCCTGATGTTCGATTATCGAGTCGACACCCGGCAGCGCAAGCAGATCGCGCATGATGTGCGGCGCGTTGCGCAAGTCGGGGATCGTCTCGAAGAGCGGGATGACCATCAGCGCGGCTCTCGCCGGATCGTTCGCGTCGCCGAGCCGGCCTTGCAGCAGGCCGGTCTCTTTTTGCAGCAGCATGACTTCGACCAGATCGCTGACCGTCTCGGTGTGCGAAATGATGTAGTTGCGAACTGCACGCGCGCCAAATTTTTCGCGCGTGACACGCGCTTGTTCCAGCACCCCGAGTTCGCTCTTCACGAGATCCGAATACTCGGCATACGGCAGGCGCAACGGGCGCGGCTGAGCAAGCTCGGCGAGCAGCACTTCGAGCTTCTCGCTTTCGGCGAGCGCGGCGTAGTCGTCATGAACGCCCGCGCGCTTCAGCAGTTCGGCGATCACCGCTTCGTGGATGTCCGAGCTCTGACGCAAGTCGATGCTCGCGAGATGGAAGCCGAACACTTCGGCCGCGCGAGCGAGCGGTGCCAAACGCGGCGCCGCCAGCGGCGCGCCATGATGCGCGGCGAGCGAATCCATCAGCACGTGCAGATCGCGCACGAATTCGGACGCGTCGTCGTACGGCGTCGCGCGAATCGGCGCTGCGCCGCGGCCCGCGCTGCGCAGCGGCACGCTGCCTTCGCCGAGACGCACGCGCGCACTTGCCGCGAGCCGCGTGTACATGCCGATCAGCGCACGGCGATAAGGTTCGTCCGTACGGTGCGGCGAACGGTCAGGCGAGATTTCCGCAAGCGCTTTGAGTTCGTCGCTCGCGCCGGCGAGCAGATTCGACACCGACAATTCCGCGCCGAGCTTGTGCACCTGTTCGAGGTAGTGTTCAAAGATCACCTCGGCCTGGCGCGCGATCGCATGTTCGAGCGTTTCAGCCGTGACGTTCGGATTGCCGTCGCGGTCGCCGCCGATCCAGCTGCCCATCTGGAAGAACGGCGGCAGACGCGCTTCGAGGCCGTGTTCCTTGAGCGCCTCTTCGATATCGGTGTACAGCGCGGGAATTTCTTCGAGGAAGGTCGCACGGTAGTACGACAGCGCGTTTTCGATTTCATCGGCGACCGTGAGCCGCGAGTCGCGCAGCATCCGCGTTTGCCACAGCGACGTGACGCGCGCGCGCAGCATTGCTTCGTTATGCGCGCGTTCGCGGTCGGTCAGCTGCTGATCGCGTTCGGCGAGCAGGCGCGCGACGTCGTGCTCTGCGTCGAGAATGCTCTTGCGCTGCACTTCCGTTGGGTGCGCCGTCAGAACGGGAACGATCAGCGCGTCGTTGAAAAACTGCTGCAACACGGGCGTGGCGGCGGCGCCCGCTTCGACGAGCCGCTCCAGCGCATAGGCAATGGTGCCCGGCTGCGCGGCGGAGCCTGCCAGCGCGTGAATCCGGTGACGGCGATTGCGGTGGCGGTCTTCGGCGATATTCGCGAGATGCGAGAAGTAGCTGAACGCGCGCACCACGCTGACCGTCTGTTCGGGACTCAGCGAGCGCAGTTTCTTGTCGAGCGTCTGCACGGCGGCGTTGTCGTCTTCACGGCGAAAACGCACGGCCGTCTGGCGGATTGTTTCGACGACGTCGAACACGGCGTCGCCTTCCTGTTCACGCAGCACGTCGCCGAGCAGCCGCCCCAGATAGCGGATGTCCTGGAAGAGCGGATGGTCCTTGTCGGCGCGCGTGCGGCCGTTGGTTTTCGGCGCGGCGACGACGGTGTCCCCGGAGACGGCTTGCAGGTTCGGCGCTTTGTTTTCGGCTTGCGCTTTCGAGTTCGTCTTCACCTCGGCCTTGTTCGTGGCGGACGCAGTTTTCGCCGGCTTGTCCGCTTTCGAAGCCTTGACAGCCTTTTCCGGCTTGGCCGGCGCGGTGGTCTTGTCTGCCTTGATGGCTTTCGCGGCGTTCGCAGCCTTCGCGCTGGAGGACGCCCGTTTGGCTTTGCCGGGCTGAGCGGCGCTCGCGTCAGACGATGCGGAGGCTGTGGACGCGTCGGCGTCGACAGTGGAAGCGTTGGGCGATGCAGTGTTGCGGCGGGCAGGGCGCGCCGATCCGGAAGACGTCACGATGGGTTTCCTCAGGGAAGCCAGGGTCTGTTAAGTGATGAACTGCTACTGCGGAACTCAAAACTGCACTGGAACTGCAACGTGAACTGCTTTGAAGCGGTATGTACCGATGGCAATACGCCGGGGAGGAAGGCCGCGCGACCGCACAAGCTCTGTACGCGGCGCATGTTGCGCCGCATTGGATCATCGCGCATACGGCGGCGCGGTGCGCGAACGAGCGTGCGTGAACAGGCCACAACAGGGCAGCGGCGCATGGCGCGAAGCCCGTCTCCTCCATTGATACCGCGTTGGCACGGCGCCTCTGCGCGCCTCGATTCGAGCCTTGTTCCGTAAGGGCCACAGGCGGGCAAACCGGGGCGTGAGCGCGAGGGCGCGTGCTAACATTGTTTGTTATTCCATCCCGTCATTCAATCGACAAGCTAATGAACACCGAGACGTTTGCCGCGCCACCCCACACGCTTGTGATTGCGTCGCGAGAAAGCCGCCTCGCCATGTGGCAGGCGGAGCATGTGCGATGTGCGCTGCACAAATTATATCCATCTTGTGACGTAAAAATCCTCGGAATGACGACGCGCGGCGATCAAATTCTCGATCGCACTTTGTCGAAGGTGGGTGGTAAAGGACTGTTCGTCAAAGAACTCGAAGCGGCGCTCGCCGATGGCCGCGCCGATCTCGCGGTGCATTCGCTGAAAGACGTGCCGATGGAATTGCCCGCGGGCTTCGCGCTCTCCACGATCATGGAGCGCGAAGATCCGCGCGACGCACTCGTGTCGAACGATTACGACTCGCTTGCCGCGCTGCCGGCCGGCGCGGTGGTAGGCACATCGAGCCTGCGCCGGGAAGCGATGCTGCGCATGCGCTATCCGCATCTCCAGGTGCGGCCGCTGCGCGGCAACCTGGATACGCGCCTCGCCAAGCTCGATCGCGGCGATTACGCGGCGATCATTCTCGCTGCGGCAGGCCTCAAGCGCCTCGGTCTGGCTGAGCGTATCCGTGCGCTGCTCGATCCGGACGACAGTTTGCCTGCAGCAGGGCAGGGCGCGCTCGGCATCGAGATTCGCGCCGATCGCGCCGACCTCGCGGCATGGCTCGCGCCGCTGCATCACGAACCTACGGCGGCAGCCGTCGAAGCGGAGCGCATGGTGTCACGTTCGCTCGGCGGCAGTTGCGAAGTGCCGCTCGCCGCGTACGCAACATGGCATGACGGCGCGCTGCATTTGCGCGGCATCGTGGCGACGCCCGATGGCCAGCGCGTGCTGAGCGCGCAGGCGTCGGCACCCGCGCCGACCGTCGAACGCGCGATCGCTTTGGGCAGCGAAGTGGCGAGCGCACTTGAACAGCAAGGCGCAATGGACATCGTCCGCGCGCTCAGCACGGCGAGCGGTCCCGCGGCGCCGGGAGACGGTGCAAGCTCCGGCACGGACTCCGGCTCGGCAGGCATCCCGGTGTCCGGCGACTGATGGCGGCCGACATTCCCGGCAACGCATCGTCATCCGCCGGCAAGGCGGTGTTCACGGTCGTGATTACGCGACCGTCCGGTCAGTCGAGCGAACTGATAGAACGCCTCACCGCGGCCGGCATGGCGACGCTCGATTTCCCGCTGATCGACATTGCGCCCGTCGCCGACGACGCACCGTTGCGCGCCGCGCTCGCCTCTCTCGAACGCTATGCGCTCGTCATATTCGTGTCGCCGAACGCGATCGATCACGCGTTCGCTAAGAGCGGCGCGATCTGGCCGCACGCATTGCCGGTCGGCGTGGTCGGGCCGGGCAGCGTGCAGGCGCTCGCGCGTCACGGCGTCAGCGCGTCGACTCACCAGATCATCAGTCCCGCATCCGGCGCCGATGAAGATAACGGGCGCTTCGACTCCGAAGGCCTCTTCGCCGCGATCGACTCTGCGCTCGGCGAGGCGAATCTCGAAGGCAAGCGTGTTCTGATCGTGCGCGGCGACGGTGGCCGCGAGTGGCTGGCCGACCGTCTGCGCGAGGCCGGCGCCGAGGTGGAGACGGTCGCCGCGTACCGGCGGCTCGTACCGGAACCGTCGATCGGCGCGTGGGCTCGTGTGCACCGACTGCTTGCGGGCGAACCGCATGCCTGGCTTCTCACCAGCTCCGAAGGCGTGCGCAATCTGCACGAACTCGCGCAAGAGCATCTCACCGCCGACGAACTCGCGCAGCTCAAGCACGCCGCGCTCGTCACGCCTCATCCCCGTATTGCTGAGACCGCGCGGGCATTGGGTTTTGATAGGATTACGGTGTCAGGCGCGGGCGACGAGCGCATTGCCCGCACCTTGCTCGCCGATCTGCCGACCGTAGTTCAACCGGTACCGTCCAATCCGGCTCATTCACCGGCTAAATCACGCATGACTGAAACGAACGCATCCACGAACGCTTCACCCCAGCCGGCTGCGACCGCCGCGTTGCCGCCGAACCAACCCTTCACGCCCTACGAAGCGCAAAAGCGCCGCAGCGCGAGCGGACCGCTGCTGTGGTTTGTCGTCGTGGTTCTTGCTTGTGCCGCGGGCGTGGGCGGCTATGCGCTCAATCGCAAGGTGGAGCGCACCGAGCAGAACATCGCGCAACGTCAGCAGGCGAACGACACGCAAACCAACGAACTGCGTATCAAAACCGAGCAGGCGCTAGCCACGGTGCGTCAGTCCGACTCGCAGGTTGCGCAACTGGAAGGCAAGCTCGCCGATGCGCAGGCCGCACAGCAGGCGCTGCAGCAACAGTACGCGGATCTCGCGCGCAATCGCGACGACTGGACGCTCGCGGAAGTCGGTCAGATGCTGTCTGCCGCAAGCCAGCAATTGCAATTGACCGGCAACACGCAGCTTGCGCTCTTCGCGCTGCAAAGCGCCGACACGCGGCTCGCGGCGTCCGACAGCACGCAGGCGGTTGCGGTCCGCAAGGCCATCGCGCAGGACATCGACAAACTGAAGGCCGCGCCTTCCACCGACCTCACGGGTCTTGCGATCAAGCTCGACAATGCGGTCGATCAGATCGACAGCCTGCCGCTCTCCGGCGAAGCGCCGATTGCCCATGCCACGCCGCGTGCGGCCACATGGGCAGATACGGCCAAGGTGTCCGCGGCCACCGGCGAGCCGCGCTGGAAAGTGTGGTGGAACCAGTTGACGAGCGGCATCGGCCAGCAGTTGACGAGCCTCGTGCAGGTGCGCCGCATTGACAACGCAGACGCGATGATGGTCGCGCCGGACCAGGGCTACTTCGTGCGTGAGAACGTGAAGCTGCGTTTGCTGTCGGCGCGTCTTGCGCTGCTCTCGCGTAACCAGACCACGCTGAAGTCCGACCTGCAGGGCGCGCAGACGGCGCTGACGCGTTACTTCGACATGTCGTCGAAGAAAACACAGAACGTTGTCGATCTCGTCAAGCAGGTCGAGGCCGGATCGGCCGCGGTCGAATTGCCGAACCTGAATACGAGCCTGCAAGCCGTCAATCAATACCGGGGCCGAGGTTAATCATGGCGATCCGGGGACTTCTATGGCTCGCGCTGCTCTTCACCGTCGCGGTCGCGCTCGCGGTGGTCGGACGCTTCGACATGGGCCAGGTGATGCTGGTGTATCCGCCGTACCGCGTCGACATGTCGCTCAATCTGTTCGTGGTCGGGCTCGTGGTGCTGTTTATTCTGCTGTATGCGCTGCTGCGCATCGTGCGCAATATCTGGCGCATGCCGCAGCGTGTGGCCGCGTACCGTGCGCGCTCGCGCGTCGCGAAGGCGCATGCCGCGCTGCGTGACGCGATCGGCAACCTGTACGCCGGGCGCTTTTCCCGCGCGGAGAAGGCCGCAAAAGACGCGCTCGCGAACGGCGACAACAAGGGCGCGGCCGGCCTGATCGCGGCTACTGCGGCGCATCGCATGCATGAATATGCGCGGCGCGACGAATGGCTCGCTCAGATCGACGAAACCGACTGGCAGGACGCCCGTCTGATGGCCACCGCCGACATGCGCGCCGACGGCCGCGACGCGGACGGCGCGCTGACCGCGCTCACCGAAATGCAATCGCAGGGCGCGCGGCGCATTCACGCACAGCAGATCATGTTGCGCGCGCAGCAGCAATTGAAGAACTGGGGCGAGGTGCTCAAGCTCGTCAAGACGCTGGAAAAGCGCGAGGCGATTCACCCAGCGGTGGCGGTGCGCTTGCGGCAACTGGCGGCGGAGAATCTGCTGCGCGATCGCCGACATAACGCCGATGCGTTACTCGAACTGTGGAATTCGTTGACGCCGACGGAGCGTCATTCGCCGCGTCTCGCCGATCTAGCTGCGGAACTGCTGGTGGCGCTGAATCGTCCGCAGGAGGCGCGCAAGATCGTTGAAGAAGCGCTCGCGCAGAATTGGGACGCGCGCTTGCTGCGTCGTTACCCGGATACTGCGGGCGGCGATGCGTTGCCGCTCATCCAGAAGGCCGAAGCGTGGCAAAAGGATCGTCCGGACGACGCGGACTTGCTGTTCGCATTGGGCCGGTTGTGTCTGCATCAGCAGTTGTGGGGGAAGGCGCAGTCGTTCCTGGAGCGTGCGCTGAAGCTTGCTGACAATGAGACGCTGAAGATTCGCTCGCACCGTGCGTTGGCTCGGCTTCACGAGCAGTTGGGGGACACGGAGAAGGCGAGCCAGCACTATCGTGAGAGTGCGTTGGCGATGAACATCGTGTGAGATCGCTCTTTGCGCTGGGCAGCAATGCGAAGAGCGTCTGACGATGTCGTCGCTCGTCGCATGTTGCTCGACGGGAAGTCTTCAACTCCCCAACTTTCGCACCGCATTAGGTGCAGGCCGAAACTTCGGGACTTGAGCGCCGTGCATGAATGCACATTCGAGCGGCGCTCTGTCTAGCTGGCCAGTCCCGCTGCGAGGCTAGTGGAGTACCGCTCCTTCAGGTGCGGCGAGCGTACTGGAACCGTCCTCTGCCGCCGCCAGTTCCAGTTTCAGCCGAGCCGCGGCCAGCACGCGCAGAACGTCGGCGTTGATCATCAGTTCGTCCACCGCCGTCAGCATCAGGTCGGGATAATCGCGGAACTGTGCGAGCCTCGTCAGTTGCCCTTGCATGTCGGCGCACAGCTGCGTCACTTCGTCTGCAATGCTCGCGGACGAGACTGGCGCCCCCGGGGACATGCAATCCTCGAATCCCTCACTAGCCAAAATTTCCAGAAGGACCGTCTGATATCTGCTCATTGTTGATCTGCCTCGCTACAAGTGCATCAACTGTAGCTTGGATCTGCGTGAGCAATTCCCGGAACAGGAGCGCTGAACCGGCCCAATTCACGGTTGCGAACGGAAAAGAATTTTCGCACCCGCCACAATATTCGCGCGCCTGAAACGTCTTCAGACGCATGGAACCGCCACCCACCTCGCACACGATGACCGAACGCGACGACGACATCACCGCGACCGTGGTGCGTGAGCGCACGAGGCTCGTCAATTTTATCCGGCGACGAATACGCGATCCCGACGATGCCGAGGACATTTTGCAGGACGTGTTCCATGAATTCGTGCAGGCGTACCGGCTGCCCGCTCCGATCGAACAGGCGAGCGCGTGGCTTTTCCGGGCCGCGCGCAACCGGATCATCGATCGCTTTCGTAAGAAAAGAGAGCAGCCTTTGACAGATCTGTCCGAGGACGACGACGACACCGACAGTGAGTATCGCCTCGACCTCGCGCTGCCGTCGCCCGACGCGGGTCCCGAAGCGCTCTACGCTCGCGCGCTTTTGCTCAAAGCGTTGCAGGACGCGATTGACGAGTTGCCGCCGAACCAGCGCGAGGTGTTTATCGGCCACGAGCTGGAAGGAAGGTCCTTCAAAGACATGGTGGCGGAAAGCGGCGTCACGCTGAATACGCTGCTCGCGCGCAAACGCTACGCGGTCTTGCATCTGCGCGCCCGGCTGCAAGCCATTTATGACGAACTGGGTATTTAGAGGAGTCGACGGATGAAATTTCGAATCAGATGCGTGGGTAAGGTACTGCTTGCGGTGGTCGCCATTGGCGTGCTCGGGTGGGTGGTCATGAGTCTATGGAACTGGGTGATTCCGGCGTTATTCGTCGGCGCTCGCACGATCGACTTCGCGCATGCGCTGGGCTTGCTGGTTTTGAGCCGCATCCTGTTTGGCGGGTTCCGCGGACACGGCGGCTGGCGCGAACGGCGTCATTGGCGCAAATGGCAAGCCATGACGCCGGAGGAGCGGGAGCATTTTCAGACTGCATGGCGATCAGGCCGCGCCCGGCGCGAGGGAGAATGAACATGCGCGAGATATCAACGGCGGACTGCAAACAGAAGCCGGGCGTGATTGCGCCAGTCGTCGACCTGAAACGTTGCGAAGGTAAGGGCGATTGTCTGGATGTCTGTCCCGAGAATGTGTTTGAGATCCGGCGCATCGACGACGTCGATTATCTGAGTCTCGGTCTCATGCATCGTTTCAAGCTGCGTGTGCATGGAATGAAGGTCGCCTACACGCCAAACGCGGACGCGTGCCGGTCGTGCGGTCTCTGCGTGAGCGCATGTCCTGAACGCGCAATCAAGCTTGCCAGAACGGCATAACGTCCAACGTCTTTACTGATGGCGTAACGACATCGCCCGCTGCCCGATGAACCGGGCAGCGCCGGGCGCATCATCAACACTACCGATCTCGTCAAGGAGCGCACATGACCTCGTCAAGCGCAGTTCTTTTGCGGCGGCTTCACGAACAGAGCCAGACAGAAGTGATAGCCCGCGCACAGGCGCAGTTCGATGGATCGAGTGACGAATTCCTGACTCTCGCGGAGGAATACGACACGCTCGCACCTCGACTGCGCGGGCGGTTTCTCGAAACGCTCGGACTATCTAGCGAAGATTTCGAGTCGTCGCAAGGCACTTCTTTATCGTTAGCCGTGTCAGCGAAAACGGGTAAGTTTCTGCACAACATGGTGCTTTCGCATAAACCGGCTCGAATTCTCGAACTCGGCAGTTCCTGCGGCGTGTCCACGCTGTATCTCGCCGAAGCCCTTCGCACGTTGGGCAGTGGAATGGTGACAGCGACCGAAGCCGACGCACTCAAGTGTGCGCAACTTCGGGCCAACGTCAAAGCGGCGGGCGTAGAGGCTTATGTTGACCTGTGGGTGGGCGACGCCTTTCAGACCGTTGCCCAACTGGAAGGCACTTTCGATATGGTGTTTATCGACGTATGGGCCAACACCTATCTGAATCTCTTCAAGCAGATTGAGCGGCTGCTGCGCCCTGGCTCTATCGTTCTCGCCGACAACATGTACACGGCCGAGGACGCCGTTCAGCCGTACAAGCGCTACCTTGACGACGATCCGCGCTTTTCGTCAACGACGCTCGACTTCGAATCGGGGCTCGAATTTACAGTCGTCGTTTCTTAAGCTGGCAAAGAACGGGCTTCCGGGATGCCGCGAGCAGACATGTTCGGTGAGCGAAGCGCGTCACCTGCGCGGCTCGATGGTGGCGAAGGCGAGCGCCGCTCCTGCGAACGCGCATGCTGCGGACACTAGCGCGACGGCGCGCAGCGCGTCAACAATGGCGTCGGCTTCCGCCTGCGCCGCGAGTGTCTGCGAATGCGTAGGAAGAGCATCGGTGGCTGCGGCACGGGGTTGCGCGTCCAATTGCAGTAACGCGGTCTGGCGTGCATCGTGAGGAACCTGCAGTTCGTCCAGGCGCGCCGACAGCGCTGCGTTATGCGACCACACGAACACAATGCCGAGTACCGCAACCGCCAGCAGGCTCGCCACGCGTGCGACCGCGTTGTTGATCCCCGAGGCGACGCCTGCGCGGTGGCCCGGCACTGAGGCCATCACGGTCGTCGTGAGTGGTGCGACCGTGACGGTCATGCCGAGCCCGAGCACGACGAGCGCGGGGAAGATTCCGGTCCAGAAACTGCCGCGCACGAACGGCAGCGCAAGCATCGCAAAACCGATTCCGGCGATGCACGGGCCAGCGCTCAATAGGGCCCGCGAACCGAAGCGAGTCGTCAGACCGCCCGTCAAGCGCGACAACGAGCCGATGATCACGGGCACCGGCAGCAACGCTGCGCCCGCCTCGGTGGCGGTGTAGCCGTGTGCGCGGATCAGCGTGAACGGCAGGAAGAAAAATGCGCCGCCCAGACCGAAGTAAAGCAGCAGCGTGACCAAGTTCGCGCCGGTGAAATCGCGCGAGCGGAACACTTCGAGCGGCATCATCGGGTCACGGCTCTTCGCTTCGATCATCACGAATGCAGCCAGCACGAGCACCCCAACGCCGATGGCGCAAAGTACGATGGGATGCGCGAAACCACGCGCCGACGCCTCGGTCAGGCCATAGGTAAGTGCGGCGAGCCCCGCTGCCGCGCTCAGCGCGCCAGGCCAGTCCAACTGTTGAGGCGCATCTGGCTTGTGGCTGTTCGGCACCGACAAAACGGCAAGCGCAATGGTTGCCGCTGCGAGCGGGACGTTGAGAAAGAAGATCGCGCGCCACGACAACGCGTCGACGAGCAAGCCGCCGGCCACTGGACCCAGCGCCGACGTGATCGCGCCGACACCTGCCCACGTTCCGATTGCCCGTCCGCGCTCTTCGCCATCGAACACGGCGCCAATGATCGCGAGGCTGCTGGGCACGAAGAGCGCCGCGCCAATGCCCTGCACCGCACGCCCGGCGATCAGTGAGCCCGCGTTCGGCGCGAGCCCGCAAGCGGCCGACGCCAGCGTGAAGACCGCGACACCCGCAATGAACACCGTGCGGCGGCCGAGTTTGTCGCCCATCGATCCGCCCACCAGTACGAGCGATCCCAGAAAGAGAAGGTAGGCGTTGACGATCCACTGCATCGACGCGACGCTCGCGTGCAACTCGCTCTGGATGGCGGGTAATGCGACATTGACGACAGAGCCGTCGATAAACGCCATGCTCGAGCCGAGGATCGTCGCGGCGAGCGCCAGACGTTTGCGCCGGCACGGACTGTCGAGCGCAGTGGGCTGCGCGCGGATGATGAGCTCGTCGCACGGGCTCGCTTGAGCAGCGACGCCGTGCGTGGGATGTGGGTCGTTATCAAGAACGTGCGGGTCGGCCATGCTCGCTCCAGTGCTGGTCGATGGTGACTAGCATAGCAACTGGAGCGAAGTGGCGTGCAAACGTAGACCGTCGCCAGAACGTTCCCGCCGGCGAGCGCCAGTCCGCCGTACTAACGCCAGCCGAGCGCCGGGGCAACATGCGTCAGGATCGATTCGATGACGTGTGCGCAGTACTCCACGCCAAGCTGGTTCGGTACGGTCAGCAGTAGCGTGTCGGCTTCTGCGATCGCCTCGTCCGCTGCAAGCTGCTTCACGAGCGTATCGGGCGGTGCTGCGTAGCTGCGCCCGAAAATCGTTCGGATGTTGTCGTCGAGCAGACCGACCGTGTCGTCGCTATTCGCATCGCGTCCGAAATACATCCGGTCGCGATCGTTCATCAGCGCGAAAATGCTGCGGCTGACCGACACGCGCGGCTCTCGCGTGTGTCCGGCTTCTTTCCACGCCTGCCGATACGCCCGGATCTGCTCGGCTTGCTGGATATGAAGAGGGCGGCCCGACTCATCGTTCTTCAGTGTCGAGCACTGCAGGTTCATGCCCATTCCGGCCGCCCAGACCGCCGTCGCATCTGAGCCCGAACCCCACCAGATCCGGTCGCGCAACCCCTCGGAGTGAGGCTCGACCCGAAGCAGTCCCGGCGGGTTTGCAAACATCGGTCGCGGATTCGGTTCAGCAAAGCCCTCGCCGCGCAGCACTTCATAAAACACCTCGGTGTGGTGCCGCGCGAGATCGGCATGCGTCTCGCCCTCGCTGGGCGCATAACCGAAGTAACGCCACCCGTCGATCACCTGTTCGCCGGAGCCTCGGCTGATGCCAAGTTGCAGGCGCCCGCCCGCGATCAGATCGGCCGCCCCAGCGTCTTCCGCCATGTAGAGCGGGTTTTCATAACGCATGTCGATGACAGCGGTGCCGATCTCAATGCGGCTCGTTTTCGCACCGACCGCAGCCAGAAGCGGGAACGGCGACGCTAGCTGGCGCGCGAAATGATGCACGCGAAAAAACGCGCCGTCGGCCCCGAGTTCCTCGGCAGCGACAGCGAGCTCGATGGATTGCAGCAGGGCATCGGAGGCTGAACGTGTGAGTGAATGTCGCGATGGACTCCAATGGCCAAACGAGAGAAAACCGATCTTTTTCATAACAGTCCTGCCAGCATGCGTAGGTGGGCGATAACGGCATCTTGCCCGAGTCGGGCAGATGGCGCTCGCTGCGCGAGCCGTGCGCCGACGATTGCGCGCTCGGGTATTGCGTTGCTGATCGAGGTGCAAAATCGGTGGACGCCGATGATGCCGATTACGAGCGAGTCAGACGCTTGCCCTTGTCGAATCGCCTATTTGCCTGCACCGATGGAAGGAACGCAAGTCAGCACGAGAACTCCTCCGTTATTCGCGGCAGAGCTGACTGTTGCCTGATGAGATTCTCGAGACCCGCACGACCATTCGGCAACGAAATCGGCTTTGCAGGCCCTTCGAATACGGGAGGTCGCCGGCGAGAAAACCGGGTAGCGGCAGGTATCGACATCGTTACAGTGCAGAGCCAACGCACGAGTCGAATTGCCATGATGAGCGCCACAATTAGCGCCATAGGTGCCCGATTCGATTCGGATGGTGCCAGCGAAGGTGTTCACGCTCGCCCCGAAAAGATCAGCAAGCGAAAGAAGCGTGCAGATTGCTCGGATCATGATTGCCTCCAGGCGTCACTATTGCCCCGCGAAGACGGGCCGCCAGGTGAGCGATCGCCGGTGACGCCTGCGTCCTGCAGGAAGCACGTCGCCGAGTGCGCTATTCAAGTGTAGGTTGAAATTGGGTTTTCGCACTGGCAGGCACTGGCTGCCTGAGGCCGGCTATTCGCGACCGCAGCGGAGTTTGTTACGAGGGAAATTTGCACGTCGATGGTGGTCGGCATGCGGGGCATTAGGCGGTGTTAGGCGAGGCGTTGTAAGTCGCGCCGCGCAGTGCAGAGTGGTGATCGATATTCCTGGGGAAGGGCGGGCGTCGCGTTCGCGAAGTTCTGCCGCCGAGCGTGTACTTGGCCAGACCGACCGATCTTTGGAACGTGGCTGACCGACGCCGTCAACCTGGTTTGCGCTGTGTTTGCGTGGATTTGCGAGGTGGTGCCTGGTCTCGCCGATGCAAAACGCCTCGGCGAGACTCGTCGCAAGCGCGAACGCCGCTTAGTCCGTGCCGTACTTTGGCGAGCGCGGACCGTAGAGCAGGCCCGTCGGCGCTCCCGCGTGCAGCAGACGATAGCTCGTGATACCGGCAATATCGTGGCTCTTGTCCGTGAGCGAGTTCGCGATCTGCTTGACCGCCGCCATCACGAGCATGCCTATCAGGCCACCGCCACCGTTGTTGTTGCCTTCTTCGCTGTTGGCCGTCGCGGCGCCTTGCCAGAGCACATCGCCGCTCTTCAGATCGACGAGTTTCGCCGACGCCGTCACCACCGTCGCGCTGACCAGCACGCGATACTGCGTGCCGTA
The DNA here is from genome assembly GCF_046534895.1 of Paraburkholderia sp. SIMBA_053. Classification (NCBI taxonomy): domain Bacteria; kingdom Pseudomonadati; phylum Pseudomonadota; class Betaproteobacteria; order Burkholderiales; family Burkholderiaceae; genus Paraburkholderia; species Paraburkholderia sp. SIMBA_053. The sequence goes on along the minus strand of NZ_JAWRXU010000008.1, from coordinate 74,954 downwards.
TTGCGAGATCGTCGAGTACAGGACCGCATCCGCGCCGAAGATCTCTCGCAGCTTCGCCGGCGATGTCTGCTGGATATCACCCGCCGTCGTGACGCCGTTCTGCTTGAACGTTTCCTCCATTACGGCGACCGGGATCACGTAGTAGCCCGCCTCGGCGAGTGGCATCGTCATCTGCGAGAGCACGCTGTTCGACGCATTCACATCCGTCGTCGTGTTATCGGGCGGCAGCACGAGGATCGAGCGCGGATGCGCATGCTTGAACGCCGTGTAATCCAAGTGCTTCGCGGGCTGCGCGCAAGCGGCGAGCAGCGCGAGCGCGGACAGCGCCAGCGAGAGCTTGAGAGAAGAGATTCTGGACATATCGGTACGCTCGCTTATTGTTGTTTCGATTTCTTCATCAGGAAGTCCATGTAGGTCGCCGCCTCCGGGAAGAGCTGCTTCTCGGCGTCGAATTCCTGCATGGCGTTCGTGTCGTTACCGACGTTCGCGTACAGCATGCCCAGTTGCGCATGGAAGCCGGGCGGCGGCGTGTTGCCCTTCGCGTTGATTTGCTGCCGCGCCTTTTCGAGCGCGTCGATCTGTTCCTGCGGGCCCTTTTCACCCTTCAGGTAGTCGTAGACGCTGGGCTGGTAGCCGGTCCACTGATAGAGCGGTGGCGTAGTGTTCGCGCAGCCCGCGAGCAGCAGCATTGCTGTCGTGACGGGCAGGCGAAGGCCTCGAAGCATGCCGGTGTATTTCATGGGAACCCCGTAGTATTCGTTGTTTTATCGAGCAATAAATGTGGACGACGCGCGCTCAGCGAGCGGTGCGCAATGCGCCCACGTCGACCTGTTCGGCCAGATGGTTGACGGCTTCCTGGATCGCGAGGTCGAGGACTTTGCCGTTGAGCGTCGAGTCGTAGCTCGCGGTGCCGCCAAATCCGATGATCTGGCGATTGGAGAGGCTGTATTCGCCCGCGCCCTGCGCCGAGGCGACGACTTCCGAAGTCGTGGTATCGACGACGTTGATGCTGACCTTCGCGTATGCGATCTGGTTCTTACCGCTGCCAAGAATGCCGAATAGTTGGTGATCGCCGACTTCCTTGCGGCCGAATTCGGTGACGTCGCCGGTGATGACGAAATTCGCGCCCTTGATCGCCTGCGCCTTCTTGGTGAAGCCGGCTTCCTGGCGGATTTCGTCGAGGTTGTCGCGGTCAAGCACGTTGAAACGGCCGCTCTGTTGCAGCGAAGTGATCAGAATGGTCTTGGCCTGACTACCGAGACGATCGACGCCGTCGGAGAAAATGCCACGCATATAGCTCGAGCGGTTGTCGAACTTCCCGACCGAGATTTGCACGGCCTTGCCGACGGGCGGGCGCTGCGCGCTGGCCACCTGCGCAACCGGGAGTGAACGCGACGACTCTGTCGCACAGCCGCCTAGTGCCGCAATCGCGGCGGCGGCGAGGACGACGCCACAAGTTTTTGACACTTCCATCGATTCTCCTTGGTGTTGGAACGGGAACATCAGTCAGCGTGCGCGCGGGGCGCACGAGCGAAAGCGGCAAGAGAATGGGGAGCAGCGAGATGTGTCGCTGCGCGGCGGCGGTGCGCTCGCGCAAGGCGCGAGGCGTCCGAGCCGCGCGTATGTGGATACGGCGAACGTGGAAGGTGCAGTGCGTCGACGCACGCGTGGTTATTCCATCGGCGTTGCAAGTTTCTCGCTTCCGGCACGCGAGCGTGCGCGCCGAAGCTCCCCGGTTCTTATTGGTGTAGTGTGTTTTTTGAACTTGTACTCAAGTTTCCACACGGATCTATCGGCGGGTTTACCGGAAACTTTAGGAAAGTTGCGATTTAATGCGCGACGCATTTTGTCGACGCGCTTTTCAGTTTTATTTGGTTGCGATGGAAAGGGTCGTGAGCCTGAGTTCGATGATCCAGGAAACTGCCGTTCCTCTATTAGATGCCGACAACGTCGGCGATCCGCCACATTGCTGACGAAGAACCAATCCCCTCCAATGTCGCTCCTCCTGCGACGCCACCCCACTATCCCCCAAAAACAAAAAGCCCCGGCAGCACACAGCCACCGGGGCCCCACCACAAACAACGCTTCAACTCACCGATTAACCATCTTCGCCGGCACGCTAATCGCCAGCAACCCGCCAACGACCATAAACGCCGCAAGCATATACATCCCCGAATCATTAGCGGCAGTGGCCTGCTTCAACCAGCCGACAGCATACGGACTCAAAAACCCCGCGAGATTACCGATCGAATTAATCATCGCGATACCGGCAGCCGCACCCGTGCCCGCGAGAATCGCCGTAGGCAAACTCCAGAACAAAGGCAACGTAGTGAGAATGCCCATAGTCGCGAGCGTCAGAGAAGCCATCGCAAGCAGCGTGTTCTGCGCCCACACAACCGACAGCACCAAACCAATCGCGCCGGCGAAAGCGGGCAACGCGATATGCCAGCGCCGTTCGCGCGTACGGTCCGCGCTGCGCGCAACGAACACCATCGCGACGACCGCCGCCGCGAAGGGAACCGCCGACAGCAGACCGATCGCGAACGCATCGGTCACACCGGTCGCCTTGATGATAGTCGGCAGCCAGAAGCTCACGCCGTACAGACCCATCACGAACGAGAAGTACGTGAAGCTCAACATCAGCACGCGGCCGCTCGTCAGCACCTGACGGATCGGCATGTCGTGCTTGGTGGCTTCCTCGGCGGAAACGTGGCGCTCGAGCAGTTCCTTTTCCTCTTTCGTGAGCCACTTTGCTTTCGCAATGCGATCGTCGAGCGCAACGAACACCAGTATGCCGACGAGTACCGACGGTATCCCTTCCAGCAGGAAAAGCCATTGCCAGCCGTGCCAGCCGTTCATGCCATTGAACGTCTTGAGGATATAGCCCGACACCGGCCCGCCGATCACACCCGACAGCGCGATAGCCGTCATGAACCACGTCGTCATCCGTCCACGCCGGTGCGACGGATACCAGTACGTGAGATACAGAATGATGCCGGGAAAGAAGCCGGCTTCCGCGACGCCGAGCAGAAAGCGCATCACGTAGAACATGGTCGGCGTGGTGACGAACATGGTCAGCATGGAGATCACGCCCCAGGAGACCATGATCCGCGCGATCCACACTCGCGCGCCCACCTTGTGCAAGATCACATTGCTCGGAATCTCAAAGAAGAAATAGCCGACGAAGAAAATGCCCGCGCCAAAGCCATAAACCGCATCGCTCAAGCCGAGGTCGCTTGTCATTTGCAGCTTCGCAAAGCCGACGTTCACGCGGTCCAGATACGCGACCACATAGCAGAGCATCAGGAGCGGCGCGAGCCGCCAGTTGACCTTGCGATAGGTCGCCTCTTCGAAAGTGGAAGGCGGCGCGCCCGCGCCGGGATGGTGGAGCGGATTTGCGGGACTAGCCATGGTGTCTCCTCTTTTCTTGTCGAATTGAAGTGCCGCGTCGATTGATTCTAGCCGTGCGGCGCGGCTCGCACGGCAATTAGATACCGGGGGAAAACACTAAGCCCGTCAAGCGCCGCGCGTGAACGCGGCTTGCTCAGGGCGCGTCTATGAGCGCCATGAGCGGCGCTGCGACGACGAAGCCGAAGCCGAACGCAGCGCCAACGTCAACGTAGAACGCAAGCTCTACACGCAGCGCCCGCCATCCACTTCAAGACACACGCCGGTGATGAACTCCGCTTCGTCCGAAGCCAGATAGAGCGCGGCGTTGGCAATATCTTGCGGCGTCGAGAAGCGCCCGAGCGGAATGCCGGCGAGAAAGCGCTGACGGTTCTCAGGCGTATCTTCAACGCCCATGAATTCCGACAGCAGCGCCGTTTCGCCGATCACCGGATTCACGCAGTTCACGCGAATCCTGTCCGGGCCCAACTCCACGGCGAGCGACTTGCTCGCGATAATCACCGCGCCCTTGCTGCCGTTGTACCAGACGAGTCCGGGGCGCGGCCGCACGCCCGCCGTCGACGCAATGTTGATGAAGCTGCCGCCGCCTTGCTCGCGAAAATACGGCACGAACTCCTGCACGCTCCAGTAGATGCTTTTGACGTTCACCGCGTACACGCGGTCGAACTCGGCTTCGGTGACTTCGAGCACAGGTTTGTTGCGATGCGTGGTGCCCGCGTTATTGACGACTATCTGCACGCTGCCGAAGTCTTCGAGTGCCGCTTCACGCAGCTTCTGCCAGTCCTCGCGTTGCGCGACGTTGCCCGCGACGGCGATGGCCTTGCCACCGGCCAGCGCAATCTCGCTCGCGACGCGCTCGGCGGCGGGGCCGTTCAGATCGTTGACCACGACGTTCGCGCCTTCGCGCGCGTAGGTCTTCGCGATGCCTTCGCCGAAACCCGAGCCGCCACCCGTGACGATGGCCGTTTTACCTGTCAACCGCATAGTGTCTCCGCTGTTTGTTGTGAGTGGTGATGGATAAGTCCAGCTTGCGAACTAGCCGTGCCGGATCGCAATTGTCTTTAGCGCCGTGAAGCCATACAGCGCCTCGAAACCCTTTTCGCGCCCGTGGCCCGAATGCTTGACGCCGCCGAACGGCAGTTCGACGCCGCCGCCCGCGCCATAGTTGTTGATGAACACCTGGCCCGAACGCAGACGCCGCGCGAGGCGCATTTGCCGCGCGCCGTCGCGTGTCCAGATGCCCGCGACGAGGCCGTATTGCGTGCCGTTCGCGAGCGCGAGCGCTTCGTCTTCGTCGCTAAAGGACATCGCGGCGAGCACGGGTCCGAACACTTCGTCGCGTGCGAGACGGTGGCTCGCGGGCACATCGCGCAACAGCGTGGGCGCCTGATAGAAGCCGCTTTCCGGCGCTTCGGGAATTACCTCGCCATGCGCGGCCATTGCTATGCCGTCGTGTTGCGCGTCGGAGAGAAAGTCCCACACGCGCCGTTGCTGCTTCGCGTTAATAAGCGGCCCGCAGTCCAGATCCGCGTGCGAGGGGCCCACGCGCAGCGCGTTGAACGCGCCGCTCAGCCGGTCGAGCAAGGGCTCGTAAATCGCGCGGTCGATCAGCACGCGGCTGCCCGCCGAACATGTCTGCCCGGCGTTCTGCACGATCGCCGACACGAGTACCGGCAATGCGGCGTCGAGGTCTGCATCGGCAAAGACGAGTTGCGGCGACTTGCCGCCGAGTTCGAGCGTGACCGGCACGTGGTTTTCGGCGGCCATTTGTGTGACGAGCTTGCCGGTCTCGGGCGAGCCCGTGAACGAAATGTGATCGATGCCCGAGTGACGTGCGAGCGCCGCTCCCGCTTCATGTCCGTAACCAGTGACGATATTCAGCGCGCCTGCGGGCAGGCCCGCTTCGGCCGCCAGTTCGGCGACGCGCAGCACCGAGAGACACGCGTCTTCAGCCGGCTTGACGACGCATGCGTTGCCCACGGCAAGTGCCGCGCCCACGCTGCGGCCGAAAATCTGCATTGGATAATTCCACGGCACGATGTGGCCGGTCACGCCGTGCGGCTCGCGGATCGTCATCACCGTATAGCCGGCCTGATAGGGCAGTGTTTCGCCATGCAGTTTGTCGGCCGCCCCGGCATAAAACTCGAAGTAGCGCACGAGCGCGGCGGAATCGGCGCGTGCCTGTTTGAGCGGCTTGCCGGTGTCGCGGGCTTCGAGTTGCGCCAGTTCTTCCTGGCGCGCGGCGACGAGCATCGACAGCCGATACAGCACACGTCCGCGTTCCGCAGCGCTTGCCGCGCCCCATGCGCCTTCGAACGCGCGGCGCGCGGCGTGGACGGCGGCGTCGATATCCGCCGCGGTGCCCCGCGCAAGCTGCGTGAACGGCTGGCCGTCCGAAGGATCGAGCACGGCGATCGTCTCGCCGCCTGAAGCAGCGGACCATTCGCCGCCAATGAAGTGTCGGGCTTCTTCCATGCAGACTCCTTGAGATGTCGCGCAGCCGGCGTACGTTCAGCCACACGCCGAAGCGGATGCCGTTACGCGGTGTTCACAAACCAGAGGCACAATCGAGAGACGCCAGACGATTATCGCGCCGATCCGGCGGCGGATGCCATCGGCCGATTGGCTATAATGGCGCATTCCGCACTGTCCGGCCGCTGCGCTCCTGCTCGAGGCAAGTTTTACGATGCATGCCCTCGAGCCCACGCGCCGCATGCCGTGCTCCAAATTCCATCCTGACCAGAGAGCGCTCATGAGCTTCAATCACGTCCCCGCAGGCAAAGATCTTCCGCACGATTTCAACGTCATCATCGAAATCCCGGCGCAGAGCGACCCGGTGAAATACGAAGCCGACAAGGATCTGGGCCTTCTCGTCGTCGACCGTTTCATCGGCACCGGCATGCGCTATCCCGCCAACTACGGCTTCATTCCCCAAACGCTGTCGGGCGACGGCGACCCGGTCGACGTGCTGGTGATCACGCCGTTCCCGCTGCTGGCAGGCTCGGTGGTCCGCGCACGCGCGCTCGGCATGCTGCAAATGACCGACGAATCCGGCGTGGACGCAAAGCTGATCGCCGTCCCGCACGACAAGATCTGCCCGATGACTGCCGACCTGAAGTCGATCGACGACGTCCCGGCGTACCTGAAAGACCAGATCAAGCACTTCTTCGAGCAATACAAGGCGCTCGAGAAGGGCAAGTGGGTGAAGGTCGAAGGCTGGGCGGGTATCGAAGCCGCGCACAAGGAAATCAGCGAAGGCGTGGCGAACCACAAGAAGTAAGCGGCTCGACGCGGCGATCGGAAGAATCACTGCTTCGCCGATCCAGTCGCCTCATGCAAAAAACCGCGCGAGCCCGAAGGGGCCGCGCGGTTTTTTATTCGATGTGAGGATTGTGACGTCGAGCGTCGAAATGCTGGTATAGCCGCAGTGCATCCCGAAGATGAACCGAAGCCATTTTTATATCTCGGTGTAAACCCTTATTATTTGTGGCTCGCGGTGGATTCGGCTCACTGCCGGGACGTCTGCGAAAGCGCAGCAGCGAGCCCGCAACAAGCCCGCGCCAAACCAGCAACAAGCCCGCTTTGGGAGCACACCGTCCGGATGATGAACCGCAAGTCCAACCTGGCATCTTCTTCGCCCCGATGGTCGAATCGGCTGTATGCGATCGCGACGGCGATCTATCGCAAGCGGCCGGTATGGATGGTGTCGTTTTCCGCCAGCGAGGCGAGTCTCTCCGAAGGCTTGCGCGCCGCATGCGCGTCCACGGCGATGCTTGCGCTCGGCAATCTGCTGCACGATCCCACCTTCGCGTGGGCCGCGATCGGCGCGTTCTGGACCTGTCTCGCGGATGCCGCCGGTTCGAACCGCGCCCGCTTTGCCTCGATGATGGGCTTCGCGCTTCTCTCCACGCTATGCGGCGGACTGACCGCTTTCGCGTCGGCAGAGGGAACGGCGTTCGCCGCGCTTGCGTTGCTTATTTTCACGAGCCTCGGCGCGTTCGGACGCATCTGGGGCGCTGCGACGTCGCAAGTGACGATTCTCGCCGCGACCGCTTGCGTCGTGATGGTTGACCGGCCCATGCACGATGTGCGCGAAGGTCTTGCATTTCTCGGCGTCTATCTGATCGGCTGTCTGTTCGCGGTCGCGTTGAGCCTGACCGTCTGGCGCATCCATCCATTCGGCGCGAGCCGTGCTTCACTGCGGACGGTGTATGTGCGGCTCGCGGACATCGCGCTCGACAGCGCGCGTCTGCTTCAGCAGCGCAGCACCCCGCGAGAGTGGGCGACGCACGCCGCAAAATTCCGCGCGGATGCGCGCGCGGCGCTCGAACGCTCCCGCAAGGCGCTGGCCAGCGTGCCGGCGACGCGAACCGGCGCACGTGAGGCGTACGACACGCTGCTCGCGTTGCTGACCGAGGGCGAGGCGTTGTTCGCCTATCTGATCGCCGTCTCCGGTGCGTGCGAAAAAATGCCCGGCGATGAACGGCGCGCGACGCGTCTCCTCACGGGCATGGGCGAGACGCTGCGCAGCATCGGCGCACAGGCGAACGAAGGGCGCTGGGAGCTTCTCGCCGAGTTGCAACTCCGTGTGCGGCGGCTCGCGGGGCGCCTTGAAAACGCGCTGATGGAGCCGGTGAAACTCAAGTCAGACTTCGAGCTCGTCGATTTCACGCCGGTGCAAGCGCCGCCGCCGCGCTTCGCGGACAGCGTCGCTGCAACGCTTGCGCGCGTCTGGGCGACGCTGAAGGCGAACCTGTCGCTCAAGTCGGTCGGTTTGCGTCACGCGGCGCGCGTGGGCGTGACGACGACTGCGGGCTTTCTCGTGATCCGCGCGCTCGGCTTGCCGTTCGGCTATTGGGCGACGATGGCGACGCTGCTGATCCTGCAGCCTTCGATCGCGGCGACCTGGCCGCGCAGTATCGAGCGCGCGGCGGGCAGCATCGTCGGCGGCGTGCTGGCCGCGGGCATCGGCTATGCGATTCATTCGCCGCTCGGTATTTCGCTCGCGGTCTTTCCGCTCGTCATGGCGACGATGGCATTGCGCCCCGTCAGCTACAGCCTGTTCGTGCTGTTCCTCACGCCGACCTTCGTGCTGGTGGCCGACTTCGCGACACCGGGCGCAAGTGAATTCGCATACGCGCTTACACGGCTCGGCAACAATGTGCTCGGCTGCGTGCTGGCGCTTTTCGCGACGTTTTATTTGTGGCCGACGCGGGAGAAGGGCGACTACCGCACGTATCTCAGCGACGCGGTCCGCGCGAATCTCGCGTATCTGATCGCGACGCTCGAATCGCCTCGTCGAAGCGAAAAGGACATGGAGCGTTTGCGCCGCGCGGCCGGTCTCGGCAGCAACAACGCCGAGGAAGCCATCGCACGGATTCGCCTCGAAAAGCTGGAGGACTCGCTAGTCGATACGGTAACGCTGACGGTGTTGAGTCTGTTGCGCAAGATGGCGGGCACGGCGACGCAGCTTCGGCTGAGTGCGAACCGGCGCGAGATGCAGGATAGCCACGGCGAGCTTCGCGTGTGGCTCGCGGCTGTGAACGCCGATATCGAGGCCGCGCTGAATCGAACGATTTTGCCGCTGCGACACGACCTTCCGGCGCGCGAGGGGCTGACGTCGCTCGAAGCCGATGCGGTGGGTGAGCTTGCGCTGATGCAGCGCTTACTCACCGAACGCATGCGCGAGGCGCGGGGCTAAGCAACCGCGCCGTCAGGCTGCGCCGTTTTCCTCGGTCGCCTCTTCGGCGTTGGTCGAATCAGGTTCCACGACCGGCACCACCGACTCGAGCGTGCGTCCGCCCGCTGCGAGCACGCGCTTTTCCGAGGGCGCAAGGCGCTTCACCCAATACTCGGCACGCGAAGCACTGGAGCGGTCCGCCAGTTCGAACGATGCCAGCACGCGCACCGGCTTGCGCGAACGGGTATAGCGCGCGCCCGCGCCGCTCACGTGTTTGTCGAAGCGCGCCTGCACGTCGGTTGCGATGCCGGTATAGACGCTGCCGTCCGAGCATTCGAGCAGATAAAGAAACCACGCCATGGACGCGCTTCAGCCTTTGAACGGATTGTGTTCGCGCAGCTCGTCCACATACGCGTGGATGCTGTTCTTTTCATTGTCGAGGAAGTGGCCGACGGCATCGGCGAAAGCGGGATGCGCGAGCCAGTGCGCCGAGCGCGTGACCGTGGGCAAAAAGCCTCGGGCCATCTTGTGTTCGCCCTGGGCGCCGCCTTCGAATGCGCCGAGCTTTTCTTCGATGCAAAATTCGAGCGGCTGGTAGTACGCGGTTTCGAAGTGCAGGCACGGCACGTGTTCGAGCGCGCCCCAGTAACGGCCGTATAGCGTGCCGCCCGTTTTCGCGTCGCGCTGATAAACGACGAGCGAGCTCGCGATTGGCTTGCCTTCATATTCGGCGATCACCAGCAGCAGATTCTCCGGCATCGACGCGCCGATCATGCGGAAAAAATCGAGGTTCAGATACGGAGTCGAAAAGTGCTCGCGGTAAGTTTGCCGATAACACTTGCTGAAGAAGCGCCAGTCGGCGTCCTGAATGTCCTCGCCGCGAATCCTGCGCATCGTGACGCCTGCCTCGTGTACTTTGCGGCGTTCCGCACGGATGTTCTTGCGCTTCTTCTGTTCGAGCGTCGAGAGGAAATCGTCGAAGTCGCGGTAGCCGTCGTTGAGCCAGTGGAACTGCACGCCTTCGCGTTGCATCATGCCCATGTCGGCGAGCGCACCCGCTTCGGCTTCGGTCGGAAACAGCACGTGCAGTGAGGACACATCGGCCTGCTCGGCGAACGCCATCAATGTGGCCGCGAGATGCCGCAGCGCGTGCGCGTCGGCGGACAACAGCCGGTTGCCCTGCACGGGCGTGAACGGCACGGCGCACAGGAGCTTCGGGTAGTAGGGCAAGCCGTTGCGCTTGTAGGCGTCGGCCCAGGCCCAGTCGAACACGTACTCGCCATACGAGTGACCCTTCAGATAAACCGGCGCGGCCGCCGCGAGCTTGCCGGTCAGCGGGTCGGTCAGCGTGACGAATTGCGGCGCCCAGCCCGTGTCCGCAACCGCGCAACGGGTTGCGTGCAGCGCGCTTAGAAACTCATGCCGCAGAAAAGGCGTGGGCTGTGGCTGCTGAGCGAGAAGGGCGTTCCATTCGGCCGCGTCCACCTCGGAGGGCGACGCCAGAATGCCCGTGCGATAATCAAAGCGTTCCTGATTCAACTTGTGTGACTGTCCCAATGAGCGACGCGGCGCGCGTTATATAACGTCAAGCACTGCGTCGTTCGTTTATCCGAGTTGGCCGTTCCGTCGAGCCCAAAACAAGCCGCTTTATTTGCAAGCCCTCCGCAAGCTCTTCGCTTGCCCGTCGATCCTGCCATGAAGACACGAATCGCTCTCGCTCAAATCAATGTCACCGTCGGCGATTTCGCCGGCAACGTCGCGAAAATCGTCGCTGCCGCGCGTGACGCGCACAACGCCGGTGCGAAGCTGCTGGTCGCGCCGGAACTCGCGTTATCCGGCTATCCGCCCGAAGACCTGCTGCTGCGCCCCGCGTTCTATACCGCGAGCGCCGCTGCATTGGCGGATCTCGCCGCGCAACTGAAGCCGTTTGCCGGCCTGCATGTGATTGTCGGCCATCCGTTACGCGAGGTGGGCGACAGCGCGGCCCAGGGTCATGGTAATGCAAACGCGCCGATCCAGCGCGGCGTGCCGCCGGTCGATACGTTCAACGCGGCTTCGCTGCTTGTCGACGGCAAGGTAGCGGGCACCTATCGAAAGCAGGATCTGCCCAACACCGAGGTGTTCGACGAGAAGCGCTATTTCGCATCGGACGCGCAGCCGTTCGTGTTCGAGCTCGACGGCGTCAGGTACGGCGTGGTGATCTGTGAAGACGCGTGGCATGCGTCGTCCGCGCAAATGGCGAAGGCCGCGGGCGCGCAGGTGCTGCTGATTCCGAACGGCTCGCCGTTCCACCTGAACAAGGAAGCGGTGCGCTTCGACATTCTGCGAGCGCGGATTCGCGAGACCGGGCTGCCGATGGTCTACGTCAACATGGTCGGCGCGCAGGACGAACTCGTGTTCGACGGCGGGTCGTTCGTGCTCGACGCGCAGGGCGAACTGGTCGCGAAGATGCCGCAGTTCGAGGAGGCGACCGCAATCGTCGAATTTGACGCGGCTCGCCCGGTGCGCGACGAAACCGAGGGCAGCAACAGCGGCGGCAACGGCGGCATCGCGCCGGAGCTTTCGCTCGAAGCGCAGGTTTATGCGGCGCTCGTGATGGGTGTGCGCGATTACGTCAACAAGAACGGCTTTCCGGGCGCGCTCATCGGCCTGTCGGGCGGTGTCGATTCGGCGCTGGTGCTGGCGGTCGCGTGCGACGCACTCGGCGCCGAGCGCGTGCGCGCGGTGATGATGCCGTCGCGCTACACGGCTGACATTTCGACCACTGACGCCGCGGAAATGGCACGCCGCGTCGGCGTACGCTACGACGAAATTGCGATCGCGCCGATGTTCGACGCGTTCCGCAGCTCGCTCGCGCAAGAATTCGAGGGCCGGCCGGAAGATGCCACCGAGGAAAACATTCAGGCGCGTATTCGCGGCACCTTGTTGATGGCGCTGTCGAACAAGTTCGGCTCGATCGTGCTGACCACCGGCAACAAGAGCGAAATGGCGGTGGGTTACTGCACGCTATATGGCGACATGGCCGGGGGCTTCGCGGTGATCAAGGACATCGCGAAGACGCTCGTCTATCGCCTCTGCCATTACCGCAATGAAGCCACGACGTTCGGCAAGCAGAATGTGATACCCGAGCGGATTTTGACGCGCGCGCCGTCCGCGGAATTGCGCGAGAACCAGACCGACCAGGACAGCCTGCCGCCCTATGACGTGCTCGACGCGATCATGCGCATGTATATGGAAGAGGACCGCTCGCTCGCGGAAATCATCGCCGCGGGTTATGCGGCCGAAGACGTGAAGCGCGTTACGCGGCTCATCAAGATCAACGAATATAAACGCCGACAGGCGCCGATCGGTATTCGCGTTACACATCGCGCGTTCGGTCGCGACTGGCGTTATCCGATCACGTCGCGCTACACCGAACCGGTGGAGTGAAGAGGCGCGCCGCTTGCGCCGGAGTGCCGCAACGCATCCGGCGCGGCGTAGAATAAAAATCATCCATTTCCTTTTCACTCTTCCAGTCACGAGACGAGGTTCGCCATGAAGCGCATCACCGCAGTCATCAAACCGTTCAAACTCGACGAAGTGCGCGAGGCGCTCGCTGAAGTCGGCCTCACAGGCCTGACCGTCACCGAGGTCAAAGGATTCGGCCGCCAGAAAGGCCATACCGAGCTCTATCGTGGTGCAGAGTATGTGGTCGACTTCCTGCCGAAAGTGAAGATCGAGGTGGTCGTGGCCGACAATCAGTGCGATCAGGTGATCGACGCGATCATCGGCGCAGCCCGCACCGGCAAGATTGGCGACGGCAAGATTTTCGTCGCGGACGTCGAGCGCGTGATCCGAATCCGTACCGGCGAAGAAAACGAAGCGGCAGTGTAAAGCCGCTCGCGCACCGAAGCGGTGCGCCGGCGCCGAAACAAGGTCCGCGCAAGCACCACGCAACCTTCGCGCAACCTTCGCGCGACATCGCAAAACGCCGTGCGCCAATAAAAAACGGTGCGATACCCTTTCGGACATCGCACCGATACGCGCCTCTCGCAGCAGCGTGAAAAAGATTCTCTTGAAGAACTTCTAAGCCCCGAAGGCAGTGCCTTCGGGGAACACCGTTCGATTAGAACGAGTGTTGAATACCTGCGTACACACCGGTCTGGCTGTGGCCAGGCAGCGGGTTCTCGTTGTACGTAGTCGTGCCGCCCGAAGTGATGTTGCCGCCAGGGCCTGCAGCGTTCGCGTCGAGACCGAAGTTAGCGGTCTTGCTGTTACGCGCGGTCGCAACCTGGATGTCCAGCAGCGTGCGCTTGGACAGGTTGTACGAACCGCCGATCGTGTAGATCGTTGCGTTGCCGCCGTTCTTGTTGGCGTTGACGTGATACACCGCCGCGATCAGGGCTGCGGCCGGCGTGGCTTGCCACGTCACACCACCCCATTCGTGATCGAGCGACGTCGGCGACGTGCCTGCAGCGCTAGCAGCGGCGGACGTACGGACTGCCTGGTATGCGCCCTGGATCTTGAACTGACCGAGGAACACGTTGAAGGCTGCCGTGTATTCGCGCGATGCGGTGAACGGGTCGGTGAAGTTACCGTTTGCGGCGTTGCGGATTTCGTCATAGATACCGCGAACCTGGAACAGCGACGACGTGTACGTCAGCTGCAGACCTGCTTCACGGCCTTGCGGCGTCGTGCCGTTACCGTTCCAGTTCGTTGCGTTCGACAGTGCGTACTGACCGTACATGTCAAAGCCGTAGAACTTCGGCGACTGGTAAGCGAGGTTGTTGCTCGATTGCGGCCAGTTGCGGCCACGCACCAGCGATGCCGACGACCAGTTCGACTGACCGAACGGGTCGAAGTCCCACACGCCGTTCGAGATGAAGAGCATGCGACCCATCGTGAACGTACCGTACGTATTGTTCGACAGACCGACCGTTGCCCAACGATTGAAGAGACCGCCGCCGCCAGGACCTGCGCCCGTCATGGTGTTGAACGAGCCTTCCAACTGGAACAGGACCTTGTTGCCGCCGCCGATGTCTTCGACGCCCTTCATGCCCCAGAGGCTCGTGCCCCAGTCACCGCTTTCCGCGCGCCAGCGCGACGTGGAGCCGGTGTAGTTGGCGTTCGGCAGACCGCTTATGTATTCGATACCCGCGTCCAGGCGACCATACAGTGTCACGCTGCTTTGGGCATGCGCAACAACGCCGGCCGACATCAGCGCAGCGGCGAGCAAAGCTTTCTTCATCTTCTCCTCCATACCCTGTCAAAAAGTGAAACCCAGTACTGCGAATGGTGTTCGGACGCAAGCGCTCCGAACAGAAATCGGTACCAGGGAGATTAGCGGGCGGATTAGGTCTCCTATCCTGACGTGCAGCCTTGGGACTGTCTCGTCGTCACGCCGATCCCTCGCCGACCGGTTCTCCTCTGTGCTTTGAAGTAAAACTACTTTTAATGAACTTTGTTTTGCTACTTTGGTTACTAATTTATCAAAAATACACTTGTGTGGGAGAAGAAATTAGTACCGGCGTTGACCTGTGTCTCCAAATTGCAATACGGATGTGTGCAAAGGCGCTTTCAAGCGCCCTGAAAAATAGCTGAATCCCTTGCGTGACAAGGGAATCACGGATCGGCGGGAGCAAGATTAAGGATTGCCACTATTGACGCTTCCAAAACGGCAAGGTAGTGCGAAAACGAGGGGCTGGAAGGGCGGTACGGCGGGGTTTTCGCGGTCGAAATGCATGGATTACGCAGGTGACCGAAACAAAAAAGGCGCTCGTAAGCGCCTTGTAAAACTACTTTCACTACAAGCGGTAAATGAGACACACGAGTTTGTCTCAAATACCAGGTTCTCCGATATGTCCGCTATTTGAGACTTCCGGAAAGAAACTGCTTGAGGCGCTCGCTACGCGTGTTGCGGAACACTTCGTCGGGGTGGCCTTCTTCTTCGACGCGTCCCTGGTGCAGGAACATCACGTGGTTCGACACATTGCGCGCAAACGCCATCTCATGCGTGACAACGATCATCGTGCGGCCTTCCTCGGCGAGCGTCTGCATGACCTTGAGGACTTCGCCGACCAGTTCGGGATCGAGCGCGGAAGTCGGTTCGTCGAACAGCATCACGTCGGGATGCATCGCCAGAGCGCGCGCGATTGCGACGCGCTGCTGCTGGCCGCCGGACAGATGCGACGGATACTGTTTCTCCAGGCGCGGCGCGAGACCGACCTTCTCCAGATACTCGCGAGCGCGATCTTCGGCTTCCTTGCGCTTGAGGCCAAGCACGTTCACGGGCGCTTCGACAATGTTCTCGAGCACGTTCATGTGCGACCACAGGTTGAAGTGCTGGAACACCATGGACAGCTTGGTGCGCACGCGCTGCAACTGCTTCGGGTCGGACACGCGCAACGCACCGTTCTTGGCGATCTGCGTGCGGACTTCTTCGCCGTCCACGAAAATGCGCCCGGCGTTCGGCTGTTCGAGAAAGTTGATGCAGCGGAGCATCGTGCTCTTGCCCGAACCGGACGATCCGATTACGCTGATTACGTCGCCGGCATTGGCCTTCAGCGTGACGCCCTTGAGAACTTCGTTATCGCCGTACTGTTTGTGAAGCTCGTCGACGAAGAGCTTTTGCTTCGTTGTGTTCATCAGAATCCTTGGGCGTGCTTACGTGCTGGCGCAATGCGCCGGTTACTTGCCTTGCGGCCGCAGGTAAGCGAGCCAGCGGCGCTCGGCGCGGCGGAACAGCCACACCAGCGCGAAAGAAATGCACAAATAGAGCAGGGCGGCGATACCGAACGCATTGAACGACTGATACGTTGCCGAGTTGACGTCGCGCGCGATCTTGAGAATGTCCGGCACGGTCGCGGTGAATGCGACAGTCGTGGCGTGCAGCATCAGGATGACTTCGTTGCTGTAATACGGCAGCGCGCGGCGCAGCGCCGAAGGCAGAATCACGCGCCGGTACAGGGTGAACGACGACATGCCGTAAGCGCGTGCCGCTTCGATTTCGCCATACGGCGTAGCCTTGATGGCGCCGGCGAAAATCTCGGTGGTATAGGCGCAGGTGTTCAGCGTGAACGCGAGCAGCGTGCAGTTCATACCTTCGCGGAAAAACGCGTTGGTGAGCTCGTGATTGCGGACGATCTCGAGGCTATACAAACCCGTGTAGCAAAGCAGTAGCTGCACGTAGAGCGGCGTGCCCCGAAAGATGTACGTGTAGAGCCACACGAGAGTGGAAAGCCATTTCTTCTTCGACACGCGCGCCACGGCGAGCGGAATCGACAGGCAGAAACCGAGGCCGATCGACACCACGAGCAGCCACAGCGTGATCGCGAGGCCGGTGAAGCGGTAGCCGTCGGTATAAAGATAGTTGCGCCAGTATTCCTGAATGATCTCGATCATAGATCCGCCTTTCGCACGCCGGTCGAGTAACGCTTTTCGAGGTACATCAGCACGAAGTTGGACACTGTGGTGATGACGAGGTAGATCGCCCCCGCGAACAGGGTGAAGAAGAAAAACCGCAAGGTGCCTTTACCCGCGTCCTGCGAAGCCTTGACCACATCCGCCAGGCCGATGATCGACACGAGCGCGGTAGCTTTGACCATCACCTGCCAGTTGTTGCCGATGCCGGGCAGCGCGAAGCGCATCATTTGCGGGAACATGATGCGCGAGAACACTTGCCAGCTCGTCATGCCGTAGGCCGCACCCGCTTCGAGCTGGCCGCGCGGCACGGCGAGGAAGGCACCGCGGAACGTCTCGGTGAAGTACGCGCCGTAAATGAAGCCGAGTACCGCGACGCCGGCCACGAACGGGTCGATGTCGATCTGATCCCAGCCGAGCAGGTCGGTCAGATTGTTTAGCCAGATCTGGATGCTGTAGAAGAGCAGCAGCATCAGCACGAGGTCGGGCACGCCGCGCACGAGCGTGGTGTAGACCGTGCCGGCACCGTGCGAGAAGCGGTTCTTCGACAGTTTCGCCGCCGCGCCGACGAGGCCCAGCAAGAAAGCAAGCGCCAGAGACAACACCGCCAGTTTGACGGTCTGCCAGGTGCCGTTGAGAAGCAGCGGGCCGTAGCCTTGAAGGAACATATCGGGTCCTTGACGATGCGTTTGCGACGCACCGCGAAAGACGCGGCCGGCTCTGCACCGCATGTACCGCGAGCTTCGCTCGCCGTGATCCGCGGTGCACAGCGTACCGCTGTGCAAATCATGACTGCATGACCGTTGGCGATCTTGCAGCGCGCTTTTCGACTCTCTTTGAAACTAGACCGACTGTATTACGAAGCCCGGGGGAAGCCCATGCGGGCGAGCCCCGAGTTCCATGGTGCCCGCGTCTCGCGCGAGCAGGCGAAGTGCCTGAAGCGGTGGCCCGCCTGTGAACCGTGCTCAGTGTCCGATCAGTGCCCAGGATAGATGTCGAAGTCGAAGTACTGCTTTTCGAGCTTCGTGAACGTGCCGTCCTGATGAACCTGTGCAAGAGCCCGATTGAACATGGTCCGCAGATCGGCGTCTTCCTTGCGCAGACCGATGGCCGTGCCTTCGCCGATGGTTTTCGGGTCCTTCACTTCGGGACCGGCCCACGCGAAGCCTTTACCGCGCGGCGTCTTCAGGAAACCGGCGTCGGCCTGGATCTCGTCCTGCAGCGCGGCGTCGAGCCGGCCGGAGGTGAGATCGGCATAGACCTGGTCCTGATTCTGATACGGCACGACGGTCACGCCTTTCGGCTCCCAATAGGCCTTGGCGTAGGCTTCCTGGGTCGTGCCCTGTTCGACGCCGATGCGCTTGCCCTTCAGGGATTCGGCGGTGGGCAGGAGCGGCGAGCCGGCTTTGGCGATCATGCGCGCGGGCGCGTCGAACAGCTTGTCGGAGAAATCAATCTGCTCGCGACGCTTGTCCGTGACGGTCAGCGACGACACGATCGCGTCGAACTTCTTGCCCTTCAGTGCCGGGATGATGCCGTCGAAATCCTGCTCGATCCACACGCACTTCACGTTCATTCTTGCGCACAGCGCTTTGGTCAGATCGACGTCGAATCCGACGACCTGGCCGCTGGGCGCCTTCGATTCGAACGGCGGATAGCTGGCGTCGACCCCGATGCGTACGGTTTTCCATTCTTTTGCCATGGCGCCGGTGGCCATGACGGCGAGCGCTACGCACAGTGCGAGCTTCTTCATGTTTCTCCTGGGTCAAACTGATCGTCGTGGTGTCCGATCCCGACGAACGCCGGCTTGTGGCCGGCGCCGCTATTCTAGGCGGCCAAAATTGTCGCGCCGCTATGGGTCCCCTGCGCGGCGTTTCGGCGTTCAGGCGCTTTTGCGGCCACCGTGTACGATGAAAAGCGCGGTATTTTACCCGAACAGGGGCGCGGCGCCAGTGCGCAGTGCCGGTCGGACAGGCGCGGCGGCGCACGCGTTGCGTATGCGCGACGCGTAGGCGGGTTCAGCCAGAGTGAGACGGCCGCGGCCTCGTGCGATTACGCGGATTTGCGAAACGATCCGGTGCATTCGCGCCGATTGTGCGGCGGGCGCGCAGCCCATACATTCTGGCCATCGCCAGATTTGACAGGGATTACCTCATGATCGAAATTCGCCGCTCCGACGAACGCGGCCACGCCAACCACGGCTGGCTCGACTCGTATCACAGCTTCTCGTTTGCCGACTATCGGGACCCGCAGCATGTCCATTTCGGTCCGCTGCGGGTGATCAACGAAGACCGCATAGCGGGTGGTCAGGGCTTCGGCACGCACGGACATCGCGATATGGAGATCGTGACCTATGTGCTCGAAGGGGCGCTTGCGCATCGCGACAGCATGGGCAACGGCTCCACGATCCGTCCGGGCGACGTGCAGCGCATGAGCGCCGGCACCGGCGTGATGCACAGTGAGTTCAACGCATCGCAGGACGAAGAGGCGCATCTGCTGCAGATCTGGGTGATTCCGCAACGCGCGGGCGATCAGCCGGGTTACGAAGAGAAGCACTTCGAGGCCGCCGACAAGCGCGGCCGGCTACGGGTTGTCGCTTCGCCCGACGGCCGCGACGGCTCGGTGACGATCCACGCGGACGCGTCGATTTACGCCGCGCTGATCGACGGCACCGAGCAGGCCACGTTCACGCTACCCGAAGGGCGGCTCGCCTATGTTCACGTGGCACGCGGTTCGTTGACGGTGAACGGCGAGGCGCTTCAAGCTGGCGACGCGGCCAAGCTCAGCGAGACAGATACGGTGACGCTGGAAAAAGGGCATAACGCCGAAGTGCTGCTGTTCGACCTTGGCCGGCTCGAAGGCTAAAGAGCGTTGGCTGCAGGCGGTCCGGGTCTAACTGGTTGAGCGCGCAACGACCTCGCAAGCGCGAGCGCTCGCCGGATCGCTTGCCGATCACTCGCCGGGACCGCGCTAATAGAAGCTGAGAAGACACGGAAAAAACGCCACGGAGAAGCTCCGTGGCGTTTTTTTGAAGGCGACCACGCGAGTGGTCTTCGTTAATCGAGCCGCGCATTGGCTGCGCGGTCGCGCGTGGATTACTGGCGTCGCTTACTGATTTGCAGCCGGCGCCGATGCTGCACCCTGCTGGTGATGCTGCCAGCGCTCGCGCATCTTCTCGTGACGCGATTCCATCTTCGCAAAGCGCTGCTTCAGCGCGGTGCTGACGGTGGTCTTCTGCTGATCATTCAAGCCGTTATAGAACTTGAGCCACGCGTCGGTGGTTTGCTGGCGCAACTGTGCGTCTTTCTGCTCGATCTGCTGATGCGCGGCGGCCATTGCGTTCAGATCGAGAATCGGCTGCTGCTGCGCGGACTTGAACTGATCCTTCATCTGCTCGTGGTTCGCGCGCATCGCCTCGTGGCTCTGCTTCATGGCGTCGAGCGCGGCTTGCCACTGCTTTTCCTGATCCGCGTTCAGCTTCAACTGGTCATGAAGTTGCGTGAGTTCCTTCATGAAGTGCCCATGCCATCCGCCGGGGCCGCCATGGGCCTCGTGAGCGGGTTGAGCCGCATAGGCTGCGCCCGCGCCGATGGCGAGAGCGGTGGCGGCAACGGCGAGGGCGCGCGAGATTTTTCTGGTGGACATGTCATGCTCCTTGTAATGGAATAGCCGACGATGCATCCGATCACTTTTGACGGCCTGCATTCGGTAAGACACAGCGTAGAGAACTGCATCGGCCGCTGTGTTACGCGCCCTGGTGCCGCTGTTACGGGCCATTACGTGCAGCTTTCACGGTAACACCCGGTAACCCTTGAGGCCTGCTTGAAATCGAAAACCGTTCCTGTCGCGCGTTAAACTTCATTCCATGGCTACTCAAATACTTGTTGTCGACGACGACGTCGAATTGCGCGATCTCCTGCGCGACTATCTGGCCCGCCAGGGTATCGAAGTGTCGGTGCTGCACGACGCGGGCTCGCTTGAACGCAGGCTCGAGCGCGAGCGTCCCGATCTGATCGTGCTCGACCTGATGATGCCGGGTGTCGACGGGCTCACGGCGTTGCGCAAGCTGCGCGCATCGGGCGACGACATTCCCGTCATCATGCTGACCGCGCGCGCTGACGACGTCGACCGGATCGTCGGGTTGGAACTCGGTGCTGACGACTACCTCGGCAAGCCGTTCAATCCACGCGAACTGCTTGCGCGCGTGCAGGCAGTCTTGCGCCGTCGCCGCACGCTGCCGTCGGCGGCTGCTCCCGAGCAGCGCGAGCCGTTCAGCTTCGGCCGTTTCACGCTGGACTTCCAGTCGCGCACGCTGCATCTGGAGGACAAGCCGCTTACGCTGTCCGGCAGCGAGTTCGCGCTGCTGAAGATTTTTGTGAACCACCCCATGCGCACGCTGACGCGCGAGCGTCTGCTGGAGTTGCTGCACGGTCCCGAGTACGACGGCACCGACCGTGGCATCGACGTGCAGGTGTGGCGTCTGCGGCGCATCCTCGAAACGGATCCGTCCACGCCGCGCTTCATCCAGACAGTGCGCGGGCGGGGCTACGTGTTCGTGCCCGACGGCGAACAGCATGCGCCGGCCCATTGATTCGCTGTTCGGGCGACTGGCATTGCTGGTCGTCGCGGTGTTGCTGCTGTCGCATTTCGCGTGGTACGCGCTCATGCGCCTCGAGCGCAACCAGTTGCAAGCGCGCTACGCCGTCGAAGAAGCCACTTTCCTCGTCGACGCGGTGCGTCAGCACGTCGTCCGTAACCCCGACCAGCCGTTGCCCTCGCGCGTGAAACTGGTCGATCCGACGAGCCCCGAGGTGCCGCCGGAATCCCCGAACATGCCGCCGCCGCTGGAACGTTTTATCGAAGACGTTCGCGATCGCATGCCGTCCGGCACGCAGGTGCGCGCCGGCTTGCCGGGCGGCCCGCCCACGTTGTGGGTGCGCGGAACCGCCGACCACAGCTGGATCGTCGTGCCGGTTCAGCCGCTGCGACCGCCGCGTTCGCTCGACCGCACCGTGCTGTGGCTCGTCATGATCTTCTCGTTCGCGGTCATGGCGGCGCTCTTCGCCGCATGGGCGCTGCAGCAGCCTCTGCGCTCGCTAGCCCAGGCGGTTGCGCGGTTCGGACGTGGCCTGCCGGTGCCGCCCGTGCCCGAGCGCGGACCGCGCGAGTTGAGGCAATTGACGCACGGCTTCAACCAGATGGTTCAGGAGGTCGCGCGTACCGAAAACGACCGCGCGGTGATGCTCGCGGGTGTCGCACACGATCTGAAAACGCCGCTTGCACGCTTGCGGCTGCGCGCCGAAATGATGGATGAAGCCAAGATGCGCGACGGCGTCGTGCGCGATGTCGATTCCATGACGCACATCGTGGAGCAGTTCCTGGTGTTCGCGCACGACGGCGCCGACCGCAGCGAACCGGTCGAAGTCGACGCGCAATGCGAGCGGGTCGTGCGCAGTTATCGCGCAGTGGCCTCGGGCGCGCCGACCGTGGAAACCGACCTGCGGGCGGGTCCCGGTTTCCGCCTTCCCGCCGCGACGCTCGACAGAATTCTGTCGAACCTGCTCGACAACGCGCACGCCTATGGCGCGCCGCCAGTCGTCGTTGCCACTGCACGCACCGCGGAAGGCTTCACGCTGTCGGTGAGCGACAACGGCAAGGGCATTGCCGCGCAGGATCTCGTCAATGCAAGCCGGCCTTTCGTGCGGCTCGACCCGGCGCGCGGCGGCAACGGTCACAGCGGTTTGGGGCTCGCCATCGTCGAGCGGCTGGTCCGGCGCGCGGGCGGAGAGTGGGAGATCGGCAACCACGGCGGCCGTGGCTTGCGGGTCTTGATGAGCTTTCCGTTTTCCGCCGTGCCTCAGGTGAAGACGGCCTCGGAAAGCGTCTGGTGATGTGATCAGAGGCGCGGCCGTGCGCCGCGTCTTTCGCTACTGTTCTTGTTGCCAGCGCCCTTGGCACGATGCCCGCTGCTCGAGCCTCTTTTCAAGCCGTCTTGATGAACGTGGGTGCGGAACCAGAACGCGGCATCGAGTTGGGCCAAGCGCCGCGCTAGTCGGAGAAGAGCGTGTTCAGCGCATTCGCTGCTTCGCTATCCACCGTATTCCAGGTCACGGTTTCGGCTTCGAAAATATAGTGCGTCGTGTACTTGCCGAGGCGCGCGAGGATTTCTTCCTGAATGACCTCCGGCGCGACATCCAGCTTCAGATACCAGGCCGTGGACGACAGGCGCGTCTGAAACGCGCCGTATTCGGCCAGCAGATGGTCGAACGCGTCAGCATCCTGATCGCGGCAAACGATGACCAGATTTCCCTTCATGCGAATCTCCCGTTAAAGCGGTAGCGACAACCAAGGTCAGTGTCGATCATACCTGCTTGCTTGCGGGAAGCCCGGCGCTTCGGCTTGCGTTGCGTCAGACAGCGGACACGCGGTTACCAGATGTTGGCCACCGTGCGCGCGGACGGCGCGGTGTCGTCAGGCGGCAGTGCTTCGGTGCGGTCGCGGCCGCCGGTCTTCGCGGCGTAGAGCGCCGTGTCGGCGCGGCTCATGATCCGTTCGGGGAGGTCGTCCACGGAAAGTTCGGTGATGCCGATGCTCACGCTGAGCGTGACCGAGGCGGGCAGCTTCGCCGACGGCACGGCCTTCAGGCGCAGGCGCAAGCGTTCGACCACTTCGCGGCCCCCGGCAAGATCGGTGGCCGGCAGCAGCAACCCGAACTCCTCCCCGCCGAGCCGGCCGATCGCATCGGCACCGCGCAGTTCCGCACGGCACGTGTCGACGAAATGTTCGAGCGCGCGGTCGCCCGCGGCATGGCCGAAGCGGTCATTGATCTGCTTGAAGTGATCGAGGTCCGCGATAGCCATGCACAGTGGCTGATTGCCCAGATGCGCACGGTCGATTTCATGGCGCAGCAAGTCGAGGAAATAGCGGCGCGACAGCGCGCCGGTCAATGCGTCATGACGCGCCTCCGCCGACAGCAGCGTATTGGCCGATTGCAACTGTTCGGCAAGATCGCGCGTGGCCCGATGGTGACGCCGCTCGCGCACGTACGAGACGGTGATCACCCATGCAAGCGCGACGGTGCCGGCCAGCGTCAGGAATACCAGCAGATGATCGCGCTTATGGTTGCGCAGCAGTTCGGGCCAGGCGGGTAACGGCTCGACGAGATGCGCCGACAGCCCCGAATTCAGACCGCCGCGAGTCTGATACAGCGACGGTCCCGGCTGCCCCGCCGAAGCGAACAGCTGCTCCGCGACAGCGGCCGACACCCACGGCGCTGCCTCGCGCACCTGCGCGTCCACGTGTATCTGGATGTCCGGGAACGTGTCGCGGCGATAGGTCAGCTTGCGCTCCGCTGCGCGCATCTTCGTCACTGGGGAGTCCGGCAGTGCGTGGCCTTCGAGCTTGCTGTCGTGCGCCATGATGATGACGCCGTTACCGTCGGCGACGAAGGTCCCCGCATGGGCGACCCAGTGCCGCAGCCGCGCGATCCCCACCTTGGCGACGACTGCGCCTGTGAGTTCTCCGTCCGCATAGACCGGCACGGCGATGAAGATGCCGGGCTCGCCACTCGTGCGGCCTACGCCATAGGCTTCCGAGAACGCGCCGAGCAGGGCGCTCGTGAGATAAGCCCGCACGCGCATGTCGACGCCGACAAAGGAACTGCGCGGCATATCGGTGAGGACATCGCTCGCGGCCACGCAAATGCCATTGGCATTCACGAGCCACACCTGATCGAGACCGGAGAAGCCCTGCGCGCGGTGCAGGAAGGTGCTCACGGCGGTCATTCGCGGATCTTTTAGCAACGCGGCGCGCAGGGCGGGTTCCGTCGTCTCGCCGTTCGCGGCATAATTCCGGGATTGCACCAATGCGTTCTGAACCACGTCCATTTCGGCCATGGTCGCAGGAATGGCCCGCGACATCGCGAGGTCGCTTGCTATCACCTCCGCCATGTTGTCGACGATAGAGGCCGACATCTGGCGCTGGGCGTGCAAGGTCGCGGCAAGTTCTTGCTGTACCATCCGGTCCGCGACCATGCCGGCCACGAACCAGCAAGCCAGTAAGATCAGCACGAAGACGATCGGGCCGGTTGCCTGGCGCAAGGTTGTCCTGTTCATCGACCCTCTGATCCGTCTGGCTTAGACATGCAACTTGCTATTCGTGGCAGCGCCGCGGCGCTGTTTCGCCCCGCGTTTCGCGATTGTGGGAACGGCCGTTCGTGCGCCGTCGCTGGTGCTCGGGATAAGCCACCAACGCAGTGCATCTTTGTGGATTCTAACCGGCATGGGGCCAGACGCCACCGTTATTGAGGCGTGAGATCTCATGGGCTTCACCCATCAGGCTCTTAACGGCAGCCCGGCCGGTTTCTTGATGCCCCGCGCGACAGAGCGAGGCGTAATTCCGCAATTGCGGCATCAATGAGCCTGACCGGCCTTTCGATCAATGGTCGTGAGGCTGCTCATAAAAGAGGCTCGCGGCACGGCTGCCTGCTGCCGGCGGAAGGCCGCTGTCAGGTCATTGCCGGGCTGTTGTCAGGCGGCCGCTATAAGTTGTCGCGATTTGCCTTCAAAGGTTGTGCCTGAAACATAGGATGGTGTAGTGTCGTGCCGTCCAAAACAAAGGAAAGCTCGCCAGCCTACGGGCGGCGCCTGCGGCGACAGGATTCTGGCTTGACGGTTGGGGGTTGCGGGGCGGCTTACCCGTGGGCACTTCCGTCGCTGGTCCACGTGTCACCAACGCTAACGATTTACCGCGCACACGCGTTTTGCCATGCCTGATTTCCGCTTTCCGGACCGATCGTCAGACCGCCGCGCCGAAGTCGCGGCCTCGTTCGCGCGTTTGTTCGCCTGTATGAATGAGGAGTGGGTCTGATGGATTTCAGCTTCAACCTGAAGCGCACCGCCAATGCGTCGGCATGGCGGGTGCTGCCCAATCGCTGGGACTTCGTCGCCTTTCCGCTGATCATCTGCATCATCGCAATGGCGGCGATCGGCTTTCACGAGACGCTCGCGCCGATGTCCACGCTAAAGACCCAGGCGATCTCGCTCGACCCCGCGAACCTGCCCGAGTATGCAATGCGCACGACATTGCGCATGCTCGCGGCGATGGTCGCGTCGCTGATATTCACGCTGGTCTACGGCACGCTTGCCGCGAAGAGCCGCCGGGCGGGTCTCGTGCTGGTGCCGATTCTCGACATCCTGCAGTCGGTGCCGGTGCTCGGCTACATATCGTTTACGGTCACGTTCTTTCTCGCGCTGTTTCCGGGCCGCGTGCTGGGCGCCGAACTCGCGGCGATCTTCGCGATCTTCACGAGCCAGGCGTGGAACATGACGTTCAGCTTCTATCAGTCGCTGCGCACGGTGCCGCGCGATCTCGACGAAGTTTCGCGCGGCTTTCACCTAACTTCGTGGCAGCGTTTCTGGAAGCTCGAAGTGCCGTTCTCGATGCCCGGTCTCATCTGGAACATGATGATGTCGATGTCCGGCGGCTGGTTCTTCGTGGTCGCCTCCGAGGCCATCACCGTCGGCAACAACACGATCACGCTGCCAGGCATCGGCGCCTATCTCGCGCAGGCGATCGTCGTCAAGAATCTGCACGCGATCGGCTGGGTGATTCTCGCGATGACCGTCGTGATTCTCGCGTACGACCAGTTGCTGTTCCGTCCGCTCGTCGCGTGGGCTGACAAATTCCGTATGGAGACCACGAGTTCGGGCGACGCTCCGGAATCGTGGCTGCTCGATCTGATCCGCCGCACACGCCTGATTCACCGCTTGCTCGTGCCGCTCGGCTGGATGTTCGCGAAGGCCGCGCGCGTGCCGTTCCGGCTACCCGCGTTGCAAAGGCCGCGTTTCCAGATCCCGCAGATGCAGAAGAGCTCGCGCCTTGGCGACATCGTGTGGGCGGCGCTGGTCCTGATCGGCACCGTCTATGTCGTGTATCGCGTCTTCATTTACGTGCGCACGGGCGTTTCTCTCGACGAAGTCGGCCACGTTTTCATGCTTGGCCTCATCACACTGTTGCGGGTGGTGGTGCTGATCGCCATCGCGTCCGTGATATGGGTGCCGGTCGGCGTGCTGATTGGCTTGCGGCCGGCGCTCGCCGAGAAGATTCAGCCGCTCGCGCAGTTCCTTGCCGCGTTTCCGGCCAATCTGCTGTTTCCGGTATTCGTGATCGTGATCGTTCGCTTCCACCTGAACCCGGACATCTGGCTGTCGCCGCTGATCGTGCTCGGCACCCAGTGGTATATCCTGTTCAACGTGATTGCCGGCGCGACCTCGTATCCGAACGACTATCGGGAAGCGGCGAAGAATTTCCACATTCGTGGCTGGCAATGGTGGCGTCAGGCCATGTTGCCGGGCATTTTCCCGTACTACGTGACGGGCGCCATCACCGCGTCGGGCGGCGCGTGGAATGCGAGCATCGTCGCGGAATTCGTGCAGTGGGGCGACACGAAGGTTGCGGCGCACGGGCTCGGCGCTTATATCGCGCAGTCCACGGCAGCGGGCGACTATCCGAAGATCATCGTGGGCATTGCGGTGATGTCCCTGTTCGTGACGCTCTTCAACCGCCTGCTGTGGCGTCCGATGTACGCGTACGCCGAAGCCAAGCTTCGGCTGGACTGAGCGCGCCCCACTTTGCCGCTCGCGCCGGGCCCACAACGGGGCCGTGCAACGCTCGGGCGGCCCGGCGTTTCTTGAGAATTGAAGGCATAACGCGATGCAAAATCCTAAAGCTGCTATGACCGCCGCGCCGATCCAGACGCCGCCGAAGCCGCCGCGCCTCGGCGAAGAGATCCTGCGTGTCAAGGACGTGTGCCGCGGTTTCAACAAGTCGCAGGGCGAACTACTCGTTCTCGACGACGCGAACCTGTCGCTGCGCGAAGGCGAGATCGTCGGTCTTCTCGGGCGTTCGGGCTCGGGCAAGTCGACGTTGCTGCGCATCATCGCCGGTCTGATCGAGCCGACCGACGGCGAAGTCACCTATATGGGCAAGCCGCTCGACGGTCCCGCGAAGGGCGTCGCGATGGTATTTCAGACCTTCGCGCTGTTTCCGTGGCTGACCGTGCTGCAAAACGTGGAAGCCGGGCTCGAGGCGCAAGGCGTCGCGGCGCGCGAGCGGCGCGAACGCGCGCTCGCGGCGATCGACCTGATCGGTCTCGACGGTTTCGAGAACGCGTATCCACGCGAGTTGTCGGGCGGCATGCGCCAGCGCGTCGGCTTCGCGCGGGCGCTGGTGGTCGATCCCACGCTGCTGCTGATGGACGAACCGTTCTCCGCGCTCGACGTGCTGACCGCCGAAACGCTGCGTACCGACCTGCTCGATTTGTGGACGCAGGGCCGCATGCCGATCAAGGCAGTGCTGATCGTTACTCACAACATCGAGGAAGCCGTGTTCATGTGCGACCGGATTCTGGTGTTGTCGTCGAACCCGGGCCGCGTGATCGCCGAGATCAAGGTGCCGTTCAAGCATCCGCGCAATCGTCTCGACCCTGCGTTCCGCCGTCTGGTCGACGAAATCTACGCCAAGATGACCGCGCGTCAGACCGACGAAAAAACTCGCAAGGGTCTGGAGTTGCACAGCTGGTTGCCCCATGTGTCGACCAACCTGATGGCTGGTCTGATCGAGACGCTGGCCGCCGCGCCGTATCACGGCCGCGCGGACATGCCGGAAATCGCACGCTCGCTGCATCTGGAGGTGGACGATCTGTTCCCCGTGGCCGAAGTGCTTCAGCACCTCGGTTTCGCGGACGTGCGCGAAGGCGATATTTTCCTGACGCCGCCCGCGCGCGTGTTCGCGGAGTTCGGTACGCAGGAACGGAAGATGATGTTCGCCGAGCATCTGTTGCGGCATGTGCCGCTCGCCGCGCGAATCAAGAAGGTGTTGAACGAACGGCCGGGGCACCGCGCCCCGCGCGTGCGCTTCGAACAGGAACTCGAGGATTTTCTGTCCGACAGCGCCGCAGAGGAAACGCTCGACGCGGTCATCAACTGGGGCCGTTACGGCGAGATTTTCTCGTACAACGATCAGACCGAAATCTTCAGTCTGGAAGACGTGGAGTCGTGAGCGCGACGGCGCTTCCGCGCGTCGCTCATTGAAAACGGCAGGGGAGACCCTGCCGTTTTTTCGTTCTGCCGTGTGGTCGGGACAATGTTTGCTGGCCCGTCCGCTCTACTGCAAATTGCCCCAACGTTCGACGGCCGGTTCCGCAGAAGCCCATTTCCAGCCCTTGTCCTGCTGGCACGCGCTGGCGGTGTACCAGTCTTCGTGCGCGCCTGGACCGTCGCCGTCCCGCACCGAGAACACGAATTCCTTGCAAAGCGCGAGCGCTGAGCCGAACGCGCGCGTGACGCGCACTTCGCCGTGACCGTTTTCGATGGGCAGCGTGTGTTTGACCGACCAGGGCCGCGTTTCGCCGACGGGCATGGCGCCCGCCAATGCCGCGATCAGATTCTGCTGGTCGGTGTGCATGCTGCGCATATAGCGGCCCACGGCCTCGTCCGTTGCGGCCTGAACCGCGATACCCACACCGATGCCGACCGCCGGATTCGACGTGACGAGACCCGACGCGACGCCGGCGGCGGCGCCGCTTGCCGCGCCGATCGACGAGCAACCGCTCGTGAGCAGAGTCGCGCTGACGCATAGCGCGGCTGCAACCGCTGTCAGACTCAGGCGACGCAGCGGCTTTCCGGTCGCAAGCGCATGCGCGGTCATTGCAGTGCACCCCAGCGTTCGGTGGCGGGCTCGGCCGAAGCCCATTTCCAGTTTTCGCCGTCGCGGCAGATAGATGCGACGTAAAACGCGCTGCTTGCAGGCACGTTCTTAGTGGCGATGTGGTCGACTGAAAAGACGATTTCCTTGCAGTCCAGCGTGCCCGCGCTAATCGTTCGGCTGACGGTGACGCGGCCGTGCTCGTCGTCTTCGATCGGAACGGAGTGCGTGACGCTCCACGGTGCGACGGCGCCGACTTCGAGCGGCCCGGCGATCTTCGCGATGCCGTCCTGCGTGTTCCGGTGGACCACCCGCTCCGAGTACTGCACGCCGGCTCTCGCTGCGGCCACTGCGCCAAGACCGATACCGGTGGCAACAGCGGCGTTATTGGTAACCTGCGCCGCGATCGCGGCGCCGGCGATGCCCGCGCCGGCCGTGGCGCCTTCGGTATAGAGCGAACTGCAGCCGCTTAGCGCCGACGCGACCGCCACCGCCAATACGGCCAACTTGACGGCATCAGGCCGCCGGCGCGCGACCGATCGTTCCAGGCGGGTTTTCAAGCGGGTTTTCAAGCGCGGTTTCAACCACTCGGCCCACACCATTTTCTTTCGCATTCCCTGTCTCTACTTTTCTTGCGTGTTCGCGTGCAGAGGCCGCCCAGAATAAGCAGCGCCTCTTCCCATCGACGAAAAATGGGCTGCTGCATTTTGCAGGATGCGTTTTGTAAATGGCAGCGGAAAAGTGCAAGAAATTGCAAAAGATGGTGCAGGTCAAACCGGATTCTGTTCAATGACAGGCCGGTTTGATTGGTGGTGCGAACTGATTGCGGGAGGAAGTTCTGCGCAGACGCGGTTAATGTTCGGTATCTTCTTCCGCGCCTTCGTCGCCGTACGCGCTCAGACGGTTATAAAGCGTCTTCAGGCTGACGCCGAGCGCTTTTGCCGCGCGCCGCTTGTCGCCGCCGCAGTATTTCAGCGTGCCGAGAATGATCTGCTTCTGAGCATCGGCGAGTGGCGTGCCGATCCATACGCTCATCGCGTCGCCTTGCGTGACTGGCCGCTTCACCTTCGACGCAAGATGCGGATGCGGCAACTCGACCGTTTTCTCAGCGAGGATAAACGCGCGGTACACCGCGTTCTTCAACTCGCGCACGTTGCCCGGCCACGACCATGTGCGCAGCGTTTCGATTGAGCGCTTGCTGAAGCTCTTGCTGGTGCCTTCCTGCTGATTGAGTTGCGCCAGAAAGTGCTGGGCAAGCAGTTCGCGGTCGTTCTCGCGCTCGCGCAGCGGCGGCGCGCGCAACGGGAAAACCGCCAGACGGTACATCAGGTCTTCACGCAGGCCGTTTTCCTTGACGGCCACGGCCGGGTCGCGATTGGTAGCGGCGATCACGCGCACGTTGCCGCTGATCAGCTCATTGCCGCCCACCCGATAGAACGTGCCGGTCTCGAGCGCGCGCAAAAGTTTCACCTGGCGCACGGGCGCCATTTCGGTGACTTCGTCGAGGAACAGCGTCCCGCCGTTCGCATGCTCGAAGTAGCCGATGCGCCCTTGAACGGCGCCGGTAAAGCTGCCTTTCTCGTGGCCGAAAAGCTCGGCCTCGATCAGTTCGTCGGGAATCGCACCGCAGTTGACGGCGACGAAGGGCGCGTCCTTGCGGCTGCTTTGATCGTGAATCGTGCGGGCGATCAGCTCCTTGCCGGTGCCCGATTCGCCGATGATCAGCGCGGTCGCGTCGGTGCTCGCGACGCGCTCGATCTGCTCGTACAAGTCGAGCATCACCGGCGACGAGCCGTAAAGCAGGCCGTACGATTTCAGTCCCGCGATGCCGTCCGTGACGCGCTGCTTCGCCTGAGCGGAAGCGCTGCCGCCAGCGGACACAGTGGGCGAGTCCACATCGATTGACGCCATAAACGGGGAAGTCCTGTGCAAATGAGTTCGTTGTTGCGGCGCGCAGGCCTGGGAACGAGACAGCTCTTGAAGTCGTATCTCACAAAAGTCGATTTAACCACTTCGACGGCGCTTCCTGCAATCTATGTGTCAGCTATCGATGAACTGTGGCCGCAAGTCGGTCGAAAGTGCCAGGGGTGAATGCTGCCTGTAGGCGTGTTCGCTAAAGTTACCGGGCACAGGGTTTGCGCCTTCCTCCCGACACGCGTGCGCTTTCGCCGCTAGCAACGCGGCGCGCGAACGCTGACCCTAGACGAGGAGTGAAACGATGACTGACACGACGCAACAGCTTGCACTCGGCGGCCAGAAGATCGTCGAGGATCTGCGGGTGCTGCTCAAAGACTCGGAAGAAATGCTGCGACTCGCTGCCAATGTGCCGGGCGAGGGCGTAGGCGCATTGCGCCAGAAACTGGGCACCCATGTGGAAACGCTGCAATCCGCACTCGGCGATGCGCAGGATAACGCTCAGCGCCGCTATCGCTCGGCGACCGTCAACACGGAACGTTACGTGCGGCAAAACCCGTGGAGCTCGGTCGCCATTGCAGCCGGCGTGGGCTTTGTACTGGGCGTCCTGACTGCACGGTGACGATCGGCTATCAGCTGATGATTGACTGAATTTCAGCTCAATACCGCTGGTCATGGCCAGGTCCCCGCTGCGCGCTCGCTGGGACCTGCGCAGAGCGAAACTGCCACGCCTTGATCCCGGCCCACGCCTCGCGATTTATCGACGGTGACCGGCGGCCGATGCGCCGCCGCCACCTTTCTCCATTCAACGACCACAAGGAGTTCACGATGGCTCGACCCAAAATTGGTATCTTCGGCGCGCTGATGGCGCTCGGCGGCTTCCTCGCGGTCCGCTATGTCCAGCGAAACCGTGCCGCGCAGGGAGCAACAGGACGTGAGTTGCACCGTTGGGAAGGCGAGGGCGGCGCCGTTACCGCGCCGTCGTCGTCCGCGCCCGGCGCGGCTCTCGCGGCGAGCACGGGCCCCGGCGCCCATGGAGCAAACGGCTCCGCACATCCCGACGCCTGGCCGTTCCCGCACAGCAGTTAAGCTTGCTTTTCGCCAGGGCGCCGCATGAAATCCCTGGGATGCGGCGCCTTGGCGGTACTGTTAATTTGTCTCAGTAAAGCCGTATAATAGGTAAATACAGAACAATAGTGCCGATCACGTCCTGCTTTCTGCGTGTATTGTTGCAGTATTGAATGAAATCGGCGGTCCCTTGCTTGATGCAGGTTGGCGTGCGCTCACATCGAGTCGCATTCGCCGCCGCCCGCGCGAGGGTCGTCGCCCTTTTTAGCATGCCCCGCCGCATGCTCTTCTCCCACGCTTGCAGGCTTTCGAGACGCGATGCCACATGTACTGATTGTCGATGACGACGCAGGTACCCGCGAGGCGCTTTCCGCCATCATCGGGGAAGACGGATTGACCACCGCCACCGCGGGCGATTTGCGCGAAGCGCGCATTCAACTCGTCCGGCAAATGCCGGATGTTGTCTTTACCGACCTGAAGCTGCCGGACGGCAGCGGGGTCGACTTGTTCGAAGATCTCGATCCGCGCTCCGGCGTGGAAGTGATCGTGATCACGGGCCACGCCACGGTGGAGTCGGCGGTGAACGCGCTGAAAATGGGCGCCACCGACTACCTGGTCAAACCGATCAACATGCAGCGCGTGAAGGCGATTCTTTCGCGCCTGCCGCGTGCCGGCGACCTGAAGGCGGAAATCGGCACCTTGCGCGGCGAATTGCGCCGCATGGGCCGCTTTGGTTTGATGCTCGGCAATTCGCCGGCGATGCAGGAGGTCTACGACCAGATCGGCCGCGTTGCGCCGACGGCGGCTTCGGTCATGCTGGTCGGCGAATCGGGCACCGGCAAGGAAGTGGCCGCGCAGACGCTGCACGAACTGAGCTTGCGTCGCAAGCATGCGTTTCTCGCCGTGAACTGCGGCGCGATCTCGCCGAATCTGATCGAATCGGAAATGTTCGGTCACGAGCGCGGCTCGTTCACCGGCGCCGACCGTCAGCACAAGGGCTATTTCGAGCGCGCGAACGGCGGCACGCTGTTCCTCGACGAAATCACGGAAATGCCGATCGAGCTGCAGGTCAAGCTTTTGCGCGTGCTCGAAACGGGCATGTTCATGCGCGTGGGCACGACAAAGGAAATCGAAACGGACGTGCGCCTGATCGCCGCGACCAACCGCGATCCGGAGCAGGCGGTGCTGGAAGGCAAGCTGCGGCTGGACCTTTACCACCGGCTGAACGTATTCCCGATCAGCTTGCCGCCGCTGCGCGACCGGGGCAAGGACGTGGAGTTGCTGGCCCAGGCGTTTCTCGACGAACTCAACGAACGTCACGGCACGCGCAAACATTTCCCGCCCGCGGTGAAGGAAATGTTGTTGTCGTACCCGTGGCCAGGCAACGTGCGCGAACTGAAGAACTACGTGCAGCGCGCGCACATCATGTCGGGCACGGATTCGGACAGCACGGCCACCGTGCCGCTGCAGATCACGCTGTCGAAGCCGGCGGCCGGTACGGCGATCACCATCCCGTTCGGTACGTCGCTCGCAGAAGCGGATCGTCAGCTGATTCTGGCCACGCTCGAGCAGTGCGGCGGCGTGAAGACGCGCGCGGCCGAGATTCTCGGCATCAGCCTGAAGACGCTGTATAACCGCCTCGTGGAATACGGCAATGACGCGCGTGAAGAAGGCGATTCCGCCGACGAATCGCGCGCGCTCGGCGGCGCGGACGCTTAGCGTTCAGTCGCCCCCGCTTTGGCCGGGAGCGCTTCTGTAACGGCACAACCCTTGCTGCGTTTCGGTAGAACGCATAACGAGGATCACTGACATGCCGGAACACGTTGCCGCTCCCGCGTCGCCGCTTCAAAAGCATGCACATCGTCCGGAGCCGATCGAGCCGCCGACGCCGGGCGAACCCGACACTGTGCCCGACCCGAGTCCTCAGCCGATCGAACCGGTCGAGCCGCCGATCGGCGATCCGCCGCCGCAGCCCACGCAAACTCCCCAAGCCAGTCAGCGCCCGCCAATCTCTCTGCAACTCTGACATTACGAGCGGGTTGCGCCCTAGCCACGCGCCGCAAACTTGTGTACATGTTACAAATGCGGCGCACGTTTTACCGGGAGTTACGGCGTCGTTCCGAGACTTGTAGATGCCGCCACTGCCTGGGCGGCGCGGCTTTGCCCGGAGGCATCGACCATGAGACATCCAGCACTGCGGCGTTCGGCGCGTCACTCCAAGCGCGACGGCCGTCCCCCGGCGACCAGGAATGGTCCGCCGCTTTCTACCGAGTCGCCCCCCGCGCCTGCGCCCGATTCATCGGCCGCACCCGCCCCTCAGGCGCCTCACCACGATCCGTCCGCGCAGAATCGCGTCGCTCCGCACGCACCACCTGACGGGGAGTACAACCAGGGCGGCGTCCGCCCGGAAGGCCTCGACTACCAGCGCGACCTAGGCTCCGAGCAGGACGCGTGAGGCTCTCTGCCCAGCAAATAATCACGCGAGAACGGCGTTCGCCGGTTCGTCGTAGGAAACGGAAGGAAGTTCTTCGCGGCGTTCCCGTGCTGCGGGTTTTTGCTCGCCCGTCACATTTGCATACATTTTTTGTCCTCCGCTTTCGCAAAAACGGCACGCGACTTGCATGCACCTTTTTGGCACATGTCCGTATGCAACGAAACAACTGAACTAGGTGGAGCACCAATGAGCAGACTGATCGTGGTATCGAATCGTGTTGCGCCGACCCAGGAAGGGCGGCCCGCAGCGGGCGGCCTGGCGATCGGCGTGCTGGATGCGTTGAAGGAAACCGGCGGAGTCTGGTTTGGCTGGAGCGGTGAGACGGTGAGCGAGCCGTCCCCGCCGCTGATTGAGAAGCAAGGCAACGTGACCTATGCGACCGTTGGCCTGACCAAGCGTGACTACGACCAGTATTACCGCGGCTTTTCGAATGCGACGCTGTGGCCGACGTTTCACTATCGCAATGACCTGTCGCGTTATGATCGACAGGAATATGCGGGCTACCAGCGCGTCAATGCGACGCTCGCCAAGCAGCTCAAGGAGCTTCTGAGGCCCGACGACATTATCTGGGTTCACGACTACCACTTGCTGCCGTTTGCGCGCTGCCTGCGCGACCTCGGCGTGAAAAACCCGATTGGCTTCTTCCTGCACATTCCGTTTCCGGTCCCCGAGGTGTTACGCACGATCCCGCCGCATGAGGAACTCGTGAAGGCGATGTGCAGCTACGACGTGATCGGCTTTCAGACGGAGGCGGATCGCCAGTCGTTCGTCGATTTCATCGAGCGTGGCCATCATGGCACGTCGAGTGAAGACGGCATGGTTCACGCCTACAACCGTTTCCTCAAGGTGGGTGCGTATCCGATCGGTATCTATCCGGACGCGATCGCCAAGGCCGCCGAGCAGTTCACCGACCGCAAGCCGGTGCGCAGCCTGCGCGACGGCATGCGCGGCCGCAAGCTGATCATGAGCGTCGATCGCCTCGATTATTCGAAGGGTCTGGTCGAACGCTTCCAGGCGTTCGAGCGCCTGCTGCTGAATGCGCCGGGATGGCACGGGCGTGTGTCGCTCGTGCAGATCGCACCGCCGACGCGCGCGGACGTTCAGACCTATCAGCGGATTCGTCAGACGCTGGAAGGCGAGGCCGGGCGTATCAATGGCCGCTTTGCGCAGCTCGACTGGACGCCGATCCAGTACCTGAACCGCAAGTACGAACGCAATCTGCTGATGGCGCTTTTCCGTCAATCGCAGGTCGGCTACGTGACGCCGCTGCGCGACGGCATGAACCTGGTCGCCAAGGAATATGTCGCGTCGCAAGATCCGGCCGATCCGGGCGTGCTGGTGCTCTCGCAATTCGCCGGGGCCGCCGAGCAACTGCCGGGTGCTCTGGTTGTCAATCCGTTCGATCTCTCGCAGATGGCCGAAGCGCTGGAACGTGCGCTTTCGATGCCGCTCGCCGAACGTCAAGCCCGCCATGCGGACATGATGGCGCCGATGCGCGAGAACAACCTGTCCGTGTGGCGCGATACCTTCCTCGGCGATTTGCGCAACGTCGCTACGGCGTCTTCCGTGACGGCCAAAGCGGTAAAGCTCGCTGACGTGACGGCGTCGTCATAGGAATTTTGCGGCAGCGCGGCTCTCACAGAGCCGCGCGCGTTCGTCACGTCTGAGCGAGTTTGTCGAGGAAGAGAAATAGAAGGGCGCGGATCGTTTGCAGCGATCCGCGCCCTTTTTGCGTTGAGTTCACAAAAAATGTTGATCAGGCCGGCCGCGCCTTCGCCTGTTGCGTTACGCGCAGGGTGCTGACCACCGCTGCCACTGCCGAAAACCCTGCGGCCACATACAGCGCGAGGACTGGCCCGTTGTGCGGCGCCACTCCGAAGATCAACGCGACAAGCGCCGCGCCGAGCGTCTGCCCGGTCAGGCGCGCGGTGCCCAGCATGCCGCTGGCGCCCCCGCTACGCTCACGCGGCGCCGACGACAGCATCGTGCGATTGTTAGGCGACTGGAAGATACCGAAACCCGCGCCGCACAACGCCATGCGCCATGCGATCTGCACCGGCTCGGGATGCGCTCCGAGCGTGGCGAGCAGCAGCAGTCCGACGGTCATGGTGGTCAGTCCGACGCCGCCCAGCCAGCCTGATGACACTTTGTCCGACAGCACTCCGGCAATCGGCGCAGCGATGATGATGACCGCGGGCCATGGCGTCATCAAGAGACCGGTATCGACCTGCGAGAAACCGAGCGTGTCCTGCAGCATGAAAGGCAGCGACACGAAAGCGAGCATCTGCGCGCAAAACGAACAGACCGAGGTGCCGATCGACAGCGCGAAGATCGGAATCCTCAGCAAATCGATCGGCAGCAGCGGCGCCGGCCGGCTCAATTGACGACGCACGAAGAAGTAGCCGATCACCACCGCGCCGATGAATTCCACGGCGACGTAGCCGAGCCGTTCGCCGTGCCCGAGACCATCGACTGCGAAAATCAGCAGGCCGAATACGAACGCGTTCATGACCGCGCTCAACAGGTCGTATGGCGAATCGTGGCCGCGGTTCATCGGCAAAGCCTTGATGCCGCCCACAATCGCCGCGATGCCGATCGGCACATTGATCGCGAAGAGCCACGGCCACGAGGCCACGGCGAGCACCCCCGAGGCCACGGTGGGTCCTACAGCGGAGGACACGGCGACCACCATCGCATTGATTGCGACGCCGCGCCCAAGCTGCGTCGGCGGATAGATCATGCGGACGAGCGCCGTGTTCACGCTCATGACACCCGCCGCGCCGAAGCCCTGCACGACGCGTGCAATCGCGAGCGTCGACAGCGACGTGGAAAGCGCGCAGCCGAATGACGCGACCGTGAACAGAATCAGGCCGCCAAGATAAATGCGCCGATAGCCGATGCGGTCGCCAAGCGACGCGAGCGGCAGCAGCGAAATGGTGATGGCAAGCTGATACGCGTTGACGACCCAGATGGAGCCGGCCGCACTCGCCCGGAGGTTCCGCGCGATAGTGGGCAACGCGACATTGGCAATGGCGCTGTCCAGTACTGCCAGTGTGAGGGCGAGCGCAATGACCAGCATCGCCCAATAGCGTTGCGGCGTCGGCAGGCCGTGTTCGGGATTGGACGCTGCGGCGCTGTCGGGAGCGCCTGTCTGCTCTGCGTCCGGCGGTACTGCGCCGCCATTGCGCGATGGTTGTGCGTGCATCGGTTGTTGAATGTGCCTTGGACAAACCGCCGGTCGGACAGCGAGCCGTGGGTATCGCGCGCCGTTGCAAAACGGTTCGCGGGACGCGGCGATGCCGGCGAGCAACGGATGAGCGCGCCGGCATCGCCCATGTCACATGCGCGCCGCGTTCGGGCGGCGCGGCATCGCAAGCTTGCCGTTATTTGAGTTCGTAGAGGCCGGTGTGGGTCGTCGAGTCGATCTCGTTCATATGCGTCATGAAACGCGCGACCGCATTGGTGGTTTCGGCATTGATCGGCAGATGCGGCACGCTCAGCGCATGCAGGCGGAAGATGTAGCGATGTGTCTTGTCGCCGCGCGGAGGCGCAGCACCGCCGAAGCCGACCGTGCCGTAGTCGTTGCGCACCTGCAGCGCGCCTTGCGGCAGCAGCGAGCCGTCGGCCTTGCCGGCGTTGCGCGGCAGCGAACGCACGTCGGCGGGAATGTTCACCACCACCCAGTGCCAGAACCCGCTGCCAGTCGGCGCGTCGGGATCGTGCACGGTGAGCGCGAAGCTCTGCGTGTCAGCCGGCGCGCCTTCCCACTGCAGCGCGGGCGAAATGTTTTCTCCATCGACGCCAAAGGCTTTGTCGCTGTATTCGTGTGCCTTCGGCATGAAGCCGTTGTTGGAGAAATCGTCGGACCAGAGACGGAAATCAGCCATTATGTGCCTCCCTTCTTGACGGGTTTTCGATGGCCGAAGCGAACGGTTTCAGCGCCGCGCCGACGTCATGCCGGGCGGCCGAGCGTCGCTTCGGGTAAGCCGATTGAGTGTATCACCGCGTGCTTTCGGTTCGCTCGCCGCAACGCCCGGTGTAAGGTGCTACGCGCGCTCCTCGAAGCTCGGCGCATCGCTTTTCAGCCATTCGACGAGCCGCGTCAGCACGCCTTCTATATCGCGATTGGCGCCACGCAAAGCGCATTCCCATACGACCGCGACGCGCCAGCCGCCGGCGAGCAACGCGGCGCGCACCTTGTAGTCGTTGGTGCGATTACGGCCAATCTTCTCGCGCCAGAACTCGGGGCGCGTCTGCGGCCATTTGAAAAGATGACAGTCGTGGCCATGCCAGAAGCAGCCGTGCACGAGCACGACGGCGCGATAGCGGGGCAGCACGATGTCGGGACGTCCCGGCAGATCGCGCGCATCGAGACGAAAGCGAAAGCCCTGCCGATGCAGCAGGCTGCGGATCAGAACTTCGGGCTTGGTGTTGCGCCCGCGAATGCCGGACATCATGCGGCTGCGGGTCGCGCTATCGACGATATCGACCATTGCTAGCTTTCGATGCCGCACCGCGCGCGGCCGCAGTGCGTCGGCGTGTGAGGAAGGGACTTCTGTCGACTCATTCGATGGCTCCTCGGTAAGCAGCGATTGCATACGCGGGAGCACGATGCGCGCCACATCGGGCGTCGCCGGCAGTTTAATCCGATGCGCGCAAGCAAGCCGGCGGATGCCGGCATTTGCCAGTTTACGCAAAAACGGCTGTCGTCACGATCACGATCTGCGCACGAGCATGCAGAGACTTTGTATCCGCCGCAACTCGGAGTCGTAACCTTCAAGCATATGGCCAAGCGGCCTTCTGCGCTCACGGCGCCCTTGCTCGAACTCGCGCCTCTCTTCCTTGGTGGGAACCCAGTATCTGCCGATGCGGTCTTCCTGCACGTGGCGAATCGTGCCGGCGCTGACTAACTGGCTCAGCGAAGCCTTCACTTGCCGCGTACTGCTGTTCAACTGGTTCGCGAGCGCGACGCAGGTGTATCGGACTCCCGGCGTCATGATGGCGTCGAGGTTCGACGCACTCAGCCTCTTGCGCTTTGCCGCCTCCTTGTTCTTCTCCGCTTCGTTATCCGAAGCGACGACGGTGCACGCGTCCGGCTCTTGATAGTTGTCGCGCAACGACGCTCGCGCGGTATGGTCTCTTTTCATGTTCGACGCCTCTCTTCTTCCTGTTTTACCAGTGCTGGATCGTCTTCACATCGCGAGCCGGAACATGCGTTTTCCGGCCGCTTCAATGCAACCGCTTACTGCGTTCCAGATGAGGGAACACCGTCGCGCGCCGCGGCGATGGACGCGTCGCGCTCTTTGCCTGCGGCTGCTTTCTGCCGCAGATAGACGCGTTTCGCTGCTGCCACCTTTGCGTCATAGGTGCGATTGGCCGCGGAGATCTGCTGATGCATCTGGACGATCTGGTCATTTGTGCCCGCTGACGGTTTTTCCGTTTCGGTCTGTGCCCAGCATGCAGATGCGGCGCTGAACAGGCAGAACAACACAGTGGAAACGAGTTTCTTCATAGACGCTCCTGCGAAAAAAACGGCCGCGTTAAGCGGCCGCGAAAGTCCACCACTCAGACCTTGAAAGTGGAGGCTCGGGGTTCGTTACTCGCTGCAACGTGATGAGAAGTTAATGCAAGCGACAGTGAGCGGAAAGAACGGAAATGACGTACATGTAAAGGAAAACCAAACACGAACCATTAAGCGCGATGCAAACACATCGCGTTCCGCCGGTGCCATGTATCCGTCGTGCACCCCGTGTCCCCTGAAGTTCGAAGGCCATTTGCGCACGCTGTTCGCAGGCGATTAACGCGTTCACGATCGCGCTTCTTCACAGTCCCTATCGGCTCGCGATACGTTCGCTACTGACACCGATCGGATGACCGAATCGTTCAAACGCTGCGAGTTGTCACGAGACTTTGGCCACACTTAATAATCAGGAACAGGAGCAAGACATGCGTGCACTCACACTACGATCGCCGGGTATGCTGAACCTCGCCTTTGCTACGGCGATATTGCTGAGTCACCCACTAGCGGCCCACGCACAAGTGACGCGTGCGCCTGCGTCAGCCACTGCGGCCAGTGCAGTGGGTGCAGATGCGATGGCCCGGCTTACCAGCCGTATCATCAACGTCGATGTGCAGACGAGTCGCATCACGGTCCAGGGAGCGCGCGGGGAAACGGTGGTCGTGGAAGTCGATCCCGAGGTTGCGGACGTGCGACTTCTCAAAGTAGGCGACGAAGTTCATGTCGAGTACTCAGGCGCATTGCTGCTGTCGGCGGAAAAGGTAGAGACGAAGGGCGTCCGTTCGCGCGTCGAGGAAGAGACGGCGACGCCGATATCTCACGGTATGTCCGTCAAGCTTCGCAACGTCGACATTGTCGCAACCGTGCAGCGTTTGGATCGTAAGAATCGGCAGATCGTATTGCGTGGCCCCACGCGCAGCATGCTGTTGCAGATAGCGCCTGACGTACCTCTCGATAAGATTGCCGTTGGTGACAGCGTGCACGCGAAATATCATGCAGAAACAGCGATTCTGATCACGCGCGACGGTAAACCAATTCGTTGATCCCAGAAGAGCCGGCGCATTAAGGGTACTGCCAGTCGCAGCAGTACCCGAATGCCGGCATGACTCACCCTTCGATGGTGCTAGAAAAGCAGCTCCGTCGATTGCAGAACTCGCTTTGCTTCTGCCGTTCCTGCCCTGTCGCTGTCGCGGATAGTTTCGAGCAGTATGTCGACGAGGCAATTCGCCGCCGCGCTGAGAGGATTCCCGTTGCGCGAGACGATGCCGACCGAAGTGTCGGCAAGTTCTTCTCTCAGCGGAAAAGCGCAGAACTTGTAGCGCGTCACGCAAATTTCTGCGAGCGGCCACGGAAAGATGGAAACTGCATCGGTTCTTTGCAGTACTGACGCGGCCACTGTCAATGAATGGGTGAAGTGGACGTTACGTGGTTCCGGCAAGCCATTGCGATAGAACGTCTTCTTCGAGAGACGGCACTCCATGTCAGAGTCGAGCGAGACGAGCCAGTCAGCATCCATCAGGTCGGCAAGAGAGCGCGACTGCGCAAGCGGGTGCCCCTGCCGCGCGACAACGGCCAGACCGCAAGAAAAGAGCGGGCGGAAATTGAATTCCGTATTGGCGATGTCCGGCGCCTGCCGTCCCACGAATAGCTCGACGCTCCCGTCGCGCAAGCGGGGATTCGCAATCGACATAAGACCTTCGAACATCTCCAGTTGGACATTCGGCATTCTCTTGCGGAACTGGATAAATATTTCCGGAAGAAAACAGAGTGCTATCCATGGCGTAATGGAAACGGCAAGCTTGCCGGACGGCTCAGCCCGCATCTCTTTCATCGCGCCATGAGCGCGCTCCACTTGCGCCACGATCAGTCTCGCGTGAGTGAGAAGTGTATTGCCGCATTCGGTCAACGTCGCACCCGAAGAGGTACGCTGAATCAACGGGGCATTTACGTCGTCTTCGAGATCTTTAAGCGCCTGGGTGATCGCCGACGGCGATAGTTCCAACGCCCGGGCTGCGCCGCGAACGCTGCCCGCGTCCGCAATGGCGACGAGCGCGCGAAGTTGATGGTTCTTCATCGTGTCCTCACCGTTTGCAGGTATGCGTTGCACTTCAGGAAGCCGCTCGACGATGCAAGCGTTTGTGGAGACGTGCTCTTACGTTGTCTACTGGGCTTCAGGAGATGCTGAAACTGCGCGTGAGTTGTGTGCAACGCGATGCAATTATGAGCGTCGCCCGAGGAGGGCGCCACGATCCCACAAATAACTCTGGATTAACGTAGCGTTATTGTTTGGCCGCGAGTGTTCGCTTGGCGATCTCGATTGCCGTATCCAGTACGACAGATCTCCTGTTTTGCACTCGCCAGAAGGCGACGAGCCGGCGCGGTGGAATATCCTCGAGAATGATGCGTTTCAATTCGCAGCTTGCAAGCAAATCGTTTGGTACATGCTCGGGAAGTAGTGCAATGGCATCGCCAATAGACGCCATACGCAATG
The DNA here is from genome assembly GCF_046534895.1 of Paraburkholderia sp. SIMBA_053. NCBI lineage: Bacteria > Pseudomonadati > Pseudomonadota > Betaproteobacteria > Burkholderiales > Burkholderiaceae > Paraburkholderia > Paraburkholderia sp. SIMBA_053. The sequence continues at coordinate 32,278 of NZ_JAWRXU010000008.1, read as the reverse complement.
AGAGTTCGAGCGAATCGCATTCTATTGATGGCTGTATCGCACAACCCAGCACGCGCTCCACGTAGCGTCGCACGCCGAAGTGCCGGGGCGGCAGTATCAGTTTCAACTCCGACAAGCGCGACATGGTTTCGCGGCTCAGATCGGCGCGTGCGCTGTGATAGAGAGCGAGGCGTTCGTGGTGAAGATCGACGCTTTCGAGGTCCGTAGCGCTGACCTCCGTCGAATAGGTGAGCCCCAGGTCGGCCATGCCGCGTATAACCATCTCGACGATGTGGCTCGAACTATCGCATTGCAGCGAGAGGCGCGTCTGCGGATAAAGTTGCAGTAGCTCCTTGGTGAGGCTCGGCACGAAATGTCCGATCAACGTCTGTACAGTGGCAATGCGCAGTGACAGTCCCCAGCCAGGACCTTGCGCGGCATGCGAGATAGATTCGTCCAAAGCGTCGAAGAGAGGTTCGACCGTGCGGAATAGTGCTTCACCATCTGACGTGAGCTGCATTCCGCGTCCATGTCGCCTGAACAGAAGGCGGCCCAGTTTCGATTCGAGCGCCTGGATATGGCGGCTCAAGGCCGGCTGTGTAATACCCACAGTTTCCGCCGCCGCGCGCAGCGACTGGTGCTTCGCAACTGCGACGAACATACGCAATTGCGTGTCGTGACTCGTGGCCGTGGTCATGTGCCGCGCATGGAGACAGGTCGATGACTCAACGCGGGATGCCGGCGAGTGCGAAAGACTTCTCTCAGTGCAATCATTTCGCCAGCCTCGTCCGAACGCCATTAGTGATCGCGATGAGGAGCGTGGTAACCGACCAGTAGGCCACACCAGCAACGATCAGCATGGGTACAAGCGTTCCGTCGCGTTCGCCGATCGCAGTCACTCGCCGAAAGAAGTCTCCAAGAGCAATCACGTAGACGAGCGACGTGTCCTGAAAAATCACGATGCATTGGGTGAGCGCAAGCGGCACCATTGCACGAAAAGCCTGCGGAAAGATCACATAGCGCAGCGTCTGGAACGGTGTCATGCCGAGTGCGTACCCGGCCTGTAGCTGTCCGCGCGGCAGGCTCGCGATCCCCGCACGAATGATTTCGCAAAAGAACGCGGCTTCGAGCAACGAATAGGCAGTCAGGGCGGAAACGAGCCGCAGGTCCACCGTCGACGGTAGATTGAACAAAGCCTTCAGGAATTGCGGCACGATCAGAAAAAACCACAGCAGCAGCATGACAAGCGGAATGGATCGGAACAACGACACATAAGCTTGCGTGAAAACGCGTAGCACATAGTGCGACGACAAACTGAACGCGGCCAATACCGTACCTCAGGCGAGACCGAGCAGAATCGCCACCACGGTAATCTGCAAAGTGATTCGCATGCCTGAGAGCAGCACGGCTCTCGAATCGATGAGCGTTTGCCAGTCCATCTCGAACATGTCAGCCCCCAATCAGCCCAGGCAATGCAGTCCGGCGACGAATCCAGCGCATGCAGCACAGAATCGCGAAGTTCAGCCCCATATAGACGAGCGTTACGCAAATGAACGACTCATACGGCTGTGCCGTGTAGTCGACAAGTTGCCGCGCCTGGCCGGACAGTTCAAGCAGACCGATGGTAGAGGCGACCGCCGAGTTCTTGGAGATGATGAGGAACTCCGATGTCAGCGGGCCCCATATCGTGCGAAACGTGACGGGCAGAAGCACATACCGATACGCTTGTGTTCGCGTGAGACCAAGTGCGAATGCGGCATGGATCTGTCCAACGGGACGCGCCAGGATCCCGGCGCGCACTTGCTCGCAGATTCGCGAACCCGTGTACACCCCGAGCGATACCACCGATGCAATCAGAAACTGTGGATGAGAAGGCAGACTCTTGAGCCAGTCTCCGATAGCGGCGGGCAGTAGTTCCGGCACGACGAAGAACCAGATAAAGAACTGCACGATCAACGGTACGCCGCGGAAGATAGAAACGTACGCGGCACTCACCGCCTTTGCCGCGCGGTTGGGCAATGTGCGCATTACGCCGAATACGGTGCCCGTGACAAGTGCGAGTGAAAACGCGAGCAATGTCAATTCAACGGTGTTCACGAGACCGGACACCAACCAGCCGAGATATGTGGCCGGTTCGCCGGTAGCAACGGGCTGCAGCAGCACGCCCCAGTGCCATCTGTAATCCATGAAATACCTCTCGCCTGCGCATGTCGGCGCGCGGTTAACGTGTCGTCATATCGGGTCGATGCGGCTCAGGACGTCGGCTTGTCGTCGGGATTCGCAAAGAGCGCCTGCATGCGCGGAGACAGCGGGAAATCCAGGTTGATTCTTTTCGGAGGAATGGGCTGCTGGAACCAGCGCTGGTACATCTTCGCAGCAACACCGGACTTTTGGGCCTCGATAATTGCGGCGTCCATCACGGCTTTCATCGGTGCATCGTTCTTGCGCAACATGCATCCGTAGGCCTCATAGGTTCGAGGTGTGCCCACGATTTCATAATCGCCGGGGTTGTGCGCTTTCGCTCGTTCGCCGGCCAGCAACGCGTCGTCCATCATCATGGCTTTAGCGCGGCCAGTGGAGAGCATTAGAAACGATTCGGTGTGATCTTTTGCGCTGATGACGTCCATGCTCATCGATTTCTCCACATTCATCTTGCGCAGGATCTTCTCCGAGGTAGTGCCCGCGCCGACCACGACAGTTTTTTCTTTCAGATCGTTGAAGTCCTTGATGCCCGACTTCCTGTTGACCAGGAGGCGCGTGCCGATTACGAAAAAGCTGTTCGAAAACGACACCTGTTGCGCGCGCTCCACGTTGTTCGTCGTACTCGTGCATTCGAAATCGATCGTGCCGTTCTGAAGCAGCGAGATGCGGTTCTGCGAGGTGATCGGAATGGTGCGGACTTTGAGGTCCGGCGACTTCACGACCATCTTGATGCGCTCGATGATCAGATTCGCGACGTCGATCGAGTAGCCGATCGGCTTCTGGTCGGCGTCGTAGTACGAAAACGGAACCGACGCATCGCGATAGCCGATGGTCACCACATGTTCTTTGCTTATTTTCAGGAGCGTTCCCGTGAGTTCGGGTTCTGCCGCTCTCGCGTCATCGAGTGCGCTGAAGGTCAAAAGGGCGACGGCGGCGATCGCGCCGCAGCGGCCGTTCGCGGCTCGGGCAGGAAGCGGTTGTTTCATCGTGGTCTCCAGAACTTGCATTTCTCGTGGACTCCCCGGGCCGCGCCGAAATCACGCGACAATGGATGTCAGTGTGGTTTCAGGGCGTGCCGGTGATCTGCGCCACATCGATCACATACATTCGACGCGCATCCTCGTGTACAGAATCGATGCACACGGCGCGGCCATTTCGATTCCAGCGCGGATGCAGATCGCAACGGTTCTCCTTTTTAAGGTCCGGCGATGCATAGAATTCCCCGATGTCGTAGCGCACATCTTCATGCATGTCGTAGAGAAACAGTATGCGTGTGTTCGTCCGCGAGTCAGGGTATGTGTCGGATAACAGCCAGCGCGTGTCGACTGGGGAAAAGCTCATATGGCCGTTCTCAGTGAGCAGGTCGCGACCGATTACTTCCACGCTGCCGTTATCGCTGTCTTCATACAGGTGATAGTGAATGCTGCCGGCGTGCGGGCCCCATACGATGACGTGTGAATCGTCTTGCCAAAGCGGGTGCGATATCTGGTATTCGGACTTCTCGTAGTCGAAGGTGCCGACTGCGGACGAATCGAAATGTTCTGCCAGTTGTGGTAGCGGATGATCCGAACAATCGAGCAACCGCATGCCCGAGCCGTCTGGATTCATCGTGATCAGCCTATGGAGGAAGCAGGTTTCGTCGGCGGTGCGTTCCGTCCAGCGGTGCAAAAAGAGCACGCGCGAGGACGCAGCATTGATCTCGATGTGGCTTACCCAGTGAATGGCGTTCTGCATCGACGGAACGTTGTGGAAACTGCGCAGATCGTCATAGCTGACGATCAATGCGGTTTCACCCGTTGCAAGATCGAGGCGATGGATGCCGTCGTCGGCCGGCGCGAGTTGCACGGGAAATGGACCGCCGCGTTCGCTGTAGCCTATCGTTTCGTGCGTGACGTAGAGGCGCCGGTAGTCGACGCAAAGCGCATAGCGGCTATTGGGTGCGCACACATAAACCGGCATGGGAAGCGTTGTCTTCGTGGCAGTGTCGATGTCGAAAATGGCTGCGCCGAAACCCGGATAGCGCGCCGACAGATCGCCCGTACGAGTGTTGTAAATCACCTTGCGCCCGGGCTCGCCGTCGAGCCATTGCAACTGGCAGCCCATTTGCCAGTTCCAGGCGGTTGTCGTATCGATCGCGTGAAAAGTTTCGCGATCCTCCATGTCGAAGTAGCCAACTTTCGCCATGAGTTGTGGCGTGAGAGGCGCATCCATCATGGCGACCTGGTTGCCCAGCACGTAGCGGCCCGTTCGGTCCCATGCGCTCTTGTTGTAGTAGCCAAAGAAATGATGACGCTCGCCACTGCCAAGCCGCCGCACAGGACACTTGAGGTTTACGATTCGCCCGCTTTCGGGCAAGCGGTTGACGATGCAGGTGGGGGACGCAATCATGAGCGGACGAATCGGTTGGTGAAGGTAGCACAGGCATGAAGTGCCGATGCATGAGGTGACTGAAGCATATCGCCGCACATCAATAGGGGGTAATTCATTTTTCGCGCATGGGTATTCGCCGTTGATATACTCGCGCGGCAGTCTTCGTTCGAATACTGCGTTCCTATGCTCATATCGAAGGGACGTCCCCTTGACCCGGCCACTGAACTTCCAGCAGATCCAGGCATTTCGCGCGGTAATGCAAATGGGCACGACAACGGGCGCTGCGGCGGTACTCAATACCACGCAGCCTTCAATTAGTCGCCGGCTTGCGGAATTGCAGAGCTTTTCCGGATTGAAGCTGTTCGAGATGCACCATGGAAGACTGCGGCCGACAGGCGAAGGGCAGTTGCTATACAAAGCCGTGCAACTGCATTTCAACGGTCTGGAGAACATCGAATCGGTGGTCGCTATTCTGCGCAAGTCCGGCACGGGAGCGCTGCGAATCGGTTGTACGCCGACGCTCGGTATCGGTCTGTTACCGCAGGTCATTCGTGAGCTTCGAGCGCGCTTCCCGCAGACGTATCTGAACGTGCAGACGGCTAATACACCGCAGCTTACGGATCTACTGCGTCAGGATCTGGTTGACCTGATATTGACGACGGGCAAGCTCGACGAGCTCGACTTCCAGACAGAGATCGCGAAGACGGTGCCCGCTGTGTGCGTATTGCCGCTGGGCCATCGTTTGCAAGCGGAGTCGACTATTCATGTGCAGGCTTTACGCGATGAGAGCCTGCTCGCGCTCGGCGAAATGGACGATCTGACAGTCGCAATTAAGGCAGTACTGAATGCGAATGACATGCCCGCTGAATTCGCCATTCAGACTACGTCGTCCATTACGATCTGTGCTCTCGTGAGTGCGGGCAATGGCGTCGGAATCGTCAATCCTTATGTGGCGAGTACATTCGCAGGTCAATTGCTGGTCAAGCCGCTGACGCCGGCAATCGACGTAGCCGTGAGCATGGCAATGCCTGCGCACACCGCGCCTTCGTTGCTCGCGCGGCATTTCATCGAAATCCTGCAAGCGCATTTGGACACGATTGCGCTATCCGCGGTATGCGGGTAACCACCACATAAACTTTTTCGGTGTTGTGATTTCCTGGACCTATGATCCAATCGATCCCGCTCTTTCCGCGGCGATCGGAGCACGGTCACGAGTGTCGAAGCGTCGATCGGACCTGCCGTGGCCGGCGAAAAATCAAATCACTCGAATGGAGTCACGCAAATGAGCAATCAGCCTGTGATCTTGCTGGTGCATGGTTTTTGGGGCGGCGCTGCGCATTGGAGCAAGGTCATCATCGAATTGGCGCGCAAGGGTCACCAGTCGATCCGCGCTGTGGAATTGTCGCTGACGTCGCTGGCCGATGACGTCGAGCGTACCCGCAAGATGATCGCTCAACAGAATGGACCGGTCTTGCTGGTGGGACATTCGTATGGAGGCGCCGTCATCACACAGGCAGGAAATCACGCGGACGTTGTTGGCCTCGTGTATATCGCGGCGTTTGCGCCGGACGAGGGAGAGAGCCCCGGTGGCATTACGGAACAGCATGTTCCCGAGGCTGCGCCGCATCTCGAACCTGACAGCGATGGCTATCTATGGCTTAAAGCCGGGAAGTTCCATGAGAACTTTTGCCAGGACCTTACTCCTGACGAGGGGCTCGTCATGGCCGTGACGCAGAAAGCACCGCTCGGCGGAACGTTCGGAGACCGAATCAGTTCGCCTGCGTGGGCCAACAAACCCTCGTGGTACCAGATATCGAGTGAAGACAGAATGATCCACCCCGACAACCAGAGAATGATGTCCACCCGGATGAATGCAAGAAAGGTGGTCACGCTGCCGGCAAGTCATGCGTCGCTCGCTTCGCGACCAGTGGAGGTTGCCGCATTGATTCATGAGGCGGCCACCGAACTGGCCAGGTGATCGCAACGTCGATGCGAGGGCCTGTCGAATCTGTTGCGTATTGGATCGACAGGCCGGCTTTACTGCTGGTGATTACACGACGCAAGAAGCAACGCAACTAAGCAAACGCAGTCAACGTTTCCCGCGAACGTTCGCGCTCGCGCGCGAGAAGCTCTTTCAAATGCGGACTCATGATGCGCGCCACTTCCTGCATGACCGGAACTACGACGCTGTTGCCGAACTGGCGATATGCCTGCGTATCGCTCACGGGAATCACGAAGTCGTCGGGAAAACCCATCAGACGTGCGCATTCGCGCGGCGTCAAACGGCGTGGCCGCTCCCCGTTGCCTTGCGCGAGAAGAATCTCAGAGCCGTCCTTGTGATAACGCGCGGACAGCGTGCGTGTGACGCTGCCCGGCGTGACGAGGCCGAAGCCGAAGCCGTTTCCGGCCGCGCGATGTTTCTCCGCGTAAGCCTGCAGGTAGGCCCACAGATTCGGCGTCAGCGTGTACTTCGGCTGCACCTTGCGGCGGACGTGGTCGAAGAAACGCTCGCCGTCGTGCGGCAACACCGGCTCGGTGCCGTCCGTCTTGTGCAGAATCGACGCGAGACGCGGCCCCGTTGCCGGCACGCGCAGATCGTCGAAAGAAAACCCGGTTGGCTCGCGAAAACCTACGATGACGATCCGCTCACGATGCTGCGGCGTGAAGTGTTGCCCGTCTATAACTTTGTAGTGGACGTCATATTTCAGCTCGTCGCGCAGCACGTCGAGAATCGTTCTGAACGTGTTGCCTTTATCGTGCGAGAGCAGGTTCTTGACGTTTTCCAGCACGAACGCTGCTGGGCGTTTAGCGTCGATGATGCGCGCGACATCGTAGAAAAGCGTGCCTTGCGTCGTGCACTCAAAGCCGTGCGGACGGCCGAGCGAATTCTTCTTGCTTACGCCTGCGATGCTGAAAGGCTGGCAAGGAAAGCCGGCCAGCAGCAGGTCATGCGACGGCACCGAATCTTCCGCGTAGGACACGATGTCGCCGACGAACTGGTGTGCGTGGCTGGCGTCCTGGTGGTTCTGCTGGTACGTCTTTTTGGAGAACTCGTTCCATTCGCTCGTGAAGACGCACTGACCGCCGTGCGCCTCGAAACCGCGTCGAATCCCGCCGATTCCCGCAAAAAGGTCGATGAACTGGAAATCCGCCCGGCTTTCTGAGTGCGTATTTCGCGCGCTCGTATGCAGCATCTCACGCAAAGCGGCTTCGGCGATGCGGGGACAGCTGTGGTCCGTTTTCCAGCGTCGAATGGTTCTGACGTCTTTTCCGCAGCGCGCCGCGATTTCAGCCTGACTGTAGACCTGCAGCGCGTGTAGGAGCAGGTCGTGCCTGGTGGCCATTGTCATGTCGCTTGTTCTCGCTGGGAATTTTGCCGGACATTTTGACCGTTCGATCACCGCCTGTCCAGGAATTTTGGGGCGCGATATGTCCCGCCGGAGCCTTGAGCGGCGAAATGCGCTTGTCACAGTTGGATGTGTACGCTTGCAGCGTGACGCGAGGTCCCTGCGTTGCGACGTGTTGAGGCCGCGGCATAGTTCGCGGCCTTTTTTTATATCGACACCGACATATCGCTCCCGCTCGCCGCTTCGCTTAGGATTAGCGGAACTGCAAAGCAAGAAAAGCGGGTGACTGCCGCGTTAGGCGAGATGTCCGGCGCCGGTTTCGTGCGTAGGTGGAAATAATGCGGCGGTGGCGGGCGCGAGTTCGTCCCATGCCAGAGGCGGCTCGGCCTCGAACTGGTCGAGCTGCAACAGAAGACTGTCCACCGCGCACAGCTGCGGGTGCGTCAGGCTGCCCGTGTCGAGCAACTTGTAAAGACGCTCGCGCCAGTAGGTCGGGGGCAGAATAGGGCCAGCCAGGTCGCCTTGCAACGACAACCGCATCGCGCGCGCGATATGGGTGATGTCGCCGTCGATCAAACCGGCTTTCGATGATGCCGACAGGGTGATGGGTTTGCGGTCCATGGCTCCTCCATGGCACCTATTACGGCAGGCTGGAGGGAAACTTTAGCCTTTTGATGAAAAAATTTCCGGGGGCTTGACGGAGAGCCCCTCGCGCGGCACCGCATTTTGCGACGCGGTCAGCAACGGCCCTCAGGCATGGCCGTTGCTCGATCAGGTTACTGGCGCAATTTCGCGTCGGCATTCAAATAAGTGGAGCCGAACATGAACAAGGACCAGGTAAAAGGTGTGGGCGAACAGGTCAAGGGAAAGATCAACGAAGCCGTGGGTAAGGCGACGGATAATCCCGCCAAGGAACTGAAGGGCGATCTCCAGCAGGGCGCGGGCAAGGTGCAGAAGAGCTACGGCGACGCAAAGGAAGACGCGAAGGACCAAGCCAAGCGCAACACCCCGTAATCTGGCTTGATGCGGTCGTAGGGAAAAGGCGCTTCGGCGCCTTTTTCTCGTTGGTTGCGTCATTTCGGGTCGCCGGCAGGAGGCGCGCCGGGCTGCCGTGGGCGTGTCCGGTTTCCGGCTGCATCGTCGGCCGGGCCTGGGAGTAACCCGGCTTTGGCGCGCCGAACGTGCGCTGCGGGCTGTCGGGCCTTTAGACTGGCTGCATCCAACATGGAGGCCGCGACAATGACACCGGAAAAAGTGCTTTCGATGTTCGAACGGCAGTACCTGGAAGGCAAAGCGCCCGTCGATCTGGACGAGACTTGCGCAAGCTTTGCAGCCTGGCTCGCGTCGATGTGGGAGCAACTCGACGTCGAACGCAGGGCTTTGCTGTTGGCGGTGGGTGCCGCGCTGTGGCGCGAAGGCTATGACCTGAGCGCGGGCGGCGCGACGAAGGACTTGTGGTGAGCGCAACCTGAATCGCGGACTTGCCGGCGTCCCGCACCCGTTGCGCCGACTCGGTTTATATTTGGCGCTCCGCATTGGCACAGCCGAGGCCGGTCGCTCCGTCGATCTCTGCCGCTCAATGCGATTTCCGCCATTCCGCACAGGGTTTACACCATCACATGACAGATCTGTCCGCTTTCCCGATCACGAAGAAATGGCCTGCTGAGCATCCGGACCGCCTTCAGCTGTATTCGCTGCCTACGCCGAACGGCGTCAAAGTGTCGATCATGCTTGAAGAAACCGGCTTGCCTTACGAGCCGCATCTGGTGCGCTTCGACACGAACGACCAGATGACGCCGGAATTTCTGTCGGTCAATCCCAACAACAAGATTCCCGCGATCATCGATCCCAACGGACCTGACGGCAAACCGCTGGCGCTCTTCGAATCCGGCGCGATCCTGATTTATCTCGCGGACAAAACCGGCCAGCTGATTCCAAAGGACGCCGCCGGCCGCTACGAGGCGATCCAGTGGGTCATGTTTCAGATGGGCGGCATCGGCCCGATGTTCGGCCAGCTTGGCTTCTTCCATAAATTCGCAGGCAAGGAATACGAAGACAAGCGTCCGCGCGACCGCTACGTCGCCGAATCGAAAAGGCTGCTCGGCGTGCTGGAGCAGCGTCTCGAAGGGCGCGAGTGGATTCTCGGCGATCAGTATTCGATCGCGGACATCGCGACGTTCCCGTGGGTGCGCAATCTGATCGGTTTCTACGAAGCGGGCGAGCTCGTCGGCATAGAGGATTTTCCGAACGTGAAGCGCGTCCTGGCCGCGTTCGTCGCGCGTCCGGCTGTTGTTCGGGGACTGGATAGTCCGAAGCGGGTGTAGACGTTCGTTGGTACGACGGCGGTCCGCGCCGGACCGCGCGTCGTTTTGATAACGTTTAGCGGAGCGTATGGCGGAACGCATGGCGGACCGTATTGCAAACCGTGTGGGCGGCATACGGCAGTTCAGGTCCATTCAGACATTGCGCGCGTTGGCCGCGTTGGGCGTGGTCGCATTTCATGCCGAAGGGAATGTGGCCACATACGGCTGGGCGACGCATTTCTTTCATCAGATTTCGCGTTTCGGTGAAATCGGCGTCGATGTTTTTTTCGTCATTTCCGGCTTTGTCATGGTGCTGGTTACGCATGGCAAACCGCCCGGCGCGGCTTCCGCAAAGGCATTCATCGTTGCCCGCATGGCCCGCGTTGTTCCTCTTTATTGGGCGCTCACGTCGCTTTTCATTGTGTTGCTTCTCGTCGTGCCGGGCGCATTCGGAAATGCGTCGCTGAATGTCGGGCATGCGGTGGCATCGTATCTGTTCTTTCCCTGGCTGAACTGGATCCACGTGACGGCGCCAATAGTCGGCGTCGGGTGGACGCTCAACTACGAGATGTGGTTTTACAGCGTGTTCGCCGTTTCGATGTGTTTAACGCGTTATCGGCTACTGACTGTCGCGGCGTTCCTGGCGGTTATGTCCGCGCTGCATTTCGTTCACACAGGCGGAGTCGCATTTTCGTTTTATACAAACCCGATCGTGATGGAGTTTGTATTTGGCACTCTCGTCGGCTGGGTTTATGCGACGGGACGCGCGGTGCCGATAGCAGTGGCGGCAGCGATCGTCGTGTCGATCCTGGCCGCCGGCAAAGTGTTCGCGCCGGCCCTTACTGAAACGAACCGCTTTTTGGTCTTTGGGTTGCCGGCGTTCGCCGTAGTCGTGGCAGGGTTGTCGGTGGAGAACAAGGTGCGCTGGAACGCGTTGCTGGAACTCGTTGGCGACTCTTCTTATTCGCTGTATCTGACGCACGTTTTTTCGGTGCCGGTCTGCGTCAAGCTGCTGCAGATATTCGACCGGCAGCATCGTATGCCTGGCGATCTGGTCTGTGTAGTCGTGGTGCTGGCGTCGGTCGCGGTCGGGCTCGCTTCGTACCAATGGCTCGAAGGGCCAATGAACAGAATGGGCAAGCGCCTGATCGGGCGGACTCGTGCGACGGCAGAGCCTGTGCGCAACTGAGGCGTGGTATTGGGCGGCGTGAAAGATGTGAAACGCCGCGAGAGCCTGTGAGGCGGGTTGGTCCCCCTGGCAGGAATCTTGTTGTTATCCATCAAAGATCGATACATTGCCACCAAAATCGCTTATTGCTTATGTAGCAAGGGTTTCGGCTCTATCGCGGTGAGCTCGGTTCGATTCCTAAAAAGCCCAAAACAGCCCAAGTTTCCGTTATGCTTTACGCCAAATTTACGCCAAGGCGGGGAGCATGGCCACATATCGAAAGCGCGGCGACACGTGGCGCGCAGAAGTAGCGAAGGCGGGAATCAGAGAGTCTCGATCGTTCGACACAAAAGCAGAAGCGATCACGTGGGCGACGAAGCTAGAGGCTGAGATCGACGCCGGCCAACGGCGTTCATACTCAAAGGTCCAGAAAACGCTCAGCGACGCGATGGACGAGTATCTGGAAAAGGTCTCGCCCGGCATGGGAAAGCACGAATGGAACAAGACACGCATCGAATTCTTCAAGGGTGAGATGGAGTTCGTCGGCACGCTTGTGCGCAACGTTAAGCCGGAGCAGATAGCGTCGTGGCGTGACAAGCGCCTGAAGGAGGTTAAGACGTCGACCGTCAATCGCGATCTAAATCTGCTGTCAGCCGTGTTCGAGGCGGCGTGCAAAGAGTGGAAGTGGATACACACAAATCCGGTTCATGAGGTGAAGCGGCCGAAGGATCCACCGCCGCGCCGGCGGCGCGTACCTGACGAAGAGGCCGCCGTGATGGCAAAGGCTCTAGGCCTGAGCGACGATGGGCCGATCGAGACAGCGCAGCAATACACGGCCTTGGCCTTCCTGCTCGCAGTCGAGACCGGAATGCGGCAAGGCGAGATAATCGGAACGGTATGGCGGGACGTTCATTTACCGCAGAGGTATTTGCACATTCCAAAGTCCAAGAACGGCGATGCGCGCGACGTGCCATTGTCCACCCGCGCAGTTGCGCTGCTGAGCCGCCTGAAGCGAACCAAAGACGAGCCGCGGTGCTTCCCGGTCGCTCAATCGAGCGTGGACGCGTTGTGGCGAAAGATCCGCGCGAAAGTGGCAAAAGACAAGCCTGAATTCGCGGATCTAAATTTCCACGACTCGAGGCATGAAGCGACGACGCGCCTGTCACGCAAGCTGAACGTCCTCGCGCTTGCGAAGATGATCGGCCATCGCGACGTGCAGTCGTTGATGATCTACTACGACGAGACGGCCGCCGAGCTTGCGGCGCGCCTTGACTAAGCGGCCTTGCGCCGCCGCCCGGGCCGCGACGCCGGAATCGTGCCGGCGGTGCTGCGCGCCCACTTCATCACATCGCTCGCGAACCAGCGGCGCTGTGCCTGCTTCGAATCGACGGGGCGTAGTGCCGCTGGGAAGTCCGGGCGCGAGACGACACGCAGCTCGACGGTCTGCTTCGATAGGCCTAACCAATCCGCGATCTGTTCCGACTTCCAGAGGGTCTCTTCTGGCTTGAGTTGTGGCCTTTCGAGGGCCTGTATCAACCTGTCGATGCGGTCAATGAGGCGTACGACTGCGAATGGATCGCTGCGCGGCGCGCGGCCGTATTTGCCCCAGTCGATATCGAGGGCGGTCTCTTCGAGTACGGCGTCGGTCATGCGTGTTTGGTTCCATAGATCGCGCGCTCTGGCAATAATCGAGCGCTTCGGGGTCGAAGGATAGTCGGGCGCGAGACCATGTGCAAGTCTTTGTTTTTAAACAATAAGTCAAACAGATCAAAAGTCTGTTTGCTTTGCTCAGGAGGCCGTGCGACTGGCGTCGCCGGCCGTTGAGCCGTTTTTCGGGCGCATTCGGGCGCAGGCTCTCAAACAAAAAGAGCCCGTATCGAATCGGGTTGTCAAAGTTATCTACGACTGATCGGCGTTCAATCGTTCTACATGTGTCTCCGGTGATGCTTCCGATCCGTTTAATTCTGAGGACCAGCCTGATAAGGGCTAAAATGCGCCGCGTGATGTAGGTAATCAAGGTCGCATATGGCAAAAGGCGAAAACCGGGGCGACAGCCGAAAATGGACAAAAAATCGCTGTCCGAACAGGACATCCGCAGCAAATTCATTTCCCCCGCGCTGATCGGCTCGGGCTGGGATCTGGACACCCAACTGCGAGAGGAAGTGGCGTTGACCAGCGGTCGCGTCGTCGTGCGGGGCAATAGGGCGAAGCGTGACGAAAAGACCGTCCGGCGCGCGGACTACGTGCTGTATTTCAAGCCGGGTATTCCGCTCGCGATAGTGGAAGCGAAGGACAACAACCACACGGTACGCGACGGCATCCAGCAGGCGCTTGCCTATGCCGAGATGCTGGACGTCCCGTTCGCCTTTTCGAGCAACGGGGACGGTTTCGTCTGGCATGACAAGACCCTGCATGATGGCGTGCTCGAGCGCGAGATCGCGATGGACCAGTTTCCGTCGCCGGCGGACCTGTGGCAGCGCTATCTCTCGTGGAAAGGCATCGCCCCGGAGGCGGAGCCGGTCTATGCACAGGACTACTACCCCGGCAAGCCAGCACGCTATTACCAGCTGAACGCGGTGAACCGCGCGATCGAAGCGGTCACGAAGGGGCAGTCGCGGATCCTGCTGGTAATGGCGACGGGCACCGGCAAGACCTACACAGCGTTCCAGATCATCTGGCGGCTGTGGAAGGCGCGGGCGGCGAAGCGCATCCTATTCCTCGCCGATCGCAACATCCTGGTGGACCAGACCAAGACCAACGACTTCAAGCCGTTCGCTGGCGCGATGACCAAGATCGAAAACCGCGAGGTCGACAAGTCCTACGAGATCTACCTGTCGCTGTATCAGGCGGTGACTGGCACGGAAGACGCTCAGAACATTTACCGCCAGTTCAGCCCCGACTTTTTCGACCTCGTGGTGATCGACGAATGTCATCGTGGCAGTGCGGCCGAGGATTCGGCTTGGCGCGAGATCCTCGACTATTTCAGCTCGGCAACCCATCTCGGGCTTACCGCGACGCCGAAGGAAACCGCCGAAGTCTCGAACATCACCTACTTCGGCGAGCCGGTCTATACGTATTCGCTGCGGCAGGGCATCGAGGACGGCTTTCTGGCGCCGTACAAGGTGATCCGGGTTGATCTCGACAAGGACCTGGGCTGGCGACCCACGACTGGGATGCTGGACAGGCTGGGACAGCTGGTCGAAGACCGGATCTACAACCAGTCCGACATGAACCGCTCGCTGGTGCTGACGCGCCGCGACGAAGCGGTCGCGAAACGCATCACCGAATTCCTGAATGCGACCGACCGGATGGCGAAGACTATTGTGTTCTGCGAGGACATCGACCACGCGGCCCGGATGCGCCAGGCGCTGGCCAACGCGAACCCGGACCTGGCGGGCGCAAATCCGAAGTACGTGATGCAGATCACCGGCGACAACCTGGAAGGCAAGCTCGAGCTCGACAACTTCATCAATCCCCGCAAGGAGTATCCGGTGATTGCCACCACGTCGCGCCTGATGACGACCGGCGTCGATGCGAAGACCTGCAAGCTCGTCGTACTCGATCGCACGATCAGGTCGATGACCGAGTTCAAGCAGATCATCGGACGCGGCACGCGGATCGACGAGGAGTACGGCAAGCTGTGGTTTACCATTCTGGACTTCAAAAAAGCGACCGAACTGTTTGCCGACCCCGCCTTTGACGGCGATCCGGTCGTGGTTTTCGAACCTGAGCCCGACGAACCCGTCGTTCCGCCAGAAGAGGCGGGCGATCCGGTGGGTGACCCCGCTGGCGGTCTCGACGGAGAGGCAGGCGGCATGTCAATTGGGCATGACGGGACGGGCGCAGGCCGGACCAAGTACGTCATTGACGAAGTGCCCGTGTATGTCATCAATGAGCGGGTCCAGTATCTGGGCCCCGACGGCAGACTGATCACGGAGTCGCTGCGCGACTTCTCGCGGATCCAGATCGGCAAGCGCTTCGTGTCGCTCGACGCATTCCTGCAGGCCTGGAATGATGCCGATAGGAAGCAGGCGATCGTCGCCGAGCTCGAGGAACAGGGCGTCCTGTTCGACGAACTGGCGAAAGAGGCCGGCAAGGATCTCGACCCGTTCGATCTCGTCTGTCACATTGCGTTTGGCCAGAAGCCGCTGACGCGGCGGGAACGCGCCGAGAACGTCAAAAAACGCGACTATTTTGTGAAATACGGCGACACCGCGCGACAGGTGCTGCAGGCGTTGCTAGAGAAATATGCCGACGGCGGCATTGAAAATATCGAACGTCCAGAGGTGCTGCGGCTCGCGCCGCTCGACCAGCTCGGCTCGCCGGTCGAACTGGTTCAGGCGTTTGGCGGCCGACAGCAATATCAAGCTGCGATCAGCGAACTGGAACGCTCGCTCTATCAATAAGGTTTCACCGGTGTACTCATGACAATCAGCTCTACATTTATCAAATCCGTGCAGGACATCATGCGCCAGGACGCCGGCGTCGACGGCGATGCGCAGCGGATCTCGCAGCTGACTTGGCTGCTGTTCCTGAAAATTTTCGACGACCAAGAAACCGAGTTCGAACTGATGCGCGACGCCTACCGGTCGCCATTGCCCGAGCGGCTGCGCTGGCGCAACTGGGCGGCCGATCCGGAGGGCATCACCGGCGATGAACTGCTGACGTTCATCAACACTGACCTGTTCCCGTCGATCAAGGCGCTCAACGTCGACCCGCAGCGCAATGCGCGCGGCTTCGTGGCGCGTGAGGTGTTCAGCGACGCGTACAACTACATGAAGTCCGGCCAGCTGCTGCGTCAGGTGATCAACCGGATCAACGAGATCGACTTCAACAATCGCGCGGACCGTCATCTGTTCAACGACCTGTACGAAAGGATCCTGAAGGACCTGCAGAGCGCGGGCAATGCCGGCGAGTTCTATACGCCTCGTGCAGTCACGCAGTTCATGGTGGACCAGGTCGATCCGCAACTCGGCGAGCGCATCCTGGATCCGGCGTGCGGCACTGGCGGTTTTCTCGCGTGCGCGCTCGAGCACCTGAAAGCGCAGCGCAAGAGTGTCGAGGACGACGTCGTGGTGCAGAACGCGATCAACGGCGTCGAAAAAAAGCAGCTACCGCACCTACTGTGCGTGACGAACATGATGCTGCACGGCATTGAAGTGCCGTCGCTGATCCGCCACGACAACACCCTAGCCCGGCCGCTGGCGGACTATGGCACGCGCGACATGGTCGATGTGATCCTAACCAACCCGCCGTTTGGCGGGACCGAGGAGCCGGGCATTGAGGGCAATTATCCGGCGGACGTACGAACCCGAGAAACTGCTGACCTGTTCCTTGTGCTGATTATCGAGCTGTTGAAGCACAACGGCCGTGCGGCGGTCGTGCTGCCCGACGGCACCCTGTTTGGCGACGGCGTGAAGGCCCGCATCAAGGAAAAGCTGCTGACCGAGTGCAATCTGCACACGATCGTTCGGCTACCCAACGGCGTGTTTGCGCCATACACCGGCATCAAGACGAATCTGCTGTTCTTCACGAAGGGCACGCCAACGCAGGAGGTCTGGTACTACGAGCACCCATATCCGGCCGGGTAC
The DNA here is from genome assembly GCF_046534895.1 of Paraburkholderia sp. SIMBA_053. NCBI lineage: Bacteria > Pseudomonadati > Pseudomonadota > Betaproteobacteria > Burkholderiales > Burkholderiaceae > Paraburkholderia > Paraburkholderia sp. SIMBA_053. Next base: position 15,318 of record NZ_JAWRXU010000008.1, on the reverse strand, counting down.
AAGAGCTATTCGAAGACCAAGCCGATCCGAATCGAGGAGTTCGCGGAGGAAAAGGCATGGTGGGGCAGTGAGGCGGACGGCTTTGTCACCCGTGCCGAGAACGAATTCGCGTGGAGGGTCGGCATCGACCGTCTGAAGGCAACTGGTTACAACCTCGACCAAAAGAACCCGCATCGGGGCGACGAGATCAGCCACGATCCGGACGAGCTGCTGGCCCAGTACCAGCAGTTGACGGCCCAGGCACAGGCGTTACGCGACCAGCTCAAGGGTATTCTGGCGGATGCGCTGGGAGCACGGGCGTGACGCTGACTGAAGGATTCCAGTTATTGGCAACCGCGCCAGATGGCGTGACGCGCTTGCGCGAGCTCATTCTGTCGCTGGCAGTGCAAGGCAAGCTGGTGCAGCAGGATCCGAATGATGAGACCTGCGATTCGCTACTGAACCGGATTGCCGAAGAGAAGAAACGGCTAAACGCTGCTCGCAAGGTAGGGCGAGACAAACCAACTCGGACGATCGCGGACGATGAGACGTCGTTTGATCTCCCTCACAATTGGCGATGGATACGCCTCGGGGTTGCAATCGAGTTGATCTCTGGCCAGCACCTAGGACCGAGCGAATACGTCGAGGGTTTGGGGAGTGATATTCCCTATCTGACAGGTCCTGCCGAATTTGGTCCCTGCTGTCCGGAGCCCACTCGATCAACAACCGTACGCCGCGCCGTCGCTGTAAGCGGCGATATCCTTATCACGGTGAAGGGATCTGGAGTGGGCAAGCTCAACACGGTGAGCCATGCAGAAATCGCGATTAGTCGCCAGTTGATGGCAATACGTCCGATTTTGCTAAATGTTCGCTTCGTGGAGTTGGCACTTCGTGCGATGGCTGCTACGTTTCAGCAAAATGCCGTAGGCATTGCTATTCCGGGCATTGGTCGAGAGGACGTGACAGAGGCTGTGATTGGCCTCCCGCCAATTGCGGAACAGGCTCGTATCGTCGCGAAAGTCGACGAACTAATGCATCTGTGTGATGAACTGGAGACCGGTGGTCGGCTAGAGGCGGAGCAACACGCCCGACTGACCGCGACGCTGTTCGACGCGCTGGCCGCGAGCGAGTCGGCTCACGCCCTCGCCGAAAACTGGTCCCGCGTCGCTACGCATTTCGACCTGCTGCTTGATCGGCCCGAAGCCGTCGACGCACTTGAGCAGACCATCTTTCAGCTCGCGGTGCGTGGCTTGCTGATAAAGCAGGAGCCGGGCGACGAACCAGCCGATGAGCTGCTTAAGAAAGTCAGCTTCGCAAAGGACCTCTTGATCGCGAAGGGCGAGATAAAACGGGGCAAGCCGCTACCGTCGATTGATATTGACGAGCAGCGGTATTCATTGCCGGCCGGATGGGAATGGGTGCGACTAGGGACGCTGTGCTCTGTTTTGACCGACGGCGAGCATTTGACGCCTGAGCGCACAAATGACCACTCTCAGGTGCCTTTGGTCACAGCCAAGAACGTGCGTGATGGATTCATGGATTATGGTGTCACGGATTTCGTGCCGCGTCACGTGGCGGAGAAATGCTGGGCAAGATGCCGGCCGCTGGCACAAGACGTCCTGATGGTGTCTGTCGGCGCAACAACCGGCCGTGTCTCGATTTTGCAGGAAGACCACGAAATGGTACTGGTAAGGAGTGTTACTCTTTTCCGTCCTGTAACTGCTGGGTTGAATCCGAGATATCTTGAACTACATCTTAAATCCCCGGATTCGCAAGACGAGATCTGGAGTTCGGTAAAGCGGAACGCCCAACCTTGCCTGTATCTGGCGAAATCCGCTTGCTTGCAGATTGCACTACCTCCTCTTAAGGAGCAAGCGCGAATCGTCGCACGCGTCGAAGAGCTTCGTCGTGTGTGTGCCAACCTGCGCGCGTGCTTGGCCGCACGGCAGATCTGCCAAGCATATTTCGCTGAAGCGCTGGTCGAGCAGGCGGCGTCCGCCACTCCGTTGGACGCACACACGGACGGCCTGGCAGCGGCCGCCTGAGGGCGTTGTCGCCAGCCGAGCGCTGCGTCGTCGGAGATGGTGGGCGTGAGCCGATGGCACCGCGCGCGGGGCCTTGGCCGGACCGTTCCAAAGCGGTGCGGCAGCTATTGATAATGCGGTTATCAATAGCTAATTGCGAGTTTCGAGGATAGCTATGTACCGCTAGACACGCGAATATTTAGCTGCGCCCGACCTGCGCCCTTAGATTTTGCCAGGCATCGTCAACCAAGCTTGGTCGGGGTTCTGGCCGGTCTCCAATCACACTCGTAGTCTGTTCGTGTCGTGTGCTCGCCGGCTGATCGTGACGCGAGAATAGGTTGTCACTGGTCGCGAATCGCGCGGCTGGCGATCAACTATGAGAGGGCTTTACGTGGCGACGAAAACTGAAGGATAGGTAGTGGCGCTTACTGCTGCGCTGGCTGTTGATTTGCGCCGGAAACTGACCCACTTTTGGACTGGAAGTGGGTCAGATTTGCGCGCGCATCAACAGCGCTGGCAGACAAACGGGAGCGACTTGATGCAGCGACGTCGGCGGGCATCAATACGGCGCCGTTGAAACGTCAGATCGCACAGATTGAATCTGATCTGGCGGCGGCGAAGAAACGCGTGATTGAAGCATTCCATCGCGTCCCCACCAATCCGTACGCGTAACGCTCGGCGTCGACAGCAGTAGGCAGGGCAGACAGGCCGCTTTCGAGCGGCCTTTTTTTGCGCCCCGTCCGCCCCGCCGCTCATGTGCTGCCGCGTGCCTGCTATCGCATCTTTTCGCGCCTGCCGCCGGTCGTGACACGAAAGTGGAACTGTGTGTGCGCCAAAGCTCAATCGAGCGGCGCGAAACCATTCCACAAGGAGCACGATGGCAACCGAAAAAGGCGCCGGCACGAGATTCAAGCCCGGTCAATCAGGCAACCCTTCAGGCCCGGCGAAGTCGCTGGCGAAGGCCCGGCGAGCGCTCGCGCGTTTGATTGCCGATAACGCTGCGGAGGTCTGCGCGACGACCCTGCGTCTCGCGCTCGCTGGCAATCCTGCCTGTGCGGCGGCGATGACGAATCTGATCGCGAGCGGCTTCGCGGAAGTGCCGGCGGCTGGCAAGAATGCTACCGCCGGTGATGGCGTGTGCTCGATGGCGCTGTCTATCAACCCAGGGAGTGCCGCGCAATGAACGTCCAGCTCTATACGCCAGACGTCCGCGTTGTCCTTTACAAGACGATCGGACGTCAGACTATCGATGGCCAGACGCCGGTATCGCAACGCGTGCTCGACACGAACAAGACGATCGATCTCACGCCGTTTATGGGCGACGGCGGGCGCCTGTGCGTATCAAAGTCGGTTCGCGAGCCAGCCGGCGGTTTCTCGTTGACGGTTCCGGACCAGCCCTATGCGCAGGGCAATTCGTTCGAGTCGCTGTATGGGCTGATCGAGCCGATGGACTTCGTCGAAATCCGCATGCGGCATAACCTGCCCGGTGCGTCGATGGGCAATCCGACCAAGCCACCCATACTTATGCGTGGGTTCGTGTCCGGTATCTCGCGCAATGAAGCGATGAGCAACGATGGCAAGCCGATGAGCACGGTCACGCTGAATGGGCAGGATATGGGCAAGCTCTGGCAGATCATGCAGATCAAATACATGCCGGGCTATGTGGTCGGAGAAAACTATCTTTCTAGCTTCCGTTTGTTCGAGCAGTTCGGCGTCGGCTTCAAGACGTCTATGACAGCATCTGAGTTCATCACTGAGGTGGTGAGCAGCATCATGAACCCGTTCCTGGGTTCTCTCATGCCTCCAAATTCGCCGAACCCGACGGCGATCAAGCTCGACGTGTCGGTCGCGAATGGCGTCGTCGACGTTGGTGGCGCTCAAAACCAGCAGGGCACCATCCACGGCCTGCTCTCCTATTTCGGCGACGTCGGCGTATTCAATGAGATCTATCTTGAGGATCGCGAGGACGGCGTCTATTGCGTCTACCGGCCAACTCCATTCAAGGATATCAACGGCAACGTCATCCAGCCGGACGCGCAGAATCTGACGCCCGTCGATATCGACGCCAGGGACGTGATCGCCCTGAATGTCTCGCGCGGCGACGAGAACGTCTCGAACTATTACTGGACGCGCGCGCCGCGCTTCGAACTCGTCGACAACATCATCAGCCAGCAGTTCGCCATAGGCGCCGATCCGCAATCGGTGGATCTCGGGCACTACGCCAACTCGGCCGAGCAGTTCTACGGCGTCCGCATGCTAGAGACGGAGACCCAGCAGGGCGGCAACGACGTGGCGACCATGTCGAGCGGCCAACCCGCGGCACAGCAGGCGACGCGCAGCGCCAGCATGATGAACTGGATCAACAACCGGCGGGCGATCGTCGTCGCGTCGAATAAGGACAATGTCCTGCTCGAGCGCGGCACGGCGCGCATCCGCGCGAATGAAACGGTCAAGCCGGGGAGCTATGTGCGGATCGTACGCGGGTCGTTCTCGTCGACGTTCTATGTCGTGGGCGTTGATCTCGACTATATCCCTTATCAAGGCTTGTTCCAGACGCTCACGTTCGAGCGTGGTACTGGGTTCGTCAAAAGGGTGACGGCGGGCGCGGGCGTGCAGTCGCCGTACAACGCGGAACGGACGGGGTTGGAGAATGCCTAGTCTGCGCTGTGGCAGGCTCACAGTCGACGGCATCGGCGACAAGGGTCGGGTCACTAACGCACTGCACCGGGTTCGAACCCGCCGACGACGAGCGGGCAGGGCTTCGTGACGAAAGGGCGGCCACAATGACTGCCCTTTTCGGCCCTCAAAATTTCGCCGGGCCTGGCCGTACAGGCAGATCTGCCGTGTTGCGAAATATTCGGTTCGCAAGTAGCACGCAGTCTTGCGTGATCGCGCCGTTTGCCACGACGCAGGAGATCAGGCCGTCCTGTCCTTGGCTTTTGACGGCCGCCCAGCAACCGGCGAAAGGACCGTATTCAGTGTTGTATAGACCTCGCTTCCATTTCAGGCGCCCTGACGTCGAGACGTTGAACCGCTCGCGCATGGATGCGTCACTCGGAAAGTCTTTCAGCGGGCAAGACAGTTTCGATAGGAAAACTCGCTGCCCGCCGTGAAATGGCTGCTCCGAATAGGCAAAGTAGACGCTAGGGTCTATGGTTATAGACGATGCCGTCGAGCATGCCAGTAGCGCTGACGCAAAGACGCATTCTTTTAATAGTTGCACGTTTATCCCCGACGAAAAGGCGATTCCTGCGCGCTTAGTATAGCTGCGGTCCGATTGGTGTCGTGACACCGATGATGAACTGGATGAAGGGTAGTCACACCCTCGTTACCGACTTCAGTGAAGGGGCGATCGCACGCACGATGGTCGAGGCGCCGGCGGACGCACACGCAGCGACGTCGTGCAGCAGGCCTCACAGGCGCCCTATATGCGCCCGGCCGTTCCCCGCTCATCCCGGCAGGCCGCGCCGGCGGTGCTTGCACGACCGGTGCCGATCAGACTGTAAATCTGTTGGCGCGCGGTAGGGAACCTCAAGGTTACGGATGTAAATGTGACTTCGCTTCTATGTCGCTCGCGCCGCGCCAGCGTTGGTTTCTGTTGCATCAAAGGAACTCTCTTTGCGCCTTGTTGCGTCATTGCGGTTGGTCGCGACAGCAATAATTCGCTCATCGCAACAGGAGAAAAGACGTGAGTGAGAAAGCGGTTTACGAGATGCCTTTGGCTGGATTCGTTCGTGAGAAGGATCTGATCACGGTGCTGGCGATCAGCAGGAAGACGCTCGAGCGCTGGTGTACGGCGGGCAGGTTCCCAGCAGCAGTCCGACTTGGCGAGAAGGCCAAAGGCTGGAATGTCGACGTCGTCCGCGCGTGGATCGACGCGCGAAGCAATGGGAGCGCAATATGAGCATGCCGGAAACTGAACGCGACGCGCTCGATCAGAACGAATATTTCGAGACGCTGGGTTATTCCGGCGACGACTTTCTCGTTCGCCTAAAGAGTTCGGGGTCGACGGTACGATTCATTGGTCGACCGAACAACTGGATGCTTTCACTGATCGCGCCGATGTCATGGTGGAGTTCGCGCTGGTCGCTGCGCGGCCGGGGCACGACGGCGCAGCGGGCGTTCGTGCGGGCATGCAGTCGGCGCGGGCCATACGCGGAGGAGGCCATTGCTCGCCGGATCGCAGACGAAAAGCGTGCTGCACAGCCGGCTCCTGTGCTAACCGAGAGCGGACTGCCGGCGGCGGTCATCGTTGCCGAGACGGGCGGGTATTTCCACGTCCAGTGTCCGCACTGCGGCGGCGTCCACCGGCACGGTGCGGGGCTGCTTGGCCGGCGCGTGCCGCATTGCTGGGGGCTGTATCCGGATGCGAGCGATTACGAGTTGGTGCGACCTAGCGCGTCGAGCGTCGACCACATCGAGCTCGCGGCAGCGTGAGCGGATCGCCAGCTCCACGAAGGCCCGGCATTGTCTGGGCTTTTCTACATGAATCGCGACGTGGTCGGCGAGACAGTGCTGGAGAAGTCCGAATCCAAAAAGCCAAAACCCCTGAGACCAGTGGCGAGCCGGTTATTCAGGGGCACTTTGGGTGATGCAAAGGATGCACATATTGTATCGCGTCTTTCCACTCCATGAGCAGTTCCCGCTTGAAAAATTTAACAAGTCTTGGCTTGTCACGACGAACCGTCGGATCCATAGCGCGTCAATAACCCGGGCATACTCGGGCGAAAAATATAAACCTTTCGAGTGTCTCGCCCCGCGTGGATAATTCGTCGAATGGCACTCCGAACAAACGCGGGCGCCCATGCGGTACAAGCGGCGCGGAGGGATCTGCGCTCATCAAAGTTACCGGGGTGGAGGCTAAGAGCCAATCCCTGGCGCCATGGCGAGATGGCGATTAGGAACTGAAAGGACAGATGCAAAGGAACATTGATGCGGCTCCGGCCGCAGGAAACCCCTTTTCTTCAAAAAGCCGGACTGACAAGCAGTTCGACGCACCGACGATTGAGCAGGCGCGCGACATGCTGTCGTGGATTCCTGCTGACTGTGATCGTACACAGTGGATCAAGATCGGCGGCGCACTGCGCCATGAGTTCGGCGAAGTCGGGCTCGATCTCTTTGACGAATGGTCGCAGCGCTCAGCTGATCAATATGACGCTCGCGATACGCTTTCCGCGTGGCGATCGCTCAAGGGCGGCGCCGCCAATCCGTCGACGTTCAAGACCATCGCCGGCATGGCCCGGGCCGCCGGGTGGGTACCCGGCCAGCAGGCGCGCAAGCTGACGCCTGCAGAGTCCGAACAGCGTGCCCGTGATCGCGCTGAGCGTGAAGCCAGGAGCGAGGCTGAAGCCGTTGCACGCCGTGCGGTCGCTGCTAGTCGCGCGGTGGATATGTTGGCAGGTGGACGCCCGTACGTCGCGGCCGACGCAGCGAAGAACGACTACCTGCAGCGTCAGGGTCTCGACGAGGGATATGGCGCGATGATCGGCCCGTTCTCGACGACCAATCAGACGCCTGGCGAGATCTCGATCGTCTCTGAGAACGCATTGCTGATCCCTATGATGGACATGGACAAGAAGGTCCATTCAGTGCAAGCGATTTTGCCGGACGCTACTAACCCGCTCAAGCGCGACAAGACATATCTCGCCGGCGGCGACAAGCGCGGACACTTCTTCCGGATCGGCCAGCCGAAGACGCGCAACGACAAGCACGTCGTCCTGATCGCGGAGGGCTTCGCGACAGCCGCGAGCCTGCATAAGTCGACGGGCCATTGCGTTTTCGTCGCGTTCGACGCCGGCAACCTGAAGCCGGTTGCGGAGGCTGTTCGCGCCAAGGTGCCGACGGCAACGATCGTATTGTGTGCGGACAATGACCGGTTCACGGCCGGGAATCCAGGCCGCACGCGTGCTCGCCAAGCGGCGGCGGCTGTCGGCGGTCTCGTCGCACTTCCTGAATTCGATGGGGCGACCACCGGTACCGACTTCAACGATTTGGCGATGCTGAACGGCGCGCACGATGACGCGGCGGTGATCGCCGTAATCGAAGCGGCGCTTGAGGCGAATGAAGTGGTGACGCAGGCGGCCGTCGATGCGGAATGGGCGAACAGCAAAGTCAAGCAGGTGACGAATCCGGCGCGCGAGGCGGCCCCGTGGAATGACATCTCGAACGCCGAGAGCGTTGCTATTCTCGATGCGCCGGCGAGCGACGAGTTGCCGGGCGTGATGTTCGTCGAGTCGGTGCCCCCGAAAGGCGAGACTATCGGTCGGCCAACGGACAACCGGTATTTCAAACTGCTCGGTCACGATCGCGGCACATACTACGTTTTCCAGAACGAGGCAAAGCAGGTCAAGGCCATCACAAAATCGGATTTCACTGAAAATGGCCTGCTCGAGCTGGCGCCGCCGAACTGGTGGGAACTGCATTTCCCCGGCGCCGGCAAGCAGGCTGGCATCAACAAGCGCGCGGCGGTCAACTTCCTGATCCGCGCTTGTGTCGAGAAAGGCATCTACGACCCGTCGAATACCCGGGGGCGCGGCGCGTGGATCGATAGTGGCCGCGTCGTGTTCCATGCCGGCAGTCACCTGCAGGTGAATGGCCTGAGGACTGAGGTAACGGATATCGAATCGCGGTTCGTGTATGAGGTCGCGCGTGATCTCCCGGCACTTGGCGACGACGTCGCGACAGATGATGAAGGGCAATGGGTAATTACAACGGCTGAGAAATTCCGCTGGGAGAAACCTGCTTCTGCGTTGCTCGTCGCTGGATGGGCTGCGCTGGCGCCGCTATGTGGCGCGATCGCCTGGCGTCCGCATATCTGGCTGACGGGCGGCGCCGGCTGCGGTAAGTCGACGATTCTCAATCAGTTCCTTGCACCTCTCGCGAGTGGCGCCGACGACGGCGAAGACGGCATTGCGCTGCTCGCTAACGGCAACACGTCGGAAGCCGGCCTGCGCCAGTGCCTGAAAGCTGACGCGCGGCCGGTGCTGTTCGACGAGTCAGAATCGAACCGGGAACGGGATGCCGATCGGATCCAGGCTGTGTTATCGCTGATCCGGCAGGCTTCGACGGAGTCGAAGTTCAAGACGCTCAAAGGTACCGCGGGCGGCGAAGCGATGTCATTTCACATTCGCTCGATGTTCTGTATGGCGTCAATTCAGACGGCGCTGAAGCAACAGGCCGACGTCGAGCGCTTGACCGTCCTGCGGCTGCGCGACAAGCGCGACAACAAGACTGGAGATCTGGCATGGTCCGATCTCGAGATCGAGTTGTCGAAGCTGCGCGGCAATGGCGACTTCGCTCGGCGGATCATCAATCGGTCGCTGCGCCTGATGCCGATTACGATCAAGAACATCCGCACCTTCGTGAGCGCTGCGGCGCGCAAGTTTGGCAATCAACGCGACGGCGATCAATACGGCACTCTGCTGGCTGGCGCATGGTCACTGTTCTCGAGCGAGATGGCGACGGATGAGCAGGCGACAGATCTGATCGAGTCCCTCGAGTGGAACGTGTATGTCGAGCCAGATGCTGATGACCGATTCGACGGACTCAAGGCGTTGACGTCCTGCATCGTAAGAACGGATCGGGGCGACGCGACGATCCTCGAGCTCGTGCAGATCGCTGGAGGCGACGAGGTTGAAGGTCTTTCGGGTTTTGGTCTTCCGGCCGCAGAGCGGATGCTGGGTCGCTATGGTTTGCGGCGCAGTGGGAATGATCTCCAGGTATCGAACAAGAACGACGCCCGGGTTGAGTTGATGGCAAAGACGAATTTCAATGCGGATCTGCGCGGACAGCTTCTGCGCGTTCCCGGCGCCAAGCCGGGTGAAAAGCCGCTGTACTTCAAGGGCGCCGGTACTGATCGCTATCTGTCCGTGCCTCTCGCCGGACTGTTCGCCACTCAGGACGACTCGGCGACGTCGACCTTCTAGCGGGCGCGTAAGTCCCCGAGGAACCTATGAACCCGGCCACGCGCCGGGTTTTTTTCTTACTTATTACGCTGAGCGCGGCCGTCTTACGACGGTGCGTAAGACGGCAAACCTTTACCTAGCACGGTTTCAGCGATTCTCTTACGATCTTACGCAATTTCCCGGCGATACATCCCTCTATCCCTCTCCCCCATAATCATATGGATTACCCAATGATTACACTCCTCCTTATCTATCTATCTATTTCTCTATAAAAGAGTAAGAGAGTAAGAAAGGTATACGCAGCAAGGGTTTGCGGTCTTACGGTCTCTTACCGTTCTGGCTCTGGCGTAAGAGGGGGCCTTAGTCCGGCCGCACCGGGCGAACGCTGGGGAGCTGCTCGAGGTAGTCCGGGTCGGGGCCGGGGATCGGGCACAGCGGTGATGACGTGACTGTGCACGACTCCGTCGAACTGCTCGCCGGTGATCAGGATGAAGTCGACGAGGGCGGGGCGCCTGGCCGTCGGTCGTCGCGTCACCCGGTTTTCCTCCCAATAGCGCTCCGGAACGGTCCCGTCCAGCAATGGGCGGGCGCGTCGACCCGGAAATTTTCCTCGTTGGTGCAGCGATCGAGGTCATCCGCTTGACGGCGGACGCCGCTAAAGGAGTTGCATCATCTCCCGCAGTACCTCCATGCGAGTGCCAACAACTAGTCGATCCGCCTCGTGCCATTCCACGCTCATACCAGCCAGTCGAAATCGGAAGCCCATTGCGGTTTGATCGTCGCGATTCTGCGGAGCGCTCACACAAACGTCGAAAATAGGGCCGCCGCTCATTCCGTGTAGATCCGACGGTGCGCCATTCTCTGGCAGGTTAGCCCCAGCGATCATTCCTTTAGGCTCGTAGTGAAGTAGCAGAGGTGCTGGAATATTGGTGCCGGCAAAGGCCGTGACATTCGCCTTTTCGAGGGTCATGGAAAATACGCGGGGCCGTTTCCCTTTAAAGCGTTGGTCCAGCTTGTTGCGTGTGCTCGGGCAGCCGACGACCGCGCAGAATCCAGACTGGATATCTGGATTAGTGCGCGACGGCATTTCGATCGCCGTAAAATTGTTCACCTCTTCCCTTTCTAGTTGCTCAAAGGTGAACAGTGACATTGCCACATCGACTTTCGCATCGAACAGAAACTGTTGACGTTCAAGCGAGAGCATCGTGTCTCCAATTTTTAAAAAAACGATCTTCTCCTCGACTGCCTGCCGCGCGACGTGTTCCGCAGTTGACAACACGACACCTTTCGGATGTTTGATCAAAAAGCCAGAACCGAAGCCTTTAGCGGCCGCGACCCCGAACGGGACTTGGCGATCCTTATGGAAGAAAGCGCTAATCGCCAGCACGTGTTGACCAACCAGATCATCGATTTGCTGAAGGTATGGACTGTACGCAGTCATCGGAGAGATAGGTTATATCGACGTTTAAAACAAGGTTATCGGCGAATCAACGACAGACTTTAAAACGTCACTGCCCAGCGGAATCTGAGTCACTATGGTCGTCGACCGCGGCGCGATGATCGGGATCTTGCAGCAACGAGTGGAAAGATGGCAGCGGGCGTCCAAACGGGTGCCGTTTTCAGAAAAGCCCGTGCATAGCGCCGGAGCGGCCATCTGCGCTGGCCCGCGCGACACCTGTTCGTCGTGATGGCAATCTGTTCGTATTGCATCTCGAACATGACGAACGACAGGAGGACTTATGGCGGCCGCACCACATCCACTCAGGGACGAGGCGATCGCGACCGCGCAGAACCTCGTCGCATTTCACGGACAGGAGGAGGGCGAGCGGCTCGCGCGTGCGAAGTATGCCGCTATCCCGAAAGGTACGTTCTCAGGATGGCTCAAGCTCGCCCGCCGGCCGGCCGAACCGCCGTCGATGCCGGCGCCGCGTTCATCTGGATCGACCGGCGCCGACGGTGCTCCTCTGACCTTCGAGGAACGGATCTCGAAGATGGATCGTCAGGCCGATTTGATCGCGGCGCAGTGCATGACGGAGGTTGTCGACCCGATGACGGGCGGGGTCACGGTCAAGGCGAAGAATCTGGCAATGCTCGCGACGGCCGTGCGCCTGCAGGCTGTGGCGGCGGAGCTCCTAGTCAAGCATCATTCCGTGGTCTTCAATCAGGAACAAACCCGGGAGTTATACGACGCCGTCATTGAGGCTGTCGGTGAGGTCGATCGCAGCCTGCAACAGGCGGTCATGACGAAACTGCGCGATCTGAGTGAGCGACGGGGGCGCGCCCGTTTCGGGATCGGCGTAGCGCCGGCAACAGAGTTGGCCGATTTCTAGGCCGGCATGCGGGGCGAATGCGCCGGCAATGTCCGCGCGCGGTGCAGCGATTCGGGCTGCGCCGTATGAACCAACAACGGGAGTAGATCCAGATGGCAAAAATGGCAACGGCGCGTCAGGTGGCGACAGCGTTCGGAAATTTTCTTGAGGCGCTCGAGGCGCAACGTGCTGCGCGTGTGGCGGCCGACGCTCAGACGGCTAAATCCGCCGTGGAGACCGGCGACAAGCTGCCCGTGTGCGCTACGATGCGGTCGCCGGCGGGGAGATAGCATGACGTTCGATCAGATGGTCGCAAATCGCATCACCGGCCTGGCTCTTGACAGTCCCGGCGTGAAGACTGATGACGTCGGCGCGGCATGGCTCGACGGCTACGCGCAGGCGCTTGGGGATATCGGGCCCGGTGCGCTGCCTGGCGACGCGCTGCAGCTCGAAGGACGTGCGCATGGTGCTGCGGCGGCTGCCGGCGCTGGTGCGTCGACTGGATGGCGAAGGCATCGACGGCGTTTTCCAGGTGGTTGAGCGGCGCACTGACGATCCCGCTTTCGGCACGCTCACGCGGCGCGAGCTGCGGCTGTTTTGGGCGGTTGCTGCGGCGTAGGCGAGCGCGTTCACATAGAGCAACGCGGCCCGCCTACAGGTGGCCGTGTTTACGTTCGGATCCCGTAAAAGCTCACCGCACGTCTCGCTGCCCGTGCTTTGCCGGCGTATCATGTCCAGAGATGGTCTAGGGCCGCTCTGCGCCTGCGCAACCGGCATATCGTTGCTCTCACACGAGCGACGGATGACACCCCATAGAGAACGCCGAGAACAGCGCAAGGCAATGCGCAGCGCAGGCCTGCGGCGGTCACGATCTGGGTGCCGCACACGCGCGCGCTTGAGTTCGACGAGGAATACACGCGCCAATCGTGCGCGATCGCCGAGAGCGCGGGTGAAAGGAACTCATGGACTTCATCGAGCAAGCATCTGAAGGGCATGGGAATAACAGCGTGGGCCATCGCATCATTGTCGTTGAGCGCCTGCTGCGCGACTTCTATCCGGATATCGACAAGTGGAGGAAATCACGATGAAAGTAACGATCGGTGTTCAAACTGAGGCGCAGGTCATTGCGCGTGCTGTAGCCGCCGTTCATTCGCATCGCGAGGCGGAGACCGCATACATCACGTTCCTATCGAGCGAGCAACTGTTCAAGACGCTTACGCCGATACGCTGGCAGATCATTCAGGAAATGACGGGCGCCGGCCCGATGTCGATCCGCGAGCTCGCACGGCGCCTCGATCGCGACGTCAACCGAGTGGACGAGGACGTGGATGCCCTGCTCAATACCGGCGTGCTCGATCGCGAGGAAAGCGGCGAGATCGTGTTCCCGTATGACAAGGTGCACGTGAATTTCACGCTTACCGCAGCGGACCGACTGCAAGAATGAAAAGACTCTCTAACAGTCCTTTCCATGGCTTTGCGTGTCAATCACCGTCGAGCGGATCACCAGGGACGAGTTGGAATGAACTCGGGAGACTTAATGGAACACTCGGAATTCGAGATCGGCATGACGTTTTACTCCGGCGCGACGACGTTTTGGCGTTGCACAGACGTCGGATCGCGAACCATCGTCGCCGTCGAAGTGAAAGGCGGCTATCCCGCGCCTAACCAAGCACCGCCCTTTACCGATGCCGTCGAGATCGTGTTCGACGAATACGATTTTGGAGGGCTGTCGCGTCAGCCGATTCCGGACTGATCGGCGTGCCTCCGCGACACATCCTGCGCCCTAAGAGCGCCCGGCCCGCGACTGCGTTCCAGTCCGCGTCGTGCTGGCCAGCGTAGTCCGGCAGATTGCGATCAGATCATCTATCTGTTAATAGCTGTCGCGCGAGATTCTTGTGAAGTGCCGCGCGACGTAGCATTCTTGCGCCCTTTTGAAGGATTGAGATGAGATGTTGAATGCCGATAACGCACCGGTAAGTGCTTCCAATGATGCATTTGGGTTCTCCATCGGTGCTGTATTCGAAAGCGATCTTGTACTGGCTTTGTGGGTTCAGTTGGGTGCGAGCGCCGCATTCCGCGACCGGTTCCTTGAAGACGTAGCTGGACCGGGTCCATTTCGTCTCGTTGCCCTCGGAAAGAACGAACGGGAACCCGGTTTCGGCGAGACGGACCTACTTCTGATCGTCGAGGACGCTAGGGGGCACCGCATTGCGCTACTGATTGAGATCAAGCTGACTGCCGCGTTTCAAGCACGTCAAGCGGAGCGATACGCAGAGCGCGGCGAGCGCGGGCGACGCGCCGGTGAATGGGACGAATACTGGACGGTTCTCGTCGCTCCGCAGTGCTACATCAGGGATTCGATTGCATTCGATTGGGGAAGAACGTTGTCTATTGAGACCGCGACTGGCTGGTTGGCGGATGACACGTCGACCCATACGGTTTTCCTGAGCGGGTTGCTTCGGCATGCAACCTCCAAGGACATTCTGGGCCGGGAAGAGAATCCCGCAGCAATGGAGTTCTGGCGGCAGTACGTTGAGTGTGCGACGGAGCATTTTCCCGGATTGGAGGCGGAGCTCGTACCCAGCGGTCTGTCCAGGAGAGCGGCGCCGAGTTGGGCACGTTTCGGAAGCAGGGCGCTTCGGAATCGAGCCGTTCGAATCTCCCATAAGGGTAATGCTTCCTGTATCGATCTGATCGTGCGCAACTGTCCATCTGAGCGGCTTAAGATGGCCGTTGGCCCCTTGCTCGATGACGAGATGTCAGTCAAGCAGGCGGGTAGAAGTGCGGTGGTTCGCGTCGACGTGCCTCGGATATGGCCTCAGGATGCATTCGACTCGCAGCTCGACAACATCAAAGCAATATTCGTAGCCGGTGAGCGAATCCTTCGCTTCTGCAAGATTCACCGTTCAATTCTCGAAGCTTTGGCTAGATAGCTGGAAGCGCAGGCCGATCCGCGCGTCGCGTCCGGCAGATGTTGTGCCCGACCTGTGCCCGGGATCGTATGCGCGACCCCGAAACCCCTTACTGTTGATACGCGCATAAAACTGACCCATTTCCGATAGAAATTTGCATCGAAAATTGACCCACATGTTCAACTGCCTG
>NZ_JAWRXU010000436.1:0-292 GCF_046534895.1 Paraburkholderia sp. SIMBA_053 | reverse complement strand
GAGCGCACATGCGCGACATCCTGATCGCTTACGGCGAGTGGACGCAATCGATCCCCGATGAGATGTGCACCTCGCTCGCGATGATCTGGATGCCGGCGAGCCCCGCGGTGCCCGAGCCTCTGCGCGGCAGGGTGATCGCTCATCTGCGCGTGTGTTACCTGGGTGAGGTCGGTGCCGGCGACGAGATGCTCGCGCCGATGAGGGCGGTCGCCCCCGCGCTCATCGATCACGTGAGCATGATCCCCGTCACGAACCTCGATGCGATCCATGGCGACCCGCCTGAGCCCATCCC
>NZ_JAWRXU010000435.1:0-293 GCF_046534895.1 Paraburkholderia sp. SIMBA_053 | reverse complement strand
ACAGGACGCCCCGCCGCCATCCCCAGATTCTCGACGAACTGTTCTGCGATGAATGAATCGGGATCCTTCAGATCGATCTGGCCCGCGACGATCAGGTCAGCCAGGCGTGCATACGGCGGTATGACATCGTTCGCGTAGCCGGTGATCGCGATCCACTGTCCGTCCACTTTGGCACGTGCGAGCGCTGCGTGAAAGACACGCTTAAGGTCGGCGCACCGCTCCTGTCGTTGCTGCTCGTGCTCGATGTAGTAACTGGCCGTGCCGCCCATGACGAAAAGCTCATGCTTGTCCGG
>NZ_JAWRXU010000434.1:0-293 GCF_046534895.1 Paraburkholderia sp. SIMBA_053 | reverse complement strand
ATCATACCGCCGTGGCAGTTAACGGCGGCCTTACGGCCGTGGCTGGCATACTTTTTAGCTAAGTCGATAATCGTTGCTTTGGGAATACCACAATGTTCAGCATAGGTGTCCATGTCGTATTCATGGGCCGATTCACGCAGCAGCGTTAGGCTGGTTTTAACGGTGACGGTGCTGCCATCGGCAAGCTCCACTGCGCGCTCGGCAAATAGTTCGGCGGCCATGACATCTTCGCTGAGCGCGAATTCGCCGTCTGACACGACGACGGGAATATCCGCATCGCTACCGGCCTCAGC
>NZ_JAWRXU010000433.1:0-293 GCF_046534895.1 Paraburkholderia sp. SIMBA_053 | reverse complement strand
CCGAGCAGCAAGGTCCGCGCGAAGGTGCCGGCGAACGCCGACACGGCGGATTAATCGAAGGGGCGCTTCGGCGGGCGGCGCGAGAAAACCGCTGCCCGCCAGCGCAATCACGAGCGCGCGAGCAGCACACCGATCAGCGCCACGACGAAGCCTGCCACCTGCACCACCGTCAGCGTTTCACCAAAGCCGACATAGCCTTCGAGCGCGGCGAGCGGCGGCGCGAGAAACAGCAGCGCCGTCGCGCGCGACGCGTCGCCGCGCCGGACCATCCACACGAGCAGCGTGACGCTAAC
>NZ_JAWRXU010000070.1:0-552 GCF_046534895.1 Paraburkholderia sp. SIMBA_053 | reverse complement strand
CTGCGTTGCGCGTGCTCGAAACGCTCGGATCGTTGCCGCCGGCTCTTGCATGGTTAAAGTCGGATATTCATCCGAACCCGGCGGTCGCGATCATTGGATTAGCGACGCATCTAATCGTGCTTGCCGCATGGGTCAATCACGTCGGCAAGCAACGAAGGGCGGCGAGAACCGAACTCGCGGACTGGCAAAGAACCGAACACGACCGCATGCGCGAGCGAGTCGCGCGACGCACACTGGAATGGAACGAAGCACTGCGTTACGCGGAAGAGAAGAACCGGCAAAAGATCGAAACGCTCGGCTATGTCAGCCACGATCTCCGCGCGCCATTGGCGACCATTTCCAGTTACGCCAGCCTTCTACTGAATAGAGCCGATTCGAAGCAAGCCACGCTGATACAGGCTATCGAGCGCAGTGTGAACTATCAACTCGCCTTGATCGACGAGCTAATTGGATACGCGAAAGCAGAGTTGCAACCACTGGATATCGCACCGACCGCGACCGACCTGCCCGCACTTCTCGACGACATCGCCGAATACGCGGTCGCACTCTGTG
>NZ_JAWRXU010000432.1:0-293 GCF_046534895.1 Paraburkholderia sp. SIMBA_053 | reverse complement strand
CGAGGCCAAGATTGCGCCCCTTGCCACTGACCCCGCTCGATTGCGGGTATGAAAGCTCCGGCATGACGTGTGCCCCTGGAAGAATGTCGCGGAACTACCGATCCTGCTGGGCGCGTGTGTCGGTACGATGACAACGGCCGGCGCTCGCACAGAAGGGCTCGCACCTGACGACGCTGGCGGATCGCGCCTCGGTTTTGCCGCTGCGAGGCAGGGTGCTAGCGGCATGCGGGAATCTTTTTTGCTACGCTGGAAACGCGCAGCACTTTCCAGGGAGCTTCAATGAAGCGCGACGG
>NZ_JAWRXU010000431.1:0-294 GCF_046534895.1 Paraburkholderia sp. SIMBA_053 | reverse complement strand
AAGAAAAGAAACAAATAGAATGACAGCTAAAACCATGTTAGCATTGCTCAAATATTTGATACCTTTTGAAACACCAGTTCCTGCAGATGTAATAAATAAAATAGTTGTAATTCCAATAATAACAAGTTGAACTTTATAGTTAATAGGCATGCCTGTTAGGTAATGGAATCCACTATTTATTTGTGAAGCTCCTAATCCTAAAGAAGCAGCTACTCCAAATATAGTAGCAAATACAGCTATAATATCTACTATGTATCCAATTGGTCCTTTGCTCTTATTTCCAATAAGAGGGGT
>NZ_JAWRXU010000430.1:0-294 GCF_046534895.1 Paraburkholderia sp. SIMBA_053 | reverse complement strand
CCCTGGCAAACAAACTTGTGTACCAGAACATTCTTGCGCTGGCCAATGCGAAATGCCCGATCGGTCGCCTGATTCTCTACAGCGGGATTCCACCAACGGTCGAAGTGAATCACGTGGGAAGCCGATGTGAGATTCAATCCCGATCCTCCCGCTTTGAGCGACAGCACGAAGAACGGTGTTGATTCGTCCTCCTGGAACTGTCTGACCAGTTCGCGCCGTTTGCCTACAGGCGTTCCGCCATGGAGAACCAGGCCCTCCCGTCCGAAAAGGGATCCCAGGAACGCAGCAAGTGGC
>NZ_JAWRXU010000069.1:0-553 GCF_046534895.1 Paraburkholderia sp. SIMBA_053 | reverse complement strand
GCGCGAGATCGTCGATCACAACCTTGGCCTCCGACGCCGCGAGAGTCGCGGCAAGCGTCGCCGCATACTCATCGCTCGTGCCATAGCTGTCCCACGCACGTTGCAGCGCGCCGACTGCGCGGTCCGCAGTGGCCTCGATGCTCGCAGCGTATGCACGGATGCGTCCAAGCAACGCCTGCAGCACAGGCTCTTCGGCGGGATGCGCGGTTTCACCATGATAGAAGTTGCGCTTGCGCGCACGCAGAACCTCTACGGCGTCCAACGCAATTCGTCGCGCGATGCCTGCAATGCAGTTGGTGAGATACACCTGATGGAAGGTATATCCCCACGGCGCTGCTTCGTCGGGTCGCGGCGGGTCTTGCGGATAGACATGCCCGGCAGGCACGGTCACGGCGCGAAACTTCGCGGTGCCGGAGCCGGTCAGGCGTTGTCCGACTCCCTGCCAGTCGTCGTCGCTGCTGACACCGTCGCTTCTGGCGAGCACGTATTGCACAGTCTTGCCCGCACGGCTTTCGACAGCCAGACCGATGAACGCGTCGTTATAGAGATTGCC
>NZ_JAWRXU010000429.1:0-294 GCF_046534895.1 Paraburkholderia sp. SIMBA_053 | reverse complement strand
GCCGCGTCCGCCGTTCTCGGTTAGAAGGACCGGACCGTCTGGACCGGCCCGTCTGACCGGAGAACGAACATGTCCCGCTACCACGCACGCATCACAGGAAAAGATCAGGCCGCATTGGCCGATCTCGTGACGAAGCATAAGGTTACGGTCGCGCGCCATACGATCGAGAAGGTCCACGGCGGCTATCGCGTCGACGCGCACGCCACCAATGCGCAGATCAAGGCGCTCGAAGCGGACGGCTACCAGGTCGAACGGCTGGAGGACGCCGAAGCGCAAGGCAAGGTGCGCCAGGCC
>NZ_JAWRXU010000428.1:0-294 GCF_046534895.1 Paraburkholderia sp. SIMBA_053 | reverse complement strand
CTTGATTAAGGTGTTACAGGTGCTTTTACAAATGTCGGCACCCCATCAAAACTAATTGTAAATTCAATTTCCCCCTTGCTATTGGCGTCTCCTCCGGGAGATTTGATTTCGGAAATAGTTGCCCTACCTTCCCATTTGTCTCCATTTGGTTCAGTAACCCTGAACTCTGTTTTACGTTCTGGACCTACTTTGTGAACCTTGCTCAAGATATAATCTTGTGCTTTATCACCATAATATCTATGTCCTTCAAATCCATATCCCATCATAAACCCAGTAATGTCACGTTCAGCTGCA
>NZ_JAWRXU010000427.1:0-295 GCF_046534895.1 Paraburkholderia sp. SIMBA_053 | reverse complement strand
GCATCGGCGCTCGGCAGGACGCTCGCCGAAGTCGACGTCGAAGCGATTCGCAGCGCAGTCGAACGCGCGGCCGTCAAGGCACCGATGGTCGACGGCATCGAGGCCGCGCTCGCGAGCATTCCGTTGACGAAGGCCTGCGCGAGCAACAGCTTTCGCGCGTATGTCGAAGCGGCGCTGGCGCGCACGGGCCTCGTGAAGCATTTCGGCGACCGGCTTTTCTGCGCCGATTCCGTCGCGCATCCGAAGCCGGCGCCCGACGTTTATCTCGCCGCCGCGCGCGGGCTGGGCGTGAACC
>NZ_JAWRXU010000426.1:0-295 GCF_046534895.1 Paraburkholderia sp. SIMBA_053 | reverse complement strand
GGCCAACGCCCAACGCGCCGCGCAGGCGGTGGGCGGCGTGGTGGCAATGCCGCCACGCGCGCCCGACGTCGCCTGATCGCAGTACCACCCCGAACATCCCTACCAAGGCGCAGCGCGCCGACGTGGCAATGGAGCCTCGTGCATGAGCAATACCATCACATCTGTGGATTTCAACGACGCTGCCAAGGCAGTGGGCAAGAAGGCCGTTCGCAGCAGCATCGAAGCGGCCGTGCGTAAGGGGAGTGCTGGCAAGGCGAGCCCCGATGCTTCGGCGTCCGCTGGTGCCAAGCCGCAC
>NZ_JAWRXU010000068.1:0-555 GCF_046534895.1 Paraburkholderia sp. SIMBA_053 | reverse complement strand
GGACAATACAGGATCAGTAGAGGAAGTGAAAGAGGCCGTGATTTCTCCTTTTGAAGAATTATGTCAGCATAGCCCCTTGTTTGATTAAGAAATGTACATTAAAACGACCATTATAATTTTTTTTGTCTTTACCTATTGCAACCCCAAAAACCATCGCATAGAATGCGCAGCACTTACGCCGACTTAGCTCAGTAGGTAGAGCAACTGACTTGTAATCAGTAGGTTGGGGGTTCAAGTCCTCTAGCCGGCACCACTTTCAAAATGAGCCATTAGCTCAGTTGGTAGAGCATCTGACTTTTAATCAGAGGGTCGAAGGTTCGAATCCTTCATGGCTCACCATTTTCGCGGAAGTAGTTCAGTGGTAGAATACAACCTTGCCAAGGTTGGGGTCGCGAGTTCGAGTCTCGTCATCCGCTCAAGTGCAGGGGCCTTCTTCGGAAGGCCTTCGGCACGTGGGGTCAATCCACACGGTGGCGTGGCCGAGCGGCTAGGCACCGGCCTGCAAAGCCGTTTACACGGGTTCGAATCCCGTCGCCACCTCACGGTAAAACTGAA
>NZ_JAWRXU010000425.1:0-295 GCF_046534895.1 Paraburkholderia sp. SIMBA_053 | reverse complement strand
ACGCGAATTCAGCGATACGTACGTGCGTGATGCCGAGTTCGACCATACGCTTCGCGTCGTCGGCCCACATCGTGCGCGGCCATTGTTCGGGGTAGTAGCAAACACCAAGTTGCATGTGAAAGTCTCTTTATGAGTGACGTCGAATAGCCGGTTAGCCCTTGCTTGCACCAAAAGTCAGGCCGGCGACGAAATGCTTTTGCATCGCGAAGAACATCAATACGGAGGGCAGCGCGGCAAGCACCGAGCCGGCCGCGACCAGATTCCATGCGGTCGTCCATTGCCCCTTGAGCGCGGC
>NZ_JAWRXU010000424.1:0-295 GCF_046534895.1 Paraburkholderia sp. SIMBA_053 | reverse complement strand
CCGAAGTACCGGACGGACGGCGAGGCGCGTTCATCGACGGAGAAGACTATGGATAACACGATCAGCTCCACGATTGAACGGGCCGCGGACGGTCGGACCGGGGACAGTCGGGGCGCGGACAGTCGGGCAGCGAGCATGAACGACCCGCATGCCGCACCGCACACCCCGCCCTCTGCGCCGGGCCGCGTGATCGACCTGAGCCTGGCGGGCAAGGGCAACTATGTCGCGTCGCGCGGTTTTCTGACCGAGCTGATCTGGTTCTTCATCGAAGCGTGTGTGATCAACAACAAGCTGC
>NZ_JAWRXU010000423.1:0-296 GCF_046534895.1 Paraburkholderia sp. SIMBA_053 | reverse complement strand
CTGATCAACCGGGTGCGCCGCGCGATCGTGATGGCGGAGAACAAGCTGATTTCCGCCGCGGATCTCGACCTCGCGCACTTCAGCGAGCAACAGACGATGAGTCTTGCGCAGGCGCGCGAGGCCGCCGAGAAGCGTGCGATCGAAGTCGCGCTGCTGCGGCACCGGCACCGGCTCAACGAGGCGGCCACGGATCTTGGGATTTCGCGTGTGACGTTGTATCGGCTGATGGGTACGCATGGGTTGCGGGATGCGTCGACCGACGAAAAGGCGGGTTTCAAGGGCGATGAGAAGGGAGA
>NZ_JAWRXU010000422.1:0-297 GCF_046534895.1 Paraburkholderia sp. SIMBA_053 | reverse complement strand
GTTGCATCATCGCGCGTTCAAGCTCGCCTTTGATGATCAGCGGCATCACTGCCAGCCCACGCTCCATGGCCGCGTCGATCGCGTCCTGCTCCTCGCGGCGCGGCGGCTTCAGCACGTAGTTGGCGACGTCCGGCTTGGCGCCGGCGCGCGCGCTTTCGGGAATCAAATCCCGCGGATGGCCGATGCCGATGCGCAGCCGCCAATACTGCTGCGACGACAGATGTGCGGTGATGTCCTTCAAACCATTATGACCGCCGCTGCCGCCGCCGAGCTTCAGCTTGACACTGCCGGGCGGCA
>NZ_JAWRXU010000421.1:0-297 GCF_046534895.1 Paraburkholderia sp. SIMBA_053 | reverse complement strand
CGACGTCGGTCGATGACTGTAGTCGGCGCAACCAAATGACGGATCGGCGATGAGACTTTGTCTCCCTGACCAATCCGCATCAAGCGTGACACGCCTCGCCAATACCCCGGCATGGTGCGCAACGCTTGTCCTTCGTGTGTGGGCTGCATCAGACCCGGAATCGGGCGCGCGGCTCCCACGTGGTAGATGGTGGTTTGGAGACAAGAGATGAAAAAGAAGAGCGCAAGCGCGCGGACGCTGCTCGCCTGTAGCGTCATGCTGTTCGGGGGCGGGGCCAGCGCCGGTGGGCCTGCCCAC
>NZ_JAWRXU010000067.1:0-556 GCF_046534895.1 Paraburkholderia sp. SIMBA_053 | reverse complement strand
GCCCATGCCCTGCTCGCCCCATACCAGCAATGTTTTGCCGGCGAGCGGCTCGCCCTTCCAGGTCGGCGCCGGGAAGGTGGGACGATTGCCGCGCAGCTCCGACGAGCCGCTCCAGCGCGCCTCATGCGAGAGCCAGCCGTTCGCGTAGTCGCCGCGCATCAGTTGCAGCATCGACAGATTCGAACGCATACCCGCGTGGTCGGGCGCGAGTGTGCAGGCTGTTTCAGCGGCCTGCAAAGCCGCGTCCCAACGTTGTGCCTCTCTTAGCGCCAGCGCATAGTTGTTGTGGGCGAGCGCACTGGACGGCGCGCACTGAACCGCTCGCTCGCCGGCTTCGAGCGAGCGCGACAAATCCAGGTTCTGGCGATAAGCGTTTGCAAGATTGGTCCAGGCGTTTCCATCGTCGGGATGTGCGAGCACGGCTTGTTCGAGAAGCGCAGTTTGCTCGCGAAGGTCGCCATTCGACAGCGAAAGCGCGCCAGCGAGGTTGCTGCGTAGCGACGGCAACGTGGGTTCGAGTGCGAGCGCGCGGCGGTAGGGAGCGACCGCCTCGCCG
>NZ_JAWRXU010000420.1:0-297 GCF_046534895.1 Paraburkholderia sp. SIMBA_053 | reverse complement strand
ATGTTCAGCCGCGCGTGACGCCATAACGCGGGATGAGCCGTCGCGGGCGCGCGTTCTTCTTCGAGAAAGCGGTAGTCTGCGAGGCTCCAGACCAGTTGATCGTACGCGCCGCGAATCTCCGCATCGGGAATCGTGCCGATGAAACCACGTCGCGCGTCGGCTTCTTCAAGGGGATCGTCCGGTGGCAGTTCGCGCAGCGCACGCGCTTGCGCGGACACAGTGACAGCGGACGCAGGCAACGATTGATAAGGCGTCTGGTGTGGCATCAAATGCTCCTGTTAGACAGGTGGCGCCCGC
>NZ_JAWRXU010000419.1:0-297 GCF_046534895.1 Paraburkholderia sp. SIMBA_053 | reverse complement strand
GCGCCGCCGCCGAAAACGGCGCGGCGATCACGATCGCGACCGTCACCGCAATCAGCTTCACGCCGTGCGAAAGCGTCTGATCCTGCATCGACGTGATCGCCTGCAGGAACGACACGCCGAGTCCCACCAGCGCGGCGACGATCACGATAGGCAGCGAGATATACATGCAGAGCAGCATGCCCTGAGTGGTGAAGCGAACGAGCGTGTCGATGTCCATGAGTCGATGTCCATGAGTCGATGTTCCCGATCTTTGCGTGCTAACGATACGTCATCACAAGGCCGTGAATCAGCGTCGAC
>NZ_JAWRXU010000418.1:0-297 GCF_046534895.1 Paraburkholderia sp. SIMBA_053 | reverse complement strand
ATCGCTGTCGCCGATGCGAGCGGCAGCTGGCACGTGCTGCCCGGCGGCTTCACGCGGCTCGCGGGGGAGCGGCAGGCGTCGGTGTCGATGCAGTTCGGCGGCAGCAGCGTCGATACGTGGGTGCTGTCGAGCCATCCGAATTCGACCTTCACGCTGTTGCCTTCGCCGCTCAAGCCCGCGGATCTCGCGCGCAAGCATCGCACGGTGTCGAGCCGCGCGGCGGAGAACCTGTTCTGGAGCGGCCGGTACGGCGAGCGTGCGGAAAACAACGTGCGGCTGCTGCGGTTGATTCTCGGC
>NZ_JAWRXU010000417.1:0-298 GCF_046534895.1 Paraburkholderia sp. SIMBA_053 | reverse complement strand
CGAGCTCGACGGCACCTTGCTGCCGGGCGTCGACCTGCGGTTTCGCGAAGGTCTCGTCGAGAACGCCAGCAATCCGCAAGCGCTCTACGACGATCTGAAGGGCTACCTGATGCTCGGCGAGCCGCAGCATCTCGACGCGGACGAACTGGCCGCGCTTGCGCGCGTCGAGTGGCAGCGGCTGTTCCCGCAGGACCCGGCGATTCGCACTGCGCTCGACAAGCACTTCTCCGCCCGGCGATCGAGCGGGTCGGCGGTGCACCGGTCGTGATCAAGCTCCTTGAGGGCACGCAGGGGATCG
>NZ_JAWRXU010000066.1:0-562 GCF_046534895.1 Paraburkholderia sp. SIMBA_053 | reverse complement strand
GATTTAGGTTGTTCGACTTGAACTAGCAATTATACCAGCCGAACCGCCTAGATCCATCGATCAAAACAGTCAGCTTTTTCTATATTCAGTTACGTTAAGTTCGTGGGGGTTAGTCCCCACACGACTAGCCAGCACTCACACCCAAAAACAAGGAAAAAAATCAAACATTACATCTTTTAAATTGTAAAATATACCTTTATAATTTTCTGTAAATAATTGTAAGGCGGTGAACGATAATGAAGTTACCAAAATGTATTAATTGTAATCATAAACTTTCTTGGATACAGACATTTAAGCAAACGATGATTGCAAAAAAAGACCCTTTACAATGTCCACAATGCCAGCATAAATTATTCTTTACTCCTAAATCTAAAAAGAGGATATTTCTCTTAGTAGCACTTCTCCCTATCTTATTTGTAATTTTGATCGCCCTACAAATTTCAACGATAATATCTGTTTCTTTATTAATTATCTACTCTATTTTAGTTATGTTAGTGGTACCATTTCTTATTGAGGTAACAAAGAATGAAGAAGCTCTGTTTTGATGAAATGAGAATATAGA
>NZ_JAWRXU010000416.1:0-298 GCF_046534895.1 Paraburkholderia sp. SIMBA_053 | reverse complement strand
CAGACGAACAGGCCGTAGGGCGCGGCAAGCACGCGGACGTAACGCAGGCGCAGCGCGTTGAGCGCGAAACCGCCGGCCATGCCGAGCACAGCCGCGATCAGGCTGACTTCGAGCGTGACGAGCATCGCGTCGGCGAAGCGCGGAACGAGAGCGAGCAGGTTATCCATGCGAGTGATCCCCGGTCATGCGCGCGACGCCGCGTGGCGCTCGTAGCAATGCGCGGCGAAGGACAGCAGCGTCGTGATGGCCAGATAGAAGAGCGCGGCGCACGTGTACACCTCGAGCGGCCGGTACGTCG
>NZ_JAWRXU010000415.1:0-298 GCF_046534895.1 Paraburkholderia sp. SIMBA_053 | reverse complement strand
CTGCAATGCGCCCGACACCGGCAACATGGAGACGATCGAGCGCTACGGCAATGAAGAAAACCGGCGCGAATGGCTGGAGCCGCTGCTGCAAGGCCAGATCCGTTCGGCGTTTCTGATGACCGAGCCGGAGGTGGCGTCATCGGATGCGACCAATATTCAGACGAGCATCGTGCGCGACGGCGACGCGTATGTGATCAATGGGCACAAGTGGTGGTCGTCGGGTGCGGGCGATCCGCGCTGCAAGCTCTTCATCGTGATGGGCAAGACGGACCCGGATGCGCCGCGTCACGCGCAGCAA
>NZ_JAWRXU010000414.1:0-299 GCF_046534895.1 Paraburkholderia sp. SIMBA_053 | reverse complement strand
AGGGCTATCTGACGACGATGACGCGCAACGATACCGTCGACGGCACCAAGAACTTTCAGCCGTCCGGCGATACGCATGTGGTCGTGGAATTTCACGTCGTGTGCACGCCGGGCGAGGAGGCGAGCAGTACGAGCATCGTCTACGTGAACGCGGTGCAGAACGGCTTTGCGTTGAAGAAGAGCGATACGTCGGCGAGCGTTGGCTTGAGTGTGCTCGGGTCGCTGTCGCTGCCGATACGCTCGAACAGCGACGCGATGGTGAAGATCTCCAGTGAGACCATTCCGTCAGGCAAGTTCTAC
>NZ_JAWRXU010000413.1:0-299 GCF_046534895.1 Paraburkholderia sp. SIMBA_053 | reverse complement strand
GCAAACAGTACGAAAATCTTGCGAAGGACGCGCGCGTCGCGCTGCGCAAAGGCGGCAGCGATACCGATTCCCCGTTCGTCGACAATCGCGACATGAGCGACGAAAAGCGGAGCGACGACGACAAGCGCCACGGCGACCATGACGACGACAAACACGACAAGCGAGACACACAAAACACACCAAACCCACACGAGCGAAAAAACTAGCCCACGTTTCCCAACGCAACGCAACGCAACGCGGCCAGGCGAGGCGAACCACGCACCCATCGATAACAGCAAAGAAGGCCGCTTCGCCTCACC
>NZ_JAWRXU010000412.1:0-299 GCF_046534895.1 Paraburkholderia sp. SIMBA_053 | reverse complement strand
CGAACGCACCAGGCGGTTCCTCTTCGCTAGCAGGTCAATGCCGGTAGCCATCCCTGGAGGGTGCTCAGATGACCACGATCACGAGGCTGTCCGTTCGCGATATTCGTTTCCCCACTTCCCGTTCGCGCGATGGCTCCGACGCAATGAATGCCGCGCCGGACTATTCCGCCACGTATGTCACGCTCGAAACCGATTCGCCGCAACAGCTCACGGGCCACGGACTGACCTTTACGATCGGGCGCGGCAATGAAATCTGTGTGACAGCGGTGAATGCGTTGACGCCGCTTATCGTCGGCAAA
>NZ_JAWRXU010000065.1:0-565 GCF_046534895.1 Paraburkholderia sp. SIMBA_053 | reverse complement strand
CGCCAAGTTCACCGCAATCGCGGGGAAGCTGGCTTAACCCCGAGCGATGCGACAGACGACTTGGGCCTGCCTGCCCGTCTGTCGCATCACGGCTTTTTGCAACACGCTGCAGCGCTCAACACGCCGTGGCAAGTTCAAATGGAGAGTAATGATGCAATCGTTCATCAACAGCACTGGTGCATTCATTCGCGATGAAGACGGCGTGACTGCCATCGAGTATGGCCTGATGGCCGCACTGATCGCGACGGCAATCCTCGCCGGGTACTCGACCCTCGCGACGGCGGTCAGCGACAAATTCACTGCTATCGCTGGGCACGTGACCTCAGGAACCTGAGAGGAACGGCGGGCGAACCGCCACGCTGGTTCGCCCGCCGCATCCGCGCTTTTCCTGACCGCTGCCCACACCGACGAGGCCTTGTCATGCTCATTGCCGCAACTGCACCACTACCGCCGATCATTCCGTGCGTCATTGCACTGGTGATCGCTGCCGCGAGTACAGACATCCAGTGCCGCCGCATTCCCAACGTACGGGTCGGCGCCGGTCTGCTCGGCGCGCTGCTTGTGC
>NZ_JAWRXU010000411.1:0-299 GCF_046534895.1 Paraburkholderia sp. SIMBA_053 | reverse complement strand
CGCCTGGCGCGCAGCATGGTCGCCGAGCGCTTCGATCAGCGTCATCGCGATCGAATACGGCTCCTCGCCCGTCGATGCCGCCGAGCACCACACCGACACGGGCGCCTGCCGGCGCGCAACGAAGTCCGCGAGGATCGGAAAGTGATGCGCTTCGCGAAAGAACGCGGTGAGGTTCGTCGTGAGTGCGTTCGTGAATGCTTCCCACTCGGCGGGATCGTTGTCCGCCTCGAGCATGTCGAGGTACTGGCGGAACGAGTCGAGCCCGCGTGCGCGCAGCCGTCGCGCGAGCCGGCTGTACG
>NZ_JAWRXU010000410.1:0-299 GCF_046534895.1 Paraburkholderia sp. SIMBA_053 | reverse complement strand
CCCCGCCCGGGTGAAGCTCGACGTACGCGCAACGCGTGTGAACAGCCGCAACACGGACAACTTGTCATTCATCCACGTGGCAAATAATTGATAGTCATCCAGGCATTATACCCGGCTCATGGCAAATGAATCATGATGAATTCACGCCACCACCGGCGAGCCAACACTGGAGTCAGAAATGAACCTGCAACAGAAACTGGATGCCTTCAAGTCGAACTTCGAGACCAAGGTCGCGCCGCCCGCAGTCGTCGACGTCTTTCACAGGACCACGGCCGAGCTGATCGCAACGGGTCAGGCGG
>NZ_JAWRXU010000409.1:0-300 GCF_046534895.1 Paraburkholderia sp. SIMBA_053 | reverse complement strand
ATGCCGGCTACGGCAAGATGATCGCCGAGAACAGCTACGAGCCGGCGCTCTTCAAGGCGCGTTTGGGACTAAAGGACTTGCGTCTCGCACTGGCCGCCGCCGACGCCGTCACGACGCCGCTGCCGATTGCGAGCGTCGTCCGCGACAGTCTGATCGAAGCGGTCGCGCATGGCGACGGTGAGAAGGATTTCGCGGTGCTGGGGCAAGTGGCGGCGCGGCGGGCCGGACGGTGATTTGATGGGCGGCTGGCGGCTTACCGGCCGCCTATGTCGCGGGCGACCGCGGCAACCACCCCATCCG
>NZ_JAWRXU010000408.1:0-300 GCF_046534895.1 Paraburkholderia sp. SIMBA_053 | reverse complement strand
CTGCCGTGGCTCAACTACGCGAAAAGCTACCGCTCGGTGTTCGAGAACCTCGGCGCCGCGCTGAGCGCGCAATGGAACGACGGCGATTGCATGGCGAGCGTCGGGCTCGGCGAATCCGAGGCGCCGATGCTCGACTACTACACGGACATCGAGCATCAGCCGACCGCGAACCCGCGCACGACTGAGTGCACATGGCTGATCGTCGAAAGCCGCCGCAACAACGCACTTCAACCGACCGGCGACTGGCGGCTATTCTGGTCGGGCGCGCGTCCCGGCGATACCGACGAGTTGTTGCGCGTT
>NZ_JAWRXU010000064.1:0-568 GCF_046534895.1 Paraburkholderia sp. SIMBA_053 | reverse complement strand
CTGCTCGATCAGATCCCTACGGACGACGCGATCGATACCATCGGTGGAGACGGCGCATACGACACGAAGCAATGCCACGTGGCGATTGCCGCGCGCGATGCACAACCGGCGATCCCACCGCGCGAAGGGGCAATGCCCTGGCCGGGGAACACGCCCGGCGCCGCCTGGCGCAACGAGGCCATCGGTGCCATTGCGCGAGACGGCCGAAGGGAATGGAAGAAGCGCAGCGGCTATCACCAGCGCTCGCTGGTCGAGAACCTGATGTACCGGCTCAAGACGCTCACCGGCAATTGTCTGTGGGCGCGCACGATCGGCTCCCAGGCGACCGAAGTGGCGGTTCGCGTCGGCGTGCTCAACCGTATGACGGCGCTCGCACGTCCGCAATCCGCTCGCATTGCCTGAATTCAAGATCACAAGACCGCCTTTGTCTTCAAACCCGATTTATGCAACAACGCCGCGCTGAAGACACTGCTCGGCTTCGACCTGATCCATACGCTGCGCAATCGCGACGAGATGCTGCGCTCGGGCGTGATCTGGACGCACACCGAGCAGGAATGGCTATCGGCCG
>NZ_JAWRXU010000407.1:0-300 GCF_046534895.1 Paraburkholderia sp. SIMBA_053 | reverse complement strand
CCATGTGCGGAACGCCCGCGTCACTATCAAATTGAAATCGACTATACTGGGAAATCAAATCCATGTCACTATCAAAATAGTATGGACGACATCAATTCGTGCGATGACCCGTGTCCGATCGCGCGCAGCCTGGCTGTCGCGGGCGACGCGTGGAGCATCCTTATCTTGCGCGACGCCCACGCGGGTCTGACGCGCTTCGACCAGTTCCGCAAAAGTCTGGGCATAGCGCCGACGATGCTGACGCGGCGTCTGGCCGCGCTGGCGGAACAAGGTCTATTGGAGAAACGCCGCTATTCGGAG
>NZ_JAWRXU010000406.1:0-300 GCF_046534895.1 Paraburkholderia sp. SIMBA_053 | reverse complement strand
ATCTGACGGCGACTGAGGATCGCCTGAAGCAGGCCGACTTTGTTACCGCACACGCGCTCAAGCCGACGCGAGAACTCGTTCTGACCGGTCCGAAGTCACCCGCGCTCTCCACGCTCAGTGACCTGAAGGGCAAGACCGTCGACGTTCGCCGCCATAGCAGCTATTACGAAAGCCTGATCGCACTGAACAACCGCTTCCGGCAGGCGGGCAAGCCACCGATGCGGATCGTTCTGCTACCGGACGCGCTCGAGGACGAAGACGCGATGGAGATGCTGAACGTGGGTCTGCTTCAGATCCTGG
>NZ_JAWRXU010000405.1:0-300 GCF_046534895.1 Paraburkholderia sp. SIMBA_053 | reverse complement strand
AGCGGTGAGTTGCTGTTGATAGCCTTTTAGCACCTCGTCGCGCAGCACGCTCCAGATCTGCGCGTGTAGCTCGACGAAGCGCGGATGCGAACGGATTTCGGCGACGTCGCGCGGACGCGGCAAGTCGATCGTGAATTCGCCAATCGGATGCGTGCCCGGTCCCGCCGAGAGAACGACCACGCGATCCGACATCGCGATCGCCTCGTCGAGATCGTGCGTGATGAAGAGCACGGCCTTGCGTTTTGCAGCCCACAGGTCGAGCAACTCGTTTTCCATGAGTTGCCGCGTCTGGATGTCGAG
>NZ_JAWRXU010000404.1:0-300 GCF_046534895.1 Paraburkholderia sp. SIMBA_053 | reverse complement strand
ACGCCGCGTCAAGGCTCCCACCATCAGCGGTGGCCAGCAGTGCTGCGTACCCAATACGCTCCCGGCACACGACCTGCGCACGATCCGGTCAACCTGAACACACTTAACGGAACCAGCATGTTTGACAAAGCCCAAAGCACCATCGCCAATGTCGATCCGGAAATCTGGAAGGCAATCCAGGACGAAGACCGCCGTCAGGAAGCGCACATCGAACTGATCGCGTCGGAAAACTACACGAGCCCGGCCGTGATGGCCGCGCAGGGCTCGCAGCTCACCAACAAGTACGCCGAAGGCTACCCG
>NZ_JAWRXU010000403.1:0-301 GCF_046534895.1 Paraburkholderia sp. SIMBA_053 | reverse complement strand
GCACTCGACACGCGGGTGCAACGGGCAGTCGCTTCCCGCTGAAAACGATATCAGCGGAAATTTCTTCCCAAATATTGGGGCGGGGTTCAAAAGACGATGAACAGGCCGTAACAGGCGGAGCAACCGTCATCCCTCGACGGCGGCGCGTCCTCTCCTCATCGTTCATGAAACTCACATTCAAGCTTCCTCTCGCTTTCGCCGCTGCGCTGTTCCTGATGTTCGCGGGCGCGATGTATGGCCTCTATTCGATGCACCGCTCGATCGACGAATACAACGACCTCGTGCGCGTGCATGTCGCGAA
>NZ_JAWRXU010000402.1:0-301 GCF_046534895.1 Paraburkholderia sp. SIMBA_053 | reverse complement strand
GCGGAAGCCGAAGCGGCTGCGCCCTTGGCTTCGTTCACGGCCGCGCCGACGCGCTCGACGAAGTCGCGATCGACGCTCGATAGCGCCTCGCGTTCGCCATTGGCCGTTTGCACCATCAGACGGTGCGTGACATCCTGCGTCGCCCACGTGAGCCAGCCGACGACCGCCAGCATCACGCCGCACACGATTCCCACCGGCGCGCGAAGCACGCCGCCGACAATTGCGCCGACGAGTCCCACGACCGAAATCGTAATGGGCAATACCTTATTCTTCTGCACTGTGACGACCTTCACGCTGACGA
>NZ_JAWRXU010000401.1:0-301 GCF_046534895.1 Paraburkholderia sp. SIMBA_053 | reverse complement strand
ACGAGCGCGATGCGATGCTGCGCGGCGAGTTGCTGCACGACATCGCGGCTGATCGCGTCTTTCAACGATGTGATCGCGACGGGCAACGGATTCATCCCGCGCGCTTCGAGCGCATCGATCAGCGCATCGAATACGGCCGTATTGGCCGCCTGCAAATGCGCCTTGTAGAACAGAATCGCGACCACGGGCGCATCGGGCTTCCAGCGTGCCTGCCAGTCGTCGATGGTCGCCATGTCGCGTGCGGGGTGATACAGCGCGGCGGCCGGCAACGGACTCGGCGGCGCCGGCTCCTTGCCCCAGC
>NZ_JAWRXU010000400.1:0-301 GCF_046534895.1 Paraburkholderia sp. SIMBA_053 | reverse complement strand
GTGATCACGTTCCCATCATTCGGAAACAAGCTGTTAGCGCGCTGTAACACCTAATGGCGCTTTCACTTTCACTGAGACGAGGTGCGGAGCAGCGGCTTCAGCGCTGACCACACGTTGTCCAGTAGCAGGGGCTGTGCCTGTTGGGTCGGATGAATCTGATCGGACTGGAACATGTCCGGCTTGTCTTCGATCCCAGCAAGGAGAAATGGGACGAGTGGCACGCGCAACTGCTTCGATAGCTGGCCGTAGAGCCCGTGGAACTTTTGCGTGTAGTCAGGGCCGTAATTGGGCGGCACGTACA
>NZ_JAWRXU010000399.1:0-301 GCF_046534895.1 Paraburkholderia sp. SIMBA_053 | reverse complement strand
CGATCCAGAGCGTGTGCTGCCCGGGTATTGACAGCATCGAGCGGCGCAATCTCGGGCGCGCGTTCGAGATTTGGCTGACGCGGACCATCTCGGGTAATCGGCTCTTCCCGACCACTACGGTATCGACCGCTGCTGCGAGCACGGGCGCAGCGAGCAAAACCGGTATTCAGGCGCTGGCCGACTTAAGTGAAAAGCTCGCCCGCGTCGATCGCGGCGGGCGCGGCAGTGGTGCAGCAAGCAGTCTCGACTGCGGTTGGCCCGTATCAAATTGGCGTCACGGCCGTCAACGATGTGAAGCGCA
>NZ_JAWRXU010000398.1:0-302 GCF_046534895.1 Paraburkholderia sp. SIMBA_053 | reverse complement strand
CCGGAACTCGCGCACCTTCATGAACTCAGCACTCCGACAAAGGACTTCGGCTTATACAACGCTTTGGCTGTGATGGCCTATCTGCTTCGCAGCATCTCCGGACACGCGGAGTGGATCGAGCGCCTGAGGGGGCTCGTTGCCACCTTTCCCAGCGTTGCGCACCTTGGTATCGACAGCATGGGCTTTCCTCCGAACTGGACTGCCATGGATTTGTGGAATCCGCCTGCGTTGGCTGCTGACTGAGGAACCTCTCGGGCGACCGGGAGGTGAACGGTGTGGGCGGTACCTGCCGAAGCCCCACC
>NZ_JAWRXU010000397.1:0-302 GCF_046534895.1 Paraburkholderia sp. SIMBA_053 | reverse complement strand
GTGACGCTCGCGGCGGACGGCGCGGAAGGGCTCGAAAACGCGCTCGCCGTGCGGTTCGACCTGGTGCTCACCGATCAGCACATGCCGGGCAAGACCGGCCTCGATCTGATCGCCGAGCTGCGCGGCAATCCGGCTTATGCGGACACGCCCATCCTCGTCCTGGCGACGGAATCGGGCGAGCCGTTCAAGGCCGCGGCGCGCGAAGCGGGCGCGACCGGCTGGATCGAAAAGCCGCTCGACCCCGAACTGCTGACCGAACTGGTCGCGGCTCTGGCCGAGCCAGATCACGCATAGCGCAACCC
>NZ_JAWRXU010000063.1:0-572 GCF_046534895.1 Paraburkholderia sp. SIMBA_053 | reverse complement strand
CCTTCAGCACGGGCCACCGTCCTTGACCGGATCGCTGAATGGAATGTCTTTGGCCTCACGCAGAATCGAGCGCGGCCCACGTCTTCGGGCCGATGATCCCGTCCGGCACCAGATGCTTGGCGCGCTGGAACTCCCTCACTTTTGCTTCGACGTCCGCATCGAAGATGCCGTCAGCCTCGATGCGCAGCTTCGCCTGCACTTGCTTGACGAACTCGCCCGCCATGTCGCGCCGCAAGGTTGGACGCCTTTGAACACCCGCGGACTCTGGCTCCGCCGCCGGAATCATCGGGCGAGGTGCCGCGGTCCGATTCAGGAAGCCCGCGACCGTCGCGCGAAACACATTCATGTCGAAGGTCGGGTCGCTCTTGCGGCCAGGCGGCAGCGCGTATTCCTTGTGCCCGGCGCATGCGTTCTCGTCGCGCCCAATATGCGCGAGAATCGCCGCGACGCCTCGCGCGTAGGCGTCCATCTGCACCTCAGGCCACGGATCGGACGGCACGCCGCGGTTTTCCGCCTCGATGCCGATGAAGTTCCTATTGCCCGTAGTGACGCCGTACCACGCGCCGTCGCCC
>NZ_JAWRXU010000396.1:0-302 GCF_046534895.1 Paraburkholderia sp. SIMBA_053 | reverse complement strand
CGCCATCTTTGGCTCCTCCGTGCGCGGTGCGCAGCAAGTGCACACGATAGATGATTTCAGCTCGCGGTACGTTCTGTTGATACCAGCGTTCGTGGCCAGTCTTGTCGCCGCCGAGCAGCAGTACAGCAGTGCGTCGCGGATCGAACACATACAACACTCGATACGGCTTTCCGCGATGCTGAACCCGTAGTTCCCGCAGATTTCCTATTGTCGAACCCATGATCTTGCTGGAGTACGGGAACGGCAACTGGGGACCTTGATCCCTGAGCAAGAGGATCGTCGACGCGATCGACTCTCTCTCC
>NZ_JAWRXU010000395.1:0-302 GCF_046534895.1 Paraburkholderia sp. SIMBA_053 | reverse complement strand
CGCAAGCTCGACTTCGAGCACGGGCGCCGAATCGGTGAACACGCGATAGCCATACGGCCCGATCTCCGCCTCGATCCGCTCAGCCAGTTGCTGCAAGCGGTTACGCATGACCTTGTGATAGTCCCGGCCGCGCGCGTAGATCGACACAACGGCCGCTGTTGGGTCTTCGAGACGCGCGCGTTCGTCGAGACGCCAATCATGTTGAACGTCGGCGACTGCACTTTCATCGCCCTTTCGCGCCCCTGAAGAAGCCGGTAAATAAGCCATGCGAACCGAGATCACGCGTCGCGTGCCGGCCACAA
>NZ_JAWRXU010000394.1:0-303 GCF_046534895.1 Paraburkholderia sp. SIMBA_053 | reverse complement strand
GCGGCGAAGCGGATAACGAGTTGCTTACGATGAAGACTGCTCGAAATTGCGCCAGCAAAATTAGCCGGCGCTGCGGAGGCGCTAGAGGCGAATATTGCCAAATGTTAAGGCACACTTATCTGCGACTCGATCTCGAAAAAATATAGTTCTCAAGCTGAAAGTTCAGAAGCCGATAGACCATCTGCCAATACGGCGTAATTCTTGGAGAGAAATATGTCAATCCAGTCTATCGGGCAAAGTATGGCCCAATCGACCAGTACTACCCAAAGCGCACAATCGGTAGCAGATACGAAACCGGCCGAC
>NZ_JAWRXU010000393.1:0-304 GCF_046534895.1 Paraburkholderia sp. SIMBA_053 | reverse complement strand
CGAGGCAGAAAGCGAAGCTAAAAAACGAGAGCAAAGCCGAGAACGCACGGAGAAACCCGCGGCGCTCTCAGCCGCAGCCGCAGCAACCGCCCCCGCTCAAACCGCTTCTCGCTTAACCGCCCATTTATCGGCAACCGGCGGCTGATACCGTTGCAGCTTGCCGATCAGCGTGGCCGCATCGGAGTCGATCTGCAGGATATCGACATACGTCTGCCGCATGAAGCCTTCGTCCACGGTGTGCTGCAAGAGCTTCATCAACGGATCGTAAAAGCCGTCGATATTGAGCAGCGCCACCGGTTTGTGG
>NZ_JAWRXU010000007.1:0-349918 GCF_046534895.1 Paraburkholderia sp. SIMBA_053 | reverse complement strand
GCTGCCCTACCACACCTACCCGGCACCGCTTCGTTCTGCGTCGCTGCATCTGCAGCAGAGAAACGAGATTATGAAGACTCTCTTCTGTTTCGTCAACTAGTTTTTTTCGCTTTCGCTTAAAACCTTGTTGACTCAACCGCCGCTAGTTTCCGCCGCGGCCCTCGTTCACAAACGAGGAGGCGAATCATAGGTCACTCACAGCCTCATGGCAAGGGTGGCGATAGCTTTTCGGCGACCTTATTTGCGCGCCGAATTTACCAGCGCCTCGATAGGCACCGCGCCGGCCATGGCAGCGTACCCGGCGTCGCCTGGATGGATGTGATCGCCGCTATCAAACTTGCCCTGAAGACGTTCTGGTTGCGCCGGATCGCGCAGCGCGGCGTCGAAGTCGACTACGCCGTCGAAAGCATGGCTCGACCGGATCCATTCGTTCACCGCAAGGCGAATACTTTCCCTTTGCGGTGGGAGCGACGCGGGCGTCAATGTTCCGCCGAACACCTTTACTCCCGCGTGTCGCGCAGCTGCAATCACCCGCTGGTAGCCCGCAATCAGGTCGGCCGCGGTCACCGAAGCATGCGGGAAGTCGCAATCAAGACCGCTGCGTGCCGGCATGGCCGCGAAATTGATATCGTTGATGCCGATCAGCACAACGACTGCCTTGACGCCCGGCCGCTCGAGCACGTCGCGGCCAAAGCGCGTCATTAGCGCGTCGCCATAGCAGGGCGAATCGTTCAGCAACCGGTTGCCGCTGATGCCCAAATTAACCACCGCCGTCGACCGGTTCCCCGAAGTGGGCAACCGGCGGGCGAAAACGTCGGGCCATCGCCGATTCTGGTTCAAGCTGGAGCGCATGCCGTCTGTGATCGAATCGCCGATTGCCGCAATTGCGGTCGCTTCAGGCGCCGCGTCCACCGACAACGCCGTCGCCCATACATATTGAGTGAAGCGCGCGCGAAACGCCTCTGCGCCCGCGTCCGCGGCATGGTTGCCCGGCGCAGAAACGTAATTGAGCTGGTTGGCAACGCGATGCCATGCCACGATCCGCTGTTCCGGACCCATGAACGCACTGATTGCATATGGGGCGCCCGCGTCGATGTCCATCGCAATCGGATCGCTGTCCAGTTCGCGGCCTGGCGGTACGCTCACGGCGCCCCTTCCATTGAAAGTCACGCGCGCGCCGCCGTTTGCGGAAGCCGCCGCGCCGCCAGCGGACCGAGCGATGCGCAGGTCCTCGATCAAGAGCGGCGTCTTACCGTACTCGTTACTGAGGTGGATTCGCGCAGACTTTCCGGACAGCGTCGGATAAACGATCTGACGGACAGTGCGCCCAGCCACTTCTGGCGCGCGGTACAGCGGCGGCAAATCGGACCGCTGCGGAATGGGTTGCAGCGCCGTAGCCCACGCGGTGACCCAATGCGCCGGGGCATCGGCGGCAGCGACAGTGGATGAAACGGCAAACTGGCAAAGCAGCGCCGCGCCGCATGCGGCGGCGAAAGAACGAATGATCATTCCGGTGTCTGGCTCGAAGCAAAACGGGCATTGTGCACGATCGGACCGCCCAACGCGGCGAGCAGTGTCACCGCGGCAACCGCAGCGCGCGCCTCGCAGCCAGCTGCCAGTAGCCAGCAGCGGCCTAACTCACTTACAACGCCGCTTTCGCCCCAGTCATTTTCAAAGCAAGCGCCTCGGCGACTTCGATCCCGTCGATCGCGGCTGAATAGATGCCACCGGCATAACCCGCGCCCTCTCCCGCAGGATAAAGACCCTCGACGTTCATGCTCTGATAGTCGTCCCGTCGACGCACCCGAATTGGCGACGAGGTCCGCGTCTCCACCCCGGTCAACACAGCGTCGTGCATCGCAAAACCGGCGATCTTCTTGTCCATTTGCGGCAGCGCTTCACGAATTGCCTCGATCACGTAGTCCGGCAGCGCCGTGCTGAGATCCGTGGGATGTACGCCTGGCTTATAAGACGGCACCACGGAACCCAGCGACGTCGACGGCCGCCCAGCAATGAAGTCGCCGACCAGTTGGCCCGGCGCCATGTAGTTTCCGCCGCCGAGCTCGAACGCCCGCTCTTCCCACTTGCGCTGGAACGCGATCCCGGCAAGCGGGCCTCCGGGGTAATCGTCCGGAGTAATGCCCACGACGATCCCCGCGTTCGCATTGCGCTCAGCGCGCGAGTACTGGCTCATACCATTCGTGACCACGCGTCCGGGCTCGGACGTCGCCGCGACCACAGTACCGCCCGGGCACATGCAGAAGCTGTACACCGCACGCCCGTTGCTGCAGTGGTGCACGACCTTGTAGTCCGCGGCGCCCAGCTGCTTGTGGCCCGCAAACTTGCCGAACCGGCTACGGTCGATCAAACCCTGCGGATGCTCGATCCGGAATCCCAACGAGAACGGCTTCGCTTCTATATAGACGCCGCGTTCGTGCAGCATGTGGAATGTATCACGCGCGCTGTGCCCAACGGCCAGCACGACATGATCGCAGCGCAGCGTTTCGCCCGTCGACAGCTTCAGCCCGCGCACTTTCCCCTGGTCGATGTCGATATCGTCCACGCGCGTCTCAAAGCGCACTTCGCCGCCCAGTTCGTGAATGGTCGCGCGCATCTTCTCGACCATGCTCACCAGGCGGAACGTGCCGATATGGGGCCGGCTCAGATACAGGATGTCTTCCGGCGCGCCGGCGCGAACGAACTCGTCCAGCACTTTGCGGCCGTAGTGTTTCGGGTCCTTGATCTGGCTGTAGAGCTTGCCGTCGGAGAAAGTGCCCGCACCGCCCTCACCGAACTGCACGTTCGATTCCGGATTCAGCACCGACTTGCGCCACAGTCCGAAAGTGTCTTTGGTGCGCTCGCGCACCGCCTTGCCTCGTTCGAGAATGATCGGCCGGAATCCCATCTGGGCAAGGATCAGCCCCGCGAAAAGTCCGCAAGGGCCCATGCCGATCACCACGGGACGCGGCGTCGCGAGTTGCGCCGGCGCCTTTGCGACAAAACGGTACGTCATGTCCGGTGTGAGCCCGCAGTGCGGCACGTCGGCGATTCGCTTGAGCGCGGCCGCTTCGTCCGCGACTTCCACGTCGACTATATAGGTGAGCTTGATGTCGGCGCGCTTGCGCGCGTCATGAGCCCGCCGGAACACCGTGTATCGGACGAGCCCGTCGTCAGGCACGCCGAGTTCCGCGAGGCGCGCGCGGACCGCGGCTTCGAGCGCGCTCTCGGGGTGATCGAGCGGGAGTTTGATTTCGCTGAGACGTAACATGAGTACCGAGGATGCAGGAAGGCCGCGAATCGCGGCCAATTCGCAATTTTATAGGTTAAGCGTCGGCCCGGGGACCTGCCGCCCGCCGAAACGTCTTCGTGCGACTACGCCGCCGCCGTGGCGATGCTATCGGTTGCCATTCAAGTCGAGCGACGTCTCTTTGACAAATCAATGACTTACGACCCACATTGCCAAGTACGCTCACTTGAGTTTGCCGCCTAAGTTGAGCGAATATCGAAAGGTTGCCAACAAATGCGAGCGCTGTCGGACGTCCGTGGTCTTGGGAGACACTGCCTCGCGGGGCGCATTTCGGCTGAGACCATTGCCGCAGCCGGTCAACCCCATTTTTTCGATGGCCTCATTCTCTTTGCCCTTATCCATTCGGTCGCAGCGGAAGACATCTGACATAGTGTCGCTCTATAACCCTTCGCCTCCCGGGAGTACGATGCAAATAGAGTGACATCAGCGTCCGAGATGGTGCCCAATGGCCAAACTCGGTACGGCAGCCTTCGGTTAACGCTTCAATACCTCCTTCGCGCTACGCCGCCCAACGTGCCTAGGATTAACTCGAGTGGAAGCTGTTGAACTGCGCGTTGACTCGCAACCGTCCGCCGAGACGCTTTCATACTCTCACGCGAACCCGGGCACGCCGTGTGAACATGCCCAGCCTGCACGCAAGCGCATATGCACGACAACATTGAGTGGCACGCTGCACTTGCCGGCGACGCGAAAGTTCTTGGATCCTCCCTCAACGCCGCTAGCTGTGGACGATTGAGATTCCGAAGATGTGAAAAACAAAGAGTCCATGACGGGGCGCCTGCGATGTCGGTCGTGATCACGGGCTTTCACTTCTATATGATCGCCGACAGCGTTCCTTCATCCATTAGCGCATCCAAGTGAGGGATGCCGTCTCATCGATGAACACGCCTGAACACTCGTGCTAGCGCCCTAGGTGAAGCGTCCGACAGGACAATGCGACGCCAAACTATCAACGTCCGTTCAGAGTTCTTCTCAGATTGCGATGCGTTCTCGCGTACCGTGCGGTTTCGCACAGAACACGCGGATTTGTTCGTTAGCAATCAGATGAGATCAGTCAGCACCGAGCTTACTTTCCGATGCTGCCTAGAATAGGTGTTAGACACGCGAAAGGTCGACCGAGTAAGTATATACGCTAGGAAAGTTGGCTATCCGCAGACAAAGCACTACAGTGATCAGGGACCTGTCTTTACTCGGTCAATCGAATATCCGGCTTCGCAAAATGCAAACTTACTCCGTTCCACTTGGCGACAGATGCGGCTCTGAAAGATTTAAAGTCGGTCTTAAAAGTACATCTGGCATCTAGCGTCGACGACAGGACGCGATCGAGACAGAGAGGAATAAGACGATGCGAAAGATAACTCTCGGTCACCAGGACCTCCTAGCGGGGCTGCGACCAGCATTGAGGACGGCGATTGAAGGGGTAATCGGCAGTTCTCGTCGGCGTGGGACCGGCATTGTCATCGCATCGAACCTTGAAGACGACGCCAACCTGCTCAGAGAACTTCGACAACGTGCGTCGCGAGATCCGGCGCCTGGTGATCTCGCCGTGGTAGCAGGAGCAGAGAGTCCGAGCTGCCAGTGCGGTAAGGAGCGGGTCTGGTACGCGGAACGACCGGAAGAAAGCGAAGGAGCAAGCGCCGAATCTCTTTCGGCCTTCGCCGAATGGGTGCAGGCCGGTTCCGTTCAGACGGTCGCCGAGGACGGAACGACGATGGAATTGGACATTCTGGACAGGATGCACGGCGCTGCGATCGTAGTCATGGCGACGGCAGAGCAGCAAATGCAGGTCCGCAAGACAAGCTCAGGTTTGCAATTTGTGCCAAGCGTCAGTCTTTATCCACAATCGCTTCAGGTAACCAGTTTAAACGTCGGCTCGCCGTTGAGCGTTCCTCCGGGGACAGGAAAATCAATTATCGTCAGCGTCACGGCAGACGGCCAGCCGATGGATAGCACGACGGTACGAGGTTATCTTTCGAGCGGCGAGTACGTCGAAACTACGACCGGTTCGGACGGCATTTGTGAACTACGAATTCCGAAATCGCACACTGCCAAGGTAGGGGTGAGCGTGATCCCGCAACATTCTTACTGGTCATTGAACAAAAAAGTGGAGATTGCGGGCGCACAGGCCGCTATCGCCGAGTTTGAACTCGAAGCTTTAACCCCCACATGGATCCCAGCGTTCCTGCCTCGCATGGGAGATGTCGATCTGGCGCTGGCAGGGAGGGGCGTGCGTGTTGGTGTAATCGATACAGGTGTCAGCCAGAACCATTCACTTCTGCGTGTTGTCGATGGAGCATCTACGGTCATAGGTGAGACGGATAACCTCGACTGGGACGACTCGGAGGGTCACGGAACGTTGGTGGCAGGGCTAATTGCCGCGAGGGGCGACGGAATCACAACGCCCCGTGGGCTCGCACCTGCATGCGAGCTTTATGCCTATCGCATCTGTGCACATGGCAGCTTACGGGCGGAGGAAGCCGCCCTGGCGTCAGCCATTCGCCAAGCGACCGAAGACGGTTGCGACATCATCAACATCAGTTTTGGTGGAACAGCCTCGATGACATCGGTGCAGCGGGCGATGAGGGATGCAAAGGCGCGCGGCACAGTCTGCGTCGTCGCCGCTGGTAACGGTTTTCGTAAACATCTGACCTTTCCGGCGTGTTACAAAGAAGCGCTGTCAGTTAGTGCGATGGGTCGGCTTTCGTCGTATCCACGAACATCTGAATTCGTGTTTTCCGAAAGGCAGGATATCGGACACGATCCTGAGGATTACGTGTCAGTGTTCACCAATATTGGCGACCAACTGTTACTGTGCGCCCCTGGCGTCGGAATTGTGTCCTGTTGGCTCGAAAACCAAATGAAGGCAGCAGTCGGCACGTCATTTGCTGCACCACTTGCAACCGGATTGATTGCTAAAATTTTGAGCAACCCCAGCGCGAGTGCTATACTGAACGCGCCTAGAGATGGTAGTAGAGCCGATCAGATCACTCTACTCGCTCTGAATAGCGCTGCAGGTTATGGATTTCAGACTATTCATGAAGGCTACGGCCTTCCGGGACACCAATGAAACTAATCGTTGAAACGAGAAACGGGGCTGGCGCTCCTGGTTCGCTCCCAGAGGGCGTCAAGTTGCTGCGCCAGCTTGATGCGGTTTCTCTTCTGGTTGACGCGACCCCTGCCGGTGAACAGGCGTTGCGTGCACAATCACGCCTAGTGGTTCGCCGCCAAGCCCAGCTTAGCACCGATCCGGTCGACGTAGGCCGTCGAATCGACGTGCTGAAAGCTATGGACGACGCGCTGACGCGCCGCCAGAAGCTCGGCATCTAATCGAGTCGCCTCGCTTCCTTCGCACTTCCAGCAACGCCCGACCTAGTATTTTTCTCGCTCATCCCTTCGTGACTTTGTAGCATAGCTATGCCCCCGGAACAAGTAATTTTTACCGACTTCGCAATCTCCCTTCAACAACCGACTTAACCCCCTGCCAAAGAACGGTGAAGCTGCTGAACTGCCGCAGTCAAGTGCTCGTGTCCTAACCGATATCTCTGCAGCCGCCAATGTCGACAGAGTCGTCAACTACCCTTCGATTTCTCGCGCTCGTCGCACGGCATGCCGACAGTCCAATCCAGCTGATTGAGCAGATCAGCGCGTCGAGATCGGAAACGGAAGGCGCCGAAGCTCAAATGGTTTCTGCGGTACCCACCATTCTCGACAAGGGCCGTCTGGCTGTCCAGGCAGCGGAAAACGGCCGCTCTCTCACGGACGAGCAGCTGTCCAATGTTGAAGCGCTCATAGACAGTGAGTTTCGGCCCGCCATTGACATCGTGGACGACACCTTTGCAGTCACCCATCCGCTTTGGAGGCGGCTGTCGGACGACCCGGATGTCCGTGGCCGTATTGAGGCGGCAGCGTCATCTGTCGGACGCGTGGAATTGCCCGGTAACCCTCAATATCCGTAAGGCGGTACCGGCTTTGTCGTCGGACCGAATTTATTGATGACAAACCGCCACGTCGCGGAGATTTTCACCGACGGGTTGGGTGACCGACGACTGAAGTTTCTTCCTAATGCCAAGGCTGGGGTCGACTTCACACGCGAATATGACCGTCCGGTTGGGCCAACCCTGTCGGTCCGAAGAGTAGCCATGATTCATCCGTATTGGGATATGGCGCTCCCCGAGGTTGCCGACCTCCCAGCGTCTCACCCGCCACTGCGCTTGTCTCTCAAGGACGCTCGGAATCTCGACGGCCGCCAGATATTCATCGTCGGCTATCCCGCTTTCGATCCACGGAATCCGGCCGATGAGCAAAGCAAGCTGTTTGGTGGCCGCTACGGTATAAAGCGACTTCAACCAGGCGAGCTCCACGGTGCTATACATGCGGCCAGCTACGGAAAGTCCGTCGTTGCTGCCGGCCACGACTGCTCCACGCTCGGCGGTAATTCTGGATCTGCCGTGTTTGATCTGGCCAAGGGCGAACTCCTCGCGCTGCACTTTGGTGGCGCCTACCATCAAATCAACTATGCTGTGCCTAGCGCAGCGCTCGCGGAGGACGGTAGGGTCGTCAATGCGGGCGTCTTGTTCGCGGGTAGGCCATCGATTGACCCCGGTGCCAACGCGCAATGGTGGAATCGTGCGGACGCAGTCGAGGCACACCCGGGAAACGCGGCCGGTGTATCGTCGTCATCGCCGGCCGACCGAGGGGTCACTCGTCCAGACACAGATGGTCACCAAACATTGACA
Source organism: Paraburkholderia sp. SIMBA_053 (assembly GCF_046534895.1). Classification (NCBI taxonomy): domain Bacteria; kingdom Pseudomonadati; phylum Pseudomonadota; class Betaproteobacteria; order Burkholderiales; family Burkholderiaceae; genus Paraburkholderia; species Paraburkholderia sp. SIMBA_053. The sequence goes on along the minus strand of NZ_JAWRXU010000007.1, from coordinate 341,875 downwards.
CTCGACATCCCTCTGCGAATCACGATCTCGGTCAACGCTGCTATCGGTGCCGCGACACATCTGTCGGATCCGACTGTCGCGTTCTCCGACAACGAAGCACTGAAAGAGCCCAAACACGAGACCGACTATTCGTCCAGACTCGGCTACGACGAGACTTTCCTTGATCAGGATCAGGCGACGCTCATCGTCGCGCTGCCTGTCGCGGCAGATGAGTCCGAACTGGCGCAAAGTCGTGAGGGCGGGACTGTGCTCGACTACCAGAATTTTTCGATTGCAATGCATGCGAAGAGGCGCTTAGCGCGCTTCACCGCGTCCAACGTAACTCGCGAGCCCGCGCTTCGCGTCCATGATGCCACGCTCGCAACGACCCGCAATGCGCTGACCGGACTTAATAAAGGTGACAGCGAAAAGTGGTTTCTCGACCCGCGTCTCGACGCGAAATACCAGCTTCCGGACGTGTTCTTCACCAAAGACCGGCAAGCGTTCGACAAGGGCCACATAGTTCGACGCGAGGATGTTGCTTGGGGAACCACGTTTGAAGAATTTCAACGTGCCAACGGCGACAGCTTCCACGTAACCAACTGCTCGCCCCAGGGTGCGCACTTCAATCGCTCGAACCTGAAAATGCAGAACTGGGGATCTCTGGAAAACCTCGTGCTGAAATCGGCCGCCACGGAACGACTATGCGTCTTTGCTGGCCCAGTTCTCAGGGATTCGGACGAAACGTTCGTTGGCGTTGGCGACGGCGGTTCGGTGATACGCGCGAAAATTCCATCGGCGTTCTGGAAAATCGTAGTTGCACGCGTCGGAGACGGTCTGGCAGCGTATGGATTTGTGCTGCAGCAGGACTTATCAGACGTTGAGTGGGAATTTGCTGTCCCCGACGATTTCAAGCCATTCTTGTGTGAAATTCGGGAAATTGAAACCGCTACGAATTTGAAGTTTTCAGAGGCAATTTGTGGTGCGGACCAGTTCTTCAGGTCACGGGGGGCCGACTTGGACCTGGCAGGGATTCCGCGGAAAGTCATTTAACTAACCCCGACGCGACAATCAGGTCGGACGATGACACTCGCAGGTCAACATCCGTGAACCGCAGGCGGAACAACGATCGAAATTCAGTCATTGTTCTTCATGCAAATCGCATCAGTCTGCCTACAACCATCCATCATCCCAATCTGAACACAAGAACCGGTACTCATCTTAAGCGCGCATTTGTGACATGAAAAGACAGGACACAACCCGGATTTTCTGATTTGAAATCATACTTTCGGAGCAGATATATAGTGAAGAAGGTGCTCTCACCCAAGGGACGGGCCTGGTCAAAACAAAGCGATGCTCTTCGACGCCAGTTGCTTGAGTCTGACGACCTATTGCGCACCCCTCGTATGACGCATTCCCGCTAACTTGAGCATGCGCGGCACGGCTTCCACAAGCACGGAGTTGATGATGCCCAGCACCGTCAACATGAGCAACATGCCCAGCAAAGTATCGAAATCTGTCCCAGCACGATGCTTTCCTTGCGGCGTGAGTAGTTCGAATCCAATTTGATGCTGGTATGGATGGATCTATGCTTCGCCAATGAGTGAACACATAACCGTATTCGGTTCACGTTCCGGGTACTGCTGGAGCGAGGACTCTTGATTCTGCGGCGTACGGAATTCGGTGCCATTGCTGCGGCGTCTACTGTTTGATCGCAAAGGCGGCGACGAGGAATCGAGTGTCCAATCTATATAGGGATTGGTATGGGTTCATCACAGAACCCCCTTCTGTCTAGACGCATAACAAAACACAACGCCCTAAAGTCCGTTGATACGCGGTCATCAAGCCGCACTGGGGGAAAGTTGGTCGTCGCGTATGGTCTGTAGCTTGGACCCTTTCAGCGGAAATCCGCACCGAACAGCGCTGCGTTGACGCATCGCGCCAACGCAGCGCGTGCGTACCATGATTGTTATTGGGAACTTCGCCTGCACGATAGAATCCTTGCTTCGCCTCGGTGATATTGTGAGGCGTATAGCACAATCTAACGAAGACCGCCTCCGAAAGACATCGGACCAGATTTAGAACTCAGATCCGCTCGACATTTGGAATGACTGACCATTCTCGACGACAATGCCGTTGACGCCGGTTCCGTCCCAACTCCAATTTACTCTAGCTTGATTGCTACCCGGCGCCAGAACTGGTGCGGATATCGCGCCTGTCGTGCTGCCCGCTTCTATGTTTGTTATCGTCGTAATCTTCGCGGGAGTGTTCAGGTCGGCGGCATCGAAGACGTCGAGTGTGCCGACCTCTGATCCGGTATTATTGTGTATCTTGAAGCTTACAGTAGAACTCACGGTTTCCTCCACACTTCAACTTTTCGCTAGAAATCTGCAAAGAATGGATGAGCACTCGTCCCTTCATATATCCGACGCACCGTAGATATCCTAGACATAGGAACGAGAAACGCAACCGTGAACGACAATGCCCGAAACGCAAGATCGCGCACTTTGCAGCACCATTTTTATTGGCAACGCACAAGCCGTAATAGTCAAGAATAGTGAAGTAAGCATCTGTCCACGGCTTGCTCCGAGTCGAGCCTGTCTTCCTCAAAGTTCCTCAAAGCGGTCCTCTAAGCATACACATCGAATCGCGTCGAAACCTAAGAATGTCGGGAAATATGTGCGCTAACGATCAGTCAGTTTTCTGTACATAGTTAATGCGCTGTTGACTAGTTCGAGTGTACGCCGCCGTGAGAATTAGGCAGTCATTCACTGCCTACTTTTGCCAGATTGCATTTGCGGTCAAGGAAATGCGCGGTCTGTGCGCAGAGAAATGGAAGAGCTCGTGGGCAAGCTTGCGGGAACGTCTGCACATGTCCGTCATTGAGTCTAGAACACATTAAAGATGTCAAAATTTGCGACGATAAAGATCATCAATTCGACGATGTGCGACACATGGATCGCTTTCGAACCCTGCTGTACAAGGACTCGCCTTTGCGCATTGAAGTTGTCACTTCGCTCCACGAGCGAGGAACTTTCTGGCGTCAATCCACTGATACAGAACATCCTGTGCGCTGGGCAAGCCGCCTGACAGAGCCATAGAGTCGCCCCGCTGGCTTCCCTATTCCGAGCGCGTCTTGCAGACCGGTACCTTCCAAATTTCGGGGCGCATAAGCCCGATACATGAGGCAGTAACGTTGTCTGTGGTATGGGGGTCTCCAATCTACTGTCACTTCCAATACGAATGATCTTGAATAGAAATTCTGCTTTGCATATTCTGAAAGATTGTCAGTAAAGACACTCGCCTGCAGGCGCAACACAAGCAATTTGACGGCCCCCCTCCTTTGATCTAATTTGATTTACGCGGTAGGCATTCTTCTTTTGCAATGAAGTTCTTCTTCCGATCACGGGTTCCAATTCTGGAGATCACGGATGAGTGCCACCCCACAAGACAATCTCGAACGACTCCGCCGCTTCAATGCATCGGTGCATGCAAGCGATCGAAAGCTCGCGGAGGAATCTGCGGATCTCGCCCGTGCCGAAGTGCTAGAGCTAGCCCCTTCACCCGGCACGACTACGGAAGCCATTGAGTTCGAGAGCATCGTACTGCGTCGCACGCGCCCGGTGCTGGCCATCCGCGACAATGCGACAATACTCAAGTTCGCCGATGCCGCCGACAGCGCCATCTGGCAAGAGCGCCTCACGCGAGCCGAGTCTTTGCTCGATCGTCCTATTCGGGCGGTGGGACGTATCGACCTGAAGGGAGGACGACTCGATTGGGTCGGCACCGGCTGGCTCGTCGCGGAGAATGTGCTCGTCACCAACCGGCACGTCGCGCACGAATTTGCCACGCGACGCGGCGAAGGCTTCACGTTTCGTGTCGGCCAGAACGGCCGTATTTCTGCGGACGTCGATTTCCTGCAGGAGATTGACAGTCCCAAGACACTCGTCTTTGAGTTGGTGCGCCCCCTGCACATCGAAGAGCCGCCCGGCCCCGATGTGTCCTTTTTCGAAGTCGAGATGACAGGCGGCAATGCGAAGCTCGCTATGCCCATCGAGCTCGCAGCGCACGTCGACGAAACTAAGAACATTGCGACGATCGGCTATCCGGCCTACGACAGTCGCATTCCCGAGCCAGACCTCATGGAGCGCATCTTTGGCAAGGTCTACAACAAGAAACGCCTGGCACCGGGTGCCATCACTCGCGTTGAGCAGACCCGCCTCTTGCACAACTGCACAACATTGGGCGGCAACTCCGGCTCAGTCGTCGTGGATCTCGATTCAGGGCAGGCGCTGGGTTTGCATTTCAGCGGCAGCTTCCTCGATACGAACTATGCCGTGCGCGCCGACGTCGTGAAGAAGCTTCTAGACGATGTACGCAGCGGACGGCATAGAAACGTCCCAGCCCCCGGTCGACCACGGCCGGCGCCTCCCGTGAGCCGCCCAGCGGTCGAGCGACCACCGCAGGCGCCCGTCGGACAAACGTCTTTCACGATTCCACTGACCGTCACGGTTTCACTCGGCGCTCCGCAAAATTCCGTTGCGCCCGCCGATGCGCGCACGCCGATGGTTCGGTTCGCGAGCCCTGATGCGGACGATGGCGACGATGCCATCGAGACTGAAGCCGCCGTTAGCGACTACTTTGATCGCAAGGGCTACCAGACGGCATTCCTCGGCTCGGACTTCGCTGTTCCGTTGCCCGTCGTGGAGCGCGATGCGTCCGATGTGCTCGTGTTCGATCTGGAGGGCCGATTGGAGACGGAGCTAAGATACGAGCATTTCTCGGTCGTCATGAGCCGGAGCCGACGCATGTGCTTCTGGAGCGCCGTGAACATCGATGGCAATCAGTCGCGGAAGAGTCCCCGCGTCACGTGGAAATGGGATCCGCGCATCCCGAAGGCGCAGCAGATCATGCAGGAATGCTATGGCAACCCGCCGAAATTCAGCCGTGGCCACATGACACGACGCGAGGATCCGGGCTGGGGCAACCCCGCAGTCGCCAGACGGGGTAACGAGGATTCGATGCACGTCACGAACGCCACGCCTCAGATGCAGGCGTTCAATGCGCCCATCTGGCTGGCGCTGGAGGACTATGCCCTCCAGCACGCCAGGGAAGATGACATGAAGATCTCGGTCTTCACTGGTCCATATTTCGACGACGAGGACCCGACGCGCTACAGCGTACGGATTCCGATCGGCTTCTGGAAAGTTATCGCGTTCATTCACGATGACACGGGCCAGCTCTGCGCGACAGGTTATGAGATGAGCCAGGAGCACAGCCTACCACCGGAGGACGAGTTCGTGTTCGGAGCCTTCACGTCGCCGCAACTTGGAATTGCCACGCAAGTCCCGATTCGCGCGATCGAGCGACGGAGCGGCATCGGCTTCGGCCCGCTCGCCGGCATCGATCCACTCGTTGCCGCAGACGAAAGCTTCGCCGCCGAAGAAGCGCGGCCGGCGCCACTTGAGGCGTTGTCGCAAATTCGATTCCTACTCTGAGAGTATGGCGAGGACTGAATGTCGATACTCGATGACTTTCCATTTCCCTTCGACAAACCCGAGGGCCAAGAGCTCATGAGGGTGCTGGCCAACTTGTACCGCACGGATACCGAAGCGTTTTTGCTGACTCAACCCTTCGGCGTCGATCCACTCAATGTCCCAAGTGGACTATCCGCGCGCAACCTCTGGTACCTGCTCCTCCAGATGCTCGCTGCGCAGGGCACCGTGCGAGCGACCGTGCAGGCTGCACGCGACCGCACGCCGAACAACCCACGCGCGCCCTTTCTTGAAGCGCTGCTGAAGGACAAGCTCGCGCCCGTCAGCGCCGAGCCCGTACCGGCTCCGGGCGCAAATGCTCAGTTCGACGACTCCGTGACCGAGCCCGAGGCGCTGCTCTTCTTCGACGACCTCACGATGCCCGTCGGCCAGGTGCCGAATCTACTCGCCACGCTCGGTGGTCTCCTCGAGCGCGCCTCGGCCGTGTGTCTGCTGCGGGTCGAAAATGGGTTCGGACGGTTCTTCGGCACGGGTTTTCGTATCGGCCCGAAGTTGATTCTGACGAACCATCACGTGCTGTTCCCGAAGAGCATGTTAGCCACACGCGTGCAGGCAGATTTTGGGTTCGATGTGGATGCGACGGGGGCGAGCCTGCCGGTGACGTCGCTCGCCGGAATATCCAACAGCATCCGCGGCGAAAAGCCCGACGATTGGGCCGTCGTCGAAGTCGACGATCTGGACCCACGCTGGGCGACCCTGCCTCTTGCGGCGGAGCCGGTTCCAAAAGTCGGCGAGGCGGCATACATTCTCCAGCACCCGGGCGGACAGCAGAAGCGCCTCGGCTTCGTACGCAATACCATCAGCGACGTCGCGGATGGAGTCGTTCGCTATCTCACGGACACCGAGCCCGGGTCATCTGGTGCGCCCGTGTTCGATGCTCAATGTCGACTCATCGCATTGCATCATGCAGGAGGCACGCCGATGGAGGTGGCCGGCAAGCCCCCTGTATCGAAGAACGAAGGCATTCGCATCAGCCGAGTGCTCGCACGCCTGCAGGCAGCCGGTATTCTGGTGTAAGGCGATGCTGAGTCAGCCCTTCCGCGAATTGCTCGTCGACACGACCGTACATGCCATTCCCAGCTGGCAGGATTGCCGCACGCACGTCGATGGTGTGCGGAACGGAACGTGGGCGCGGGTGGTGCCCATTGAAAGGCCGTATCGCGCGTCGTTTCTTGCCATCGTGAACTACGCCGAAATCAATAGTTGGCTGCGGGACCTGGTACAGAGCCTCGTCGACGCATTTGCCCCCCGCCTCGAATTCGCCCGCGTGCTGGCCGAGATCGACCGGGCGGCCACGCCGCGCACCGTCGCGAACCCCTTCGACGAAGTGCTCCTCGAGGCCGACCGACCGTTCGTCAACCGACGAGCGCTGCGCAACCAGTTGCTCGATCTCATGAGTCCGGCGGGCTCGTCTGTCCTGCTCATCGATGGCAAGGAACAGACGGGCAAAACGTTTTCGTACTATCTCATCAACCACGTCGCGCCGACTCGGGGCTACATCGTCAACAAGTTCAAGATGACCGCCCTGCCCAAACCCGACGAGCTCGCCGCGGACATTCTTTGGCGTCTAGGCGCCGAACGCCCGCTGCCGTCGCAGGGCCAGGAATCCGCGGAGCGCTGGGCCGAGAAGCTTGCAGATACGGTTGCGCGTGCGATCGAAGAACGGAAATCCCCGCGCCTCTTGTTGTTCGACGAGTTTTCGGACACGCCGCTACCGGATGGCACGGAGAGCCTCATCATCCGCCTGGCGACCTATGCGGATGAGGAGTTGCGCCCGTATTTGCGCGTGGTCGCGATGCGCTTCCGCGCCGCGCTTCCCGTGGATCTCGACGACGTGACGCTCCGTGACGATGCGCAGCCCTTCACGACGACCGACATGGTCTCCGTCGTCATGCAGGTCGCGAGCGCGCGCAAGTGGGACGTGACGGAACAAGTCGTCAAAGACCGGATTGATGAATTTCACGCGATACCGCGCACGCTGAAAGAGCGCTTCAAGTTTCTGCGCGGCATGTTGCAAGAGCTGGCCGCGCCCTGATGATCGCGCTCTCCACAGAACAGCAGCAAGCGCTTGTGACGGCGCTCGTCGAGGGCTTCGTGCCGGAAGCACTCGAGCGGCGCGTGATGGATCCGTTGCAGGTCCCGTACGAGCTGCGCAGCGCTGCACGTGCGTATCAGACGCGCGTGTATGAGCTCGTGCGGTGGGCCGCGTCCGTGGGACGACTTGGCGATCTGCTCAAGGCGGCCTACGAAGCCAATTCAAACAGCGACGCCCTCCGTCGCCTTAACGAGAGGACTGGACTTATCGAGAAGACGGTGGATTTGGTCGAGGCCGTTCGCCCCGCCTTGACCTCGCTGGACGCCCGATCGTGGCAGTTCAGGCTGGGTGAGATCGATAAACAGGTCTGCCTGATTCAAGACGAGGACGGGTTCGGAATCGGTACGGCGTTTCTCGTCGGTCCGGATCAGGTGATGACTCACGCAGCCGTCTTTACCCCCGACCGGGGAGCTGTGTTCCTCGAAGCGCTCACGCGCAAGAGCTTCGCCGCATGCTTCGAGCCGGGTGCTCTGGAAAAGAGATATGCCGTGCTCGCGTCCGAGCCCTATGTGCTCGACAACCAGATCGTCATCGTGCGTCTGGATGGACAAGCGGGTCGCGAATATGCGGCGGAGAGCGCCACCGGCACGGCCGCACGCGCGCGGGGCTGGATCGCCCCTTTGCCTCCGGAAGCGCCCGACGGTGCCGTGGTGATCGTGTACTTCGCCCAAGGGCCACGGCTCGTCGTATCGGTCGATACTCACGGATTGGTTCGGGACGATGGCGCAGGCCTCTACTACCGAACCGCGACGCAACCGGGCGCAATGGGCGCGCCCTGCTTCGATGCGCGCTGGCGGCTGCTCGGTGTACATGTCGGCACCGACGGAAAGTCGCTCAACCACGGTCTCAGCGTGATGGAGATCGGGGACCAGCTGGCGGCGCGCGGCTTGGCTTGGAATGCCTCGGGCGGTGTCTATGCGACGGCGACCGCCGCGCGCTCACCCAGCACATCCCCAGGCGTCACGACTAAACCGATCGCACTCGATGACATCGTGCGCCGCTATCGACCGGCGGACGACGCTGGCGATCCCGCGGACGATGTGTGGAGCGATGAAGATGCGGAGCCCTCGGATACCGACCGCTGGTCATGGGCCGAAGCGGCAGCGGTGAGCGCATCTTTCGATCCCACGACGCTCGTGCCGGCAGGATCGCCCGAGCGAGAAGCCCTCATGGCGGTCTTGCTCGAGAGCTCACCCGTGCGAAGCCCTGACGGCGGCACACGCTGGATGTTGTCCGAGCACGTCCGCGTGCGGGCTCTCGAACGATTGGCCGCACGAGGTCAGCTCAAAGCCGCGCGCGAACGCAACGCCGAAAGGCCGCACGACCTACTCGATGCCGCGCTCGGCGCGCTGATCGCGGGTACGCCGCCGGCGCGAGCCGATTTTCAAAATCCCGATCGTCTGCGCGCGATGTTTCAAGCGTCGAACTGGCTCGCACGCACCGGCGCGCCGCTGCCGTCGCGCGAGGATCTGCTCGCCAGCCTCGAGCGCGCGACGTTGATTGCCCCCTTCCGACACCTGACTGAGGGATTTTTCGCCGGACGGGACACTGAGCTCGCGCGGCTCGCCACCTATGTGGACGGACCCGATTTCGTTCAGGGCACGCCACCGCCCCCCGTCATGCTGCATGCCCCGGGCGGCATGGGCAAATCCGCATTGCTCGCGCACTTCATTCTCGCCCACTCCGAGCGCGACACGACGCGGGTCGATGCGTGGCGGCCTTTTGTGTATCTCGATTTCGATCGTCCAGAGCTCGACGCGCGCGATCCGGTCGGCCTCTTGGCAGCGATTGCACGACAGCTAGCGTCGCAGGTTCCTGCACTGAGCGACAGAGCAACCCGCTTCGTCGCGACGTGCACGACTCGACAGCGCGCAGCGCGACCGCAGCGGACGAACGTAGTAACGAAATCGCGCAAGGGCGCATTGTCGGCTTTGGCGGTGCGAACCGACTTTCACGATCTCCTCGCGGATGTCGCCGAGCTCCTCGTCGCGAGCCACGCAGTCATGCCGGCGCCTTTCTTACTGGTGCTCGACACGCTCGAAGAAGTGCAGTACGCGACGCCGGATGCGATCGCACCGCTCGCCAAGCTCGTGACCGACCTGCGCTATCGCGTGCCCGCCTTACGGCCGGTGTTGTCGGGCCGAGTCGCAACTGATGCGAGCCTCGCGCTCACACCGCTCGCGCTCGCCCCCCTGCCTCAGCAGGCAGCCGAAGCCCTGTTGACGAACAATCTTCCGCCGCGCCTTGCGGCGAAACCGGACCTCGTGGCGCGCATGGTTCAGGTCGTGGGCGGCAATCCGCTCTCGCTGCGTTTGGCGGCCGAGGTCCTCACGCACGAGAGCAACGACGCGCTCGATCGACTTGGGGAAGAGGAGCTTTGGCGCCGAGTCGGGGATGCGATCGTGCAGGGGCAATTGTACGAGCGCATCGCCGGGCATCTGCATGACGGTCCCATCAAGAAGCTCGCCATTCCGGGCTTGGTGCTGCGCTATCTCACGTGGGAACTCATTCAACAGGTGCTGGCGCGACCCTGCGGAATCGAGATCGAAACCGCTGGCGAGGCGCGCGCTCTCTTTGACGAGCTGGCGCGGGAAGTCGCACTCGTCCGCCGAGGGAGTGACGCGACGCGACTCGTGCTGATATCGGAGTTGCGGCGCACCGTGCTCGAAAGCTTCCGCAAGGACGGGCGGAGCGCGGAAACCCGCCGGCAAATCCACGAATCCGCCATCGAGTATTTTTCGAAGCGTGCGGGCGCGGACAATCGAGCAGAGGAGATCTATCACCGCCTGTGGCTCGATCAGGATCCGATGGAGATCGATGCCCGCTGGACCACGGGTATCGACGTGTATCTACGCAGCGCGGTCGAGGAGCTTGACGGACCTGCGCGAGCGTATCTCGCCAACCGAGTCGGCGGCGTGAGTGACGAGGCCGTTGTTGCCAAAGCTTCGCCGGAAGAATGGGAAGTGTACGCGGAGACTCGCGCCTCCGATTTGCTGCGCCTCGGCGATCCCGCCGCCGCACTCGTGCTGCTGGCGCGGCGTTCGGAGCGTCTACCGACGAGCCGCCTCCACCTGATCGAGAGTATCGCGCGGCGCTCATTGCCGAATGGCGACCTTGCGGCAGCGGAAGCAGCCGCCGAACAAGCGGTCACGGCCGCTCGTGCGAGTGCGGACCCCAGCGAAATTCAGAGCGCGCTGCAAGAGCTCGCGCAAGTGCGTCGCTTGCGGCAGGATTTTGCAGGCGTGTTGCGGGCTCTTTCCGAGCTCGGAGAGTTGGGCGAGCAACTCGGCGATGACTTGATTCTGCTTCACTCTGACGTAGCAAGCTTGGAGTCCGCCTTGGGAGAGAGCAAGTCGAAGACGCGCTTCAGCGAGAACGCGGTACGCGTATTCAGTCGCCTGCCCGACGAGATCATCGCACGCGCGCCGGAACTCGCACGACGCGTGGCGGCGCAAGTCGGCGCCGACGATCCCAATGTCCTCCAGCGTGTCGTTCGCATCGTGGGTGTGGGATCGCTCGATGAGCACACAGCTCGCGGCCTCGAGCACGTCCTCACGGAATGGGCTAAACGAGAAAGCCAGATCGAGCCGTTCGTGCCGCACGCTCCCGCGAGCGCAACGGAGCTTACGAGCGCGACACAGTATTTGTTCAGCACGCGTTCACTGGATTCGCAGACGGCGCGAGAGTTCTCTTCGTGGCTCCAGTCGAGCATCGGCAATCCTGTCGAACTGTAGCCAACGACATCGACCTGGTCTCGTCATGCGATTGGCGCGACCAAGCTGAAACCACTCAACGGAAACCGAGGCTAGCGAACAGGGTAGTACGTCAGACGAACGCAGATCGGCGACCTTCCCGCCAAGCCGGACTCAGACGCAAGGACGGAAAGATCAAGTGAACGATGACCGATGGCCAACACGTGATTCCGGCTTCAGTTGTTCGAACGGCCCGGGTGGAAGAAGCGATCGGTCGATGCCGGGCAGCGAACGTTCCATGTGGGCTACCGAACATTGGCACTTAGGAGTGGCTATCGCATCTCCTAAACTAGCAGACCTGAACTCGAAACAAGGAGAAGACGATGGCAGATCTCAATCCGGAATGTGACGCCAACATCGAGGTTCTTTCGGTCAGTCAGAGCGCTTGTCTATTCGTGTCACAACGGGAAACTGCAGACCAGCACCGGCATGTACTACTTCACGCCCGTTCCTGCTGATGGGACTCATGGCGCGCGCCAGCAATCAGTGGAATGGACGGCGTGCGACTCGGGCGCCGAGGGAGAGATAGTCTCGGTCGACGATATCTCCACGCCGACCTGCACCCGCCTCGACCCTGCGCCATAAAACCCGCATCGTCAAAACGCCCCGCTGACGGACCCGCGCCGCGCTAAAAAAACTGGCTTGTGCAAATCCGTGCTAGCGACTAGATTTATTTCGGATTCCTATCACGGGGTCTTTGGAATCCGCAGTCCTCGCGTGTCACGTCTGGCCTGATCCACGGGATGGGTTGAATCGTGCTCGGCCATATGGCCGGCGCGCGCCGTCCTTTGTATGCAATCCTTACTTGATAATCGGCGACCGATATGTTTGCGCCATAAGCAGCATCGGCCCGGGAATGGGACGTCTCTCATCGGGCGTTCGAACGCATCGATCATTCTCCGGCAGTAGTCACTCAAACCGCAGACTGGCGACCGGTTGCTCGCGCGACCGTCGTCGGTCGGGAATTGTTTCGTCCTGACTTCTCGTTCGATCCGGGGTATCGAGTGCCGGTCGAAGGGCGAGCCGGTCGATGATGAATCGTCGGAGCCTGCAATGACGAATTCGAACCAGATGGCCAGCAGCAATCCGGGAGGATCCGGCGCGGATCCGCGCACGTTTAGGATCGCGTTGATCGCCGTCAGGAGCGGCACGGGATCACCCGTATCGGGATCGAACAGTATCCCTCAGGCGATCGTCGTCGGAGAGGTAACGTATCCGGGGACGCCTACGGTCACCGAGTGGCGTTATCGAGTGTTTCCGCTGGCCGAGCTGGAGGCTTTACTCGCCAGACGGCAGCGTGGTCTGGATGTGCCGCATCCGCTGGATGATCTCGACAAGCTCGATCCGCTGCTGACGGTGAATTGCTACGATCAGTTCGGCCCAGGCGCGCTTCTGGTCATGACCAAAGAGGAGCGCGACGACTTCTACGCGCCCAACGACCTGTCGGCGGCTTTGCGGGAATCGCTGTCGAAGATGGTCAAGGTTCCGGGGACGACGACGGAGCCGGCCGTATCGCTGACGAACTTTGCGGTTCCGTTTCGCGATATCGTCAGGATTGCTTTCTACGATGCAGACAGTCAACCGGATCAACCGGATCAGCCCGACGATACCGGTCCGGCTGCTCAGCAGATGCAACGCGATCAGCCGGCTTCGGATGGACCGCTGTTGATGCTGGACACGTGCCGCTACGTCGATTCGTCCGTGAATGCGCCGCCCGGCGATCCCGTCACCGATCCCATCCCTCAGGCGCCGTTTGGCTCACGGCTGATCGTAGTCACCGATCCGATGCAGGTGGCAACCGACGGACAGATGGCCGGCGATCCGACCACCGCCCGAGGCAAGATTCGCGCGTTTGCGGTTTTGGCGCAGGTGCGGCTGCCGCTGAACGGACACGCGAAGAGGAATGCCGAGACGCGCGGTATGTTCCGCTTCTATGCGGTCAGATCCGACACGACAGCGTCCATGTTCGCCGCGCCCACCGACGCAGGCAGCGCGGACGACGGCTACGCCGACAGCTACGGGCCGTGGTTCGAAAGCATGCGAGTCGGCTTTACGACGACCACGTGGGATGCGTCCTCGCCGAAATCGTCGCGGCAATGGTCGAAGACCATCCGGGGATGGCTCGGGCGACTCAGCCGTCCGAACGCACGCGCGCGGGACTACCTGCCTGCCGGATCATTGGACGCATGGCTCAGGCAGCATGACACGAGCGTCGCAAGTCCGGTCTTCTCGCCCTTGCTCGACAGGCTCGGTTATGTGATGCAGCTCGATCACATGTCACGCGAACTGGGTTTTCGCTTCGTCAGGCGGCGGCGCGTCGGCAGCCGAACGGTCAGCCTCGCGCTGCGCTTCGAGGCCGCGTATTCCATCGGACGGGGATTTGCGCTCGATTTTCTGCCCGACAACGCCGCGTGGCCGAACAATGTGTGGCTGCTGTTTGCGCAGGAACAGCCGGTCGACGCAATCAACTGGCGTTTGTCGCCCGCGTCCGGCATCCGCTGGATTCTGACGGCGCGCCCCAAGGACGATGGCCAGAAATCGATCACCGCAGCGGTTCTGAAGATCATACGCGATCGGGTTGAGGCGCTTTACGCCGGCCTGCGCCAGGCGCGCGACGCCACGCCCATCTCAATGCTGCCGATCCTCGCGGACGCGAACAAGGGCGCGACGTTTCTGTGGCACTTCGTCGGCAATCTGATCGACCGCGCGCCGTACGACAGGCACATCGCCGGGACGACGATCGACGCGAAGTTTCGTGTGCTGGAGCCGCGCTTCATCGCCGATATGTGGCGCAGCCATCTCGCCCCACCGCCCGACGGCAAGACATCGTCCACACGTGAAGCGCTGCTGTCTTTCGCGGCGAAAGCGGCGTTCCCGCGGCTCACGCTGACGAGCGCCGTCACGCTCGGTTACGACGCGCTGCTCAGTGCCCCGCGATTCGCCGATGCGGTTCAAAAGAAGCCATCGGGCTGCACGGACTGGCCGTGCTTTCAGCCGGCGATCAGCGAACGCGAGCCGGATCAGGCGGTGTCGGGAATCATCGTCGGGGTGCAGTTGTCGGCGAGCGACAAGGCGATGCGCTGGACGCGAATCGGCGCGCTGGAGATCGGCTTCGCGCCATTCGGCGTCGCAAGCGCCAACGATCCGACGACGAACATCGACCAGTTGGGCGTGCTGCGTTATCTCTATCTGTCGAGCGGCGAAGTCAGCTCGGGCATCGACGCGCTCCTGAAACTACAGGTGAGCCGGGTGCGGCCCGCGGGACAAGACGACTTACCTGACGACGCGCGCATCACCACCGACGAGCGCGTACGCGATGCCCTGCCGGATCTAGGCGCGGACCCGGACGCGCCGCTGCTGTTTCCGCTCGATGCGCCGCTCGCGCCGGAACGCGTCAACTGGACCTTGCACGCGGCCGAGACGGTCACGCGGCATCGCAATCAGACGCTGCAGTTGTCGCTCAAGACCATCAGTAAGCACGATGCCGACAGCCCGGCGCCGCCCGACACGGCTTCCGACGCGGCACTGCTGGTGATCGATCCTGCGCCGTTTCGCGTCGCGCTCGTCCGAAGCCCGGATCTTTCGGCGGCGCAGACGAGCGAGGCGTACGAGGTGGCAGTCTGGAACGCGGCCGGCGAGAACGGATTGTCGTGGCGGGTCGTCAACGACGCCGATACCATCAGCCTGCTCCTGCCGCCGCAGGTCATCGGCGAAGCGATGGAAAAGAATCGAAACGATGCGAGCGGCGGCGGACCGCCCGATATCGCGGAAGGCGTGCCGGCCGCGGCGCGCATTGGCTCGGCCACGCGGCTCGATGTCGATCCTTCGTATTTCGACGTGCGCTACGCCGAGCCCGGATGGAATCTTCGGCGGCTCATGGGTTACGCGGGCCAGCGCGCGCCGGGCGTCGGTCTGCGCGACATGCGACTGGAGCTGATGTACGGCATCGTCACGCGCATCCGGCCATCGGCGCCGGGTTTGCGGCTGGCGGAAATCGGCGCGGCGATCGGCGCACCCGCCGACGGTCTCGCCAACGACAGTCCGAACGTGAAGACCTATGCGCGGGACTTCAACGCGCTCCTGCGCGCCGAGCGCCGTCGTCTCGCAGTCGACCGGCTGTGGAAGGACAACGCGCTCGATGATCTCACCATCGAAAAGGATGTGAGCTTCCGCCTGCGCACCAAGGCCAGCTCCGGACCGCTCACGCCATTCCGCTGGCCGATTCCGGGAGGCGTGCCGCCGGATCTCGACGCCGGGCTGGCCTCGACCTTCAGCGCATTGACCGACGACAACGAGAGTTTTCCTGGCGGCGTGCCGTGGGCCTTCGAAAGCGCGAACATTCTGCGCAGCGTCTACGCCAAGACCGATGCGGGCGGCGGCCGCGTGCAGGGCGTCCACCTGTCGGCGCTCGGTGGCTGGGCGCATCAGCGCGGACTGTGGGACCTGAATCGCAGCGCGATCGAAACCGAAACCGCGATGGGGCGCGTGCATCGTTACGCGCTTGAGCGGATCGGGCGGATCGGTGCGCTGTGGAACCGCGCCAAGCACGTTATCGTCTTCGAGCGGTCCGTCGTGCCTGCGGCGCAGTTCTATAACACCGGTCCGATCGGCCGCCAGCAGGATCAACTGCGCGGCCGGCCCGTGCTGCGCAAGGTCGAGGAATACGTCGAGCTGCTGGAACCCGTGCGCCGATATCCGGAAAAGGGCAACGCGATCGAGGCGGCAGGCTGTCTGACGGGCGTGGAGTTCATCAGCCGCAAGATCCGCGTCGACAGCAGATGGGGCGGCGATGTGCGCGCGGAAGGCTGGGAGGTTCCGCTGTGGAACAAGGCGTTCGACCACTTACCCGACCGGCCCGACGATCCCGACGATCCGACGTTCATCTACCCGAAGCCGCAGATTCGGCTGATCGTCATGGGCGAGAACAAGGCGGAGAAAGCGCTCGAGATCGCCGAACCCGAGAAGCTCTTTTTCTACAGCTCGGTCACGCCGGGCGAGACTGGCGACGACACCGACACGTGGCATGCGGTTCGCGAAGTCGATTTCGTCGACCTGCCGATTCCGTGCAGCGCCAACTCCACGTGCACGTCGGGCGATCTCAACGACACCGATTTGCCCGCCGAGCGCGCATGCGTGGCCGGATACGACAGGCTGACGATCGGTTTGACGCCATCGAACGAGCTGGTTTCCGTCACCCATGGCCGGCAGGACAAGGGGCCGGTCGCGCTGCTGAGCAATGTGACGATCGGCCGCGCGGCGCCCGTGCCGGCGTCCGGCTCGGGCGATTCGCAGGCGCGCGCCGGCCGGCAGCTGGGCAGCGGCCTGGCGCAGGTGACCGTCGATGCGCGCGTGCAGTTCGATCGCGTCGTCGGGTCCATGCGCACTGCGTTCAATGCGCTGACCGCGCTCCCCCCGAATCCCGATCCCGCGACGGTCGCCGCGTGGAGGTCAGATGCGACGAACCACGTCAACGCCGAACTCGACCGCATTTTCGGGGCGGGCGGCGTGCCGAAGGCGTTGGACGACGCCACGCACATCCTCGACGGCGTGGCGGCGCTCGACGCGGCAGCGCCGTGCGCGGCCATCGAAAAGCGCCTGACTACGCAGTTCGACATGCAGCGGGATCGCGCGCTGAAGACGGTCGATGACGCCGTCAGTCAGTTCTACAAGCAGCTGGTCGATCCGCTGCAAGCCGTCGTCGTCGCGCTGGACCGCGCGGCCGAGCAGAAGCCGGACGAAATCGGCAAAGCGGTGCAGGATGCGCTCAGGCGCGCCGTCGGCGGACCGAAGACCGCCATCGATCGGGCACACGCCGCCGCTCTATCCGTGCTCGCTCAGGTCCAGGCCGATCTGAACGGCATCGATTCGGCCCGAAACCGGCTTGCGGACGATATCGGGGACGCCATGCGCAACGCCGTGGCCACCATCCGGCAACATGTGGTCGCGCTGCCCGACGCGGCGGCGGCGCCGCTGAGCGACCTGCAACACGCGTTTCAACAGCGGGCGGACGAAGCCAACGAGACGATAGCCGCGCTGGATGCGATGGCCTCGCGCTCCGGCTTCCCGCCCGACGCTGTGCGGCTGGTGGTGGTCATCGACGGCGCGTTGTCGAGGCTCGTCGCGCTGAACGGGGCCGTGAAGGCGGCCACCGGTGCGATTTCGGCTGACCTGAGCCAGCGCGTCGGCGCCTTCCGGGCGGAATTCGACCAGATGGCGGGGCAGATGATCGCGCGGCTCGATCTTGCGACCAGCCAGTCGCAGAGCTTGCTCGACAGCGTCACGAAACCGTTCAGCGATTTCCGGTCCGACGCGGCCAGCTACATCCAGGCGCTATACGACGCGCTGAACGGCAAACTGACGGATCTCGCCAACTATGCCAACACCATCCAGCTCGCAGCCGGCGATGCGCTGGTCTCGGCGATCAGGGGTGCGCACAAGACAGCGGGCGACGCGAGGACGATGGCCCACACGGAATGGGCGAAACTCGCGGCCGCGATCGGCGGCGCCGAAGACCGCTTCAAGGCGGCGATCCACGAGCCCATCAAGGCGGTGATCGAGAGGCTCACGGTCAGTTGCGAGACGATCGAAGGCTTCGTGTCGAAGTCGGTCAGCGACGGCAAGCAGGCGATCAAAGACATCGCCGATATCGTGAACTACCAGAAGAGGCTCAAGGAGACCATCGGCAATGCCATCGGCGCGGTGGTCGACGGCGGTGCGGAGCAACTCGCAAATCTTCAGCGCGCCGTCGATGAACAGGTCACGGCCATCTCGCAGACAGTCAACGACCGCATCAGCCGGTTCGCAGGTTCCGTGCAGGACGCCGTCCGCGATGCAATCGGCTGCGATCCGCAGGAAGCCGCGGGCGAGATTACGCGCATCTACAGCCAGGGATCGGACACGCTGCGGCTGTTCCGCGCGCTCGGCGATCCGCCAAAGACGGATCAGCTCAGCTTCAACCGCCCGGAAGTCGCCTACGTGTTTCAGGAGGCGAACAAGATCGTCGATATGACGCCGGCGATCGCGCTGGTCAACCGTGTTGCTGATACGGCGGCGGCGCTCGGCGCGGCGGCAGGAGCAACGGATCAGGCGCTGAAGTCGCTGGGCATTCGCCTGCCAGCATCGGGTATCGGCGATCAGCTGGTGCCCGATGCGCTGAAAGACCTCGATGTGTCGAAGCTCTTTCCCGACTTCTCGGGCATCAAGCTCGACGGCCTCTTTAAGAATCTGCCGTTTCCTGATCTGTCGGATAGCGAAGCAGTCAAGGTGCGCCACGGCTTCGACCGCGCGGAGCTGACCGCGTGGATCGAGGCGGACATCGACGTGCCCTTTTCCGATCCCGCGCCGCTGCTCGATTTCGGGCCGGTGCAGATCATGATCGACGATGCGCGCTTCACGGCGTCGGCGCGGCTCGCAGAAGGGCGCCAAGGCACGCAGAAGTCGATGCACGGCAAGCTCGCGGGCGACTGGCGACTCGTCTGCGCCGGTCAGACGCTGGTCACGTTCCGGCAGACGGGGCTGTTCTTCGACGAGTCGGGCAAGATCGATTTCAACATTCAGCCTAACCGCGTGGAACTCGCCGAGACGCTCGAATTTCTGACCAATCTCGTCGAAACGAGCGGGCAGGAGGGTGACTTCGAGATCGTGCCGTATATGTCCGGCGGCGTGCCCAGCGGCGTGGCGGCGCGTCTGGACATGGTGTTGCCGCCGTTACAGACCGGCGTGTTCGGCATTTCCGACTTGTCCCTGCACGTGTTGTTCGGCGTAGCGGCACTGCCCGAGTTCGAAATCCTCACAGAGCTCGGCATCGGCGCGAAGCTCGCGCCGTTCACGTTCAACATCTGGGTTCTCAACGGCGGCGGCTTTCTCACCTCGCGGCTGTCTTTCCTGCCGATGGCGCGCCCATCGCCCGTTCTCGCATTCACGTTCGAGGCGGGCATCGTGGCGGGTGTCGGGATGGGCTTCACCTTTGGCGTGGTGTCGGGCGGCGTGTGGGTGCAGGTTGGCTGCTCGGTCGCGCTGACGTGGACGACCGGCCCCGGCGGGTCGACCACAGCGGTGTCGGTGTTTCTGCTGGTGCGCGGCTGTGTCGATGTCCTGGGCCTGATCACCGTGGGCATCTCGCTGCTGCTGCAGGTCACCTATGACGGCGATCGGATGATCGCGTCCGGGATGCTGACCATGAAGGTGAAGATCAGCATGTTCTATTCGGTATCGGCAAACGAGCACGTCGAATACACGTTCCTCGGCCAGAAGAAGGAACAGGCTCAGGACACTTCCTACTCTAATTCGTACGCGTGACCGCCATGACACGTTCGCTCCAGATCAATGTGCAGATCGACTGGCTGCCCGATATCGCGGACAACGGTCAGGCCGGGACGACGACCGTGCAGAGATACGTGGGCGTGCGCGTGAGTGCGTCCGTCACGCCGGTCGGTGGCGATCGGGCGAAGCCGGATGACGTGTCCTACCTGCTGCCGTGGCGCTGGAAGACGCCGGGCGGCGGCGCATGGGATCCAAGCCTCCCTACTTCCTGGAGGGCCTGGCCGATCCAGCCCGCACACGACAACGTGGCCGCGAGCGTGGGCACGAGCGTGGAGCTCACGCCGTGTCGCCGAAGCGACGCCAACGTGCCGCCGAAGTTCGCGCAACGCCGCGAGCAGGTGGTCGGTTCGATGATCAAGCCGCCGTCGCCGCAGCCGTTCGATCCCGCCAGTCTCGAGACATCGGACGGGAACGCATCGGTTCCGACGCTGTTCGGCTTCGTCGAAAGCATGACGACGATGCCCGCACCCTTGCCCGAAGCGAATGCAGTGTGGACCTGTCTCAAGTTGCCGCCGAACGCCAGCGCGACGGATTACGTCATCGTGCCGGTCTTCGGTGTGGCGGGCACGGACCCGAACGTGGACCTCGGCAAGTACGACGCCGATCCCGGCAAACCACCGGCGCTGAACAACGGCAACTGGACGTACGAGTATCAGCCGGTCCCGGATGACGGCACGTTGCTCAAGGCGACTGCGCTCGTGAAACGCATCGAGTCTGCACCCGAGTTGGGCGACCGCATCATTCTCGAAAAGGATTTTCTGGTCGGCGGCGCATCGACGTGGGCTGGTGTCATCGACGAGGACTGGATGGCGGCGCTGCCGCACAGGATTGCGAAGATTCTCGACCCGGCGCAGCGGCTGGCGGAAGGACTAGAGCAGATCATCGCCGAAATCAGGCAGGACCCGTTCGGACCACAGGCAATGCTGCTGAAGTCGCCCGACAACCGCAAGCTGCTCCGCAGTGCGCTGGCCGTCGTGCACTGGCGCATGCTCTCGCATTCCGCGCAATCGACGACGGGCGTGTTTCCGCTTGCAGTCGGCATCGCGCGGTCGCGTCCGGCGGCGGACAATTTCAGCTTCCTGTTGCTGTCGAGCGCTCGCGAGGTGCGGCTCGCCACGGCCACGGAATTCGATCCCGCCACGTTTCAGGTCTGGTCCGACGACCGCGTCACAGGATTGCTGGGCCTGCCGCGCGATACGACCGTGTCCGACCCGGCGACCGTCAGTCGCGTGGACACGTCCGAAAGCGTGCGCGACTGGCTGCTCGCGTACTGGTCCGCAAAGGTCGATGCGCTGCCGCTCGGCGCCGCAGCAACGCCCTTGCTCCATTTGTCGGCCGTGCAGTGGAACGTCGCCGACAAAAAAATCGAACGGGACGATAGCGGGTTGCTCGGCCTGCTCGACATGAGCACGCTGGCCGGCGACGCGACCGCGTCGATGGCCTTCGATCTGAGCGTGGACGCCGCCGACGCCGGCGCGAAACTGCACGTCGCGTTGAAGTTCGGCGATGCCGCCGTGACCGACGCCGAGTTGTCCGCCGACATTCCGAAAGGCCCGTCGGCGGTGACGCTGACCATCACGCGGAATCTTCCGGGCACGCCATCGACATTTGCAATGACGATTGGCGGCGCCGGAATTCCTCCGGTCGAACTTCCAAACGATCCGGCGCTGCAGCGCGCCGCGCATCTGGAACTCGCGATCACGAGCAATGCGGCGCTGGCTCCGGCCGTGACCGCGTCATTCGCCGGAATCGCCGATGGCATCATCAAGCGTCTGCTGGATAATGTCTCCGGCCAGACGCTTCGCGATCAGGCGGCGCTAGTGTATGCGGCGCCGTTCATTCCCTTCATCGTGGCCGGCCGTCTGCCGGACGGAAGCGACGCGAAGCGCGCGCAAGGCAAATTCGAGACGCGGCTGCAGAAGATCGCCGCGACGCTCGGTCCTTGGGCGCAGAACCGCATCAACGCGGAATGCGACGCGGCGCTTCAGACGATCCGGCAGCCGGGCGCGGCGACGCCGATCGACACCTTGTTCACGGACGCCGCCGCACGCGCCGTCAAAAACGCCACGACCGCCGCCCTCGCGCTGGCCGCCGCCGACATGCCCTGCGCCGAAGGCTACGGCGTCAGCGTGAAGGCCGTGCCGATCGTGTTTCCGATCGATCAGCCGCAGCCGATCGAAGGCCAGCAGGACCTGTGGCATATGTTCTCGGGAATGGGCGTGCTCGCCGCGCGTTCGGACAACTCGATCGACTGGCCCGATCAACCGTGGTTCAGTCTCAACGTCGCCGAATTGCACGTGCTGGACCAGGACCATTCCGTCATCGATTTCGATGGCGGCTCGACGCTGGTTCAGAAAAAGCCGTTCGATCCGGTCGCGGTTCAGGTGAGTGAAGTCGGCGGCGTGCGTGGGGGGTGCATCACGTACGACAACCGCACGCTGATCGGCACGATGGCGCACGATCCCGCGCATGTTCAGCCGGATAGGCCTTCCGCGCCGCGCCGCATGGAGGCCTACGCCTTTCCGCATGCGCGCGAAGGCGAGCAGGCGGGGCGAGGCCGCGTGAAGCTGCCGGCGCTGTGTTTCGGCAAGCGCTATTTCTTCCTGCCTTATGTGATCGGTCACGGCGGGTCTCTACCGATATGCCTGCGCGATTCATCGGACCCGTCGATCGCGACGAAGATGCGCGGCGATGGTGGTCGGATCGAGCTTTCGGCGAACGAACTGCCGGGCGGCGCGCAGCAGGCCGACGACCTCGTGCGCCGCGTCGACTATCTGCGCACGACGCCCGTCAGCGCGCCGAGGCTCGACGATCCGTTAAAGACCGCGATTCTGCCCGGCGTTCCCGAAGGCGTGTTTCCGCTGGCGGCCGAGTTGCCGATTCTGCCCGCGCCTATCACACTGCAGGCGGGCGAGACGATCATCTTCTATCGCAACAAGGAAGCGACGCAGGGCACCCTCGAATTCACCTGGGCGGATGCGTCGAGCCGCGCGCTGCAAATCGATATCGGCGGGTTGCCGGACGGATCGGTCGGTGCCGATGGCCGTGCGCTGCCCGCGCGGCCGGAGATCCATCTGTCGATCGTCGGCTCGACTACCGAAGACATGCCGATCGCTTTCGACGATGTCAAACTTACGAGCGCAGACTGGCCGACGGATACGTCGCTCGGTTTGCGTGTGACGATCGGCGCGAACGGCGTCGCGCTGCTCAAGGAGCAGACGCCGAAGCCGGATGGCTTCGTCGAATGTCCTGGGATCTTTACTTTCGCGCGGCAGATCAACGGCCGAGCGGTCGATCTGTCGAAGTGGCGCGTTTTCTGGATCGCACTGACGAATCCGCCCGGTGTCCACGGCGGAGACGCATTTCTTATGCCGCCGCTCGCATCGCTCGGGCGCGCGCAGCTGGACGGCACCGGCGCCTATCAGATCACCGAGCCGATGCTCGTTGCGCCGGACGAGATCGCACATCGCAAGCGCGTCATCCATGTGCTTGATGGCATCGGCAAACGCAGATCGTCGGATCCGGACATGAGGTTCCCGTTGCGCCGTCCCGCCGTGGAATTCGCGACCTATGAACGCTGGATCAACTGGACGATGGACCAGGTAGGCAATGCGCTGAATCAGGCGCACGATCAACTGGTCCTGAAAACGCCCACGCGCGAGTCCGATCTCTCGCTCGACGATCCGGCCGTCGAGCGGCTCGTCGTCGAGTGCGTCCAGTTGTTTCCGGTGCGGCGCTCGCTCGGACGCCGGTTCGTCGATGGCACCGACTGGTCGGGAGACCGTGCCTGGCAGAATCCGTTTCGCCAGTCGGTGAGCGACCCGTCGCGGCACGTCGATTTCTCGGTGAACGTCGCGACGAACGCTGGCCTTATGCCCGAGACCGGCAGCACGGCAAGCTCGGTCAACGTCGCGGCGGGTGGCGTCTACGAGTTGCGCTTCTACGGCGCGGTCCCGGAAGCGAAACAGAGCTTCGCGGACAAGTTGCCGAAGGAACGATTCGGCAAGGGCGCGTGGGAAGGGCTGCTGCGCTTCAAGGATCATCGGCTGGGCGCGGCGCTGACGCTGACCGTCGAAGTGTCCACGGACACGATGCCCGTCTTCGGCACGGATGCGTCGTCGGATCCGCTGCATATCGAACGTGTTCTCAGCCCCAGTTTCGCGGATGCAGCCAATGTGCGGCTGGCGCTTTCGTATGTGAATGGCGTGGACCGCGATGGCCGCCTGCTGAACTACGTGCCGATGCGCTACGTCAGTCACGTCGCGCTGCTGAACCAGCGATGGGGCTGGCGCGGCCGGCCCCTGCCGCCGGTGCCTGAAAGCGTGAACAGCATCATGACGACGGCCGCGCAGGAAAAGAACGTCGAGACGAAGAACTTCGAAAACGTGGCATTTGTCGATCGGCGCGATGACGACATCGGCGTGATCGACGAGACGCGGCTTCATCTGGCGCATCTGTTGCCAAGGAGTATCCAGCAAGCCATTCGGCCGATTCCGCCAGCGCAGCGGACCGCGTCCGATGACTTTCGTCCGTCGCTATTCATCAAGGATCTCAAATATCGCGGCGGTGCGAACTGGTGGCGTTTCGCGTTGCGCGCGACCAGCCGCTACGCCGCGATGCGCCCCGCGCTCAACCTGACACGCTACACGCACCGGTCGCGGGCATCGTCGGAAGCTACGTGGCACTCGCTTCTCATCGGTGATCGCGAAACCGGCCGCGTGCCGAAGCGTCCCGGCCTGATGCTCGTCTTGCCGCTGACGGAACGGCTGATGCCCGACGCGTCGGTGCCGCCTTTGCTCGCGATCTTCTCGGAACCTATGTTCGCGAATTTCAACATCGGCGATGGCGTGGAAGTCGCGCTCGACTACGCGCGTCATTCACTGCCGGACGTGCCCGCTTTCTCGGCCGATGCCGCCCAGCTCGCGCGCGCACACGAGAAGGCGAAGGCGCTAACGCAGGCGGAGATGGCGTACGCACGTGCGCCGAACGACCCGGACGTGCAACTCGCGTTGCGTCGGGCGCGTGCCGATGCCTCCCTTACCGCGCTGTCGCGCGCGGAAGTGGTCGCCCGTGAAGACGAGGCGCGCGCGAAAGTGATACTCGACAGTGCGACAAACGAATACGAGCGGGTCAAGTCGAATCCGGCTTCTCCCGAGAAGCAGAAGATCGTCGAAGCCCGCGATCAGGCGAATCTCGCTTACATGGCTGCGCAGAAGCAGCGCGAGCACGCGAACCAGGCGAGCGACGCGGCAAGCATCGCCCACGATCAGGCGGTGGCCAACCAGACCGACACCTCGAAGTCGACGTTCGTCGGTCCAGCCGATATCCAGCGCTTTTGGCCGGAGATCGGCCCGGACCCGGTGCTCACCGGCGAAGGGCACAGCGGGGTGCCGGTGCCGCTTCGTCTCGATGGTCCGCTCGGCTACACCTTCGACCGCGAAACCGAAGCGCCCCGCTTCGGACGATCCGGCTTCGTGGTGACGCCGGTGCCGCAGGATTTGGACTTGCCGGAGGCATCGGAGATCGAACCGTGGACGCTCGCGCGGCTCAGGTTCCGGCGTGTCGAATCAATCGAAACGTCTTGCCGCGAGATCCGCCCGATCGCCGGCCAGAAAATGCTGTTGCGCTCGAAGACCGAGGACGCTGCCGCGTTTCCGCCCGGCGTGCATGAAGGCCTCGTCATCGATTTCGGTAAGGTCGAGGCCGCGAGCGTGTTCGCGAAGGTGCAGGTCGAGAAAGGTGCGCTTGCGGCCCCCGCGTGGACGACGCGATTCATCCAGACGACGCTCGATCTCCTGCCCGAAAGCCTGTCTATTTCGCTCGATACCGACCTCGGCCCCGCGGGAACCTTCTCCACGAAGATGACGCCGTCCGGCGTCGCGCAGTTTCGCTTGGTGCTCTCGCAACGCGATCCGCCCGAGGCGAGCACCGATGCCTACGAGCCGATTCTCGATGTATCGGTCCGGTTGCTGATCGACGACGGTCTCGAAAGCGCCGCGACGCGCTCGCAAGCGGGCGCGTGGCTCACGGTGGCATGCCTGCCGCTGCTCGCTGGCGGCAAGACTTTCCGGCCGAACGATCCGGTCTACGTCACCGTCGATTCGGCGCCGCCACAGGGCGGCAGCGCGCAAAACGCACTGGCAAGCGGCGATGCAGGACCGCGCGTCGTCGGCGTCAGGCTGACATCGTTTACGGCTTCGATGTGGTCACAATTCACGCAGGATGTTTCGCTGTTCGAAGTGACCCTGCCGGGCGGACCAGTGCGGCGCGCGTGTCCGGTCACGGCGCTCAGCGTCGTCGTGGACGCCGGCACGCATTTGCCGTCGATCAGGCTGCGCAAGGAACTCGATGCCGTCGCGCCCGTGCAGTCCGTGCGCTGGCTTCCCGCCCACGCCGGCTCGCAATTGGCGGGCGAGGTGGCGCTCATCGTCACGGCGTTCGTGCGCGATGCCTTCGATCGTACGCGCGAGGCGCCAGTCGCAATCTATCGCATCCTCGATGGACAAGGGACACAGGCGCATGGCGTCGAACTCATCTGGAATGCCGGTGGCAAGGACGACCCCGTCGTGCTCGACAAGCCGGGCCGTGTGCGGCTGCTGACGTTGATGCGCTGGCAGAAAAGAGCATCGGATACGGGCGCGGCGCCGCTGACCGACGCGCCATCGCTCAAGGAGTATTTCGGGGCCTTCGATGAAATCGGCATGGAAGCCGACGATGCGCGGGGAAGAATCCTCGGCGTATCCCGGCCCATCGACTTTAACTAGGCGTGTGACGCGGCGCGCTTTATCGCGCGATCTCTTGTCTGCATTTCGGGAGCAGGGAACATGGTGAATCCTCAAGCGACTGCGGAATGTGCACGTATCCTCTGGTTCTTGACCCGCGACTGGAAGACGACGGACGGCGACGCTTCGGCGTTGCAGTCGGCCCGAAACGCGCTGGCGCACACGATTCTCAGCCTGAACGGGGCGGGCTTTCTGAAGCCTGGACCGACAGACGTTCCGGCGAACCCGGAAGCCGACGCCGCGTGGCAAAGTTGTGCGAAGGCGGCGACCAGCGAGCCAGCGCCGGATGAAACGAACGGCTCCTTCGGCAACTACGTCCTCTTCTGGACGAGCGATCCCAAGAATTCCGGCGTCATCGGCGACAGGGCGGGACTGGGGCTGAACTGGCCGTTCGCGACGGGGTCGCACATGGCGCTCGTGACCGCCCCGTTTCTGGACGGGACAAGCAGCACGCCCAAACGCCTGTTCTTCTTCGACGAACTCGATCCATCCGCAGCCTTGACGGACGCCGATCTGAGTGTTGGACTCTGGCCGAAACAGGCGCCGTCCGGCGCGCCGGTGCCGAAGCCGAACCCGCTCGCGCTGTCGCCTGGGCCGGACACCACGGTATCGAGACGAAAAAGAACGTATGCCGCGCTATTGTTTGTGCTGTGGTTAGCCGTGTTCGTTGCGAGCGCGTTCTGGTTCTGGTTCATCGCCTACTGGGCGAAGACGGCGCAGCCGTTCGGCAAAACCTCGAGTTTTTTCTGGAACATGCTGAAAACCAATGACACCCATTTTTCGCTGCTCATACCGTTCACCATCGTGTTGACGTCCATCGCGGCTCTGATCGCTGCCGCCGGGCTCGCGAGAAAGGGCCAGTGGTTCGGAGCGTTGATCGACGAACGCTACCGATTCAGCCTGTCGCAGACACAGCAAGTGTCGTGGACGGTTCTGCTCATAGGCTCGCTCGCCGTCATGGGATGGTTCAACGCCACTTGGGGTGTCGACATCGAAAATCTCTTCCCGACCATGCAGCCCGAGCTTTGGGCCGCGCTCGGCATCAATCTCGCGCTGACTCCGCTCATCAGCGACACGATCCTGAGCATCAAGGATGATCAGGCCACGAAGGAGGAACAGAATCCGCAAAGCACGCCGCCGGCTTCGCTCGTGACGCCAGCGTTGCTGGATAAGAAGCACCGGCCCGACAACGCCAGTTGGGTCGATCTCGTGAGCGGCGAGACCGAGGGCACGCAAGATCAGATTGACGTCAGCCGCCTTCAACATCTGATTATCAGCGGCATTCTGCTCTCGGGCTATTGCCTTGAAGTCGTGAAGCTCGTCGTAAGTCTGCCGGTTGGCTTAAACACGGGTGGCACAACGCCTCCTCCTTTCGCGGCGCTGCCCGAAGTCGGCAAGACCTTTATCTGGCTGCTCGTATTCAGTCATGCCGGATACCTCGTCTTCAAGGCACGCAAAAAAGAGGGAAACCAGGCGAACGCGCCGACCGGCAAGTGAGCGTTCGGATGCCACCTCTTAAAGTTGAGGATGTCCAGTCTCAAGCGTCATATCGCAACGGGTGGCCATGAGCAGCCCGCCGTCGATCGCTACAAGGTCGTCGCGATCAAGCCGACGGTTGCGCACCTGCATCCGCGGCTACCTGAGAGTGCAATTCAGTGCGCTCATCACCTGGTCGATGGGGCAGGCATAGGTTTGGGTGCCGTTGCCGGCGTAGAGCAGACCGACGAGAGCATGATCTCTTTTCCTGACGATAGCGGAGCCCGAATCGCCATGATCCGAGAAGAGCGCTCCGTCCACGCCTTCGATGACGATGCTCTGCTGAAACCAGCAGGTCCCCATGCCGTAGCGGACCTGCGACACGGTGCCCACTTGCGTGACGATGCCGTGCGTCAGTGCCGTGGTGCGTCCAACCTTGTATACCTCGTCGCTCACGGCAGCCGTGCCCACGCCAATCGGTCCCGTCACTGCGCGCAGAGGCAGGTAGGTCTGCGAGGGCACCTGACCGGCCGCGACCGTGGCCGTGGCCGCATCAACGGTATTCAAGTGCACGTTGCCCTGGACCATGGATGCGCCCGCCGGACTCGGTGTCAATTTGACAAAATCCTCGAGGACACCCGCTAACATCGTATGCTGGAAGTTAACGCCCCCTGGCTGGAGTATGCGATCCTGTCCGATCACACCGCGATTCTCGCCAGCCAGCACATGATTGTTCGAAAGCATCGCAACGGAGCCGTTTGCCAGATTGACGAAACAGCCTAGCGTGCCGACGAACATGTAGCCCTTCGTGATCTCACCGGTGCGAACGTCGTCGTCATAGTTTTGAAGCTGGAGCCCACAGACCAGCGGCCTGTGAAATTGCTGCTCCTGCACGAGGCTACCGACGCCTGGACTTGCCGGCCCCGAGTGAGGCACGCGCGCGAGTCCGACTGGATCGTTAGGAGCGTTGATGTAGTGGACCGGGACGCCCTTGAGGTTCGTGAGCGGCCTTGGACTATGTGCGCCGCCAGCGAACGCCACGGCCTCAGAGGAATTACGCACCGCGAAGAAACCGACGTCGTCGCCGTTCTTTCCGACACCTACCGAGCGGACGCCTGGGTCGGCGTCGAATATCGTCCCTGCGGCCTCGAGTACCTGATCCAGAGCAACCTGCAAGTCGAGTGGCATGGCATCTCCTCGCAACGATATCGTCTGGGTGTGACCACCCACCGCTGCTGACTTTTAACTGCTCATTGCAAGGCGGTGTTTTGCGCGCGGCGGGGCTCGTGAACTCAACGCGCGACAGCGAGCGCCTGCGGTTCGACGTATCCGGTTTTCACGACGACAGGAACCGTTTCCCCATCTCGCTCGATGTGTTTCGGGAATCTTCCCGCGTCTTTTTCGACTTGCAGAATCAGCACGGCCTGCCTTCCGCCAGCGCTCTTGCCGACGCCGAGCGAATAAGGCCCCGTGTATCCGGCCAACACTTCCTGATGGACGTCCGGCTGTACCACCAAGCGCCCAAGCGCTTCGACTTCCATTACACCCTCCGACATGAACGGTCGTTCGAAATCTCCCGCAATCGGCTGCCAGGACCTGAAGATCCACTATGCGCAATCGTGCGATCTCAGTCAAGGAGCAAAAAATAGGCCCGATTTCATTCGACGAAAACAACTCCTCAAGCAAATACTTTACCGCGTTCCGCATCGAGGCGTTGTTCCCGGTCCATGCCGGCCACAGAGGTGCTTCAGATAGATCAGATCACGTTCGCCGGACCGTGAACGTGCACTAACCCACATATTTCGCGCCAGCGAACGCAGCAAGGACGGCCGGTAGAATCATTGGTATTGCGATCTTGTTCCGATACTAGTTCGAATCGAATAGCGCTGCGATGAACGAGGACGGCGTAATGTTCGTCACAGCAGGAAAGTACGTCGATGGTACGCCGCTGTACCGGATGGCTCACGCGCTCGCGCGCGCAGATATCGAAGTCGGACGTGGCACGTTGGCAAACTGGATCATCCGGCCCGCTGAACTGCATTACAGCCGGCTCTGCGAGGCACTGCGCAGGACGCTGCTGTCGCAGCCATTGATCCATGGCGACGAGACAACAGTGCAGGTGCTCAAGGAACCTGGCAAGGCCGCGCAGAGCACATCGTATATGTGGGTCTACCTTGCGACACGAGGTCGCTTGCAGAAGTTGTCCCTACTTCAACAGGAAGGGACCATCCATGTCACTGGATGAATCTACGGTTCTGAATCAAGTGCGAACCGGACAACGTAACGAAGCACCGCGAGGTGCGGGGTTCAATCGCGAGAGGCGTACCCTTCTGGCAGCCACGCGCCGGATGAGTGCTAGATAGTCGATATGGCGAACACAAGTAAATCTGCGATAAAGGTCGTAACACATGACAAGCAGAAGTGGCTACTACGCTTGAACCAAAAGGTAATGAAGGTGGGAGCGACGTCGGGTATATACGTCCTCGTGACCCATCCGCCCTCCGGCCAACAGCAGGCGCCTAAGTTGACGTACTTTTGCAAGCGGAACGTGGAAATCCCGTATCGCTCCCCTCGGGGACAGCAGATCGCAAGGTCTGCCCATGGCGGTGCGGGCGTAGGAACGAGGACAAAGCGAATGCCATTCTGTAATCGGATCGACACCCACCTTGCGCAACCTGATCCATTCGTCTGCCACTTCCCCCATGTTCCTCGGTGCTCCGCTTTTAATCCAGGCCATGAAGGAACGATCGAACCTGAATGTCTTACCGCACTCACTCGTCAGAAATCGACGAACGTTCTGCGTGTTCTTGTAAGTCTCGTCAATTTTGGTGGCCCGATTAATCGGGTCTCGGTGCCAGTCAAACTTCATTGAGCCTCCCCGTCTTCAAAGTTGCTGTAGAACAGACTAGCTATTGTTAGCGATCTGCGCCGCAGCGCGAGTGGCCGGTTTTGGCCCGAGGGAAGTCAATTTGAAGGCTGAACTGCTTACACTTCGCTCGTGACTGGCCGGCAAGGAATTCGGTAAACGACAGATTTGTACTTTGGTGTTACGCGGCTTTCCACAATTACACCGCCTAACGATTCGGCGATACGCCGGCTGGGGCGGTTCTCTTCGGCAACCGGATAGCTAAAGCTTGCACAGCCAATGGTTCTCGTTGCCCAGTGCGCAACAAGAGTTACGGCTTCGCGGCCAAAGCCATTTCGATGGCGATCTTCACGGATCCAGATGCCGAGTTCCGGGCTCTCAGTGCGTACGCGGTGGAGTCCGGTCAATCCAAGGAAACTCCCGTCAGCGCGTTGCCGTATCGCGAATACATAGTCTGACCCGTCGTCTATCGAAGGTAACCAGGAGCGCCAGACATCGTCAAAGTCATGCCGGGATGCCGGCGGCTCCCACGCCATGTGACGGGTGAGCGAAGGGGTGATGCATGCGAACGTGGCATCCGCGTCGTTGGCCGTGAACGGTTTGATCACGAGCCGGGGTGATTCAATCTGGATTTCTGTCGGTCGCAGCAGCATCTCAGGTTTTCCGTCGAGGTTTGTTTATGTTCACCAATTGTCGACGAATCAGAAACGTGTGTCGAACGGCTGTTCATGGCCGAACTTTGCTAGGTGCAGTCGGGCTTAATATTAATCTGGATGGGCTCAGCGCGCCGTTGTATTACGCGGCTCTTGACACAAGCTGGCTAACCGCCCTTGCGGCCGGAAACCCATTGCCTCGTATATTGTTCCGGCATAGTAGGTCTCATCTGCAACCATGATAAGCCGGTCCGACTGCCCGGCGGACAGCCTGATAACCTCGGTCACCAAGGTTTTGCAAACATTTCGGTTTCGATGCTGTGCCCCAGTAATAACTGTCTGGAAACGCCCAATGCCGTCAAGAAAGAACAGACCAAGACTTCCTACCTGCTCATCCTCGATAAAGGCCCCCCACCAGTTTCCTAGACCGCGTTCGATGAGGCTTCTGTAAGCCCTCTGTTGATGCGCCATGTAATGCTGTCAGGTAATGTCCATCGGATTTGGCATGTCGGCGAGTTGCATTCGGGACCAATCGTCCCATTCCTGCTCCATGGCAAACGGGCGCACCTTGACCAATGAATTGGTCGCAACTGGATTTATCTCAGCAGGATGGGCCACCAGCACCCGACGGACGGTCGCGTCGTAGCCTTGTTCCACGAATGCGTCGAGGGTCACCACGCTGTCGGCGCTTTCAAGCCACGCAAATGTCCGGTGTGCAATCAGCGGCGGTGTCCCGACGAGCCGGCCGAAGTCAAATGGCAAGGGCCACTCCCAACTATTACGGTGGGTATCCGATTCCGCGCCGTAACATGGCCGTAGGCAATACGCGGAGCGCCTGAACTCAGCGGGCGGACTAAAACTCGCGCTTTAGCTATTTGGTCGGACGGCAAATGCCGTCGATCGCAGCCTTTAGCTTCGGGGTTAATGCTGCTCGCACGGTGGCTTTGTCCTCGTCTTCCTTGGTGCAAGAATATAGAATCACTCGATTGAAACCTAAATCAAAAGGGAGATCGCTAATGCTGCCGAAGGCGGTGTTGCAGACCATGACGATGCCGTCGGGTCCAAGTACACTGAGTGCATAGCCAAGCTCGACCATCACATTGGAATTAGCCTGTTTTCCCGCGACCAAGGACACGTCGGCGATGAAAACATCACACTGCTTGATTTTCTCAAGGATCGTGTCGAAGATTTTCGGAGAGCCTGGCCGGCCGCTTGTGTCACTGTCGACCCGAAGCGAATCCTCGACATTCATTTCAGCGTTCAGAGCATCCACTGCCCTGTCAATGCAGGTACGAACGAGTCCTCTGTTGGTCGAGTTTGGCAAAGTCGATTGCCACGAGTAGAAGACAGTCCACGGCCCATTCTCCTTCACCCTAGGTATCGTTGTCTCGCGCTGATACCGTTCAAGAGCATTCTTTACGTATAAGACTGCGTCCGCATACTGCTGCTGCGCCCTCCCGCCGTTAAATGTTGAGGCGCCTTGCAATCCGAAAACGCTTTTCTTCAGGTTGAACAGTTCCGTTGACGGAACTGTTTGGCGCAGCTCTGGAATTAGCTCGCCTGCCGATAAGAGTGGCGCAACAATGGTCTGGAACGTGTTTGCTATCTGCAAGTTTTTATAGTCCGTTCCACCGTCGAAGCGTTTTAGATCGTTGATGGCGCGATCGCATAGCTCGATCAAACTTACCGCGTCTTGTGGAGTCATAGTTTTGAAGTTACGCAGGATATTTGAGTGTTGAATTATATGCTTTGCTGCAATCTCGGCTCATTCTGGCAGCGTGTCTTAACTAGGTTTCGTAGATCATCGACGCTCGTTGCTTGCTGCGTTTTGTCTATGACATCCGTCGTTGTATATGGCGCGATTGTTGAGTGAACTATAAATTCAGGTTTTTTTAAAGTTCAAAAAACTGAAGACCCATCGAAGTCCCCAAGGCGTACCAGATATCCTGCCAACGGACCATCACAAGGTCTGATCCCACAAAGCTGGTCTCATCATTTCCTCTCCGTAACAGCTTGCCACTGGCAAGGTACTCAAACTCCCAGTCGCCCATCTTCTCTCTCGAATAAGTCTGGGGTAATACTGACCGTAGAGGATCTATGTACACAGGATCATCTGCGACAAGATAGAAGTCATCGAAGAGATGTGAAAAATTGCGCATATGCTTCCCAAGTTCTATTGAATATAATTCTGAAGATATGCAGTTTATTCGCACATCTCCTTTTTCATACTCTCGCACTGAATTGTCAAGGTATAGTAGCTCGTCACCATCTTCGGAGCGATGAAACAAGAAGACAGTAATGAATGATTTTTCTTTCAGCCATTCAATCGCGTGAGGAATGAATTCATCAATTGGCGTCTTTGAAAGATTTTTATGAGGATGTAAATCCTGATAGAACGCGAGAGCCTTAGAACTTTCAAGACAAAAAAACGCGTAATCGATGTACATCACTCTATATTTACCCGGTGATCGCTGAACGCGCTCCCGGTACATCTCGCGAACCTCCGCGACGCACGCAGCCGGACTCCTATTCACCTCTCGACC
This sequence comes from Paraburkholderia sp. SIMBA_053, assembly GCF_046534895.1. Classification (NCBI taxonomy): domain Bacteria; kingdom Pseudomonadati; phylum Pseudomonadota; class Betaproteobacteria; order Burkholderiales; family Burkholderiaceae; genus Paraburkholderia; species Paraburkholderia sp. SIMBA_053. The sequence continues at coordinate 307,852 of NZ_JAWRXU010000007.1, read as the reverse complement.
GGTAAAGCGGACAATACTGTAACCCGCGCGGGTCAAATATCGCTGTCGGACAGCGTCTTTCTCCAGATCCTCTTTTGTGGAGTGATTTGCATGCCCGTCCAACTCGACGATCAGTCGAGCATCTTTCAACAGAAAATCGACTCGATAGCGGCTATGTTTTTTTGGGTCTCCAAACCACCTTTCACTTTCAATCGCGTTCGCTAAATCGCCTAGCTCTTTCTCAAATTTGGCCTCGATAAAAGACGGATTGCGATGTCTCCACCAAGCTGGCGGTGCTTCTGGCTGCCCCGGGTAGTTCATAAATCCTCGTTGTCATGTTCAATGTTGGCGCTCAATTTCCGCTATCTACTCAAAGCAAGCCTCTCTCGGCTCTCGTTTCCGATTAACTATGGTTGCCGCAAACTGGACAATGGTACTGCCCAAACTGCGTATGTAATATCCCACTGGCGCGCGGCAATAAAATTTTCTTGCTCGCGGTCTCAAAACATTTGATGCAGTAAGGCCCTTTTTCCGAAAATTTATGGCCGCCATCCATAGGCTCCGGTTGTTCGGATGTGCGAGTTTCAAGTTGCCTAGTCAATTCGGCGTTTTTCGTCATTATCTCCTTAAGACCGACCACCTCCAGCTTTGCATCCACTAGCTCGCTTTGCAACTCGGCAAGCAGCATCTTGATATCAGCGTCTTTGATCGTCTCGTTGAGATTGCGCAGCTTCTTCACTATTTCAAGCGAGAACTGAATTGTCGAGATTACATCGGCCATAGTAGATGTCAGGTTATGTCTTGGCTATTTCAAAAATTCGCGGCGAAAACAATGTTGTTTGATTTCCGCGCCGAATGTCTCAGGGGTCTTATGCAATGAACTTTCCTCGTACACCTCATGAAAATTCGGCATGCAATGACAAATGCGCAATGAACCATGTGAGAGCGATGCGCCTGGAAGCTTGTACGACATTGAGGTTAGGCATACTTTTTATTTTCGTCCGCATCGGCTTAGCCGAATCAGCGCTTGCGCAAACTTACCGGTCGGTACGACGGAGATTTAGCGTGCAATAGCGCTTTCGCTGACGATTGTCGCCGATCTTTGCGCTCGTGTCGAACGACCGAACTTGCCGTCGGCTTGTGCCCTATGCGGGCTGACACACAACGCCAGAATCATCCAATCAGCATCGGACGGAGTTCGGCCAAACAGAACTTCGCGACGACTATGTCAATGGCAACCTTTCGTAGCACAACGGACGTCTATGTGATCACCGCGAAGATCTCCGACGAGTCAGTTCGACCTTTAGTTCGCAGTCGCATGTGTCTCGCCTCCAACGAGGCGCTCAATCGACGATCTCCAATATGCTTAGAACGACAGGTTAGTATCATGCCCTGCCGTGGAGCTACATGTTCGCCCCTCGAACGCATCGCATGGAATATATGCCTTGGCTAGGTGAAGTGGCGCGTATCCGAATAACCAACAGGCGCGTCGAAAGCCGCGCACTTCGCGTTCTAGACTATGTAAGCCGACAACGGCTTTCTCGCGACGACTATCTAATCCTCGACGACGCACCAAAGGAGCTTGCGTCGCCCCCTGCTCTGATACCCCCGCTCGTCACCTGCGACTCGACGCGTGGCCTTGATGATCCACCGGTTATCGAACAAATTGGAAGATTTCTTCGCTAGCGGTGCGCTCAAAAGTGGTCTGCGGAAAATCTCATCGCTAATCCAGCTCGATAACCAATGACGGGTTGAAGTCTTCGTTCAGGTACTTTGGCGCATACCCACGCGGGTTACACAGGATGCGAGTGCCATTGATCTCGTAATCCATCGATTCGTGGATATGGCCGTGAATCCACAGGCGTACGTGCTCGCCCGACATCGAGTCCAGATCGCTCGCATATGCCGCACTCGTTACATCGCCCTCAAATTCACCCGGAATCGACCTCGCGGACGGTGCGTGATGCGTAATCACGACTGTCGACCCTGAAAACGGTTCAACCAGACGATTCTTGAGCCATGCGCGCGAGAGTTCATGCCTACGCAGCGTATCGCGAGGGTGCAACTTTCGATAGCTCCCAGCTTCCCGGCCACTGGCCGTGATCTTTCGGTAATCGGTCAAACCGAGGCGGATGGACTCAATTGCCGAAGGTAAGGACGTGTGCAAGCCGTAGAGTTTGAAATCCGTCCACATAGTGCACCTTAGGAAGCGCACGCCGTCGATAATTACCTGATCGTTTTCGAGAACATGAATATTCGTGCCTTTGGCGGCGTTACGCATCTCGCCAATGACCTTGTCGAAATGCCCACCATAGAACTCGTGATTGCCGGCGATCATCAAAACCGGCGTCCCAGGTATCGCCGGCGCCCATGTCTTGGTCCACTCGACACCGCGATGTCTGGTGCCGATATCACCTGCCAGTATGACCAGATCGACCGCAGCCAAAAGTGCCGGATCTGGTTTAAACGGCACAAACTCGTTGTGCAGGTCGGAATAAATCAGAATGTTCAAATTTTACTCCGTTCAGGCTAAGCACCGATCATGCGGGCAGTGCTGTTAAGGCAAGGAATAAGCTTCCCAAGTTCTTGCCATTGATTGCCGAACAACTTCACAACGTCGAGACCGGTGAACCCCTCTCTGATGGTTCTCTTGCCGGTATTGCGACGCAAATACAGTGGTGTCAACGTGCGAGAAGACGCCCAACGGCCAAACTCCGTGTGAGATCCTTCAGTCACCTGAACGTGAAACCAGTTCTGAAATGCGATCATTTGCTCTGCCACATCAAAGTCCAACGGGTCGCGAACATCGGTCGAGTAGGCGGCTCCGCACTTATTGCAGATTCCGACGCAACTATGCCGATCGTTGACGGAAATCTTCGCCGAAAAGCGCATTGTCAAGTCAAGCAGTTCTCCGCATACGAAGCAGCTGTCGATGAGCGCACATCGATGTCTTTCGCAAACGAAGGCGTATGCCAACCTCCAAAAATAGCGAAAATGAGGTACTCGATCTTCCGCCAGGCAGACTACACAGCATCGGTAAATCGGGCGACGAAGTCGCATATCATTCGTTAAGCAAAGGAAATCAGACTGCCCGAGGATGGTCGACTTCAAATCCGATGCACGGGCAATCGACTCTGGGTCGTGCATTGTGACGCGCGCGATTCTATCGAGCACCTCTTGCTCAAGAATGGCAAAATCCAAGCTACTGGATGGCCCTGCAAAGCCCCACAGTTGCATAATGGTGGTTGGCGCGACGTCGTGTCGCTCGGCAACCCGTCCAACCCAGCTGCTTAGCAGTTCGTTTCCTATAAGTTTAGGACATGAGAACAGGCGCCGGCCTTCTGCTGACTTAATTAGTCTGGCAGTAGGTATAAGTTGAGCCTTCGTCCCACCGAGGTACCTGTAAGAGAATTGGCTCAAAACTCTATCTCCAGTTGAGAACTCAAGGATCTTAGCGATCCGGTACGACCTGCCCGCCTGAGAAGGTCGCGTGTCTGTTGCTGGAAAATTCGACGCATGCACAGCGGATCGCATTCAAGCGTAATGTGATAGATCCTGTCTCGCACGAACCGCAGGATTCTTTCGGCCTCACAGTTGGTCTCTCTCAGTCTTGAAACAAATAGCTGTTCGAGCCCGGTTACGAAATTTTCCGGCCAATCTTCCAACATGTGGAAACCGCGGTCCGCATGTATCCGTGCAGTTGGCAACGGAACTCCTGCTCGACCGCGACATATCTTTTCGTCAATTAGCGCAGGCAAACTGACCGCGAGAAACCAGAGCGTCTGAAGCGCCGTGTTAGGGTGTACGAGAGAAATTGTCGCGTAAGCACGATTGGTCGCCCTCGTCTGCGCACCCGGTGAGAGTCTGGTCCGGGCAACGCAGTCGCTGAGGCTCGCTGAGATATACAATCTGCCGCTTGTAGCCAGCGTTTCGCGCGCGTGGCGCATATCGAATCCACAATGGCAGCGGGTCATGCTCTGTCGTGACCATACGAGTAAACGCCTGCATTCTGGGCACCGATCAATAAGATCACACTGGTGCTCAACGCAGCAAGTGTAAAGCGAGATATCCCATGTATCTCGCGAATAGCCACCGTCCTGCAGACACCGAGGACATATCGCTTTGCAAGGGCCTGACATGTGCGGCTTGGCTATTACCCAAGAAGGTCCAAGCCTGCACTCGGGTATGGGTCCGTGCTGCTTTCGCCAGAATCCAGAAAGTCCCCATATGTCGTCTGGTTCGGCGCGGCAATAGGCGGCGAACTGCGTCGACCTGTCAAGTTGCGGTTGAGCACACTCTCCGAAGACACTTCGCATGATTCGCTCGGGCGAGTGTCCTGCGTTCGCTTCAGCGAGGCGGATGACGTAACCTCCCAGTGACTCATCTGTCCGAGGTGCCAACGCGAAAAACAATCGTGTATTCGGGTCAACCATGTCACCTCGCACCTGGGAGCGAATTCATCGATAGCCTACGGCTCGCTTCCCTGAAATGGTCCTCCGTCAAGCTAACTGCCTTATCATGGGCCGCGACCTTGACGCACTCACTTAGCAACAACTTCAATCGCCGAAGGTTTCCCAACGTTACCGAGTGCAGAAAAGCGGCGACCGGCGCACTGTTCAGTTGACATGGCTTTCCCATAGGAAGCGCGCGGTCTAGCACCCTGAGCAATTTGAGCCATTCGTCGCCGGGAATGTAAGTGGGTAGAGACACCTTTCCCGGCCAGCGACTGTTTAACTGCCCATCGTCGGCGAATAAGTTTCCCAGACCGGGTTTCCCCGCCCAGACGATAGGAATATGACACTGGTCGTAAAACTCTTTGGCATAGTCTCCCAGTCCGCCGGCCAGACGATCCCGATTTCGGCGGGAGCCCGATGCGGGAATCATGTGGTGTGCTTCATCAACGAGGATCACACGCGTCCCGCATTGCCGCAAAGCGTCACATAAAATCTGTGTGCGTTTTTCGCCCTTTGCTGCGGATGCTTTCAAGGCGTGACCGAGAAATTCAAGCAAACCTAGGTCAAAGTCATCTACAGTCGGCATCGCGCCAAGCCGCACCCTCGCTACGGGGCAGAACTCCGTCAACAACGTTGCAGCACGAGGGTAGCGCGCGGAGATAGCATCGAAAATGAACGTCTTTCCGGCGCCACCATCACCGGTTATACACAGTCCGCCTGGCTGTGATACGGCTCCCGTACGCTGCATTAGTGCTTCGATTGACTCTGTCGCTTGTACGAACGCTTGAGTATCCAGTTCAACGTTCAACACGAATTCCGCACGCTCATGCGGTGGCGCTTCAAGGACGGCCTCACGGGCTGCGGCTGGCGAGACAACAGCGAGACGTTCGTCTGGAAGAGGAGGTTGAAACAGGCTTTTTGTGGCCCCCCCGTCGCGCGGCGCCTTGAAATCAGAGATATTCAATTTCGCCGATTCGGTAGGGCTAGCACATGCCAGTCGATCTTTCATCTCACCCTCCATGTCAGTTCGCTAACATCCGTAATCGGCGCAGCGAATGACGGCGCCTCGCTGATCGAAGCGGCATCCTTCTTGAACGGCGTCCACACGGATCGATCCTCGCCCCGGATCACTGCGTTTGAATCAATCTGAGCTATTCTGGCAAGATGAGCTTTGGAAGCGCCGCGTTTCGACAGTAGTTCGTCCCCAATCGAATTCTGGATCGACTCACGTGCGCGTATCAGATGGTCAATGGGATTTTTTTTATCGAGTGCCTGTCCTGTTATGCGCCGTATGTACTGATGCTGAAAAAGACTTAGCCCATCGGCATAATCGGGACGAGTGTTAGGCACCGCAATGTATCGCTTGTCACGCGGATCTAGAACATTGATGTAGCCGACATTATCCTGGGAGACGACATATTGAACTATGGTTCCGGGGCCCACTTCTTTCATGAGATCGTGTAGGTAGTGATCCGCGAATGTCATCCATTTGAATCGTACGCCCTCGTGGGATAACCTTCCCGTGTGAGTCTCGCCGAGAATGATGTCGAGTGCATCGAGGTTGTGCGGTAGGGCCGGGGGCGCAACGACAATCCCATCATTCCAAAGATCGATGGGTCTCGCCTGCTTGCGTTGGTTCGGGAAAATATTGTGGAAGTCGGCCACCCATTTGTGCAGCAGGTAGACAAAGGCTGAAAATCGAACTACGGCGTGCAATTTGGAGTCGTAGTCTCCGCGCTCGGAAAGACTTCGGAAGGTTCTTCCTGGCAGTAGCTCGAGTAGCGTTGTCTCGAATGTTCCAAAAAATCGTTCGATGGAACCTTTGTGCCAAGGGGTATGTCGTTCGCAATATTGATACTCTGCACCGAGTTCCCGAATGGCCACGCGATACATCAAAGCCAGAAAATCGGATCCCCTATCGCTCACGTATGTTTGACCCAACCCGAACGAGGGCCACGCGTTTTCGATTTCCGGCCACCGCCGCATTACGGCCTCGTGAGATTGCAGAGAATGTTTAATCGCGCCGAAGGTGCTTTGTAGACTCGGGGGTGAGAAACTGACGAAGAGTCCAAGTACCACCCCCGAGTAGCGATCCTTGATGACAGTAATCCAGGGACGCCCCAGCGGTAAATTTGCGTGATCGTCAATCACATAGAGATTCACCGGTGAATGGTCTATTTCAACATAGTCCAATGGGTGGTCGCCGGGCAAATGCCCTTCAATCATGTTGAAACGGTGTCGCGCGTACTCGGCGCCGTAGCGCGCTTCCACTACGTCGTATTTCGACAGATCACCGACTCGCCGTACATAGGTACGATAAGAGATAGGTTGCAGCTGTTTAATGTTTTCTCCGACCCGATTCCGGTTTTCTTTCTTTATCTCATTGACGTACCGCAGGTGAGCAGATCTGAATGATGGTCGACCTAAAACTAGGTAATGATCCTGGATCGAGCATTGTATGATTTGTTCATGTACCCGCCCAGTCGACTTTCTACGACTTCGATTGACAAATCCGCTCGAAACAGATGCGATATCGAACCCTGACAGCTCGTACTTTCGCATCCACTTACCGAAAGTCGATGGGGCGGGCGGTCCCATCGGATCACTGATCTCTTTCGCGATCTCTTCTAGCGCAGTTTTTAACTGCGTCCGTTGCCCGCGTGTTATCCATCTCTGGCGAATACCTGCGATGTAAAGACCTTTCCTGTCAACGTCTGCTTGCCATTTCTCCGGCATTCCAACGACTGGCATTTCGGTCGCGTCTGCTGGTGCGACATCATTTTCGTCGTACACCAAGGAGGTGGCCGAACTGAACGCTTCCACAACCTTTATCGCGCGAGAGTTGAATTCCTCCCAAAACTGCAATTCCGTCAGAGCGCAGAGTTCACAACTTACCAAATCTCTGAAATAGATGCTCCCGGCACTGCGCGTAACGTATTCGAGATGGGCAGTTCGACGAACGATGACAAGGCCCTTGCAAAGAAAGGATGATTTCATTTCTCAAGTTTTCCTTCGCCATATAAAAGACATTGGACGCGGCGATTGACAGAACGCGGCAGCGTTACCCGGCCCGATCAATGATGGATCTGGCTCACTCACGAAGTGGCACTCCAATTTCCTTTTGAGAAAACTTTCGCGAGGAAAGCGAGGTGACTTTATTCGGTCTATCGGCGTCATGGACTCGTAGGAATCCTTCGGATTATTCACGAGGTACGGAAAGAAAATACGTTCATTTTACGGACTTCCTCTTAGCCGCTCCCTGAGTTTTTTCTCCATCCCTCTTAGTTGACTGACCGTCATCGTCTCGAAGTAGATCGAGAGGCTCGTAGACACGACCTCCGGCCTTTCGGCTCGGAAAATCGCCGACCATTGACAGTCCTGCAGGACGACGGATTCGTTGTCTACCAGCCTTCGCAAGCGCCAACTGGCGTTTATCCGTCGGTCGACGACCCAAAGAGAGGTCCGCCAAAAGATCACTGAATTGACTCGAAGCGAGAATGGCGCCAAAAGATAAGCCCGGTAGGGATTTGGAGGGCAACCAAACAAGCGAGTCGCTACTCAATTGGGTTGACCAATCCACGGATAGATGCCGTTGTGCCAACATTGCGTAGACATCGCGCAAGGTCAGGCCAGCCTCTGTCTGTAGCTGCTTAAGGGGAAGAATTCTCTTGTCGGTGATCTGTCGCATCGTGTTAAGTGCTTCCGTCGACAGGAGAGTTCGCGCGTACCGGTTGAGGAACATGACGGTCTGAACGCGCGGCTTTGCGAGTATGTCGGCGTCGACAAAAAAGAATATTGCGCTACCAGCAGCTCGAAGCCTCCTAGCGACCTCAATGTATCGCTCGATGTTTTCATCGTGGACCAAGATCTCAAGAGGCTTTACTTCAACGTATGCGCTCCCAAAGTCTCCCGTAATCAACAGATCAGGGAAGCAAGACCGAGGCAGGCCTCTAAGCTGATAGATCAACTCCTGGGGCTGCGTCGCGAAGGATTCAACGTCCTGGCACAGGAGAAGCGTGGATATTGAGGCTCGCTCAAGATACGACTCCCATTCGGCCGGATAGACAGTTCGTCCCGGCACGTCCAACCCACCTACGATTCGATATGGCGTTTTTCTGACGATCCCTCTAGCCGGCCCGTCACCTACCGGAGGAAGCATGTCGAAGTTGTTCCACTGGATTAAATCTACGGATAATGCTGTAGCCGTCTCGGTGCTCTTTTTTGCTGGCATGGCAGGTCCCTTTTCTGGGATACCAGATGCCAGATCTGGTATCGCTCAGAAAATGTTAGACAAAGGGGTCCCTTGACGTGGCACGCAGCGCGGAGTGATACTGAAGATTCCTAAGTCGCTCAGTCTCATTGCTGGGTGCACACGGCGGGGAAACTCGAAAGGGTTTTCTCGCCGTTCTCGTTTACATGGTGGCCTCCTGCTCGATTGTTCTCTCCGACGCTGTCAAATGCCGCAGGAAAGCGCGTGTAGCTTTGAGTTGGTCCGTGGAGAGAGTCGTGATCGCGCATAACAGGTCCGCCATATCGGGTGGCACCTGCTGCGACAGTTGGGTTTTCAGGCGACGAGAGAGGGCAAGTTGCTGCAACAGCCGGCGGTCTTCCTGGCTCGCGTCCAAAGCGTCCAGAATTCGAGCCAACACATCAGGCGAGGGGGGCTGACGCCTAGCGGTTTCCAGCGACGCCAGGTATGACGGATCGACGCCGCTTCGGTACGCAACGGTCTTCTGCTTTTGACCGCTTCGACGACGGATCAACAGAAGACATTCGGCGAAAGATATTTTCGGAATTGGGACTTCCATGTCGGGACGATCCTGTCACGTTGAACAAAAATACGTGACAGGAATCAGACAGTCAAGACACAGTGAGTTATCTCATGGGTTGCATATTTTCTTAGGAATGCTACTGATAAATAAATTTAATATATTTTTTTGTTTCCCAATTGGCAACTTCTCATGCTTTGAAGAAAAAATCTTCGTCTCCTTGGGAATTTGTCGCGGTAGCACGGACCTAGTCGCGAAATTCCGAACAGGAAATTGGCGCTCGACAAGAAAGAATATTCTTACGAATTTTTTTCAATGGAATTTCGCGGTTCATAGCCCATACAGTCCGGCGATACTGCTGGTCCAACGGCCGACGAAGCATTCGCCATCAGCTCGATCACAGCCCTTGCTAAGCGACGCAACAGGTAATCGACTCCGCGAGCTACTTCTAGCACGACGCGCTTTCCGCGACGTTCATTCCGCACACGTTGCTCACGCTCGAGATATTCGACAAATGGGCGCTCGATTTCCTCACGTTCGGCGATGGGAACTTGAACGACGAAAGAGCCGGCTAGACGGCCAGCTCGCGTTCGAGCGGGCCGCCCGCCAGATATATGCGTCGCGCGACGGACCTGCAACGCTTCTGTCAGGCCAACAGGTGTCAAGCGTCGCACTTGTCCGCGGCCGGCACCGTGCATCACTTGATGTAACCGGACATTAGTCAAGAAGTGTGCGACTTGCCCGAATATCTGGGCACCCCGCACGCGGCATGGTTGAACGAGTCGGCGACGCTATCTCGCCGGCGTTATACGAGAATGGTTCGCACGGGGGTTCATCCTGTATATGACGGATGCGGCGCAGCCGCAAACCGACGTCGACGACATGCGTGCAGCGCTGAAAAACAGCAAAGGGCCAGGCAATTTCCGAAACCTGTTCATGTACGCGCCGAATGGCAAGAAAGACGGCATCCAGGTCATTCCCGTTTCCGAGGTCACGGCGAAAGACGAGGTATCAACATCAAGAATGTGACGCGCCAGACTTGCTCGCGACGCATCGCATCCCCCGCAGCTCATCGGATGGTGCTGAGCAATACCGGCGGGTTTGGCGTGGCCGACACGGCGGCCACGGCATTCGGGCGTAACGAGATCGAGCCATTGCAACGGCGATTCGCGCAGCTCAATGATTGGATCGGCGACGAGGTTGTGCGCTCCAATCCAATTTGATTAAGGTGTCGAAATCCGCCGGGTAGGCGCGCACTTGGAAGTTGATCGATGGCACTATGGCGCAAGTCGCCCTTGGCGGGCCTGTCTGGAAGCACTAATTAGACTAACGACGAATTTGCTGCTACGAAATGGCATCGAGGCCAGCATCGCGCAACTCTTCAACGGCATGAAACACCAGATAATCGTGTGTACTTGACTCAACCCAATACAGGGACTGGATCGGGTGAGTCGTGGGGAAAATTACAAATCTCGACCAAAGAGGTTGTAGTGCGGCCCGCGTTTCCGAATTGTTGTGCGCTGCGGCGTTTCGAATGAGCTGCAATGCTTTCGCGCTTCGATGAGCGGATGAAAACGCGGCCATAAGCTGCGCTTCATTCGACGGATGAAGCCGCGGAATTATCTTCGTGAGTAGGTCAACATCCCCCCATGTGGGTTCATGACGTAGCACGGTATTCGTGGATCCCCAGAACGGTGGGTTTGGCTTCTTTTTCGCGTTAATCGCCGCTGCGGATACGTGCGCCTCTGATGCTGCTTGCGGATGCGGCACAATCGGAGCCCCCGCTCCGTCGATAGTTCCGACGCATGACTCCATTACACACGCCCTGCAGAAGGTACCCCATGCTTGCCATACTCGCGAAAGCAAGCCTTCCAGAAGGCACTCGTCCTCAGTGACGAAATGCGCCGATGCTGAGATAATTGGCCTGGCTGCAGTAAAGTCCCTGAGGTGATTGATGAGTGGATCGAATTCGTCACAAAGCGCCGTCCACGCGTCGTAGAGACTCATGGTTACTGCGCAAACTCGCCAAGAAGCGCTCGGCACAACCACTTCACTCGAATTGCTCTTTGGGGGCCGCGATTGCCGCCTTCTGACGCGGCTCTTACATACTCGCTGAACTCTCCAACGTCCTTTTCTTCGTGTGCGGCGGCCAGTCGCTTTATAGATTCAACTGCTCTCCCTGCGTCAGCGAAATACGTCCCTGAGGGGGCAATGCCAGTCGTAGCTTCGACGCCCGGCAGCCCAAAACGGTTATGGATCAACGCACAAAGCAGCGAATGGAAAACATGAGATTTCGTTGCGTACGTATCTTGAATCGCAGAGAGGTGTTCAAGTGTGGCGTTAAACGCCCCTATGACCCTTTCATCGACTGATTGAACGTCTAAGAACAAGACATCATTTCGTTTGTACAGGCCGCGGAGTTTAGCGGGACTTGTGCTCACGATGCCCTCTTCGACGGCGAGTGCAAGATCGGAGATGAATTCAGCGTCAGCCATCCGGACGATTTGACGGCTTGTCAGTACCTTCCAGTCAATCAGGACCGATCCAATGCGATCAAGAGTCTCATTTACCCAATCTTTGAACTCTCCGAAAAATTCGCTGTGACGTTTTTCCGCTTCGTTCAAGGGTAATGTGAATGCGTTCATACGCCGAAACATCTGCAAAATCTCAGACCGATCTGCGTTTCGGATCACGTCCACTGATACCGTGTAGGACCAGAAAATTTCATGAATTTCTTCGGGTAAATCTTCGAAGTGTTTCCCTTCGTGTTCGCGGGCGTTTCGTCCGAGAGCGAACTTGCCATCGACGAATTCGACGATGGTACTGAGTCGTTGCTGCCCGTCGACGATCTCTCGACGGGGCTTTCTTGTGCCTTTGTCGACGTACTCGTGAAAGTACACCTTCGGAAACGGAAAATCCCTAAGGATCGTATCGATAAAGTAGCTCTTTGCGGCCGGTGGCCACAGGCCGCCCCCACGTTGGTATTCCGGGTTCACGATAAGGACCCGGTTTCTAAACCAATCTACCAACTCGGCAAGCGAGTATTTGCCTTCTTCGACCTTCATTGCTAGTCCTTATGGTTCTCAGACCAATCACCGTATTTCCTAACCTACTAGCGCGCAACCCGCGGAACGATGTGCTGCGTCGCAACGTGCCGCCGACCTGTATTGCTGTGGCTACCAAGGCGACTCAACGCGACAGACAAACCCTACAGCGAGAGTCACTATCGTAGCTCTGGCGAAGCACGACGTTGCCGCGCTTCCTCGTGCATGTTGACCGGCGTAGCGCCAAGGACACGCGAGACCATCGCCGTGAGGAAGCGGCCAGGTGCAAGCTCCTCTGGGATCCTTTCTTCGACGATCGTCACTTTTGGAAGCTGCGCAATCTCACGATCGACTTCCGACTCGGGGACGGGTGCTGGTGCATCCTCTTCTCCGACCAATTCAGGCCCGGGTTCCGGCACACCTTCAGCGGGCCTCTCTTCCCCGGTGTCGGGTATTGCGGCTTCGTCTGAGTATTCCATCAAGACTAAGCAGGTGGCGTGGTATGCGTCGTCTTCACGTCCGAGCTTGGCGAGTAGGTCGAACAACCAATCGGCAGTTTTAGGCTCCTTTTGAAGGATGTCGGAGCGAAGCCCAAACGCGAAGCCGAGAGCCGCGAGGGGGTGTCTCAATCGCAGGTTTTTAGCGTCACCGTATGACTCCTCGATTCGATTCGGTGCGTTTTTGCCGTAGGAGGAGTCCATGCGCTTCGTCGAAATCAGCAACTCCGGCCCCGTGGCCCAGTCTGTGATGATGACGTCAACCTGCTTAAGGTAGTTCTTACCAAGGATGGATGCGCTGGAGGACGTAACGTCAGGGATCGAAGGTTGGTTGTTCACACGGTCCGCCACCGCATCTCGGATCTTGCGAGGCAATGCCTTCAGCAAGGACGCTACAGCCGCCGGGAGGATGCGCGGGTGGACTGGGCGCGGCCAAGTCTGATCTGAATCGAAGCCCGCCCGTCGCAACTCATAGCTCAGCCATACATCGAGGGCTAACGCCGGAACTCCGGATTGGGTCCCCGCCTTCAGGTAAAGAGGAACGCCCAGTAGTTTGACTAGCGTGTCGTAGTCCGGCTCGAAGCGCAACTGGCCGTCGGCGGTCTTGATCCAAGGATTCCTGTGCACACCGCCGGGGGCGGCGAGGGAGACGATCCGGTCGAAAATGACCCACGCTTCTGCTTTTGCAGATTGTTTAGCGGCCACTGGATGCCCTCATTGTGCGGCGATTGGCGAGTTCTGCTCGCGCCTGTCGGATCTGCTTAATCTGTTTTGCCGTCAAGTCACCGCAGCCTGCAAGGACGACTTTATCGACGACATTTACAGCGTCGAACAGCCTGCCTTCGCTTAAGAGCTCGGCGACTTGTTGCTTGATTGCGCGAAGCGCGCCAGCATGGGCCATGATCAACGCGGGTGAGGGCATTGCCCAGACGTCTGCTTCCTTCGGCTCGATCTTCAAAATCCCTCCGCCGTACGCGCGACCAACCATCTCTGCGTGCAGCAGCGTGACCGAGTTCAGGCTCGCTAGCGGCAAAAGTTCGTGGCCAAGTTCACGGTTTTTTGCATCAAGGTAGACGCCGTGCACCGAGTTGAGGTGGCGTGCCCCAGCGTCATTTGCTGTGAGTCGGGGCGTGTCTGCGTTCATGCAAGTCAATAGCAGGTCCGCAGCTGGAACGAGCGGCACTTGGTACCAGGTCTTGCGGACGCGGCACTTGTATGCAGTATCGACACCAGTCCGGTGGCCGTCTTCGATGTATGCCGCTGCTTCAGCCGATGGTGGATCGCTCGGATAAAAGAGGTAGGTAGCGTGACCTTCTCGGCCCAGCTCGGTGAGCATAGCTTTGGAGAGCGAGAGACCACGCAGGTGGGAACTCCCAGGCGGCGAGACGCGCAGCAGCTCATTGCGGCGCAAGCCGAGTTCCTTCACACGTTGAGGCGAGAGCGTGAAGTATTTGTTGTTGCCCGTGACGATGCCGAGGGTGGTGTCCCCCCATGTCTCCAAGCTCGTAAACAATCCTCGCTGCTGTAGCCGGTGCAGCGGCTCGATCGCTTTCGGGTCGATGAGGCTGCTGGTCCACTTGGCCGCCGGGTCAGTCGGCGTCCAAATCAGTCCTGCACCAAGCGACGCAAGGTCAGCGGCGTTCTTCGCTTGCCGGATGGTCGCGTGATGTGCGGGGCCTGCAAGATAACCGTCGGCTAGGAGTAGCACGACATCGGCCTCGGCTTCGGGGAACACCTGCTCGTCGAAGAGCACGAGTTGCACGTCGCGGAAGCGGTTGAATAGAAACCGGCGCACGGGTGCCGCATAGTTCACCGAAAGCAACTCGGCCGGGAGAACGAGCCCGAGCCGCCCACCCTGTTTCAGGAAAAGCGCGGAGTGGATAGTGAATGCGGCCCAACTGGAGGCAAGGCCGGTGAGCGAGACGCCACCTCGGAGGGCGGCCTCCCGGGATCGAGCACGGGACTCGCCCGAAAAGTCCTGATAGCGGATGTAGGGCGGGTTGCCGATAACAGTGTCGTAGACCTGTTCGGGTTCGACGCAAAAAAAGTCGCAGTGCCGGATTTGAGCTTTACCACCAGCTTCCCGCACGCGTTGGCGGGCGATGTGCGCACTGTGGGCGTGAATCTCGACACCGTCTACGGTCGGACGCGCATCCATGTCCGACGTAAGTTCGCGAAGACGGCTCACGGCGGAGACAAGGAAGGCGGCATCGCCGGCCGAGGGTTCCATCACTTGGTCGTCAGACTTACGAATGGCCCAATTGGCCACGAACCTGGTGATCTCGTCGGGCGTGAAGAAGGCCCCTCGCTCCTTGCGGAGTGCGGGCGTGTCGTTGGGATGGATGGAACGTACTAGAGTCACTTGCAAATCCTAGGAGCAGCGGCACGGGCCTTCATGCGGAGACCTGCCGTGCCGGCTTCGCCGAAGCGGGAGTTCATTGTCAAGTTACCTTCTTGTTTATCAAACTGTTCAGCGCACCTGATCTTGAGGGCGTAGGCAGCAAATTCCACGAACCGACCCTACTAGAGGAGCCTGTGAGGAAGCTGGCGACTATCGAGTTATGTTCGACTGGGCCACCATGCTGCCCGGGGCGTCCTAACGACGCGCAATTTTAGCCCGGTTGCAAACCCGTCGTCGAGGTGATGGCACCCCATGCCACGACAGTCGGATCGGCGGGTGACGAGCATTTATGACCATGCGTCGACGTGAAATGGGGGAATAACGAAACCCACATCTTCGTTCTGTGCCCACCAACCATCCACGCAGATATTGCCGGGGGGTGCCCCTATGTGGTTCGTCAAGCGTTAGGGGCTGACTTGGGTTCGTAAAAGGTGCCGTCTCGCAGCATGGCGAACAGGACGTCGCAGCGTCGCCGTGCGAGTGCGATGAGCGCCTGGTTATGTCGCTTGCCCTGTTGGACCTTGCGTGCGTAGTAAGCCCGTGAGATGGGGTCTCTCAAGGCCGCGAAGGCCGATAGAAACAAGGCGCGTTTGAGCACCTTGTTGCCGCGCCTGGACGGATGCTCGCCACGGATGGATGAGCCTGAGCGCCGCGTAACTGGTGCGAGGCCAGCGTAGGCCGCCAGGGGACCTGCCGAAGCGAATGCTTTGTGCGCGACCTCGGTGAGGAGTCTGGCGGCGGTCCTGACGCCGACTCCCGGCATGCTGGTCAGGACCGGCCAAAGAGGGTGAGCAAGCACCAGCCGCTCAACTTCGGCGGCGATTTCGTCGCGCTGTTTGCGTAAGGCGGCAAGTTGCTGAGCCAAGCGCGGCATGACGATGGTGGCGGCCTGCGTCCCGGGCACGATCACGGCCTGTTCACCCAGCGCCTGAACGACTTCGGCGGCCAATCCCTTGCCCATGCGTGGCGCGAGCTTGGTTAGTCGGTTGGCAAGCGTCTTCTCGCTGGTTGCTGCAAGCGCCGCTGGAGACGGGTAGCGCTCGAGTAGATCAAGCACGGCTGGATGGTCGAGGCGCGGTCCGAGAACGCGCTCAAGTGCGGGATGGATCTGGGTGAGCAGGCCGCGAATGCGGTTGCTGGTTTGGGTAATTTGAGCGGCGAGATCGTCGTCAAAGCCGCACAGCATGGTCAGCTCGGCGAGCGGTTCATCAGCCAACCGAAGCGAGCGCAGTGTATGCGGCATCGAACGGGCAGCCTCGGCGATGATTGCGTCGTCGCGGGCGTCGGTCTTGGCTTCACCTGCATGCAGGTCGGCAATGCGGCGCATTGCCAATCCGGGCAGATAGGCAACCAGAACGCCTTCATCTCGGGCGACAGCCACCGGCAATGCGCCAATGGTGGCGGGTTGGTCGACGACGAAGAGAAGGCGGCCATGTACCTTGAGTTCGGCGATCAGGGCACGCAGCTTGGTCTCGTCATTGGGCAGCGCCTTGTTGTACAGCCGCTTGCCATTTCGACCCAGTGCTACTGCGTGATGCTGGCCTTTACCGACGTCGACACCGATGAAGACATCGACGGCGTCATGTTGTTGGAATTCTTGCATCGAAGTTTGTGCAGATTGAACGAGTTGGCCTGCAACAACGGTGGCAAGTCTCGGCATCCACGTTACGGACGGCCTTGGAATATCCCAGCCGAGCCCCTATTAGCGATCACCAGCCACCCACCAGACCCGGTGACAACACCCCCGGATCATGACTGCGACTGGGGGCGAGAATCATGCCGGGCCTGGCTGGCCAAAGCCTCGATTATCGAGGCGGGAAGATAGTAACGGGGTGAAAATAATACGGTAATTTATGCCATTCAATGCCATATTGCTGACGCGGCAATGTGACCGCGTACATAATCGGGAGGACCGTATGGCAATGAGTTCCGCGAGTAAGGCTATGGCAAAAGCAGACACGAAGTTGGAAGTTGCTCCGCGGGCGCGCCTGCATAAATTAGTAATAGCGAATTTTCGAGCTATCGGAAAGACTCCGGTAACGATCGAGCTGGACGATATTGTGGTGTTGGTAGGGCCAAACAACGCGGGGAAAAGCTCAGTTCTCCGCGCTTATGAGGTAGTGATGCAGGCTGGGAAGTTAAACGAGCTGGCCATTGAAGATTTTCCCAATGCAAAAGTTCCGTCTGCCGAAGACTCTGATTTGTATCCGACAATTGAATTAGAAACAGTTCTTTATGCCAATAGTAATCCTCCTGCAAAGCATTGGATTGACGTCAAAGAAAATGGAGATCGTCATGTCCGAGAGCGCTGGGTGTGGAAAGATATAGGTAAGCCTGAAAAACGAGGGTTTAACGTTGAATCCGGGCGATGGGATGAAAACCATGGGCCATGGGGAGTCGCCGCGGTCGCTCAAGTGAATAGGCCGGAAACGCATCGTATTGAAGCATTCGATGACCCTCAAAAGCAAGCAGAGGCAATAATAGAATTATTGCAAGAAGCGATAAAAGAAAAAGTGAAAGAAGTTAGTTCAAAGAAAAGCGAGGGCGCAGCAGAAAAGAGTGATTACGAACTTCTTCTTCAGTCGGTGGGAGAACTACGGAAACAAGTTGCCGAAGACGCTGTCACGGCGATTAAGGACGTGCGAGACAGTCTTAATCATTCAATCTCCGATGTATTCCCAGGATATTCGATAACTTTAGACGCGCGACCGGAAGATGATTTGGAAAAGGTAGTATCTTTCTTCAAATCATTACCACTTCTACGGATGGGACCTACTGACGGCCACCAATCCACATTGGAGCGACAGGGAAGTGGTGCTCGCAGGACACTACTTTGGACTGCGCTTCGTATTTTGGCAGAACATAGGCGAACCAAGGACAAGTCTGATGCAACAGAACGACCCCATGTATTGCTGCTAGACGAGCCGGAAATGTGCCTTCATCCCAGCGCCATCCGCGACGCATGCAATGTTCTTTACTCATTGCCGAAATCCGGGAAATGGCAGGTCATGGTTACAACACATTCACCTGTATTCATAGATCTGTCACGCGACAACACCTCCATTGTTCGCGTTGAACGCGCGGTAGGAGGAGAAGTATCAGGGACAACGATTTTTCGGCCTGCCAGAGCGCAATTAACCGACGACGATAAGGAAGAGCTGAAGCTTCTCAATATGTATGACCCTCACGTGGCCGAATTCTTCTTTGGTGGAAAGACAATTATTGTTGAAGGCGATACTGAGCATTCGGCATTCCGAGAACTAATTAATTCCGACAAGAAAACGTTTGGCGACGTTCACGTGGTAAGGGCGAGGGGGAAATATACAATTATTGCTCTATGCAAAATTCTTAATCATTTTGGAAGTCCTTACTCCGTTTTGCATGACGCGGATTCAAGGACAATAACAACTAGGAAGGGTGAGGTACAAGCTAATCCAGCTTGGAAAGCCAATGAACGAATACTAGAGGTGGTATCAAGCGCGCCCAATGGAAATGCTACGCTCGTCGCATCCATTCCGAATTTCGAAGAGGCTATGTTCGGGGAACCGGCTAAAGGAGAAAAACCGTATGGCGCTTTGGAGAAAGTGAGAAAGGATCCGGAGGCGAGAAAAAAAGTGAAAGAATTGCTCGCCTTCTTGTCAATGAACGGTAACGCGCTTCCGTCCGGCGCACTGCCTTGGTCGAGCATTGACGAGTTGGGAATAGCAGTCAGCGCGAAGGATCTTTGAGGGAAGACCGAAGGCTCAACAGGTCTCGCCGCATCGTGATTTGGGACGCTCGGTGCTCGCCCACAGTATAGGCGAGCACCGACTATAGTTTCCGTGTGGTGTGGGCTCAAGCCGCAACGTCGCGTGCGACATAAGTATCCAGCCTAACAGCGCAGCTGGATCACACCTAGAGCTGCTCAACTTAGATGTCAATCGGCTCGACTTACATGGCAACCGACAGATGCCCCGCTCGTCTCAAAAAAATCTATTAACCGACCGGTCGGTTGGTTTATACTGTTCGCACCAGACAACTCCCGCAAAGAGAGTCCCCATGTACACGCAATCCCTGGATATTCCCGGCAACGTCGCTTCGCTGGACGCTGGCGCGACGTCGCCCGAGCAGACCCAGTTCGACGCCGTGATGGCCGCCGACGGCAAGATCGAGCCGCAAGACTGGATGCCCGACGCGTACCGCAAGACTCTGGTGCGCCAGATTTCGCAACATGCGCATTCGGAGATCGTCGGCATGCTGCCGGAAGGCAACTGGATCACGCGCGCACCGAGCCTCAAGCGCAAGGCGATCCTGCTCGCCAAAGTGCAGGACGAAGCGGGCCACGGTCTCTATCTATATAGCGCGGCGGAAACGCTCGGCGTCTCGCGCGACCAGCTGGTTGCGGCGCTGCATTCCGGCAAAGCGAAGTATTCGAGCATCTTCAATTACCCAACGCCCACGTGGGCCGACGTCGGCGTGATCGGCTGGCTGGTCGACGGCGCGGCAATCATGAACCAGATTCCGCTGTGCCGTTGCACGTACGGCCCCTACGCCCGCGCGATGATCCGCATCTGCAAGGAAGAGTCGTTTCATCAGCGCCAAGGTTTCGACGCGTTGATGGCGATGATGTCGGGTACCGAAGCTCAGCGCGAGCTCGTCCAGCAGGCGGTGAACCGCTGGTGGTGGCCGGTGCTGATGATGTTCGGGCCGAGCGACAAGGACTCGATCCATAGCAATCAGTCGTCGAAATGGGGCATCAAGCGCATTTCGAACGACGACCTTCGCCAGAAATTCGTCGACGCCACCGTCGATCAGGCCAAGGTCCTCGGCGTCACGTTGCCCGACCCAGACCTCAAATGGAATGAGGCGCGCGGCCATTACGACTACGGCGACATCGACTGGGAAGAATTCTGGCGCGTCGTGAACGGCGACGGCCCGTGCAACCGCGAGCGTCTCGGCACCCGCGTCAAAGCTCATAACGAGGGCGCCTGGGTCCGCGAAGCCGCCCTCGCCCACGCCGAAAAGCAGCGCCAGCGCGCACAACAGCACGCCGCCTGACAAGCGCGGCACGCCCGGCAAAGAATCAGGAGATCAGGAATGAACAAGGAATGGCCAATCTGGGAAGTCTTCGTGCGCAGCAAGCAGGGACTCGACCATAAGCACTGCGGCAGCCTGCACGCCGCCGACGCGCAAATGGCGCTGCGCATGGCGCGCGACGTCTACACGCGCCGTCAGGAAGGCGTGAGCATCTGGGTCGTGCCGTCATCGGCGATCACGGCGTCCGCGCCGCAAGACAAGCCCGAACTGTTCGACCCGGCCGGCGACAAGATCTATCGCCATCCGACGTTCTACACGCTTCCCGACGAAGTCAACCACATGTAAGCGCGGCCATGACCATCACGCCTGAACATCTGCAATACGTGCTGCGCCTCGCGGATACCGCGCTGATACTCGGTCAGCGCAATAGCGAGTGGTGCGGCCACGGCCCGATTCTCGAAGAAGACATCGCGCTGTCGAACATGAGCCTCGATCTGATCGGCCAGGCGCGCCTGCTTTATACGCACGCGGCCTCGCTCGAACAGCAACTCACCGGCAAGACGCGCACGGAAGACGATTACGCGTACTTTCGCGCCGAGCGTGAATTTACGAACTACACGCTCGCCGAACTGCCGCACTGCGGTCCGCTGTCGGCTACCGCACAAGTCGAGAAGGACTACGCGGTCACTATCGTGCGCAACTTTCTGTACTCCACGTTGATGGCGCATCTGTGGACGGCGCTCACGCAATCGACGGACGCCCAGCTTGCCGCGATCGCGTCGAAGTCGATCAAGGAAGCCAGCTACCACGTGCATCACGCGAGTGAATGGCTGATCCGCTTCGGCGACGGCACAGAGGAATCGCATCGGCGCGCGCAGGCTGCGCTGGACTATCTGCTGCCGTACACGCGTGAGTTCTTCAGCACCGATCCTGTCGAAGAGACCATCGCCGCCTCAGGCATTGGCCCGCTGACCGCAGATCTCGAAGCCGCCTGGCTCGACGACGTTCGCGCGACGCTCGAGCAAGCCACGCTCACGCTGCCCGAAGCAGTCAAGCACATCACGACCGGTAAGCACGGCGAGCATTCCGAGCACATGGGCTTCGTGCTGGCCGAAATGCAAAGCCTGGCGCGCCAGCATCCCGGCGCCACCTGGTAATACGGGCCATTCGACGATGACGACCTCGACTACGACGCCACGAGCCGACGCATCCGTCCAACGCGCGTGGGCCGTGCTCGAAGCGGTGCCCGATCCGGAGATTCCGGTGGTGTCGATTCGCGAACTCGGCATATTGCGCGACGTCCGGCGCGCCGAGGACGGCGCACTCGAAGTCGTAATCACGCCGACCTACTCCGGTTGCCCGGCAATGTCGCAGATCGCGGAAGACGTCGCGCATGCGCTCGACGTCGCGGAACTCAAACCGTACCGGATCTCGACCGTCCTCGCGCCCGCATGGACCACCGACTGGATGACGCCCGACGCCCGCGAAAAACTGCGCGCTTACGGAATTGCGCCGCCCACGGGCAATTGCGGGTCGGCGGCCGGACCTGCCGGCGTACAGGAAAAAGTACTGCGCTTCGTGCCGCGCGCGCTGCCCGCGCCGTCCTGCCCAAGGTGCGGCTCGGCGCATACGGAACGACTCGCGCAGTTCGGCTCGACCGCTTGCAAAGCCTTGTACCGCTGCATCGACTGCCGCGAACCCTTCGACTACTTCAAACCATACTGATATGGCCACTCCGCAATTCCATCCGCTGCGTATCCGCGAAGTGCGGCCAGAAACCGCCGACGCCGTCTCGGTCGCGTTCGAAGTTCCCGTGGAACTGCGCGAGCTTTATCGCTTCACGCAGGGCCAGTTCGTCACGCTGAAAACCCACATCGACGGAGAGGAAACGCGCCGGTCGTATTCGATCTGCGTGGGCGTCACCGACTACGACCGCGACGGCGAACTACGCATCGGCATCAAGCGCGTGCGCGGCGGGCGCTTCTCGAACTTCGCTTTCGATACTTTGCAGCCGGGCCACACGATTGACGTCATGACGCCCGACGGCCGCTTCTTCACCCATTTGAACGCGGATCACGGCCAGCAGTACGTCGCCTTCGCGGGCGGCTCGGGCATTACGCCGGTGCTCGCGATCATCAAGACGACGCTCGAGTTGGAACCGCGCAGCACTTTCACGTTGATCTACGGCAACCGCAGCGTGGACCAGATCATGTTCGCGGAAGAGCTGGAAGACCTGAAGAACCGCTTCATGAACCGCTTCGTGCTCTATCACGTGCTGTCGGACGATTTGCAGGACGTCGAACTGTTCAACGGCGTGCTCGACCAGCAGAAGTGCGCGGCGTTCCTCGACAGCCTCGTGCCGGCGGATTCCGTCGACGAAGCGTTTATCTGCGGTCCCGCGCCGATGATGGACGCCGCCGAGGCCGCGCTGAAAGCTGCCGGCGTGCCGTCCGAAAAGGTGCACGTGGAACGCTTCGGCTCGCCGCTGCCCCAGGCGGGCGTGCCGCCCGTCGAAATCACCGAAGACACGCCCGCTGCGGACCTCGAAATCGTGCTCGACGGCAAGCGCCGCAAGCTGCGTCTGCCGTATCAGGGCGTGAGCGTACTCGACGTCGGTCTGCGCGCAGGCCTTGCGCTGCCGTATGCATGCAAAGGCGGCGTCTGCTGCACGTGCCGCGCCAAAGTGGTTGAAGGCGAAGTGCGGATGGAAAAGAACTACACGCTGGAAGAGCACGAAATCCGCGACGGCTTCGTGCTGACGTGTCAGTGCCATCCGGTCAGCGACCGCGTGGTAGTGAGCTACGACGAGCGTTGAGCGTGATTGGGACTTGATGCCGCGAAGCTTTGAGCCGTTCCGCGATCCGCTTACACTAGGGGCCGCTTGCAACCGGACCGTCGAGTCCGTCTTGCGAGCGGCCCCTTTGGCAATCGCCCAACAAGAATCCACTCACGGCCGATGAGCACCATCCATCTCACCAACGGCGATGTCGCCGCAGAATCATTGCGCACCGCGTTGCGCGAAGTGGGACGCAACGATCGCGTGCACGCACTGCGCGACGATCTGGCGGTCGGGCCGCTACGCGGCATCGACGACGGTCCCGAAGTGCGCGCCGCTTTCTGGGACCGCGTGAGCACCGACACGAAGCGCGACTTCCTTCGCGAGTTCCGTGAGCACGCTGCAGCGCTGCAAGCCATTGCGCGCGACGACACGAATCTGGTGGTCTGGCATGGCGAAAGCGCATCCGATCAATTGATGCTTCGTCGCGTGTGCTATTACCTGCGCAACAATCCGCAGCGTCTGAACGAAGTGCGTCTGTCGATCCGCGACCTCACTGACGCCGGCGCCTGGGCGCATAGTCGCAGGGACCGCGCGACGTCCGTCGGCATGTTCGCGCCGGCTGTCTTGCAAGGGCGGTTGCCCGACGCCGCGCCCATTTCCGTCTTGCGGATCAGCCGGCTCGCGCTGGAGTGGCAGGAAGCCAAACATGCGAACGGCGAAACGCGGCGCTGGCGCGACAACACGTTCACGAGCGGCAGCTTCGCCGATCTCGACGCTCTGATACTCGAACACGTCACCGCCGACTGGCAACCCGCCGCCCGCGTGGCCGCCGAGGTGATGACCGCTGAGTTGTGGTTTCTGGTCAGCGACAGCATCGTGCTCTGGCGCTTCCGCGAAATGGCCGCGACCCGCCGCATCAGGCTGCGCGGCGACGCCAACGCATGGCGCACGCTGGAACTGTGCGCAGCGCTCGCACCTTGCCCACATCAATAAACGGACACCATGGCCCGCACCCGAGCGCCCGACCACGAAACCCAGCGCGAACAGATTCTCGAATTAGCAGCAGCGAAGTTCGCGCAGACGAGTTATCCGAGCACGTCGATGTCAGATCTCGCCGCGGCGAGCGGCACGTCGAAAGCGCGCCTGTATCACTACTACGCGAGCAAGGAAGCGATCCTGTTCGATCTACTCGACCGTTACACCAAACGGCTGATGCTGATCATTGCGGAGGTCGAGGGCGCGAGCCAGCGTCGCGGCCTGACTGAGCGCGAGACATTCGCGGAATTGATCCGCGCCTTTCTTTCCGAATACGAAACCTCGCACAGCCGGCATGTTGCGCTTCTGAACGACGTGAAATATCTCGTCGACGCGCAGCGCGAGGTGATCCTCAACCGCCAGCGCGATGTCGTAGCCGCGTTCGCGCGGCAGCTGGCGCGCGCCTATCCGGAGCGCGCCACGCGCGAGAACCAGACCGCGCTAACGATGATGGTGTTCGGCATGATCAACTGGACGTTCACCTGGCTTAAACCAGGCGGGCGCATGGGCTACCGGGAATTTGCGGAGCAGGTTGTGGCGATGGTCGATCACGGGCTGGGATCGGCGGCCGTGAAATAGCCAGGACAGCGCTCTGCGAACTGAAATCTGCGTAAGTTGCGTGGGTGCGACAACACGTACGAACGCTCGTTCTTTTTAATTTCTTGTTTATATTCAGAAACTTAACAGCGCAGCACCGGAAGTTTAGACAGCAACCTCCAAGTTTGGTACGGGTTTTCCCTAGTGCGGGATTCGCATATCCGTTACAATCGTTTTTGCGGTGCAACAACGCCGCACGATCACAAGGAGAACCTGACCATGAACCTGATTACACCCCGCGCCGCCGAGCCGATCGTCGCGCACGATCGCGCGTCGCTGCCAGCCGGTCGTGCACCTGCTCTGGTTCGTGAACTCACTGCGATCGACCGTGAACGCCTGCTGGCTCACTTTCTCACGCTAGACGAAGACGACCGCCTGTTGCGCTTTGGGCAAATCGTGCCGGACCACGTTATCGAGAATTACGTGCGCGCAATCGATTTCACGCGCGACACCGTATTCGGCGTGTTCGACGATCAGCTGCAGCTCACCGGCGTCGGTCACCTCGCCTACCTGCCCGCCGAAGGCGACAAGCGTACGGCGGAGTTCGGCGTGTCCGTGCTCGAAAGCGTGCGCGGCCAAGGTATCGGCTCCAAGCTGTTCGAGCGCGCTGCAATCCGCAGCCGCAACACGCATGTCACCATGCTGTACATGCACTGCCTGTCGCGCAATTCGACCATGATGCACATCGCGAAGAAAGCGGGCATGAAGATCGAGTACGCGTACGGCGAAGCGGACGCCTATCTGACGCTGCCGCCGGCGGATCAGACCAGCATCATTACGGAGATGCTGCAGGAACAAGCCGCTGTGTTTGACTACGCGCTCAAACGTCAAGCTCGGCGTACTTCGAAACTGCTGGAAAGCTTCATGCCGACAGCCGCCGCAGCCTGAACGTCCGGCCGCAGCGGGCGAACATGAAAAAGGGCAGCCTCAGGGCTGCCCTTTTTGCTTCCTGGGTGGATCTGCACGCGCGACTTATAAGATCGGCAACGCGGTCGTCTCCTTGATTTTTTCGAGCGAAAAGCTCGTCTTCACGTCAATCACCGACGGGTGATGCAACAGCTGGTCCTGCACAAAGCGTGAAAAGTGCGCCATGTCTTCCACTTGTACGCGCAACAGATAGTCCATGTCGCCAGTCATAGCGTGACACGCCACCACCTCCGGCCATGCCTGAACGGCGGCACGGAAAAGATCCGCGTGCGTCGCGTCCCCGCGCGGACTCAACGCCGGCCCGCCGCGCTTTTCCAACCGCACGTTGACGTACGCGAGCAGATCGAGCCCCAGGCGCTTGGCATCCAGCAACGCAACATATCCGCGGATCACGCCGCTCTCTTCGAGTCGCCGTATGCGTCGCAAACAGGGGCTCGGCGAGAGATTGACCCGCTCGGCGATTTCCTGGTTGGACAGCCGGCCGTTCTCCTGAAGAATCGCCAGAATACGCCGGTCGATCGCGTCTATCTCTATATTGGCCACTTTCTGCCCCGCGCTCCTCATATGGAGCTAGAAAATAGCGCGAGCGTAGCTCGACGCGATTAAGTTCGCAAGTTTTCGCCGCGAAGCCGCCTTTACACTTGCGTCATTCGGTCGCGGCGCAACATCCGTAGCCGCGATACCGGCGCGACGCGCCCTCGACATGGAGACAGACAATGCAGGTTGCAACTTGGGAAAATCCGGTCGGCACCGACGGCTTCGAGTTCATCGAATACACCGCACCCGATCCGAAGGCGCTGGGCAAGCTTTTCGAGCAGATGGGCTTTACCGCCGTTGCGCGGCATCGCCATAAAGATGTGACGCTATATCGGCAAGGCGACATCAACTTCATCGTCAACGGTGAGCCGGATTCGTTCGCGCAGCGCTTTGCGCGCTTGCACGGCCCGTCGATCTGCGCGATCGCGTTCCGCGTCCAGGACGCGGGGAAAGCCTACCGGCAGGCGGTCGAAAAAGGCGCATGGGGCTTCGACAACAAAACCGGCCCGATGGAACTGAACATCCCCGCGATCAAGGGCATTGGCGACTCGCTGATCTATTTCGTCGACCGTTGGCGCGGCAAGAACGGCGCAGCGCCGGGCAGCGTCGGCGATATCGATATCTACGACGTCGACTTCGAGCCGATTCCCGGCGCGAATCCTAATCCCGTCGGTCACGGCCTGACGTATATCGACCACCTCACGCACAACGTGCACCGCGGCCGCATGCAGGAATGGGCTGAGTTCTACGAACGCCTGTTCAACTTCCGCGAAGTGCGTTACTTCGACATCGAAGGCAAGGTAACGGGCGTGAAGTCCAAGGCAATGACGTCGCCGTGCGGCAAGATCCGCATTCCTATCAACGAGGAAGGTTCGGAAACGTCCGGCCAGATCCAGGAATACCTGGATGCGTACCGCGGAGAAGGCATCCAGCACATTGCGCTCGGCAGCAACGACATTTACCGCACGGTTGATGGGCTGCGGGCGGCGAACATCTCGTTGCTCGACACGATCGACACGTATTACGAACTGGTCGACCGCCGCGTGCCGAATCACGGTGAACCGCTCGATGAATTGCGCAAGCGCAAAATCCTGATCGACGGCGCGCCGGACGACCTGCTGCTGCAAATCTTCACAGAGAACCAGATCGGCCCGATCTTCTTCGAGATCATCCAACGCAAGGGCAATCAGGGTTTCGGCGAGGGCAACTTCAAGGCGCTGTTCGAATCGATTGAGCTGGATCAGATCCGCCGCGGCGTAGTGCAGGACAAAGCGTGAATTCGTGACGCCGAGGCCGTGAATCGGCCGTGAGTCAGATTGCGCACCGATAAAACGAAAAGGGCGAGGATCGTACGATCCTCGCCCTTTTCGTATTCGCCGCCGCTCGACTTCAAGCGACGGCGGGTCAGCCAGCAATACGCCGCATTAGCAGCGCGTTAGGAATTCTGGTCTTTCTTCTCGGACGCGCTTTCGCGCGCGGTGCGATTGATGGCGACGCGCGCGGGCGCAACGACTGCCGTACGGCTAATGACGCTCGACGGCGCTCCCGTGCTCGCGTTCGAGCGAACCGGCGCACTGATTGCGAAAAATGCGGCCGACACCATCAGGAAGGTCTGGATATTTCTAGTGTTCATGCGTACTCCTTTTCTAACTGCCCTGTTGTCCTGAAGCGCCACAACATGCAGCGCGTTACACAGACATTGCTCACAGGTGCGCTGTTAGACAGACGTGTCGGCTGCGGTTCCGCGAAATTGTAGCTTTTACAGCTTGTTACACCGGTTCCCTCAAGCGTCAGGTGAAGTTCGCACAAGCGGGCGCAATGTCGCGAGGCGCAGCACCGCGATCGACCGCTGCGGCGGGTTTTTACCAGTGCTACCATCACTTAAAACAAGTCAATATGGCGACCCCGGCCCTACGCATTCACAAGATGCCGCGGCCCATAAGTTTTGGCGATCCCAAACTGGGTGGAGGAGTACACATAATGAATGCCCCGCTAGACGCAGGTCAGCGAGCCTCGCTCGAAGCCGCTCTATCTTCCGTCACGCTCGACGACAAATACACCCTCGAACGCGGCCGCGCGTACATGAGCGGCATCCAGGCGCTGGTGCGTCTGCCGATGCTGCAGCAGGAACGCGACCGCGCCGCCGGACTCAATACGGCCGGCTTCATCTCCGGCTACCGTGGATCGCCGCTCGGCGGACTCGACCAATCTCTGTGGAAGGCGAAACAGCATCTCGCCTCACATCAGGTCGTGTTCCAGCCCGGCGTCAACGAAGACCTCGCGGCGACCGCCGTCTGGGGTTCGCAGCAGGTGAATCTGTACCCAAGCGCCAAATACGACGGCGTGTTTTCGATGTGGTACGGCAAAGGCCCGGGCGTCGACCGTTCGGGTGACGTCTTCAAGCATGGCAACTCGGCGGGATCGTCGCGGCACGGCGGTGTGCTGGTGCTGGCCGGCGACGATCACGCGGCCAAATCTTCAACGCTCGCGCATCAGTCGGAACACATCTTCAAGGCCTGCGGCCTGCCGGTGCTGTTCCCGTCGAACGTTCAGGAATACCTGGACTTCGGCCTGCATGGCTGGGCGATGAGCCGCTACTCCGGTTTGTGGGTCGCGATGAAGTGCGTGACCGACGTCGTCGAGTCGTCGGCTTCGGTCGACATCGATCCGCACCGCACGCAGATCATTCTGCCGGAAGACTTTGCGATGCCCGAGGGCGGTCTGAACATCCGCTGGCCCGATCCACCGCTCGTGCAGGAAGCGCGTCTGCTCGACTACAAGTGGTACGCGGCGCTGGCCTACGTGCGTGCAAACAAGCTGGACCGCGTCGAAATCGATTCGCCGCATGCGCGCTTTGGCATCATGACCGGCGGCAAAGCGTATCTGGACGTGCGCCAAGCGCTGACCGACCTGGGTCTCGACGACGAAACGTGCTCGCGCATCGGCATACGGCTATACAAGGTGGGTTGCGTCTGGCCGCTCGAAGCCCAAGGCGCGCAAGCCTTCGCTCGCGGCCTCGACGAAATTCTCGTGGTCGAGGAAAAGCGCCAGATTCTCGAATACGCAATCAAGGAAGAGCTTTACAACTGGCCTGACGCGCAGCGTCCGCGTGTGTTCGGCAAGTTCGACGAGAAAGACGGCGCGGGCGGCGAATGGTCAGTGCCGATGGGCAACTGGCTGCTGCCGGCGCATTACGAACTATCGCCCGCGATCATCGCAAAGGCGATCGCCACGCGGCTCGACAAATTCGACCTGCCCTCCGACGTCCGCGCCCGGATTGCCGCGCGCATTGCAGTGATCGAAGCGAAGGAAAAAGCGCTCGCGCGCCCGCGGGTCGAAGTCGAGCGCAAGCCGTGGTTCTGCTCCGGCTGCCCGCACAACACGTCGACCAATGTCCCGGAAGGCTCACGCGCAATGGCCGGCATCGGCTGCCACTACATGACGGTGTGGATGGATCGCAGCACGAGCACCTTCAGTCAGATGGGCGGCGAAGGCGTCGCGTGGATCGGCCAGGCGCCTTTCACGAACGACAAGCACGTGTTCGCCAATCTCGGCGACGGAACCTATTTCCACTCCGGCCTGCTGGCAATTCGCGCGGCGATCGCTTCGAAAGCGAACATTACTTACAAGCTGCTCTATAACGACGCCGTAGCGATGACGGGCGGTCAACCGGTCGACGGCGTGCTGACCGTGCCGCAGATCACCCATCAGCTGGCCGCCGAAGGTGCGACGAAAATCGCGATCGTAACGGACGAGCCTGAAAAATACTCGGGCAACGTGGGCCTCGCGCCGGGCATCGACATCCACCATCGCGACCAGCTCGACGAAGTGCAGCGCCAACTGCGCGAGATTCCGGGCACCACGATTCTGATCTACGACCAGACCTGCGCAACCGAGAAACGCCGCCGCAGGAAACGCGGCGCGTATCCGGACCCGGCGCGCCGCGTGGTGATCAACGAAGCGGTGTGCGAAGGTTGCGGCGACTGCTCCGTGAAATCGAACTGCCTTTCGGTCGAGCCGCTCGACACCGAATATGGCACGAAGCGCCAGATCAATCAGTCCACGTGCAACAAGGACTTCTCCTGCGTGAACGGCTTTTGCCCGAGCTTCGTTTCGGTGGAAGGCGGTCAGTTGCGCAAGCCGAAAGCGGCGTCGGGCATCGTCGCTGACGCTATGCCGCCAGTGCCGGAGCCAACACTCCCGTCGATCGCACGTCCCTACGGCGTGCTCGTGACAGGCGTGGGCGGCACGGGCGTCGTAACAATCGGAGCACTTCTCGGCATGGCCGCGCATCTGGAGAACAAAGGTGTCACCGTGCTCGATGTCACCGGCCTCGCGCAGAAAGGCGGCGCCGTGATGAGCCACGTGCAGATCGCGAACAACCCCGGCGACATCCACGCCACGCGTATTGCGATGGGCGAAGCGAGTCTCGTGATCGGTTGCGATGCAATCGTCACCGCCAGCGACGAATGCGTGTCGCGGATGCAAGCCGGCCGAACCCGTGTCGTGCTGAACAGCGCACACACGCCGACCGCCGAACTCATCAAGAACCCCAACTGGCGCTTTCCGGGCAGCAGCACCGAAGCCGACGTTCGCGCGGGCGCGGGCGATGAATGCGTCGATACGGTCGACGCCAATCACTTCGCAGTGGCCCTGCTCGGCGACGCGATCTACACGAACCCGTTCGTGCTCGGTTACGCATGGCAACGTGGCTGGGTGCCGTTGACCTATCAGTCGCTGATGCGAGCTATCGAGCTGAACAATGTGCAGGTCGAGAAGAACCGCGCGGCATTCGAATGGGGCCGGCGCGCGGCGCACGATCCGGTAGCACTGCGCAAGTACGCGCAATCGCAAGGTCGGGCAGACACGTCCGACACGCCAAGCGGAAAGATCATTTCCCTGCATACGCCGAAGGCGCTCGACACGCTGATCGACAAACGCGCGACTTACCTGGCCGCATGGCAAAACGACGCGTACGCAGACCGTTACCGCGCGCTCGTATCGCAGGTGCGGGTGGCCGAGTCGGCGCTCGATTCGATCGACGGCCAGTTGCCTCTGACCGAAACGGTCGCGAAGAATCTGCACAAGCTGATGGCCTACAAGGACGAATACGAGGTCGCGCGCCTGTACAGCGATCCTGCGTTCATCGAAAAACTCAAGGCCAGCTTCGAAGGCAAGTGGAAGCTGCATATCCACCTCGCGCCGCCGATGTTCTCCAAAAAGGACGCCCACGGCCATCTGATCAAGAAGAAGTATGGTCCCTGGGTGTTCAGCGCGATGCACGTGCTGGCGAAGTTCAAGTTCCTGCGCGGCACCGCGCTCGATGTGTTCGGCAAGACAGAGGAGCGTCGCACCGAACGCGCGCTGATCGGCGAGTACGAAGCCCTGGTGCGGGAACTGACCGGCGGGCTGACCGTGCAGAATCGAGACCTGGCGGTGGAACTTGCGAATCTGCCGGACGGCATCCGCGGCTTCGGGCACATCAAGGAGAACAACCTGAAGGGTGTGCGCGTGAAGTGGAACGAGTTGCTGACGCGCTGGCGCTCACCGCAAGCCGGAACGACGCAGCACGCAGCCTGATCGCCGTATTGACCGCGGCGACCGCGGCCACCGCTCCACTCGCGCTGCACGCATAAAAAAACGCCACGGAATCTCTTTCCGTGGCGTTTTTATTTTCGCGGCGCTAGTCACCCACACGCTCGCGAGAAGGGAGCGCCCCAACGGGCGCCGCTTCGCTTACTTGCTGTTCACCGACTTGCGCGCGTTTGCCGAAGCCACCGCCGTCATGTTGATGATCCGACGCACGGTTGCGGCCGGCGTCAGCACATGCACCGGCTTCTCAGCTCCAAGCAGGAACGGGCCGACCGTCACGCCGTCGCCGCCGACCATCTTCAGCAGGTTGTACGCGATGTTCGCCGCTTCCACGTTCGGCATGATCAGCAGGTTGGCTTCGCCCGAGAGCGTCGTGCCGGGGAACGCAGCCTTGCGGACCATTTCCGACAGCGCCGCGTCGCCGTGCATTTCGCCGTCGATTTCGAGCGTAGGCGCACGTTCCACGATCAGCTTGCGAGCCGCGGCCATGCGTTGCGACGACGCAGACGGCGCGCTGCCGAAGTTCGAGTTCGACAGCAGCGCGACCTTCGGCGTGATGCCGAACTTCTCGATTTCGCGCGAAGCCAGCATGGTCATGTCGGCGAGTTGCTCGGCCGTGGGCGTTTCGTTCACGTATGTATCGCAGATGAACAGATTGCGGCCCGGCAGCATCAGCAGATTCATGGCGGCGAAGTTCTGCACGTTATCCGCCTTGCCCAGCACCTGCTCGATGAACTTCAGATGCGTGTGGTACTGACCGATCATCCCGCAGATCATGCCGTCGGCTTCGCCGAGGCGCACGAGGATCGCGCCGATCAGCGTGTTGAACTTGCGCATCGCGGCTTTCGCGACGTCCGGCGTTACGCCTTCGCGCGCACCCAACTCGTGGTACGCCTGCCAGCATTGCTGATAGCGCGGATCGTCTTCCGGATCGACAATCTCGAAGTCTTCGCCACACCGGAGCTTCGAACCCATCTTCTTCAGACGCATCTCGATCACCGACGGACGGCCGACCAGAATCGGCTTGGCGATCTTTTCCAGCAGCACGAATTGCGCGGCGCGCAGCACGCGCTCGTCTTCACCTTCGGCGAACACGATGCGGGCCGGCTCCGACTTCGCCGCCGCGAACACCGGACGCATCACCATGCCCGTACGGTAAACGGTGGTGCCGAGTTCTTCGCGATATGCGTCCATGTCCTTGATCGGACGGGTCGCAACGCCCGAATCCATTGCCGCTTGCGCGACGGCCGGCGCGATCTTGATGATCAGACGCGGATCGAACGGCTTCGGAATCAGATACTCGGGACCGAATTCGAGCGAGTGGCCTTCGTACGCCTTTGCGACTTCATCGCCCTGATCGGTTTCTTCGGCGAGTTCGGCAATCGCGCGCACGCACGCGAGCTTCATTTCTTCCGTGATCGTGGTCGCGCCCACATCGAGCGCGCCGCGGAAAATGAACGGGAAGCACAGCACGTTGTTGACCTGGTTCGGATAGTCCGAACGGCCCGTCGCGATGATGCAGTCCGGACGCACTTTCTTCGCCTCTTCCGGGCGGATTTCCGGCTCGGGATTGGCCAGCGCGAGGATCAGCGGCTGAGTGCCCATTTCAGCGACCATCTCCGGCTTCAGCACGCCCGCGCTCGAGCAGCCGAGGAACACGTCCGCGCCGCGAATGGCGTCAGCCAGCGTGCGTGCTTCGGTGCTCGCGGCATAACGTTCCTTAGACGGATCGAGATTGCCGCGACCTTCGTAGATCACGCCCTTCGAGTCGACGACGAGAATGTTCTGCTTCGACAACCCGAGGTTCACCAGCAGATCCAGACACGCGATCGCCGCGGCGCCCGCACCGGAACACACCAGTTTCACTTCGTCGAGCTTTTTGCCGACTACCTTCAGGCCGTTCAGAATCGCCGCGGACGCGATGATCGCCGTGCCGTGCTGATCGTCGTGGAAGACCGGAATCTTCATACGCTCGCGCAGTTTCTTCTCGATGTAGAAGCACTCGGGCGCCTTGATGTCTTCCAGGTTGATGCCGCCGAGCGTCGGCTCGAGCATCGCGATGGCTTCCACCAGCTTGTCCGGATCGGACTCGGCGAGTTCGATATCGAACACGTCAATCCCGGCGAACTTCTTGAAGAGGCAGCCCTTGCCTTCCATGACCGGCTTCGCGGCGAGCGGACCGATGTTGCCAAGACCGAGCACGGCTGTGCCGTTCGTGACTACACCGACCAGGTTGCCGCGTGAGGTGTACTTCTGCGCGTCGAGCGGCTCGTCGTAAATTGCCATACAGGCTGCGGCCACGCCCGGCGAGTATGCGAGCGACAGGTCGAGCTGATTGGATAGCGGCTTGGTCGGCGTGACCGAAATCTTGCCGGGCTTCGGGTTCTGGTGATATGCGAGGGCGCTTTGCTTCAGTTGTTCGTCCATTTTTTGCCTGCGAGACGTAAGAAATTGGGCCGGCACACCGCAACGTTGGCGTCGCTTGGATCTATCGAATGGATAATCGACCGAGGCGATTTTCGCGTGCGCCGGTTAGGCGCGGCGTCGGTCCTCGGCGGAGGGCAGGACGGTGCGGAGTGCTACGCGGGTCGGTTAGTGTACACCCCGCAGGTGTCGATGCACTGACTGGTTAACACCGCTCGCCATTGGCGAAACGCCCGCCAGTCATGCTGCGGCGCCGCATTTGCGCAGGCGCGGCAGCCGGCTATTCGAGCTCGGCGCCGCGCCGTTCGGGGATCAGGAACAAAGTTGCAAACACATCGAGTAGATAGATCGACGCGAGCGACAGCAGCGCGGCGCCAAACGAATAGCGCGCGGCCAGAGCGCCCACCGCGACCGGGCCAAAGCCGCCAACCGCCCGGCCGACATTGAAGAGCACGTTCTGCGCGGTCGCACGCGCATCGGTGGGATAAAGCTCGGAGATCAACGCGCCGTAGCCGCCAATCATTCCGTTGACGAACACGCCCATCGCCGCGCCGCCGATCAGCAGTGCCGCTGGCGTTGTGAGATGCGCGTAGACAAAAACCATGACGACCGCCCCTGCCTGATAGAACAGAAACGCAGGCTTCCGACCGAAACGATCGGCGGCGATGCCGAACAGCCAGATGCCGCACGCCATGCCGATCACCGTGGCCGCCGTCCACACGCCCGATTTCGTCAGCGAATAGCCAAAGGTCTTCGACAGATAGCTCGGCAGCCAGATCATCAGCCCGTAATAGCCGAAGTTCTGCACCGAGCATAGGATCGCCACACCGAGGCTCGCGCGCGCCGTGCGTGCGTCGGCTATCAGCAGCTTCAGCGGCAACTTGCGCATGCCGCGTGCGACCCGCTCGGTGAAGAGCGCCGGTTCCTCGACGCGCCGCCGCACGAAGAACGACACCACGGCAGGCAGCAGCCCGAGCGCGAACATGCCGCGCCAGCCGATAAGCGGCAACAGAAGCGGCGTCAGCAATGCGGCCGCCAGTACGCCGAGTTGCCAACCAAGGCCCACATACGACGACACTCGCGCGCGCTGCGACGCCGGCCACGCTTCGGCCACGAGTGTCATGCCGATGCCGAACTCTCCGCCAAGTCCGATGCCCGCAATGGTCCGGTAAGCGAGCAAGTCGGTATAGCCTTGCGCGAGTGCGCAGAGGCCCGTGAAAACCGCGAACACCAGGATGGTCCAGGTGAGCATGCGCACACGGCCCCAATAGTCGCTCAGCACGCCGAAGATCAAACCGCCGGCTACCGCGCCGATCAACGTCCACGTGACG
Source organism: Paraburkholderia sp. SIMBA_053 (assembly GCF_046534895.1). Classification (NCBI taxonomy): domain Bacteria; kingdom Pseudomonadati; phylum Pseudomonadota; class Betaproteobacteria; order Burkholderiales; family Burkholderiaceae; genus Paraburkholderia; species Paraburkholderia sp. SIMBA_053. The sequence goes on along the minus strand of NZ_JAWRXU010000007.1, from coordinate 272,470 downwards.
AGTGAGCCGGCCTGTGCAGAACTGAGGTGGAGGTCCGCCGCGATCACCGGCAGCATGAAACCGAGGATCAGCAGATCGAAGCCGTCCATCGCATAGCCGAGCACCGATGCGATCAACGCACGGGCGGCGTAACCGTTCCGGGCGGTGGCGGGACTGTCGGCAGCAGAGGAAGCGGGCGTCATGGAAGCGATCCGAATTTCGGTGTAAGGACAGCGGCGGCCGGCGGCCGGCGGCCGAGAAATTCGCGTGAGTGTAAAGGCGCGCAAAGCCGCTCACAAGCTAGCCAAAAAGCCAGCCGGTGAAGCGCGAGATCGCGCCGTGACGTCAGGTAGAAAGCCACGCCAGGCCCTCCCGCTGAATGCCTGCCCAGCGCTTTCGACGCCGCGGTGGCCGTTGCGGTTCTGGACGGCCGCGCCGACGGCCTCCTCGGAAGGGTCCGTTTCGGGTAAAATGTCGGCCTACGCGCGCAGCAAAAACCGGCCGGCATCCACTGGCTGGCTGCATATTCCGCCCAGTACGGCGCGGCATATCCCGCTTGCTGCGCCACCGGGCTTAGCGCCCGCTTCTCCCGCTCATACCCAAGGATCCGCCCATGACAGGCTTCGATCGCCAGACGATCTCCGACACCACCGCCAAGATGCTGCTTGAAGTACAGGCAGTGCACTTCAACGCGGAGAAACCGTACATTTTCACGTCCGGCTGGGCGAGCCCGGTTTATATCGATTGCCGCAAGCTGATTTCCTACCCGCGCGTTCGTCGCGGCCTGATGGAAATGGCGGAAAGCACCATTCTGCGCGACGTCGGTTACGAGCAGATCGACGCGGTGGCGGGCGGTGAAACCGCCGGCATTCCGTTCGCGGCATGGCTGTCCGACCGTCTGATGGTGCCGATGCAATACGTGCGCAAGAAGCCGAAGGGCTTTGGCCGCAATGCGCAGATCGAAGGTTTGTTGACCGAAGGTCAGCGTGTGCTGCTCGTCGAAGATCTGACAACCGACAGCCGCAGCAAGATCAACTTCATCAACGCGCTGCGCACTGCGGGTGCGACGGTGAATCACTGCTTCGTGCTGTTCCACTACAACATCTTCAAAGAAAGCGTCTCCGTGCTGAAAGACATCGACGTCGATCTGCACGCGCTCGCTACGTGGTGGGACGTGCTGCGCGTCGCCAAGGAAAACAAGTACTTCGACTCGAAGACGCTCGACGAAGTCGAAAAATTCCTGCACGCACCGGCTGAGTGGTCGGCAGCGCACGGCGGCGCAACGTCAACGCCCCAGTAAGCGTCACTGCGCAATACCGCTCGAATAAAAAGGCCGCCTGTTTTTCACAGGCGGCCTTTATCTTTTTGCGGCAAAAAAATAGCTGCGAATGGTTAAGGCGGGTCGCCCCCATTTCCCGCCGAATGCGACGACAAATTCAGCAAGCCATTGCTTTGCGCGTATTGGAACAACTCCGAATCGCGGTCAATGCCGAGCTTGCGCATTGCCGTGTTCTTCTGTGTACTGATCGTCTTGATGCTGCGATTCAGTTGCTCGGAGATTTCCTTGATGGTCATTCCCGACACGAAGAGCCGCACGACTTCAAGCTCGCGCCTCGATAGCATCACCTCGTCGCTCTTGCCGCCGGCATTCATGCGCAACGCGTCGAGCGACGCCTTCACCGACGGGCTCATGTATTCGAGGTTGCGGCTTACGTGCTGCACAGCGAGTCCGATGTGGCTCAGATCGTCCGACTTGTTCACAACCGACGTCACGCCCAGCTCTCGCAAGCGTTGCAGCAGCGCGGCGTTCTCCAGCATCGTCAGTACGACGATGGGAACCTTGGCAAAGTTGCGGCGCAGGTAGCCGATCAACGGCAAGCCGTCGCCGAACTGGCCGCCCGGCATTGCGAGGTCGGTCACGAGCACGTCGCACTCAACCGTTTGCAGGATCTTGATCAGCTCCGTCGACTGCCGCGCACGCGCGACCACCTGCATCCCGGGAAACTTGAGCAAAGCCTGTTCTGCGCCGAATAGGATTACTGGATGATCGTCGGCGATGACGACCTTGACCGCCTCTTGCATTGCCCGTACCTCGACAGGAAAACCCCTCTCCAAAACTTCAGACATGCTTCTTATTCTTAATGTTTACGCTACCTAATAGGAACACGGGCCAGTGCACGCGAAAATTCTTCCGACTATAGCCGATTTTTAGGCCCGCAATCCGGTTAGGCACAACAATGATGCATCGTAGAGCTAATGTTAGACTTGATTCGACCTTCGGGCACAAAATAGGGACAATAATCAGCGCGAGTCAGTCAGCTCGCGCCCTCGCAGCAACCTTGTGCTGCATAGGATCCGAGTAAGCGCTTTGCGTAAAGTCGAGCAGGTGCGAAGCGCCAGGCTCACCGACAGCAACAGCCCCTCTGGTCGACACAGGAGAACCGGCACATGCGCTTGCGTTGCCTGGTTGTTTCGTACGCTTCACCGTTTCGCCGCACGCCGTTTTTTGTCTGCGCCACACTGAGCCTCGCGCTCTGGCTTGTGCAGGTGCCACGTGCTTTCGCCCAAGGCGCATTCTCGCTGACCAGCGCCAGCTTCCGGGCCGGGGGCACAGTCAATACTCCGCAAGTTTTCGATCAGGGCGACTGCAAGGGCGGTAACCGCTCCCCGCAATTGACGTGGCATGACGCGCCGGCCGGAACGCGCGGTTTTGCCATCACCATGTTCGATCCCGATGCCCCGGGCCGCGGCTGGTGGCATTGGGCCGTCGCAGGCATCCCGGCGACTGTCGCGAGCCTGCCTGAGAACGCGAGCGCTTCCGGCTTTCTCAGGAAACTCGGCGCGGTGGAATCCCGCAACGACTTCGACACGGACGGCTATGGCGGCCCCTGCCCGCCGCCCGGTAAACCGCACCGCTACGTGATTACGGTGTATGCATTGAACACCGCGGACCTGCGACTCGCGCAAGGACGACCCGCGCTGATGTTCGATCACGAGATCGGCACGGCGGCGCTCGGCAGCGCGAGGATGGTGGTGAATTACGGTCGATAGCGCGGCGCACGTTGAAGTGCCCTTTCGGCAGGTAGGCCGATTTGTGATCCGCGCGGGTTTATATGCTTTCAGGCTGCACATGTTGAGACCACCGGCACTGCATCGGGCCGCCAACGCATCGGCATCGTGCGTCGTTCAATTACCTCTTCTTTGCGGGAGCGTCTTATGTCGAAAATCGTCATCGTTTATCACAGCGGCTACGGCCACACGAAGAAAGTCGCCGAGTCCGTGCTCGCCGGCACGCAGGAGGCGGGCGCAGAGGCGAAGCTCCTGCCGGTCGGCGACATCGACGAAGCTGCGTGGGCCGAACTCGCCGCCGCAGACGCGATCATCTTCGGCGCGCCGACCTACATGGGCGGACCGTCCGCTGACTTCAAAAAGTTCGCCGACGCGAGCTCAAAACCGTGGTTCGGCCAGACCTGGAAGGACAAGATCGCGGCCGGCTTCACCAACTCGGCGACGATGAACGGCGACAAGTTCCTGACCATCCAGTACTTCGTCACGCTCGCGATGCAGCACGGCATGATCTGGGTGGGTACCGGTTTGATGCCGTCCAATACCAAGGCCGCGACCCGCAACGACCTGAATTACGTCGGAGGTTCGACCGGCGTGCTTACGCAATCTCCGGCGGATGCATCGCCGGAAGAGGCGCCGCCTGCAGGTGATCTGGAAACAGCGCGCCTGTTCGGCGCACGCGTCGCCCAAGTGACAGCCCGCTGGATATCCGCCGCAGGCTAATACTTCGCGTTGGCCGGTTCGTCGCGCGGTGCCTGCTCGCTGCGCCGCGCCTGCGTCATGCCGTTGTCACCTCGAGCGAGCATCGTCATTTTTCTGCTGTTTTTGCGCCCATTTCCCGCGCTTTCGCACGCGCGCGGCGATGAGGTTTTAAAATGGCGTTTTCGCGCGGCCTAGCGCGCCGTTTTCAAAGAAGCCAGTGAGATCGAGATGAGCACGAAAGTTTTTGTCGACGGACAGGAAGGCACGACCGGCCTGAAGATTTTTGAATACCTGTCGCAACGCGCCGACGTGGAGATTCTGCGCATCGACGAAGCGAAGCGCAAAGATATCGAGGAGCGTCGTCGTCTCATCAACGCGTCGGACGTGACGTTCTTGTGCCTGCCCGATGTTGCGTCCCGCGAATCGGCCTCACTCGTTGAGAACGAGCGCACGGTTCTGATCGATGCCAGCACCGCGTTCCGCACGTCAGCAGACTGGGCTTACGGACTGCCGGAACTTGCCCGTTCGCAGCGCGAGCGCCTGCGCACAGCCAAGCGCATCGCCGTTCCCGGCTGTCACGCATCGGCTTTTGTGCTGGCCATGCGCCCGCTCGTGGAAGCGGGCGTGGTCGCGCCTGACTTCGACGCGCACGCTTATTCGATCACCGGCTATAGCGGCGGCGGCAAAAAAATGATCGCCGACTACGAAGCCGGCGGTAACGCGAAGCTGAAGAGCCCGCGTCCTTACGCGCTGGGTCTCACGCACAAGCATTTGCCGGAAATGGCGGCGCACACCGGGCTGACGTCGGCGCCGATCTTCACGCCGATCGTCGGCGACTTTTACAAGGGTCTCGCGGTCACCACCTACTTCTCGCCGCGCCAGTTGGCGAGAAAGACCACGCCGCAAGAGGTGCAGGCACATCTCGCCGAGTACTACGCGGGTGAAGCGTTCGTGCGCGTCGCGCCGTTCGACGCCGAAGCGAATCTCGACAGCGGTTTCTTCGACGTTCAGGCGAACAACGACACGAACCGCGTCGATCTGTTCGTGTTTGGCACGGCGGAGCGCTTCGTGACCGTGGCTCGCCTCGACAACCTGGGCAAGGGCGCTTCGGGCGCGGCGATTCAATGCATGAATCTGGCAATCGGCGCGGATGAGGAAAGCGGTTTGAAACGCTAACAAGGTTAAATAGCGGCATCGATTTTCCGTTTGTCAGCTTTGCGAAAGCCGGTCTCAAGAGACCGGCTTTTTTGTTTTAAAAACCCCTCCGCTGAAACATTTATTTACAGTTATTCGAAACTGGCTCCCGTTATTTGAACCCACTGAATCGCGAGTTGAATTTTTCGGGTAACTCTTCCCCGCCCGTCATTCGATCAGCATAGTTTTCCGCATAGGGAAACTCCGGATTTTTTGTCGAACGATCGTTCGCAGATCATAGAGCCATTTTGCTCTAAGGCTTACCTGGTAAGGGTGTGCCGCCGAGCAACGAAGCGTGCTTTCGCGTCCAACTCGCATTTTTGTTTAAAAGCGCCGCTTGCGCCCACTCACTGCGTGCATAGCCAAAATGCCGTTGTTTGAATCGGCTTTTTTAGACGGCTCATTCAATTGACAGGCGTTAGTCGCGCAGCGAAATTAGCTCGCACAAATACATGAAGGGAGACAACAGTATGGCGGACGCCATTATTCGAGGCCTGGCAATGGCTATTGCCACGACGCCTTTACTAATAGCTTGCGGCGGCGGCAAAGCCGATAATCCCGGCCCGATCAACTCGCCGCAATGCTCGGGTTCCAGTTGCGGCGTGCAGGGCCCGCCTGCTTCGAACGGCACTGCGGCCGCCCTCTGTCCCGCCACTGCGGACATCGTCAAAAGCACGTTCCTCGGCGGGGCCGGCAGCGGCGAAGTGGTGCAGATCAATATCGACGCCACTGCGATGACCTACACGCTCAAGTGGCTCGAGTCGCCGATTCCGCTGCGCACCGGCACGGTCACACCCACGCGAGCCGGCACCCAGATCACCGGCGCGGTGATTCACCCGCCCACCGGCACGCTGCCGACCGCTGAACAAACGCGCTGCGCGTTCATTCTCGGCGCGGGCACCGGCACCGCGGCCGGCGACGGCCAGCCCTACACCACGCCCGGCTTTGCTAACAACCCGAATCCGCCGATGATCTTCGTCGGCCAGGGCGTGGCGGGCGGCGGCATTCCGGGCGCGACGGTCCAGTTCGACGGATTGTCGATTCCGCTCATCGGCTCGGGGATCGGCGCGGTGCCGAACCGCCATTTCGACTTTTACCCGTTCCTCGGCTTCGCGAGCACGACCACCGACATCACGAAACTGCCGGGCACCTACAACGGCCTGCTGTATCACCTGGCACCGTCGGGCAACTACTCGACGGTCGCGACCAACACCGTCGAAACGTTCGACGCAAGCGGCACCTGCACGAGCAGCAACACGGCCAATCCGAATTACTCACCCAACGCCGGCGGCTGCCTGACCACCGGCAACCCGTTGACGCTCAACAGCAACGGCTACTTCGACAGCCAGCAGGCGCCGCAGATCGTGCAGCAGTTTCAACTCCCGCTAGTCGGCGCGAGCGGCAAGTCGGGGACCGCGCACATGATTCTCGGCCAGGTGAACGGCGCGACCGTGCCGCTCGTCGTGCGCACCGGCTTCATCAACCTGGGGACGGCGCCGCTTCATCTCGACGCCAAGGTCGACGACGAGTCCGGTATCGCGATGCTCGCCGCGGCGACGCCGCTCGCATCCGGCGGCTTCGACGGCGGCTACGTCGGCGCCGATTCGAACTTCAAGTACACGGCGACGCTGGTCCAGGGCGCGGTCGGCACGTTCATCAACCCGAGCACTTCGGCGCGCGAAAGCGGCTTCGGCCTCGGCTACGGATTGCCAAGCCCCGGACTCGTCGGCGTGCAGGACGCCAAAGGCAAGACCGGCTTCGCGATCGCCTCGGGCGGTTTATACGCGATCGAGATCCAGGGCGCGGAGAACGACGGCATCGCATCGACGTCGGCGAATGCGGACACGCCCAGCACGCCGTACTTCGGCATAGGAGCGCAAATCAGCAAGTAGCAGGGAAGCAAACCCAGTTGGCAGGACGAGACATAAAAGAGCAAGCGGTGGCTGGACTGGGAGCCGGCCACCTACAACGAAAAAATTCTGGAGGCGATATGAAATGGAGATTCCTGTCGGTGCTCGCACTTGCGGCACCGTTACTGGCGGCATGCGGCGGTGGTGGCGGCGGCGACGGACCAATGACGGAAGTTCGACTGTGCCCCGCGTCGCTCGACTACGGCACGGTGTACACGGGCGGCGGGGGTGACGGCGAACTGGTCAAACTGCAACTCGACACCGCAAAGATGACGTGGCAGGTGACCTACGTCGAATCTCCGATTCCCGCGACCACCGGCACCGTCGTCCCAACGCGTGCGGGACAGGTCGCTAGCGGCACACTGACCCAGGAAACGCTGCTGCCGACCAACAAGCTGAACCAGTGCGCGTTCCGTCTGAACGGCGCGAGCCTCGATCCGAACCGGCCGGCACGGATCTTCGTCGGCGAGGGCGTTGCGGGCGGCACGATTCCCGGTGCAGAAATTTCGTTCGGTGGCATTCTCGGCGTCGGCGCCGTGCCGGACACCAAGTTCCCTTACTACCCGTTCATCGGGTTTTCGTCGATCGAAACCGACCTCACGAAGGTGGCCGGCACGTACAACCAGCTTGGCTACCACCAGGTGCCGTCGCAGAATTTTGCGCCCGTCGCCGTGGATACCAAAATCACGATCAACGCCGACGGTACGTGGATCGAGTGCGACAACTCCGGCGTCAACGCGGGCAAATGCCAGCAGCCTGGCAGTAACTTCGCGCCGGCGGCCGACGGCAGCGGCGCATTCCAGACCAATAACTTTCAGGGACAGGCGAAGCCCACGCTCGCCACCACGCCGAAAGCTCGCGGCTACATGATCGTCGGCAGGCTGCGCAACCAGCTGGTGCCGATTCTCGTGCGCACCGGCGCGGCGAACTCGTCGGTCACGGTGCCGCAAAACGGCGCGCTTGGACCGTACGCGGACGACGAATCGGGCATCTCGATTCTCTCGCCGCAGAGTCCGATAGCGGTCAACTCGCAGAACGGCGAGTACATCGGCGTAGACAGCCAGTTCGACTATCGCACGACCGCACTGGCAGGTACTCAGGCGACGCTGCTCGATCCGTTCAACGCGTCGCAGGCCTCGCTTGCTACCGCGCTGAATCTCGACTTCACGCAAACAGTGCCGGGCGTAGTCACGACGACGCATGTCGGCGCATCCACGGGCAATACGGCGACCGGAAAGATGATTTTCACAGGCGGCGTATTCGGCTACCTGGATCTGACCAACGCGGCCTCGCCGTACTTCACGATCGGCGCCTTCGTTCAGTAACGGGCACGCCCGCGCCGTCATTACGCAATGGCCTTTGCGCCGAGGTCGCCGCCCGCTCATGCAGCGCGGCGGCCCGGTTAGCGACGATCATGCGCGCCGGCCTTGCGGCCTGCGCCATCGCTCGACGCGCGCCTCGCGCCTGACGAGCGCCCTAGAGGAGCAACAACATGAAAAAAATCTATCTCGCGATGCTGGTCGCGTGCCTGTCCGCCAGTGCGCACGCACAACATGCAGGCGACAACGTCGCCGCGCTCGGCTGGTTTCACGTCATGCCGCAGGATTCGAGCACGCCGCTGACCACTCATGTCGCGCCCACGCCGATCAACACGCCGCTGCGGTTGCCAAGTTCGTTCACCTCAGAAGGCACGAGTCTGTCGACGAACAACGCCGACACCGTCGGCCTTGTGTTCAGCCATTACCTGACCGATCACATTGCCGTGACGACGGTGGCGGGCGTGCCACCTGTGTTCAAGATCTACGGGCACGGCACGATCAAGCCGCCGGGACCGGCCGGCGCCCTCGGCCAGCAGGACATCGGCGATCCGCAAGTGAATCCGATCGTAAAGAGTGTGCGCCAGTGGAGCCCGGCGCTGCTCTTCCAGTACTACTTCAATGCGCCGACGGCTAAATTCAGGCCGTTTGTGGGCGTCGGCGTGTCGTACAACTGGTTTTCGGACATTCAGTTGAGCCCGAACTTCGTGCAATCGACGCAGGAAAACCTTGGCGCCATCCTCGCCGCCGGCGCGGGCAAGCCGGGCAAAACGCAGGTGTCGGCGAAGGCTTCGTCCTCGTGGGCACCGGTTTTCAACGCGGGCCTCGCGTACAACATCACGGAACATTGGGGCCTGGTGGCCTCCGTGACCTACATTCCTCTGAAGACGACGTCGTCGGTCATTATCAAAGCCGCGGACGGCACGGAACTGGGCGTCTCGAAAGCCGAGCTCAAAGCTGACCCGATCATCTCGTTCCTCGCGGTCTCGTATAAGTTCTGAAAGAACCGACGCGCGACCGAGCCGGCCCACCGCGTGCGGAGAGCCGGCTTTTTTGCTTGTAGGGACAGAAGGAATTCGAGGCAAAAAAAAGCCCGCCTAAGTTGGCGGGCTGAATCCATATCAGAGGAGACATGGAGGAGACAAGACAAACTATAGCAAAAGGTTTGGTGCGACGCAACATCAAAATCAGGGTTGTCCCCTCTTGTTGCAGTTTCGCCACATGTGCTTAAGCAGGCCGGAACACGCTGCCGTCAGTGCCGCACTAGCGCCATCATTGCGCCAAAGCCGACGAAAACACCGCCCGTCAGGCGATTGAACATTCGCGCGACATTGCGGCTCTTCAGACGACTGCCGATGCGCGTGCCGAATCCGGCGTAGACGAAATACCAGCTCACCTCGAGAACGGCGAACGTCGCCACCAGAATGCCAAACTGCGGCAGCTTGGGCAGCGAGGCGTCGATGAATTGCGGCAGCAGCGCCGCGGCGAACAGAATCGCCTTCGGATTGCTGCCCGACACCAGGAAACCGTTGCGAAACAGCGCGAAAGGCGAGCGGACCGGTTTCGCGGCCCGGTCGTCGGCATTGGTCGCAGCTTCGGTCGCCGCGGTTTCGTCAGCGGGCGCGCGCCACGCCTTGATGCCTAAATACACCAGATACGCCGCGCCGATAAAACGCAGCGCGTTGAAGAGAGCCGGCCACGCTTCGAGGAACACGCCGAGCCCCGCCGCCGACACCGCCAGCATCAGCACCAGCGCGGACAGACATCCGGCCATCGTGGCACCTGTACGGCGCAGGCCGTGCCGGGCGCCGTGCGTCATGACGAGCAACATGTTCGGGCCCGGAATGGCGCACACGACAAAGACAGTGGCGGCAAACAGCCACCAGGTATGCAAACTCATGACATCACCGCAAAAGGTTGGGCAACTAGTGAACGTGAAGCGGCACCGCCCGTGCGGGCCGCGTTGATCAACGGCCGGCGCGGCGGGCCGCCACTTGGCCCAGCACCGCGAAATCTTTCTCGCCGTCGCCATGCGCGACTGCCTCCAGCAGGCTGTCCCGAACGACGCTCGCGATTGGCAGCGGCGTCGTGACTGCGTCGGCTGCAGCAAGTGCAAGCCGCAAGTCTTTCAGCCCCAAGCGCGCCTTGAAGAGCGCCGGTTCGTAGCTCTGCTCCGCGATCATCTTGCCGTAGCCTGCGTAGACCGGGCCGGGGAAAATCCCGCTCGTGATCACGTCGAGGAAATCCTGGATCGCAAGGCCATGCCCCGACACCAGCGCGGCCGCTTCGCCCAGCGTCTCGACCGCCGCGCCAAGCATGAAGTTGGCGGCAAGCTTGATGACGTTCGCCTGTTGCGGCAGCGAACCGATGCGCCAGGTTTTCTGCCCGATCGCGTCGAAAACGGGCTGCACGCGATCGATCGACTCCGCAGGCCCGCCGGCCACGATCGTCAGTTTGCCGGCGGTGGCCACGTCCGGCCTGCCGAGCACCGGTGCGGCAACGTAATTGACGCCGCGCGACGCATGCGCGGTCGCGAGTTCTTCGGCGAGCGCAACTGAGATCGTCGCCATGTTCACGTGAATCAGGCCACGCGGCGCATGCTCCAGCAGCGATGCCGTTACGACCTCGCGCAACGCGGCGTCGTCGGCGAGCATTGAAAACACGGCGTCGCCGGCGAACGCTTCGGCGGGCGTCGCGACGAGTCGCGCGCCTGCGTCTACGAGAGGCTGCGCGCGTTCCGGCGAGCGGTTCCATACACGTACCTGATGCCCTGCTTTCAGGATGTTTGCAACCATCGCGGCGCCCATCTCGCCGAGACCGATAAAACCGATGTCCATCTGAGGCTCCGTCTTCTAAAGAACTGGAAGTAAAGCACACCCGTGGGACATATGCAGGAAAACGACGCAACCGCGGCGCGCAACCTGGCATGTCACTGCGGCACGCAACGGCGCACGGTGCGATACTTCTGCGATGGTCACCGCGACTTTCCGCTTCTATGAGGAGTTGAACGATTTTCTCGCCCGGCCGCTGCGCCGGCGAGCGTTCGCCTACGCATGCGCGCGCGACGCCACGACAAAACACGCAATCGAAGCGCTCGGCGTACCGCACACCGAAGTGGAACTGATCCTCGTGAACGGCGAGTCGGTGGGATTCAATCATCCTCTCGCCGAGGGTGATCGCATCGCCGTCTATCCGAAGTTCGAAGCGCTCGACATCCGCCCGCTGCTGCGAGTGCGCGAACGGCCGCTGCGCGTAGTGCGCTTCATCGCCGACGCACATCTGGGCGGCCTCGCGCCGCTGCTGCGCCTGGCGGGATTCGATACGCTCTACGACAACCACTATCCCGACGCGGATATCGAAGCACTCGCCGCCGCCGAGAACCGCATCGTCCTCACCCGCGACCGCGAGCTATTGAAGCGCCGCTCGATTACGCATGGCTGCTACGTCCGCACGCTCCGTCCGCGCGAGCAGTTGCGCGAAGTGTTCGAACGGCTGGATCTGGCGGGCAGCGCGCAGCCGTTCCGTCTATGCCTGATGTGCAACGCACCGCTGCGGCGGATTCCACGCGACGAAGTCGGCGACCGCGCGCCCGACGGCGTGCTGCAGCGGCATAACCAGTTTGTCACTTGCGACGTGTGCCGCCGCGTATTCTGGGAAGGCACGCACTGGCAAAGAATGCGCGCGCTGATGGACAGCGTGGCCGCAGCACCGGTCGACGCCGATGCCGATGCCGACGCCGACGCTCGCGATGCAGATGCGTCGGCCGCCTCGCCTTGACGTGCAACGCCGTTCGCTCGCGCGACGCAACGCGCGGTGCGTACAATGCGGGATTACTTATCTGGCAGAGGCCTGACGTATGGCGATGAAAAAGACCGACCTTGAAAAGAACAAGGCACTCAAGCTGAACAATGCAATGAAGCAGTCCACGGCCGAACGCTTCGGCAAGGCTTCGGCTGCGGAGCCGAAACTGGATCGCCGCGAGCAGCGCAAACTGGATCAGGCGCAAGGTCTCGTCGCGTTCGCATGCAAGCTGAACGGTGACCTGGTTGCCGAGCTGAAAGAGCGCGCCGCGACGCATCCTGAAGGGATGACCGGACTACTGAATGAAGTGATCAAACGCGGCCTCGCGGGCTAAACACCGCTAACGCAAAAGCGCGGCGCGGTATGCGAGCGCGCTCGGCGAAGATCGCTGTGAAGCGTTGAGACCCGTGACAAACGCGACCGGAATACAAAAAGGCCAGAGCAGGAGCTCTGGCCTTTTTGCTTGCGACGCCTGCATCGAACCCGCATGACAAGCGCCGACCGTGCGGCGCGTGCAGCAGGCGAAGCGGCTCGCCTGACGAAGGGCGCCAGCTTAGTTCTGCGTGCCCTTGTCGTTCGTGCCGGCAGCCGACGCTGCTGCAGCAACCGGAGCGCGCTTGCCGTGCGTCTTCAGCTTTTTCACGTGATGCTTCTTCGGTGCGCTAGCTGCAGCGGCCGGAGCGGCTGCGTCCGATGCTTGTGCGAAAGCTTGAACCGAAACCAGCGCGATCGATGCTGCTGCGAGCGAGACGATAACTTTTTTCATGTGTTGTTCCCCAAACCTCAACGACTGAGTCAGTGTGAATGAAATAACTGCGCGGTGAAGCAGGGAGCGCTACAGGCGCCTTACCGCTTCCCGCGGGAGAGTATTACCTGGCGTAGGCGGTTTGTCATGCGCAAAACGGGATATGTATTTTCCGGGAGACAGCTGGCTTTCGAGCCGCTTTCGCTCATAAACAGCCGATATCAGGGATATCCCTTAGGTCTTTCTACACCAGGTTGCGCAGCAGGCTAGCGGTCTCGAGCAGCGTCGGAAGAACGCGGTGCAGCGCCGCGTTCGCCGACTCCTGACCGATCGGCATGCTCACGCTAATCGCCGCGACGACGGTGCCGTGCCGGTCGCGCAGCGGCACCGCGACGCCGCGGACACCGAGTTCCAGTTGCTGGTCTGTAACCACGTAACCGTTGCGCCGAATCTCGCCGAGCACTTCGCGTAGCCGTTCGATGGTGGAGTATGTGTGCGGCGTGAACACCTTGATCGGATACGACGCGAGCCATTGTTCGATGTTCTCCGGCGCCTGGAACGCCAGCAACACCAACCCCGCGGACGATAACGGCGCCGGCGCGCGCGAGCCGAGAACGAAGCCGACCGCCATCGCCCGGTTCACACCATTACGGGCGACGTAGACAACGTCGTGTTCGTCGAGAATCGCGACGAGCGCCGTCTCCTGAAGCGTCGCCGTAATCCGTTGAAGGAACGGCTGCACCGTGCGCGGTAAGCGCGCGGAGTCGAGATAGGACTGCCCTAGCCGCAACACGCGTGGCGCGAGCCAGAAGAGCTTGCCATCGGTGTCGACGTAGCCGAGTTCGCGCAGTGTCAGCAAATAGCGGCGCGCCGCCGTGCGCGACAAACCGGCGCGTCCGGCTACCGCGGTCGGCGTCATGCGCGCGTGCTCTTCGTCGAATGCCTCGATGATCGCGAGCGCCTTCGCGGCACCGGCGATCCAGTCTTTGTCGTCCATCGGGTTGCCTGGGATTCGGGCTGCGAGCGAAAGCTCTGCTGGCGGCTCATTTCGGTCTCGCCGCTGGCACCTTTCGTCGCGTGATTGTGCCCGAAGCCGCCTCACTCTTGCGCGATTGGCGCGCGTGAAGCATTGGATCAGACGATGGTGAGCCTTGCGGTTGCGTGAACCGGCGCTTCAACGAGCACCGGAGCGTGGGATGAACGCGGTGGAAAAAGCAGCACGGCTGGGCGTGCCGTCAAGCGGCGCGCGGATGCGCGTACAGGTGCCTTGCATCGCCGGTGGGCGGGAATACGCACCAGCAGCCGTCGTCGTGACGGAAGAAGAACAGAGCGCGCGAGCCTGATTCCGCCGATGTCTCCACGCGCACGTAGCGCCGGCCGCCATCGCGGGTACGACTGAATTCGGTGACGTGCACGGCCGCAGACGGAGCGGGCGCCAGCCACTTCTCGACGAGAAAACGCAACGACTGTTCGCTCGAGGCTCTCATGATCCGCTCCGGGCCGGCTTGCTCTCGCGAACCTCGCGGGTCGTATCGGCGCTTTCATTGCTTTCGTCGCGTTCGTGACTCTCTTCCATCCTGGGATCCCGCTCGGCCGATGCGATCGCGATTTCCCGGTTGGTAGCCGCCGCCCGCAACGTGCTGCAATGGGCAGCATGCCTGATATCCGATAGAAGACGGACCAACTGTCGTGCTGTTCTGCGTTTCATCCGACACCCCCCGCACTGCACCAAGAACCTCAGAAACCACTTTAACTCTATGCCCGGATCGGGCATTTACCAACCTGTTTCGGCTAAATAGCAACGGTCGCGCTGCAGAAAGAGAGACGCAAACTTCGTTCCGCCTGCCTTACTCTGCGCGCGACGGTGCGTGCGATCTGTACGCTCGCGAGCCCCCGGTTGCAATAGAGGCCACGCCTTGCGCACGCTTGATGCGACCGGGCGCTTCACTACTTATCCACAGCGGCCTTTGCATAACGTCGGGATAGCGCATGGAACAGCCTGTGCGCGAAATCTTGATAAAACCGAGAAGGCGTCGCCGGCGTGAAAAGTTATCCCGGCCTTGTAGATTTTCTACAGAGAAGAGCCCCACAGTTATCGCGACCGCATTACTTTGATCTAACGGAAGAATTCGCGGTTATCCACAGAGAGGACTAACCCTTGTTAACTACTACTACATATGTATACGTCTTAACTAAAAGACCTAGGAGAACTGCGGCTGCGCGCTGGTTTTGCGGGCTGCAGCCGCATTGAGCGGCGACAGCCCGACGAATTATCCGGCCTGACTCAGCGTACTAAGGCCGCGTCGCTCGCCGGTTGCACGGAAGCGGCTTTGCCGATCGGGTCGGCGATGTCGGGCGAAGGCGAAGGGGCAGGCGCCGCTGCCTCGACCGGCACCGGCAGCAGATGTGTCTCGATACGGTCGCTGACGACAGGCTCAGTGCGCACCACGGTCTGCAGATAGTGGCCGACGAGACCAAAGAATCGGTCGTAGAACTTGCCCGAGGGAATCGTCTCGCTAGAGATCTTCACCATCGCGTCGCTGTTCGAGCGGATCGGCAGTGACAGCGAACCGAGCACGCTCAATCCGACACTTGCCGACGTGTCGCTCTTCTTCAAAGCGAAGCCGTTCTGCACAGCGTTCACATAGACGATGCTGCTACTGCTCGCCTCTTCGCCCGGCGTACACACCACGTGAAATTCGACGACCACGTGGGTGTCGCCGGTAGGCTGGAAGTTCTTCGTGCCGTCGACGGTATCGTTGCGGGTCATCGTGGTCAGATAGCCCTGGCTCAACAAGGCTCGACGCGCAGCTTCACATGTGTCCGTGACGCTCGAGTTGAAATTGCGCGCATAGGGGCTCGCGCCGGTTTCGAATAGCTCTTGCTGGAATTTGGGCGTCGGCGCGCTGCTGCAGGCGGCGAGGATCAGCAGGCCGCACAGCGAGGCCGCAGTGGTCTTTAGAAGCGAGGTGGACATGGTCAATCAGAAACGCTGCGTGAATGCGAAAGAAATCGCACAGGAAACGCATTGTAGAGCGGTTGTCGCCGGTGCGTAAAAAGCGTGCAGCGAATCGGCCGACGCGCGACTTGCACCGTCTTTCACCGTGCATCCAGCGATGCTGACAACCGTCGCCCCGCGCAATGAGGCTGCGACGAAGAAGAGTGGACGTTCAGTTGGACGTCGTGGGAAGTGCCGCCGACATTACCGCCTTGCTTGGGCTCGCGCCGCCAGCGCCGCCAGCACTGGACGCTGGAACAGTGAACGCATCGGACCAGTTGCCGGATGCCGGGCAACCGTCGGACGTGCGAGCGTCGCAGGAGACCGTTCGGCCGTCCGGATTTTTGGCTGCGTCTTGAGGTGTCGCGACGCCGGCAAAATCGCCCGCACGCATGCTGACTTTTTGCGCGTAAGCTTGCGAGCCGCCGTAACTCTTGAGCGCGGCGTTCATATCGCCGTTAGCCGAGCGCATGTAGCCGTACAGAATCGCGGAGCCGGCTTCAATATTGGCCGTCGGCTCGGTGAGATCCTTCACGTTTCTCAGAAGCCCGCGATGAGCGCTCGGCACGACTTGCATCAGCCCGGTCGCGCCGTTTGCACCCTTGGCTTTTTCCTTGAAGCGCGACTCGATCGAGATAATCGCCAGCAGTAGCGCCGGCGGTAACGAGTATTTCGATGCTGCGGATTGCACGGCGTCGGATATCTTTGCCGCCTTCTCCTTGGCGAGACCGAATTTCTGCGTCAGATAGACGGACATGCGGTCGCCGTTCTCCTCAGCCAGCGCCGATTGGGCGAGGCCGAGCGAAAGCAGTATCAGGCAAAGTAACCGACTCATGGCATAGGTCTGAGGAAAAAGTTTGCGCATTATAACCTTGCCTTAAAAATAGGCATCGGTCGGCTAAATGCGGGCTCTTACGCGTAGACGCTGCCCGGGAGAGCCTGTGTCCCGTGGCTGTATGTGTCGGCGGTCCGATTGCACGCTGTGTGTCCAAACGCAAAAGGTGATCCGTTAGTTGCGATTGATGACGTCTGTGTGCTCCTCGTCGCACACGTTGGAACGTGAAACAGCCTCGCTTCTGCGGATTTGAGACAATGACGGTCGCCGGCGATCTTCCGTCCGCGACAATCGCAGGTTAATCGAACACGAGATGTCCTCAGCATGAGCAAGACCGCATTTATTCCCAGCGTCCCCGCAGCATCGGAGGACGATTTCGAAATATCGGCGAAGTCCAAGCTCGCGGGCTACCGGCGTTTCTACGGCGTATTGAAAGTCGTTCGAACGACCGACGGCCGTGTGCTGTTCCCGTTCGATGGCGCACCGGAGCTCGGCCCGTATCCAACGAAGCTGGAGGCGGTCGCGGCCGCGCAGGTTTACGGCGAACACATCGCGTTGTCCGACCTCGCCCGGCCGGAGCTGTGAGCCCAAACGGGCGCTGACGAGCCTCGCGGGTCGCCATCAAGGGCAGAGCTGTGCAAACAAAAAAGCGCCGGCTATATAGCCGGCGCTTTTGTCTGGTGAGCTATCTGAATCTACAACCACAAAGCTCCGCCCCTCTTACTCCACCGTCACCGACTTCGCGAGATTCCGCGGCTTATCCACGTCGGTGCCTCGGGCGCAAGCCGTGTGATACGCCAGCAGTTGCAGCGGCACCACGTGCAGAATCGGCGACAACAGACCGTAGTGCTCCGGCATCCTGATTACGTGGATGCCCTCGTCGTTGACGATCTTCGTATCCGCGTCGGCGAAAACATAGAGTTGGCCGCCACGCGCGCGCACTTCCTGGATATTCGACTTGAGCTTTTCGAGCAACGCGTCGTTTGGTGCGACAGTCACGACCGGCATTGCCTCGGTGACGAGGGCAAGCGGTCCGTGCTTCAGTTCGCCAGCCGGATAAGCCTCGGCGTGAATGTAGGAAATTTCCTTCAGCTTCAACGCACCTTCGAGCGCGATCGGATAATGCATTCCGCGGCCGAGGAATAGCGCATGTTCCTTGCGCGAAAACTCTTCCGACCAAGCGATGATCTGCGGCTCGAGCGCCAGCACGCTGTTCAGCGCGGCGGGCAAATGGCGAAGCTGTCGCAAGTATTCGGTCTCCTGCTCCGGGCTCACGCGCCCGCGCTGCTTCGCGAGCGTGACGGCCAGCACGAACAGCGCAACCAGTTGCGTCGTAAACGCCTTGGTCGACGCAACGCCGATCTCGCGGCCCGCATGCGTGAGAAACGCCAATTCCGTTTGGCGCACCATCGCGCTGGTGCCGACGTTGCACACGGCGAGCGTATGCCGATGCCCAAGCGCCTGCGCATGCTTGAGCGCTGCAAGCGTGTCAGCGGTTTCGCCGGACTGCGATATCACGACCACGAGCGACCTGGGATTAGGCACCGACTCGCGGTAGCGATACTCGCTGGCGATTTCCACCTGCGTCGGAATCTTGGCGATCGACTCGAGCCAGTATTTCGCGGTGAGCCCCGAGTAGTAGCTCGTGCCGCACGCGAGAATCAGCAGATTGTCGATATCCGCGAACACGTTCCCGGCACTTTCGCCGAACAGCGAGGCTTCGAACGAATCCGATTGCGGGATCGTGTCGGAGATCGCGCGCGGCTGCTCGAAGATCTCCTTTTGCATGAAGTGACGGTACGGGCCAAGCTCCACCGCGCCGCCGTATGCCGCGACCTGACGCACCTCGCGGCGCACTTCGTTGCCCTCGCGGTCGGCAATACGCACGCCCTCGAGCGTCAATTCGCAGACATCGCCTTCTTCCAGAAAAATGAAGCGCTCCGTGCTGCCCGCGAGCGCAAGCGCGTCGGACGCAAGGAAGTTCTCGCCGTCGCCGAGTCCCACCACGAGCGGCGAGCCCTGCCGCGCGCCCACCACGGTATGCGGCTGGTCTTTATGCAGCACCGCGATCGCATAGGCGCCGTGCAGTTGCGCGACCGCCTCGCGCACAGCCGCAAACAGATCGCCCCGATAAAGGCTGTGAATCAGATGCGCGATAACCTCTGTATCGGTCTGCGAGACGAACGTGTAACCCTTGTCACGCAACGTTTCGCGCAGCGATTCGTAGTTTTCGATGATGCCGTTGTGTACCAACGCGAGCGCATCTTTCGAAAAGATCGGGTGAGCGTTGTCGGTGACCGGCGCGCCATGCGTAGCCCAGCGCGTATGGGCAATACCGGTGATGCCGCCCAAGTGGCTGTCGCGTACCTGATCGTCGAGATCGGCGACGCGCGCCACGCTGCGAGCGCGCGCAGGGCCGCCTTCACCCAGCACGGCCACGCCGCAAGAGTCGTAGCCGCGATATTCGAGGCGCCGCAGTCCTTCGATCAGGACGGGGACGATATTACGTTGCGCTGCCGCGCCAACAATGCCGCACATGGTCTGTTCCTCGTTCAGTGCTGGAAGCTTGCAGGGCGCACGTCGCCCCGCGGCCGTTCCATCAACTCTTCTTTTTAGTCGGGCGTACGTAGCCCGTCTTGCTGGTTTGCGTCTTGTCGTTCAGGACCAGCGAGTCTGCCTCGACGTCCTTCCAGACCGTGGTGCCCGCCGCGATCGTCGCGCCCCGCTTCACACGCACAGGCGCAACCAGTTGCGTGTCTGAACCGACGAAAACGTCGTCTTCGATGATCGTGCGGGATTTGTTTGCGCCGTCGTAATTGCACGTGATGGTGCCCGCGCCGATGTTCACTCGTGCGCCGATATCCGAGTCGCCGATATACGTGAGGTGATTGGCTTTCGAGCCGCGGCCGAGCACCGCGTTTTTCACCTCGACGAAATTGCCGACATGCGATTCGTCGTGCAACGACGCGCCCGGGCGCAACCGCGCATAAGGCCCGAGCACGACATTCGCGCCGACTTCCGCGCCTTCGATATGTGTGAACGCATCGATCCGTGTACCCGCGCCGATGGTCGCGTTGCGGATCACGCAGTTCGGCCCGACCGTCACGTTATCAGCCAGCGTTACGCGGCCTTCGAATACGCAGTTCACGTCGATCGACACGTCGCGGCCGCACTCCAGCGTGCCGCGCACATCCACGCGCGCCGGATCGGCAAGCGTCACACCGGACACGAGCAGTGCGTCAGCCACGTTGCGTTGATGAATCCGCTCCAGCTCGGCAAGCTGCTGCTTGCTGTTCACGCCCAAGGTTTCCCACTCGTCCTGAGGCTGCGTGGTGACGACTTCGAGGCCCGCTTCAATTGCCATTTCGACCGCGTCGGTCAGATAGAACTCGCCTTGCGCGTTGTCGTTCTTCAACGCGGCGAGCCAGCCCGCAAGACGCTCGGTGGGCGCAACGATAATGCCCGTGTTGATCTCGGCAATCAGAAGCTGATCGGCGTTCGCGTCTTTCTGCTCGACGATGCGGGACACCTTGCCCTGCGAATCGCGCACGATGCGGCCGTAGCCGCTCGGGTCGGCAAGCGTCACGGTGAGGACGCCATAGCCATGCTGCCCTGCGCGTTCTACCAGCGCCCGCAGCGTGTTTGCACGCGTGAGCGGCACGTCGCCGTAGAGCACGAGCGTGGGCACGGACGGATCGAGTAGCGGCAAAGCCTGTTGCACCGCGTGGCCCGTTCCGAGTTGCTGTTCCTGCACGGCGAACTGCACGTCGGGCGCGGCAACGGTTTCGCGGACCAGATCCGCGCCGTGACCGATCACCACGACGAGCCGCGTGGGCTTCAGTGTCCGTGCAGTCTCGATGACATGAGCGAGGAGCGGCCGGCCGGCCAGGGGATGGAGCACCTTGGGAAGCGCGGACCGCATGCGCTTACCGGTGCCTGCCGCCAAAATCACGATGTTCATGGCGTCGGCATATAGACGGAGTTTGGAGCCGTCGATTCTATCATGCACGCACTTGTCAAAATGACCGCGAAAGCGGCCATTTTGCGAGCGAAAGCCCGCACGCAGACGCCATTTTTGCGAGCGTTCGAATCAAAGATCGTCGAACTGGACAATCGAGATCGGCCGCGCGGCGCCAAGCGGCGCGCCGTTATCGGCGTCGGTCGAGCAAGGTTCTTCGTCGAATGCGATGTCGCCTTGCGGATCGGCCTCGCCGGTCGCGCGCAGGCCCGCGAACGGAAACAGCTTGTGATCCATCAAGTGCGACGGCACGACATTCGACAACGCGTTGAACATATTTTCGATGCGTCCCGGAAAGCGCTTTTCCCAATCGCGAATCAGCGCCTTCATCTCAGCGCGTTTCAGATTCGGCTGGCTGCCGCACAGATTGCACGGAATGATCGGAAATTCACGCAATTCCGCATACTTTTCCAGATCGGTTTCCTTCACGTAGGCGAGCGGACGGATCACGATATTCTTGCCATCGTCCGATTGCAGCTTGGGCGGCATGCCCTTCAGCTTGCCGCCGTAGAACATGTTCAGCAGCAACGTTTGCAGAATGTCGTCGCGATGATGGCCGAGCGCGATCTTGGTCGCGCCTAGTTCGCCCGCCACACGATAGAGAATGCCGCGCCGCAGCCGCGAACACAGCGAGCAGGTGGTCTTGCCCTCCGGCACGAGCCGCTTGACGATGCTATACGTGTCCTGATTTTCGATGTGAAACGGTATGTCGAGCTGCTTCAGATACTCGGGCAACACGTGCTCGGGAAAGCCAGGCTGCTTCTGGTCCAGATTCACCGCAACGATGTCGAAGTTGATCGGCGCGCGCTCGCGCAGCCGCATCAGCACGTCGAGCATCGCATAGCTGTCCTTGCCGCCCGACAGGCAGACCATCACCTTGTCGCCGTCCTCGATCATGTTGAAGTCGCCGATTGCCTCGCCGACCTGGCGCGCAAGCCGCTTGAAGAGCTTGTTGTTCTCGTACGCTTCCTTCTGCTCGCGGCGCGTGAGCGGCGACTTCGGACGGGTCGCGGGCGTGGTGTCGTCAATGATTTCCGGAGCATTCATGGCTCAATCCTCTTTGATGCGGAAAACTTCGACGCCCACCGCGTCGCAGTCGGGATAAACATCCGGCTTTTCTGTCGAAACGCGCGCGGCCCGCACTTGCGGATGTTCGAGCATGGCCTTGACGAGGTCGTCGCACAGCGTTTCCTGCAAGTGAATATGGCCTTGCTCGACGCGGCGCGAAATGGTCGAACGCATGAAGTCGTAGTCGACCACTTCATCCAGTTTGTCCTGCACCGGCGTGGAAAGCGCGAGCGGCACGAACAGTTCGACGTTGATGACGACGCGCTGTTCGCCGCGCTTCTCGAAGTCGTGCACGCCAATGTTGATGTGCACTTCGTAATTGCGCAGAAAGAGCCGGCGGCAGTCGGCGAGCCGGGGATGCGAAAGAGCGGCAAACATGTTCGTTCCAGTCCAAAAGAGCGTGGGGGCACGCAAAGGGCGGTTCAGGCGCCCATTAGAAACCCATTAAAAACCCGTTAGAAACATCACGTCGCGCGGCAGCGGCACGAGGTGCTGCCCGCCGTCGACCACCAGCGTCGTTCCTGTGACGCCGGTTGCGTCCGCGAGATACAGTGCGGCGGCCACAATATCCTCCGGCCGCGACGCACGGCCCAAAGGCGTAACCCGGTGAGCGGCCGCGAAGCTCTCCGCCGTTTGATCGGCGGATTGCATCGTCAGACCAGGCGCGAGTCCGACTACGCGCACTTTCGGCGCCAACGCCTGCGCGAGCGCGATCGTGGCTGTCTGCAATGCTGCCTTCGACAGCGTATACGACAGGTAGTCCGGATTCATGTTGTACAGCTTCTGGTCCAGCACATTGATTACGACACTGCGCTGCGTTTCGTCGGCATGCGCGGCTTGCGGCGTCGCGTCGAACAGCATGCGAGCCAGCACGAGCGGCGCGCCGAGGTTGATCGCGGTCAGCTTCAGCAGCAGTTCGTAGCCGACGTTGCGAGGCGTGTCTTCCTCGAAACTCGACGCATTGTTGACGATGCAAACCGGCCGGCCGAGCGCCGCGGTGCAGGCCGGCAACAGGGCCGCGACCTGAGCCTCGTCGCTCAGTTCCGCATGCAAGGCCACCGCGCGGCGGCCCATGCGTGCGATCTCCGCGACCACTTCTTCGGCTTCCCCGCGCGACGCGCCGTAATGGACGGCCACGTCCCAGCCCTGCGCGGCAAAGCCGAGCGCGAGCGAACGTCCGATGCGGCGCGCGGCGCCGGTAATCAGGACGACACGCGGCGTTTCAGGCTCGCGGGCGGCGGCGGTGTCGATAGAAGCGGTCATTTACAATGCGGGAATGAATCCGAAAGCTCACCAACCAGATAGTTTACCTGCTCCCGGCCCGAGCGCGCTCGCGCAGTCCGAAGCGCTGGTCGCGCTCATTCGAGCGGAGCTTGACGAGGCCGGCGGCTGGTTGCCGTTCGATCGCTATATGGAGCGCGCGCTGTACGCGCCCGGACTCGGCTACTACAGCGGCGGCGCCCGCAAGTTCGGCTTGCGCGGCGACGACGGCAGCGACTTCGTCACGGCACCCGAACTTTCGCCGCTCTTCGCGACCACGCTGGCGCGTCCCGTCGCCGAAGCGCTGCACGCAAGCGGTACGCGCAACGTGATGGAGTTCGGCGCCGGCACCGGCAAACTCGCGGCCGGTTTGCTGAACGCGCTCGCCGCGCTCGGCGCTGAATTCGACAGCTATTCGATCGTCGATCTGTCAGGAGAATTGCGCGAGCGTCAGCGTGAAACCATCGAAGCCGCCGCGCCTTTACTCGCGGGCAAAGTGCGCTGGCTGGACGCATTGCCGGAGCGCTTCGAGGGCGTGGTGATCGGCAATGAAGTGTTGGACGCGATGCCGGTGCGGCTTTTTGCTTCCGTCGACGGCGCCTGGCGCGAACGCGGCGTTGCATGGCGCGACGGGTGGTTCGCATTCGAAGACCGCCCGGTTTCCGCATCCGCCGATATGGCATTGCTGTCCGAAATCGACACGACCGGCGGCGACTACCTTGCCGAAACGCACGACGCCGCACGCGCCTTCACGCGCACTATCTGCACGATGCTCGCACGCGGCGCGGCGTTTTTCATCGACTACGGTTTTCCGCGTCACGAGTACTACCATGCGCAGCGCGCGCAAGGCACGTTGATGTGCCACTACCGGCATCGCGCGCATGGCGATCCTTTTGTCTATCCTGGCTTGCAGGACATCACCGCGCACGTGGAATTCACGGGTATCGCCGAAGCCGGCGTTGAAACCGGAGCCGATCTGCTGGGCTTCACGTCGCATGCCCGCTTTCTGCTGAACGCGGGCATTACGGATGCGTTGTCCGAAATCGATCCCGCCGACACAGCGCGCTTTTTGCCTGCGGCGAACG
The DNA here is from genome assembly GCF_046534895.1 of Paraburkholderia sp. SIMBA_053. Classification (NCBI taxonomy): domain Bacteria; kingdom Pseudomonadati; phylum Pseudomonadota; class Betaproteobacteria; order Burkholderiales; family Burkholderiaceae; genus Paraburkholderia; species Paraburkholderia sp. SIMBA_053. Next base: position 248,493 of record NZ_JAWRXU010000007.1, on the reverse strand, counting down.
CGGTGCAGAAGCTGTTGTCGGAGGCCGAAATGGGCGAGCTATTCAAGGTGATCGCGTTCTCACGCGGACTGGAAGACACGCTGCAGGCGTTTTCCAGCGGCGACCGGTCGCACACGCTGTAATGCCGGGGTACGCGCGATGATCCGCTGGCTGTTGACTACTTTCGTTGCCCTCGCGGTGCTGTCGGCTTGCTGGCCGTGGCTTCGAAAGCTCGGCATTGGACGAATGCCCGGCGACGTCAGCGTGCGTCTGTTCGGACGCGAATATCACTTTCCGTTTATGTCGACGTTGTTGCTGTCGATGTTGCTGTCGCTTATCGCGAGGCTCCTGTAAAGCCGCCGCGTGGTTGATCACTACAGCGACAGCTCGGCAAGTTCTTTCACGAACACCGTCGGTGCACTAACCCGCCGTTTCGCTCACTCGAGCGCCGCGGCCACAGCACGCACGCGTTCCTGATGCACGGCGTCCTTGATGCCGGCCGGCGTATCGGCGAGCCTTTTGGCGACGGCGCCTGCATCCACGCCCCGCGCTGCGACGAGCGCAACTCGCAGACGCTCCGCCTGCGGATACTCCCGCGCTTCGAAACCGAGCCGGCCGCGCGCGTCCGCCTCGCACGCCTGCAAGGCTTCTGCGAAACGCGAAGGCTTGCGTATCGCGTCGCAGCGCTCGAGCAGCCTCACGAGTGCAGCAGCGCCCATTTCCGTCACGCGATGGATGTTGCCGTGTTCGCGCGCGACCAGCACCGCGAGGTCGCGACATTCGTTCGGAACACGTAAGCGCTCGCACAAAGGCTTCAGCAGATCCACGCTGCGTCCTTCGTGGCCGATATGCCGCGGCAGAATATCTTCGGGCGTGGTGGCTTTGCCGAGGTCATGCGTGAGCGCCGCAAACCGCACGGGCAGCGCATAACCCTGCTGCGCGGCGTGGTCGAGCACCATCATTACGTGCACGCCCGTATCGACTTCCGGGTGATAGTCGGCGCGCTGCGGTACGCCGAACAGCGCGTCGATCTCCGGCAGAATCCGCGCCAATGCGCCGCAATCGCGCAGTACTTCGAACATGCGCGACGGCTTCTTCTCCATCAAACCGCGCGACACCTCCTGCCATACGCGTTCGGCGACGAGCGCGTCCACTTCGCCGTCCGCCACCATCTTTCGCATCAGCGCGAGCGTCTCAGGCGCGACGGTGAAATCGGCGAAACGCGCGGCGAAGCGCGCAATCCGCAAGATGCGCACCGGATCTTCGAGAAACGCATCGCTGACGTGACGGAAGAGCTTTGCCTCCAAGTCGCGCTGACCGCCGAACGGATCAATCACCGGGCCTGTGAGTTCGCCTCCCGGACGCACCTCGCGAGCCATTGCGTTGATCGTCAGGTCGCGGCGCGCAAGGTCTTCTTCGAGCGTCACGTCGGGCGCGTAGAAGAACTGGAAGCCGTGATAGCCCGCCGCGGTTTTTCGCTCTGTACGCGCGAGCGCGTACTCCTCGTGCGTCTGCGGATGCAGGAACACGGGGAAGTCCTTGCCGACCGGACGGTAGCCCTGCGCGACCATCTGCTCGGGTGTTGCGCCGACCACCACGTAATCGCGATCCTGAACCGGCACACCCAGCAATTCGTCGCGAATGGCGCCGCCCACTGCATAGATATTCATCGGCATTCGTCTAGATACGCAACGGCGTGCGTCTCGCTGAATGCGTCGTCGATCCAGGCTTTCACGGCGGGCACGGCCATGACCCGTCGCATATACGCCGACGACGTCTCGGACAACGCCGGTTTCCACGTGTTGAAGCGCATGACCACCGGCGCGTACATTGCGTCCGCGATGGTGAACTCGCCGAACAGGAACGGACCGCCATATGTGTCCAGACAGTCGCGCCAGACCGCCTCGATACGCGCGATGTCGGCCAGCACACCCGGCGTTGCGTTCTTGCCGGGGAACGACGCGCGAATGTTCATCCACATATGCGAGCGCAATTCTCCGAAGCCGGAATGCATCTCCGCGCTCACACTGCGGGCATGCGCCCGCGCCGCCGCGTCGCGCGGCCACAACGCGTGCTGAGGAAAGCGCTCAGCCAGCGTCTCGGCAATTGCCAGAGAATCCCAGATGGCAAGGCCCGTATCATCGATCAGACAGGGAATCTTGCCGGGGCCCTTCGGCGCATGAGCCAGCACGGCAGCGTTGGTGCCGGGCTGGTCCAGATGAATCAGGATTTCGTCGAACGCAATCCCAAAATGCTTGAACAGCAGCCACGGACGCATCGACCACGACGAATAGTTCTTGTCACCAATAAGCAGCTTCATGCGGGTTCGTATGAGGAAGTAAGTAAAGAGGTTCAGCGCCCCGCGCTCGCGCGAAACGCATCGAAACGCGAGCGTGCCGACGCCCCGCTCAGATAGACCGGCGCGATGGTTTCGAGGCTGGCCGGTTCGAGACCAAGCTCGGGTGCGAGCGGCCGGGTCAGCACGTTATCGACTTTCATCGAGTCGAGATTGTCGCGTGTGAGGACCGGTTCACCGGGTGCCATTTCGAAGGTCATTGCCTGCATGCGAGCCAGCATTTCCGGCAAACGGATGATGCTCGCGTGCCTGCCGATCACATCGCCGCAATACTTGACGAGCTCTTCGAGCGAATAGACGCTCGGGCCGCCAAGCTCGTAGGTCTTGCCGCTCGCCGCATCGAGATCGAGCACGTTCACGATCGCCTTGGCGACGTCGCCGACATAGACAGGCTGGAACTTCGCGTCCGGCATTGCGAGCGGAATCACCGGGAAAATGCGCTGCAAGAAAGCGAACTTGTTGAGAAACTGGTCTTCCGGGCCGAACACGACGGATGGCCGAAAAATCGTCCACGCAAGATTCGACGCGTGCACGGCTTTCTCGCCGTCGCCCTTCGAGCGCGCGTACATGCTCCGGCCGTTCGAGTCGGCGCCGAGCGCGCTCAGATGAATTAGCCGATGCACGCCCTTACCTTCGCAAGCCGCCGCAATTCTGGTCGGCAGTTCGACGTGAGCGCGCGCGAATTCAGGACCGTACGGTGTGCGTCGCTTGCCATGCAGCGTGCCGACGAGATTGATCACACAGTCGGTTTCCTCGACGAAGCGAGCGAGTTGAACTGGATCGAAGACGTCGGTCTCGATCACGTCGATAGGAAGCAGCGTGAGGTGACGAGCGTTATAGCGTCGCCGTGTGGCGATGCGCACGTCTTTGCCCATTTCAACGAGGGCGTTGACGAGATGGCTTCCGATGAAACCGGAACCGCCAATGATCGCAATGGCTTTGTGTCGCATTTTCGACTCCCTGGTGGAAGCCGCGGCAACGGCTGGCGTGGCGCACCGCTACCTCGCACCGAGGCAGCGGCGGCACGGCGCTTACGGTGCGATGTAACCCAGACGCGCCTTCAGCGATTGCGGACGGCCTTCGAACAATGCCGCGTAGTAGACCGTGTTGGACAACACATTCTTCACATAGTCACGCGTTTCCTGGAAGGGAATCGCTTCGGCGAAGATCGCGCCTTCAACCGGATGCTGCAACGTCTGCCGCCAGTTACGCGGACGGCCCGGCCCGGCGTTGTAACCCGCGGTGGCCAGCACGGCGGAACCATCGAACTGATTGTAGATCATCGACAGGTAGTTCGTGCCCAGCAGGATGTTAGTGTTGATGTCGTTCATCTGCTCGCGCGAAATCGGGCCGAGGCCAATCTTCTTTGCGACGAGTTGCGCGGTGCCGGGCATCAACTGCATCAAACCGCCCGCGCCGACTTCGGAACGCGCGTTGATGATGAAACGTGATTCCTGGCGAATGAGCCCGTACGCCCATTCCACGTCGAGGCCGCTCGACTGCGCATCCCGTTCGACGATATCGCGGAACGGCGACAAATAACGCAGCGAGAAATCGTGTTCGGTTTTCGTGCGGTCGGCGGTGTTGACGGTTCGGTCATACAACTGGATACGGCGCGCGTATTCGGCGGCGGCAAGCAGCTGACGGTCGCTCATGGTGCGCAGCGGCCAGTTCCACTCGCGATTGCCTTCGAGCCGCAAGTTCAGCGCGTAGAAGCGCTGCGCCAGATCGAAACCAGGCGTGTTGCCGGCCTGCTGGACTTCGGAGTCGGTCACCATGGTTTTAGGCGGCACCGAAATCTTCTGCCCGAGTTCTTCAGCGGCCAGTTGCCCGTAGAAGTTGAAACCCTGCGAGATCGACTCGAATTCCTGGTTGGCCGTGGTCGTGTCGCCAGCCTGCTTGAGCGCACGGGCATGCCAATAGACCCACGACGGCTGATTGCGCAGCGCCACCGGCATCTGCTCGATCGACCAGCGCACCATGTTCCAGTCTCCGGCAAGGAGCGCGGTGCGCGTGCGCCATTCATACGCGGGATTGGAGAGCGGCGCGTTTGCCGACAGCCTGTACCAGTCGGTGGCGCTCGGCATCTGTTTGGCCGCCGCCTGATAGGCAATGGTGCCCCAGCCGATCGCGCGTTCGGGCGAATTCAGCGACGGCGCGACAGATGCGAACGTGGCCGCGGCCATGGCCGGATCGTTGCGGGCCATGCGCGTGATCGCGAGCAGCGCGAGTTGATGCGATTGCGCATCGGGACTGACACCGCGCGCGAGCAACAACGGCGGCGTACTGGTAGCCTGGCCGAACAGCACCGGATCGGGCGCCTGGTCGCCCAGCGCGTCGACCAGCTTGCTGCCGGTATTCGGATAGTTCTGTTCGTACGCGAGACGGATTTGTTGCCAGATGTCGTCGGTGCTGAACTGCTTGTTCACGCCGAGCACCGTGATCAGATCGACGCAGCCGTCGCCGTACCATTTCGGATCGACGAGCAGAGCGCGCGCCGCGTCCGCGACATTCTCGCCGCGCGACGCACGCGATTCGAGCGCGTAGCACTTGACCTGCGTATCGTCGTTCAGCACGAAGCGCGCATATTGCTGGTCGAAGTTGCGCCAATCGTGGCGCGTGCCGAGCACCGTGAGGTAGTCGTTGCGCATGCGGTCGGCGATCGCCTGGCCGTCGTACTTCTGCAGGAACGCGAGCACCGGCGCGTCTGGCGCGTCGACGCGCGCATGGCCGCCGGAATCGAAGAGCTGCGGCTTGATCTGGAAGTACTCCAGATACGAAGGCGCCGGATAGCTCGGGATCATGCTCGCCAACTGCACCGCACGAGCCGCGTCGTTATTGCGGGCGGCCTCGCGCAACTGGACGAAAATCTGATCGTCGTTGGTGAGCTGCGAAATGGGAAGAGGCTTGACGGCTGATGCCGTGCTACATGCGACGAGCGCCGCTGCGGCTAACGCCATGCCTGCCGCGCGATATACTCGATAAAGACTTTTTGACATCGTTGTTTCTGGAGCGCGAATTGAACCCAAGCATAGCATGCAACCCTGTCGCAGAATCGAAAAAGGCGCTGCGTCGAATGCTATTGGAAGCAAGGCTACAAGCGGCTTCCGAGCCGACTAACAATGCCGCGCTCGGACGCTGCGTTCTCGATGCGCTCAAGCATTTCGACGTGCAAAGCGTCGGGTTCTACTGGCCGCTCGCGGGCGAATTCGATGCGCGCGCAGCGATCTCCATCTGGCTCACGGGCAGCACGCAACGCGAGGCCAGCCTGCCCATCATCAAGGAACGCGGGCTGCCGCTCGAGTTCCACGCATGGTCGCCGGATACGCCGATGAAGATCGGCCACCACAAGATCGCAGAGCCCACCACAGGGCGAATGGTAACGCCCGAGCTACTGCTCGTTCCCTGCGTGGGTTTCGATGCCGACGGCTACCGACTCGGTTACGGCGGCGGCTACTACGACCGCACGCTCGCCGGCTGGCCCGGCGCGAAGAAGCCGATCACGGTGGGTGTGGCGTATGAAGCATGCCGCACCTCTGCACTGAAGCGCGAGGTGCATGACATCCCGCTCGACATGATCGTGACCGAAGCGGGGCTTCATGCGCGGAGCGTCGGCTAGATGCGTCTGAAGAGCGACCGGTAACACACCGCTTGGCGCGGCTTGTACGCAGCAAGGAAACTCATGCCTCGCAGGCGCGCGTCTCAGCGCCTCACATCTATAACGACGCCGCCGCGCGCGCGGCTGTGTCGTACATCCCAGACGCGTTTCTCATCAATTGCGCCGCGTCGCCAATCTGTTCGTTGGTGAGGCCGCTTTCCTTCAGCGTCGAGATGAGGCAACTCTCGCGCACCTCCCGATACTTCAGACACAGCGCACGGCCCGCTTCCGTCGCCGAAAAAAACACTTCCTTGCCGGTCTTTTCGCTTTTTACATACCCTCTAGCTACGAGCTTCTTCAACGCATAGGTCGCGACGTGCGTATCTTCTATGTTGAGGACGAAGCAGATGTCGGCCAGTTTTTTGCGGCGCTCGCGATGACTCACGTGATGCAGCAGCGAGACCTCGATTGCGGTCATGTCCTTGTCCCCGGCCGCCGACATGCAGCGCACCATCCATCGGTTGAATGCGTTGCCGGCCATGATGAGCGCGTACTCGAGCTCGGACAGTTCCGCGCTCGTGTCCGACACGAGATGTTCGGACGAGACGATCTTGGTGGGATGCCGCGACATGTGAATTTCTCAGGAAAACGGGATGGAGAGTGTCGGGAGTGTACGACGAGCGGCTCACGGCGGCGAGCCTGGCGAAAACTCTTATTGATAAATTGTTGATATTTTATTGACAATGTACGCTTCAAACGTCGCGTAGCCATGCCCCATGGTTTGTGACGGCGTTCAATGCAGAACTCTTCGACATCTTCGGGTCTTCAAGCCATGAGCCAACCCAGAATTTTTCCGCTCGGCGACGCCGCGCTTGTCTGCGAGGCGCCCCCGCCCGCGACGCTGGACTGTCAGCGCCGCGTGTGGGCGGCCGCCGAAATGGCGCAGCACTGGCCTCATGTGCTGGAAGTCGTGCCGGGCATGAACAACCTGACGCTCGTGTTCGATCCCGTCGAAGCCGACCGCGACGCGCTGACGGCCCGGCTACAGGAAGCCTGGCAAGCGGTCAGCGCAACGCCCGCGCCGGGCCGCGAAGTCGAAGTCCCGGTTCAGTACGGCGGAGAGTTCGGCCCCGACCTCGGTGCAGTGGCGAACCACACCGGTTTGAGCGTGCGCGAGGTGATCGAGCGGCATTCGGGTGGCGAATACGTGGTCTTTTTCCTCGGCTTCCAGCCGGGCTTCGCCTATATGGGCGGACTGGAAGAAGCGCTGCATACGCCGCGCCGCGCATCACCGCGACTCGAAGTGCCGGCCGGTTCGGTCGGCATCGGCGGGGAGCAGACGGGCATTTACCCGGCTACGTCGCCCGGCGGGTGGCAACTGATCGGCCGCACCGAACTGCCGCTGTTCGACCCAACGCGCCGCCCGCCCACCTTGTTGCAGCCGGGCGACCGGGTGCGCTTCACGATTGCGGGGATACACGCATGATCGACGTGATTCGCGCAGGTCTGCTGACCACGATTCAGGACCTCGGCCGTCACGGCTACCGGCATCTGGGCGTCGCAATGGGCGGGGCGCTCGACCGCCTGTCGCTGGAAGTCGGCAACCGGCTGGTCGGCAACCGGCCCGATGCCGCGGGCCTCGAAATCACCTTCGGCCCCACCGTGCTGCGCTTCCTGCGGGCGACACGAGTGGCCATCACCGGCACTGAATTCGGCGCGACGCTCGACGGCAAGCCGGTCTACTCGTGGTGGAGCCTGCCTGTGAAGGCCGGCCAGGAGCTAGTACTGAACGCGGCGAAGCGCGGCATGCGCGGCTACGTGTGCATCGCGGGCGGCATCGACGTATTGCCGATGCTCGGCTCGCGCAGCACCGACCTTGCCGGTCACTTCGGCGGTCTCGGGGGCCGGGCGCTGCGCGACGGCGACCGCCTGCCGGTCGGCGCGCCGCCGCAGCGCACACACGTCGGCTTCTCTCCCGAGGCGCCGGAGTTCGGCGTCAAAGCGCCTGCCTGGTGCAAGTTCGTGCTCGTGGACGAACCGCTGCGGCGCGGCCGTCATCCGACAGGCGTGCCCTGGGCGGTCCCCATTCGCGTGCTGCGCGGCCCCGAGTACGAAAGTTTCACCGAAGAAGCACATGAGTCTTTCTGGTCCGACGAGTGGCTGGTCACGCCGAACAGCAACCGCATGGGCTACCGGCTCGCCGGCACGGAACTGAAGCGCAAAGTCAAAGCGGATCTGCTGTCGCACGCGGTGCTGCCGGGCACGATCCAGGTGCCGCCGAACGGCCAGCCGATCGTGCTGATGAGCGACGCACAGACTACCGGTGGCTATCCGAAGATCGGCGCGGTCATTCAGGCCGACTTGTGGAAGCTCGCTCAGGTGCGGCTGAATGCGGCGGTCCGCTTCATTCCGACCACACCCTACGAAGCGCGCCACGCGTTACTGGAAGAGCGCACCTATTTGCGGCAGATCGACGCCGCCATAGCAATGCATGAAGAACGTTGCGCACGTCAGATGACCGCCGCAGCGTTGTGACAATGACCGCCCCCAAGCCTGGCGCGTCGCGCCCGGCCTTTCGAGGGGCAAGAAAACTTGGGGCGGCCCGGCGTTTTCTTGAGAGTAGAGGAACATCATGGAAATCGATCTGAACGCCGACCTCGGCGAAGGCTGCGGCTCCGACGAGGCGCTGCTCGACCTCGTCAGCTCCGCGAATATCGCGTGCGGCTGGCACGCGGGCGGCGCCAACGCCATGCGTGACTGCGTGCGATGGGCGGTGCAAAAAGGCGTGTCGATCGGGGCGCATCCGAGCTTCAACGACCCGGAGAATTTCGGCCGCAAGGAGATGGACTTGCCGGCGGCCGACATTTACGCGGGCGTGCTTTATCAACTAGGCGCGCTGTCGGCAATCGCGCAGGCCGAGGGCGGGCGCATCGCGCACGTGAAGCCGCACGGCGCTCTTTACAACCAGGCCGCGCGCGACGCGAAGATCGCCGACGCGATCGTTTCGGCCGTGCATGACTTCGATCCGTCGGTCGCGGTTTTCGCGCTTGCCAACAGCGGTCTCGTGACGGCCGCGCGCAACGCGGGGCTGACCGCCATCGAAGAAGTATTCGCCGATCGCGGCTATCGCGCCGACGGCTCGCTCGTGCCGCGCAAGGAGCCCGGCGCGCTCCTCGAAGATGAAGACGAAGTGCTCGAACGCACCCTTGCAATGGTGCGCGAGCAGCGGGTGCGCGCCGTCGACGGTCAATGGGTGCCGCTCAACGCGCAGACCATTTGTCTGCACGGCGACGGCCCGCATGCGCTCGCGTTCGCGCGACGCATCCGCAGCGCGCTCCAACAGGCCGGTATCGAGGTGCACGCGGCCGGCGCAGCAAGCGTCTGAAGTACGCGCCGCCGCATCCTGGTCATGTCCTGAACGCCCCGCTACATGCGGGGCGTTCGCCAGGTGCGAGAGGTTATGCAGAGATTCGCAGTATCCGCAGTCGATTCATCGCAGTGAACGCAGGTGCAGGTGCAGGTGCAGTGCGTAGCAACGCGGCCGTCAAGAGCCGCGGAAACAAAACGGCGCGCGGATCGCCACGCGCCGGCCCATGTTAGCCGTCACAAGCGGCGACGTTGAAACCTGTTTGGAGATCCAGATGCAGACAACAGTCAGTCTATGGCCGCTCATCGGCGTGGCCGTCATCATCGTTGGCTTTTTATTGCGGTTCAATCCGATGCTGATCGTGGCAGTCGCCGCGATCATTACCGGGCTGGCCGCGCATTTTCCGGTCGAGAAAATCCTCGCCGAAATCGGCACTGGTTTTATCAAGACGCGCAACATTCCGTTGATCATCCTTTTGCCGCTCGCGGTAATCGGCCTGCTGGAACGGCATGGCCTGCGCGAGCGCGCGCAGACGTGGATCAGCGGCATCAAGGCCGCCACGGCCGGGCGCCTGCTGATCGTTTATCTGCTCGTGCGCGAGCTGACTGCGGCAGTCGGGCTGACCGGGCTTGGCGGGCATCCGCAGATGGTGCGCCCGCTCATCGCGCCGATGGCCGAAGGTGCAACCGAAACCCGTTTCGGCAAGATCAGCGACGCCGTGCGCTTCAAGCTGCGGGCGTTTTCAGCGGCAACGGATAACGTGGGCCTCTTCTTCGGCGAAGACATTTTCGTTGCGTTCGGTGCGATCGTACTGATGACTACCTTCCTCAAGGAGGCAGGCATTATCGTCGAGCCGATCCACGTCGCGGTCTGGGGCATTCCCACTGCAATCTGTGCATTCCTGATCCACGGCTTCCGCCTGTATCTGCTTGACCGCAAGCTCGACCGCGAATTGCGCGGCAACGCCCACGCGGGCAATGCCACCGTATCGTCGACGCAATCCGCTGCAGGAGACAAAGCATGACGCTCTCGATTACCTATCTTTTCTGGCTGTTGGGCGTGGTGCTGCTGATCGTCGGCGGCATGATCGTCACGGACAAGGAACATCCGCGCCGCCTGACGGCCGGCGGCTTCTGGATTCTTTATGCGCTGATCTTTCTGATCGGCGACAAACTGCCGCCCGCAGTGGTCGGCGTTGCAGTGATCGTGATGGCGGTGATTGCAGGCTTCGGCGGGGTCACCGCCGGCAAGCCCAGAGTGCTGTCGCTCGAAGCGCGCAAGGCAAGCGCCGCGCGCCTTGGCAACAAGCTGTTCGTGCCCGCGCTGACGATTCCCGTGATCACCGTGATCATCACGTTGTCGGCGAGTCACCTCGTGTTCGGCGGCGTTCCGCTGATCGAGAAGGCCAACGTCACGTTGATCGGCTTCGGCATCGGCTGCGTGATCGCGCTCGCGATTGCATGCGTGCTGACGCGCGACACCGTCGGGCAGTCGATGAAGGAAACGCGCCGCCTCGTCGACGCGCTCTCCTGGGCCGCCGTATTGCCGCAAATGCTCGGCATGCTCGGCCTCGTGTTCTCGGACGCGGGTGTCGGCAAAGCCGTCGCTCACGTGACCACCGCGTATATCAGCCTCGACTACCGGTTTATCGCAGTGGCCGTGTATTGCATCGGCATGGCGCTCTTCACGATGGTCATGGGCAACGGCTTCGCTGCCTTTCCGGTGATGACGGGCGGCGTCGGCGTGCCGATCCTCGTCGGCGTGTTCCATGGCAATCCGGCCGTGATGGTGGCGATCGGCATGTTCTCGGGCTACTGCGGCACGCTGATGACGCCGATGGCCGCGAACTTCAACATGGTGCCGGCGGCCTTGCTGGAACTGCCGGATAAGAACGCCGTTATCAAGGTCCAGATACCTACCGCGCTGACCTTGCTGGTGGTGAACATCTTCCTGCTCAACTTCCTGATGTTCATGTAAAGGGCTTCGTAAAAACGTCCGTAAAAGCAGCAATTTCCGATGTGTCGCGCGACGCTTTCGCGGCACATCGGCGAAGCACCTCAAACAGGAAAAACCTGCAAGGGAAATAGGATGCGTCCGATCGTCGGTCCGTGATGCCGACCATAAGATGCTGGACCATCTCCTATCCACACGCGCCGGCGCGTGCAACGCGCGCCGCCGGAGCCTTTCCCGCAGGTTTCCATGGAACGTCAACCTCAGCGCACCGGCGCGCATTCCGCGCCGCCGTCATCCAGCGTTACTTCGCTCGTGAATGCCGCGCTTGGCGCGCATCAGGCCGGCCGGCTCGACACCGCCGATTCCATCTACCGCGAGATTCTGGCGCTTGCGCCGACGAATTCGCAGGCTTTGCATTATTTCGGGGTACTGCATTATCAGCGCGGGCAATACGCGGACGCCGCCGCACTAATGAGCAACGCGCTCAAATACGACCGTCACGACGCCGCCTGCTGGAGCAACCGCGGACTCGCCGCCGCCGCGCTCGGCCATCTCGACGAAGCCACCATCTGTTACGACCAGGCGTTGCAGCTACAACCCGATTTCGCCGACGCGCGCAACAACTTCGGCACCGCTTTGCAGGCGCAGGGCGCGTTGAACGAAGCCGTCGAACAATATCGGCTTGCAATCGCGTCGAACCCTGCACTGGTCGATGTCCATCTGAATCTGGGCACGGCGCTCGGCAAACTCGGGCGTTTCGCGGAAGCGCTGGTGTGCTATCGCGACGCCTTGCGAGTCGATCCGACTTCAGCGGAAGCGCACTTCAACGCGGGCAATGCCTACACAGCGCAGGGCGAGCGCGAGGCGGCCGTCGCGAGCTTTGAGCGCGCGCTCGCGTTGCGCCCGAATTACGCCGAGGCGCATATCAACCTGGGTAGCGCAATCGGCAAGCATGGCGACTATGCGGGCGCGGAGTCGCACTACCGCCGCGCGGTTGCAATCGCGCCGAATCCGACCAATCTCGTGTGCCTGGGCGGCTCGCTCGGCGCGCAGGGACGGCTCGACGAAGAGGAGACGTTCTATCGCGAAGCGCTCGCCCGCGATCCGCATTACGCCGACGCCCATCAGAACCTTGCCTGGCTGCTGCTCAAGCGCGGCGATTTCAAACAGGGTTGGGCCGAGTTTGCGCTGCGCTGGCGTAAGAGCGATTACGAAGCGCTCGCGATTCCGGGCGTGGCCGAATGGCGCGGCGAACCGCTCAAGGGGCGTCGTGTGCTGATCGTCGGCGAGCAGGGTTTTGGAGATCATTTCCAGTTCCTGCGTTTTGCGCGCTTGCTGCACGAACGCCGCGCCACAGTAGACGTCTGCGTGCGCGAGCCATTGCTGAGTCTTGTTCAACGCATGCCGGGCGTACACAACGCGTTCAGCGGAAAACCGGAGCAGAACTGCGCGGAGCTGAACTACGACTTCTGGGTTCCCATGACGAGCGTGCCGTCATGCGTCGGCACTGAGTTGTCCACCATCCCGGCCGAAGTGCCGTATCTGTTCGCGGACCTTGCCAAGGTCAAAACCTGGCGCAAGAAACTGAAGAAAACCGGCGATGCAAAGCGCAGAGCGGGCCTCGTTTGGGCAGGCAGTCCGGCGTTCGGCAACGACCGCTATCGGTCAATGGCGCTTGCCGATTTGCACGCGCTCGCAGATGTCGCCAATGTGGAATGGTATCCATTGCAGAAGGGTGCGGCGCACGCGCAACTCGCCGCCGCGCCGCAAGCCTTCCGTACGCACGATTTCAGCGGCGAGTTGAACGACTTTGAAGACACAGCCGCGCTGATCATGAACCTCGATCTGGTGATCGCAGTCGACACCGCCGTCGCGCATCTGGCCGGCGCGCTCGGCAAGCCGGTGTGGCTGCTGCTGCCGGCCAATTCAGACTGGCGCTGGCTTGAAGAACGGAGCGACTCGCCGTGGTATCCGGGAATGCGACTGTTCCGGCAGAAGGTACTGGGCGAATGGGCGGAGGTGGTGAAGGAAGTGATCAGCGCAATCGATCCCGCGCCGTAGATCGCGCATCGCTTCAGCCCGCATCCACCACAAACCCATGTTGTCGCAAAAGCTGCAGAACGCCTTTGCGGCCACCCAGATGCAACGCGCCGATCGCCACGAACACCGGCTTGTTCGGCGCGGCGATCTGCAGCATGCGCGAGACGAAGCGCCGGTTGCGCGCGTACACGATCCTGTCGTCTATCGAGTTGGACACCTGCTTGTCGCGCGCCAGTTTTTCGGTTTTCGCGGCCTCCCAGGCGGCGATTGCATCGGCGTCGCCGACGCGCCACAGACGGTGCAAGGTCCGCACGTCCTCGACGTTTTGCGCGGGCGTCTGCATTAGATCCTGCGCGAGCATCTCGCGTTGCTGGGCGAGCGTGAGCCCGGTGAAGGCGCGCATCTGCTGCGGCAGGGTTTCAAGGCCGATGATCTTGCCACGTGTGCGCAGATATACGTTCTGCAACTGCGCTTCGGTGCCGTACTCGGTCTGCAAGCCGGCGCTGAGCGAATCGTAGGTTTCGACCAGCAGCGAGGCGAGCCACGGGCGCATCTTTTTGATTTCATCCAACGCCGCAGGATTGCCGCGCAGACGAAACGCGAGCTTGCGCCACAGCGGCTCCGGCAAGAGGCCGGGAAGGCAGTCGCGGCGGCACACGCCGTACTTGGAAACATCGTCTTGCGAAACGAGTAGCTCGTCCGGCGAAAGTTCGAGCGCAAGCGTCGGCGAAGCAGCCAACGCGCCCATGATCGGCGGACGAAACGGCTGAGCCGGCGGGTAATCGGCGGGATCGCCCACGTGCAGTGTGCCCAGCACGTAGATGGTGGTAGCACCGCGAGTCGCGACGTAGAACGGCATACGCGCCGGTTGCAGACGCACGGGTCCGCTCGCAGTCGTACCGGGTGTGGCAGGTGGCGGGTTGAAACCCGGCAGCGCGGCGCGTGGCTCCGAAGGCGCGTGCGGCACCGGCAACGCGGGACGCACACCTTGCGTGGTTGAATTGACGCCAGCCGTGGGTGTATTGGCCGCGGCGCCGGCAGCATGCGCGCGGCCGAGCGGTGCCGCGGAGAAATACAGAACGGAACAAACGCCGACGAGCGCGGCACCGGTCAGTGCACGCGCCCGCAAGCTTCGCATGAAGGCAGCGCGGCGGCCGCCTTCACGCGAGCGGCGCGCAAGACGACGCGCCGCCAGCGCATCAGGCATCCACGTCCCCCACCTCCTCGGCGCGGTGACACGACACCTGACGGCCATCCACTTCACGCAGCTTCGGCTCTTCGCTGCGGCAACGGTCGATCACATAGGGGCAGCGCTGATGAAACGTGCAGCCCGAAGGCGGATTCAGCGGTGAAGGCATCTCGCCTTGCAGCTTGATCTTGATCGTGCGATCCGCCTCGAAGATCGACGGCGTCGCCGACATTAACGCGCGCGTGTAGGGATGCCGCGGCTTCGAGAAAATCCGCTTCTTGTCGCCGAGTTCGGCCACGCCGCCGAAGTACATCACCATCACGTCGTCGGCAATATGCTCGACCACTGACAGATTGTGCGAGATGAACACATAGCTCGTCTTGAACTCCTGCTGCAGATCCATGAACAGGTTCAGAATCTGCGCCTGGATCGACACGTCGAGCGCCGACACGGGTTCGTCGGCGACAACGATCTGCGGGTCGAGAATCATCGCGCGAGCAATCGCCACGCGTTGACGTTGACCGCCCGAGAACATATGCGGATAGCGCTTCGCATGTTCCGGACGCAGGCCGACGGTACGCATCATTTGAGCGATGCGTTCCGCGCGTTGCGTTACGCTCAGTTGGGAGTTGATCGCGAGGGGTTCGCCGAGCGTCTGCTCCACGGTCTTGCGCGGGTTGAGCGACGCAAACGGGTTCTGAAACACCATCTGCACGCGCCGCCGCAGCGCCGCGATTTTCGCGTGATCCGCGCCAGCCACGTCTTCACCGTCGATCAGCAAACGGCCCGCACTGGGCGCTTCGATCATGGTCAGCTGGCGCGCGAGCGTCGACTTGCCGCAACCGGATTCGCCGACCACGGCGAGCGTCTTGCCGCGCTCGAGCGCGAACGACACGCCGTTGAGCGCCTTCACCGTCCCCGTTGCGAACATGCCGCGTTTGACCGTGTAATAGCGCGCGAGCTTGTCGGCGACCAGCACGTGATCGCCCGCATGGTCCGACTGGCGCCGCGTTTCAGGTACTGCGTTCATCGTGCGCCTCCATGTGTGTGAACGTTCGCGTCGCCGCTCAGGTTCAAGGGTTTGATGCAGCGCACGCGCGCCACTTCGGCGTGACCTTGCATGGGCGCGAGCGCGGGGCGTCCCTTGTTGCAGTCGTCGACCATGTACTTGCAGCGCGGGGCAAACAGACACCCTTTCGGGCGATCGTCGCGTCCGGGCACCATGCCCGGCAGAGCGGCGAGTCGCACGGCACCCACGTTGTGCTCGGGAATCGCGGCCAGCAACGCTTCAGTGTACGGATGATGAGGCGCGGCGAAGATATCCGGCACCTTGTTCGTCTCGATCACTTCGCCAGCGTACATGACCGCGACTCGCTGCGCGACCTCGGACACCACCGCGAGATCGTGCGAAATCAGCACGAGCGCCATGCCGCGCTCTTTCTGCAAGCGCATCAGCAGTTCCATGATCTGCGCCTGGATCGTTACGTCGAGCGCGGTGGTCGGCTCGTCGGCGATCAACAGCTTTGGGTTGCAGGCAATGGCCATGGCGATCATCACGCGCTGGTTCATGCCGCCCGACATCTGATGCGGAAACGCGCCAATGCGGCTCTTCGCGTCCGGAATGCCGACCTGATCGAGCAGTTCGAGCGCGCGCTTATCGAGCGCGGCGCCGCGCAGCCCTTCGTGCAGCTTCAGCACTTCCTTGATCTGATAGCCGACCGTGTAGCTCGGATTCAGACTCGTGAGCGCGTCCTGGAACACCATCGCGATATCTTTGCCGATGATCTTGCGGCGTTCCTTCGCCGATGCCTTCAGCAGATCGCGGCCGTTGAACGTGATTTCGTCCGCCGTGACCTTGCCGGGGGCGTCGATCAGTCCCATCAACGCCATCATCGTCACGCTCTTGCCCGAACCCGACTCGCCGACAACGCCGAGCACTTCGCCCGGCGCGACGTCCAGATTGATCCGGTCGACAGCAGGTAGTCCGTTGAAATTGACCGCCAGATTGCGGATGGTCAGTAGATTGTCCATTTATGCCATCCGTTTCAGTTTGGGATCGAGTGCGTCGCGCAGCCCGTCGCCGAGCAGATTGATGGCGAGCACCGAGATCAGGATGGACAAACCAGGCATCGTGACGATCCACCATGCGCTGTCGATGTAGTCACGCGCCGAGGCCAGCATCGCGCCCCACTCCGCCGACGGCGGTTGCACGCCGAGGCCGAGGAAGCCGAGCGCGGCCGCATCCAGAATCGCCGACGAAAAGCCGAGCGTTGCCTGCACGATCAGCGGCGCGGTGCAGTTGGGCAGCACCTGCGAGAACATCAAGCGCAGCGTGCCGGCGCCGGCCACTCGCGAGGCCGTCACGTATTCCTTCTGCAACTCGCCTTGCGCCGAGGCGCGCGTCAAACGCACGTAGCCCGGCAACGCGACGATCGCGATCGCCAGCATCGTATTGACGAGGCCCGGACCGATGATAGCGACCACCGCCACCGCGAGCAGCAGCGACGGCAATGCGAGCAGCACGTCCATGATGCGCATGATCGGCGTATCGGCCCACTTCTCGAAGAATGCCGCGATGAGACCGAGCACGACGCCCGGAATCAGCGCGAGCACCACCGACACGAAGCCGATCCAGAACGACAGCCGCGCGCCGTACATCAGACGCGAAAGGATGTCGCGGCCGGCTTCATCGGTGCCGAGAACGAACCGCCAGTTGCCGCCTTCGAGCCATGCAGGCGGAATTTTCACGAAGTCGCGGTACTGTTCGATCGGGCTATGCGGCGCGATGAGCGGCGCGAAAATCGCCACGACGATAAGCAGCAGAACGACGATGCCGGCGCCAACCGCACCGCGATTGCGCGAGAAATTCGCCCAGAATTCGCGAGCGGCAATCGCGCGGCCGCTGGGCGGCGTCACTGCTGTGGGAACTGTATTTTGTATGTCTGCCATGCTTGATCACCTCGTATGGCGAATGCGCGGGTTGAGCACGCCGTACAACAGATCGACGACGAGGTTCACGAAGATCACCAGTGTGGCGATCATCAGGATGCCGCCCTGCACGACCGGATAATCGCGGCGGCCAATCGCATCGATCAGCCATTTGCCGATACCCGGCCACGAGAAGAGTGTCTCCGTCAGTACCGCGCCCGCAAGCAGCGTACCGACCTGCAGACCGATCACCGTCACCACCGGAATCAACGCATTGCGCAAGGCATGAACGACGATCACTCGCCCCGGCGACAAACCCTTCGCGCGCGCAGTGCGGATGTAGTCTTCCCGCAGCACTTCGAGCATCGACGAACGAGTCATGCGCGCGACGACCGCGAGCGGGATCGTTCCGAGCACGATGGCGGGAAGAATCAGATGGCTCAGTGCGGACTTGAACGCGCCTTCGTCGGTGGACATCATCGCGTCGATCAGCATGAAGCCGGTCACGTGCGGAATGTCGTATTCGACCGCGATGCGGCCCGACACCGGCGTCCAGCCAAGCTTGACCGAGAACACCATGATGAGGATCAAGCCCCACCAGAAGATCGGCATCGAATAGCCGGTCAGCGCGGTACCCATCACGCCGTGATCGACCGCCGTGCCGCGCCTGAGCGCCGCGAACACGCCTGCCGGCAGGCCGACGATCAGCGCGAACAGCATCGCGCAAATCGACAGTTCAACGGTCGCGGGGAAGCGGGCGAGAAATTCGCCCATGACGCTCGTGTTGGTGATGATGGAAGTGCCGAGATCGCCGTGCAGCGCGCGGCCGATGTAGTGAACGTATTGCATTGGCAGAGGCTCGTCGAGCCCTAACCGGTGCATAGCCGCGGCATGCATCGCCGGATCGACGCCGCGCTCGCCCATCATCACTTCGATGGGGTCGCCCGGTATCAGGTGAATCAGCGCGAATGCAAGGATCGTGATGCCGATGAACGTCGGTATCACCATGCCGATGCGGCGCAAAACAAAGCGGAACATGGTTCGTCCCTATGGTCTTGATGAAGAAAAAACGCAACCGGCGACGAGGGCTTGTGACCCCGGTCGCCGGACCATTTCGACCAGTTTTCTAACCGTGCGAAAAGCGTACTGCGCGAATTTTACGGCTTGCCTGACTCAATATCGGGCGCCTTACTTGACGCTGACGCCGTCGAAGCGAGCGTAGCCGAGCGGCTCGATACGCATGTCGACCACCTTCTTGCTGACAGGCTGGTAGACCGTCGAGTGAGCGATCGGCGAGAACGGCAGTTGCTGCGCGAAGATCTGCTGCGCCTGCGTGTATGCCGTCGTGCGCGCGCCCTGGTCGGACGTCGAACGACCCTTCTGGATCAGATCGTCGAAAGGCTTGTAGCACCACTTCGAGAAGTTGTTGCCGTTCACTGCGTCGCAGCCAAGCAGCGTGCCGAGCCAGTTGTCCGGATCGCCATTGTCGCCCGTCCAGCCGATCAGCATCGTGTCGTCCTCACCAGCGTGGGCGCGCTTGATGTACTCGCCCCACTCGTACGTGACGATCTTCGCCTTGACGCCGATCTTGGCCCAGTCAGCCTGGATCATTTCCGCCATCAGACGTGCGTTCGGGTTGTATGCGCGTTGCACCGGCATCGCCCACAGCGTGATGTCGAAGCCGTTCGGATAACCGGCCTTTGCGAGCAGCGCCTTGGCTTTATCCGCGTCGTACGATGCGCCCTTCAGGTTCTTGTCATAGGACCATTGGGTCGGCGGCATCGGGTTCGTGGCGGCCTGGCCTGCGCCCTGGTACACGGAGTCGATGATCGCCTTCTTGTTGATCGCCATGTCGAGCGCCTGACGCACTTCGACCTTGTCGACAGGCTTGTGCGTCACGTTGTACGCGAGGTAGCCCAGGTTGAAGCCAGGCTGCGACGGCATCGCGAGACTCGATTCGGCCTTCAGCGGTGCAATATCGGCCGGGCGCGGATAGCTCATCACCTGGCATTCGTCGCGCTTCAGTTTCTGCACGCGCACGCCTGCGTCCGGCGTGATCGAGAAGATCAGCTTCGAAATCTTGACCGCATTCGGCTTCCAGTAATCGGGATTGCCGTCGAAACGGATGGTCGCGTCTTTCGTATAGCTGCGGAAGATGAACGGACCCGTGCCCACCGGGAACTGGTTGATGTCGGCGGCTTTGCCGGCCTTCAGCAACTGGTCGCCATATTCAGCCGACAGAACCGACGCGTATTCCATGGCCAGGTTCTGGATGAACGGCGCGTTGACTTCCTTCAGCGTGAACTTGACCGTGTACGGATCGACCTTTTCGACCTTCGTGATCAGCTTGTCCAGACCCATGTCGGTGAAGTACGGGAACTGCACCGGGTAGGCCTTGTGGAACGGCTGGTTCGCGTCGAGCATGCGCTCGAAGGTGAAGATGACGTCATCCGCGTTGAATTCGCGCGTCGGCTTGAAGAACGACGTGGTCTGGAACTTCACGCCATGACGCAGATGGAACGTGTACGTCTTGCCGTCCGCGGAGACATCCCACTTTTCGGCGAGGCCCGGCTCGACCTTGGTGCCGCCACGCTCGAACTCGACGAGACGGTTATAGACGGTGAACGTATTGGCCGTGAAATCGGTGCCCGTGGTGTATTGGGCCGGATCGAAACCCGCAGGGCTGCCTTCTGAGCAGTAAACGAGTGTCTTGTTCGGAATCTCGGCGCGCGCGCTTTGCGCACCCACCATCGATGCCGCTGCAGCTGCGACGAGCGTCGTAACACGCGCGGCGCGCAACAGGTTGTTTTGCTTCATGTTTCCTCCAGGTTCGGGGCTGGCTGACGCCAGCGTAGCGCGATATTACTGAGCTTTCCCCGGTGTCACAAGCAGAGGAAATTATCCGCCACGCCGCAGCCGGCGCGCCTGCGCGGATATTTCAAGACCTCTTTCGAATGACTTTCAGAGTAGGCCATCGCGGCGATTCTTGTGGAA
This sequence comes from Paraburkholderia sp. SIMBA_053, assembly GCF_046534895.1. NCBI lineage: Bacteria > Pseudomonadati > Pseudomonadota > Betaproteobacteria > Burkholderiales > Burkholderiaceae > Paraburkholderia > Paraburkholderia sp. SIMBA_053. The sequence continues at coordinate 228,089 of NZ_JAWRXU010000007.1, read as the reverse complement.
TCGTTTCGAGTTGTTCTGACTGGAAATCTGGGAAAAGTGCTGGAAGAGACAATTCGCCAGAGCCGCCGCGTATGAATCCGCACGGCGGCCTGGAACAACAATCGGCAACAAAGGCCAGCACAACGGCCAACATCAACGGCCAGAATCAACGACGAGTCAGCGGTTTAACTGCCCAGGCGCTCGCAGATCGCCGTGGTCGCCGCAGCGCCGTTGAGCGTATAGAAATGCAGACCCGGCACCTTCGCGCTGATCAGACGCCTGCACAGGTCCGTCACCACGTCGAGCCCGAATGCGCGAATCGACTCGCGGTCGTCGCCAAAACTTTCCAGCCGGCGCGCGATCCAGCGCGGCACTTCGGCGCCGCACATCTCTGAAAAGCGCATAAGCTGCGAAAAGTTCGTGATCGGCATGATGCCCGGCACGATCGGCACGTCGACGCCGAGTTTCCTGGCGTCGTCGACAAAACGGAAATACGCGTCCGCGTTGAAGAAGTACTGCGTGATCGCTGAATTGGCGCCGGCCTTCACCTTGCGAGCGAAGTTTTCAAGATCGTGACGCGGCGAACGCGACTGCGGATGATATTCCGGGTAGCCTGCCACCTCGATCCAGAACCAGTCGCCGAACTCTGCGCGGATAAAGCTCACCAGTTCAGACGCATAACGCAACTCGCCGACTTCGCCCATGCCGGACGGCAAGTCGCCACGCAGCGCGACGATATGGCGAATGCCATGTGCGCGGTACTCGTTGAGAATCGCGCGCAAGCTCTCTTTGGACGAGCCGATGCACGACAGATGCGGCGCCGCCTCGAGCCCTTCCTTCGCCATATCGACGACGGTATCGAGCGTGCCCTGTTGCGTCGAGCCGCCTGCGCCAAACGTGACGGACACGAACTTGGGCTTGAGTAAAGCGAGTTGCGCACGCGTTGCGCGCAGCTTGTCGACGCCTTCCTGCGTTTTCGGCGGGAAGAATTCGAATGAAAGTTCGATCGGGTTCATGGTTCAGTATGTCAACCGAGACTGCGGTTGCCGAAAATGAGCGCGGACAGCAGCCATGACACGATGCTATACAGAATCGAGCCGAAGAACGCCGACCAGAAACCCGACACTTCGAAGCCCTTCAGCAGCGACGCGCACAGCCAGAAGCACAGCGCATTGACCACCAGAATGAAGAGTCCGAGCGTGACAATCGTGACGGGCAGCGTCAACAGAATCAGCACCGGCCGCAGCACCGTGTTGATCAGTCCGAGCACTACCGCGACGATCAACGCGGTGCCGAAGCTGCGGATATGAATCGACGGAACGAGGTAGGTGATGATCAGTAGCGCCAGTGCATTGATCAGCCAGGTCAGCAGAACGGTCATGTAAAGCTCCTTGCAGGCAGGATGTCCGTTGAACGAAAAGGCAGGCATGGCGAGCAAAGCGGCGCCTAAGCGCCGCCCCGTCGTCACACCATCATGTTTTCAGGCTGCCCTCGGGCTTACGCGCGAGGGGCATACCGGAACGCGTACTTAGTAGCGGTAGTGGTTCGGCTTGAACGGACCGTTCTTGTCGACGCCAATGTAGCCCGCCTGCGCGTCCGACAACACGGTCAGGTTCGCACCGATGCGCGCCAGATGCAGACGCGCGACCTTCTCGTCCAGATGCTTCGGCAGCACGTACACGCGGTTCTCGTACTTCTTGCCTTGCGTGAACAGTTCGATCTGCGCGAGCGTCTGGTTCGTGAACGAGTTCGACATCACGAACGACGGATGGCCCGTCGCGCAACCCAGATTCACGAGGCGGCCTTCAGCCAGCAGAATCACGCGCTTGCCGTCGGGGAAAATGATGTGGTCGACTTGCGGCTTGATGTTGTCCCACTGGTACTGACGCGTCGAGGCCACGTCGATTTCCGAATCGAAGTGACCGATGTTGCACACGATCGCGTTGTGACGCATCGCCTTCATGTGATCGTGGTTGATCACGTGGTAGTTGCCCGTTGCCGTAACGAAGATGTCGGCTTTGTCGGCCGCGTATTCCATCGTCACCACGCGGTAGCCTTCCATCGCCGCTTGCAGTGCGCAGATCGGATCGATTTCGGTGACCCACACGGTTGCGCCGAGACCGCGCAGCGATTGCGCGCAGCCCTTGCCCACGTCGCCGTAACCCGCCACCACGGCGATCTTGCCCGCGATCATCACGTCGGTCGCGCGCTTGATGCCGTCGACGAGCGACTCGCGGCAGCCATACAGATTGTCGAACTTCGACTTGGTGACCGAGTCGTTGACGTTAATCGCCGGGAACGGCAGGCGGCCTTCTTTTTCCATCTGATACAGACGATGCACGCCGGTCGTGGTCTCTTCCGTCACGCCCTGGATGTGAGCGAGACGCGTGGAATACCACGTCGGGTCAGCGTCCAGATGGCGCTCGATCGACTTGTACAGCGCGACTTCTTCCTCGTTGGTCGGCTTGGCGATCACCGAGCGGTCTTTCTCGGCCTTCGAGCCGAGGATCAGCAGCAACGTCGCGTCGCCGCCGTCGTCGAGAATCATGTTCGCGAACTCGCCGTTCGGCCATTCGAAAATGCGGTGCGAGAACTCCCAGTATTCGTCGAGCGACTCGCCCTTGAACGCGAACACCGGCGTGCCCGCCTTGGCGATTGCCGCGGCGGCGTGATCCTGCGTCGAGAAGATGTTGCACGATGCCCAGCGTACGTCCGCGCCGAGCGCGGTCAGCGTTTCGATCAGCACGCCGGTCTGGATAGTCATGTGCAACGAACCTGCGATTCGCGCGCCCTTCAGCGGCTGCTGCGCCTTGTATTCGTCACGCGTTTGCATGAGACCGGGCATTTCCGTCTCAGCAATGGTGAGTTCCTTGCGGCCCCAGTCGGCAAGCGACATGTCGGCAACAATGTAATCCTGGGAAGCTTGGGAATCGATAACTGCGGCGTTCATCACGCCCTCCTTTCTAAATAGTGACTAGAAATTTGACGTGAGCGCGGTTCGATGCGGTGGACAGGAAAGCGCAATGCGCATCCGTTCCTTCCGATTGAAGCCTTCGAGCCTGGCGGGCGGCCGGCGAATATATGCTGATTCGCGGTACCCGTCGCAACGCTCCTCGAAGACGAACGGCGATTGTAGCAAATCGAGATGGCTTCGGGGCGTGAGGATCGGTTTGGGGTGGGCTTTTGGGGGCGGGCTTATTGGGGTGGCGTTGCCGCGGCGTTGCGTTGCCTTGCGGTCGCCTTTTGCGGCGGCGTCAGGCGGCTAGCTCTTGCGCCGGGTTACACAGCGGCCGCGCCGCCTACCGCATGCGCGCCGGCTTCGGCGGTCATCTGCGCGCCGTGCAACTGGACGATCCCCGCTCGCGCTCTGTCGAGAAACTGCCGGGAAAAGCGGAAAGCGTCGGCGACGTCGGCGGGATCGGGCGTCAGCCAGCCGAACGCAATGCGGAAGTAGCGCTCAGCGTGGATGCCCGGGTGGTAATGCATGCGCACGCGCTTCGCGTCCGCGAGCCGCGGATTGCCGAAAATTTCGCGGAGCGCCCACGAAAACGCGCCGTCCTCGCCGCCGATACGGCGAAACGCGTCATCCATAGGAAAGCCGCCGAGCGCTGCGAATGCCGCCCGACGCACGATGAGACTGCTCGGCACCGTATTGCTGAGCGTCGCCGCATGCTGCGCGAAGTCTTGGTGACCGGTGATTTCGCGAGGAAAACCAACGTACTCGACGTCGAGGCGCACCGACACCTGTTTCGGGTTCTGCGCGAGAAACGCACTTGCGGCAGCCAATGCGCCGGGCAGGTATTCGTCGTCGGCATCGAGAAAGGCAAGCAGATCATGCGACGCATGCAGCGCGCCCCAATTGCGCGCCTGCGCTGCGCCGCCGTTGCAGGGCAGGCGCAGCAGCGCGATGCGCGAGTCGGTCCGCGCGTACCGAAGGACGAGGTCGGCGGACGAATCGGTGGAGGCGTCGTCCACGACGATGATCTGCGCCGCCTCCGGCTGCAGCCGGCAGCTTTCGAGAGCCCGGGCAAGCGTCGAGGCGCCGTTGTAGCAGGGAATAACGACCGAAATGGGGTGAGCGGATGTCATGGGCAGAAGTTGTCGCAGGCGGCCGGCGCGGCAAAAACCGGCGATGGTAGCGCGGGCACCGGAAGGCCCGTCTCGAAATCGCGCGGGCTTCATGCGCGCTGTCCGCAAGCGACCTTCATCAACCTCGCCGCTATAAATTTGATGACTTACAATCTCCGGATTCATTCCAATATGGAATCCGGAGCCTGATCGTGGAACTGCGTGCGCTGCGCTATTTCGTCGAAGTCGTTCGTCAGCAGAGCTTCACTGTCGCCGCCGAGCAGATGTTCGTCACCCAACCGACCATCAGCAAGATGGTGAAATCGCTCGAAGACGAGATCGGCTCCCCGCTGTTGCTGCGTGACGGCCGCCAGATGGTGCTCACCGACGCCGGCCGCATCGTCTATCAACGCGGCCAGGAGGTGCTCGCCGCGCACGCGCAGCTGCAAGCCGAACTCAACGATCTCGGCATGCTCGGTCACGGCGAACTCACCATTGGTATTCCGCCGATGGGCGGTTCGCTCTTCACGCCCGCTATCGCCACGTTCCGCCAGCGCTACCCGAAAATCGAACTGAAGCTTTTCGAGCAGGGCTCCCGCGCGATCGAGACCGCGCTGATCAACGGAGAGCTGGAACTCGGGGGCGTTCTCCAGCCGGTGGACCCGGACAATATCGACGTGCTGCCGATCACGCGCCAGTTGCTCTGGCTCGTCGCGCGCTCCGGCTCCCGGTGGGACGAGCTTCGCGTAGTGCCACTCGCCCAACTCGCCGACGAACCGTTTGTGTTCTACGGCGAAAGCCTCGCGCTCAACGACGTAGTCCTCGGTGCCTGCCGCAGCGCGGGATTCGCGCCGACTATCGTCGGGCGCAGCGGACATTGGGATTTCATGGCGGCGCTCGTGCTGGCCGGCGTCGGCATTGCGCTGCTGCCTGCGCCCTATTGCCGGCGACTGGATGCCGCGCAGTTCACTTGCCGGCCGGTCGCGGAGCCGGAAATTCCATGGGAAATGGCGATTGGCTGGCGCCGCAATGGTTATCTGTCGCATGCCGCGCGCGCGTGGCTGGACGTGGCGCGCGAGACGCTACCCGGCCGGGCCGGCGACGATCTGATGCTCGGGCTGACCGGCATTGCCGCGCCGCTTCAAACGCCGCGTTCCGAATGACGACGCGCCGCCCGGCGGGTCGCGGGGGGCGTGTCGCTAACGTACTTGCAAGCGGCGCCTAACTCATTGCTGTGCAGCGAACTCGATGCGGCGATTGGCAAAGCGTCCGCTGGCGCTGTCGTTGGGTTGAAGCGGGTGCGCCTGGCCGTAGCCTTGAGCACTCAGCGAATCCGCCGGAGCACCGGTTTTGACAAGGTACGTACGAACCGCCTCGGCGCGCTGCTTCGACAGTTGCAGATTGGCCTGTTCGCCGCCCACGTTGTCGGAGTATCCCGCCACTTCGAGCTTCGCCGCCCGGCCGTTGCGCGCACACGCGTTCAGCACGCGCGTGGACTGGTTCAAGTCTTCCGCTGCTGACGTGGGCACATGCGCGCTCGCGCTCGTGAAATTGATCACTTGCAGGTTCAGCACCTTGGCCACATCGGCTGCGGCGCAGGTAGCACCGGGCGCGAGCAGCGCCTTGATTGCACTGCGAAAGTTCGCCGTTGCCTGCTGGATCGCGTCGTCTGCGTCGAACGTGCCGATCTCGTAGGGAGCGCCGAACAGCGATTTCAGCGTGTTCAGCCAGCCGAGCTTCGCATTCGCGGCCGCACCGCTCAGTTCGACATGCGTGCCGTCCAGTTTCAGTTCCGCACCCGGCACGCTCATCAGCGGCATCAGGCCGTCGAGGCGCGGGAGCCAGCCGGCGGGCTTCGTTGCCGGATCGACGGCAATGTTTGCGGCGTAGTTGTACTGGCCGAGGCGCTTCGTCAGTTCATCCACGAGCTGGGTTTTTTCTGCTTCGCTGCCGACCGTCGCCGTGAGCGTCGGTTTGCCGCTTTCGCCGACTGCGAAAGCAAGCTGGCTGTCTTTCGTCGGCGGGACGGTCACGCCCGGCTGACGCGCGGCGCTGGTTGCGCTCGCGGCGCTTGCGCCGCCCACTGGAGCTGAGCCGGCACCCGCAGCCGAGGCAGAAACCCCAGCCGTAGAACTCGCGGCACCGAGCGCTTCAATTGCACCTGCTGCATTAGACGCCGCGGCATCGCTCGACGCAGCCACCGCAGCAAGCTCACCTGACGCCGCAACCGGCGCCGAAGCCGACTGCGCGTCGGCAGACCGCTCCGCGCCCGAAACCGCCGACCCGCCGCTCCACTGTCCGCGCGGGAAGCCGCCCGGAAACAGATAGACGAGCGCCATTGCGGCGGCAATGATCGCCAGCAGCGGCCACCACAGCCACGCATGCGAGCGGCGTTTTTCGCCGACCACCGCGTCCGCCGGGACCTGAACCGCGGCAGTGACTTCCGGTGCGGGCTTTGCCGCTGGCGTGGGCTGCTCGATATGCGCCGACACGGCCTTGAGTTGCGCGAGCACGCTGCCGGCGAAAGCGCCGACGCTGCCCAGGCCGAGCGCGGCAAGCAGGCGATCGTTCAGATACGGTGCGATGAGCGGCATCTGATGGCTCAGCAGCACGGGCAACTGACCGACATTGCCCTGGCTCTTGAGCAAGTGCTGCTTCAGCACGCCCAACATGGTTGCACCGACGATTCCCGTAATGGCATGCGTCGCGTGCGCCGGCACGCCGGTTTGTGCTGCGACCTCGTCGCTGAGCGACTCGGCACGGCGGTCTAGCGATCGTTCGAGCAAACCGCGCCCCGCGCTTTCGAGTTCACTGACGCCGCCCGTACTCCCCGTCAGATGCGGCAACTGTTCGGCGATTCTCGCGTTCACGTCGGGCGAGACGACGGTCGCGAACAGCGAGCGCGCGCCTTCGAGCGTCGCAGCCCTCTGCATCAGACCGGCGAGCAACGCGGGCGCGGCCGTGCTCATCACCGAGCGCGCCGCCTCAGAAGGCAAGCCGATGCGCGCTCCAAGCTGCCCGACTACCTCGTCCGTCAACGCCGACTGAATCGCGTGAATCAAGTTGATGCTCATGCCTTCGCTTCCTTGAGTTTCCGGACTCGCCACCTGACGCGCCCGTTTTTGCGCGGCGATTATAGGCAGCGGGAAATCTCATAAACGGAATGGCACAATTTATGACGATTTAGACGACGTTTCGCCGACTTATCTCCTATTTGACATCGAGATGCTGGTTGTTCGACTTGAGCGGCAGAGCCTACGGAGTCGGTTTCATGCCGCGTTGCCCGCAGGCGCCATGGCGGTCGCCTGAACTGTCACCGTGTGCGGCTTTCGACGGCTTGCCGCGATCAACTCCGCCGCGCGTTCGCCGATCATTACCGTGGGCGCATTCGTATTGCCGCCGATCAGCGTTGGCATCACCGATGCATCGACGATCCGCAGCCCGGTGACTCCTCGCACGCGCAATTGCAGATCGACTACGGAGGCCGCGTCGCCGCCCATCCGGCAGGTGGCGACCGGGTGATAGATCGTGTCCGCATGGCGCGCGATGGCCTCGCGCAATTGCGCGTCGGTCTGACCCGGCCGCGTGTAAAGCTCGCGACCGCCGTGCAGCGCGAGCGACGGCGCATCGAGAATGCGCCGCGCCATCTGCACGCCTTCCACCAGCAGGTCCAGATCGCGCGAATCGCTGAAAAAACGCGGATCGATCACGGGCGCCGTGCGCGCATCCGCGCTTGCAAGCGTCACGGTGCCCCGGCTGAACGGCCGCAGCACGCATACATGCAGCGAATAGCCGTGCCCCCAATGCATATGACGGTTGTGATCGTCGACGAGCGCCGCGCAGAAATGCAGTTGCAGGTCAGGCCGTTCGAGCGTCGGCTTGCTCTTTAGAAAACCGCCCGCCTCCGCGACGTTGCTCGACAGCATGCCGCGTCCATGCCGGATGAAAGTGGCGAACTGCGGCACCATTCGCGCGATGCCGCGCACCGAAAAGCCCGTCGGCTCGATCGACGACACGCGTTTGTTGATGGTGAAGTCGACGTGATCGATCAGGTTCTGCCCAACTTCCGGCGCATCGTGCAACACCTCGATGCCGTGCGCCTGAAGATGTGCGGCCGGCCCGACGCCGGAGCACATCAACAGTTGCGGCGAATTGAAGGCGCCCGCCGCGACGACGACTTCCGCGCGCGCTTTGAGCATTTCCCGGCGACTTCCGCGCACAATTTCCACGCCGCAGGCGCGCTTCTGCTCGAACACGACGCGCAGCACCGTGGCATCCGCGATGGCATGCAGATTGGCACGCTCGCGGTCGTAGATATACGCGCGCGCCACGCTGCAACGGCGCCCGTCGCGCTGCGTGACCTGATAGAAGCCGATCCCTTCCTGGTCCGGGCCGTTGAAGTCGTCGTTCGGTTTGTAGCCGGCTTCTATCGCGGCCTGTACGAACCGCCTGGAAAACGGATTGCGGTAGCGCAGATCCGACACGGTGAGCGGGCCGCTGTCGCCGTGCCACGCGTCGGCGCCGCGTTCGTTGCCCTCGGCGCGGCGGAAATACGGCAGCACGTCGTGCCAGGACCAGCCGTCGCAGCCCAACTCCGCCCATTCGTCGTAATCGAGCGGATGACCGCGCGTGTAGATCATCGCGTTGATCGCACTCGATCCGCCGAAGCCGCGCCCGCGCGGCTGATAGCCCTGGCGTCCGGCGAGACCCGGCTGTGGCGTGGTCAGATAGCCGTAGTTCGTTTTGAGCTTGTTCGGCACGACCGCCGCGACGCCGACCGGCATATTGACCAGCAGGTTGCGGTTCGTGTGCGGCCCCGCTTCAACGAGGGCAATCGTCGCGTCGGGACAGTCGTCCGCAAGACGGCTCGCGAGTGCGCAACCGCCCGATCCGGCGCCTACGATGATGTAGTCGTATTCCATCGCTCCTCCTGATCGCCCGCGTTGCTCGCGGACCCTGTCTCGTGCACACTTGTCTACGTGTGTTTCACCGGCATTGTAGGGAGCGTTGTGTGGCCGCGGCGGCTTCGCGTCAGAGCGATTACTCTAAACACAGGCGGCGCCGCGACCCTATGATGGAAGTCCCATACGCGCCCGCCGGACGGTCGCGCGGGGCATTCAAACAACGTCCGCGGACGTCGCGCTTTTCCCGCGCGGCAGACACGCAGCGGTCAAACGTCGCAGCGCCGATTTGCGCCGCAGACCCGTCCGCAAAGGCGGCGACCGATCGCGAAGAGCGAGGTCAAAAACGTGCCACGAACGAGCCGTCGGTGAGTCGTCAATGAGCCGCGGACGACCCTTAAGCAGAACGCGGACGAGCAACGCAAAGACCACCGACCACGCGATGACCCGGCACACGGGCACACCGCCGTCGAACTCACGGCGAACGGAGACAGCAGATGCAACGCCATAGCTTCGGCCAGACCCACGAGGTCACCAACCAGGTACCGCCGCTCGCGGACTACAACCTGTTCTCTAGCGACGCTGCGCTGTCGGCCGCGCTCGAACGCGACGGCGCCGCGTGGCATCGCGATGCATTGCTGCGTCACGGCGCGGCGCTCACCACGCCCGAGACGCTCGCGCTAGCCGAACTCGCCAACCGCCACACGCCCGAGCTTTCCACGCACAGCCCGCAAGGCGAGCGCATCGACGCGCTTGAGTTTCATCCCGCGTGGCATGAGCTGCTATCGCTGCTGCGTCGCGAGGGGCTGCACGCGTTGCCTTTTTCCGATCCGCAGCCCGGCGCGATGGCCGCGCGCTGTGCCGGATATTTTCTGCATGCGCAGATCGAATCAGGGTCTCTTTGCCCGTTGACCATGACGTTCGCCAGCATTCCGGTATTGCAGCGCGAACCGCAATTGTTCGAGACCCTTCGCGACAAACTCTACGCACGCGAGCACGATCCACGCGACTTGCCGCTCACGCAAAAAATCTCCGCGATGATCGGCATGGGCATGACCGAAAAGCAAGGCGGCTCGGACGTGCGCAGCAATCAGACGCAAGCGCGTGCGATCGCCGCCGGTGGCCGCGGCGGCGCCTACGAACTCGTGGGACACAAGTGGTTCTTCTCCGCGCCGCAATGCGACGCACATCTCGTACTTGCGCGCACGCACGATCACGCCGGTCTTTCGTGCTTCTTCGTGCCGCGCTTCGCGCCGGACGGCAGCAAGAACGCGGTGCAGATCCAGCGTCTGAAAGACAAGCTCGGCAACCGCTCGAACGCCAGCAGCGAAGTCGAATTTCTCGATGCGTTCGGCATCATGATCGGCGACGAAGGACGCGGCGTGCCGACCATCATCGAAATGGCGAATTACACGCGGCTCGATTGCGTGATCGGCAGCGCAGCGCTGATGCGCGCGGCGCTCGTGCAGGCCATTCATCATGCGCGCCATCGCAGTGCGTTTGGCCGCAACCTCGTCGATCAGCCGTTGATGCGCAACGTGCTCGCCGACCTAAGCCTGGAATCAGAAGCGGCGACCGTGCTGTTCATGCGGCTCGCCCACGCGTTCGAGCAATCCGTGGATGCAGATTCGGCAACGTCTGCCGCGAACCCGGCAGAAGCATCCGTCGAGCGTGCGTGGCGGCGCATCGTCACGCCCGCGGCAAAGTACTGGGTCTGCAAGCGCACGCTCGAATTTACCGGCGAGGCAATGGAAGTGTGGGGCGGCAACGGCTATGTCGAAACCGGTCCGATGGCGCGCTTTTATCGGGAAGCGCCCGTCAACTCGATCTGGGAAGGCTCAGGCAACGTGATGTGCCTCGACGTGCTACGCGCCATGGAGCGCGAGCCTGAAGCGGCGCAAGCGCTCTTCGCGCAATGGCAAGCGGATGCCGCCGCGCATCCGGCGTTAAGTGCCGCGCTCGGCAAGCTCGCCGCGACGCTCAATGGTCCTGCCGAAGACCGCGAAGCGTCCGCGCGGCGCATCGCGCAGCAGATCGTGCTGATCGCGCAGGCCACGTTGCTCATCAAGCATGCGCCCGCTGCTGTCGCCGAGGCATTCATCGCCACGCGTCTCGGCAGTGGCTGCGGCGAAAGCGGCCGGGTCTACGGCACGCTGCCCGCCACGTTCGATCATGCGGCGATCATCGAGCGAGCTTTTCCAGACTGATGCCCGGAAGCCGCAGACGAACCGCAGCAAACGGCCGCAAACGGCAGCAGACAGCAGGCAACGACACCGATAGGCGTGGCGCGACCGCGCATCTTTGATCAGGGAGTGGTGAACAATGAAAAACGATCTGCCCGAGGTCGCCGCGCTGGAGGCGTTGCTTCACGATCAGCGTCACGCCTGGTTGCGCGCGCCGTATCCGTCATGGGAAACGCGCGCGGCGCATCTGAAAGCGCTGCGCAAAGTCCTGCTCGACAACCGCGACGCGCTCGCCGATGCGATGAATGACGACTTCGGCAATCGCGCGAAACAGGAAGTGTTGCTCGCGGAATTTCTGCTGGTGAAGGAGGAAATCGACGCCGCGCTGCGGCACGGCAAGCGGTGGATGAAGCCGCAGCGCCGGAGCACCAACAAATGGTTGCTGCCGGCCCGCGCGAAAGTGGTGCCGCAGCCGCTCGGCGTGGTCGGCATTATCGTGCCGTGGAATTATCCGGTGCTGCTCGCCGCTGGACCGCTCATCAGCGCGCTGACCGCCGGCAATCGCGCGATCGTCAAGATGTCCGAGTTGACGCCGCGCACGTCGGCGTTGTTCGAGCAGCTGATCGGCCAGACTTTTGCCCGCGATCACGTTGCTGTAGTGAACGGCGACGCCGCGCTCGCCGCCGCATTCAGCGCGCAGCCCTTCGATCATCTCCTCTTCACCGGCTCGACGAAAATCGGCCACGAAGTGATGCGCGCCGCCGCCGAGCATTTGACGCCGGTTACGCTGGAACTCGGCGGCAAGTCACCGGCGATCATCGTCGAGCATGCGCGGTTCGACAATGCCGTGGACAATCTCGTCGCCGGCAAGACGCTCAATGCCGGGCAAACCTGTATCGCGCCAGATTACGTGCTCGTGCCGCGCGGCAAGGAACAGGCGTTCGTCGAGCGGGCGCGCAAGCGGATGGCGAAGATGTATCCCGGCTTCGCGCACAACCCGGACTACACGTCGATCATTTCGCCGCGCCACTTCGCGCGCCTCCAGCGTCTCGCCGACGAAGCGCAGGCCGCGGGCGCGCAACTGCATCCGCTGACCGACAGCGCGCCCGACGCGGCGAGCCGCCGCTTTCCGCCTATCGCCGTGACTAGCGCGCCGCAGGATTGCGAACTGATGCAGGAGGAAATCTTCGGCCCGCTGCTACCTGTCGTGCCGTACGACACGCTCGACGATGCGATCGCGTGGATCAACGCCCGGCCACGCCCGCTTGCGCTTTACCTGTATGCGGACGACGCAGCCACCATCGAACGGGTCACGCACGAAACCATTGCCGGCGGCATGGCGGTCAACGAAACGCTGATGCATCTGGCGTGCGAAAGCCTGCCGTTCGGCGGTGTCGGAGCAAGCGGAATGGGCGCGTATCACGGCTACGAAGGCTTCGTGACTTTCTCGAAGATGAAGCCCGTGCTGACGCAGGCACGACTGAACGCGCGTGCATGGATTGCGCCGCCGTATGGCAGGCGCGTCAACGCGCTGCTGAAACTGATGATGCGGTTTTGAGCGACGCCAACTGTGTGGCTTCGCCGGACGGTGCCTAGCGCGCGCCTGTTGCGCCTTCGATATCGACCGCGACCACGTCGGTGACATCTTCCGCGCCGGTGCGCGCGCCGCCCGGCGCTGGCTGCGCCGGCTCGCTTTCCAGCCGATGCAGCCACGCGAGCAGTTCCGCCACCGCCTGATAGAGCTGCGGCGGAATGCGCGCGTCGAGGTCCACCTGCATCAGCAGTGAGACCATTTCGGGCGCTTCGTGCACATAAAGCCCGGCTTCCTTGGCGCGCTGCACGATCATCTCGGCGAGCATGCCGTAGCCCTTGGCGATCACGCGTGGCGCCGGATCGCCGCCTTGTGCGTCGTAGACAAGCGCAGCCGCGCTGCGGCGATGTTTGCGGCTCATCACATGTCCCAGTCGAAATCGTCGAGCGGCGCGGTCGCGGCGTTCGACGCGTGCGGTGCGCGACGGCTTTTCCCGGCGGCACTTGCCGGCGCTCCCGATGCGGCAGATGCAGCAGACGCCGCGGCGTCCGTCCGATTCGCCGCCGAGGCCGACCGCGCATACGCGGACGCCGCTGCCTGAGCCGAAGCCGCGGCGCCCGCTGCCGCCGCGCCGGTGGCGGGCGCCCCGCCACCGATCTCGAGAATCGTCAAACCGTTCAGCTGAATGCCCGCCGCCGCGAGCCGCTGACGAAAACTTTCCCCCTGCATCGCGAGACGCGCCGCGCCGCCGGGACTCGCCTGTACACGCGCGACGAGGCGCATGCCGGTCAACGTCAATTCGGCGTCGACGGTGCCGAGCGTCGGCAGCGACAGCGTCAGGCGCGTGCGCCACGGCTGATCGTCCTCGCTATCCGCGCCGCCGCCGCTGCGGTCCCACTCGTCGCCTTCCTGCTCGACAGTCCAGTCCAGCTTCGCGCCGGGCCATGCTTCGCCGGTCCAGCGGAACTGGCCGGTTGCGAGCAGATCCAGTTGCTGGCGCACGAGCGGCACCGTTGCGGGATGGACCGCGGCGGCCTGCGGATTCTGCTGCGAGCCTGCGTCAGCCGCTGGCGAGGCAGCGTTATGCAGGCCCGCATGGGACGTCTGGCCGTTCAGGTCGGATAAGGAACTTGCCAGCACTTCACCGGCGACGAAACGAGCGGCCTGCACGGTGTCGATCGACGGCATCGGGCGGCCGGCGGTGCTGGCTGCATTCGGGTTCGCGGCATTCGGGTTGCCGGCGTCGGCCGCGCCGCCTGATGTTTGCGGCGTCGCGCCCATGCCCTGCCTCGCGGCAGCTTGCGCGGGCGACGCGTCGCCCCCGTCGCTTGCCCAGTTCAACGGCAATTGCGCGGCGGCGGCGACGAGCTTGTTCTGTGCTTCGCCCGCGAGTGTCTCCGGCGAGCGCTGGCCGCTCAGCCATTGCGCGAGGTGTGCTTCGTAGAAAAGACCGCTGTCGCCGACCGTGTGTGCGAGCGCGGCCGCGAGCGCCGCCACCGGCACCTGGGTCGCCGCGACATTGGCCGTAGCCGCGGAAGCCGCGGCGTTGGAAGCGGTATTGGAAGGAGCAGGCGCGTCGAAGAGCGGCAAAGCGCCCACCTCGACGTCGAGTGCGGGGGCGGCGGGCCAGATCGGTAACTGCCCGACGATCGCGGGCGTCGCCTCGCCGCCGGAGCGCACGATCGCGTTGAGCGTCAGTGCGACGGCGGACAGCGCGGTCTGCGCGGAAGGCTGCGGCGCAGAAGGAGTGGCCGGAGCCGGCGTTGCCGGCGCGGTCTCGACGTCGGCCGCGCCCGTCTGGGCGGTAGCCGCGCTGCCGGGGGCAATGTTCAGCAGGCTGTCGACGCGGGTCGCGAGGAGCGATGCGACGGCCGTGTCGATTCCGTTCATGCCGATTCCTTGATCACATTGGCGTCAACGCGCTCAATTCACACAATCAGACGCCTTGCGGCCACCCTCAGCGCGCCCCGTACAGCTCCTTGAGCACCCGGGACGGCCGGCCGCCGAACAACGCCGACAATTTGGCGAGGCTCGGATTGGCCAGGTCGCGGATCGCGGCGTCGTCGGCGAGGATTTGCCGGATCAGCGCGTATTTGCGCAGGCGTTCCGTCTCGTCGAGTTTGACGCCCGTCTCCGCCTCTTTCAGCGCGTCGACGAGCAGCCGGTATTCATCCTGCAAGTGGACCAGATCGTTCCACAGGGCGCGTCGGGCAGCCATCAGCATGCGGCAGGACAACGCTGCGATGGCCTCGTAGCGGGCAAAGTATTCTGCGTTCGATGTCATCTCATGCTTTCCGCGACCGGCTGGGCAGCCATCCGCGCTATCTCCGGGGCAATCCCGATCCATGCCTCTTCGAGCGTGGCCAGCAGGCCATCGACTTCGACCAGCATTGCCTCGCTCTCTTTTATGTTGGCTTCGAGCAGCCGGCGCGACATATAGCTATATAGCGCGTTCAGCCGCTGTGCAATCTCACCGCCCACCTCAAGGTTGAGCGACTGTTGCAGCCCGCTTTCGACGATCTGAATCGCCTTGCCGATCGCCTCTCCACGACCGGGTACATTGGCCTGCTGCAAATGCATCCGCGCTTGCGCGATTGCCTGCCGGGCCCCCTGATACAACATCACGATCAGACGATGCGGACTCGCGCCCATCACCCCTGTCTCGACGCCCACGCGTGCATACGCATTGGCTCCAGAGTGTCCTGGGGAAAACATCGGCGCTCCTCCTCAAATGCAACTACGGTTGGTCGTGGCAGCCCATCGCGATGCGTAAGCGCACCCCGATTCATGCCTGTATCTGGTTATCGGATACGCAGCGAGAAAGCTTTAGGCCGGTGTAAGGAGGATTAAGGGCTGCAGGTTGCGCACGCCCCCAGGGGCGGCGCGGCGCGTGTCACGCGGGCAGTTGCGGCCGGGCGGGCGGAACATTCTTGCCGCCGTGGCCGCAGCCTCGATCAGACCTGCATCTGCATGATGTCGTTATAGGCGGACACCAGCTTGTTGCGGACCTGCAGGCCGAACTGGAAGCCGACGTTCGCCTTCTGCATGTCGACCATCACGTCGTTCAGCGAAACGTTCGACGCGCCAAGCTCGAACGCCTGCGATTCGCCGACCGCCTTGGTCTGATCACCGCTGATCTTGTCCAACGAAGCCTTCAGGGCCGACGCAAAACCGCCGGTGGTAGCCGCACCGGACTCACCTGCGGCCGAAGCGCCGGCAGCGGCGGTGCTGCCGCCGGCGGCCTGCGCCGCCATCGACTGCAATTGTTGCAGCGCCGACGAAAGCGCGTTCACGGGCAAAGTCATGTTCTCTCCAGGAATGACGAGCGGCACGACCAAACCGTACCGATCTGGACGAAAGCATAGCAGCGGGCTCTCCTGGAAAGCCCCGAAACTAGGGGGGAAACCCGGCTCTATTCAAGCAATCGGGCGCGCCTGCCGTGCGGATAATTTCAGTCGTGAAAGTATCTGTCCATACTCCCGCCGAGCCTCGGTGCGGTTGAGCGGCAGAACGCAAAAGGCTTCCCGGAGAAACCCGACGCATGGATTCGTCAGCCAACTCTTTGATCAACCCCGACGCCCGCATGGGCCTCGCCGGCGCACAGCCCGGCGCGGCAGCGGCGGGCGCCGGTCAGCCCGGCGGTAACGCAGACCTGGGCGGCCTCGGTGGCGGCCTCGGCGGCAATTTCGGCCAGCGCCTGTCAGGCCTCGCGCAAATGCGCGGCAACCCGCGCGCCCCGCTGATTTTCGCGGTGGCGCTGCTTGTCGCCGTGGTGGCGGGCCTGTTTCTGTGGTCGCGCGCCCCGGACTACAAGGTGCTTTACAGCAACTTGTCCGACCGCGACGGCGGCGCGATCATCACCGCGCTGCAGCAGGCCAACATTCCGTACAAGTTCTCCGAGTCGGGCGGCGCGATCCTCGTGCCGGCCGAACAGGTGCACGAGATGCGCTTGCGCCTCGCGTCGCAAGGCCTGCCCAAGAGCGGCTCGGTCGGCTTCGAACTGATGGACAACCAGAAGTTCGGCATCAGCCAGTTCGCCGAGCAGATCAACTATCAGCGCGCGCTGGAAGGCGAGCTGGAACGCACGATCGAATCCGTTTCGTCGGTCAAGTCGGCGCGCGTCCATCTGGCGATTCCGAAGCCCTCCGTATTCGTACGCGACAAGGAAGCGCCGTCGGCGTCGGTGCTCGTCAATCTCTATCCGGGCCGCGCGCTCGACGAAGGCCAGGTGCTGGCAATCACGCACATGGTGTCTTCCGCGGTGCCGGAAATGCCGGTCAAGGGCGTGACCATTCTCGATCAGGACGGCAACCTGTTGACGCAACCGTCGGTTGGCGGCGGGCTCGACGCGTCGCAACTGAAGTATCGCCAGCAGATCGAGCGCAACACGCAGCAGCGCATCGACGCGATTCTTGCGCCGCTCTTCGGCGCCGGCAATGCACATTCGCAGGTGAGCGCGGACATCGACTTCTCACGCACCGAACAGACTTCGGAAAACTACGGCCCGAACGGCAACCCGCAACAGGCGGCGATCCGCAGCCAGCAATCGAGCACCGCGACGGAAATGTCGCAAGGCGGCGCGTCGGGCGTGCCGGGCGCGCTGTCGAATCAGCCTCCGCAGCCCGCCTCCGCGCCGATCAATGCGCCCAATGGCGCGAGCGGCGGCGTGACGACGACGCCCGTCAGCGATCGTAAGGACATGACCACGAATTACGAGCTCGACAAGACCGTGCGTCACCTCGAGCAGCCGATGGGCGGCATCAAGCGTCTGTCGGTGGCCGTGGTGGTCAACTATCTGCGCGTGATCGACGGCAAGGGTCACGCGACGATGCAGCCAGTCACCGCCGACAAGCTCGCGCAGGTCAACCAGCTCGTGAAGGACGCGATGGGCTTCGACGCGCAGCGCGGCGACTCGGTCAACGTGGTCAACAGCCCGTTCACCGCCGACGTGGACCCGAACGCGGACCTGCCGTGGTGGCGCACGCATGACATGCTGGCTCTGTACAAGCAGATCGCGACGTATCTCGGCATTGGCGCCGTCGCCCTGTTCCTGTACTTCGTGATGGTGAAGCCGGCGCTGCGCCGCGCCTTCCCGCCGCCGGAACCGCTCGTCGCCGCGGCGCTGCCGTCGCCGGACGAGCCGATCCTGCTCGACGGCATCCCGACCGCGGAACGCGCCAACGGCAACGTCGAAATCGACTCCGGCGACAGCGAACTGCTGGCGCTGGAAAACGCGAAACACAAATATGAGCGGAACCTGGAGTTCGCACGCAGCATCGCGCGCCAGGATCCGAAGATCGTTGCAACAGTCGTCAAAAATTGGGTGACCGATGAGCGCTGAAGGCGTAATGAAGAGCGCGCTTCTGCTGATGTCGATCGGCGAGGAAGAAGCGGCGCAAGTGTTCAAGTTCCTTGGACCGCGTGAAGTTCAGAAGATCGGCGTCGCCATGGCCGCCATGAAGGCCGTGACGCGCGACGAGATCGACGTGGTGCTGCACGAGTTCGTGCGCGAGGCGGAAAAGCACACCGGCATGTCGCTGGACTCGAACGAGTACATCCGTTCGGTGCTGACGAAGGCGCTCGGCGACGACAAGGCCGGCGCGATCATCGACCGGATCCTGCAAGGCAGCGACACGAGCGGTATCGAAGGCCTGAAGTGGATGGACTCGCCGGCCGTCGCGGAACTGATCAAGAACGAGCACCCGCAGATCATCGCGACGATCCTCGTTCACCTCGACCGCGATCAGGCGTCGGAAATCGCCGCGTGCTTCACGGACCGTCTGCGTAACGACGTACTGTTGCGAATCGCGACGCTCGACGGTATCCAGCCGGCCGCGCTGCGCGAACTCGACGACGTGCTCACGCATCTGCTGTCGGGCAGCGACAACCTGAAGCGCAGCCCGATGGGCGGCATTCGCACGGCGGCGGAAATTCTCAACTTCATGTCGAGCAACCACGAGGAAGGCGTCATCGAAAACGTCCGCCAGTACGACGGCGAACTCGCGCAAAAGATCGTCGATCAGATGTTCGTGTTCGAGAACCTGCTCGACCTGGAAGACCGCGCGATCCAGCTGCTGCTGAAGGAAGTCGAATCCGAGGCGCTGATCATTTCGCTGAAGGGCGCAGCGCCTGCACTGCGTCAGAAGTTCCTGTCGAACATGTCCCAGCGTGCAGCCGAGCTGCTCGCGGAAGACCTCGACGCGCGCGGCCCGGTTCGCGTCTCCGAAGTCGAGACGCAACAGCGCCGTATCCTGCAGATCGTGCGCAATCTGGCAGAAAGCGGCCAGATCGTGATTGGCGGCAAGGCGGAAGATGCATATGTCTAATCGCAACTCCACGGCAAAGGAAAGCCTCTCGGCCTACCAGCGCTGGGAGATGGCCTCATTCGATCCGGTGCCGCCGGCACCGCCCACGTCCGAGATCGACGAAGCGGCTTTCGAAGCCGAGCTCGAGCGCCTGCGCGAAGCCGCGCACGCGCAGGGCATCGCATCCGGCCACGTGGCGGGCCAGGCACTCGGCTATCAGGCCGGATACGACCAGGGCCACGCGCAAGGTTTTGAACAGGGCCGAAGCGAAGCGCGCGAGGAAGCTGCGCGACTCGCAGCGCTCGCCGAAACCTTCAAGGCCGCGCTCGACGGCGCGCAAGGCGCCATTTCGGAGACGCTCGTCGTGCTCGCGCTGGACATCGCGCAACAGGTGGTGCGCCAGCATGTGCTGCACGACCCGACCGCGCTGATCGCCGCCGCCCGCGAGGTGCTCGCGGCGGAACCGGCGCTGATCGGCGCGCCCGCGCTGATCGTGAGTCCCGCCGATCTGCCGGTGGTCGAAGCGTATCTGATGGAAGAACTGCAAACACGCGGCTGGACCGTGCGCACCGACCCGGCCGTGGAGCGTGGCGGCTGCCGCGCGCAGGCCGGCAGCGGCGAGGTGGACGCCGGCATCGATACACGCTGGGAACGCGTTGCCGCGGCGCTTGGCAAAGTGAGTACATGGTGAAACCGACGCTCGAGGAGATCCGCGCAAGCGACCTGACGCCGCTCGAACGCGAGCTGGCGCTGGCGTCGTTCGGCGCCGAGGCGCTCGCGGATGCACCGTTCGCGGATGCAGTCTCGACCGCCGCGACGGCGGCTGACCCGGGTCATGCTCATCCGCTGACGGGCGCGGCCGCGAGCCGCGAGTCGGCGCCGGCTGCGGGCGCCGGTCTGGGTGTGGGTCCGGCCGCCGCCAAGGCAGCAAGCGCCGTGGCTCCTGCTGCGTACGATCCCGCGCTCGACAGCAATCCGCATATGCAAGCCTGGCGCGGCCGGCTCGACGCACTGCGCGCGCGCAACGCGATCGCGAAGCCGATGCGCGCCTGCGGACGCCTGACGCGCGCCGCCGGTCTCGTGCTCGAAGCGGTTGGATTGCGCCTTTCGGTAGGCGCCGAAGTGATGATCGAACTGCCGCCGGGCAGTTCTCTGCCGATGGCTGAAGCGGAAGTTGTCGGCTTCTCCGGCGACAAGCTGTTCCTGATGCCCACCACCGAAGTGATCGGCCTGCTGCCCGGTGCGCGCGTCTACCCGCTCGAAAGCGCGCCGATCGCCGATCCGATGGCGGGCGCGAAGCGTCTGCCGGTCGGCTGGGAACTGCTGGGCCGCGTGCTCGATGCGTCCGGCCGCCCGCTCGACGGACTCGGCCCGCTCGGCGCGCATGCCGACGCGCCGCTGTCCGCGCCGGTCATCAATCCGCTGAACCGGGAGCCGATTCACAAGGTGCTCGACGTCGGCGTGCGCGCGATCAACGCGCTCCTGACCGTGGGACGCGGGCAGCGCATGGGACTGTTCGCAGGCTCGGGCGTCGGTAAATCGGTGTTGCTCGGTACGATGGCGCGCTACACCAGCGCCGAAGTGATCGTGATCGGCCTGATCGGCGAACGCGGTCGCGAAGTGAAGGAATTCATCGAGCAGATTCTTGGCGAGGAAGGCCTTGCGCGCTCGGTCGTGATCGCCGCTCCGGCCGACGTTTCACCGCTTTTGCGGATGCAGGCCGCGTCGTATTCGACATCGCTCGCCGAATATTTCCGCGATCAGGGCAAGCACGTGTTGCTGCTGATGGATTCGCTGACCCGCTACGCGATGGCGCAGCGCGAAATCGCGCTGGCCGTCGGCGAGCCGCCCGCGACCAAAGGCTACCCGCCTTCTGTGTTCGCGAAGCTCCCGGCGCTCGTCGAGCGAACTGGCAACGGTCCGGCGGGCGGCGGTTCGATCACCGCGTTCTACACGGTGCTGACCGAAGGCGACGACCAGCAGGACCCGATTGCGGACTCGGCGCGTGCGATTCTCGACGGCCACATCGTGCTGTCGCGCTCGCTCGCGGAAGCCGGCCACTATCCGGCAATCGACATCGAAGCGTCGATTAGCCGGGCAATGACCGCGCTGATCGACGATAACCATCTGGACAAAACGCGTATGTTCAAGCAGATGCTGTCGCGCTATCAGCGCAACCGCGATCTGATCAACGTTGGGGCTTATTCGAGCGGACGTGACGCGTTGCTCGACCGCGCGATCGCGCTGTATCCGCGGATGGAAGCCTTCCTGCAGCAAGGCTTTCGTGAGTGCGCGAATTTTGAACCGAGTGTCGAGATGCTGGACGCGCTGTTTGCCCAAGGAGCCTGACGATGGCGAAACACTTTCCGATCAAGACGTTGATTGGGCTCGCGCAAGACGATGTCGACGCCGCCGCGCAGCGTCTTGGCCGAGCACAGCGCGAGCGTAACGACGTGGAGGCGCAGCTGCAGTCGCTCGTGCAGTACCGCGACGAATACCACGCGCGTTTCACGGCAACCGCCCAGGCGGGAATGCCCGCCGGCAACATGCGCAATTTTCAGGCGTTCATCGACACGCTCGACGCCGCCATCGAACAGCAGCGCAACCTGCTCGTGACGGCCAATGCGCGAGTCGAGGCGGCCAAGCCCGACTGGCAGCGTCAGAAGCAAAAGCTCGGCTCCTATGAAGTGCTGCAGGCGCGCGGCGAAGCGGCCGAGGCCAAGACCGTGGCGCGGCGCGATCAACGCGACGCCGACGAACACGCTGCACGAATTCTGAGGATGCGCGCGGAAGGCGCCTGACGCCCGCGCGTCCCTCCACTGACTGAACACCGTACCCTTTGACGGATTGACAGGACACTTATGTCGCTTCTTTCACAGATCGGCTCGCTGCCAGGTTCTACCGGCAGCACCTCTACCAACGGTTCGAACAGCGCCGCGGCGCTGGCCGCCGCAAGCGCGAAACCGTTCTCGCAAACCCTGCAGCAAAGCATCAGCCTGCAGAACAGTGCGGCTGCAAGTGCTGCTGCAAGCGCGGCTGCCAAATTCAACGCAAGCGTCAACGCGAGCGCGAGCCAGTCTGCCGCAACGCCGACACCTTCCCCGACGCAGGTGGATGCTTCGCAGGCGTCGGCGAGCGTGCACGACGCGCCGCCGCCGGACGACTCCGCAACTAAAAACGCCGACGACGCGAACAGCGACACCAAGGACAGCACCGCGTCAGACGCATCGGCGTCTGCGCCGGCGGACAAGCCGCAACAGGCATCGACGGACAAGACGGGGGCCGCGCCTGCGAAGTCGGCCAACACCGCCACCGCGGCGAGCAGCAGCGACGCAAGCACGGCGGCGGCAGCCGCAGCGGCTCAGGCGCAAGCCCAGGCCCAGGCCGATGCAAGCGCTGCGGCCGATGCGGCCAACGTGAACATTCCCGCAGCGACGGATGCCAGCACGACCGCAGCCGGCGCGGCCACCGACGCCACCACGGTCGGCCTGCCCGGCAAGAAGGCGCCGACCGATCCAAAGTCGCTGCAGGACGCATTGCAGGCGGCTCTGGCGGCGCTCGCGAACGGCCAGGCCGTGGTGCCATCGCAGGCGCTGGCAAGCGGCGCAGCCGCCGCTGCGGCGGCAAATGGACTGGCGAGCGCGAACGCGTCGCTGAACGATACAGACGGCAAGACGCTGGAAGCCGGTCTCTCCGGCGGCGGCAAGGGCTCCGCAGCCGCCCGCGGCGCATTGACGACGGCTGCGACCGTGGCAGATCCGACGGCGGCTGCGTCGGCTGCTTCCGCGGCGGCGGCAGGTGCGTTGGCATCGACGGGCGCGGCAGGCGCACAGGCGGACGACCTGGCGGCGTTCAAGAACGCAGCCGACGCAGCGAGTGCCGCGCTGGCCGCGTCGCAGGCAGCCGCGAACGCAGCCAGCACGACGGCCGCCGTGCAGACGACCGGCAATGCGGGTGCGGCCGCAGCGGCAAACGCGTTGGGACCGCAGGTCGGCACGACCGACTGGGAGGAAGCGCTGAGCCAGAAGGTCGTGTTCCTGTCGAACGCTCATTCGCAGAGCGCCGAGCTGACGCTGAACCCGAAGGATCTCGGACCGCTCCAGGTCGTGCTGCAGGTCGCCGATAACCATGCGCACGCGTTGTTTGTTTCGCAGCATCAGCAGGTACGTGAAGCCGTCGAGGCAGCTCTGCCGAAATTGCGCGAGGCGATGGAAGCGAACGGTATCGGACTCGGCAGCGCGAGCGTCAGCGACGGATTTGGGCGCCAGGGCGGACAACAGCAGAATGCCGAGTCGGGACGCTCCGGCTCTGGAAGCCGCTCTGCGGCGGGTAGTGGAGGCGGCATGGGCGGTGCCGCGGGTGCCGGCGTGACGGCGGACGTTGCCGTGCGGCGCAGCGTCGGGTTGGTCGATACGTTCGCCTGACGGGTTTTTTTGCGGGTTGCGGCTTTGTTCGGTGGTTGATTCGAGGTGTTGGCCGTTCCTCGAAATCGCGGTGCTCTATTGGCGCTGCCCTTGTGCGGGGCAATGCCCATGGACCACCGCGATTTCATTTCAGGGAAAGGCCAAAAACTAGAGATAGCCCGCATTAACCCTTCTGTTCGACCCATCGCGCCGCAGGCAAATCAACAACAATCACTATCACCAGCACTAACGGCAAGCAAGCAAACCTCATGGCTACCACTCCCGCAAATCAGCAAGCCGCGCCCGCGTCTCCGGGCCCCTTGAAGCGCATCATCCTGATCGCCCTCATCGCTATCGTCGCCGCCGGTGGCGCCGGCGCAGGGGTGTGGTTCTTCATGTCCAAACGCGCTCCGGCCGCCGCCACCGCAGCTGCGCCGGCTCCGGCTCCCGCTCCGACGTTCTTCCCGCTCGAATCGATGACGGTCAACCTGCAATCGGACGACGGCCAGCAGCACTTCCTGCGTATCGGCCTGACGCTCAAGCTCACCGATCCGAAGACGCCGCAGGAACTCACCGAACACATGCCGGAAATCCGCAGCCGCATCCTGCTTGCGCTGTCGAACCATCATCCGGATGAACTCGCTCCGCTCGAAGGCAAGCACGCGCTTTCCACCGAACTGCGGACGCTGATCGAGCAACCGACCGACAAGGGTGCCGCGCCGATCCATGTCCAGGACGTGCTGTTCACCGAATTCGTCGTGCAGTGACGTCGTTGTGACGCTGTCCCGCACTGCCATCATCAACCGTCACGGTATGCACGAGGAATAAGGAATGGGCCACGAAGAGTTCATGTCCCAGGAGGAGGTCGATGCCCTCCTCAAGGGCGTAACCGGCGAGTCCGACTCTGAAGCCGAGCAGAGCGAACGTGTAGGCGTACGTCCCTACAACATCGCGACGCAGGAACGCATCGTCCGCGGCCGGATGCCCGGCCTCGAAATCATCAATGACCGCTTTGCGCGCCTGTTGCGCGTCGGCATCTTCAACTTCATGCGGCGTTCGGCGGAAATCTCCGTCGGTCCGGTGAAGGTGCAGAAGTACAGCGAGTTCACCCGCAACCTGCCGATCCCGACCAACCTGAACCTGGTCCACGTCAAGCCGTTGCGCGGCACGTCGCTGTTCGTGTTCGACCCGAACCTGGTGTTCTTCGTGGTCGACAATCTGTTCGGCGGCGACGGACGCTTTCACACGCGTGTCGAAGGTCGCGATTTCACGCAGACCGAGCAGCGCATCATCATGAAGCTGCTCAACCTGACGTTCGAACACTACGCGGCGTCGTGGAAAAGCGTGCGTCCGCTGCAGTTCGAGTACATGCGCTCGGAAATGCACACGCAGTTCGCCAACGTCGCGACGCCGAACGAAATCGTCATCGTCACGCAGTTCTCGATCGAATTCGGCACGACGGGCGGCACGCTGCACATCTGCATGCCGTACTCGATGATCGAACCGATCCGCGACATTCTGTCGTCGCCGATTCAGGGCGAGGCGCTCGAAGTCGACCGCCGCTGGGTCCGCGTGTTGTCGCAGCAGGTGCAGGCGGCGGAAGTCGAACTGACGGCCGACCTCGCGCAGGTGCCGATTACGTTCGAACAAATCCTGAACATGCGCAAAGGCGATGTTCTGCCGATCAACATTCCCGAGCACATCACGGCCAAAGTCGACGGCGTGCCGGTGATGGAATGCGGCTACGGAATTTTTAATGGTCAATACGCGTTGCGCGTGCAAAAGATGATCAGCGCAGCCGACACGATGAAGGAAGGTGGATATGAGTGATCTAAACGCAAAGCCCGCGGATGAGCTGACCGCCGCCGCCGCGCAAGTGGCCGCCGACGCGGCGAGCGCGGAAGACGAAGCAGCGCTGGCCGACTGGGCGAGCGCGCTCGCCGAGCAGAACGACAACCCGAGCGAAATCAGCGCCAGCACGGCCGGCGTGTTCCAGCCGCTGTCGAAAGTCGCGTCGACCTCGACGCGCAACGACATCGAAATGATTCTGGACATTCCTGTCCAGATGACCGTCGAACTCGGCCGCACCAAGCTCGCGATCCGCAACCTGTTGCAACTCGCGCAAGGTTCGGTGGTGGAACTGGACGGCATGGCCGGCGAACCGATGGACGTGCTCGTCAACGGCTGCCTGATCGCCCAGGGTGAAGTGGTGGTGGTGAACGACAAGTTCGGTATTCGCCTGACCGACATCATTACGCCGTCAGAACGTATCCGGAAGTTGAATCGATGAAAACCGCAGTCCGCCGCGCCGTGTTCCCTGCGTCGCGTCGCGTCATCTCCCGCGCAATCGGCGCAGCGCTGTCGGCAACGGCGTCGTTCTGCGCACCGTTCGCTGCACACGCAGCCGACATGAACGCGGTCAATAACGCAGCGAAGATGGCGTCGAGCGTCGGCGCGGGCACTGCGGTTCCGGCGCTTGGCGTCGGCGCGGTATTGCAGACGATCGTCGGCCTCGTCGTGGTGATCGGTCTGGTGTTCGGATGCGCGTGGCTTGCGCGCCGCTTCGGCTTGCAGCCGGGCAGCCGCAGCGGACTGGTGAAGACAATTGGCGGCGCGTCGCTCGGCGGTAAGGAGCGCGTGGCGGTGGTCGAGATCGGCGATACGTGGCTCGTGCTCGGCGCTGCGCCCGGCAACGTGCGTCTGCTTCATACGATGCCGGCGGGATCGGTCGCCGTCGACACGATCGGCAATACCCAGGCGGGCACGCCTGGCGCAACGGGCAGCAGCAGCGCGGCGGGCAGCACTGGATTGCCAGGCAGCTTCGGCCAGCGCTTTCGCGACGCCTTGAAAGGCGAAGTGAGCAAACGTTTCAACGGGCAAGGCAACGGGGTTCGGTAATGCAGTTCAGTCTTCAATCGGCGCCTGGCGCGCCCTCCACCCGCACCTCGCGCGCCGCCTCCGCAGTGCTTCGCGGTTTGCATCGCGCCGCGCCCGTCGCGTCGCTGGTTGTGCCCGCGGCATTGCTCGCGTTGCCGACGCTTTCGTTCGCGCAAACCGCCGGCTTGCCAGCCTTCAACACGAGCCCGGGCCCGAACGGCGGCACCACGTATTCGCTGAGCGTGCAGACGATGCTGCTGCTCACGATGCTGTCGTTCCTGCCTGCGATGGTGCTGATGATGACGAGCTTCACGCGCATCATCATCGTGTTGTCGTTGCTGCGCCAGGCGCTCGGCACGACGACCACGCCGCCTAACCAGGTGCTCGTCGGTCTTGCGCTCTTTCTTACGCTGTTCGTGATGTCGCCAGTGCTCGATAAGGCTTACACCGACGGCTACAAGCCCTTCTCCGAAGGTACTGTTCCGATGGAGACGGCGGTAAGCCGCGGCCTCGCTCCGTTCAAGACGTTCATGCTGCGTCAGACGCGCGAAAGCGATCTCGCACTGTTCGCGCGCATCTCGCACGCCGCGCCGATGCAAGGCCCGGAAGATGTGCCGCTGTCGCTGCTCGTGCCTTCGTTCGTTACTAGCGAACTGAAGACCGGCTTCCAGATCGGCTTCACAATCTTCATTCCGTTTCTCATCATCGACATGGTGGTGGCGAGCGTGCTGATGTCGATGGGCATGATGATGGTTTCGCCCGCAACGATTTCACTGCCGTTCAAGCTGATGCTGTTCGTGCTCGTCGACGGCTGGCAACTGCTGCTCGGCTCTCTTGCGCAGAGCTTTGTCTGAGCGTGCTCGCTCGATAGTCCCTGTTTTCAACGTTGTGCCAGTTTCCGGTTGAATCGCCATGAATCAAGAATCCGTCATGACACTCGCGCACCAGGCCATGTACGTCGGCCTGCTGCTCGCCGCGCCGCTTCTTCTTGTGGCGCTGGTGGTCGGCCTGGTGGTGAGCCTTTTCCAGGCTGCCACGCAGATCAACGAATCAACGCTGTCGTTCATTCCGAAGCTGCTCGCTATCGCGGTCACCATGGTGATCGCCGGTCCGTGGATGCTCACCACCATGCTCGACTACCTGCGCCAGACGCTTACCAACATTCCGACGCTCGTCAACTGAGCGACGCGATTTTCTCCCTGCATCGAGCCTCGCCGCCGCCATGTTTTCCGTCACCTACGCGCAACTGAACGCCTGGCTCACCGCGTTTCTTTGGCCGTTCGTGCGGATTCTCGCGCTCGTCGCGACCGCGCCTGTGCTCGGCAACCGCTCGTTGCCGCTGCGCGTGAAGATCGGCCTGGCGGCTTTCGTGACGATCATCGTCGCGCCCACGCTCGGCGCGCTGCCGCAAGTCACCGTGTTTTCCGCGGAAGGTGTGTGGATCATCGTCAACCAGTTTCTGATCGGTATCGCGCTCGGCATGACCATGCAGATCGTGTTTCAGGCGATCAGCGCGACCGGCGACTTCGTCGGCCTCGGCATGGGCCTCGGCTTCGCCACCTTCTTCGACGCGCTGGCGAGCAGCTCGAGCCAGGTGCTGTCGAGCTACATGAACACGATCGCGATGCTCGTGTTCCTCGTGATCGACGGTCATCTTCAGATGGTCAGCGCCCTGCTCGCGTCGTTCAATTCGCTGCCCGTGTCGGCAAATATTCTCGGCTCGCCGGGCTGGCGCACGCTCGCTAATTTCGGCAGCACGATTTTTTCAGCGGGACTGCTGCTCTCTCTGCCGGTCGTCGCCGCCCTGCTGATCACCAACCTCGCGCTCGGCATTCTCAACCGCGCGGCGCCGCAGATCGGCGTGTTTCAGATCGGCTTTCCGCTCACCATGCTGATCGGTATGCTGCTTTTGCAGTTGATGATTCCGAACATGATTCCGTTCTTCGGGCGCCTCTTCGCGGTGGGCATCGACCAGATGGGGCGGGTCGCGCTGGGATTCAGGTAGCGGGGGAATTTGGGCCGTTGCCCGCTCGCCGTTAGAAGTGACTTTGAAGCCGACAGTTGATGTCGGCTTTTTTCGTTTGGATGCGCGACTGGTGCTAGCGGTGCTCCGCGTTGAATCTGTTAATAGAGCATGCGTCTCGCATACTTCTCACGCCCCAAAAAAACAAAAGCGCGGTAACCAGTCCCCCGGTTACCGCGCTTGCCTATCGAAACTAATCGAGCAGAAGCTCTATCAGTTCAGGTACTGAAACAGCGACATATTCTGGATCTTCACGAACGCCTGTTGTGCTGCTTGCAACGCGTTCTGCGCCAGCGTGTATTTGCCGACCGTTTTGATCAGGTCTGTCTGCGTCAGGTCCGACAGGTTGCTGGCCGTTTGCAGCGTATTGGTCTGCGTGACCGCCTGCAATGCCTTGACCTCCTGCGAGCGGCCGCCCACAGTCGCTTGCGCGGTCGTGATGTTGTTCATCGTGTTCTCGAGCTGCGTCATGCTGGTGGTGAGCGCGCTCTGGAAGCTCGCGGTCGACGCACCGCCCGAGATCGGCGATTGCAGCGTGCTGATCAACTGGCTCAGGTTCGCGAACACATCCATGCTGCCTTGGGTCGCGGGCGTCACCGAGAAGCTGTCGCCCGCGTTCGGCGCGCCGCTGATCGTCACCGACTGGCCGCCGAGCGTGATCGCCGTACCTGCCGTGAAGGCTTGCGGTGCGCTCGTCGTAACCGCGCCGGTCGCCGGATTCGTCTGGCTCACGGTGTAAGTCGTCGACGACGTAAAGTTGATCGCGTATTTGTCGGCGTTCGTCGGATCGGTCGGGTTGTTCAGGCTTACGGTGCTGATGACACCCGTACCCGTGTTGCCCGTGGTCGCCGCCGGCACCGCGCTCGTGCCGATAGGCGCGACACTGCTGAAGATCGAAATGCCGGTGTCGCCGGTCTGCACGACGTGCGAGTCGGTGATCTGCACCGCAGGCGTGCCGGTGTCGCCCGAATACGTGACCACGCCGGCCGAACTCGTCGTGTACGGCTGTGCGCTGCTTTGATAGCCGGCGAACATGTAGTTGCCCTGCGGGTCCGTCGAGTTCCCGAGCGTTATCAACTGGCTGCGCAAGCTTTGCAGTTGCGTCGCGATGGAGCCGCGGTCGCCGTTGTTGAGCGAACCGTCGCCGGCGCGCAACACGAGCGTGTGGATACTTTGCAGCACGTCGTTGACGCTGCTGAGCGTCGTGTCTTCGAGCTGCAGCGACGCAAGCGCCGTGTTCTGGTTGCTCGTGTACTGCGCGAGGCTCGTCGCGGTCGAACTCAACTGCACGGCCTGCGCCGCGCCGAGCGGATTGTCCGACGGCGTCGCAAGGCTCACGCCGCTCGAAATCTGCGCGTAAAGCTGTGACAACTGAGCTTGCTGATCGCTCATCGTCGCCACGTTCATGGTGAAGTACTGCGTGCTGGAGATGCGCATGTTCAACGCCTCACTGGAAGATGCCGAGCAGCGTCTGGAACAGGGTCTGCGCAGTCTGAATGACCTTGCTGTTCGCCTGATAGAGCTGCTGATACTGAAGCAGATTGGCTGCTTCCTCGTTGATGTTGACGCCCGAGACGGACTGCTGCGCCGTGGTGATCTGCGTTACCAGCGAAGCCTGCGCCGTGCTCGAAGTCTGAATCTGATTCGTCTGGTTGCCGATGTCGTTGACGTAGTTCGCGTACGCGCCCGTCAGCGTGACCGTGCCGCCGTCCATCGATTTCGCCGTCGACAGGTTCGACAGTGCAAGCGCGTTGCGGCCGTCGTTGTTCGCGCCGGTGTTCGGCCCGATGGTGAACTTGTCGCCGGCAGCGGGCACGCCGCTGATCGTCACCGACACCTTGTTCATCTGGCCGGCGGTCGTGTTGTTGATCGTCAGACTCGCGCCGTTGCTCGACGAATACGGCACGACGGTCGTCGCGCTCGTGATCGAATAAGTGGTCGCCGGCGAGCCCGCCACGGTCACCGTCGAGCCGACCGGGAAGCCGGTGAGACCAGTGCCGTCGTACGTCAGCGTGGTCGTCGAGTTCGGCATCGTGTAGCCCGCCGCGACCGTGCCCTTCGTGATGGCGCCGGTGCCGGTGTTGGTCGACGCTGCCGCGCCGAGTACCGGCGCTGCGGCCGCGATCGCCGAGGCGTCCGTCGTCGCAGTTGCAAAGCTGTTCAGCGCGCCGCGAGTCGGCTGAACCGTGAACGAGTCACCGGCGTTCATCGTGCCCGTGGTCGAAAAGTTCAGGCCGTTGATCGGCTGGCTCAGATTCGTCGCCGAGCCCACCACGCCACCCGTCGAATTGTCGGTCAACGTATAGGTGGTGCCGTTGAAGGCGAGCGTGTAGTCGCCCGTGGTCGGCTGTGCAGGATTTGCGAACGACACGTTGAGCGACGCATTGCCGGTGTTCTGCGTGTTCGCATAGACGGTCGGGCCGCCCACCGAGAACAGGGCGCCGCCCTTCACGCCCGCGAGCGTGATGCCGAGCGCGTTCTGCGCATTGAC
This sequence comes from Paraburkholderia sp. SIMBA_053, assembly GCF_046534895.1. Classification (NCBI taxonomy): domain Bacteria; kingdom Pseudomonadati; phylum Pseudomonadota; class Betaproteobacteria; order Burkholderiales; family Burkholderiaceae; genus Paraburkholderia; species Paraburkholderia sp. SIMBA_053. The sequence continues at coordinate 197,328 of NZ_JAWRXU010000007.1, read as the reverse complement.
CTGCGAGGCGAAGCTCACCGCAATCGCGCCGAGTTGCGCTTCTGCCGGATCGAGCGTCTGGCTGCGGAATGCGACGAGACCGCCGAGCGTGCCGCCCTCGATCTTGCTGTCGGGCAAATCCTGCGGCGCGGCGGCAGGGTTTGCGCCGGCCTGGCCGAGATACTGCACGGACAATTCGCTGGAGTCGCCCGTCGAAGGCGTGGTGCCCAGATTGAAGCTGTTGCCGCCCGACACGAGCGGCTGGCCATTGCTCATGAAGACGCCATAGCTGCCATTGCTGTTCACCACCTGCACGCCGATCAGTTGCGACAGATTCGACACGGCGAGATCGCGCTGATCGAGCAACTGGTTCGGCGGCTGGCCTTGCGTGCTCGCGGCGGAAATCTGACCGTTCAACTGCGCGATCTGCTGCGTGTAGCTGTTGATCTGCGAAACGGTGTTGCTCAGTTGCGTGTTGACGCTCTGGCGCAGCGCGTCGTATTGCTGGCCCGCGGCATTGATCTGGTTCGCGAGTGTCTGCGCGCCGCTCATCGCCGTTTGGCGCGTGGCGAGGCTCGAAGCATTGTTCGAGACGTTCTGCATGCCCGTGAAATAACTCGTGACCGCGCTGGCAATACCGGCAGTCGGGCTGCCGATCAGATTGTTCAGTTGCGAGATCAGCGTGTTGTAGGTCGCGAGCGAGCTGCTGGACGACTGCGCGTTATTGAGCTGGGTCGTCAGATACTGGCTGTATTGGCGAGTCACCGTGACGGTCGAAACGCCGTGCGGCAGATAGCCGGAACCCGTGTATTGCCCACCCGTTTCCGCGAAGACCGGCGTTTCAATGGTATAGCCGGGCGTCGACGCGTTGCTGATGTTCTGGCCGGTCGTCGTGAGTCCCCACTGGGCTGCATTCAGTCCGCTGAGGCCGAGATTGATGAGATTGGACATGCGTCATCCTGAAGGGCGACACCACACATGCCGCCGCGTTACTTGAACTTAGTGTTTAACGGCTTTCGCGACGGAAAATTGAGGCCATTCACGACGCTTGCGAGAGTTTGTTTCAACGTTTGCGAGGCCAATGCGCCGGGCCTTCGCCGGCGCGTCATGTCTGGTCCGCGCGCTGTCAGCGAACCAGCGAACGGCGCTTCATTTCGAGTTGCGTGATGAGACGCTGCAGCGTGTTCTCCGCGTTGCCTGGCAACGTCAGAAAACGGAAACCGAGCTGATAACGCTGGGTGCCGTTCGGCAGCGCGAGCGAGCGATGCGACACGAGTTGCAGATCGAGCGAGAGGCGGCCCAATCCGCCGAGCGACAATTCGCAATCGTCGAGACGCGTGCCCATGGGCAGTTCGGCGACGCGTTCGTCGGAAGTGCGCATGCCGACGCCGCCCAGCGAGAGGTCATGCACCTCGAAACGGAACGAATCGCCTTCCGGCAGACGACCGCTGCACACGTACGGATCGAGAATCGGTGCGTCGACGCGGAAATACTCGCGGCGTTGCACGTAGTACAGCACTTCCGGAAAGTCGGCTTCGAATGCCGGCATTCCCTCGTAACGCGTTTCGCGCGGCGTGCTGGTGACGAACTCCATGCGCACGCCCTCGGGCGCCGCGTGGAACTGACAGCTGGACGCCGCAAGCAGACCGCGGTTTTGATCGGACAGCGCGCCCCAGTCGAACGTGAAGGTGCGTCCGCGCACGTCGACGTCGAGCAGGCGCGTAACGAGCTGGCCGCCGGCATATTGAACGGTAAGAAAATCGCCCCGATTGACGAGGTTGCGCAATTGAACGCCGATTTCGAGCGGATTGCGGCGGCCAAAATCGAGTGCACTGTCGTCCAGCGGAACGTGCGGCTGAAGCGTGTCGGTTTGGCCGTTCGACTGATTGGTTTCCATGGGCTTGCCGGTATGCATGTTCTTGCGGGTACGTGCCAGAGCTCCTGACGGGGCTTTCACGCGGTCTCTCATTCCCGGCCGCGGCACGCACATTCAACCGGACATGAACGCTTCCGGTATGGGGTCTAACGGATTAGCGGCAGTATCGAGCCAAAATTTAGGGGCGACTAATAATAAATTTAGAATAATCGCGCGCAAACGTTAAAGCCCCGGTAACTCGCCGATAACGCGTCTTTGAATCACCCGCCGTTTTTTCGCCGCGTGTTTGTTGCGTGTTTGTCGCGTGTTTGTGGCTTGTACGTCTGTTGTTCGGCGCGCCCCGCAAAACCGCTTCTCGCGGTCAATCCGCGCCGACCGGTCGAAATCACGCCGCTCAGCCCATCTTTTGCATGATGGACATCAGTTTCTTCGCGTAATGCGGATCCGTTGCATAACCGGCGCGCTGCATGCCGGTCGCAAAACCCTTCACGTCGTGCGCGGAATTGATGACCTGCGCGTAACGCGGATTGCCCTTCAGCATGCTCGCGTAGTCGGTCATGGCTTCCTGATACGAATCGTATGCGCGGAATTTCTCGACCACGCGCTGCGGCTTGCCGTTCACATACTCGGTGGTAAGCGTGGACACCGTCTTGCCGGTCCAGTCCTTGGTCGCCTTGATGCCGAATACGTTGTGGCTCGTGCTGCCGTCAGCCTTTTTGATTTCGCTCTTGCCCCAGCCCGATTCCAGCGCCGCCTGGCCGATGATGAAGCGCGCCGGAATGCCGGTCGCCGCGCTGGCGGCCTGCGCGGGAGCCGCGAGCTTGTCGACGAAAGCGTCGACCTTCGGCGAGCTGCCGTCACCCTTCAACGGCGGCGTCAGCGCGCTGTTGGCCGAGTAGCCTTTGCCCATCGCGAGCTGGCCGTTTGCTTGCGCATTGCCGTAGGCCTTGGCGAGCGCGTTGAGCGCCGCAGTCTGGCCTTCGTCGCCGCCGCTGCCGCCGCCGAGCGCGTTGGCCATGCCGGCCAGTCCGCCCGCGCCGCCTGCTCCGTTCGGGCCGCTCACTTGCATGCCCTGGTTGCGCATCAACTGCTTGAGCATCGCATCTGCCACACCGATGCCCTTCTGCGACATCTGCTGCGACAACTGCTGATCCATCATCGACGTAAACGTCGCGCTGTCGTGCGAGTCGAACGGGCCGTCCTGCGGCGTCGCATCGCGCATGCTCTTCAGCATCATCTGCGTGAAGACCGCGTCGAACTGCTGCGCGGCTACCTTCATGCCTGCTTGCGGCGACGCCTTCGCCTGCGCGCTCAGCTTCGCGAAACCCTGCACGTCCAGCGCGAAGCGCTGGCTAAGATCGTTCGCCGCGGCGGCGGAATTGGTCGTATCCGAATTCATCTGCTGTCGTCCTTAGATGATTTCCAGGTCGGCGCGCAAAGAGCCCGCCGCTTTCATGGCCTGCAGGATCGACATCAGATCCGCGGGCGTCGCACCCAATGCGTTGAGCGCCTTCACCACGTCGGCGAGGTTCGCGCCGGCGGTCACTAGCTTGAGCGCGCCGTTGTCCTGCTTCACCTGAATCTGCGACTGCTTCGCCACCACCGTCTGGCCGTTCGAGAACGCGCCGGGCTGGCTCACCACCGGCTGCGTATTGATCACGACCGACAGGTTGCCGTGCGCGACCGCGCAGTTCTGCAGCGTGACCATCTGGTTCATGACGATCGAGCCGGTGCGCGCGTTCAGGATCACCTTCGCTGCGGCCTGCGCCGGCTTCACGTCGAGATTCTGCAGTTGCGCCATGAAGGCGACCTGCTGTTCGGGATCGGTCGGCGCGCGCAGTTGAATCGTGCGGCCGTCGAGCGCCGTGGCCGTGCCGCCGCCGAACGCGTTGTTCACTGCCGCCACCACGCGTTGCGTCGTGTCGTAGTCCATTTCGTTCAGGTCGAGCTGCATCGTGCCGGCTTGCGACACCGACGTCGGCACCGAGCGTTCGACGATCGCGCCGCCGGCGATACGGCCGGCAGCAAGTGTATTGACCTGCACCTTGCTGCCGTTGGCGCTCGCGCCGGCGCCGCCAACGGCGAGATTGCCCTGGCCGAGTGCGTACACCTGGCCGTCCGCGCCCTTGAGCGGCGTGAGCAGAAGCGTGCCGCCGCGCAGGCTCTTCGCATTGCCGAGCGAGGACACGGTCACGTCGATCTGTTCACCGGGGCGTGCGAACGGCGGCAGCACCGCCGTCACCATCACCGCGGCAACGTTCTTCAACTGAACGTTCGACAGCGACGATTGCGAGTTGCTCGAACCGGCGGCCTGGTTGTTGATCGAGATGCCGAGGTTCGCCAGCATGTTGGCGAGCGTCTGCGTGGTGAACGGGGTCTGCGTGGTCTGGTCGCCCGTGCCGTCGAGACCGACGACGAGGCCGTAGCCGATCAGCGGATTGTCACGAACGCCCTGGATCTGCACGAGATCCTTCAGGCGCTCGGCGTGCGCGGGCGTCGCCGCCGGCAGCGCCGCGCAGGCGAGCGCGACGAAAGCCAGCGCCCGGCCGATGCGGCCGGCTCGCGCGAGAAAGCGGAAAGAAACAGTACCCATGATCACCACGGCGACACGTTGAGGAAGAAGCGCTGCAGCCAGCCCATGTTTTCGGCCTCGTCGAGATAGCCTTTTGCCGAATACTCGATCTTTGCGTCGGCCACCTGCGTGGAGTACACGGCGTTCAGACTGGAGATCGTGTTCGGATTCACCACGCCCGAGAAGCGCACGAACTCGTTGCCCTGATTGATGAGCATCTGCTTTTCACCGCTTACCATCAGATTGCCGTTCGGCAGCACACCGGTCACCGTCACAGTGATCGTGCCGTTGAATGTGTTCGACGCGTTGGCACCGCCGGTGCCGCTGAACACGTTCCCACCCTTGGCGCTCAGATTCGCCTTGCCGAACAGTCCGGCAAGGAAGCCCGCCGTCGGCACCGCAAGGTTGGTACTGCCCGAGCGGTTTGCATTGGCACCCGAGGACTTCGTCGCGTTGACGTTTTCCTGGATCACGATGGTCAGGATGTCGCCGACATTGCGCGGACGCTGATCTTCGAACAACGGCCGGCCCGCGTAACCCGGGTTGTAGATCGAGCCGGGCGACTGCGCTTGCGGCGGCATCGGCGGCAGCGCCGTCATCGGCTGCTGCGTGATCGGCTGCTTCGGCACGAGGCCGCAACCGCCGAGCGCGACGAGCAGCGTGAGCTGCGCGAGCGCGACGGCAGTACGCGAATGAACCGGATTACGAGTGAAGTGCGACATCTTGATTACCGCCTGATTTACAGCCTGTTAATTACCAGTGACTTCAGCGTCAGACTTGCATCTGGCTGAGCGTCTGCAGCATCTGGTCGGACGTCGTCACGGCCTTGCTGTTGATTTCGTAAGCACGTTGCGTCTGGATCATGTTCACCAGTTCCTGCACCACGTTCACGTTCGATGCTTCGACGTAGCCCTGATTGAGCGTGCCCGCGCCGTTCAGGCCAGGCTGTGCGACGTTAGGCGCACCCGACGACGCCGTTTCTGCGAACAGGTTCTCGCCCTTCGCGTCCAGACCGGCCGGGTTAATGAAGGTGGCGACCTGCATCGAGCCGAGCTGCTGGCTGTTGGTCGAGCCGGCGACGGTGATCGACACCACGCCGTCGCTGCCGATGGTGAGCGAGGTCGCGTTGTTCGGCACGGTGATGGCCGGGATCACCTGATAGCCGCTCGACGTCACGAGCTGGCCTTGCGCGTTGGTTTGAAACGAGCCGTCGCGCGTATAGGCGGTCGTGCCGTCGGGCATCTGCACCTGGAAAAAGCCCTGGCCGTTAATGGCGACGTCTTTCGAGTTGCCGGTCTGCTGCAGGTTGCCCTGCGTGTACAGACGCTCGGTGGCGACCTGTTGCACGCCGGTGCCGAGCTGGATGCCCGAGGGCAATTCCGTTTGCTGCGTCGAGTTCGCGCCGGGCTGGCGGACGGTCTGATACAGCAGATCCTCGAACACTGCGCGCGATCCCTTGAAGCCGTTGGTGCTGACGTTCGCGAGGTTGTTCGAGATGACGTCCATCTGCGCCTGTTGCGCATTCATGCCGGTGGCGGCGATATACAGCGAGCGATTCATATTCCTTCTCCTATGTCGACCGGAGTGCCTCCGGTTCCATGCAAGGCACTTACTCTGGTCCCATGCAACATGGTGGCGGGCCGGCACAAGCCGGCGGCCGTTAGCTAAAGCTGAGCAACTGGTTAGCCGACTGATCGTTCTTGTCGGCGCTTTCCAGCAGCTTGGTCTGCATCTGGAACTGGCGCGCGTTCGTGATCATCGAGACCATCGCGCTGACCGGATTCACGTTGCTCCCTTCGAGCGATGCAGGCGCGACCGTCACGGCCGGATCGGCGTCGGCGGGATTGCCGTCGGCGGTGCGAAAGAGGCCGTCGTCACCGCGCGTCATGGTTTTCGGATCGGGGTTGACCAGCTTCAGTTGATCGACCGTCACCACGGCGGTCGGCGGATCGCCCGGTGTGAGCGCCGACACGGTGCCGTCCCGACCGATGGTGATCTGCGCACCCGGCGGCACCGAGACCGGCCCGCCGTTGCCGAGCACCACCTGATTCGTGGCGTTCACCAGCTGGCCGTTCTGGTCGATGTGCAGATTGCCGGCACGCGTGTACGCCTCGCCGCCGTCAGTGGTCTGCACCGATAGCCAGCCCGGACCTTCGATAGCGACATCGAGAGGATTGCCCGTCTGCTGGATCGGGCCGGGCGTGTAGTCCGCGCCCGGCGTCGACGACAGCACGAAAGTGCGCGTGGTGTTGTCGTTGATCGAACTGCCGTCGCCGAACGCCATCGGCACGGCGCGGAAAGTCGCCAACTGCGCGCGAAAACCAGTGGTCGATGCGTTCGCGAGGTTGTTCGCAACGATTGCCTGCTGTTCGAGCGCTTGCGTGCTGCCCGACATCGCGGTGTAGATCAGCCGATCCATGATGGGTCCGTCCTGCTCGCTTACAGGTTGATGAGCGTCTGGTCGACGGTCTGCTGCGTCTTGATCGTCTGCGCGTTCGCCTGATAGTTGCGTTGCGCGGTGATCAGGTCCACGAGCTGGCTCGTCAGATCGACGTTCGAGTTTTCCACGGCGCCGCCTTGCAGCACGCCGTGATTGGTCGAGCCCGGCGCCGAAATCTGCGCGGCGCCCGATGCGTCGGTCTGCTGGAATTCGTTATTGCCGAGGTTCACGAGGCCGTTCTGGTTCGCGAAGTTCGCGAGCGCGATCTGGCCGAGCGCAGCCGTCTGCTGGTTCGAATAGTTGCCGGTCAGCGTGCCGTCAGCGCCGATGCTGAAGCTCGTCAGCGTGCCGGCCGGATAGCCGTCGGGCTGCAGCGAATTCACGCCGTCCTTGCCGCCGTACTGCGTGGTGCCGCCAATATTCAGCGTCAGTTTCTGAGGCGTCGCCGAACCGTCGGTGGTCGGCACCGAGAAGTTGAAGACGAACGGCGTGGCAGTCGCCGCGCCGGAAGCGTCGGTCGTGCCGAGCAGCGTGCCCGACGAGTTGAAGTTCGCATGGCCGACGAGCGCCGCAGTGCCGGTGGAGACGCCGGCATACACGTCCCACGTGCCGGCGGCCGTCTTGGCAAAGTACATGTTGACCGTCTGCGAGCCGCCGAGCGTGTCGTACACCGTGGTGCTCGTCGAGTAGTTGTACGTCGTCGAACTGTTCTGGTTGAACGCCACGGGAGTCGGCGTGACGCTATAGCTGTCGCCCGTCGCCGGCACGCCGTTGAACGTGATCGTCTGGCCGTTGCCGAGCGAAATCGGCGAGCCGGCCGTGTACGTGCCGGTCGTCGACGTGCCGAGCGTGGTGTCGGTCACCGTGTAACCCGTCGCGCTGGTGAACGAGACGGTGTAGTTGTCGTTGTTCGTTCCCGACGCCGTGTTGGTGATCGTCGCGCCGGTCGTGCTCAGCGTGCCGGAGTTGGTGCCTCCTGCCGTCACCTTCGGCGTGCCGAGCATCAGCGGATCTTGCGCATTCAGGTTCAGACCGGCTGCGATGTTGGTCGTCGCCTTCGGCGCGATGTTCGCGGTCGGCACGCTAAGCGGCACGGTCTGCGCAGTATTGATGATGCCCGAGCTGTTGGCCGCGTAGCCCATCAGTTGCAGGCCTTGCGAGTTCGTGATGAAGCCGTTCTTGTCGAGCTGGAACACGCCGTTGCGCGAGTACACGAGCGAACCGTTGTTCGACAGCTGGAAAAAGCCGTTGCCGTTGATGGCGACGTCGAGTGCCTGGTTCGTGCTGGTGATCGTGCCTTGCGAGAACTGCTGCTGCACCTGCGCGAGCTTGGTGCCGATACCGACCTGGTTGCCGACAGCCGTCGCCACCGAATTGGCGTACATGTCGGCGAATTGCGCTGCGCCGCTCTTGAAGCCAACCGTATTCGCGTTGGCAATGTTGTTGCCGATCACGTCGAGATCGCTCGACGATGCGGACAAACCACTCAAACCTTGTTGGTAACCCATGACGGTCTCCGTGTCTGGAAAGTCGTAACTGACTGAATCGAATTAGAGGATCGCGGCCACGCTGGTCAGCCCGACAGTCGAGCCGTTCGAGAGCACGAGGCCCGGCGTACCGTTGTTCTGCATGACGACGCTTTGCACCGTTGCGCCTGCGAGCGTGGTGGCCGTCGCTTGCTGACCGTTGATCGTGCCGACCGCGCTGATCGTGTACGTGCCGTCGGGCAGCGCATTGCCGGCCGAGTCGGTCGGCGTCCAGCCCACCGGAATCGTGCCCGCCGACTGCTTGCCGAGGTCGATCGTGTTGACGATCTGGCCTGCCGAGTTCTTCACGACGACCTGCAGGTCGCTCACCGAGTTCGCGAGTTGCACGCCGAACGCGCCTGCCTTGCCGCTCGCGACCGACACGGAGTTGCCCGGCGCGAGCACGGTCGAGCCGATCAGCAGCGCCGCTTGCGACTGCTGACCCGCCGACATCTGCGTCGCGAGCGAGCTCAACGTCGTGTTCAACTGGCTGATGCCCGACACGGTGTTGATCTGGGCGAGCTGCGAGGTCATCTGCGAGCTGTCCATCGGATTGGTCGGATCCTGGTTCTTCAGCTGCGCGACGAGCAGGCTCAAAAAGGTGTTTTGCAGATCGGTCGCCGAAGTGCCCGACGTGCCGGATGTGCTGCCCGTCGAACTGCTCGAGCCCGAGGCACTGTTCGTGCCGTTCATCGTATCGAGCAGCGTTTGCGACACGGTCGTGCCGTTGTTGCCGATGGTGGTGCCAGTAGTCAAGGGGCTCTCCTCAGGTTCCGATCGTGAGCGTTTTCAGCATCAGGGTCTTGGCGGTGTTCAGGGTCTCGACGTTGGCCTGGTACGAGCGCGACGCCGAAATCATGTTCACCATTTCCTGCACCGGGTCGACGTTGGGCAGCGTCACATAGCCGTCAGCGTTGGCCGCCGGATTGCCGGGGTCGTAGGCGGTTTTCATCGGCGTCGGGTCGTCGACCACGCCGGTGACCTGCACGCCGCCAACCTGCTGGCCTGAGCCGCTGCGCGCGCCGCCGAGCGGCGCAACGCCGAACACGACCTGCTTGGCCTTGTACGGCTGGCCGTCCGGGCCGGTGGTGCTGTCCGCGTTGGCGAGATTCGACGCCGTCACGTTGAGCCGTTGCGACTGCGCGGACATCGCGGAGCCTGCAACACCAAATATGTTCATCAAAGAAGGCATGTTTGCTGACCTTTCCCGCCGGTTCGATCCGGCTTCAAGTTAGTTCCCGTAGCGATTGTTCTTGCGTACTGCGTGTTTCTTTGCGTGCAGACCGTTACCCGGTTACGAGCCCGACTGGATCGCCGACAACATCGCCTTGATCTGGCTCGACAGCATCGTCATGCCAGATTCGAAGTGCAGCGTGTTGTCCGCGAACTGAACGCGCTCGGTGTCGATGTCGACCGTGTTGCCGTCGAGCGCGGGCTGCGTCGGAACGCGGTATTGCAGGTTGCCGTAGTCGTCGGGCCTGCCGCCCGCCGCGCTCAGCGTCGACTTGCCGGACATGTGGCCCGGCGTGGTCGACGCCATCGACATTCCGCTCGTCACGCCGGCCGGCTGCGCCATCGGCAGCGTCGCGGTGTTCGACGCCGTATGCGCGGCCACACCGGTCTTTTTCAGCGCGCCCGCGAGCGACGAAGCGAAGTTGACGTCGCGCGCCTTGTAGCCGGGCGTGTCGGCATTGGCGATATTCGACGACAGGAGCTCCTGGCGATAAGCGCGCACATCGAGCGCTTCACGTCCAAAGGCGAATTCGGCATCGAGTTTGTCCAGCATAAGAATCTCCGGAGTACGGTCCCGAGGCTTCCCGTGCGCCTCGCGTGAGGACTGCATCAGACGGGAAGACCTTTTTGCATGAGGTGCATCTTATGGGCCGAGTGCAAGCAGCAATCGGACGAATAACCGGGAAAGGGGGCTTCTATTCAACGTTTGCGCGAAGGGGGCTCTCAATAGAATGCAAGGCGTACCAAATGCATTCGATGGAGAACCGCAATGGACCAGCACACTTTCGATCCGACGCACCGCGCGCAACGCGCGGCGGCGCATCGCCTGTGTGCGGCTGCGCTGCGCGTCGCCGCGCGGCTCCTGTTGAGTTCGTCGCTGGGCGTGCCCGGTGCCGGCGCCGCCGTGCTTTGCGCGCCTGCCGCCGCTATGTTGATCGCCAATGCCGCGAACGCGGGCGAGGCGGACGGTCCCATCGTGATTGCCGGTCCGAACGAAAAGGATCCAGCGGCACTCACCGAGCTTGCCGAGCACATGCAGGCAGCACCCGCGAAACGCGCCGGGTCTGCGGCGACCCTCGCCGCCGCAACCGCACAGTCGCTGACGCGCGGTTCGACCGCGCGCGACGCCGATCCTTTCAGCCGTGCCGCCAATGCAAGCGGCTCGATCGTCATCGCGGGCTCGGGCGAAGCGCCGGCCGCGCCGCAAATGATCCGCACCAGTTTCAAGCCCGACGCGAACGGCGTCGTGACCATTCCGGCGCCGGGCCGTGCCGGTTCTGCCGCGACGAACGCAACGAGCGCAACCAGCGTCGATGAGATGCCGGCCTCGCGCCGTGTCGTTCCGGTCGTCGTGACACCGGCGCTGCAAGCGAACGGCGTGCGTCAGGCCGCTGGCGTTCAGCCGGTGGCGGCCAACGCGCCGACCAGCGTGACGGGTCGCGCAGCGGCTGCGGCGTCGCAAGCATTGGGAGCATCGGCAACCGACTCGATCGACACGCTCGCTTCGCGCGGCGAGCCGCCGCAACTCGGCGCGGACGGCAAGCTGATCCCGGCGCGTTCGAACGCGCCCGCCAATTCAACTCGTGCCGCTGCGGCGTCGCCGACGGCGCGCGTGGCCGCGACGCGGCCCATCGCGGCGGCACCGGCACCCGCACCGGCACCCGCACAGCAGAATCAGCGTGCAGCCGCGCCGGCGCAGCCCGAGCCGCTGCCCGGCCAGCAAGACTCTGAAGCGATCCGCACGACCGCGCTCGCGTTCCTGCAGCAGCAGTCGGCGGGACTGCCGGGGAAAGTGGACATCACCGTCGCACCCGCGTTTCCACGCGGTCTCGCGGCCTGCATGGTGCTGGAGCCGTTCATGCCAAGCGGCGCTCGCCTGTGGGGCCGCGTAACCGTCGGCGTGCGTTGCGCGGGCCAGCGTCCGTGGACCATCTATCTGCAGGCGCGCATCTCGCTGCATGCCACCTACTATCTCGCCGGCCGCGCGATGTCGCCCGGCGAAGTGCTCACGGCCGCCGACCTCGTCGCGCGCGAGGGAGATCTGACGGGCTTGCCGCAAGCGATCGTGACGGACCCGTCGCAAGCCGTCGGCTCTGTCACGTTGACACGCGTTTCCGCAGGCATGCCGCTGCGCCGCGATATGCTCAAGAGCGCGTCGGCTGTGTCGATCGGACAAACGGTACGCGTCGTCGCCGCCGGTGAAGGATTCGCGATTTCGTCGGAAGGCAGCGCGATGAACAATGCGTCGCCGGGTCAGCAGGTCCGCGTGAAGACGCCCAACGGTCAGGTTATCTCGGGCATCGTCAAGGACGGCGCGACCGTGGAGATTCAACTGTGAGCCGCGGGCTTTCCTGGCTGGCGGCCGATCCGCATGCGTCCGCCGTTTCAGGGCCGGATCGTATTGACAGACAAGGGAAAAGCAGCAGCGATTGCGCTAAAGTTTTGATCGACGCCTGCCGTTATCAGGATCAAATCGTTCAGGAAGCCAATCGTGAAAGTCGATTCCAAAACCAATTCGAATCTGCCGACGTTGAAAGACGGCGTGTCCCGCTCGCACCAAAGCGACGCGGCGACGGCCAACACCGGCGCGCAGACCGCGAGCACCGCCTCGCAAGCCACTCCCAGCGGTTCGGGCGACGCCAGCGTCAGCCTGTCGGGTCTGTCGCAGCACCTGCGCAGCCTCGCGGCGTCCGGCTCGGCCGACATCGATACGGCGCATGTCGAGTCGATCAAGCAGGCCATCAAGGACGGCACGCTGCAGATCGACTCGGGCAAGATCGCCGACGGCGTGCTGAGCACCGCACGCGAACTGTTGCAAAGCAAAACCCCGTCGACCGGCAATTAATCGACGCATCGAAGTACGGTGAATGGCCGGGCGGCGTTCGACAAACCCGACTCGCGGATCGTCCGCGAGCCGTCGTTTTCAGCGAGTTGTTGAGATGAAAGACGCCCTGCTTGCCACCCTCATCGAAGAGTATTCCGCCGTCGAGGCGTTCGCCTCCGTTTTGACGCTGGAGACGAAGGCATTGACTGCCTTGTCGCCGGTTGAACTGCTGCCGCCGGTCATCGACAAGAAAACCGAACTGATCGGCGAGCTCGCGCAGCTCGAAACCCGCCGCGACGAACTGCTCGCCGGCATGGGTTTTCCGGGCGGTTGGGCCGGCATGGAACTCGCGGCCAGCACCGACGAGCGGCTCGCCGAACAGTGGTCGCTGCTGCAAAAAGCGGCCGAGCGAGCGCGCCGCTTCAACACGAGCAACGGTGAACTGATTCGCGTGCGCATGGATTACAACCAGCGGGCGCTCACGGCGTTGCAGGTAGCGTTGCCGCAAAAGGCCAACTTCTATGGCCCGGACGGACGCATTCCGGCGCGCGCAGCGGTGTGATGCCGGGTGACGCTGGCACTCAGCTTCAGCGTCTCCTGCTCGCTACCCTGAATGCTGCTTATATCGCGATACAGGCCTCGCATTGCTTTGCGGCGTTTGACACCAACGCCTGACTCGCCCGCAACTTCGTGATGCGTGGCTAGCTCGCCGCAGCAACGCAGCCGGCTCAAGCAGCCTCGCGTGAACAGAAGGGTTCGTCGTCTCGACGAGCCCTTTTTGTTTTCTATCTCCTCGCCCTTCGCTCCCCGCCCGCCGCAGCCATTCGGCAGGAGGCGCGAATCCGTCGCGCACGATCAAATCTCCTCTTTTCCCTAACGAAGTTTTCCGCTGCTAGCGGGCGTGCCGACGCATCGCGGCAAGCGGAAGCTAACTTCATCTAGCGAGAGTGTGTAATCGTGTGTGATTCGAGGAGTGCAATATGAACAGTGCCGAAGTCGTCAAACTTATTCAGGCGAACGGCTGGCGGCTCGTCCGCATATCGGTCAGCCACCATCATTTTCGGCACGCATTCAAAGCCGGGCTCGTGACCATCCCTCATCCCAGGAAGGATCTGCCGGCCGGCACGCTGAACAGCATCTTGAAACAGGCAGGGCTGAAATGAAAAATCTGATCTTCCCGATCGCAATCGAGGCAGGCGACGCACAGCACGCGCTCGGCGTCGTCGTGCCGGATATTCCGGGCTGTCACTCGGCGGGAGATTCGCTGGAAGAAGCGTACGCGAACGCGAAAGAAGCGATCGAGGCGCATCTGGATACGCTGCTCGATGAAGGCTTGCCGATTCCCGAAAGGCTGACACTAGACGAGCATCGGCGTAATCCTGACTACGCGGGTTTCACGTGGGGTTTCGTGACAACCCGGAATATTCCCGCGCTGAAAAAGGCGGTACGCATCAACATTTCGTTGCCCGAAGCGCTGGTGCATGAAATCGACGAATACGCGCAGGCGCGTGGCATGTCGCGTTCCGCTTTTCTCGCGCTCGCGGCCGAACATGAAATGGCGGACGCATGACGGAAGGCGCGGGTAACGCCCTCGCTTCACAACTCATTGCCCCGCTGAGCGTTAGCTCACGAGGCAAGCCGCTCAGGTTGCCTCGGCATTCGCCCACGCCATCTCGCGCAAGCGCGTGCGCAAACGCGCTACCGCCTGGCTGTGCAACTGACACACGCGCGACTCGCTGACTTCCATCACCGCGCCGATTTCACGCAGGTTCATGCCGCGCTCGTAGTAGAGCGACATCAGCAACTTCTCGCGTTCCGGCAAGCGGTCGATCGCCTCGACCAGCGCCGAGCGCAGACTGTCGTCGAGCAAGGCGGAAAGCGGGTCCGAATGATCGACACAGTAGCGGTCGAGAAACGGTTCGTCGTCCGCAGAACGGTCGAAGTCTTCGTAGTAGATCAACTGGCTTCCGTGGAGATCCTGCAACATCGACTGATACTCGTCGAGTGGCATGTCCAGGTGTTCGGCAATCTCGGTTTCGCTCGCCGAGCGGCCCAGATTCTGCTCCACCTTGTGCACCGCCGTCTCCACTTCTCGCGACGTGCGCCGCAAGCTACGCGGCAACCAGTCGTTGCTGCGTAGTTCGTCCAGCATCGCGCCGCGAATCCGCTGGCTCGCGTAGGTTTCGAACTGCGCACCCTGATCTTCCTTGTAGCGACTCGCGGCATCCAGCAAGCCAATCATGCCCGCCTGAATCAGATCGTCGAGATCGACGCTGGCCGGCATTTTTGCAACGAGCTGCAAGCCGAGTCGACGCACCAGCGGTGCGTACTTCGTCAAAACATCGGCTTGGGAAATCTTTCCCTGAGCGTTATACATCGTGCTCCCCTTGTCCTTGTGCCGCCTCTCAGGCGTGCTGCGCAGACGGTTGGTCGGCGTGTTGCGCCGCTGTAACTGCCGCAGGCGCCATCCATGGCGTTTGCGACGACATCGCTGGCCGCATCGGCCAGTACTGCAATTCGGCTGCGAGGTGGCGGAAGTCGCGCGCTGCCGGTGTCGACGGAAATGCGTCGACGACACAACGCGACAACTCCTCGGCTCGCGCCATCCGCGCATCCGCGGCAATGCAACCGGCGTCTTCCAGCGCCACCGCGAGGTAACGCCCGGCCACGCCGGCCAGGTTTGCAAAAGCAGTGCGCGCGTCTTCCACGCTCTGCACGTGATTCACCAGCACGCGAAACTGCGCGATCGCATGCGCGTAGTGCAGGCGCTTCATGCACGCATACGCGTCGGTGATCGCCTGTGCCGCCATGCGCGTGACGATCATCACGTCGTGAGCCTGCATCGCGAGCGCCGAGAGGTGCCCTTGCTGATCCAGTTGCGCGTCGATCAGCACGATGTCGGCCGAACCGCCCAGCACCACGCTGAACTGCGCCGCGCTATAGCCTTCGCGATGCGCACGTGAAGCGGCGAGCACCGAGAAGCCGAGCGCGTGCCGCAAAGCGGCTTCGTCGAGCGTCATCTCGCCGCGCATGACGGCGGCAAAGTTGCCCGCGCCGCGCACGCTGCCGAGCATCGCGCTCACTGACTTGTCGCCCACGCACTCGTCGATCACGAGCACATCTTTCCCCTGCTGCGCAAGCGCCACCGCAAGGTTCATCACTGTCGCCGTACAGCCGGCGCCAAGTGAGCCGCCCGTCACCGCAATCACGCGCGAGCCGCTCCGCGCGAGAAGGCGCCGCAGTCCTTCTGCCTGATCGGAGACGAGCTTATCCAAAGCGGACCTCGTGCAATTCGGCCGTCGAGCGCGCGGACAGCGCGGACAGCAATGCCGGAACATCGTCGTCATGCGGCACGAATGGCGAGTGATCGCGCGGAATGCAGAACGCGCTCTTGATCAGAAAACGTTTGGTCGCGACGTACAGGTTCTCCGGCACTTTCTGACCGGTCGACACGTAGTGCACCGGCAGCTTGTAGCGGATCACCGTATCGAGCACGCCGCCCAGGTTGGTCGCCTCGTCGAGCTTGGTCAGAATGCAGCCGGCGAGCGGCTGTTGATCCGGTCCGCGCTGATAGGCCTGCACGACTTCATTGAGCGTGTCGCCGTGGCTCGTTGCGTTGAGCAGCAACAGGCGTTGCACGGGCTGGCCCGCACGGCTCAGCATCGCGATCTGCTCGGAAACAAGGCGATCGCGCTGGCTCATACCGATCGTGTCGATCAGCACAATGTGCTTGTTGCGTAATTCGGAGAGCGCGAGTTGCAGGTCGGCGCTGTCTTTCACTGCATGAACCGACACGCCGAGAATCTTGCCGAAGATGCGCAACTGTTCGTGGCCGCCGATCCGGTAACTGTCGGTGGTGAGCAGCGCCACTTTGCTGGCGCCGAAACGCATCACGCAGCGCGCCGCGAGTTTTGCGGTGGTCGTCGTCTTGCCGACGCCCGTCGGGCCCATCAGCGCAAAGACGCCGCCGCGTTCCATCAACGTGTCTTCATCTTCCATGACCGGCAGATTCGATGCGAGCACCGAGCGCACCCAGTCCATGCCGTCGTCCATGTTGTCGACTTCGTCGGGCAGGTTCGCGACCATCATCTGCACGAGCTGCGCGGAAAAGCCAGCGGCGAAGAGATGCTTGGTGAGCGACGCGTGTGCCGGATTCCGGCGCTGACGATCGCCCCACATGAGCCCGGCGAACTGTTCTTCCATCATGCCGCGCATCGAAGAAAGCTCGTTCATCACGGTTTCTTTGACGACCTGCTCCATGCGCGCCTTGATCGCTTCAGCGACGGCAGCAGGCGTGCGCGAGTCGTCGGTCGGCGGCAGCGTGGTCGGTGCGACCTTCTGCGCGGCGCGCCGTGCGGCAACCTGCGCGGCTTCGCGGGCCCAATCAGGCGTGTTGTCCGCCTGCGACGCAGCGGCCTTGCCCGGTTCCACGGCAGCGCCAAGACCCTTGGCCATCGCGGCGGCCGGCGTCATCGCGCCCGGACGTGTGTTGTATTCGCTCTGCGGCTCGTGGTCCGCGGCGATGCGTCGAGCGTGATCGATCAGCCAGGGATTCGATTCGGCCATCGTACGCGGCGCGTGGAGGTCCGAGGCCGGTGCTGCAGAGCCGGACGGCACGCCGGCGGCCTTCAGCAGATCGGCGCGGATGTCTTCGTTCAAACGAGCGGCGGCTGCGCGCGCGCTCGGCTGTCCGACGTGAATCTGTTGCGGTTGCGGCGCCGACGCGGGCTTCGTGGCCATGCCCGGGGCACCCGGCAATGCGGTCTTGCGCGAGTCGGCCTGGCCGGCCGACGCCTTGGCTGCATTCATCGCGGCACTCATGGCCGCGCTCGGAACGACCTTCGCAGCGGGCTGTGCATCGTGACTCGCGGCCAGCGCTGAGTCGGCGAAGCTGCCCGTCGTTTCGGTGCCGGCTTCCGGGCTCGCGCCGAACACCGACGAGAACACGTCCGGCATGCCGCTCGCGTACGGATTGGCCTGCATCGGCTGCGCGGCGGACATTGCGCGCGGCGCATTCAGCGCACTCGGCGCGGGTTGCGCAGCCGCTGCATTCGTCGATGCGAATTGCGCTGCGCTCGCGTCTGCGCGCGGAGCCTTCGGCGTGATTGCCGCGAGGTCGCTGTCGGCCAGGGCGACGATTTCGACGCTGCCGTCGTCCATCGTTCGATTGGACAGCACGACCGCGTCGGCACCCAGCGCTTCGCGCACGAGACGCAGTGCGTCGCGACTGGTAGCACCGATAAATTTACGAATGTTCAAGCTGGACCCCCGATGAGGTATACGGACTGACGGACCGGCAACACACCGCTTCCCATTGAGATCATTATTGCGAAACGTGACGACCGACGATCGGTGGATAAGGGCTGTTAAACGTGGGTAATTCGAACGATGGACGGATGCCGCGATTCGCAACTCCTGCATCTATCGAATGACTCGCGCGCCGGACGATTGCTTCCGGGTCCCGCAGGCGAAGCATGGACGAGCCAATACGTCGGCGGTACGAAAAGTCAGGCGCGGAAATGAAAACCGGCGCCCTGGGGCGCCGGTCAATATGCAGGTCGTTGTCGAGCCGGGAAGCAAACGCAACTCGCCGATCGCAGTCACGCTCGTCGAACGCGCTTTAACCGTGTGCGCCGATCAGATTCACGACCTTGATGTTGCGCGTGTCGGGTACTTCCGCATACGACAGCACCTTCAGTTGCGGCAGGCTGCGGCGCAGGAAGCGCGCGAGCATCGGCCGCAATGCATGTTGCACGAGCAACACCGGCGCGAGCCCAAGGTTCTGCTGGCGATTCATCGCCTTCTGCGTTTCGTTCATCAGCGTATGCGCGAGGCCAGGCTCGAGACCCGGGTTGGAGCCGGTCGAAAGCGCTTGCGACAGCACGCGTTCGAGATTCGAGTCGAGGCCCATCACCTGCATGTCGCCGGTGCCGGGGAACCACTGCTGCGTGATCGCGCGGCCAAGCGCAAGGCGCACGGCGGCGGTGAGATCGTGTGCATCGGTGATCTTCGGCGTGTGTTCCGACAGCGCTTCGAGAATCGTGCGCATGTCGCGGATCGGCACGCCTTCTTCCAGCAGGTTTTGCAGCACCTTTTGCAGCGTGGTGAGCGGCAGCGACTTCGGCACCAGATCGTCGACGAGCGACGGCGTGTCTTTCTGCATCCGCTCGAGCAGCGCCTGCACTTCGCGGCGACCGAGCAGTTCCGACGCATGCGTGACCACCAGGTGATTCAGGTGCGTCGCAACGACCGTGCTCGAGTCGACCACCGTGTAGCCGTACACCTGCGCCTGTTCGCGCAGATTGGTGTCGATCCAGATGGCCGGCAGACCGAATGCCGGGTCCTGGGTCGGCGTGCCCGGCAGCGCAGCGGAAACCTGGCCGGGGTTGATCGCGAGCCATTGACCCGGATACGCCTCGCCGACGCCCACTTCCACGCCCTTGAGCGCGATCCGATAACCGTTCGGACGCAATTCCAGGTTGTCGCGGATGTGAATGACAGGCGGCAAGAAGCCAATTTCCTGCGCAAACTTCTTGCGGATGCTTTTGATCCGCTTGAGCAACTCGCCGTCGGAATTCTTGTCGACGAGCGGAATTAGCCGGTAGCCCACTTCGAGGCCGAGCGTGTCGATCATCGTCACGTCGTCCCAGCTTGCTTCCGCGTTTTCGATCGGTGTTACGGCTGCCGGTGCGACATCCACGAGCGCGGTCGTGTTCTTGCGTTCTTCGGCACGCTTTTTCATCGTCCGGCCGAGTTGGATCAAACCGCCGCCGAGAATCAGAAACGCAAAATGCGGCATGCCCGGAATCAGGCCCATCAGCACGAGAATGCAACCCGTGATCGCCAGCACGCGCGGGTTCGTAAAAAGCTGCCCGGTGAGCTGTGTGCCGATGTCTTCGTTCGTCGCGACACGCGACACGATCACACCGGCAGCGGTCGAAATCACGAGCGACGGAATCTGCGCGACCAGGCCGTCACCGATCGTCAGCAGCGTGTAGTTCTTGCCCGCCGACGCGAAGTCCATGCCGTGCTGAACCATCCCCACGATCAACCCGCCGAAGATGTTGATCACCATGATCAGCAGGCCGGCAATCGCATCGCCGCGCACGAACTTGCTCGCGCCGTCCATGGAACCGTAGAACTCGGCTTCCTGCGAGACTTCCGAGCGACGCTTACGTGCCTGTTCTTCGTTGATGAGACCGGCGTTCAGATCGGCGTCGATCGCCATCTGCTTGCCGGGCATCGCGTCGAGCGTAAAGCGCGCGGACACTTCCGCGATACGCCCCGCGCCCTTCGTGATCACCATGAAGTTGATGACCATCAAAATGATGAAGACGACGATACCGACCGCGAAGTTGCCGCCCACGAGGAAGTGGCCGAACGACTCGATCACCTGGCCGGCCGCGTCAGGACCCGTATGGCCTTCGAGCAGCACGACTCGCGTCGACGCAACGTTCAGCGACAGCCGCAGCAAGGTCGAGAACAGCAGCACGCTCGGGAAAGCGGCAAAGTCGAGCGGCTTCATCGTGTACATGCTGACGAGCAGCACCATCACGGAAAGCGCGATATTGAAGGTGAACAGCAGATCCAGCAGGAACGGCGGCAACGGCAGAATCATCATGCCGAGGATCATGCAGATCAGCACCGGGCCGGCTAGGGCGCGTAAATTGGTGCCGCTCAAGGCATCGGGCCGTCGAGCGAGGAAACCGGCGCGAGCGTTCATGCGGAGGCTCCGTTATCGTTAGCGGGGTTAAGCGTGTCGGCGGCTTCCTGATCGGCTTCTTCATCCGATACACCGCCCTTGTCGAGTTCAGCGGGCACGTCGAGCTCGGTCGGTGCGACCGGCACGTCGCCGCCGTCGGTTTTGAAGCGCCGCAACTGGTACACCCACGCGAGCACTTCGGCGACCGCGCCATAAAGCTGGCCGGGAATCTCGCGATTCAGTTCGACGTTGTGATACAGCGCGCGGGCAAGCGGCGGCGCTTCGAGCAGCGGCACATTGTTTTCGGCGGCCAGCTCGCGAATCCGCGCGGCCACCAGGTTCACGCCCTTGGCTACCACCTTCGGTGCGCGCATCTCGCCGTCCGTGTATTGCAACGCGACCGCGAAGTGCGTCGGGTTCGTGACCACGACGTCGGCCTTCGGCACCTGCGTCATCATGCGGCGGCGGGCAATCGCGCGCTGCTGCTGGCGAATCCGGCCTTTTACGTGCGGATCGCCTTCGCTTTCGCGGTGCTCGCGCTTCACTTCTTCCTTGCTCATGCGCAGCTTCTTGTGGAACTGCCATAGTTGATACGGCACATCCATCGCGGCCACGACGAACATGCCGGCCACCGTCATGCCGCAGCACACGGCAATCAGATGCACGGTGTTCGCAAGCGCAAGGTGCAGCGGCTGCGTGGCCAACGCGAGAATTTCCTCGCGTCGATTCCAGATCGCGGTGCCGCCGATCACGCCCACCACCAGCGTCTTCGCGAGCGACATGACAAGCTGGATAGGGCCGTTGATCGAAAAGATCTTGCCGAGGCCTGCAATCGGATTGAGACGGTCGAACTTGGGCTCGAGCCCTTTCGCCGACAGTTGCCAGCCGCCCAGCGCCATTGGCGCGAGCAAGGCCGCGGCACCCGTGACCGCGAGAATCGGCAGCAATGCGGCGAGCCCTTCGCGGCTGGCGGAACCTGCGCCGATCAACATGCGACGGGTCTCGAAAGCGGACGCGTGATCGAAAGTGAAGGCAGCGCGCAGCATGCCCTGCAAATGTTCGCCGATGCTGCCGGACATGCCCCACACGCCGAAAAAGCCCGCCGCGAGCAGCGCGAACGTCGACAGCTCCCGCGAACGCACGATCTGCCCTTCCTCGCGCGCTTTCTGCAAGCGCCGGGGAGTGGCTGATTCGGTTTTTTCGAGGTCGCTTTCCTCTGCCACAAAGCTCTCCAGTCGGCCGAGGCACAACGCCTCTTTCCAGTGAGAGCGATTATTCCCGCTCGGCGCAAGCACCGATCGGCGGATAAGGAAGGGGAAACGGGGGCTTTTCGGGGGATGGGCAAGCGCGGCGTGGACCCGCGCGAAGCCGAAAAAAGAAACGCCCGCGCGGGGTCGCGCAGGCGTTGTGGACAGCGGTCAGGCTTTGCGTGGCGGCAGGTTAGCTTGCGTAAGCCACGAAAGGCGCCTGGGTGCCGCCGATCGGCCGCAGATCGAAGCCGTGATACACGTGGCGTCCGTAGAAGAACGGCAAGCCGAGGTCGAATGCGGCGAGACCGCCGACCTGACCCGCCAGATCGTTGAACGCGTAGTTGGTGCCGTTGCCGAACAGCGTCGATGCACTGACGATGCCGATATTGGCCGTCGCCTTCACGTTGTTCAGGCCGGCCAGCGTGATAGAGCGGGTTTGCGCGGTGGACGGGCAATAGAAGCCCGAGAAATTGCTGCCGCACAACGTGAGCGAGCTATCGCT
Source organism: Paraburkholderia sp. SIMBA_053 (assembly GCF_046534895.1). Classification (NCBI taxonomy): domain Bacteria; kingdom Pseudomonadati; phylum Pseudomonadota; class Betaproteobacteria; order Burkholderiales; family Burkholderiaceae; genus Paraburkholderia; species Paraburkholderia sp. SIMBA_053. The sequence goes on along the minus strand of NZ_JAWRXU010000007.1, from coordinate 175,424 downwards.
GAAGAAATAGCCGTTCGAGCCCGAATCCAGGAACGCCGTCACCGTGTTGCCGTTGAACACGCTGTTGGTCAGATCGCCGAAGTTATCCGTCGTGAAAGTCTGTGCCGATCCGAGCGCATTGTTCGACTGCGTGCCGATGCCGAACACCAGCGTGCCGGTGGCCGACGGCGCCCCGCTGTTCGAGATGGGCGGCATCTGCACGATCACACCGTTGTTGTCGACCGGGAATTTGGCGACCGGATTGGCCACCTGATTCGCCAGCGCGACCGCGGTGCGAGCGCAAGACGTGCCGTTCGGACACGCGAAGTAATTGCTGTAAGTCGCCGCAGTAGAGGCATTCGCGCACGTGGCGCCGCAATCATAAAGCGCGGTGCCGATGCCGATGATGCCGTTCGCGCCCAGGTCGCTCGCCGTGTTTTCCGCCGAGCCGCTGCCGCAACCGGCTGACGGCACGGTGCTCGCGTCTTTGTCGCCGATCACCTGGATCGGAACCGCAGATGTCGTGGTTTCGCCGCCGATGGTGACGGCAGCGGTACGCACGGTGCCCCACGTGTAGCCGTCGGCGAACGTCGCGCATTCGGCAAGCTGAGCGCCGCCCGAGGTCGCGGTGACCGGCAATGCTCTTTGCATCGCCGCATTCAACGCCCCGCCGACGATGCGCAGGCCGAACGAGCCCGTGTCGACCTGAATGTTGTTGATGGTCTGGCAGGTCGTGGTGCCGGGCGCGCACAGCGTCACGCTGATCGTGGGTATGTTGATCACACCCGTGGCGCCGTGGGCGACCGTGATCGGCACGGTGTTCGCGGCTGTCGCGGCGATCGGCTGCTGGGTTGGGCTGGCTGGCAAGGAGCCGCTGATCTGACTGCCTGACGAGCCGCCACTGGAGCTGGAACTGCCGCCGCTGTCGCCGCCGCCACCGCACGCGGCGAGCGCCGATACCAGCGCGACGGTCGCCACAACCTGCATCCAGTTCTTGAGTTTCATCGCAATATGCATGGTTCGCATCGTTCGTCCTCGCCGTTACTGGATGTCTGAGCTGCTGACGCCGGCCGGCAGCGCGGGCGGCAGCCATGCACGGCCGCTAAAAGCGCCCATGTGACCGCCGGACTGCACGACGAGCGTGCTCTGATCCACCGCAACCGGCCCGCGAGCGCCGCCGCGCGCCGCGCGCGCCGCCTTCACACCCGCGACGTACTGCGGAAAGTAACTACCGAGCATTTCATTCAGATCGGGCATTTGCGGACCGCTCCACGCGATGCCGAACACGGTGCCGTCAGCGGACAGATATTCGCGCACCACCGTGCCGTTGCCGAGCGTGGTTTCACGAACGGTATAGGACGCGGAAGCCGAAGCGGAAGAAGCCGCACCGGATGCCGAGCGCATCACGGCGTTCGCCGACGTGTCGGCAGGCTGGAACTTGCGGGACGAAACCGACGCATCTGCCGGAGGCGACATTGGGGCGCCGCCGAGCGCCGCGTGAGCGGACTGCACGGCCGTCAACGAACAGGGCAAAACAAGCGCCGTAACCACACCGGCGCGACGTACACGACTCCACATAACGAGACTCCTCCCTGGCTGCTAGCCGGCGCAAGCTCATGCCAACCGGCTGCAAATAGGCAAATCATAGGGCACGGACGGGGCCGCATTGCCGAGGAATACCTCGTCGTGCAGGCCGCTGGTGATAGCGTTCACCTTCGGCCGCGCCGCTGCTTGACCTCGTAGTATGCCTGCGGTTTGTGTCGATAGACAGCACTCGCGCGCGGGAGCGCGCCTTGCTATCCATACTGGCTGGCCTCGCGCCGCAAGGGCGCGGGCCGCTCAGAAACCGAGGCTGGCGAGCAGATCGTCGACCTGCGACTGGTCCTGCACGACGTCGGTCTTGCCTTCCGGATTGATCTGCGGACCGTTCAGCAGATGCTCGGGGCTGCCGGTCGGAGATACTTCGGCGACCAGCGCCGCAGCATGCGCCGCGAACTGCTCGCGCCGCTCGAGCGCGATGTTTTCGACGAGCACGCCGAGCAACTGCTGCTCGATCAGGTACACGACGTCAGTGATCTTCTTGATTACCTGACCGGTCAGATCCTGGAAATCCTGCGCCAGCATGATCTCCATGAGCTGCGAATTGGTCGCCGTGGTTGCGGCGGGCACGCCGCGCAGAAATTCGCGCGTATCGTTCATCAGCGCGCGCACTTCCGCGCGTTCGATCGGCGCCGCGTACCATTGCTCCCAACGCGCGTCGAGTTCGCCGGCGTCTTTCTGCAACTGCTCCTGGATCGGCTTCGCGACATCGATCGAGCCCAGCACGCGCTCGGCGGCCTGCTCGGTCATGTTCGCGATGTACTTCAGACGGTCGCGTGCATCGGGTACCGCTTCGGCCGCGCGCTCGACATGCTTGTCGAGGCCCAGCTCGCGCATCGAATCACGCAGCGTACGTGTCAGTTGTCCAATGCGGGCAAGAATGCGGTCTGACGCGAAGTCGCCGCTCTCGTTGACCGCTTCAGCGCCTTGTGCATTGGTCGGCAGGTTCACATCAGCTCCCGGTCTTGGCCATCTTTTCGAGAATCTTGTTGAGCTTCTCGTCCAGCGTCGCGGCCGTGAACGGCTTTACGACATAACCGCTCGCGCCGGCCTGAGCCGCCGCGATAATGTTTTCCTTCTTCGACTCGGCCGTTACCATCAGCACCGGCAGGTGCTTGAGGTTTGCATCGGCGCGGATCTCCTTGAGCATGGCGAGACCGTCGAGGTTCGGCATGTTCCAGTCGGAAATCACGAAGTCGTAGGTGCCGCCGCGCAAACGGGCGAGACCGGCCTGGCCGTCTTCGGCTTCGTCCACGTTGCCGTAGCCCAGCTCTTTCAGGAGGTTGCGAACGATCCGGCGCATCGTCGGAAAATCGTCAACAACCAGAAACTTCATTGCCTTATCCATTTGATTCCCTTTACTTGATTCACGGTGCGGCGTGTGACCGCCTCAATTCGAACGGCGCATCATACCCGCTGAACGCGATCGCCCATCGACGCAAGCCGCGCCATTACGCGCCGGCACATATCCGGCAGCGACGCGATTTCGTCCGCCGCGCCCAGCGCAATCGCTTCACGCGGCATGCCGAACACAATGCAACTCGCCTCGTCCTGCGCAAGGGTGTAAGCCCCTGCCTTTTTCATATCCAGCAGACCTGCGGCGCCATCGCGCCCCATTCCTGTCAGGATCACTCCGACCGCATTCTTGCCCGCGTGCTGCGCGGCGGAACGGAAGAGCACGTCCACCGAAGGACGATGCCGGTTCACCGGCGGATCATCCGACAGATGCGCGATGTAGTTCGCACCGCTACGGGCAAGCAGCAGGTGAGCGTGGCCTGGGGCGATATACGCATGTCCCGGCAGCACACGTTCGCCATGCTCTGCCTCTTTAACGGTAATCCGGCACAAACCATTGAGGCGTTGCGCAAAAGATTTTGTGAAACCCGGCGGCATATGCTGTGCAATCAGCACCGCGGGTGCATCCGGCGGCAGCGGCACGAGCACTTCGCGGATGGCTTCCGTGCCGCCCGTCGACGCGCCGACGATGATCAGCTTCTCGGTACTCAGCAGCGGATTGTTGAAAAGCGGCGCGGCGCCGACAGGCGCATGTCCGGCGGCAGCCGGCGCATGATGCACCGGCGCGGCCTGGCGCACACGAGCGCGCGCCGCGGCGCGAATCTTGTCGGCGAGCTTTTCCGAATAGTCGAGCATGCCGTCGCGAATGCCGACCTTCGGCTTCGTCACGAAATCGACCGCGCCGAGTTCCAGCGCGCGCAGCGTGATTTCATTGCCGCGCTCGGTCAGCGAGGACACCATCACGACCGGCATCGGACGCAAACGCATCAGCTTCTCGAGGAAGTCGAGACCGTCCATGCGCGGCATTTCGACGTCGAGCGTCAACACATCGGGGTTGTGCTGCTTGATGAGCTCGCGCGCGACCAGCGGGTCGGGAGCGGTTGCAACGACGGTCATGTCCGGCTGGCTATTGATGATTTCCGTCATCAAGCTGCGGATCAGCGCCGAATCGTCGACGCACAATACTTTGATCTTTTGCACAGCGCTCACGCCTCCTCTGCGGTTCTGGCGTTTGTTGAATTAGTCGGGCGCGGGGTCGAGCCGAACAGTTCGATGCGCGATCTTGGCGCGCCCGCGCCATTCGCTGTTGTGCCGCCTGAGCCGTTGCCCGAGCCACCGCTTGAGCCGAACAGTTCGATCTTCGGCTTCGTGGCGGCTGGCGCTGAAAACAGTTCGACCCGCTTTCTCGCGGCGGCAAGCCGCTCAGCGCGCGCTTCGGCGGTTTGTCGCACGAGCGCCTGTTCGCGCTCGGCCACACCCGGGTCCTGCTGCAGACGCAGCTTCTTCACCATGACCTGGCCGGTGCGCGGCATGAATGCCACCTTGCGCGGATGCGAGCCTTGCAAATCCTCTGCGACGATGCGGATCTTTTCGAGCGCGAGATAACGGCGCACGAATTCCGAATTGCGATCGCCGATGTTGATCGTCGTCATGCCCGCGAGCACCGCGCCGCCGCCGAACACCTTCGCTTCGAAACGGTCGCGCCGGCCGCCCGCCTTGATGAGTTCGTTGATCAGCACTTCCATCGCGTAGGCGCCATAGCGCATCGAATCAGACGCGGCCTGGCCGACTTCCGCGCCGTCGTCGGGCAACATGAAGTGATTCATGCCGCCGATGCCGGCCGTGCGGTCCTGAATGCAGGCCGCTACGCACGACCCGAGTACGGTGACGAGCACCATGTCGTCATGCGTGGTGTAGAACTCGTTCGGCAACAGCTTCACGCCTGGGCGTTGGAAGTGGTTGTCGTAATAGAGATTGGTCGCGATAGGCAAGGCGCTGCTCATACCGTCACCCCGCTCGTCGCCGGCGTGCGTGCCGGTACGCGCGCGCCTGCAGCATCGCGCGTCAGTTCATAGACGGTCTGGCCGCGCAGCTTGAAAGCCTGCGTGACGTAGGTGAAGTTTTCCGAGTGGCCGGCGAACAGCAGGCCGCCCGACTTCATCAGCGGCTCGAAGCGGCTCAGCACCTGAGCTTGTGTCGGCTTGTCGAAATAGATCATCACGTTGCGGCAGAAGATCGCGTCGAACTGCGTGCGCAACTGATAGTCCCGATCGGTGAGGTTCAATTGCTCGAAGCGCACCATCGCGCGCACCTGCGGACGCACCTTGACCATGCCCGCATGCGCGCCCGTGCCCTTCAGGAAAAAGCGCTTGAGCCGCTCGGGCGAAAGGTGCTTCACCTGGTCGAACTGGTACATACCGGCTTCGGCTTTCGCGAGCACTTGCGTGTCGATGTCGGTCGCGAGCACCGTGGCCTGACGCGCGCCGGTCTCGCCCAGCGCTTCGATTAGCGTCATCGCGATCGAATACGGTTCCTCACCGGTCGAGGCCGCCGAGCACCACACCGAAACGGGCTGCGCGCGGCGCGGCACGAAATCGGCCAGGATCGGAAAGTGATGCGCCTCGCGGAAAAACGCGGTCAGGTTCGTCGTGAGCGCATTCGTGAATGCTTCCCACTCGGCGGGATCGTTTTCCGCTTCGAGCAGATCGAGGTATTGCTTGAACGAGTCGAGGCCACGGGCGCGCAGCCTCCGGGCGAGACGGCTATACGCCATATCGCGCTTGTGATCGGAGAGCGAGATGCCGGCGCTGCGGTGAATCAGTTCGCGAATGCGTGTGAAGTCCGCCGAAGTGAAATCGAAATCACGTCCCTGTTCGCCGGATCTGACCGGTTCTGCCCGGTCGGTGCGTTGCTGTGCGCGCGTTGCCATCATGAAAGTTCCTGCCTGCGATACGAGCCATCACGCTTGCGCGACGGAGCTGCCGGCGAGCAAGGGACTGTTTTTGCGGGGTCGCGCCCGCCCGCAAGAATCACCACCATGCAGTCGGCCCGCGACACGCTGTAAGAGCGTGCTCCGATGATTCGCGCCACATGGAGCGAGATACCGAATGACTGCATGTTTCTTCGTCATTTCTTAAAACGTTTCCCAGTCCGCGTCCGAGCCCGCCGACGCTACGCTGGCGGCAGCCGGCCGTGGTGCGGGTGCGGATGCCGCGGGCGGCGTCTTCGGCTTGAGCGCCGGTTCGACGCGCGCCGCGCCTGCTTCGTGATTGCCTGAAGCGGAAGCGGTGCCGCCTGCCGTTACTGCATTTGCCGTTGCTGCTGCGGGCTGCGCCGGTCGCGCTGCGCTTTTCGTCACTGTCTTGCTCTTGCTCACCGCCGCCCGCGCCTTCACCTGCGGCTCGGCCTGCGCGGCGAAACTGCGAGCGGGGCTGCTGGCGACTTTCCAGCCGCTCAGCACCGCTTGCAACTGACGCGTCTGATCTTCGAGCGAGCCTGCCGCTGCCGCCGCTTCTTCGACGAGCGCGGCGTTCTGCTGCGTCACCTCGTCCATCTGCACGACTGCGCGGTTCACCTGTTCGATGCCGCCCGATTGCTCCTCGGACGCCGCGCTGATTTCGCCCATGATGTCGGTCACGCGGCGCACGGCCTGCACGATCTCGTCCATCGTCGTGCCGGCACGTCCGACGAGTGCCGAACCGCTTTGCACCTTGTCGGTCGAGTCGCCGATCAGTTCCTTGATTTCCTTCGCGGCACTCGCGCTGCGTTGGGCAAGGCTGCGCACTTCCCCGGCCACGACCGCAAAGCCGCGGCCCTGTTCGCCGGCACGCGCCGCTTCCACCGCCGCGTTCAGCGCCAGAATGTTGGTCTGGAATGCAATGCCTTCAATCACGCCGATGATGTCGACAACCTTGCTCGAACTGCTCGCGATGTCCTGCATCGTCGTGACGACCTGGCTCACCACCTCGCCGCCGCGCGTCGCGATGTCGGACGCATTCACAGCGAGCTGGCTTGCCTGGCGCGCGTTCTCTGCGTTCTGGCGCACGGTCCCCGTGAGTTGCTCCATGCTCGATGCGGTTTCCTGCAACGAGGCGGCTTGCTGTTCGGTACGCTGCGACAGATCGGTGTTGCCCATCGCGATTTCGCGCGCGCCGGTGTCGATCGACTCGGTGCTGCTGCGAACCGCGGTGACCATCGACGCCATGCTTTCCTGCATCCGCTTGATGCCGGCAAAGAGGCGGCCGATTTCGTTGCGGCTTTTCACCTCGATCGCTTCCGACAGATCGCCCGCGGCGATCCGCTCGAAGCATTCGGTTGCGTCCTGAAGCGGCTGCACGATGAGGCCACGCAGCGCGAAACGCAGACCGATCACGAGCAGCAGCGCGAGTGTGGCAAACGCGATGATCAGCGTCGTCATCAGCGAGATGTTCGACTGCGCATCCGCCTGCTGGTCCACGGCCTGTTGCTGCAGGTTCTTGATCACCACCGACGCCACGTTGTCATACGAGACGAACATCGGGCTGATCTTCGTATCGGCGATCGCGTGGTACGCGGCCATGTCGTTCGCCCGCAACGCCGCGAACTCCGGCTCCATGCCGTCGCGCACGAGCGCCGTGCGGCGCGCGAGCAGTTCGTCCATCTGTGCCTGGTCGACGCCGGTCTTCGGCGCGTCGACGTAGGTCTGCCAGTTCTTGTTGCTGAAGCCGTACAGCTCCACTGCACGGTCCAGAACCTTCTTGGCCGTTTCAGTGTCGCCAGCGGCTGTCAGCGCGGTAAAGCGGTCCAGCGAAACGCGCGAGCGCAGCAGGTATGCCGAAGCGTCGTCGAGCGCATGAATCGCCACCAGATCGCCGCGCGCGATGCGGTCGAGCGACTTGCTCGCGCTGCCGAGCGCCGTCAACCCAAGTACGCCGACCACCATGGTCAGCGCGACGAGAATGATCCCCACTAGCGTGAGCGATGTGCGAATCGACCACCTGCTTAGCATCTCAATGCTCCCTGTCACTAACTTTTCTGAACGCCGCGGGCTGTTAGACGCCGAGCGTTTCGATGAGCGCCATCTCGCGGCTCGTCATCAGCTTCTCGATGTCCATCAGGATCAGCATGCGGCCGTCGACGGTGCCGAGACCCGTGAGGTACTCGGTCGTCAGCGTCGCGCCGAATTCCGGCGCCGGCATGATCTGGTCGATGGCAAGCGTCAACACGTCGGACACGCCGTCCACCACCATGCCGACCACGCGATGCGCGACGTTCAGGATGATCACGACGGTCTGGTGGTCGTACTCGACGCGGCCCAGATGGAACTTGATGCGCATGTCGACGATCGGCACGATGATGCCGCGCAGATTGATGACGCCCTTGATGAACTCGGGTGCATTCGCGATGCGCGTCACGTTGTCGTAGCCGCGGATTTCCTGCACCTTCAGAATGTCGATGCCGTACTCTTCGGCGCCGAGCGTAAAGACGAGGAATTCCTGACCGCCGGCGTCGGCCTGCTGCGCATCGCGGCGACCATTCGTCGCGTTCGCGACGCTCGAATTGATGGATTGAACTTCTGCCACGTTAGCCCCCAAACGGTTGGGATAAATTAAGTTGAGTGAGTGTTACGACAAATTTGACGGACATCATGCGAGACTCATTGCGCCATGCGCGTTGCGCGACTCGCGGTTCAGCGCCGCCACGTCCACGATCAGCGCGACGCGGCCGTCGCCGAGAATGGTCGCTGCGGAAATGCCGCGCACCTTGCGGTAGTTCGTTTCAAGGTTCTTCACGACCACTTGCTGCTGCCCCACCAGTTCGTCGATCAGCATCGCAAAGCGACGCCCTTCGGTTTGCATGATGGTGACGATGCCTTGGGTCGGCTCCTGCTTTGCGCCGTCGACGTTGAACACTTCGTGCAACGCGACGAGCGGCAGATATTCACCGCGCACGCGCACCACGCGCTCGCCGTTGGCGACCGTGTAAATGTCCTCGGCTTGCGGCTGCAGCGACTCCATCACGAAGTTCAGCGGCAGAATGAAGATCTCGTTGCCGACCTTGACGGACATGCCGTCGAGAATCGCCAGCGTGAGCGGCAGAACAATGCGGGTGGTGCTGCCCTTGCCGGCGTGCGACGTGATTTCCACGTGACCGCCCATCGACTGGATGTTTCGCTTCACCACGTCCATACCGACGCCGCGACCCGACACGTCCGTGACCTGCTCCGCCGTCGAAAAGCCCGGCAGGAAGATCAGGTTCCACACTTCCTCGTCGGTCATCGTTTCGCTGACCTGCATGCCCTGCTTCGCAGCCTTCGCGAGAATCTTGTCGCGGCGCAGACCGGCGCCGTCGTCGCTGACTTCGATCACGATGTTGCCGCCGTGATGCGCCGCCGACAGCACGAGCTGACCGGTCGAGGCCTTGCCCGCCGCGCGCCGCGCTTCCACGGTTTCGATGCCGTGGTCGAGACTGTTGCGCACGAGGTGGGTCAACGGGTCGATGATCCGCTCGATCAGGCTCTTGTCGAGTTCGGTGGCTTGACCGAAGGTGACGAGTTCCACTTCCTTACCGAGTTTGGCCGCGAGATCGCGCACGAGACGCGGGAAGCGGCTGAACACGTAGTCCATCGGCATCATGCGGATCGACATGACGGCTTCCTGCAGATCGCGCGCGTTGCGCTCGAGCTGCGCCATGCCGTTGAACAGGCGATCGTGCAGCGCCGGATCGAACGTGCTGGTGGTTTCCGCAAGCATCGCCTGCGTGATCACCAGCTCGCCGACCAGGTTGATCAGTTGATCGACCTTCTCGACGCCCACGCGAATCGAGCTGCCTTCCGCGCCGCCTGCCGCCGCTGCCGGACGTGCGGCCTTGCGATCCTGCTCGCCGGCTGCCGCGGCCGCGGCCGCCGGTGCGCTGGCCGCAGGCGCTTGAGCCGCTGCGGGAGCCGGAGCTGCCTTGGCGGGCTCGGCGGCGAGCGCCGGAGCAGGCTGCGCGACCGTCGCGGCAGGCTCCACGGGTGCTGCGGTATTAGTGGCGGCCGAAGCCGCCGGTGCTGCTTGCGCCGGAGACGAAGGCTCAGCGTCGGGCGTTCCAGGTTCGCCTTGCTGAGCACCGTCCGCCGGTGCGGTTCCGCGGCCGATCGAGATCTGACTTTCGTCGATCACGAAACAGCACACGGCGATGATGTCGTCGGACGTAACATCGGTCTGAAGCCACAGCGTCAGATCGCCGCCGCTCTTGACCTGCCCGACGATGTTGCCCAGGTTACCCAGCTCTTCGGCAAGGAGTTCCTGGTCCTTCTCATCAACGCCCCGTAGCGTAATTTTCAGGTGCGGACCGGCGGCGTCGTCCGCGTCGCCGGTTCCTTCGGCTTGCCCGGTCTGTGCCGGTTCGCCGTCATTCCATTCGCCCGCCGCCTGCACCGCCTGTTCGACGACGTGTTCCGGCGGACTGCCTTCTTCTACTGTTGCGAATTCCTCGATCGGCGCGGTCACCGCGACTTCGACCGGCGCCGCAGCAGCCGGCGCAGCCACGCCGCGGCTTTCCGCGTGCAACTGTTCGAGCTTCGCGCAGATCGCCTTCGCAACCGCCGCGTCGGGCTCTGCGCTCGCGCGGTAGTCGGCGAGCTGGCCCGACAACACGTCCTTGGTTTCGAGGAACGTGTCGATCATGTCCTTGCGCAGCACGAGTTCGTTGTTGCGCGCACGGTCGAGCAGCGATTCGAGGATGTGGGTCGTCTCCGTCAAGGCTGTAAAGCCGAACGTCGCCGCGCCGCCCTTGATCGAATGTGCCGCGCGGAAAATTGCCGCGAGGTCTTCGGGGTCTGGGTGCGCGATGTCCAGATTGAGCAGCAACTGCTCCATCTGCGCGAGCAGTTCGTCCGCTTCGTCGAAGAACGTCTGATAGAACTGAGTGATGTCGAGTGTCATGCCTGGGTCACCGCGAGAGTTCCTGTCTAGGCTTGGGCTACCGTGCCGCAGCGTCGAGAGCTTCTATAACTTGTCTAAGGTTGATGCTTATGCCTGATCTGGCTCGGCCAGCGCCGCCACCAGTTCGGTGAGCATGTCGGGGTCGAGCGGCTTTTCGATCCAGCCGGTCGCACCTGCTTCACGCGCCGCGGCTTTGAACGACTCGCCCGATTCCGTCGTCAGGACGAGGATGGGCGTCGCCGTGTAAGCCGGATTGCCGCGCAGTTCGGAGATCAGATCGAGGCCGGTCTTGCCCGGCATGTGCTGATCGGTCAACACCAGGTCGAACCGCACGGCGAGCGCGTTTTCGAGCCCTTCCGCGCCGTCCGCGGCGAGCGTCACCTCATAGCCGGCCGCCGTCAGCGTCGCGGAAAGAATCTGCCGCATCGATGCCGAATCGTCGATTGCCAGGATATGCCTGATCATGAAAACCTCGCTGCACTTACGCTATGTGTCGCCTCGCTGTCCGCGCCAGTGAGGCGCATGGAGCAGCGGGACGACCGCCTTCTGTTACTGAGCCGCCGGCGCTACCGCCGGTACCTTGGGCGCGGCCGTCGCCGGCTGCGCCAGTTTTTGCAGCAGCGGCTTCGAGCCGGCTGCATCGTCCGACAAGGTCGTCGTAGTGGAGTCGTCGTGATCGAGCGCCTCCTCTGACTTCCTGTTCAGAACGATGATGCTGATGCGGCGGTTTTCCGGATCCATCGCGTCCGCCTTATTCAGGTTCTGCGTCGACGCGAGGCCGAGTACACGCATTACCTTTGCTTCGTCCATGCCCCCGGCGATCAGCTCGCGGCGCGACGCATTCGCGCGGTCCGCGGACAATTCCCAGTTGCTGTAGCCCTTCTCGCCGCCCGCGTACTGCGCGGCGTCGGTGTGTCCTTGCACGATGATGCGGTTCGGCACATCGTTCAGCGTGTGGCCGATCTCGCGCAGAATGTCGCGCATGTACGGCTCGACCTGATCTCTCGCGGTCGCGAACATCGGCCGCTTCTGCGAGTCGACAATTTCGATGCGCAAGCCGGTCAGCGTCGAATCGATTCGTATCTGCTGCTTGAACTGGCGCAGCACGGGATTCGCTTCGATCGCGGCCATCAGCTTCACTTGCAGATCGTGCAGCCGGACCTGCTCGCGTCGCTCCAGCTCACCTTGCAACTGCTTCATCGAGTCTTCGCTGCTGTGCGAGACCGTGCGCTCGGCGCGATTGTTCGTACCGTCCGTTGCGCGCGTCACGCCTTGCGCGTCGGTCGAGATATCGCGGCCGCCGCCCTTCAGAATGCTCGAATCTTCCGCGCTGCGGTCGCCGCCCCACAGCGTGATCTTCAACGGCTGGTTGAAGTATTCCGCGATGCCTTTCAACTGCACCGTGGATGCCGAGCTCAGCAGCCACATCAGCAGGAAGAACGCCATCATCGCGGTCATGAAGTCCGCATACGCGAGCTTCCAGGCGCCGCCATGGTGGCCGGCCTTCTTCGGCGCAGCGCGCTTGACGACAATGGCGCGGTCTTTGTCCTTGCTCATCGGTTCGTTCCCGGCGCCCTTACTTGGCCTTCACGCGGCGCACGTGCTCTTCGAGCTCGGCGAACGACGGACGCTCGGTCGAGAAGAGCACCTTGCGGCCGAACTCGACGGCGATCGCCGGTGCGTAGCCATTCAGGCTCGCGAGAATCGTCACCTTGATGCACTGGAACATCTTGGTCGACTCGGTCACGCGCTGTTCGGCGACGCTCGCAAGCGGCCCGATCAGCCCGTACGAAAGCAGAATGCCGAGGAACGTACCAACCAGCGCCTGCGCAATCATTTCGCCGAGTACTGCCGGCGGTTTGTCGGCGGACGCCATGGTGTGCACCACGCCCATCACCGCGGCCACGATACCGAACGCCGGCATTGCGTCGCCCACCTTGTTCAGCGCATGAGCGGGCGCTTCGCCTTCCTGGTGATGCGTCTCGATCTCCTCGTCCATGAGGCTTTCGATTTCGAACGCATTCATGTTGCCGCCCACCATCAGGCGCAGGTAGTCGGTCAGAAACTCGATGATGTGATGGTCAGCGAGAATCTTCGGGTACTGCGTGAAGATCGGACTCTTCGACGGATCGTCGATGTCCGCTTCCAGTGTCAGCGTGCCTTCCTTGCGCGCTTTGGCGAGCAGGACGTAAAGGAGCGCCATCAGCTCCATATAGACGTCCTTGTTGTACTTCGCGCCCTTGAACAGGGTCGGAATGACGCGCAGCGTTGCCTTGATCGTCTTCATCCCGTTTCCGAGGATGAACGCGCCTACGCCGGCGCCGACGATCATCAGCACTTCAACGGGCTGCAACAGCGCGCCGAGATGGCCGCCTTCCAGCGCGTAACCGCCGAAGACGGACAAAAGCGTCACGAGTGTTCCCACGAAAATCAGCACTGCGGAGCCCTCACAAAGAAGCGACGGTGACCGTCGTTAAACTGGTTTACGGCAACGCACCAGAAAACTTTGACGGAAAAGCGGCTAGCCTCGCCGGTGTAAACCAGAGGCGGGCGCGGCTGGCCGGAGACGTGGACGCGCGGCCCGGCGCGGTAGTCAGCCGGGCGGCAGCGCCCAGTGGGGCGGGGAGATGGACGAGGGCCGCACGGCGGCGGCCCGCTTGAGGATCAGGCGGCGAGCGCAGCGAGGCTCTCGCGGGCGCGGGCGTCCGCAACTTTCTTTGTCTTACCGGCACGCGAAGGCGGCTGGCACAGCCCGCAGATAAAGCCGTGTTTCGGGTCGTGAGCGTGTGCGACGAAATGCCCGCCGCAGCGGCAGCAGGGCGTGATCTGCAGCATCCCCGAATCGAAGAAACGCACGAGCGTCCATGCGCGCGTGAGGCTGAGCACGGGTTCGTCTTCGTGCAACTGCACGTGCTCGAGATAAAGCCGGTAGCTCTTCACGATCGACTGGATCGTCGCGCAGCCGCCATGGTCGGCCATGAAACGGTAGATGTTGTAGAACAGCGAGGAGTGAAAGTTCGGCTGCCACGTCATGAACCAGTCGGTCGAAAACGGCAGCATGCCCTTGGGCGGCGAGACCCCTTTCAGTTCCTTGTACAGCTTGATGAGCCGGTCGCGCGACAGGCTGGTTTCCGCCTCGAGCAGTTGCAGACGCGCGCCGAGTTCGATCAGTTCGATGGCCAGGGTAATTTCCCTGACTTCGAGCACCACGCTTTTATAGGCCATCCGCTTACGTTCCCGTCCCGATTGCTTGCCTTGTGCGGACCGCCATCAGCCGAGTTGCTCGACAGGCTGGCTTGCCATCAGGATCGCGGAGTGCGCCTGCGCAACGGCGCTGGATTTGCCCTTGTCCGCGAGCGCGGACAGCACGGCGTGGTCGTCGAAACGGAAGCGGCACAGCACCTGATTGGACGCCGCCAGCTTCACGGTCTGCGCCAACGAAAGGTTGGCGAGCACGTCGGCCAACTGGTCCGAAATCCCCATGCGGAACATGCCCATCGGCTTGTCTTCGCGGAGCAGGCGCTGCGCGAGCAGGAGATAAGACAGGTTGACTTCTCTGATCTCATTGAGCATTTCGCTTGTCGCGCTCATGATTCCCCCGGGGTGTATCTGGCTGGTCAGGCCGTTACGGAAACGTTTGCTCGAACGCGCGCAGTCAAACCGCGCCGGTCGGCTCGTTTGTAGTCTTGCGAGCATTGTCTCGAAAGGGGGGGCGAAACGAAATCGGACAGACACCCAGCTTGTTTGACGGATTAATCCGTCATTCATGTAGGAGTTTTTCCTACAACGCTGTGTTTTTGGGTTGGGTTAAGCAGATTAACGGGCGCGGAGATCAGGGCCCTTATGCGCGGTGAATCTTAACTTCCCGGCAAATGTGCCAAGCGGTGAGCAGATTAGGCAGTCGGGCCGCACCGTTCGACGGTGAGCCGGATTATAAGACGTTTTCACCGCCCCGTAATATTCCCGACTTTGCGGTCGCGGGCTCGCCGCTTGCTGTAACGGAGCGCGGCGGTTCGAGGAACGTTCGTCATCCCCCGCCAGAATCAGTTTAGAAGCGCCGAAAGCGTGCCTGAGCGTGTGTAACGTCTCGTGTTTCGCGCTGTAACAAGGTTAAGCGTTTGAAAAATAACTCGAATTGGCGCGGCCGATCCCGATAATGACCCTAAGGGATAACCCGATGCAGTTTCGGAGCACCCCCGGGCGGCGGCTACCGCGCCCAACCGTCCGTCAGGCATTCGCTCCTCGCTCTACCCGAGCGCCGCTGTGCGAAGCCGTACTCAACAGGAGAAACGCATGCGAATCGCACAAATTGCGCCGCTGTATGAAGCAGTCCCGCCGAAATTGTACGGTGGCACCGAACGTGTCGTGTCCTACCTCACCGAGGCACTGGTGGACGACGGTCACGACGTCACGCTGTTTGCGAGCGGCGACTCGGCGACTTCCGCGAAGCTCGACGCGTGCTGGCCTCGTGCGCTGCGCCTCGATCCGACGATTCGCGACGCGCTGGCCCCCCATATCCTGATGATGGAAAAGGTGCGCCGGGTCGCACACGAGTTCGACGTGCTGCATTTCCACCTCGACTACATGCCGTTCCCGCTGTTTTCGACGATGGACACGCCGTTCGTGACCACGCTGCACGGCCGCCTCGATCTGCCTGAATTGCAGCCGGTGTTCGATGCGTTCTCGGGCGCGCCGGTCGTTTCGATTTCCGATTCGCAGCGCCTGCCGTTGCCGCAAGCAAACTGGTTGAGCACGATCTATCACGGCTTGCCCGAGCAGCTGCTCACGCCGCAGGCGCACAAGAAGCCGGAATATCTCGCGTTCCTGGGCCGGATCTGTCCGGAAAAGCGTGTCGACACAGCCATCAAGATCGCGGCGCAAAGCGGTTTGCCGCTGAAGATCGCGGCCAAGGTCGACAAGGCCGACCAGGATTACTTCAAGCGCGAGATCGAGCCGCTGTTGTCGCAGGCGCATGTGGAGTTCGTCGGCGAGATCAACGAGGCACAAAAGCCCGAGTTCCTGTCGGGTGCCAAGGCGCTCCTGTTCCCGATCGACTGGTCCGAGCCGTTCGGGCTCGTCATGATCGAGTCGATGGCGTGCGGCACGCCGGTGATCGCGTTCAACCGCGGTTCGGTGCCGGAAGTGATTGACCATGGCGTGACCGGCTATATCGTAGAAGACGTGCAGGGCGCGGTGGCAGCGCTTCAACGTCTCGACGAGTTGTCGCGCAGCGAGATCCGCGCGCAGTTCGAACGCCGTTTCAGTTCGAAGACGATGGCACGCAACTACGTCGACGCGTACTCGGCGCTGATCGAGGCCTCGCGTCGGCCGATGCTGCGCCAGGTTGCGGTGGGCTAAAGCGTGGTGAGCCTGAAGATGGCGGCGCAACCAGGATACTGGTGCTTTAAACGGGCCAGTACTCTGTCGCCATCCAGCCTCACATGCCTGAAGCGCTTTTCGATTGACGCACGGAATGCAGGTATTTTTTCCACGTGAATCGTTTGCGCAAACGGTAACTCGGACTTATCCCGCTTCATTTACAGAAAAGCCGCCTCTCAAAGGCGGCTTTTTTAATGGCGATGTGGATACGCTTCCATGTCCGATTAGAACAGCCCACTAAACCCGGACTCGCGCCGATCCTTCAATTCGCTTTCGTTCACTCGCGAACACTCAGCTTGCACCAATCAAAAAGCGTTCACGGTTCTTGCCGACGATCCACTTGGGCGGTTTTCCCCGGCCGCTCCAGGTATTACCTGTTTTCGGGTCTTGATATTTAGCCGGCAGCGGCGCCTTCTTGGGCGGGCGTCCGCGCTTGGCGGCTACTGCAAAGCCGAGGTCCTGTGCAGTCAGGCCGTATTCGGCGATTTTTTGGCGGATGTCGGCTATCACATTGTCGATTTCCGTACGGCGGGCTTCTTCTGCTTGTGCCTGCAATTTGGCGATCTGCGCCTTGAGGTCTGCATATTGAGACATTCCGGTTCTCCCCTTTTAGATCTCATTCGCTTCGCAGACTAACTGTAATTATAAAAATTCGCAATGGATAACATTACTGATTTAGGACGGTATCTTCTGATAATTATTAAGGTTGATGAATTGCAAAACGGCTTTATCCCGGAATAATCGGTAATGCCGCCCGGCATTGACAATTCTTGACACCCGATTGGCGAGTCTTTCCCTAGAATTGGGCGCTCAAAGGCACGCGCCCGCCCGGAGCGTGCGCCCAGACTCCGTGCTTTCAGAGCATCAACTATTTTAGGATTACCAATCATGCAGTTGTCAAAGCGCCTTGCTGCCGAGTTGTTCGGCACCTTCTGGCTCGTGCTGGGAGGCTGCGGCAGCGCTGTCCTGGCCGCCAACTTCGCCGGTCCGGTGCATGGCCTCGGCATCGGCTTCGTCGGCGTATCACTCGCTTTCGGGCTGACGGTGCTGACCATGGCGTATGCAATCGGCCACATTTCCGGCTGCCATCTAAACCCGGCAGTCAGCGTCGGCTTGGCAGTGGCCGGCCGCTTCCCGGCTCGCGACCTGCTTCCGTACATCGTCGCGCAGGTGGTCGGCGCCGTGCTGGGCGCGGCGGTGCTGGCATTGATCGCCTCGGGCAAGCCCGGCTTCGAACTCGTCGCGAGCGGTTTCGCGAGCAACGGTTATGGCGAGCGCTCGCCGGGCCACTACTCGCTCGCCGCGGCATTCGTCTGCGAGGCGGTTATGACGGGCTTCTTCCTCTTCGTCATCCTCGGAGCGACTGACAAACGCGCGCCGGCCGGTTTTGCGCCTATTGCCATCGGCTTGTGTCTGACGCTGATTCACCTTGTCTCGATTCCGGTGACGAATACCTCGGTCAACCCAGCGCGCTCGACCGGCCCGGCGCTTTTCGTCGGCGGGGCTGCGGTGGATCAGTTGTGGCTCTTCTGGATCGCGCCGATCATCGGCGCCGTTATTGCCGGCGTGCTGTATCCGCTGGTCGCGGAAAGCCGCGACGCTAACGCGCGGAAGCTGGCACTGGACTAACCGGAACCGGTTGGCTGCGGGTTCGAACGGGCGCTACGGCGCCCATTTTTTTATGAAGGCCGCGTGCCGGAGAGGTCTAGCAGCCGCTTCAGTGCTATTTATAGTGTGGGTCTTCGCGGGCGTTTCACGTCCGGCCATCTCAGCGAATTCGTCGAAAGGACCAGATTAATCCGTTATACAGATGTAAGCCGGGATTACGCGCCATGCCGGCAAACGCCTGTCTTAGTTGCCATCAATTCGATGCGCGCGTCGCTTGCCTGCCCCAACGCCCCGCTGCGACAGGCTTTCCGATCAATAAGTGGCGCCGATCCGACGCGGAGCAGGCCCGAATGGATGCTTTCAAGCACTGCGACGATGCTTGCAGTCCGTAACATCTGGTCGCAGTACTCGTGAGGCGCAATGCGTAGATTGAACCTGTGCGACAAACACTCGTCGCTTCACAGCAGGCTCTTGGATGGAGAACAACATGAAACGCATCGTCACTCAATTGCTGGTTGCCGCAGGTCTCGCAGCAGGCGCATGCGGTGTAGCGCAAGCACACACGGATCTGAACATCGGGCTGTCGCTCGGCGCGCCGGTCTATACCCGCCCAGCGCCGGTCTACGCAGCACCGCAGCCCGTGTACTACGGCAATAGCGGCTGGGGCCATCGCTACGATCGCGGCGACTATTATCGCGGCGACCGCCGTTACGAGCACGGCTGGAATCGGGACGACCGCCGTTGGGGCCACGACGACCGGCGCGATCACGGCGACCGCCGTGGCGGATGGCGCGACTAATGACTACGACTAATGGTTACGACTAGTGATTCCGACTGGTAGTTAAGTCGGCAACGAGAGCCGGAGAGACGCCGGCATCTAGTCAACCGGCCCGCATCTGCCGTCGTGCGATGCGGGCCGGTCGCATTCAAGACTCCGGTCGTCAGGCCGTCAGTTCGTCGTCGAGTGAAAACAGCTTGCGCAAGTGATGCGCGACGCCCGCTTCGAAATTGTTGCCTATCCGCGGCACGTTCGGCAGCCGTGTGATCAGATCGGGATTCGCGTTGTTCATCATGAACGGATGGCCGGCCGTTTCGAGCAGGTCGATATCGTTCATGTTGTCGCCGAAAGCCACGCAATGCGCAGCATCCACGCCCACGCGCTCGAGCACGATTTGCAACGCGCGTCCCTTCGAGACATTCGCCGTCATTACCTCCAGGCAGTCCGGCAGCGAATATGTCACGTAGAGCGCGTCGCCGAACTCGCGTGCGAGATTGTCCGCGACCGTGGCCAGATCCGCCGGATCGCCGATGTAAAGAACCTTGGCGATATCGACGCCGTCGTGCGCGAGCAGTTCGGCGACTTCATAGGTGAAGCCGGAATCCTGATGAAACTTCAGCAGCTCCGGCGCGTCGCGGTCGATCAGCCACGCCTGGTCGGCGAACAGGTTGACGATGACGCGACCGTGCCCGCCGACAATTCCGGGCTGCACGAGACGTTGCACGATGGCGGGCGGCAGGTCGTCGGCGTGGATCACAGTGTTGTCGGGCGCATGGATACGGGCGCCGTTCGACGTGATCAGGTACGGCTTGATGCCGAGAATGTCGCGAATACCCGCGACGTCGCAGAAATGGCGGCCCGTTGCGATCACGAATTGCACGCCGTCGCTTTCCAGCTTGCGCACGGTGGCGACCGTGAACGGGTCGACCTGATGGTCGGCATTGAGCAGCGTGCCGTCGAGATCCGTGGCGATGACTTTATACATAGTGAGCAGGCGAGCAGCGTGGAAGGCGCTATTTTACCGTCGATGACGAGATGGGCCCCGAACGCTTCCCGCCCGCATTGAACGCGCGGCGCCCGCGCCCATATCGGACGCCGGTCAGACACTGGCTCACGCGTCGCCCACAAGCCGCGCGGCTTGACGCTGCGCCAGCTGCAAACCACCATGCGCGGAGTCGGACAACGGTTCGCGCAGCCGTGCCTGATAGATCTGCGGCACATACTCGCGCAACGGCGCCCCGAGGCCGCCGCACAGGGCTATGGGCAATGCCCCAGATGGATCGAGCGCGGCAATCATTTTGGCGATCTGAAGCCCCGCTTCGCCGAGCAGCCGCGCGGCGAATGGATGCGCGCGGTGCGCAATCACGATCCGCGCGAGGCTCGCATACGCGGTCTGATTGGCTTCGCAAAGCCACACGACGAGTTCGTCGCGATCGTGTGCGCCGACATGGGCCAGGAGCGCCTGCGCGAGGTCGTCGTTCGGCCCCCGTCCGTCGAGCGCGTGCTGTGCGTGAACAATGGCTCGCACTCCGAGCCAGGCGCCGCTCGCTTCATCACCCGACGGAAAACCATACCCGCTGACCGTCCGGAATTCGCCGTCGTCGCGGTCGGCCGCCGCCGCAATGCTGCCCGTGCCGAGCGCGACAATCACGCCATACGCGCTGCCATGCGCGCCAAGCAATGTTGTGTACGCGTCACTTTCCACGGCGAGCCCGGCCAAAGCTGGCGCCTGCGCGAGAAATGCCGCCAGCCAGTCGCGATTGTTCACGCCCGCGAGACCGCAACCCAATACGCAGCGTGACCAGTCGAGCGCGGCGCCCGCCCGCGCGAATGCATCGGCACAGCCAGCCGCGATTGCTTGCCACGCACGCTCGACGCCCAAGCCAAGACCCGACGGCCCACTTGCCGCCTGCGCCAACTCGCGCCCGTGCGCGTCGGCCAGCACAATGCGTGTGCCGGTGCCGCCGCCGTCAACGCCGATCAGAAATAGGTCTTCGTTCATTGAGAGAGGTGCGTTTCGTGGGAAATGTGCATAGCGTGGCAGGTCTGTTTCGATCCGGCAATTGGCCGAACGGCTAGCTTGCGACGCCCAGGCGTTCCGCTATGCTGGCGAGCGACATGACTACCGGGAGCGCCACATGACACAACGATGCAATTGGGTATCGAGCGAAGCGCTCGCAAAGTATCACGACACCGAATGGGGCGTGCCGTCGCGCGAGGACCAGCATCTTTTCGAAATGCTCGTGCTGGAAGGCGCGCAAGCCGGACTATCGTGGTCGACGATTCTCAACAAGCGAGCGGGCTACCGGCGCGCGTTTGCCGACTTCGATATCGACAAGGTCGCGCGCTTCACGCCGCAACACGTCGACACGCTCGTGGCGGACGAAGGCATCGTGCGCCATCGCGGCAAGATCGAGTCCGCCATCACGAATGCGCGCGCCGTGCAGCAGATCCGGGCGGAACACGGATCGCTCGCCGGCTTCATCTGGTCTTTCGTCGACAACACGCCCATTCAGAACGAGTGGGCGTCGTACAAGCACGCGCCGGCATCGACGGAAGTTTCCGATGCACTCAGCAAAGCGTTGAAGCGCTATGGCTGCAAGTTCGTCGGCTCGACCATCTGTTATGCGTTCATGCAGGCGGTCGGCATGGTGAACGATCACGAGGTGACCTGCATGTGCCGCGCGCGCTGCGCCGCCCTCGGCAAGAAGGGACGGGCTCGCAAGGCCGGTTAGCCGCGGAGACTACACGGTGACGGTGCCGGGCGCGTGTGAGGCAGCGCTCGCCTGCCTACACGGTCCTTGCGCACCGGTCGAAACCGCTATCCGGTAAAGCCCTGCTGCGCTTATCACGGATGCCGGTCGTTATACGGTTATGAGCGTCGCTTCGTTTGCGGAAGCCAGTGGCGATTGGAGCCTGCTGGGGCTTCTTGCGCTGTGCTTGGGCGCCCGCCTGAGTCACGCGGCGAATCCACGGGCAAAGGCCGGAATTGAAGGCTTTTCGCCATGCTAGTCGGGGCTTGGCCAACGCACGCAGGCTGGATACTGGTATCAGACGCTCATCAACGAGTAACCACCGCGCAGCATCGCGAGACCAACCATGAAAACCGTTACCTTCCTCACCCATCAGGACATTTTCGACCGGGCCGTGAGCCACCTTTTCGGCCAGAAGCGCGCAGCACTGCTGCCACGCGGAGGTGGCGCCTATCGTGGCTATTGTGGCGGCTGTCCTGTCGGCAACTTCATCAAGCTGCGCGACTATACGACGGCTATGGAAGGCGTGCCCGTGCGCTATATCGGCAAGACGCCCGTCCCGGCGCCCGCGTATATGGACGTCGGCGTGGCCGCACTGAGGAAAGCGCTGCTGCGTTCGCGCATCAATGTGTACGATCAGGCCACCGTCGATCTGCTCAGCTGCCTGCAAAACGTGCACGACGTGTTCGGCACCTGGGAGTGGGACGAGCGCCTGAACTCGATCGCGCGTCAATTCGGGCTCTCCGTGCACAAGTTGAAGAGCGCAGCGTAACCTCGCGCGAGGCGTCGTCTGGCGACGCCTGAGCACGGCGCGGCGCCGGCCTGCTCAACACGGTAAAGCCGCGTCAACTGCGACCACAAAGCAAAACGGCGGTGTGGCTTCTTTCGAAGCTCACACCGCCGTTCTGACGTGCTGAGAAGCTTGCTTAGTGCAGCTTCTTCGGCAGCATCTGGCTGCGCAGGCGCTTGTGCAGGCGCTTCACAGCAGCGGCCTTCTTGCGCTTACGTGCCGTAGTCGGCTTTTCGTACGATTGGCGCTCACGCAGTTCTGCGATCAGGCCGTTCTTTTCGATTGCGCGACGAAAGCGGCGAATCGCCACTTCGAACGGCTCGTTTTCCTTCAGAAGAATCGTCGTCATGTAATTCCTAACTCAATCACTTGATATGGGTTGATTGCGTGGCGGAGACCGCTCACGCGCCGGCCCTCCGGTCGTTTCGATTCATGGCCAGTAACAGGCAAACGCGGGAAGAACCCGGCCAAACCACGAATGAAACGAGAGGCAAAGCGGCCACGGAGGCCGGAAAAGAGAGGTGCGGAGCTCACCGCGGAACGCGGACAGACGTACTGCAAAGCCGCGTCTGCTGCCGTTTCGCCAACCTTTCACCAACGGAAAACCGATGACGAAACAGGCAAAGATCTCAATTCACTCCCGATGATATCAGGAAACTCTCCATGCTACCAGGGGTTTAGGGATTACGCCAGGCCATCCGAGCGATTCATGCGCTCGCATCGTCCAGTTCGCGGATGTCGGTACTCGTGAGCGTCAGATGAACCGCGGCGACAAGGCTTTCCAGCTGCTGCAGCGACGTCGCGCTCGCAATCGGCGCGGTCACGCTCGGGCGCGCAATCAGCCATGCCAGCGCGACGCTGGCCGGCGTGCTGCCATGCCGCGCCGCGACGCGGTCGAGCGCCGTGAGAATCTGCAAACCACGTGGGTTCAGATACTTTTCCACGCGGCTACCTCGCGCCTTATTGGCGAGATCCTCCTGCGAACGGTACTTTCCAGAGAGGAATCCGCTCGCAAGACTCCAATACACGACCACACCCAACTGATGGGCTACCGCAACGGGCTCGATGTCGGTCTCATATTCGGCCCGGTCGTACAGATTGTATTCCGGTTGCAACACCTGGTACTCGGGCAGCCCGTGCTGGCGGGAAATGGCAAGCGCCTCCTCGACGCGCGCACCGCTGTAGTTAGACGCACCAATCACTCGCACCTTACCGGCTTCGATCAGCCGCTGGTACGCGCCGAGTGTCTCGGCAAGCGGCGTTTCGGTATCGTCTTCGTGGGAAAAGTACACGTCGATGTAATCGGTCTGCAAGCGGCGCAGCGAGTCTTCCACTGCCGCCCGAATGTTCGCCGCCGAAAGTCCCTTACGCTGCGGATGCTTCGCCACTTTCGTCGCAAGCACGATTTTGTCGCGCTTGCCGCTCTGCCGGAACCACTTTCCGATGACGGTTTCGGACTCGCCGCCCTGATTGCCGGGCGCCCAGGCGGAATAGACGTCGGCCGTATCGATGAAGTCCAGTCCGGCGTCGACGAAGGCATCCAGAATCGAAAACGACGTCGCTTCATCGGCGGTCCAGCCGAATACATTGCCACCGAACATAAGCGGTGCGACTTGCAATTCCGAGCGTCCAATGCGGCGTCTTTGCATGATTTCTTCCGCGTTTATTCACAAGAGAAAAAGAGAATACGCCGCCTTTTCAAATCGTGCAGCGCACCCATGAATCGCACCGCAAACCCTTGTCGGGCGGGGCTCGCACGCCTCGTCCGCGATAGCAATTGGACCGCGATAAAAGAAAGTCCCTCAAGTTTTTTTTAGGGGGGCCGTCAACCTTCACTGAGGCGGCCAGCAATGAACGAGTGCTTCCGCCGATGCCAACGTGGCGTATTGGGCTCAGGCTTATTTAGGAGATTTTCCATGCTCGGAATCAATAGCAATATCAACTCGCTGGTTGCACAGCAAAACCTCAACGGCTCGCAAAGCGCCCTGTCGCAAGCTATCACCCGCCTGTCGTCGGGCAAGCGCATCAACAGCGCGGCTGACGATGCAGCAGGTCTGGCGATCTCGACGCGTATGCAAACCCAGATCAACGGTCTGGGCCAAGGCGTGTCGAACGCGAACGACGGCGTTTCGCTGATTCAGACGGCGTCGAGCGCGCTGTCCTCGCTGACGTCCAGCCTGCAGCGTATCCGTACGCTGGCTGTGCAAGCTTCGACGGGCACGATGTCCTCGTCGGACCAGGCAGCTCTGCAGAAAGAAGTTGCGCAGCAAATCCAGGAAGTGAACCGTATCGCGTCGCAAACGACGTACAACGGCACGAACATTCTGGACGGCTCGGCTGGTATCGTGGGCTTCCAGGTTGGCGCGAACGTCGGTCAGACGATCAACCTCGACCTGTCGAAGAGCATGTCGGCAGCTAGCCTGGGTAGCGGTTCCCTGGCAACCGGCCAACTGGCTGGCACGATCAGCGGTCTGGACATCGACGCATCGACCGGCGCAGCAGCAACGGCTGGTTACACCGGCAGCGCGATCACCTCGATCAACGTTCTGTCCGACGGTCACGGCGGCTTCACGTTCACCGATCAGAATGGTGGCTCGATCGGCGCAACGGTTGCTGGCTCGATCTTCTCGACCGGTACTTCGACGGGCGCGACGACGACTTCGCCGATCACCACGCTGACGATGTCGACGGGTGCATACGACACGACCAACGCAGCACTGGGCACGTCGATTACCAACGCGACGGCGCAGATCGGTGCGGTCAACGCATCCAATACCACCGTTTCGAGCCTCGACATCAGCACGGTCAGCGGCGCGAACGTGGCGATGGTCGCAATCGACAACGCACTGACCGCAGTCAGCAACCTGCAAGCAAGTCTCGGTGCAGCACAGAACCGCTTCAGCGCGATTGCAACGTCGCAGCAAGCTGAAGCAACCGACCTGTCGTCGGCACAATCGCAGATCACCGACGCGAACTTCGCACAGGAAACTGCTAACCTCTCGAAGGCTCAAGTGCTGCAACAAGCTGGTATCTCGGTTCTGGCGCAAGCCAACTCGCAGCCGCAGCAAGTTCTGAAGCTGCTCCAGTAATAGCTTCTGAAGTTTGACCGGGCTTCGCGCATAAAGCGCGTTGTCCGGTTTTTAGCTATTCGATGGAAGGTTCGCCTTCCATCCTGCATTTCTGTCACGTCAATCACGCATCAAAACGGACGCACGGAGCATTTCCATGTCAACGATTACGAGTTCATCGGCGGCAAGCGCAGCCTCGGCGACAGTCGCAGCCGACAACGCAGCCCTGCAGCAGGCCATGCAATCGGTCATCAGCGGCGCGACCGGCAACACCTCGCTGGATGTCAACTCGCTCGTCACGGCGCTCGTGAATTCCAAAACTGCTGGCCAGGTTGCAGCAATGGCAGCCAAGCAAAGCAGCGACAACACCCAGATTTCCGCATTCGGCACGCTCTCGGCCGCGCTCGGCGCGCTGGAGAGCGGCCTCAGCTCGCTGTCCAACGGCGGGCTTGCATCCACTTTCACCGCCACCATGACGGGCGGCACCGGCATCACCGCGACGGCCAAAACGGGCGCGGTCGCTGGCAGCTATAGCGTCGCCGTCTCGCAAATCGCAACGGCGCAGGCGCTGACGTCTTCCAAATTCACCGCGAACCAGACACTTGGCTCCGGAACGCTCGCCGTTTCACTCGGCAGCAAGTCGTTCAATGTATCGATCGACAGCAGCAATAACACCGTGGCCGGCATCGCCGCAGCGATCAACAGCGCGACCGGCAATCCTGGCGTTACCGCGACGGTCGTCAACGGCACCGACGGCGCCCACCTCGTGCTCGCCTCTTCCGGGACCGGTGCGGCGAGTACGATCAGCGTCGCAGTCAACAATGTGACCGGCGATAACGGTCTGTCGAGCCTCGGCGTGACGTCCACTGCCAGCACGACGGGCGGCCAGTCGACTTTTGTGTCGGCGAACAGCTCGAACGCGTGGACGCAAAGCTCTGCCGCGCAGGACGCCGAATTCACCATCAACAACGTCGCGGCATCCAGTTCGACGAACGCAGTGACCAGCGCGATCGCAGGTGTCACACTGAACCTGACTTCCGCAGCGGTTACGAGTCCGGCGACCACGCAGACGCTGACCGTGGCAACCGACACCGCGACGCAGGCCAGCACGATCAACAACTTCGTGTCGCTCTACAACACCGTCGTGACGACGATGGGCACCCTCGCGCAGTACACGTCTGGCGCGACCACGCAAGGCCCGTTGCTCGGCGACTCCACGCTCAACACGATCAAGAACACGCTGGCTTCGATCATTGCAGGCGGTGTGAAAGACGGCAGCACGACCAACAGCCTCGGCTCGATCGGCATCTCGCTGCAGGCCGACGGCACGCTGCAGGTCGACAGCACGGCGCTCAATAACGCGTTGACGAACAATTCGACAACCGTAGCGTCGATTTTCAACTCGACCAACGGTATCGGCGCAAAGCTCAGCACCAGCATTACGAACTTCACGCAGACGGGCGGCATGATCGACGCGCGAACCAGCGCGCTGAACTCCGACCTGAAAAGTCTCACGACGCAGCAGACGAGCCTGAACGATTACATCGCGCAACTGACGAGCCAGTATTCGGCGCAGTTCACCGCGCTCAACACGCTGATGGCCACGACGAGCAACAACTCGGCGTACCTGACGCAGCTCTTCGGCGGCACGAACAGCGCCGGCGCGCTCGCGACCAACAAGTAACAGCACGGAGAACCGCAAATGGAGCAATCTGCCCTGATCGAGAAAGTGCTGGCACTGACCGGCGAAATCGAGCACGCGGCCGCGCTGGCCGACTGGCCCGAAGCCGCGCGACTTGCCGAACTGCGCTCGCCGCTCATCATGTCGCTCGACGCCCAGCAGGTTCAGGGCTCGCTCGATGTGATCCGCTCGATCGTCGCGCGCAACGACGCGATCGTCGCCGACGCACAAACCACGCAGGTCGAATTGCAGGCGGAATACACGGCTGCCATGCGCCGCGTGAGCGCCGCGAATCAGTATCAGAAGGCGGCACAGCTGTAAGCGGTACGAACGGCCCGCCGGACGAGCCGCGGAACGGCAGAACGACAGAACAGAAGAACAACAACACGCGCGCCAGCATAAAGGTGCGCACGCTTCACCCTCGCCCGCCTTGCGCGGGCGTTTCTTTTTGTGCTTCCAGCGAGACACACGAGGACGGCCGACGCCCCTGGAAGCCCGGCGCGAGAGCCTCGCGCAACCCATGTCGACACATTGCCGAAAGGCCTGCGAGCGGCGTTTCATGGCGGCGTCGCCGGGTGGCCGTAATCAGGTGAATTGGTGGCCATTTTGCCGTCACTTCCACCCTTCAGGCTGCGAATTCCGACTTGATAATCCAACGTACAGCTTCCTCGTGCGAGCATCATGTCCATCCAATTCGACTTCTCGGCTCCCCAGCCTCTCTCTCCTGAACAGCAGCGCGCTCAGGACATCGCTCTCGTCATGCAGAGCGCCATCGAGCAATATCACGCGGGTGAGGTCGACGACGCGCGGGCGCTTTTCGAAGCGATCGTCGAAGCGGTGCCGAATCATCCCGATGCGAACTACAACCTCGGCGTGATCAAGGTGCAGACCGACCGTGCCGCTGAGGCCGTCGCGCACTTCGAGGTCGCGCTGGGCGTGCGGCCGTCTAACGGGCAGTACTGGGTGGCCTACATCAACGCGCTGTTCCAGAGCGACCAGACGGCGGCGGGCTGGCTCGCGGTAGAAATGGCGCAGCAACAGGGCGTCAACGGTCCCGCGCTAAATGGCCTGATCACGCAGCTGGCCTATCCGGACCGCAAGCTCGAGACGGTGCCCAATGCGCGCCCAACGACGGCGAACAACATCACGCTGATCGTCGGCGAAACGGCGGCCGAAGCGCAACAGCAGGAACCCGCGCCTCAGGAAGAGCAGCGCGAAGCGGCGCCAGTGTCGATAAAAACGACCAAGCACCGTCAGGCCGAAAAGGGCGAACTGCACAAGCACAACACGCTGGTGCACAAAGGCCAGATCGCCGAGTCGGTCGCCGTGGCGCGCAAGCTGGTGGCGCGCTACCCGAAAGACAGCGAATGCTGGCGCGCGCTGTCTATTTCGCTGCACAAGAACAGCCAGTTCCGCGAAGTGATTCCGGCCGCGCGCAAGGCCGTCGAACTCGACCCGAACGATGTGATCTGCCGCCTGCTTCTGTCGGATACGCTGCGCCACACTGGCGCATTGGCCGAGGCGGAAACCCAGGTGCGCGAACTGCTCGCGCTCGTTCCCGATCACGCGGAAGCGCACCGTATTCTCGGCGTGACGCTGATTGCACTCGGCAAACGTGCTGAAGCCATTGCATCGTGTCAGCGCGCCGCCGATCTCGCGCCGCGGTCCGCCGCCGTGCATAGCTCGCTCGGCACGCTCTACCTCGGCATCGGCGCGATGGATCTTGCGGAGAAGGCACTGCGTCTCTCGCTGGAACTCGAGCCGACCAACAGCAACGCGCGTAGCAACCTGCTGTTCTGCCTGACGCACAACAGCACGATCGACAAAGCGGCGCTCTACAAGGAGCACTGCGTGTTCGGCCAGATCCACGACGTGCCCTCAGCCAGCAACCGCCGCTATCCGAACAAACGCAATCCGGACCGCAAGCTGCGGATCGGGTTTGTTTCCGGCGACTTCTGCAACCACGCGGTGGCTTACTACTTCCTGCCGATCGTGCGGCATCTGAGCCGCGACCCGAACCTGTCGCTGCACTTCTATTACACGTTCGGGCTCCAGGATCACATGACGGAGCAACTGCGTGCGCATGCGCACGCCTGGAATGCAGTCGCCGACATGAGCGACGCCGCGCTGGTGAAGAAGATCCGCGACGACAACATCGACATCGTGGTCGATCTGTCGGGACACACCGCGCATACGCGAATCGTCGCGCTCGCGCAGAAGCCGGCGCCCGTGCAGGCATCGTGGATCGGCTATCCGGGAACCACCGGCATGGCCGCGTTCGATTACTACATCGCGGACCGCTTCGTCGCGCCTATCGACGAGTTCACGGAACAGTTCACCGAAAAACTCGCACTGCTGCCGTCGTCGACCGCTTATATGCCGCCGCCGAACTGCCCGCCGGTCAATGGCCTGCCTGCTCTCCACAAGGGCTACATCACGTACGGCAGCTTCAACCGGCTGAACAAGCTGAGCCCCGAGGTCATCGCGCTGTGGAGCACGATTCTGCGTGCGCAGCCGACCTCGCGCATGGTCATCGGCGCGATCGGCAGCAAGCTCGACGAAGAGACGTATCTGGACTGGTTCAGGGCCGAAGGCATCGACACGTCGCGGCTCACGTTCTGCCCTCGCACGACGTTGCCCGTTTATATGCAGCAGCATCATCACGTGGACCTGTGTCTCGACACGTTCCCTTACGTGGGTTCGACAACCACGCTTAACGCGCTATGGATGGGCGTGCCGACTGTGACGATGCCAGGCATCTCGATGCCGAGCCGATGCGGTGCGGGCTGGCTCGAACAGGTTGGACTTCACGAATTCGTCGCGCGCGACAAGGAAGAGTTCGTGCAGAAGAGTATCGATTTGACGCGCGATCTGGATGCGTTGAGCCGTCTTCGCATCGGCATGCGCGATCGCTGCCAGGGTTCTGTGCCGTTCCAGCCGGAGAAGGTGGCCGGCGGTCTGTCGATCGCGCTGCGCACGATGTGGAACCGCTGGTGCGCCGAAGAAACGCCGAGCGCATTCGAAGCGACCTTGCCTGCGGACTGGTGCCCGCCGCCTGCGCCCGAGGACAAGCCCGACCTGAAGTCGAATTCCAAGGCCGACGCCAAGACCGACGCCAAGCCGGAAACAGAGCCTGAAGTCAAAACAGCGGCGTGACGGATTCGTCCGGGCATTGTCCTCAATAAAAGTGAAGACGCGAATATGAATGCGAGCCTACCAGCCGAAGCGCTCTCGGCGCTGACCCAGGAAACGATCTACGTCACGCAGCCGCACCTGCCGCCGCTCGACGATTTCGTCCCGTATCTGCGGGAAATCTGGGACCGCAAGATCCTGACTAACGGCGGCCCATTTCACCAGCGCCTCGAGAAAGCGCTCGAAGAATATCTGGGCGTCGACCACCTCGCGCTGCTGTCCAACGGCACGCTCGCTCTCGTTACCGCGTTGCAGGCTTTGCGCATTACCGGCGAAGTCATTACGACCCCGTATTCGTTTGTCGCGACCGGTCACTCGCTACTGTGGAACGGCATCAAGCCGGTTTTCGTCGACGTGGACCCTGTGACGCTCAACATGGACCCCGCGAAGATCGAGGCCGCGATCACGCCGCAAACAACCGCGATTTTGCCGGTGCATTGCTATGGCTATCCGTGCGACACCGACGCCATCCAGAAGATTGCCGACAACTACAACCTGAAGGTCATCTACGACGCCGCTCACGCGTTCGGTGTTAAAACCGGCGGCAAGAGCGTTCTGCGACACGGCGATCTTTCAGTGCTCAGCTTCCATGCAACGAAGGTGTTCAACACTTTCGAAGGCGGCGCGATCATCTGTCCCGACGCCAAGACGAAGCAGCGTGTGGATCATCTGAAAAACTTCGGCATCGTGGACGAAACCACCGTGGTGGCGCCCGGCATCAACGGCAAGATGAGCGAGATCAACGCGGCGTTCGGCTTGCTGCAACTCGAACATATCGACGAAGCGCTTGCACGCCGCCGCGATATCTCCGCGCGCTACTGTGAACTGCTCGCCAATGTACAGGGCATTCACTGCCTGCCCGCGTGCGAAGACACGGTCTCGAATCACGCGTACTTCCCGATTCTCGTCGGCGACAAGTATCCGTTGAGCCGCGACGCGTTGTACGAGCGATTCCGCGAACACAACGTCATCGTGCGTCGTTACTTCTATCCGCTGATTTCGGATTTTCCGATGTACCGTGGCTTGCCGACGGCGCATCGAGCGAATCTGCCGATCGCGTCCGACGCCGCGCAACGAGTGCTCTGTCTGCCGATCTTCCCGACTCTGTCCGACGCGCAAATGGACCGGATTGTCGACATCATCACGTCCTGCTAAGAAGTCTGGGCGGACGTTTCAAATGCACGGCGGCGCCAGGCGCCGTACCGTGCGCCTGGCTATACCTTCCACGAATAATCGAATCGGCCGTTAGCCTTGCACTGCCGCCGCGCGCGTTGCTTCGAGCGCGTTGTTCTTCGAGATCTGCAGCTCGGCGAGCAACTCCAGCGCGCGACCCTCGTCCTTCGTGAGATCTTCGAGAAACGCGCCGTTGTTCGCCTTGATCCAGTCGAGCGGCATGTCCCACCACGCGAGTTCGAGCAGGCGCTCACGGATCTTTTCCGGGAAGCGGAAGCGCACCAGCCGCGCCGGCGATCCGACATATATTCCATAGGGCTCGCTGCGAAAGTTCGGCGGCACGACCGCGCGTGCGCCGATCACGCATCCGCTCTCAATCACG
Organism: Paraburkholderia sp. SIMBA_053; assembly: GCF_046534895.1. Lineage (NCBI taxonomy): Bacteria > Pseudomonadati > Pseudomonadota > Betaproteobacteria > Burkholderiales > Burkholderiaceae > Paraburkholderia > Paraburkholderia sp. SIMBA_053. The sequence continues at coordinate 143,839 of NZ_JAWRXU010000007.1, read as the reverse complement.
CTGCCGCCAAGGATCATCGCTTCGTCGCCGATCCATACATCGTTGTGGACGATCGTGTCGCCGTATTGGGGCATTTCGCAATTGGTCAGACCGTTTCCGTACAGCGAGAACAGGGTCATCGAGATGCCTTTGATCTCATGCTGGCCATTCAACACGAACTTAAGGCGCTGGCCGCCAGCCACATTCTTGCCGATCACGAGCTTCTGAGCGGCGCCGTCGTACTTGACGATCGAGCCGACACCCAGCCCCGAGCATCGGCCGATATGAAATGTGCCGACCGCGGCTTCTTCGTCCAGCCAGTTACGGAAACAGTTATTCGGAATGGTTGAGAAAGCGCCGTCTCGATAGCCGATTACAACGAACTGCTTCGAGAGAGGATGGTTCGGCAGGATGCCGATGCTGTCATCCGATGTCACGACGTTCATATGTTTTGTCTTTCTTCGGGTTAGAAGTGCCGGATAGAAAAAAAGCCCGGCATATATGCCGGGCTTCGTGTCAATCAGTCGCCGGACTCAGCTGCAAACGCCGAGATACGCGCGGCGATTTTCTCCGCGACCAGCCCGGTTTTCTCGAGCATGTAGCGATACTCGCCTGCCTTCTCGAAGCGGTCCGGCAAGCCGAGAATCAGTTGCGGCGGCGCCGCTCTTTTCGACGCCTTGTATTCGGCGACCGCGCTGCCAAGACCGCCGATCACCGAATGCTCCTCGACGGTGACGAGCACTTTTGAACTTGCCATTGCTGCGTCGATAGCCGCGGTGTCCAATGGCTTCAACGTATGCATGTTGACCACTCCGACCGACATGCCTTGCGCTTCGAGCAGCTTCGCAGTTTCGAGCGATTCGTGCACCATCGTGCCGTTCGCGATGATCGTCACGTCCGAGCCGCGGCGCAGCGTGATCGCGCGGCCAATGCGGAAATCGTAGTCCTCGGTATAGACGGGCGGATTGTTGACTGCGCCCGTCAACCGGATATACATCGGCCCTTTGAAATCGGCGGCCGCTTGCACGGTCTTGATGATCTCCGCGCAATCGGCCGGGCACACCACCGTCATATTCGGAATCGAGCGCATCACAGCCGCGTCTTCGATGCCGTAGTGCGAATTGCCGAGAAATGCCATCGATACGCCGCTGCCAATCGCCACGGCTTTTACGTTCATCTCCATGTAGCCGAGATTCATGCGAATCTGCTCGGCCGCACGCATCGAAATGAACGGTGCGAACGACGTGGCGAAGACGTTGTAGCCTTCCTTCGCGAGGCCGGCGGCAACGCCCACCAAGTTCTGCTCCGCAATGCCGATGTTCAGAAACTTCTCGGGATACGCTTTCTTGAAGCGATCCAGACCCGACGAGTTGCCGAGGTCGGCGGACATCAGCATCAGATCGTCATGCGTCTCGCCAATCGACAAAGCCGCGAGACCGAACACGCCGCGCGAACCGAGCCGCGACCATTGACGCGCATTGCTTGCGTTGATTTCCAACATTTGATTCGGTCTCCGTTCAGTCCGCCATGACGCTCAACTCGGCGAGCGCAAGATCGTAGTTTGTCTTGGTCAGCCGGTTATGGTGCCATTCATTGTTGTTCTCCATGAAGGAGATGCCCTTTCCCTTGACCGTATGCGCGACCAGCACGCGCGGCCGGTCGGCAACCTTGGGCGCCTCGAAAGCGGCTACCAGTTGCGCGATGTCGTGACCGTCGACTTCATGCACGTCCCAGCGGAAGCTGCGGAACTTATCCGCGAGGTCGCCCAGGTCCATGATCTGGCCCGCTTCGCCGTCGCTTTGCAGTTTGTTGTAGTCGACCATCGCCACCAGGTTGTCGAGTCGCAATTGTGCGGCCGACATGATCGCTTCCCACACCGAACCTTCGTTGCATTCGCCGTCGCCGAGCAGCACGTATGTTTTGAACGGCTGCTTCTTCTTTTTGGCCGCGAGCGCGATGCCGATCGCCATCGAAAGACCCTGCCCGAGGCTACCATTCGAAGACTCGATACCGAGATCCATGTTCATGACCGGATGAGCAATCAGATGACTGTCGTTGGTCTGAAAAGTGTTGAACACCGCGTCGTCGATAATGTCGGCCGCTCGCAGCGCCGAAAAATAACCGAGTACGCCGTGACCCTTGCTGAGAATAAAGCGGTCGCGTTCCGGCCAGCGCGGGTTCGCACGGTCGTAGCGCAACTGCCTTGCATACAGCGTGGCCATGATCTCCACCATCGACAACCCGCCGCCCAGGTGGGCGCTCAGATTGCAGTGGTGGCTCACCTCGAGGATTTTCTGGCGCATCAGCAAAGCCATGCGCTCGATGTCGGAGTAGTTCATAGTGTCTCGTCCTGAATTCATACCATGCCGCCGTCCACCCGCATGATCTGCCCGGTCACACTGGCGGACAGATCCGATGCGAGGAACAGCGCCATGTTGGCAACGTCCTGGGGTTCGATCGCGCGCTTGAGCGCCGACGAAGCAATCAACTTTTCACGGGCAGCTTCGGACATCTGGTCGTACATGTCGGTGCGCGTCACGCCGGGCGCAATCGCATTCACGCGAATGCCCGCCGCGCCGAGTTCCGTGGCCATGCTTTGCGTCGCGCGTGCGAACGCAGCCTTGCTCGATCCATAGGCGAGCGTGCCCGGATCGGCGACCATCGCGGCCGTGGATGCGATGTTGATGATGGAGCCGGCCTTGTGCCGCGCCATCGAGCGCGCGAGTCCTTGCGTCAGCAGAATCTGGCTGAAGAAGTTGATCTCGAAGAGACGGCGCAATTCTGTCATCGACGTCATCTGGAAGATCGCGCCGCTCGCCACGCCGGCATTGTTCACCAGTACGTCGATGCGAGGCGCGAGGCTCGCGATCTGGCGGACGGCGGCTTTCACCGACGCTTCATCGGCGAGGTCGACACCGACTGCGTGCGCCGTCACGCCGTGCTGCTGGGCGAGCGACGCAAGCCATTGCTGTTTCTCGTCGCTCACTTCGCGCATGCAAGCGATCACGCTTGCGCCTTGCGCGGCGAAGGTTTCGGTAATTGCGCGGCCGATGCCCCGATTGGCGCCGGTAATCACCGCGAGCTTGTCTTTTAGCAACATCGAAGGTTCCTGCCTGTTCATTCGGCGTTACGCCAGATCTGACCGCGCAGATAGACGGGTTCGAGAATCGTCCAGTCGTCGGCGGCTATTTCATTGCCTGCGGGAAACGGCGGCACTGCGCCGACCGACAGTTGCGCGAGCACGCGGCGCTCGGTGTAATAGGCGCGCATCACATGAGTCACGAAGGCAGAAAAGAGACGTACATCGACGAGCTTGCAGCCGTTGATCGCCGCGAGCCGCTGACCTGCGTCGAGCGCGTCGAACGGCTGACCAAACTTTTCGTGTGCGACGTTCGCGAGCATTTTCAGAAACGCGTCTACCTGATCTGTCACGCGATGACGCAGTTGATAGCCTTCGAAATCGAGCGTGGAAGCGCGAGGCATGCCCAACGCGGCGTCGCCCGGAAGCATGGTGTCGAGAACGAGTTCGATCATGTTCATGCCACCAGTGTGTGCAGATTGCGCTGCAGATGATCGCAGGCCATCAGCGTCAACGCCTGGGCCGTCGCTACGGGATTCACCGCGCCCGCCGTTACGAAGATACTGCTGTCGACGATGAACAGGTTCTTCACCGCATGCGCCTGGCCGAATTTGTTCACGACCGACGTGGCCGGATCGTCGCCCATTCGAGCCGTGCCCATCAAATGCCAGCCGGTATTCTTCACCGGCGCAAAAGAAGACGTGACTTTCGCACCCGCTGCCGCGAACACCTGCTTGCTCATTTCAATGCCGTGCTTGAGCATGCGGCTCGTGTTGTCACCCAGCTTATAGAACACTTTCACGCCCGGCATGCCGCTCGAATCGCAATGGTCCGGATCGAGTTCCACGCGATTCTCCGGCTCCGGCAGATCTTCGGTAATGATTGCGATACCGGCGGTCCGGTTAAAGAGCCGGTTGAACTTCGCATGATGCTCGGCGCCGAGCGGCACTTGCCGCATGAAATAGCCGGACACCGCGGTCTCGACCGGCGGCGCGCCGCGCAACACTTGCATCGTGTAGCCGCGTACGAAGTCGCGCTCCGCTGCGCTCTCGTAGAACTGCTGGCTCAGAATGCAGCAGCCGTGCGGTCCAATACTCGATTGCACGTCGTGGTCGAACACGGCTTCGGTGTAAGCCAGCGGATGCAGCATAAGATTCCGGCCGACCAGACCGTTATCGTTCAGCAGCCCATCGGGAAATGCGCTCGACCTGGAGTTGAGCAACAGGCGCGGCGTGCCGACGCCGCTGCAGGCCACAACCACCACACGCGCATTCAGCCGATGCTCGACGCCATCGGCGTCCATGTAAAGCACACCGTCTGCTTGTCCGCGCGCATCGAGCGTGATTTCACGGACGCGGCATTGTGTCCTCACTTCGACACCCTGCTGGCGCGCAACCGGCCAATACGTGACATCCACGCTGGCTTTCGCGCCCTGTGCGCAACCGGTATTGCAAGGACCGAGATTCACGCACGCGCCGCGATTGCCGTGCCGGTGCGTATTGATCGCGCTGTACGACGGCCACCAGTGCCAGCCGAGCTCATTGAATGCAGCCGCCATAGTTCGACCCATCGGGCCGAGCGGGATAGGCGGCAACAGCGACTCGTAGTCCGGATTCGCAGGATCGCCGACGAGTCCGGCCACGCCCATCATCCGCTCGTTTTCGGTGAAGAACGGCTTCAGTTCGTCGAAGCTGAGCGGCCAGTCGTCGCCGACGCCGTCGAGTGTGCGGGTACGAAAATCCGACGGATGAAAGCGCGGAAAATGCGCCGAATACAGAATGGTGCTGCCGCCAAAGCCGTTGAAGTTGGCAATGGATATAGGAGATGCGGAATCGTCGATCGGATAGTCAGCCGCGCTGCGGCGCACCGACGGATTCGAGCTATACGCGCCCGAACGGCTCAATTCCCAGTCGACGGACGTCGACGGGTAATCGGATGGCTTCGTGACGGAGCCCTGCTCGAGACACACGATGCGCAACGAGCGATCGCGGCTCAAACTCCAGGCAGCGGCGGCGCCGCTCGCTCCGGAGCCGATGATCACGATGTCCGCAACTTCTTTCATACCGGCGATTTCTTCTTCGGCAAATATTGTTCGAGGATTTCCGGAATCGTGATGAGCATGTCCGCTTCGCAGGCGATTTCGCCGTCGACCTTCGCCACGCCGCGACCCTTGCAGATGCCGCGATTCCACGACAACACTTCGGTGTCGATTTCAAACTTTTTGCCGGGCAGAACTTCCTTGCGATAACGCACGGTGTGCTGCAGCGCGTGCGTCACCTTGCCCTTGAGACCGGGCAGCGTGGTGATCGCCACGGTGAGCATCTGCGCGAGCGCTTCCAGCTGAAGCGCGCCGGGCATATTCGGGCCACCGGGAAAATGAACCGGGAAGTACCACTCGTTCATTGTCAGGTTTTTATAGCCGCGCGCGTATTTGCCGGGCATGACTTCATCGACGTGGTCGATCATCAGGAAGGGATAGCGATTCGGCTGGTATTCCTGCAGCTCGATGCAATTGAGACTGAACTTGTCCATCTGTTCCTCGGGTGTCCGATGCGTCATTGAATGTCTACGACGCGCGAGAGGCTCGCGACAACGTCGTAGCCATCCCATACGATATTCATATCCAGCGCGCGCCCGATCGGCACGACGCGGTCGATGCCACGCAGCCGCCGCGAGACGACGAAATCCTGCAACTGCGTCTTGCCGACGCCAAAGTAGGTGAGCGTCTGATAGCGTTCGTTCACGATCGGCGCGAGCTTGTCGAGCGACGCGAGCGTGACTTCGTGAATGGTGCCGAAGTAACCGCGGCATTCGTCCTGATCGGCCGCGACCGCCGACAACTCCACGCGATACAGCAAATTGCCATGCTGACGGATCGCAACGACCTGCTCGTTGTCGAATGCATGGCGGCAAGCCTGCACGTATTTGTCCATCACCTGCACGGGCTCCGGCGTATAGCGCTGGGCAACGTGTTTGACGAGCGCGGGCCAGAGCCGCTCTTTCGCGGCTTCAACGGCGTCTTGCGATCCTATCCATGCAACCAGTTGCGGTGACGAACACGCGGCCTGATCCATCAGATACAAGTCGTTGAACATCTGATGGCAGAGCGTGCGCAAACCTTCGTCGTCGAGAGACAACACGGCTTGCGGTTCCATCACGCACAACGAATAGCGGTCGGAAAACGCGACCTCGCGCGAGCGCGGCCGGCTTGGCAGAGCACGCATATGCTCGACGGTCTGGTCGCCGCCCCATACGAGCCGCGCATCGGCGACGGAGAGCCAGAAGCGGTTCAGCAGGTCGTCGCGCTCGAAGCGAGTCAGCAGGATGCAATCGGACAGCGCAGCGTGCCGCTCTTCCTTCAACAAATCTCCGATTGCTTCGACGAGAACTTCTGCGGTGGCGGACGCTCGCGACGGCAAACGCAGCACGCAGGTGTTGCCCGACAGCAGGCCGAACGCGAGCGAAAAGGCGAAGTTCACCGGCACATTCGACGGGCACACATGAAATGACAAGCCGAGGCCCATGCGAACTTCGTCGCGCGATCCGAACTTCGCGGCGAGCTGAGTCAGATTCGCACGACGGCACCAATAGGCGAAGCTGACGACGTCTGGCAGCGACCGCGTCTCGGCACGGGCCAGCAACGCGCGCGACAGATCGGCGAGAAACTCCACGCGTGCCGCGTCGAACACCGGCGCGGGCGCATTCGAGATCTCGTCCCGACGGCCGACCAGAATCGTGGTCTTGCCCTGAATCTCATCGGGAATACGTATCACTGCAACCTCTCGTCTCGGCGTTCTGAATCCGGCCGTGCACCTTGAAATAGGTGCCGTGGCGACCGCATGCGCAATCGTCGACACCGACAATCTCTCCTTGATCCTCGCTTAGCAGCGAGTGGCCCGGATAGCTGTGCGGAATAACCGACAACAACTGGATCAAGCCTGGCTTGCCCGGCGGCAGCGCGCTGAAATCGAGCGGATCGCGAATGATCACGTCCGACCACGACGACGCATGCAAATGCCCGTGCTCGCATTCGACGAAGATCGAACCGGTTTGCTCGACCATACCGTAGTAGTTGTGCACACGCGCAACACCGGCAACGTTTTGCAGGCGGCGCTTGAATTCATCGGCACTGACTGCCTTCGATTGAAGCTGCTTCCAGCCGCCGCCGTGAATCAGAATTCCGCGTTCGAGAGGCAGCGTCTCACCGCATGCTTCGAGCGCCTCAACGAGGTGCTGCCAGACGATGAACGTGAAGCCGAACAACAACACGGGCTGATCCCGGTGCTTGTCGAGGAAGCGCCGCGTCGCTTCGAGATTGAGGGACATGTCGTCGTTCAACGCATATTCGACGTCGCGCCCGAAAATCGAAAAGCCGAGAATGCCGGCAGTGCGCGCGGAAAAACGATAGCGGTCGGCGACCGTTGCGCGGCAGTCGATCACGAGCATCGGCAGACGCTTCGGCCCAATGAAGTCGCCGACGATGCGCGACAGCACTTTGACCTGAAGCGCCGACGTCTGCTTGTCGAGAAAGATCTGCGACACGTTCTGGCCGCTCGTGCCCGACGATGTCATCGTCTTGATGACTTCGCTTCTGGGCACGCTAAGCAATTGCTCGTGCTTGAAGAGCCGCACGGGCAGAAACGGAAGTTCTTCCAACGTGGCCGCTTCGCGCTTTGCGCCGAGCTTGTCGACAATCGCACGGTATTGCGGACAGCCTTCGTAGTGCAGGCGCGTGAGGCGCTGCAGTTCGTCCAGCAGGGCAGGCTCCTTGTCCGCCTTCGGCAGCGCGAACACCGGCCATTGCGGGACGTCGCTCAGGACAATTGGGTCAGACATTGATAGTCAACCTTTCCTGTGGGTAGGCGCGGCAGTTCCGGCAAGCGGCTCACGGCGACGACTGAAGGGTGAAGTCCAAGCGACTTCGCCATGGCGGTCCTGAATTCGTCTGCGACGAATTCAGGCTTGTCCACTACGTGAATGACCAGTTGCTCGTCGGTACCCTTTGCGGCGCAGGCGAAGCCTTTGTCGGCGGCGATCTGCTCGACCGCATCGAGCGAGATTCGCAGGCCCAGTATTTTCAGGAAGCGATGACGGCGCCCTTCGATGAAGAAACAGCCGTCTTCGTCGATCCGCGCGAGATCGCCGGTGCGCAGCGTGCCGCCGTTCAGATCGCCCAACGCGAGATCGGCGGCCTTTTGCGCATAGCCCATCGACACATTACCGCCCGCGTAGACGAGTTCGCCCACTTCGCCGGGCTCAGCGATCGTGCGTCCGTCGTCGCTCTCGAGCCACAGGCGGCCACCCGGAATCGCGCGGCCGATACTGCCCGCCTTATGCTCGATTTCTTCCGGGCTCAGATAGGCGATGCGCGCGGTCGCTTCCGTTTGACCGTACATCGAAAAGAAGCGAATACCCTTCGCGCGGCAGATTTCGCTGACCTGGCGAAGCTTCGCCGCGTCCATGCGACCGCCCGCCTGCGTCAATGTTCGTACCGACGGCATGTTGATTCGCGCCAGACGCAGCTTCAGCAAAATGTCGTAGCTATAGGGTACGCCCGCGAAACTCGTCACCCCGTGCTCGTTGATCTGCCGCCAGAACGCGGCGTCCATCAGCGAGCGGTCCGATACGACGAGCGACGCGCCCGCCAGCAAATGGCTGTTGATGACCGACAGACCATACGAGTAGTTGAACGGCAACGACGTGATCGCCCGCTCTTCGTGCGTGATGTGCAGATACTCGGCAATCGACGCCGCATTCGCACGCAAATTTGCGGCGCTCAGACGCACGAGCTTGGGCGAGCCGGTGGAGCCCGACGTCGTCATCAGCAACGCGAGGTCGGGGTGAAGGTCGACGCGTGCCGAATCGGCGCGGCGATACAAACCGTAGGCGCCTTCCTGATGAACCAGCGTGCCGTATTCCGCACCGGTCGAAGAGAAAATGTACGCCGGATCGTATGTGTCGATCAGGCGATTCAACTGCACCTGATCGAGCCCGCTGCTCAACAGGAGCGGCACAGTGCCGCTCGCGAGCGACGCGAGATAGCACAGCACCGTCGGCAGATCGTTGCCGCCGACGATAAAAAGCAGTTGCCTTGCAGGCAACGCGGTCGCGAGCCGGTCAACGGCCTGATGCAGTTCGGCATACGTGAGCGTGACACCGCTCTCCGTAATGAGCGCTGCGCGTTCAGGATATTGCCGGCTAACGAACCCGGAGTTCATAGCTCTACGCCGTACTTCTTGAGCTTGTCGACGCCGATGGTGTACGAGCCGAATTCGATGATGTCGTCGGTCTCCATCATGATGCCGAAGGTGTCCTCGAGCGCCGCGATCATGCCCATGTGGCCGACCGAGTCCCACGCCGGCACGCATTGATAGACGAAAGCTTCGTTCAGCGCGTCGCGCGGAACGGCGAAGCTGTCCATGAACACCTGATCGTATTTATCTCTGTTCGTCATTTATTGCCAATCTCACTTGAAGACCTTGCGGTCGGTATTAGGACGGGCAACGCGCGCGGGGTTGCCCAGGGCGATCACGTCGTCGGGAATGTCGGAGTACACGACCGATCCCATGCCGACGATTGAATTCGAGCCGATGCGCACGCCCTCCTTGATCAACGCGCCCATGCCGAGGTAGCTGTTCGCGCCGATCACGCACGCGCCGCCGATGTTGACCATCGACGAGACGACGGTGTTTTCGCCGACGTGTACGTCATGGCCGACGATCGACATGGTGTTCACGCAAACATTGCGGCCAAGTTGCGCGTCGCTGGAAATGGAGCACAGCGGCGTGACCAGGAGACCTTCGCCGAGCGATGCGGTGTCGGCGACGAGCGAGCTGACGTCGATCACCTGGCCCAGGCGGGCGCCGGCTTCGCGCAGCTTATTGCCGAGCTTTTCGCGGCCTGCCGGCTCGCCCACGGCGATCACGAACTCGGCCTGGTCGAGATGTCCGGCGACTTCCGCGTCGTTGAAGCGCAATACCTGGGTGCCGTAGAACGTGCGCTCTTGGCGGATGTCGTCGACGAAGCAGATCTGCTCCCAGCGCCGGCTCACCGCGTTCTGGCGGCGCGCGACGTCCATCACTTCTTTGCCGAAGCCGCCGGCGCCGTACACGAAAAGTCTCAGAGTCACGATTTTGAATCACCCGAACATGAATGCCGGCGTCTCGGCCCGTATGGCGGTTGATGCGGCGAGCCGCTCAAGACCAGACAGATGGGCACCGAGGCCAATGGAACATGGTCGAAATTATGCCGTTGCACCCTCGTTCGCGATTCCAAGAGTTAGCACTGGAAAAGCCTTTAAATCGATGCATTGCGGGACGCTTGAGGCGCGGGGCAGAGGGCTGGGCGGGGGGTGCTCGGCGGCGCGGCGTGGGCGCCGAGGGTTGCGTGAGCTTAGGGCTGCGTGGGCTTGGCGGGCTGCGCGCAGCGGCCCGCCCGGGCTGTGTGAGACAGCCGACAGCTGTAGTGGCCCTTCTGGTCGCACGCTGCGGCGCAGATTGCCCGCATTGTGTAAATCACCCGGCGAGGTGCCCGAAACGCCTACAGCGCCGTGGGAATCTGCCGGGCTACGTGAGACATGCGCCTGCGCAACGCCTAGCGGCTCAGCGTAATCGCCAGATAAGCCACATAAAGCGCACCGCACACGAGCAGCGCCCACACCGGCGCGCCGCGCTCCCGCGCGTTGACGCGCAGCCACGCCGCCGCGGCTAGCGTGATGACGATGCCCGTGACAACCTCGATTCGCGGCGTCCACGGCGTCAGAAGGATGCCGATCGCCGGCAGCAACGTGCCTTGAAACACCATTGCACCGGTGATGTTGCCGAACGCCAGCGTGTCCTTGCCGCGGCGAATCCACAGAATGCTGTTCACCTTCTCCGGCAGTTCGGTAGCGATCGGGATGATCAGCAGGGAGAGCAGCAGCGGCGAGACGCCGAACGCCTCGGACACGCCCCGAACGCCATGGATGAAACCTTCGGCGCCCCACACCAGCAAGGCGACGGCGAGCACGAGCTGGACGGCGATCGTCGCCAGGTTGGTCGACACGCCGAGGCGCGCGAGCATCATCTTGCCCGGCGCCTCCGTGCCGTGACCCGCATCCACGAGACTGTTCGACGCGCGGAAAGTCGCCACCACATAAGCGACGTAGACGCCCACGAGTGCAATGCTGAACAGCGCGCGGACGATTCTTTGCTCGTGCGGCACATACATGGCCGCCGCCGCCAGCAGGAACGCGAAAAGGAAATAGTTGAGGTCGCGCGTGAAACCCGAGCGTTCGGGTGCGACGCGTCCGCCGATGCCGCGTGAACGCAGGACCGCGAGCGTCATGAGGAAGGTGGACAGCGTGGAAAGCATCAGCGGCGCGCCGAGGATGGCGCCGACACCGATTTCCTCATTGACGGCATGATCAGCCGTGCCGCCGATGATTGCGATCAGCGGCACCAAGGTCTCCGGCAACGCAGTGCCGACCGCCGCAAACAGCGAGCCGGTGACGCCTTCCGAGATTTTGAGGCGCTCGCCGAGATGTTCGAGCGCGTTGGTGAAAAGCTCGGCCGCCACCAGAATGACGACCAGCATGACGGCCAGTTCGATGATAAGACCGGTCATGCACGGCTCCCGTCGACGGGAAACGCGCGGCGCGGCGCATGGTGCAGGAGGAAATTGGGTAGGGGACAACGTGATTTCACAGCGGCTCCGCGGTCGGACGTTAGACGAACCAATGACGCACCGCCACCCGTCCGACCAGAACGAAGCAGTGCGCCAATGGTCTCGCCAAACCGACCCGGTCGAACGCGCCATGACCCGTCAGGTCAAGTATGTTGACGCGCTCTCCTTCATGCGATGCGTGAAGGAAGGCTACTCCCCAGTGACCGGGGGATTCTAGCGGGAGTGAGCGCAGCGGACAAGCCTGGGGATGAGGCGCCGAATGGCGCGGCATTGAGGGCGCGGGAAATAAAAAAGGGCTTAGGCGTTGTTTGCCTAAACCCTTGATTCCGAGCCAATGTTATTGGCGCGCCCGGCTGGGATCGAACCAGCAACCCCTGCCTTCGGAGGGCAGTACTCTATCCATTGAGCTACGGGCGCTTTGACACAAGAAACGCGAAAGCGCGGCAAACTGAGCGGATGCGGCGCCAAAGCAAGACCGAAAGGATACCCGGTTTCCGCCATACCGTCCACCGGACGGCCTTCGGGCCCGTCTCCCGTGGTTTCGCGCACCTTTGCAGGACTTCGCGCGATGCGGGTAAACGCCTGCTGAACAGCACGCCGCGGCCCTCGCCGCCGCAGAAAGCTTGCGTCTATAATCGTCCGTGGCCGATCAAGAACAAGAAGTTGCCGTCGCGCTGTACCGCTCACATACCCACGGAGACGAGACAAGCATGAGCGAAGCACCACACGGAGCCCCGATCAAAACCCCAGGACAGCTCATCGCCGCGGTCATCGCTGGGTTTGCTGTGCCGATCATCATCATCGTTCTGCTGGCCTATTACGTCGACAATTCGACGCGCACGGGCGCCGGCACCGACAGTCTCTCCCAAGCCGAGGTCAGTGCCCGCATCAAGCCTATCGCTCAGGTCGACATTCGCGACGCCAACGCGCCGCGCGTCTACAAGACCGGCGAAGAAGTCTACAAGGCGGTGTGCTCGACCTGTCACGCGTCCGGCGCGGCAGGCGCACCGAAGTTCACCAATACTGCCGACTGGGCACCACGCATCTCCCAAGGCTTCGACACGCTGCTGCATACGGCGCTCGCCGGTAAAGGCGCCATGCCGCCGCGCGGCGGCACGAGCCCGGACGATTACAGCGACTTCGAAATCGCCCGCGCGGTGGCCTACATGGCGAACAATTCGGGCGCGAGCTTCGCTGAACCGGCGCAACCGGCATCGGGCGCAGCGGCCGCTTCTGTCGCGGCGGGCGCTTCTGGTGCAACGGCTGCCGCCGGCGCTTCCGACGCGGGCGCGGCACAAGCCGCCGCCGCGGTGGCGGCAATGGCGAGCGTCCCGCAAGCCGCAGCGCCCGCGTCCGGCGCCACGCAAAGCGCGGATGCATCGCAAGCGGGCAAGGCCCTGTACCAGCAGGTGTGTCAGGCATGTCACGCTGCCGGCGTGCTCAACGCGCCCAAGTTCGGGGACAAGGAAGCGTGGGCAGCGCGCCTGAAAGAGCCGATGGACACCGTCTACAACTATGCGCTGCACGGCAAGGGCGCGATGCCGCCCAAAGGCGGCTCGAACGCCTCGGACGCCGACGTAAAGGCCGCCGTCGACTACATGGTCAGTGCCGCGAAGTGACGGGAAGTAACACGAAGTAGCGTGCATTAGTCGCGCGCAAAGACAATTGCGCGCCGCTTGCCCGACAACTCAATCCCTGCACCGCAACCACGCGGGCAGGGATTTTTTATGCTCGACGGATTCTTGCGCGCGTGGCGCCTTATCGCTCGCCGACGGGACGAGCGAAGGCATCGACAAACGAGAGCGCCGGCGTCCTGCGCGCAAGCTCGGTGAAACGCGCGTGCAATTCCGCCGGCGCAAGCCACGGATAACTCAAGCCTTCCTGCAACGCGTCGAGCAACGCGCCATCCGCATCGTGCACGACGTCCATGCGTGCGATGTGAATATGAAAGCGGCTGACAGCGGGCGTCTTATCGAAAGTCCAGCGGTAGACGCCGTGGCCCACGCGCAATGCGCCGGCCGCGGGTTCACGCATCAGCACAAGCCACGGCCGCGCATCGATCACACCGTCGCGCACCTTCAGCGAGTCGCACAAGTAATACGTGCGGCACCGCGTGTATGTCGCGCCGAAGTCGGTGACGAGTGTCTTCGTGATCGCGTCTATGCCGACCGTGCGCGCGGGGAAGGTGATTGTCGACGTTGCAAGAGAAATGGTGAGCTCGGCGTCGGGAGCGAAAGCATCCGGCATGCGTTGCGCGCGCGTGTTGTCTTTCGCGTCGATGTAGGCTTCGAGGGCGCGGGTGTATGGCGCGAGCGTCGGCGAGGTCATGCGGCGGTCTCCAGTTGGCATGCTCGAAGGTGCGCAAAGATACGCGAAGGTACATGACCGTGCGACCGACCAGCCGCGCCACTGTAGCGCGCCTTTCTACGAAAACCGGTGAAGCACCTGAGGTCAGCGGGGTCTTGCCACGCACGCGCTAACCACGGCATTCAAGGCTTCTGCAGCAGCGCCTTGAGACTCGCGAGCCGGTCTTTCGGCGACATCGGCGCCTCTTCGGGCGTCGGCGGCGGCGCGTCGTCCAGCAGCATCTCGGGAATGAATCGCGACGGCTCGCAAACCACCGTCTCCCGTGCGCGCTTGCGCTTTTTGCACCAGTTCAGATGCAGACTGCGTTGCGCGCGCGTGATCGCGACATACATCAGACGGCGCTCTTCCTCGATGCGCGCGTCGTCGATCGGCTCGTCGTCCGCGCCGCCTCTATGCGGCATGATGCCTTCTTCGACGCCCACCAGAAACACGTGTGGATATTCGAGCCCTTTCGACGCGTGCACGGTTGAGAGCCGCACCGCGTCCGGGTCTTCCTCGCGGCCTTCGAGCATCGACATCAACGCGACCGTCTGGATGAGGCCGAGCAGGTTCTTGCCGGTGTCGCCAAAGCCGTCCGCCGTGTCGTAGCCGGTTGCCTCCTGGTTGCCCGAGCCAGCGGATTCATCCGAGCCTTGGGGCTCCGCCTTCGTGCCCTTGCGCTTCAACCATTCGATGAACTCCAGGACGTTCTGCCACTTGGATTGCGCCTGACGTTCATCGAATGCGTCGTACAGATACGCTTCGTAGTGGATCGCGTCCATCAACTCATCGAGCAGCGTGCCGGCCGCGTCCTTTTCGGCGCGGTCGGTAAGGCGCTGCATGAAGTCGCAGAACACGCGCATCGGTTCGATCTGACGCGGCGACAAGCGCGCTTCGATGCCGCCCATATACACCGCCTCGAACAGCGACACCTTCGCTTGACCCGCGAACGAGCCGAGCGCTTCGAGCGTCGTGTTACCGACACCGCGACGCGGCGTGGTGATCGCGCGGATGAACGCGGGGTCGTCGTTAGCATTCGCAATCAGCCGCAGATACGCGCAAATGTCCTTGATTTCGGCTTTATCGAAGAACGACTGGCCGCCGGACAGCACATACGGAATCCGCTCGCGGCGCAGCACCTGTTCGAAAATGCGCGCCTGGAAGTTGCCGCGATAGAGAATTGCGTAGTCGCGAAAATTCGCACGGCGCTCGAACTTGTGCGCGGACAGACGAAACACTACGGACTCGGCTTCGTGCTCTTCGTCGTTGCAGGGCGTGACGGTGATCGAATCCCCCATGCCGTGCTCGGACCACAGCTTCTTTTCGAAGAGCTTCGGGTTGTTCGCGATCACGTTGTTGGCGGCCGTGAGAATGCGCACCGTCGAACGATAGTTCTGCTCGAGCTTGATCACATGCAGCTTCGGGAAATCCTTGCCGAGTTGTGCAAGGTTCTCGAGCGTCGCGCCGCGCCAGCCGTAAATGGCCTGATCGTCGTCGCCCACCGCCGTGAATGCCGCGCGCGGACCGGCCAGTTGCTTGAGCAATTCATACTGGCAGGCGTTGGTGTCCTGATATTCGTCGATCAGCAGATAACGCAGCTTGTTTTGCCAGCGATCGCGCACCTGCTCGTTGCTCGCGAAGAGTTCGGCGGGCAGGCGGATCAGATCGTCGAAATCGACCGCCTGGTACGCGTGCAGCGTCGCCACATAGTTGCGATAGACGATCGCCGCCTGGTGCTCGTCTTCATTCGCGGCAATCGCGATCGCCTGTTCGGGCATGATGAGCCCGTTCTTCCACAGCGAAATGATCGACTGGATCTTGCGGATAAAGCCCTTGTCCGTCGAGCCGACCTGCTCCTGGATCATGCCGAAGCAGTCGTCGGAATCCATGATCGAGAATTGCGGCTTGAGGCCGACGTGTTCCGCTTCCTGCCGCAGAATCTGCACGCCGAGCGAGTGAAACGTGCACACCGTCAACTGATTGACGGGCACTTTGCGGCCTTCCTTGCCGGGCGTGGTCAGCGTCTTGCCTTCGAGCAGTTTTCCCACGCGCTCGCGCATTTCCGCCGCGGCTTTATTCGTGAACGTGACCGCTGCGATGTGGCGCGGCTCGAAGCCCTTTGCCTCGATCAGGTGCGCGATTTTCTGCGTAATCACGCGCGTCTTGCCGCTCCCTGCGCCGGCGAGTACGAGACACGGCCCGTCAAGGTAACGGACCGCTTCATTTTGAGCGGGATTCAGGCCTGCGGACATCGTCTGTGGATGGGGTAGTGCGGGTTGAAAAGCGGCTGTTCAGACGGAGCACTCGAACACGCCGTTTGATAGCGGCGCCTGAGGCGCCGCAGCGCAGTATTGCCGGTCGCGAAGCCGGCGCATGCCGCGCGGCGCGCGCTCAGGGAATGCATGCCACGCGTTGCGAGGCTCGCCCGGCGCGCCTCGGTTGGCGCGAGAGGAGCGATGTTAACACGGATGAAATCGGCGGATAGATTCGCTCGACGAATCCCGCCGTTGAACCGGCGCCCACCGCTTTGGGAAAAATGGCAGAGCTTCGGCACCTGGCCTGCCGGCGCAATCCCGGTCCCGGCCATGCCACAATGACGGCGTTGCGCGCCGCCGCCGCGGTGGCAAAGCGGCGCGCCGTTTTTGCAGGAAGACACGCATGTCCGCATCGCTGAAAATTGGATTGATGGGTTACGGATTCGCAGGCGCGACGTTTCATGCACCGGTGATCGAGCACTGCGGCCGCGCCAGCGTCGCCGCCATCGCGACCGGCAGACCCGAGGCCGCGCTCGCCGACTATCCGCACGCGAAAGTGGTGGCCGATCTCGACGCATTGCTCGCGCTCCCGGAGATCGACTGCGTGGTTATCGCCACGCCGAACGACACGCACTTCGACCTCGCGCGCCGTACGCTCGAAGCAGGCAAGCATGTGGTGGTCGACAAGCCGGTTACGCTGAGCGCCGCCGACGCTCGCACGCTCGCCAACATTGCACTCGCGCGGGGCAAGCTGTTCGTGCCGTTCCACAACCGTCGCTGGGACGGCGATTTCATGACCGTTCGCGATCTGCTCGCGAGCGGCGAGTTGGGACGCCTCACGCACTATGAATCGCATTTCGACCGGTTCCGTCCCGAAGTGCGTCAGCGTTGGCGCGAGGAAGCGTCGCGCGGCGGCGGGCTGCTGTTCGATCTCGGACCGCACCTGATCGACCAGGCTCTGGCGTTGTTCGGCGCGCCGCAGACCGTGTCCGCGACCGTTCGCACCCATCGCGATGACGCGAGCGCGCCTGACTACGTGCATATCCAGTTGGGCTACGGCGGGTTCGAAGTCGTGTTGCACGCCAGCGCGCTGACGGCGATCGTCGCGCCGAGGTTCGCCATTCACGGCACGCGCGGCAGTTACGTGAAGTACGGTCTCGACACGCAGGAAGACCAGTTGAAAGCCGGCTTGCGTCCGGGCGACGAGGGCTTCGCGGCCGGCAATGCCGCAGGCACGTTGCGCGTGCTGGAGGGCGACCGCGAAGTGGAGCGCGAATTGCCGACGCGCAACGGCGATTATGCGGGCTTCTACACCGCGCTCGCCGAGGCGATCCAGCACGGCGTGAAATTTCCGGTGAGCCCGCAAGATGCCGTCGACGTGATGACCGTCATCGAACTGGCGGCGCGCAGTTCCGACGAAGGCGTCCGCCTGCCGTTCCAGCGGGTTCGTTGAACGGCGTTACAGGCTATTCAGGTGTTGCCGGCGCGGCGTAAAGTGCCGCGCCGGCAAAACTGACAAAGCGGAAAGCAATATAACGTTACAAAAGAGCGGGCCGTCCGGGTCAGCGCTCGTCTGCCGTGATCCGTTGCTACGCCTGTAGCACCGCAAAACCACAACGACTTCACGGAGAGTTCATGTCACGTCCCATCCGCGCCCTCGCCGCATGCGTATTACTGAGTTCGCTCGCCGCCTGTGTGGTAGCACCGCAGACCGAGCCGCCGCCGCGTCCAAGCCCGCAACAGATCGCCGATAAACGCCTGCATCAGGTCGACGGCCGCATCGACAATCTGAGCCGCCGTATCGACAATCGCGTCAATCAAGGCTATTACCCGCCGCCGCAAGGCGATGCGTTGCATCATAGGCTGGATGTGATCCGGCGCGAGGCGCACGAAATGGCCGGGCAACATGGCGGCGGCTTATCCCCCGACGAACAGCGTGTGCTGAACCAGGAACTGGACGGCGCGGCGCATGCGATCGGAGAGTAAGGGCGAATAAGGACGAATCAGGGCGAACGAGGACGAATGACGGCGAATAAACCGTTCATTTGACAAGCCTCCGGCCCTCGCGTACATTCGCCGCACGCGTCGGGAGAGCGCGCGGGCCGCTGATTTTCGCAGGCCGCGCCGCCGAAGGGGCACACCCGCAAACTCTCAGGCAAAAGGACCGAACGCGTCGAAAGACCGGCCGCCACGTAACACACGCAACATCAAGGCGCCGTTTTTCGCACTCTGGAGAGCGGCAGTAGCCGTCTGCATCGCAATGTCGTGCAGATCCGGCAAGCTGCCCACCGAAGGGGCGCGCGTTCCGCCGTGACGAATCAACGTCGCCGCGGCAGCGCAATCTCTCAGGTATCGAGGACAGAGGGGCCATGCAGAACCACGCTCGCAGCCAGCAGGCCGCGAGGCGCGGCTCTGCATGGCCTTTTTTGTTTCGCGAGACGCCCGAGGCCCCATGACCGAACTCAAACACACTCCGCTCAACGCCACCCATCGCGCGCTCAACGCTCGCATGGTCGATTTCGGCGGCTGGGACATGCCCGTCAACTACGGCTCGCAGATCGACGAACACCGCGCCGTGCGTACCGACGCCGGCATGTTCGACGTCTCGCACATGTGCGTCATCGACTTCACCGGGGAACGCGTGCGCGGGTTCTTCGAGCATGCGCTCGCCAACAACGTCGCGAAGCTGCAAACGCTTGGGCGCGCGCTGTACTCGTGCCTGCTGAACGCGGACGGCGGTGTAATCGACGACCTGATCGTCTATTACTTCGGCGAAGATCATTTCCGCGTGGTGGTCAACGCGGGCACCGCCGACAAAGACATCGCGTGGTTCAAGCAGCTCAACGAAGGCGGCTTTGGTCTGACCATCACGCCGCGCCGCGATCTCGCGATCGTCGCCGTGCAAGGTCCGAACGCGCGTGAGAAGGTTTGGCAAACCGTCCCGGCCATCCGCTCTGCCACCGAAACACTCAAGCCCTTTAACGCCGCGCGCGTCGAATCGACACCGTTCGGCGAATTGACCGTTGCACGCACCGGGTACACCGGCGAAGACGGCTTCGAGATCATCGTCCCGGCCGATCACGTCGTCGCGTTGTGGAACGCGCTCCAAGCACAGGGCGTGCGCCCGGCGGGTCTCGGCGCGCGCGACACGCTCCGTCTCGAAGCCGGCATGAACCTGTACGGCCAGGATATGGACGACAACATCTCGCCGCTCGACGCCGGTCTCGCGTGGACCGTCGACCTGACCTCCGCGCGCGACTTCGTCGGCAAGAACCGGCTGGAAGCGGACGGCTCGCGCGCGGCGTTCGTCGGTCTGATCCTGCTGAAGGAGAACGGCAAGGCCGCAGGCGTGCTGCGCGCGCATCAGAAGGTCGTCACGCCGCACGGCGAAGGCGAAATCACCAGCGGCACCTTCTCCCCGACCATGCAGGAATCCATCGCCTTCGCGCGGGTGCCGAAAGGCGTGCAACCGGGCGACACGGTTCATGTTCAGATTCGTGACAAATCCGTGCCCGCAAGCGTGGTAAAACTGCCGTTCGTGCGCAACGGCAAAGTACTCGCTGTGAGTTGAAGCATTGTTAGCAGCCGGCGCGTGCGTCCTTTTCCCAGTTTTTAGTCCATATCGAATCACACCGCATAGGAGCATCCGATGAGCATCCCGGCCGATCTGAAATACACCGAATCGCACGAGTGGGTCCGCACCGAGGCGGACGGCACGCTGACGGTCGGCATCACCGACCACGCGCAGGAAGCGCTCGGCGACATCGTCTTCTTCGAAGTACAGGAACTGGGCAAGACCGTCACGGCCGGCGATACCGTCGCCGTGATCGAATCGGTCAAAGCCGCTTCGGACATTTACGCGCCGGTTTCCGGCGAAATCATTGAAGCGAACACCGCCGTTGCCGACACGCCCGATTCGGTCAACAGCGCCCCGTATGAAAGCTGGCTCTTCAAGATCAAGCCGGCCTCGGACGCAGCACAGGATCGTTTGATCGACGCGGACGCGTACTCGAAGTCGATCGGCGCCTGATTCACTTTTATATAACCCGACAGGTGCGGCGCGTCCCTCGCGAAACACACGGGACCGCGCGCTGAAGAAAATCCCTTTGGGATTGCTCCTTCAGGAGACCTTGCGCACAGCGCCAGGTTTCGAACGGTCCAGCACGGACAGCCGCACCGCCAGGAACACCATGAAGCTCGAACACCCGGATCGTCTGATGAACCGCACTCCTCTCTCGCTCGCCGCGCTCGAAGTGCATGACGCCTTCGCTGAACGGCATATCGGCCCGGATGCGGCCGACCAGGAAGCGATGCTCGAAGCCTTGGGCTTCGCGTCGCGCGCCGCGCTGATCGACGCCGTCATTCCAAAGACGATCCGCCGCACCGAACCGCTGCCGCTCGGCCCCTTTGCACAGCCTAAGAGCGAAGCTGAAGCGCTCGCCGCGCTGCGCGAACTCGCGGACAAGAACCAGGTGTTCCGCTCGTACATCGGGCAGGGGTACTACAACGCCCACACGCCGACGGTGATCTTGCGTAACGTGCTCGAGAATCCCGCGTGGTACACGGCGTACACGCCGTATCAGCCGGAAATCTCGCAAGGCCGCCTCGAAGCGCTGTTGAACTTCCAGCAAATGATCGTGGACCTGACAGGTCTCGCGATCTCGAACGCGTCGCTGCTCGACGAAGCCACCGCCGCAGCTGAAGCAATGACGCTGCTGCAACGCGTGGGCAAGCCGAAGTCGAATGTATTCTTCGTCGCCGACGACGTGCTGCCGCAAACCATTGAAGTGGTGAAAACGCGCGCCACGCCGGTCGGCATCGAAGTGAAAGTGGGCCCCGCAGCGGAAGCCGCGAACGCAAATGCATTCGGCGTGCTGCTGCAATATCCGGGCGTGAACGGCGACGTGCGGGACTATCGCGCGCTGACCGAGGCGATCCACGCAGCGGGCGGCCACGTGGTGGTCGCCGCCGACCTGCTCGCGCTGACCGTGCTTACGCCGCCGGGCGAGTGGGGCGCGGACGTGGCCGTCGGCAACACGCAGCGCTTCGGCGTGCCGGTCGGCTTCGGCGGCCCGCATGCGGCCTACCTCGCCGTGCGCGACGAATTCAAGCGCCAGATGCCGGGCCGTCTCGTCGGGGTGACCGTCGACGCGCAAGGCAATCCCGCGCTGCGTCTCGCGCTGCAAACGCGCGAACAGCACATTCGCCGCGAGAAAGCGACGTCGAACGTATGTACGGCGCAAGCGCTGCTCGCGATCATGGCCAGCATGTATGCGGTGTACCACGGCCCGCGCGGTCTCAAGACAATCGCGTTGCGCGTGAACCGCATCGCCTCGTTGCTCGCGGAAGGTGCGAAGCAGCTTGGCTACACGCTCGTTAACGAAACGTTCTTCGATACGCTCACTTTCGACACCGGCGCACGCACGCAAGCGTTGCACGACGCGGCCAAAGCGAAGCGCATCAATCTGCGCCGCGTGAGCGACACGCAAGTCGGCGTGTCGATCGACGAAACGACATCGCGTCGCGATCTCGGCGATCTGCTGGCTGTGTTCGCCCAAGCCGCAGGTGCGAAAAACGCGCCGCAAGTCGACACGCTCGACGCCGCGATCACGGCATCCAGCACGGCCTCGGTGCCGGCCGCACTCGAACGCACGAGCGCGTATCTCACGCATCACGTATTCAACCGTCATCATTCGGAGACGGAAATGCTGCGCTATCTGCGCAGCTTGTCGGATAAGGATCTCGCGCTCGACCGGTCGATGATCCCGCTCGGTTCGTGCACGATGAAGCTGAACGCGACGTCGGAAATGCTGCCGGTCACGTGGCCCGAGTTCGGCCAGATTCATCCGTTCGCACCGGCTGAGCAAACCGTCGGCTACCGCGAAATGATCGATCAGCTCGAAGAAATGCTGGTCGCCGCAACCGGCTACGCAGCGGTTTCGCTGCAACCGAACGCGGGCTCGCAAGGCGAATACGCCGGCCTGTTGATCATCCACGCATATCATGCGTCGCGCGGCGAAGCGCATCGCAACGTCTGCCTGATTCCAGCTTCGGCGCACGGCACGAACCCGGCGTCGGCGCAAATGGCCGGCATGCAGGTCGTGGTCGTTGCGTGCGACGCGCAAGGCAACGTCGACGTCGAAGATCTGAAGAAGAAGGCCGACCAGCACGCCGACAAGCTCGCGGCGATCATGATCACGTATCCATCCACGCATGGCGTGTTCGAACAGAACGTCCGCGAAATTTGCGAGATCGTGCATGCGCGCGGCGGTCAGGTCTATGTGGACGGCGCGAACATGAACGCGATGGTCGGCTTGACCGCGCCGGGCCAGTTCGGCGGCGACGTCTCGCACCTGAATCTGCACAAGACCTTCTGCATTCCGCACGGCGGCGGCGGACCGGGCGTCGGTCCGGTTGCGGTCGGCGCGCATCTCGCGCCGTTCCTGCCGAACCAGATTTCGTCGGGCTACGAACGCGCGCCCAACGGCATTGGCGCAGTGTCGGGCGCGCCGTACGGCTCGGCGTCGATCCTGCCGATCTCGTGGATGTACATCGCGATGATGGGCGCGAAAAACCTCACCGCCGCGACCGAGACCGCGATCCTCAATGCGAACTACGTCGCGAAGAAACTCGCGCCGCACTATCCGGTGCTGTATTCGGGCCCGGGCGGACTCGTCGCGCATGAGTGCATTCTGGATCTGCGTCCGATCAAGGAAACCAGCGGCATCACTGTGGACGACGTCGCGAAGCGCCTCGCCGACTACGGCTTCCATGCGCCCACCATGAGCTTTCCGGTGCCGGGCACGCTGATGGTCGAGCCGACCGAATCGGAATCGAAGGAAGAACTCGACCGGTTCATCGAAGCGATGATCGCGATCCGTAACGAAATTCGCGCTGTGGAAGAAGGCCGCTCGGACCGGGAAGACAATCCGCTGAAGCACGCCCCGCACACGGCTGCAGTCGTCATCGCGGACGAGTGGAAGCATGCGTACGCGCGCGAAACCGCCGCCTATCCGCTGCCCACGCTGATCGCGAAGAAGTACTGGCCGCCGGTCGGCCGCGCGGACAACGTCTATGGCGATCGCAACCTGTTCTGCTCGTGCGTGCCGGTTGCGGATTACGAGTAACACCCGGCCGTCGCCGCGCGCCGCCCGCAGCCTGTAGCGTGCGGTGCGCGGTTCTGTCGCTGGAGGCCGCAAACGGCTAACATCACACACCGAATCAGCCCAACGAGGAGTTTCGCATGGTGCGAAAGGTGCGATTGATGCAAAGCCCGGCCGGGACAACGCGGGTCCCAACGTGGCGGCACGCATGCGCATGCGTGCTTGCCGGCGCAGCCGTGTTGCTGCCGCTTCGGCATGCGCAGGCGGCGATGAATTTTTGCGCAGCGCCCGCCTGGCAAACCAGCGAGCGCACGAATGCCGATCCCGGCGTCAAGGCATTGGTGAGCAATGTGCTCGCGCATCTGGGCGACAAGCCTCACGCGCAAGCCAAACTGCACACGGAAGGCACGCTGCCGCACGAGGGCATCTACGACCAGAGCGTCGAAGCCGAGAAGGATCTCGACCTGTTGCGGGACGCGGCGCTCGCATGGCGCGCCACCAGCGACGACCGGTATCTGAAGCTCGTCGACCGTTTGCTGTACGCGTGGGTCACGACCTATCAGCCGAGCTTCAATCCAATCGACGAAACGCATTTCGAAGGGCTGATCCTCGCGTACGACATGACGGCGAGTGCGCTGCCTGTGAAAACGCGTAACGCGTCGATGGCGTTTCTGGCGAAGCTCGCGAACGGCTACATCGCCGATATCGACGACCAGCCGCGTCCTTTGAAGGGCACTTACCGGAACAACTGGCAAAGTCACCGGATCAAACTGATAGCCATGGCGGCTTTCACGCTCGACAACCGCAAAATGATCAATGCGGCGCAGCGTCTCTTTGCCGAGCATATTGGCGACAACATCGAGCCGGACGGCTCCACGATCGATTTCAGCGAACGTGACGCGCTGCACTATGTCACTTACGATCTGCAGCCGCTCGTCACCGCCGCGCTCGCCGCCCGCCGCCACAACCGCAACTGGCTGCCGGAGAAGGGTGCGAACGGCGCGTCGCTGCAAGCCGCGCTGAACTGGCTCTCGCCGTACGCGGAGGGCAGCAAGACGCATGAGGAATTCGTGCATTCGAGCGTCGCATTCGACGCAAAACGTCGCGAAGCCGGCTTGCCCGGCTACTCGGGTCAGTGGGACCCGAAGAACGCGACGGAACTGTTTCATCTGGCGGCGCGTCTCGACGGACGCTATACGCCGATTGCGCTGCGGCTTGCGCCGACGCCACCCGCGTGGCTCGCCGTGTGTTTGCCGATGCCGGCGCGCTAAACCAACTTTCATCAGCAGGGAGCAGTAATGGCAGTCAGCGTGTTCGATCTCTTCAAAATCGGCATTGGTCCGTCAAGTTCGCATACGGTCGGGCCGATGCGCGCGGCGCTGATGTTCGCCCAAGGGCTCGAACGCGACGGGCTGCTGCCGAACACCGCGTCGGTGAAAGCGGATCTTTACGGGTCGCTCGGCGCAACAGGCAAAGGGCACGGCACGGATCGCGGCGTAATGCTCGGTCTGATGGGCGACGCACCCGACACGGTGGACCCCGACACGATCGCGCAACGGCTCGAAGCCGTGCGCACCACGCGCAAGCTTGCACTGCTCGGCACGCATGAAGTGCCGTTCGTGCAGAAGGATCACATCTCGTTCTACCGGCAAGCGCTGCCCGAACATCCGAACGGGCTCAAGCTGCGCGCGTTCGACGCGCAAGGCGAGACGCTGCGCGAATCGACGTATCTGTCGGTGGGCGGCGGCTTCGTGGTGACGGCCGGCGCACCGAATACCAAGGTTCTTGCCGCCGTCGACCAATTGCCGCACTCGTTTCGCACCGGCAACGAATTGCTCGCGCTGTGCGGATCGACCGGCAAAAGCATCGCGCAATTGATGTGGGAAAACGAGCGGGTCTGGCACACGGAAGAGGAGACCCGCGCAGGCCTTCTGAAGATCTGGGACGTGATGCAGTCATGCGTGTCGCGAGGCTGCGGCATCAACAATCCGGACGCGGACGGCAACCTGCCCGGCCCGTTTCAGGTGAAGCGCCGCGCGCCGCAGTTGTATCGAGCGCTATCGGGCAACCCTGAGCTTGGGCTGCGCGATCCGCTGTCGATGATCGATTGGATCAATCTCTACGCAATCGCGGTCAACGAAGAAAACGCGGCCGGCGGCCGCGTCGTCACCGCGCCCACCAACGGCGCGGCCGGCATCATTCCCGCCGTGCTGCATTACTACACGCGGTTCATGCCCGGCTCGAACCAGCAAGGCGTGATCGACTTCCTGATGACGGCGGCTGCGATCGGCATTCTGTACAAGTTGAACGCGTCGATTTCCGGCGCCGAAGTCGGCTGCCAGGGCGAGGTCGGCGTCGCCTGCTCGATGGCTGCCGGCGCACTCGCCGCCGTGATGGGCGGCACGCCGAAGCAGGTCGAAAACGCGGCGGAAATCGGCATGGAGCACAACCTCGGGCTGACGTGCGATCCGGTCGGCGGCATGGTGCAGATTCCGTGCATCGAGCGCAATGCAATGGCGTCGGTGAAAGCCGTCAACGCAGCGCGCATGGCACTGCGCGGCGACGGCAGTCATTACGTGTCGCTCGATTCGGTCATCAAGACCATGCGCGAAACCGGCGCGGATATGAAGACGAAGTACAAGGAAACGTCGCGCGGCGGTCTGGCGGTGAATATCGTCGAATGTTGATGCTTGACTGCAGGATGTCCGTTGCTGATCGTTGGTCGGCAACGCGGCGTGTTGCGAAGTGAACGAGACGCGGGCCCCAGGGTCCGCGTTTTTTGTTTGCACGTTTGCATGTTTGCTAGCCGCGCCCGCTGTGTGAGCGCCCGTTGCGCTGCGCCGTGACACCGGGTGCGCTCCCAGCGTAAGCTGTCGGGGCGCCGGTCGGCCGATCACGCAGTCGATACCGACGCAACCGCACTCATGCACTGTCTGGAGGCCTCATCGCAATGTCGCAACCGAATGCTCCCGTTTCCGATCCTGCCGCCGCTCGAACCACTGGCGCGCGCCTCGTTGTCGACGCTTTGCTCACACACGGTGTCGAACGTGTTTTCTGCGTGCCCGGCGAGAGTTTTCTCGCGGTGCTCGATTCATTGCACGACGAAACGGAGCGCATCCAGACCATTGTCTGCCGTCACGAAGCGGCGGCCGCGAACATGGCGGAAGCGATCGGAAAGCTGACCGGGCGCCCGGGCGTCGCGCTCGTCACGCGAGGACCGGGTGCGACGCACGCATCGATTGGCGTGCACACCGCGTTTCAGGACTCCACGCCGATGATCCTGCTGATCGGTCAGTGCGCGCGCGAGCATCTCGATCGCGAGGCTTTCCAGGAGATCGACTATCGGCGCATGTTCGGTCAGATGGCGAAATGGGTCGCGCAGATCGACGATCCGAAGCGCATTCCCGAATATCTGAGTCATGCGTTCTACACGGCGACTTCCGGGCGGCCGGGACCCGTGGTGCTGTCTTTGCCCGAAGACGTGTTGAGCGACGCATGCGACGCCGTACCGGGCGCGCCGCGATATCAGCGCGTGGCTGCGTCGCCCTCAACCGCGCAGATCGACAAGCTGCGCGAATTGCTGGAGAGCGCGCAACGGCCAATGGTGATCGCAGGCGGAAGCGGTTGGACGCCCGTGGCCTGCGCGGACTTGCAACGCTTCGTCGAGAACTGGCAATTGCCTGTCGGCCTTGCGTTCCGCTTCCAGGACACGCTCGATAACGAGCATCCGAACTATGCCGGCGATGTGGGACTCGGCATTAATCCGGCGCTGGCCAATCGTATCCGCGATGCCGACCTGCTGCTCGCGCTGGGTCCTCGCCTCGGCGAAGCCACGACGAACGGTTATACGTTGCTCGACATTCCCAAGACAAAGCAGACACTGGTTCACGTGCACCAAGGCGCGGAAGAGCTGGGGCGGGTGTATGCCGCCGATCTGCCCATCGTCTCCGGCATGCCTGAACTTGCGGCAGCGCTCGCAGCGTTGGAACCCTCCGCCCATACGCTGACGTGGGCGGGCGCGGCGGAAGAAGCGCATCGCGCGTATCTCGAGTGGCGCAAACCTCGGCCGATTCCCGGCGACGTACAAATGGGCGAAGTGATCCAGCAACTTCGCGCGCATCTTCCCGATGACGCAATACTGACCAACGGCGCCGGCAATTACGCGACGTGGTTGCATCGGCACTTTTCGTATCGTCAATACCGCTCTCAACTTGCGCCCACGAGTGGCGCGATGGGCTACGGCGTGCCGGCGGCGATCGCGGCGAAGTCGCTCTATCCGCAACGCGCGGTGGTCGCGCTGGCGGGCGACGGCTGCTTCATGATGGCCGCGCAGGAACTCGCGACGGCGATGCAATACGACCTGCATGTGCTGTTCATCGTCGTGAACAACGGTCACTTCGGCACGATCCGCATGCATCAGGAGCGGCACTATCCGAATCGCGTACACGGCACCGGGCTCACGAATCCGGACTTCGCGGCATTCGCGCGATCGTTCGGCGCGCACGGCGAAACCGTTGAACGCACCGAAGATTTTCTGCCGGCGTTACAGCGTTCATTGGAGGCGAAATGCGCGGCGGTGATAGAGATCCGTATGCCGCAGGAGGCGAGCACGCCCGGCGCGACTTTGGAGCAGATTCGGGAGCAGGGGAGGAAGTTGCGCGGGGAGTAAGCGCAACGGTGCGAGGGAAAAGCGCCTTCTTCGACAATCCATAAAAAAACCCCGCCGAAGCGGGGTCTTCAAGATCGGATCGATCTGCAAAGAGAGGCTTACTTGCCGCCAACGCTTTGCAGGGTCGTCCACTTGCCGTCGACAACCTTGTACAGCGTGATGCCGCCGTTCTTCAGATCGCCCTTGGCGTCGTACGAGAGGTTCGACGACGTCACAGCCGGCATCGACGTCTTGGCGAGCACCGGCAGGTACTTGGCCGGGTCCGTCGAGTTAGCCTTCTTCATTGCTGCGAACATGGCCATTGCGCCGTCGTAAGCGTACGGCGAGTACGTTTGCACGTCTTCGTTGAAGCGCTTCTTGTACTTGGCGACGTAGTCCTTGCCGCCCGGCATTTCTTCCAGCGGCAGGCCGGCGAGCGATGCCACCGTGCCGTTCGCTGCGTCACCCGCGATCTGGATGAACGTCGGCGTGTGAACCATTTCGCCGCCCATCAGCGGCGCCTTGATGCCGAGCGCCTTCATCTGCTTGACCATGGGTGCTGCTTGCGAATCCGCGCCGCCGTAATAGATCAGGTCCGGATTGGCTGCCTTCAGCTTGGTCAGGATCGACTTGAAGTCCACGGCCTTGTCGTTCGTGTATTCACGATCGACGATCGTGCCGCCCGCTGCCTTCGCCGCCTTCTCGAACTGATCCGCCAGACCCTGGCCATAAGCCGTGCGGTCGTCGACGATCACGATCTTCTTCACGCCAAGCGTCTTGACCGCGAACGTGCCCGCGACCGAACCTTGCTGCGTGTCGGACGTCATCATGCGGAACGTGGTCTTGAAACCTTGTTGCGTGTATTCAGGCGCCGTTGCCATTGCGATTTCGGGAATGCCAGCGTTCGCGTAGATGCGCGAAGCTGGGATCGTGGTGCCCGAGTTGAAGTGGCCGAGCATGCCCTTGATGCCGTCGTCCACCAGCTTCTGCGCGACGGTGGTGCCGGTGCGCGGGTCAGCCTGGTCGTCTGCCGAGTCGAGCACGAAGCGAACCGGCTTGCCGCCGATCACAGGCTTCGTTGCGTTGATGTCTTCCACAGCCAGCGTGATGCCGTTCTGGAAATCTTTGCCGTAGTGCGCCTGCGCGCCCGTCATCGGACCGGCGAAACCGATCTTCACGTCGTCCGTAGATTGAGCGTTGGCCGTCCCCGCCAGCGACATCGCCGCAACCAGTGCTGCGCCTGCCAGCTGTGTCATCTTGTGTTGCATATCTTCTCCTTGGTACCAGGTGTGGATGGAGCGGCTTTCGGGATCGCCGTTACCGCTTCCGTTCTAATGACCGCCCCCAAATCCTGGCGCATCGCGCCAGGCCCCCCGAGGGGGCGCAAGAAAACTTGGGGCGGCCCGGCGTTTTCTTGCCAGTAATCGATGAGGTTCGCTCAACCGATCGTCATCAAATTCGCATTACCACCGGCGGCTGCCGTATTCACGCTGACCGAGCGCTCCGTCAACAGACGCTCGAGCGCGTAGTCTTCGTCGCCGCTCTCCAGCGCGCGCGACGCGACGCCTTGCACCGACACAATCGGTCCGGGACGCTTCGCGACTTCCTTCACGAGCGTCAGCAATTCGTCGCTGTCGCCTTCGAACAAAACGGCGTCGAACGGCGTCTCCGCGTTCTTGCGCACGCTCGCATAAGACTTCAGCGATGCGGGCAACTGCGTCACCAATTGTTCCCCAGCCGCGCCTTCGAACAACGCTCGATTTCCCGTAGCCAGCACGGCGGCAAACTGCGCGCGCGCACCGCTCGCGGTCGATGCGATACACAACACCGTGCCGCGCGCACCCAGCGTGTAAGTGTTGCGCTCGCCAGTCGGCCCCGACAACACCGCGGTCGCGCCAGCCGGCATATGCGACAGGTAACCGTCGCAACGCGCAGCAAGTTGCGGCTCGCGCTCGGCAATCAGCCAGTCGCGCAACGCCGTCAGCGCGGCGGACGGATTGTCGCCTTTTTCGGCTGCTTGCGGTACATCTACGATCAGCGCCTGCGCGAGCGACTTCGGCAAGCCCGCCGGACGCGTCGCGAGCAGACGCTGCAGATACAACGCGCCGCCGGCCTTCGGCCCAGTACCCGACAAACCCTCGCCGCCGAACGGCTGCACGCCGACCACCGCGCCGATCACGTTGCGATTCACGTAGATGTTGCCGACATGCGCGCGGCTGATCACGTGAGCAATGGTTTCGTCGATGCGCGTATGGATACCGAGCGTCAGGCCATAACCTGTCGTGCGGATCTGCTCGAGCAACGTGTCGAGCTGACTGCGGCGGTAACGCACCACATGCAGCACGGGCCCGAACACTTCGCGCTTCAATTCGTCGATGCTGTCGAGCTCGATCAGCGTCGGCGGCACGAACGTGCCTTGCGCGCAACCCTCCGGCATCGGCAGTTGCTCGACCTTGCGGCCCTTCTCACGCATTGCCGCGATATGCGCGTCGATGCCGCGCTTCGCGTCAACGTCGATCACCGGACCGACGTCGGTCGACAGGCGATCCGGATTGCCCACCGTCAGTTCGCGCATCGCCCCCGTCAGCATTTCGAGCGTGCGGTCCGCAACGTCGTCCTGCAAACAGAGAACGCGCAGCGCCGAACAACGTTGACCGGCCGAGTCGAACGACGACTGCATCACGTCCGCCACGACCTGTTCTGCGAGCGCCGACGAATCGACGATCATCGCGTTCTGACCACCTGTTTCGGCGATCAGCGGAATCGGTTTGCCTTCCGGGTCGAGACGGCCCGACAGCGTCTTGTTGATGAGACGCGCGACTTCGGTCGAACCGGTGAACATGACCGCACGCGTGCGCGGGTCGGCGACGAGCGCGGCACCCACCGTTTCGCCATCGCCCGGCAGCAGTTGCACGGCACCGGCAGGCACGCCGGCTTCGCGCAGAATGCGCACGGCCTGGGCGGCGATCAGCGGCGTTTGCTCAGCCGGCTTCGCGAGCACGGTGTTGCCGGCTGCGAGTGCGGCGGCCACCTGGCCCATGAAAATCGCGAGCGGGAAATTCCACGGGCTGATACACACGACAGGTCCAAGCGGACGATGCGTGTCGTTCGAAAATTCGCTGCGAATCTGAGTCGAGTAGTAGCGCAGGAAGTCGATCGCTTCGCGAATTTCCGACACCGCGTTCGCGAGCGATTTGCCCGCTTCGCGCACCACGAGGCCCATCAGCGTATGCATCTGCGCTTCGAGCAGATCGGCGGCACGCGCGAGGCAATCGGCACGCGCTTCTACGGGAGTTGCTTGCCAGATCGGCGCTGCAGCAACCGCGTGCGCCAATGCGGCGCTCACATGTTCAGCGCTCGCTTCGACCACCGTGCCGACGAGGTCGCGATGGTCCGCCGGATTGCGCACGTCGCGCGCATTGCCCAGAACCATCTGATCGTCGGCTAGCATCGGCGCGGCGCGCCACGGATGATTCGCGCTCGCCAGCAACGCCGACGACAGCGACGCCAGACGATGCTCGTTCGACAGATCGAGACCCATCGAATTGAGACGCTCCGCGCCGTACAGATTGCGCGGCAGCGGAATCTTTGCGTGCGGCGCACCGAGCGGAACGATCTTCGACGCTTCTTCGACCGGATCGGCGATCAGATCCTGGATCGCGACGTTTTCATCGGCGATGCGATTGACGAACGACGTGTTCGCGCCGTTCTCCAGCAGACGTCGCACGAGATACGCGAGCAGCGTTTCGTGCGTGCCGACCGGTGCATACACGCGGCACGGACGGTTCAGCTTGCCTGCGGACAGCGGGCCCGTCACTTCTTCGTAAAGCGGCTCGCCCATGCCGTGCAGGCACTGGAACTCGTACTGACCAGGATAGTAGTTGTTGCCCGCGAGGTGATAGATCGCCGACAGCGTGTGCGCGTTGTGCGTGGCGAATTGCGGGTACACCGCGTCGGGCGCGCCGAGCAGCTTCTTCGCGCATGCGAGATACGACACGTCCGTATAGATCTTGCGCGTGTAGACCGGATAGCCTTCGAGGCCATCCACTTGCGCACGCTTGATTTCGGTGTCCCAGTACGCACCCTTCACGAGGCGCACCATGATGCGGTGACGGCTGCGGCGCGCGAGGTCGACAATGTATTCGATCACGAACGGGCAGCGCTTCTGATAAGCCTGCACCACAAAACCGATACCGTTCCAACCGGCGAGCTCCGGATCGAAGCACAGCGCTTCCAGGAGATCGAGCGAGATTTCGAGGCGGTCGGCTTCTTCGGCGTCGATATTCAGGCCGATGTCGTAACGGCGCGCGAGGATCGCAAGCGAACGCACGCGCGGCAGCAACTCGCTCATCGTGCGCTCCTGCTGCGAGCGCGAGTAACGCGGATGCAGTGCGGAGAGCTTGATCGAGATGCCCGGACCTTCGTAGATGCCGCGGCCGCCAGCCGCCTTGCCGATCGCGTGGATCGCCTGCTCATACGAGGCGTAGTAACGCTGCGCGTCCGCTTCGGTCGTCGCCGCTTCGCCGAGCATGTCGTACGAGTAGCGGAAACCGCGTGCTTCGTATTTGCGGCTGTTCGCCAGCGCTTCCGAAATGTTCTCGCCGGTGACGAACTGCTCGCCCATCAGGCGCATCGCCATGTCCACGCCCTTGCGGATCAGCGGCTCGCCGCCCTTGCCGATCAGCCGCGTAAGCGCCGACGAAAGGTTCGTCTCGCTGTTGGTCGTGACCAGCTTGCCGGTGATCATCAAGCCCCAGGTTGCGGCGTTGACGAACAGCGACGGCGCCTGGCCGACGTGCGATTTCCAGTCGCCCTTGCTGATCTTGTCGCGGATCAGCGCGTCGCGCGTCGCGCGATCGGGAATACGCAACAGGGCTTCGGCGAGGCACATCAGTGCGACACCTTCCTGGCTCGACAGCGAAAATTCGTGGATCAGCCCTTCGACGCCGCCGCCCTTACTCTTGCCGCGCAGCGTTTCGACGAGCTTCGCGGCGAGCGCTTGCACGTCGCCTGCGAGGTTGGCCGGCAAACGCGCCTGACCCAGCAGGAACGGCACGCATTCCGGCTCCGGCCGGCGATATGCCGCGGTGATTGCCGCGCGCAACACCGATTGCGGTTGCACGTTCTGCGCGAAGTCGAGGAACGGGTGCGCCGCACCGTCCTCGTCCGGTTCGACCGACGCGCCGTCAGCCATGTCGGCGGAACCTGCCACGCCCGACAGTTCCGGCGGCAGTTGTCCCTGCTCGATCTTTTCGAGGTACGCGAAAATCGCCTGCTTGATCAGCCAGTGCGGAGTGCGTTCGAGGCGGGTGGCGGCATCTCGCAGCCGGGAACGCAGGAGGTCGTCGACCTTGACGCCAAGGGTGGTGCTAGCCATGTTTCCTTCTTCGGATACCAGACGAAATGCTGGCGAAAGACAAAAGTTGGCCGAATCGTACGCCTCCCAATAAAAAGGTGCAACCGGCATAGCGAAACGGTTGCACCTTGCCGAATCCCTTGCCCGGCGCGGCTTTCCGGCCAGTCTTCGTGAAAGCGCGAAGGCCGGTAAGGATCGGTATTTTCCCTGGCCAGATTTCTTTTCTTCGAGCCCTTATCAAACCGGCAGGCGCGCCGTTATAGAGGACATAGCGGGCGCGGGGTCATGCGCGCACAAAAACGGTACGGGGTGAGGACAAGCGAAATGGAAAAGTGGCTGGTCGTATTGGGCATCTGGGCGATGTGCGCAACCTGCGCTGTGCTGTTTATCCGCGGCGCGACGGGCGGCTCAGACAAACGTGATGCGTCCGAAGGTCGGGGACGTGCGACGTCGGCTGCATCATCCGGTGACGCGCAGGCGGCGTTGAACGACTGAGCGCAGCGGCGGCGCGATTACCTGCGCGGTGTTAACGGATGCCTGGCCTGGCTGGCTTGCCGGGGGCGGGTTGGCGGCGCGTTTGTGAGGTCTGCCGGCCGTTGCTGCCGGGAAGTGAGAAGTGAACACTGTGAGATCCACCATGCTTTGTTCCAGCGACTACAGATCTTCCGCACGCTATCGACAACTCGCGGCACGCGGCGCGCACGTTTCGTCGCGGGCATCGGCAGTGTTGGGTACGCGAACACGCACGCGCGCCGCGACTTCCGCCGCAAGCTATTCGAACACGGTCCGAGCGCGCGCCCGGAGCGCGCGCAGCCGCTGTCGATAGTGAGTGTTTGCTGATCCGAGTCGCGCCGACGCAAACCGGCAGCAGAGACGCCGGCTCAAATATCGAGCGGGTCGACTTCGAGGTTCCAGCGAAGCACGCCCTTCAACCCGCGCAATAACGGCTGCCACGCGCGCAACGTGGCCTGCAGCGCCGCGCGCGACGCACTTTCTATCAGCAACTGCGCGCGGTGGACGTGCATCACCTTGACGATGGTGAGCGGCACTGCGTCGTAGACGGTCACGCGTTCGGCAGCCGCAATGCCCGTCAATTCGGCCGCGGCCTGCTGCAGAAAAGCGAGCGCAGCTTCGAGCGTGCGGCCTTCCGCACGGAGCAACGCCTGGTACACGAACGGCGGCAAATGCGCGTCGCGCCGCTCGGCCAGCGTCGAATTGGCGAAGCCGACGTAATCGTGGCGCCCAAGCGCGTGATAAAGCGCATGGCGCGGATAGCGCGTCTGCACCAGCACCTCACCTGGCAAACCCGCGCGGCCGGCGCGGCCGCTGACTTGCATCAGTTGCGCGAAGAGGCGTTCGCTCGCCCGAAAGTCGTGGGAAAACAGTGCGGTGTCGGCATTCAGCACGCCGACTAGCGACACGCGCTGGAAGTCGTGCCCCTTTGCGATCATCTGCGTGCCGACCAGAATGTCGACTTCGCCCGCATGCACGTCGGAAAAGAGCGCCTGCGCGCTGCCTTTGCGGCGGGTGCTGTCGGCGTCGATGCGCAGTACGCGAGCGCCGGGCACCGCGCTCGCGAGCGTTTCTTCGACGCGCTGGGTGCCGCGACCCATGGGTGCAACGTCGACATTGCCGCACTCGGGACATGAGCGCGGAATTCGCGACTCCCAACCGCAATGGTGACAGCGCAGCGCGCGCTCCGGCTTATGCAAAACGACATACGCGCTGCAACGCGGACAACCGGCGACCCATCCGCAGGCATCGCAAGCAAGCTGTGGCGCGTAGCCACGGCGGTTCAGAAACACGAGACTCTGTTCACCGCGCTCTAGCCGCGTCTTCAGCGCGGCAATCAATGGGCCGGACAATCCTTCCACTGAAGCGCGTCCGCGCCGCCGCTCGTCCTCGAGATCGATCAGGCGCACCGTGGGCAGCACTGCATCGGCGACCGCGCGGCGCGACAAGGTAAGCCGCTTGTAGCGCCCCTGATCCGCCTGCCACCAGCTTTCGAGCGACGGTGTGGCCGATCCCAGCACGACCGGCAGGCCAAGCTGCTTTGCACGATAGATGGCGAGGTCGCGCGCCGAGTAGCGAAGCCCTTCCTGCTGCTTATAAGCCGGATCGTGCTCTTCATCCACGACGATGATGGCGAGCCGGGGCAGCGACGCGAGCACCGCGAGGCGCGTGCCCAACACGATGCGCGCGTGGCCCGCATGCGCCGCGAACCAGTTGCGCGCGCGCTCTCCCTCGGCAAGACCGCTGTGCAACGTGACGATGGCTGTGTCCGCAAGCGCCGCGAAGCGGGCGCGGAAAGCCGCTTCGAACTGCGGTGTCAGGTTGATTTCGGGCACCAGCACCAGCGCTTGCGCGTCTGCATTGGCGGCAAGAATCTCGGCGAGCGCGCGTAGATAGACTTCTGTCTTGCCGCTCCCTGTGACGCCATGCAACAGGAACGGCGCGAAGCCGTGCGCGTCGCGAATCGCTTCGACGGCGGCGGCTTGTTCGTCTGTGAGCGTAGGAAGCGACTGCGGCGGCGCCGGCGTGGCCGCGGCGGCAGGAGGCGCCGTGGCGGCATCGACCACGTCGAGCGCGACCCAGCCCTCGGCTTGCCATGCGGCGAGCGTGGAGATAGCTTTAGGGTGCAGCCCGCGGGCGTCGGCGGCGCTCAAAAACTCGCCGGCGGCAAGCGCCTGCGCCAGGTTTCGCAGCGCAGTCGCGCGCGCGGGCAAAGCGTCGGGCAAGGTCGTGCGGCCTTCCGGCGTGAGCCTGTAGCGCTCTTCCGGCGCGAGCAGCCGTGACCAGCGCGAGGCGTCACGCAGCGCTTGCGGAAGCGCCGGCAACGCCACTTCGCCAAGTCCACGTTGATAGTAATCGGCAGCAAACGAAGCAAGCGCGAGCCATTCAGCCGACAGCGGCGGGCATGCGGTGCAAACGCCGTTCACCGACCTAAGACGATCGGCGGGAACCTCGCTGTGACCAGTCACTTCGCATACGAGGCCTACCACGTCGCGTTTGCCGAACGGCACGCTAACGAGCGTTCCCGGTACGGGCGACTGTGACGAATCGCAGCGGTAATCAAACAGGGTCGGCAGTGGATGGTCCAGTGCGACGCGGACGAACGCTTCACTCATTCGGCTGCGCGGATGCTGGCAAGGGCGAATGGCGTCATTGCGCCGCAGGTGGCAATCGAGATTGCCCCACTCTGGGGCGAGCAACCGAAGTTAAAGTAAAGCTTCAATTTCGCCGCTAAGTTTTGGATTCCGCTGAACAATTGCTCTCGACCCCGGCTGCCTGTGGATAACTTTGTTGAGAACTTCGCTCCGAAAGCCCGGAAACCGCGCCGCAGCGGCGTTCTGTGGGGTTCCGCACACTTCTTCGGGAAGCCGCCAAACCCTTGCCACGTAAGGCCGAGATCAAATAAATGCGCGTTCTGCAAGGGTCAGGACAGGACTAAAGGTTCTACCGCGCCGCAGCGTGATAAATGTGTATAAGTCAAGTCTTGACAACTGCGAGACCGCCATCTGACGGCCCGCACGGTGCGAATTTTTCCTGAGTGGCAGAGCCCAGCGCGCTGCATCGCAACATAAAACAGCAATTATTACAGCGTTTAAGCCGGTGCGTGTGCGCCGCTGCGAATGGCGCGGCTATGACGATGGACTTCGTCGACGAGCTCTGCAACGTTTTCCGGCGGCGTGAATTGCGAGATGCCATGACCCAGGTTGAAGACGTGGCCCGGATGATTTCCGAAGCTGTCCAGCACTGCGCGCGCTTCCATTCGGATTGCCGCTGGCGGCGCGAACAACACCGACGGGTCGATGTTGCCTTGCAAAGCCACCTTTGCGCCTACCTGTTCGCGCGCCTTACGCAGGTTGACGGTCCAGTCGAGACCAACTGCGTCCACGCCAATGTCCGCAATCTCATCGAGCCACAGTCCGCCGCCCTTCGTGAAGGTGATCACGGGCACTTTTTCGCCGTCGTGCTCGCGCTTCAGTTGACTGACGACCTGCTGAATATAGTGCAGGGAAAAGCGCTGATAGGCGCCGTCCGCGAGCGCACCGCCCCACGTGTCGAAAATCATAACGGCTTGTGCGCCCGCTTCGATCTGTGCGTTCAGATAAGCGGCAACCGAATTCGCGTTGATCTCGAGAATGCGATGCATCAGATCTGGACGTGCGTACAGCATGGACTTGACCGTGCGGAAGTCCGCCGAGCCGCCGCCTTCGACCATGTAGCACGCCAGCGTCCACGGGCTGCCCGAGAATCCGATCAGCGGCACGCGTTGACGGCCTTGAGCGTCGGTCAGCGCGGTGCGGATCTCGCGAACCGCGTCGGTTACATAGCGCAACGTGGCGTCGATGTCGGGCACCGCGAGTCGCGCCACATCGTCTTCTGTGCGCACAGGGCGTGCAAACGTCGGGCCCTCGCCCGTGACGAACTCCAGACCCAAGCCCATTGCGTCCGGCACGGTAAGAATGTCGGAGAACAGAATCGCGGCGTCGAGCG
The DNA here is from genome assembly GCF_046534895.1 of Paraburkholderia sp. SIMBA_053. Classification (NCBI taxonomy): domain Bacteria; kingdom Pseudomonadati; phylum Pseudomonadota; class Betaproteobacteria; order Burkholderiales; family Burkholderiaceae; genus Paraburkholderia; species Paraburkholderia sp. SIMBA_053. Next base: position 105,909 of record NZ_JAWRXU010000007.1, on the reverse strand, counting down.
GGTAGCGCTCAAGGGGCTGCAACGTGACTTCCGTTGCATACGCGGGGTTTTTGGCCAGCCCGAGGAAGCTGCCAGCGCGAGCCCGAGTGGCGTTGTATTCCGGCAGGTAACGACCCGCCTGCCGCATCAGCCAGACAGGCGTGTAGTCAGTGGGCTGGCGCAGCAGCGCGCGCAGGAAGGTGTCGTTCAGAAGTTTATGGGCCACGTTGCGTGCGACTAGGAGCAAAGGGGCATTTTACCGGACAGCGCGCACCCCATCCTGCTTGATGCGGCCAATAACTGTGATTTGCGAACGGTTTGAAGCCCATTTTCCCGGTCGGCGGGAAGCGACGCAACCTGGTCAAACGGCCAATGTTCAAGCGGAACTCTCCTGGCTATTATCCAGCGGCCTGACCATAACAAAGCACAATTAAGGAGACTCAATGAATAAGGCAGCAGTCGCATTGCTCGGCGTCCTGACGGGCGCTCTCATTTACACCGGCGCGGCGCAGGCGCAAGCATCGGCCACCACCGCGACACCTTCCCGGCTCGATGAAATCCCCGCCCGTGGCATCTTGCGCGCATGCACGACGGGCGACTACAAACCGCACTCGTTCTATAGGGCAGACGGTCAGTTCGAGGGGATCGACATCGATATGACCGAATCGCTGGCCAAGTCGCTCGGCGTCAAGGCGGAATTCGTCAAGACTTCGTGGTCGAACCTGATGAACGACTTCGTGGCCAAATGCGACATCGGCGTGGGCGGCGTTTCGCCGACGCTGGAGCGGCAAAAGCGAGCCTTCTTCACCCAGGCGTTTATGGTGGACGGCAAGACGCCGATTGTCCGATGCGACGACGTCGACAAATACCAGACCGTCGCACAGATCGACCAGCCGGGAACGCGTGTAATCGTCAATCCGGGCGGCACGAACGAACGTTTCGCAAAGCAGTTCCTGTCGCACGCCTCGATGACTGTTTATCCGGACAACGTGACGATCTTCAAGGAGATCCTCGCTGGCAAGGCCGACGTGATGGTGACCGACGCGTCCGAAACCCTGCTGCAGCAAAAGCTGAATCCCGGCCTGTGCGCCGTGCATCCACAGAAGCCGTTCCAGTATGGGGAGAAAGCGTGGCTGCTGCCTCGCGGCGATGTGGCGTTTCAACAGTACGTTGATCAGTGGCTGCATTTCGCGCGGGCGACGGGTGAATATCAAGCCGTGCTGGACAAGTGGCTGAAGTGAGCCATGCTGCTCGGCCGCGTTCTTTCTCGGGTGATTGCGGAAGGTCGGCGGCCGCGCCGCTATATAGGGACGGTTTGCCGGTCGCATCATGTAACGGCAGCAGGGAAAAGCCTGGCTAGAGGTAAACAAAGGTGACCGGCGGGTCAATTCGTGAACCGTCCCTTACATTTTTGAAGGTGGCGGGGCGTTTATTGCGCCGCACTCAACTGCGCCGGCCACTGAGCGCGATATTTTCGGTACCGGGAACCAGTTGTAACAACAACGGTTTATTGTCAGAAAGATGAAGACGCAACTATTTCATGCGGAATCGACTTAACGCTTTATGCGGCGCTATGCTTCGCGAATATCATTAAACGGTCGTATTAAATTGCCGTGCAGTCATCGGTATATATTACTTTTTTAGCCCTTGAATTCCGCAATAAATCCCTCAGCGCCTTATCTGGCGGGCGTTACAACCTGAAACACTTTGTTACGGCGCTCCTTTGTTAATTCGCCCACAATGCCCTCAACGGTTTCAACACGGATGTGGCTGCGTGCATGGTGTGAGCGGATACGATGCACTTGCCGGTCGGCGTATGCCGAAGCCCTGTAAAGGGGCATCCCTGCTGGGACCGTAGTCGACGCCGGGTCGTCGTCTCAGTCGGTTCCTACATTGGTCTCCTCGCGCTAACCCCGTAGCGTGTGGTTTTTAGCGGGCTCCAGGCCCGCTTTTTTTTCGTCTAGCCAAACGTTTGCGCAGTGCAAGATGGCATGTTTTACATGCTTTTAGGCGCAACTTGCTGTTTGGCGGCGTATGCGGCGGTTGGCGTCGGCAGCACCTCGCTGCGCGGGCCCGCTCCCAAGCAGGTCAGGTCACCGCGTATCGCGCACTCATGGCTTTGGCCGGGGCACGTCAGGCCGTCTTCCCTTCCTGCAACTTCAGTTCGCTGATCATGCGCTCACGCATGACGAACTTCTGCACTTTGCCTGTTACCGTCATTGGCAGTTCGTCGACGAACCGGATGTACTTCGGCACCTTGTAGTGCGCTATCTGGCCATTGCAGAACTGCTGGATCTCTTCAGCTGTGGCCTGTTCACCTGGACGTAGGACAACCCAAGCGCACACCTCTTCGCCGTATCGGCTGTCTGGCACGCCGAAAACCTGCACGCTCTGGATCTTCGGGTGGCGGAAAAGAAACTCCTCGATCTCGCGCGGATAGATGTTCTCGCCGCCACGAATCAGCATGTCCTTGAGGCGACCGACAATGTTGCAATAACCCTCGGCGTCGAGGGTAGCGAGGTCGCCGGTGTGCATCCAGCCGTCCACGATACTTTCACGCGTTTTCGCCTCGTCGTCCCAATAGCCTTGCATCACCGAATATCCGCGCGTGCATAGCTCACCGGTCTCGCCCACCGGCACGATGTTGCCTACCGGATCGACTATCTTTACTTCGAGATGCGGCTGAATGCGGCCGACGGTGGTCGTGCGCTTGTCGAGCGGGTCGGTGGTCGAACTCTGGAACGAGACCGGGCTAGTCTCTGTCATCCCGTACGCAATCGTGATTTCGTTGAGATGCATCCTCGACACGACTTTTTTCATCGTCTCGATCGGGCACGGCGAACCCGCCATGATGCCAGTGCGCAGGCGTGAGAGGTCGAAGGAGGCAAAGTCCGGGTGATCCAGTTCAGCTATAAACATGGTCGGCACGCCATGCAGCGCCGTGCACTGCTCTTGCGCGGCGGCCGCGAGTGTCGCGGCGGGGTCGAAGGCCTCGCCCGGAAACACCATGTTCGCGCCCACCGAGACGCACGCGAGAACCGCGAGGACCATGCCAAAACAGTGATATAGCGGGACGGGAATGCACAGCGCGTCCTGCTCGCTCAGGTTCATGGCCATCGCGATATAGCGCGCGTTGTTGACCACGTTGCTATGCGTGAGCGTCGCCCCTTTTGGATTGCCCGTCGTACCGCTGGTGAACTGAATGTTGATTGCCTCGTGGCACGAGAGCGTCGCGCCGATCTCGTCGAGCTTCGCGACGTCGAGCGTGGCGCGCCCCTGCTCGATCACGTCCGAGAACGTGAGCATTCCGGGCGTTTCCGTGTCGCACATGCGAATCACGTAGCGCAGATCAGGCAGTCGTGCCGCGTGAAGGTCGCCGGGCGCGTGTGTAGCAAGCTCGGGCGCGAGTTGCTGCAGCATTTCGAGGTACATCGACGTCTTGAAGCGCTCCGCCGCGACAATCGCCTTGCAGCCCACCTTGTTCAGCGCGTACTCCAACTCCGCAAGGCGGTAAGCCGGGTTGATGTTGACCAGCACCGCACCGATGCGCGCGGTTGCGAACTGCGTCAGCAGCCACTCAACCCGGTTCGGCGACCAGATGCCGACGCGGTCGCCCTTCACGATGCCGAGCGCCAGGAAGCCGGCGGCCAATATGTCGACTTCTTCGGCGAACTCCTTCCAGGTCCACCGGATTTGCTGCTCACGAAAAACCACCGCAGGCCGGTCGGGAAAGCGCTCGGCGGTGCTGCGCAAAAACTCGCCGATTGTCGCTTCGCTCAACGGAATCTCTGTCGATCCGCGGACATACGAGAGTCCGTCTTTCGGTTCAATGATTGCGCCTTCGCCTGACACTTGCGTCGCCATGGTGCTGTCTCCGTGAGCAAATCGCCCTATTGAAATGAATTTGAAACCGATTGTGCCACCGGCGGTTGCTTGCGCGGCATCAAGTCTTACCCGCAGCGGCCCGGCGTATTGGATGGCTGTCCATTCTTTGCGGTGGTCTGGACGGCCTCACAATCTCACTTACCTTTCCGTAAACGTCAAGTGAAGGATAAAAAAAGGCAGCCACGCGGGCTGCCTTTTCTCTGATACGTGTTGCTTAGCTCTGACCGCGCAGTTTACGCAGACGCTGGATCGCAGCAAGCTGAGCCGTCGCGTACGCCAGTTCCGCTTGGGCGGTCGCGTATTCGAGGTTCGAGCCCGTGTTCTGCAGCGCTTCTTCCGCACGTTTGCGCGCGTCTTCGGCCTTGGCTTCGTCGAGATCCTTGCCGCGAATCGCCGTGTCGGCGAGAACCGTCACTGCACCCGGCTGAATTTCGAGGATGCCGCCGGCGACGAACACAAACTCTTCTTCGCCGTTTTCAGCTTCGATGCGCACTGCACCCGGACGGATCCGGGTGATGAGCGGCGTGTGGCCCGGCAGAATGCCGAGTTCACCTGCTTCGCCCGGCAGCGCGACGAACTTCGCCTGGCCCGAGAAGATCTGCTCTTCCGCGCTGACGACGTCTACTTTAATGGTTGCCATAAATGTCGACTCCTGTGGCGACCAGGGTTAGCGCTTTAGCGCTCGCTCTGGCCCCGTGCAAGGCTGGGTTAAGCGTAGTGAGAGGCGCCGGCTTTGCGGACGACTCCCGTGCGGAAGTCATCGCGCGCGAGGCCGGCGCCCGCTTCGTTACACCCGACCTTTACTGGATCTTCTTGGCCTTTTCGAAGGCTTCGTCGATCGTGCCGACCATGTAGAAGGCTTGTTCCGGCAGGTGGTCGCACTCGCCTTCAACGATCATCTTGAAGCCGCGGATCGTTTCCTTCAGCGGAACGTACTTGCCCGGCGAACCCGTGAACACTTCAGCAACGTGGAACGGCTGCGACAGGAAACGCTGGATCTTACGAGCGCGCGCCACGGCGAGCTTGTCTTCCGGTGCGAGTTCGTCCATGCCCAGAATCGCGATAATGTCGCGCAGTTCCTTGTAGCGCTGCAGCGTTTGCTGCACGCCGCGCGTGATCGAATAGTGCTCTTCGCCGATCACGTTCGGGTCGATCTGACGCGAGGTCGAATCGAGCGGGTCCACTGCCGGGTAGATACCCAGCGAAGCGATGTCACGCGACAACACGACGGTAGCGTCCAGGTGGCCGAAAGTCGTAGCCGGAGACGGGTCGGTCAAGTCATCCGCAGGGACGTACACGGCCTGAACCGACGTGATCGAGCCGGTCTTGGTCGACGTAATGCGCTCTTGCAGCTTGCCCATTTCTTCAGCCAGCGTCGGCTGATAGCCCACAGCCGACGGCATACGGCCGAGCAGTGCCGACACTTCGGTACCGGCCAGCGTGAAACGGTAGATGTTGTCGACGAAAAACAGCACGTCGAGGCCTTCGTCACGGAAATGCTCAGCCATCGTCAGGCCGGTCAGCGCGACGCGCAGACGGTTGCCCGGCGGCTCGTTCATCTGGCCGTACACCAGCGCGACCTTGTCCAGAACGTTCGAGTCCTTCATTTCGTGATAGAAGTCGTTCCCTTCGCGGGTACGCTCGCCAACACCGGCGAACACGGAGTAACCACCGTGTTCCTTAGCGATGTTGTTGATCAGTTCCATCATGTTCACGGTCTTGCCGACGCCGGCGCCACCGAACAGACCCACCTTACCGCCCTTGGCAAACGGGCAGATCAGGTCGATAACCTTGATGCCGGTTTCGAGCAGTTCGGTCGACGGCGACAGTTCGTCGAACGCCGGAGCCTTCTGGTGAATGCCGCGAACCACGTCCGAGTTGATCGGACCGGCTTCGTCGATCGGACGACCGAGAACGTCCATGATGCGGCCGAGCGTCGGCTTGCCGACCGGCACGCTGATCGGATTGCCAGTGTTCTTGACGACCGTGCCACGACGCAGACCGTCCGATGCACCCAGACAGATGGTACGGACAACGCCGTCGCCCAGCTGTTGCTGGACTTCGAGGGTCAGTTCCGAACCTTCCAGAATGAGCGCGTCGTAAATCTTCGGCATGTCCGAACGCGGGAATTCCACGTCGATCACCGCGCCGATGCACTGTACGATCTTGCCTTCTACCAAAGCAGTAGTACTCATCGCTTTTCCTTTAGATACTCAATTCTTCACTCGCGCAAAGGCGCTGTTTCGATGGAATCGCCCAGACCGGTTGCCTGGATGGTGCGCCTCACGGGCGCACGCAAGGCGACACGCTGACCATGAAGGTCAGACGGCCGCCGCGCCACCGACGATTTCCGACAGTTCTTTCGTGATCGCGGCCTGACGGCTCTTGTTATACACAAGCTGCAGTTCGTTGATGACCGTCTTCGCATTGTCCGAAGCGGCCTTCATTGCGACCATACGGGCCGACTGCTCCGACGCCATGTTTTCCGCGACGGCCTGATAGACCAGCGCCTCGACATAACGCACCAGCAGTTCGTCCACCACTGCCTGTGCATCCGGCTCGTAGATGTAGTCCCACTGGGTGGTCGGCGTCGCGCTCTGCTCGTCCTTGCGCTCGAACTGATCTGCCGCCAGCGGCAGCAGTTGCTCGATCACCGGCTCCTGCTTCATCGTGTTGACGAAGCGCGTGTATGCGAGATACACCGCCGAAACCTTGCCTTCCGAGTACAGGTCGAGCTGAACTTTCACCGCGCCGATCAGCTTTTCCAGATGCGGCGTATCGCCCAGATGCACGACATTCGATACCACCTTGGCGCGCAAGCGGTTCAGGAAACCCAAGCCCTTGGTGCCGATCGCAGTTGCTTCGATCGTCTTGCCCTGGCCTTCCAGTTCCTTGAACTTCTGCAGCGCTGCACGCAGCACGTTGGTATTCATGCCCCCGCACAGACCTTTGTCGGTCGTGACGAGGATGATGCCCGCCGTCTTCGCGCCTTCGTTCGACACCATGAACGGGTGACGATACTCGGGGTTCGCACGGCTCATGTGCGCAGCGATATCGCGGACCTTGTCGGCATACGGGCGAGCAGCGCGCATGCGCTCCTGAGCGCGGCGCATCTTCGATGCGGCCACCATCTCCATCGCTTTCGTGATCTTGCGCGTGTTTTGCACGCTCTTGATCTTGCCGCGAATTTCCTTCATTCCAGCCATTGCTTGCTCCTTGTCGGCCCGAGTTAGTGCTTCAACGCTTACCCGGGTCCCATGCAAAGCGATCGAAGCAGCGCGGGAGCATTCGCATGCGGCCCGCGCCGCTTCAAGGTCCGTTTATGCCTTGCGGATCACTCGCAGATCAATAAGCGCCGGACTTCTTGAAGTCTTTGACGGCCGTGTGCAGCAGGCCTTCGTCGTCCTTCGAGAGTTCCTTGTTGTCTTCGACGCGCTTGACCAGGTCAGCGTGGCTCGACTTCAGATATTCGCGCAGGCCCTTTTCGAACGGCAGAACTTGCGACACTTCCAGATCGTCGAGGTAGCCGTTGTTCGCGGCGAACAGCGAGATAGCGAGTTCCCACACTTGCAGCGGCTGGTATTGCGGCTGCTTCAGCAGTTCCGTCACGCGGCGGCCGCGCTCCAGCTGCTTGCGGGTTGCTTCGTCGAGGTCCGATGCGAACTGCGCGAACGCTGCCAGTTCACGATACTGCGCGAGGTCGGTACGAATACCGCCCGACAGCTTCTTCACGACCTTGGTTTGAGCCGCACCACCGACGCGCGACACCGACACACCAGCGTTAATTGCCGGGCGGATACCTGCGTTGAAGAGGTCGGTTTCAAGGAAGATCTGACCGTCGGTAATCGAGATCACGTTCGTCGGAACGAATGCGGTCACGTCGCCGGCTTGCGTTTCAATGACCGGCAGTGCCGTCAGCGAACCGCTCTTACCCTTGACTTCGCCATTGGTGAACTTCTCGACGTACTCTTCCGAGACACGAGCAGCACGTTCCAACAGACGCGAGTGCAGATAGAACACGTCGCCCGGATATGCTTCACGGCCCGGCGGACGGCGCAGCAGCAGCGAGATCTGACGGTATGCCCAAGCCTGCTTGGTCAAGTCGTCATAAACGATCAGCGCGTCTTGACCGCGGTCACGGAAATATTCGCCCATCGTGCAGCCGGCGTACGGTGCCAGGTACTGCATGGCAGCCGATTCCGACGCCGAAGCGGCGACGACGATCGTGTATTCCAGCGCGCCGGTTTCTTCCAGCTTGCGGACCACGTTCATGATCGACGAAGCCTTCTGGCCGATCGCGACGTAGATACAGAAGAGGTTCTTGCCCTTCTGGTTGATGATCGCGTCGACTGCGACTGCGGTCTTGCCGCACTGGCGGTCGCCGATGATCAGCTCGCGCTGGCCGCGGCCAACCGGCACCATTGCGTCGATCGACTTCAGACCGGTTTGGACCGGTTCCGAAACCGACTTACGCCAGATCACGCCCGGAGCGATCTTTTCGATCGCGTCAGTCTTCTTCGCGTTGATCGGGCCCTTGCCGTCGATCGGGTTACCCAGTGCATCGACCACGCGGCCGAGCAGTTCCGGGCCAACCGGCACTTCCAGAATGCGGCCCGTCGTCTTGACGATGTCGCCTTCCGAAATGTGCTCGTACTCACCCAGAATCACGGCGCCGACCGAGTCGCGCTCGAGGTTCAGCGCGAGACCGAAGGTGTTGCCCGGGAATTCGAGCATTTCGCCCTGCATCACTTCCGACAGGCCGTGAATACGCACGATACCGTCGGTCACGGAGATCACGGTGCCCTGGTTGCGAACGTCTGCGCTCGCTTCAAGGCCTTGGATCCGGCTCTTGATCAGCTCGCTGATCTCAGAGGGATTGAGTTGCATTATTCGCTCCTGATAGTCAATTCTGTTGCGTGCCAGCCGCTTCAGCGCGAGGCGCTTCAGGCCGTCAGAGCCGTTTGCATGCTGGCAAGCCGCGCGCGGACCGAGGTATCGAGCACTTCGTCGCCGACCGTCACGCGCACGCCGCCGATCAACGACGGGTCGATCTCGACCGTCGGCTTCAGCTTGCGTTTGAACTTGCGTTCGAGACTTGCGACGAGGTCGTTCAACTGCGCGCCCTCGAGCGGGAATGCGCTGACGATCAGCACATCGGCCGCCCCTTCGCGGGCGTTCTTCAACTCTTCGAACTGCACGGCGATTTCCGGCATCAATTGCAGGCGATGGTTGTCCACCAGCATTTGCACCAGATTCTTCGCTTGCGCGTTGTCCTTGAGCGGCGACTTGACCGCAGCCAGCAGCAGTTCGCTGACCTGGGCGCGGCTTACTTTCGGGCTCGAGGCGATCGACAGCACTTCGGGCAGACGCGCAACCTGTGCCAGCTCCTGCACGAGCGTGGACCAGGCGGCGATGTCACCAGCTTCGGCCACGCCAAACAGCGCTTCTGCGTACGGACGGGCGATGGTTGCAAGTTCGGCCATGATCAGAGCTCGGCTTTCAGTTGATTCAGCAGGTCAGCATGCGCTGCCTGGTCGACTTCGCGCTTCAGGATCTGTTCAGCGCCCTTCACTGCGAGCGCGGCGACTTCACCACGCAGCGTTTCGCGCGCCTTAACGACTTGCTGCTCAGCGTCGGCCTTCGCTTGCGCGATGATGCGAGCGGCTTCAGCCTGTGCTTGAGCCTTGATTTCGTCAGCGACTGCCACGGCGCGTTTTTCGGCGTCAGCGATACGCTGCTGACCGTCGTTGCGTGCCTGAGCAAGTTCCTGGTCGACGCGCTTGTGAGCGGCTGCCAGTTCTGCCTTGCCCTTTTCTGCAGCCGACAAACCGTCGGCGATCTTCTTCGCGCGCTCGTCGAGGGCGTTGATCAGCGGCGGCCACACGAACTTCATCGTGAACCACGCGAGGATCAGGAACACGACCATTTGCGCAAACAGGGTTGCGTTGAGATTCACGGTGTTTCCTTAAACGTTGCTAGTTCGGAAAGTGAAACGGCAAGGCGCTCATCGATTCTGTGTTCGATCAGCGCCTAAGTGCCCGTTCCGCCCTGCGCCTTTACCAGTTATAGCTCAGGCGCAAACTTCCGAGGAACCTCAGCCTGCCAGCTTCGACAGCAGCGGGTTCGCGAACGCAAACAGCATTGCCACACCAACGCCAATCAGGAACGCCGCATCGATCAGACCAGCCAGCAGGAACATCTTGGTTTGCAGCGGGTTCATCAGTTCCGGCTGACGAGCACATGCTTCGATGTACTTGCCACCCATCAGGCCGATACCGATACAGGCGCCGATTGCACCCAGGCCGATGATGATGCCGATACCGATGGCGGTCAGACCCTGGATGTTGGCGATGAAAGCTTGCATGATCACTCCTTTGTGAAAAGTCTTTTAGAACTGGTTGGAACTGGGATTTGAAAAACTACGATTCTTTAACGACTGCGCGGTTTAGTGCGTGTCGTGTGCCTGGCCGATGTACACCAGCGTCAGCATCATGAAAATGAACGCCTGCAGCAGAACGATCAGGATGTGGAAGATTGCCCACACGCTGCCGGCGATCACGTGGCCGATGAAGCCAAGCACCGTCGTGTCCGCGCCGAAGCTCCAGATGCTGCCGAGCAGGGCAATCAGCAGGAACAACAGTTCGCCCGCGTACATGTTGCCGAACAGCCGCATGCCGAGCGAGACCGTCTTCGCGACGAACTCGATGATGTTCAGTGCAAGGTTCGGGATCCACAGCAGCGGATGCGCGCCGAACGGAGCGGACAGCAGTTCATGCACGAAGCCGCCGGCGCCCTTGATCTTGAAGTTGTAGTAAATCATCAGCGCGAACACACCGAGGGCGATGCCGAGTGTGCCGTTCAGGTCGGCAGTCGGAACGATGCGGTGGTGCGGGATGACTTCGGACAGACCAAGCCAGCCGATGACGTGGCCCGGCAGGTCGACAGGAATAAAGTCGAGCGCGTTCATCAGCGCGACCCAGACGAACACCGTCAGTGCCAGCGGCGCGATGAAAGTACGCGTGCCGTGGATCATCGACTTCGATTGATCCTCGACCATCTCGACCAGCATTTCGATTGCGCATTGGAAACGGCCGGGCACGCCGGACGTTGCCTTGCGTGCAGCCATGTGCAGAATGAAGATGGTGGCCAGACCGCAAACGATCGACCAGAAGAGGGTGTCCAGATTCCACACGTGGATGTCGAAAATCGACGTCTGGTGTCCGGTGGAAAAGTTCTGCAAGTGGTGCGCGATGTACTCGGACGGATCCATTGCGCGCGTGCCTTCGCTAGCTGCCATATCGTTAAAGCCACCCAAATTGTCGAAAATCGTCTGAGGCCGCCCCGCCCCAATGCTGTATTGCGGGAACACGCCGGGTGCGGATCCTGTCTTATCCGCACGCTCTCGCCGGCGCCGCGCGCCGGCTTTTGAATCTTGCTGTTACCTGTTGCCTCTTCAGCGCCACGCCAAAGCGATCCAATACGTCTTGAGCGCGATGAGATAAGTCACGAGCAGCGGAACCCAGCGTACGTCGTGATACCAGAAGGCGATGGCTACAAACATCGCGATCGTTGTCCCCATCTTGAGCGCTTCGCCGATCATCCAGCTCATTGCTGTTTCGGCGCCGCTCAGCGTTCTCAGCCGCGCCGCGAACAATGCGGCCGGCACCCAGCATATCGCCCCTCCCAGGAACGCAGACAGCGCAGCAGCGCCCGGCGGCTCATAGAACAGCCACCATACCAGCGTTGCGCCTAGGGACAAGACCATTTGCGCTGCCACGACCCTTAAAGGGGTGACGCGCGATGGACGGTTCACACTGGGACCAAACAGCTTTTCAGCCTCGGCCCGCGTGAGCGGAACGATTTTTTCCTGCTCGGCGTCCCACGGTTCTTCATGCGTGACTTGCTGAGCGGTAGACGCCTCTGAAACGCTGCGTTTTTCGCGGTGCCCGTCTCGCCCATTTTTCGGCGCTTGATTCGACGTTTTGACCGCCATCGCAGTGTTCCGAAGTCTCGTTCCGGTCAGCGAGCTTTCGCTGCGCTTACGGGGTTGCCGTGCAATTAAATCCGGGCGATTGTAAGCGATAGTTGCAGGCAATTCAAGACTTTAGGCCGTTCAATAAACAGTGCGAAACGACTCCTCGCGATGCGGAAAAGGCTCCCGACGAATGGTCAGCCTGTCAACTGTAAGGCGGTCTTGCAAATGTAAAATGTGCGCGTTGATCGAGCCGTTTTTCGGGTCGTCAAGCTGACTCGCAACTGTTGCAACAGCCGTGTCGAAAACGCAACAGAGCACAATGAGTTTGCCAAGCCGGCGCGGCGCGTCGCCTCCTCTGCAGACTGTTCGTCACAGCCTTCCAGGCGCGTATTGCAGAACCAAAATTAGTTAGGATTCCCTGATATTTGGTCCCAACTCCACGGTCCAAAACCGGTGTCCGGCCGAGCCCACGGGCTCAACGCCCGGGAGTGCAATTGAGCGGCGCGCCACCATCTTTTTCGGCGCCGCTCACCGAAGGATCTCCGGTCGTCAGACGCTCAAGCCGTGGCGTTTCCGCGCAACCGCACAAGAATACCCTCGAGCGCGTCCAGATCGCCGAAATCGACCAGCACCTGCCCGCGACCGCGTCGGCCAAGCTTGATTTTGACGGTTGCGGCCAGCAGATCGGACAGTTCTTCTTCCAGCCGTCTCGTGTCGCGGCCGCCGTCCGGATTGGCGCGCGCCTTGACCGCCGGAGCCGCCTTCGTGGTCGCAGTCACCAGTTTCTCGGTTTCGCGCACGGACATCCGCTTGTTGACGACTTGATTCGCCAGCGTGATCTGCGTCGCTGCGTCGACCGCCAGCAACGCGCGCGCATGCCCCATGTCGAGGTCGCCAGCAAGTAACATGGTTTGAACCGGTGTCGCGAGGTTGAGCAGGCGCAGCAGGTTCGACACGGCACTACGCGAGCGGCCGACCGACTCGGCGGCCTGCTCGTGCGTAAAGTTGAATTCGTCGAGCAAACGCTGAATGCCTTGTGCCTCTTCTAGCGGATTCAGGTCTTCGCGCTGGATGTTCTCGATCAACGCCATCGCGGCGGCGGCCTGATCAGGCACGTCCTTCACGAGTACCGGGACTTCTTCCAGACCAGCAAGTCGAGCCGCGCGGAAACGCCGCTCTCCCGCGATGATCTCGTATTTGTCCGCCGACACCGGCCGAACGAGGATCGGTTGCATCAAGCCTTGTGCACGTATGCTGGCGGCCAACTCCTGCAACGCACCTTCGTCCATCCGCGTGCGCGGCTGATATTTGCCCGCCTGCATTTTGCTGAGCGGCAACACATTCGGCGCGCCGTCAATCACCACCGCCTCGGTGATGTCGGTGCTGCCGCCGAGCAACGCTTCCAGGCCGCGGCCCAATCCCTTCTTTCTTGCTACTGCATTCATCGTGCTTCCTCGATCCACTTAGGATGCTTGGGGCGCGTCATTCAGTGCGCGCACCCGCTCAATCATTTCCGCGCCGAACTGCACGTAGGCTTGCGCGCCGCGCGACGCCCTGTCGAACACCACGCCCGGCAGCCCATAGCTGGGTGCCTCGGCGAGGCGCACGTTGCGCGGAATCACCGCGTCGAACACCTTGTCGCCAAAGTGCTCCTTCAATTGATCGGAGACCTGCTGCTGCAGCGTGATCCGCGGGTCGAACATGACACGCAACAAGCCGATCACTTTGAGGTCGCGATTCAGATTCGCATGCACCTGCTTGATGGTGTTGACCAGATCGGACAGCCCTTCGAGCGCAAAGTACTCGCACTGCATGGGAATCACGACGCCATGCGCAGCGCAGAGGCCATTGAGCGTCAGCAGCGATAATGCGGGCGGACAGTCGATCAACACGAAGTCGTATTCGCTTTCCACTGTCGCAAGCGCGACCTTCAACTGTCGCTCGCGGTTCTGCACGCTGACCAACTCGACTTCCGCTCCCGCAAGTTCGCGGTTGGCAGGCAGTACGTCATAGCCGACGGCTTCGGGACGCATCCGGGCATCAGCCACCGAGACCCCGTCAACCAGCACTTCATAGACGGTGTTGGCGCACGCTGCCTTGTCGATGCCGCTGCCCATTGTGGCGTTGCCCTGCGGGTCCAGGTCGATCAGAAGGACTCGCTGTCCCTGCGCTGCCAGGCTGGCCGCCAGATTGACTGCCGTCGTCGTCTTACCGACTCCGCCTTTCTGGTTCGCAACGCAGAAAATTTTTGCCATCGTTGGAGTGTCCCTTTGCTGCTTGAAGAAGTGGTTACGTCGTCTATTTGGAATGGCGTCGTGCGCGAGTGAGGGCGGCTAGGCGCCTTCATCCACAAGAACCGTGACGAGGTGGCGCTCGGCATCGAGAAACGGCACGTCGAGGCGGACAATCTGTTCCACGTGGGCGCCCGCAGGTAACCGCTCGATTTCGTCATCGGGACGCACACCCTTCATCGCGAGAATGGCGCCCTGCTCTGCCACCAGATGACGGGCCAGTGTAACGAAATCGGCGAGCTCTGCGAATGCTCTGGACACGATTACGTCGAACTTTGCCGACACTTCGGCGCCCGGCCGCAGCGTTTCTACACGCCCGGTCACGACCGAGAGGTTCGTCAGACCAAGTTCAGCCTTCGCCTGCGCCTGGAAGGCCGTTTTCTTGTGAACGATGTCGTTCACGGTCACGCCCCAATCAGGACGGACGATCGCCAAGACGATGCCGGGCAAACCGCCGCCCGAGCCGACGTCCAGCACCGTCCCCGGGTTGCGCTGCACGAGGTGCGGCACGATCGAAAGGGAGTCGAGTATGTGTTGAATCAACATCTGCCGGGGATCGCGAATGGCCGTCAGGTTGTAGACGGCATTCCACTTCGCCAATAGCGCCACGTAGTCCAGCAGCTTGCTCAGTTGCGCATCGCTTAACTGGAGTCCGAGTTCGCCTACGCCATCGGTGAGAAGTTGGTACAGCGCTTCCCGGTCGCCCCCCCTCCTCTTCACCGTCATTGCACCACCGGCTTGTTATCCGGGTCCGGCGCGGCCGTCTTTGCGGGACGACGACCCAAGCCACGCTTGAGATGAACCATCAGCAGAGAGATGGCCGCAGGAGTGATCCCCGAGATGCGCGACGCCTGACCGATGGTTTCGGGACGGAATTGCATCAGTTTCTGCCGGGCCTCGAACGACAGACCCCTCACTTGGGCATAGTCCAAACCTTCCGGGAGACGCGTGCTCTCGTGCGCCTCGTTCCTCTCTATTTCGTCCGCCTGCCGGTCGATGTAGCCCTGATACTTGATACCGATCTCGATCTGTTCCTTGATCTGAGCCAGCAGTACGTCATCGTCGGCCAGTATTTCCGGTGCAGCGCATGCGCCGTTTCGCAATGCCGATACGCCGTCGTAAGTTACGCCGGGTCTGCGCAGCAAGTCCGCGAGGCTATATTCGTGGTCGATTGGCTTGCCAAGCAAGGCCGTCGCTTCATCCGCCGACAGCGTCTTTGGATTCACCCAAGTCGTGCGGAGGCGCTCTGTTTCACGTGAAACAGCGTCGCGCTTGCGGCTGAATGCATCCCAACGCACATCGTCAACGACGCCAAGCTCGCGGCCAATCTCCGTCAACCGCATATCGGCGTTGTCTTCCCGGAGACTCAGCCTGTACTCGGCCCGGCTCGTGAACATGCGGTAAGGCTCTGAGACACCACGAGTCACGAGATCGTCAACCAGCACGCCCAAATAGGCCTGATCCCGACGCGGACACCATGCTTCCTTGCCCTGAACGAACAGGCCAGCGTTGATGCCGGCCAAGAGGCCTTGCGCCGCCGCCTCTTCATAGCCGGTTGTGCCGTTGATCTGCCCCGCAAAGAACAGGCCGTTGATCACTTTGGTTTCCAGCGACGCCTTAAGCCCCCGCGGATCGAAGTAGTCATATTCAATCGCATAGCCGGGACGGAGGATGTGCGCGTGCTCCAAGCCGCGCATCGACTGTACAAGCTCCAGTTGCACATCGAACGGCAGGCTCGTCGAGATCCCGTTCGGATAGAACTCGTTCGTGGTCAGCCCTTCCGGTTCCAGAAAGATCTGGTGCGATTCTTTTGACGCGAAGCGGTGAATTTTGTCCTCGATGGAAGGGCAATACCGTGGCCCTACCCCTTCGATCACGCCCGTGTACATGGGCGAGCGATCCAGCCCGCCCCGGATAATGTCGTGCGTGCGCTCGTTGGTATGCGTGACCCAGCACGGCATCTGGCGCGGATGCTGTTCAGCGCGGCCGAGAAACGAGAAGACCGGCACTGGGTCGAGATCGCCAGGCTGTTCCTCGAGTTGCGAAAAGTCGATGGTCCGACCGTCAATTCGCGGCGGCGTACCGGTCTTCAGGCGCCCTTGCGGCAGTTTCAATTCCTTTAGACGCGCCGACAACGACACAGCCGCAGGATCGCCAGCACGACCGCCGGTGTAGTTGTTCAGTCCTACGTGGATCTTTCCGTCGAGGAAAGTCCCCGCCGTCAGCACAACGGCCCGCGAGCGAAAGCGGATTCCCACTTGCGTAACCGCGCCGACCACGCGGTCGCCCTCAACCATCAGATCGTCCACGGCTTGCTGAAAGAGCCACAAATTCGGCTGGTTTTCGAGCCGGTGACGGATCGCTTGCTTGTAGAGCAGCCGGTCGGCTTGCGCGCGAGTCGCGCGCACAGCCGGGCCCTTGGAGGAATTAAGGATGCGGAACTGGATGCCGCCCTCGTCCGTGGCCGCGGCCATAGCACCGCCGAGCGCGTCGACTTCCTTGACCAGATGACCCTTGCCAATGCCGCCGATAGACGGATTGCAGCTCATCTGACCGAGCGTTTCGATGTTGTGAGTCAGCAGGAGCGTCTTATTGCCCATGCGCGCCGAGGCCAAAGCGGCCTCGGTGCCGGCATGGCCGCCGCCGACGACGATTACGTCAAATTCTGTGGGAAAAAGCATCGCGGATCTCACGCCAGATCGTCGCGTGAGCCTTCAAAGGAAAAAAGTATGGGCGAATTATAACGGGTTCGGTTTCGGCCCGAATTAGGCCGAATCGCCAGACAATAAAAAAGCGGCGTGTTTCACGTGAAACACGCCGCTAGAAACTGCACATGCGTTTGACTAGGCTGCCTTTTTGGCTAGCCCCAGATAGGTTTCGATCACTCGAGGATTCTGTGCCAAGTCAGATGCCGCCCCCTCCAGCGCTAGCTCGCCGGTCTCTAGAACGTAACCGTAGTCCGAAATCTGCAGAGCAGCGCGAGCGTTCTGTTCGATCAGAAGCGTCGCCACCCCGGTCTGACGCAGAGCGCTGATGATGTGGAAAATTTCTTTCACGATCAGCGGCGCGAGCCCCAAGCTAGGCTCGTCCAGCATCAGCAGATCCGGCTTGCCCATCAAAGCGCGCCCGACCGCGAGCATCTGCCGCTCGCCACCGGACAACGTTCCGGCTGCCTGCTTGCGGCGTTCCTTCAGACGCGGAAACAGCTGGAACACCGGCTCCATCTGGTCAAGAAAGTTGCGCTCACCCGCTCGCTTGCGCCGATAGGCGCCGAGAACCAAGTTGTCCTCGACACTCATCGACGCGAAAAGCTCGCGCTTCTCAGGCACCAGGCACATGCCGCGAGCCACGCGCTTTTCCACCGGCACCGCACTGACGTCCTCGCCCTGATACACGACCGCGCCCTTGGCATGACCAGTGGTCGGCAAAGCGCCCATGATGGCGTTCAGCAGCGTGGACTTGCCCGCCCCGTTCGGACCGATTACCGACACAATTTGCCCGGCTCGCACCTTGATGGCAGCGCCGTGGAGCGCCTCGACCTTGCCGTATCGGACGGACAACCCGTTCACGTCGAGAATGGGTGCAGCTACATTCATGAGGTTCTCCATTACTCCACTCCGCCAAGGTACGCTTCGAGCACCGCCGGATCCTGCTGCACTTCCTGCGGCAATCCTTCGGCGATACGCGTGCCGAACTCCATCACGACGAGTCGATCAGTCAGATTCATCACGAAATCCATATCGTGCTCGACGAGCAGCACGCTCATGCCTTCCGCCTTCAACCGACGGAGCAAATCGGCCAGTTGCAGCTTTTCCTGATAGCGCAGGCCGGCTGCCGGTTCGTCCAGCAGCAGCAAGGTGGGATCGCAGCACAGCGCACGAGCGATTTCCAGAATCCGCTGCTGACCCAACGCCAGGCTTCCGGCTTCGTCGTACATGTGTTGTTCAAGGCCGACGCGGCGGATCTGGCGGGCGGCTTCGGCCATCAAGCGCGCTTCTTCCACGCTGTTCAAACGCACGATGCTTCGCCAGACGCCCGCATGCCCGCGCAAGTGCGCACCAATCGCGACGTTCTCCAGCACCGTCATGCCGGGCAGCAGCTTGACGTGCTGGAAGGTGCGGCCAATTCCTCGCTTGACGATTTCACGTGAACTCAGCGCGTCGATGCGCTCGCCCCGGAAGGTGATCTCGCCACTCGTCGCCTGGAGCACGCCGGTCACGAGATTGAACGTGGTTGATTTGCCGGCGCCGTTTGGTCCGATCAGGCCAATGATCTGCCCTGCTTTGACTTCAAAACTAACGTCGTTCACCGCGACCAACCCGCCGAACTGCTTGCGAGCCTTGTTGACCGTCAACAGGTTTTCACCGCCCGTCGGCTTGCTGCGCTGCGGCAAAGCTTCCGCCTGATCCGGCAGATGCGCGCGCGGGCCGCGCGGGAAAAAGCGCGCGACGAACGGCCACACGCCTTGCCGCGCATATTGCAGCAACAACACCATCAAAATGCCGAACACGATCACTTCGAAGTTGCCGTTCTCGCCCAACAGTTTGGGCAGCAGCGTTTGCAGATAGTCCTGCAACACGGTGAGGATTGCCGCCCCGAGCACCGCGCCCCAAACATGTGACACACCGCCCACCACGGCCATGAACAGGAATTCGATGCCGTGATTCAGACCGAAAGGCGTCGGGTTCACCGCGCGCTGCAAGTGCGCATACAGAAAGCCGGAAACCGACGCCAGCACCGCGGCGTACACGAAGATGACCACGCGCATCCACGCCGTATTCACACCCATTGCTTCAGCCATCATGCCGCCGCCGCGTAAAGCGCGAATGGCCCGCCCCGGCCGGCTATTCAACAGATTCTGGACCGACACGACCGCGCCGAGCACGACCAGCCAGATCAGGTAATAGATATGGCGGCCGGACTCGAGATCGATACCGAAAACATTCAGCACTGGAATTCCGTTGATGCCGTCGTACTTGCCCAGCATCTCCAGGTTACCGAATAGATAGAACAGGGACAGCCCCCATGCGATCGTGCCAAGCGGCAAAAAGTGGCCGGAGAGGCGCATCGTCACGAGGCCGAGAATCAGGGCGATCAGCGCCGTCACCAGCACCCCGGCGATCAGCGCAAGCCAGGGCGAGACACCGAAGCGCGTCGTCAGGTACGCAGTTGCATACGCGCCGATGCCGACAAACGCGGCTTGCCCGAAACTCGTCATCCCGCCGATGCCGGTGAGCAGCACCAGCCCGATTGCCACGATCGAATAGAGGCCAATGTAGTTCAGCAGTGTGACCCAATACTCAGGCACGTGAATCGGCTGCGGCAACACCGGCAAGGCGAACAGGACGACGAGGAACAGCCAGAAGAACTTGTTTTTCATGATCCGTTTCATCGCGTCACTCCTCGTCCTCTTCAGCGTGCGGGCTAGCAAGACTGCGCCAGAGCAGCACCGGGATAATCAGCGTGAACACGATCACTTCCTTATAGGCACTCGCCCAGAACGACGAATACGACTCCAGCAGGCCGACGAGGATCGAACCGGCCGCCGCCAGCGGATAGCTGACGAGCCCGCCGATAATCGCCCCCACGAAGCCCTTCAGACCGATCAGGAAGCCCGAGTCGTAGTAGATGGTAGTCAACGGTGCCACCAGGATTCCGCACAGCGCGCCGAGGCCCGCTGCGAGCGTGAACGCGAGGCGCCCCGCTTGCGTCGTGCCGATACCGACGAGGCGCGCACCGAGTCGATTCACCGATGTCGCACGCAACGCCTTGCCTGAAATCGAGCGGTCGAAGTACAGATACAGCGCGCCGATCAGCACAACCGCTGTCCCGACGACCCACAGGCTTTGGCCTGAAATCGACAGACTGCCGACATTGAACGTCGCGTCCGAAAACGCCGTGGTGCGCGAGCCTTCCGCGCCGAACATCACGAGGCCCAGACCGACCATCGCAAAGTGCACCGCCACCGCGACGATGAGAAGCAACAACGTGGTCGCTTCGGCGATCGGCTCATACGCGAGCCGGTAAACGAACGGGCCCATCGGAATCACGATCAGCAGCGTCAGCGCGATTTGCGCGATCATCGGCAGTGGATGCAGGAAGACGCCTTGGGTGAGCGCGTAGACCGCGACCGGGAACAGCAGATACTTGCCGACCAGCAGAGCCAGCGTGCGAGCCGCATGCCGCCGCCGCTCGGCGTGCCGTACGAGCCCCGCCACTTCGACCACGAAGCACGCGGCCCCCATTGCCATCAGCAGCCAGCAAGTGGCCGGAAATTTCTGTGTTTGCAACGCGGCGAGCGTGAGCGCGCCATACGAAACAAACTCGCCCTGCGGGATAAAGATCACCCGCGTCACGGAGAACACCAGCACCAGCGCGAGCGCGAGCAACGCGTAGATAGCGCCCGTGGTGATGCCGTCCTGCGCGAGGATCGCCGCAATTGATAGATCCATACTTCCTCGTCCTGAAGCGTCGAAATCGAAACTGGAAACAGTCGTGGCGGCGCAACCCTCAGCCGTCCATCGAACCGCAATGCCTGAAAGACGACCGCCGCGCTGGAGCACGGCGCGGCGGTCGGTGCCATTGTCGTTGAACACAATGGCAATGCGGCGTCATATGCCGCACTTCGCGAGAGGCGCGTACCGCTTTTGTATTAGTCGTTCTGCAGCTTCCACTTGCCGTCGACGATCTGCACGATCACGCGTGCGCGCTTGTCGAGGCCGTTGTGGTCGGTTGTCGTCGTGTTCATGATGCCGTGCGAGACCGGCAGTTCCTTGATGCTTTCGAGCGCGCTGCGCAGTGCCACGCGAAATGCCTCGGTGCCCGGCTGTGCGGTCTTCAGCGCTTCGGGAATCGCACGCTGCAGCATCTGGCCGGCGTCCCATGCGTGCCCGCCGAACGTCGCGACCGAACCGGCGCCATACGCTTTCTCGTACGCAGCCTTATAAGCCAGCGAGGACTTCTTCACCGGATTCGATTCGGGCAATTGATCGGCGACGAGGATCGGACCAGCCGGCAGAATCTCGCCTTCGCAGTCCTTGGCGCAAACGCGCAGGAAGTCATTGTTGGCCACGCCGTGCGTCTGATAAACCTTGCCCTTGTAGCCGCGCTCCTTAAGCGTCTTCGCCGGCAGCGCCGATGGTGTACCGGAGCCCGCGATCAACACCGCGTCGGGATTGGCGCCCATTGTCTTCAGCACCTGGCCGGTCACCGACGCGTCCGTGCGATTGAATCGCTCGTTGGAAACGATCTTCAGATTGTGTGCATTCGCCGCCGCGGTAAACACGTTGTTCCAGCTGTCGCCGTATGCATCCGCGAAGCCGATGAAACCCACCGTCTTCACGCCGTGATGCTCCATGTAATCAGCAATTGCGTCGGCCATCAGACTGTCGTTCTGCGGCGGTTTGAAGGCCCACGCACGCTTCGCGTCCATTGGCGAAATGATCGCGGCAGACGCGGCGAGCGAGATCACCGGCGTCTTGCCCTCGGAAGCGGGATCGAGCATGGCGAGAGAATTCGGTGTGACGGTCGAGCCGATAATTGCGTCGACGTGGTCTTCGTCGATCAGCTTGCGCGTGTTCTGCACGGCCTTGCCGGTGTCCGATGCATCGTCGAGGATGATGTACTGCACCGTCTTGCCGCCGATCTCCTTCGGCAGCAACGCGATCGTATTCTTTTCAGGAATCCCGAGCGATGCAGCCGGCCCCGTAGTGGATAGCGTTACGCCGATCTTCACCTGAGCGATGGCGGCGCCCGCGCCGCACATCAACGCCATCGCGATGCCGGTGCGTACCCATTGTTTTGTCTTTGTCATTGCAAGTCTCCAAACGCTGCGAAGCGCGTATCTGTTATCCGGCTCATGGGCCGGGTGTCTGAATCTAGTTATCGGATCCGGGTGTGCCAAGCATGGTTTTCCCTGCTGAACACACGTGCCTTCTCCGTCTTTTATGTCACTCCCTGCTGCCTGCCGTCACTGCCTGCTGCTGCGATTCCTGAGTGCCTCGCCGAGCCGGCGGACACAAAACACTAACATGTTAGTAGTATTGCGTTGTGCATCGTTGACGGTCAATAGACTGCAACGCAAATGCGGGTTTGTCCTGAAGCCGCATAGCCACATGTCTCGTGCGAAGCGGGCAATAAAAAAGACGCGTCGGACTGCACGCGTCTTTTGTTATGAGGTCCCCTATCGCTTTGCCTTCGCTCAGTCGCCGGACAACTTCCACTTGCCGCCGACAATCTCCACCATGACGCGCGCCCGCTGATCAAGACCGGCATGGTCGTTCGCGCTCATGTTGAAGATACCGTGCGACGCCGGCAACTCTTTGGTTCCTTCGAGCGCTGCACGCAGCGCCTCGCGGAACGCCGGCGTGCCGGGCTGCCCTTTCTTCAGTGCGAGCGGAATAGCGCGTTGCAGCAGCAGGCCAGCGTCCCATGCGTGACCGCCGAAGGTGGACACGGAGCCGGCGCCATAGGCGGCTTCATACGCCCGCTTATAGGCGAGCGCGCTCTTCTTCACCGGATTCGAATCGGGCAGTTGCTCAGCAACGAGCAGCGGGCCGGCGGGCAGAAAGGTGCCCTCGCAATCCTTGCCGCACACGCGCAGGAAATCGTTATTCGCGACGCCGTGCGTCTGATAGTACTTGCCCTTGTAGCCGCGTTCGCGGAGCGTCTTCTGCGGCAACGCGGCAGGCGTGCCGGCGCCTGCGATCAACACCGCGTCCGGGTTCTGCGACACGATCTTCAACACCTGACCGGTGACGGAAGCGTCGTTACGTGCAAAGCGCTCGTTCGCAACAACCTTGATCTTTGCCAGATCGGCGGCCTTGCTGAATTCCTTGAACCAGCTTTCGCCATAACCGTCGGAGAAGCCGATGAACGCCACCGTCTTCACGCCATGATTGGACATGTGCTGCGCGATGGCGGTAGCCATGAGAATGTCGTTTTGCGGCGTCTTGAACACCCACGCGCGCTTGGCATCCATCGGCTCAACAATGCTGGCCGCGGCCGCAAGCGAGATCACCGGCGTGGTGCTTTCAGCGGCGACGTCGATCATGGCAAGCGAATTCAGCACGACGGTCGACCCGATCAGCGCGTCTACATGGTCTTCGCTCGTGAGCTTGCGGGCGTTTTTGACGGCCTGAGTAGAATCAGTCGCGTCGTCCAGCACGATGTATTCGATTTTTTGACCGGCCACTTCCTTTGGAAGCAGCGCGACGGTGTTCTTCTCCGGAATGCCTAGCGATGCGGCCGGGCCCGTTGCCGACACAGTGACGCCGATTTTCACATCTGCAAATGCATGGCTGCTCCATGCAGCCGAAATGCCCGTGGCGACCAATGCCGCACTGATCCAACGCAATGCCGACTTCATCCCGCTCCTCTATGCCCCGTTAAAACAATTCAGATTAAATTCGCAATTTAAATCCCGACCCAGCGGTCGGTGAATAAAGAGTGTAGCGGACGTGAGCCGCACGCGGCAAGCACTTTGCAGGGCGCCAGCGTGGGAAATCGAGCAATTATCGGAGACATAAAACAGGTCACCGATTTAGCGAAGGAATTGAACGAGGTAAATCAAAAAAGCAAAATAAAAAGCGCTGTTGGATATCAATCCAACAGCGCTTTCGTGTGGGCACTTAGTGCCTCATGTCTCCTCGTTCTCCACCTGCAAATTCGTGGTTCATCAGAACTGCATGAAGGTTAAACGAGCACCCAGCGTGCCACAACTAGCAATTACCCTAGTGGTGCACTGCGGCACTGAATTGGGGCAAGTTTAACCGGCGATGCGGCGCGATACATAAAAATAAGGGCTCAAGCGGTTTGCCGACGTCATACTGCATAGCAGCGAAATTAGATCGGATGCCGAAGCAACGATTCGTGTGACCGCTTTCTCACGCGCGCAGCGGCCGCACGCGCGCGATGATCTCGCCGACAATCCCGCGCCTGAACGCGAGCACGCACGCAATAAAGATCACGCCCGTCACGATCGTTACCGACTCACCCAGCGAACGGAACCACTCGATGCCTGTTGTCGACGCGAGCGCGCCACCGATATCGCCGAGCCGATCCTCGAGTGCGACAATCAGCGCCGCGCCAAGCAGCGGTCCGAACAGCGTGCCCATGCCGCCGACAAGCGTCATCAGCACCACCAGGCCGGACATGGTCCAGTAAGCGTCGCTCAAAGTCTCGAAGCCCTGCACCACTACCTTTAGCGAGCCCGCGAGTCCTGCAAGTCCGGCCGACAGAATGAACGCTAGCAACTTGAAGCGATCCGTATCGTAGCCAAGCGACACCGCGCGCGGCTCGTTCTCCTTGATCGCGACCAGCACCTGACCGAACGGCGAATGCACGATGCGCACGATCAGCAGGAAGGCGAGCACTATCACAGCCAGCACAACAAAGTACAAGGTCACATCCGACGAAAGATCCAGCACGCCGAAGAGCTTGCCGCGCGGCACGCCTTGCAGGCCGTCTTCGCCATGCGTGAACGGCGCTTGCAGGAACACGAAGTAGACCATCTGCGCGAGTGCGAGCGTCACCATCGCGAAATAGATGCCCTGACGCCGGATCGCGAAGATGCCGACGATGAAGCCGAGGAGCGTCGCCGACGCCGTGCCGGCAAGCACTCCGAGCTCGGGCGAGAAGCCGAGCGTCTGCATCGCATAGCCGGTGATGTAGCCGGCCGAGGCTAGGAACATCGCGTGCCCGAACGAGAGCAAGCCCGTGTAGCCAATCAAAAGATTGAACGCGGCCGCGAAAAGCGCAAAGCACATCACCTTCATGACAAAGAGCGGATAGATGCCGAGCACGGGCACCGCAAGCAGCACCACCAGCAGCAAACCGTAGAGTACTTTTCTCTGCATCATTTTTCCTTGCCGAAGAGACCCGCCGGACGCACGAGCAACACGAGCGCCATGATGACGAACACAACGGTCGCCGACGCTTCCGGATAGAACACGCGAGTCAGTCCTTCGATTACGCCGAGCATCAGTCCGGTGAGAATCGAACCCATGATCGAACCCATTCCGCCGATCACCACTACCGCGAACACGGTGATGATCATCGGTTGGCCCATCAGCGGTGAAACCTGGATAACCGGCGCGGCCAGCACGCCGGCGAACGCGGCGAGCGCCACGCCGAAGCCGTAAGTGAGCGTGATCATCAGCGGCACGTTGATGCCGAACGCCTCGACCAGCTTGGGGTTCTCGGTCCCGGCGCGCAGATAGGCGCCCAGCCGGGTCTTCTCGATCACGAACCACGTCGCAAAGCAGACGATCAGCGACGCCACCACCACCCACGCGCGATAGTTCGGCAGGAACATGAAGCCGAGGTTGGTCGCGCCCGACAGCGCGGACGGCACGTCGTATGGCTGGCCCGACGAACCATAGATAGACCGGAACACGCCCTCGACGACGAGCGTGAGCCCGAACGTGAGCAACAGGCCATACAGATGGTCGAGCTTGTAAAGCCAGCGCAGCATCGAGCGTTCGATCGCGACGCCGAACAGGCCGACGATCAGCGGTGCGAGCACCAGCATCGCCCAATACGGCACGCCGAAGTATGAGAAGCCCATCCACGCGAGCATCGCGCCGAGCATGAACAACGCGCCGTGCGCGAAGTTGATCACGTTCAGCAAGCCGAAGATCACCGCAAGACCAAGACTCAGAATTGCGTAGAACGAGCCGTTCACGAGCCCGAGCAGCAACTGGCTCAACATCGCGGGAAGCGGAATGCCAAAGATGTCCATTGAAGCCTTAACCCATCGTCAGGGTGAGATCGGTTGTGCACGATCCGGCCGGCACGCGACAAGCGCTCATGACGCCGGCCGCGCGCGGCATACGAAAAGAACCGAAACGGACGGCTGCCCGCCCGCGCGCGGACAGCCAGCCGTCAGTCAGCTCTTCAACCCGCGTTTATTTCCACAGCGCGCAGCGGGTTTCCGACTTCGTCGTGAACGCCTGCTCGCCGGGAATCGTCGCGGTGATCTTGTAGTAGTCCCACGGCTCTTTCGATTCTCCCGGCGTCTTCACCTGCATCAGGTACATGTCGTGGATCATGCTGCCGTCCTGACGGATGTAGCCCTTCGCGTAGAAGTCGTCGATCTTGGTCTTTTTCAGTTGCGCCATGACCTTGTCGGCGTCCGTCGAACCGACTGCCTGCACGGCCTTCAGATAATTCATCGTCGCCGAGTAGTCGGCGGCTTGCAGACTCGACGGCATCTTGCGCATTTTGTCGAAGTAGCGCTGTGCCCACTTGCGCGTGTTCGCGTCCTTGTTCCAGTACCAGCTATCCGTCAGCACGAGGCCTTGCGTGGTTTCGAGACCGAGGCTATGCACGTCGTTGATGAACATCAGCAACGCAGCGAGCTTCATGCTCTTCGTGATGCCGAATTCTTTCGCGGCCTTGATGGAGTTGATCGTGTCGCCGCCCGCATTGGCGAGACCGAGAACCTGCGCTTTCGACGACTGCGCCTGCAGCAGGAACGACGAGAAGTCCGACGCCGACAACGGATGGCGCACCGTGCCCAGCACCTGGCCGCCGCTCGCCTTCACGACGTCCGAGGTGTTCTTTTCGAGCGCCTTGCCGAATGCATAGTCGGCGGTCAGGAAGTACCACGTCTTGCCGCCCTGCTTCACCACCGCGGAGCCCGTGCCCTTCGCGAGCGCCGTGGTGTCGTACGCATAGTGAATCGTGTACGGCGTGCATTGCTCGTTGGTCAGCGTGTCGGCGCCCGCCCCGATGCTGATGTAGACCTTGTGCTTCTCACCGGCGACGGTGTTCATCGAAAGACCCGTTGCCGAGTTCGTGCCGCCGACCAGCAGATCGACACCTTCACGATCGAACCATTCGCGTGCACGCGAAGCGGCGATATCGGCCTTGTTCTGGTGATCCGCGTACAGCACCGTGATCGGCTTGCCGTTCACCTTGCCGCCGAAGTCCGCGACGGCCATGCGAATGGCTTCGAGGCCACCCTGACCGTCGATATCCGCATACAACCCCGACATATCCGTGATGAAGCCGATCTTTACCGCATCGTCAGCCGCTTGCGCGCTGCTCATCGTGATAGCGGCGCCGGCGGCGACCGCGAAGCAAACTGAAGCAAGCCGCGCGAGTGGGTTCTTTTTCATTCCTGTCTCCTGGTTCATCGCTTGTGGTTATCAGAGGCAATTGGGCGCGCGCTATCTATACGCCCAGTAGATCGTGCAGTGTCGGCATCTTGCTTTCGAGTTCACTTGCCCCGAAGTGCTCGACGATCGCACCGTGCTCCATCACATAGAAGCGGTCGGCAAGCGGCGCGGCAAAGCGGAAATTCTGTTCGACCATGACGATCGTGTAGCCCCGCGCCTTGAGCGTCACGATCATGCGCGCAAGCGCCTGCACGATGACAGGCGCCAGTCCTTCCGAGATTTCGTCGAGCAGAAGCAGACTCGCGCCGGTGCGCAAGATACGCGCGACCGCGAGCATCTGCTGTTCGCCGCCGGAGAGCCGCGTGCCCTGGCTCATGCGACGCTCCTGCAAGTTCGGGAACATCGAATAGATTTCTTCGAGCGACATCATGTGCGCCTTGTCGCCAACGGGCGGCGGCAGCAGCAGATTCTCTTCGCACGAGAGGCTCGAAAAAATCCCGCGCTCTTCGGGGCAATAGCCGATGCCGCAATGCGCGATGCGATGCGTGGGCAGGTTGATCGTTTCACGTCCGCCGATGCGGATCGAACCCGTGCGCCGTCCGGTCAGGCCCATGATCGCGCGCAATGTCGTGGTGCGCCCCGCGCCGTTGCGGCCAAGCAGCGTGACAACCTCGCCGCGGTCCACCGTCAGATCGACGCCGTGCAGAATATGGGACTCTCCGTACCACGCCTGCAGACCCGCGATCTCCAGCGCGGGCGCACCCGCCGCGGTGCCGCTGACTTCGAGGCTTTCGCGCTCGGCAATTGTATTCATGCGTGGGCTCCGGCGAGCGCCGCGTCGGCACTGCCCATATAGGCTTGCATCACGAGCGGATTCTTCGACACTTCTGCATAGCTGCCTTCGGCGAGCACTTCACCGCGTTGCAGAACAGTGATGGTGTCGGAGATGCCTGCGATCACATTCATGTTGTGTTCGACCATCAGGATCGTGCGACCGCTCGACACTTTCTTGATCAACGCCGTGACGCGGTCGACGTCTTCGTGACCCATGCCTTGCGTCGGCTCGTCGAGCAGCATCAGCTCAGGCTCCATCGCGAGCGTCGTGGCAATTTCCAGCGCGCGCTTGCGACCGTATGAGAGTTCAACGGTCAACACGTCGGCGAAATCAGTCAGACCGACCTGCGTAAGCAGATCCATTGCGCGGTCGTCGAGTTGGCGCAGCGTGCGCTCGCTCTTCCAGAAATGGAACGCGGTGCCGAGCGACCGCTGCAAACCGATGCGCACATTCTGCAATGCCGTCAGATGCGGGAATACAGCGGAAATCTGAAAGGAGCGGATGATGCCGCGCCGCGCGATCTGCGCCGGCCGCTCATTCGTGATGTCCTCGCCGTTGAAGACAATCTGGCCCGCCGTCGGCTCGAGGAACTTGGTGAGCAGATTGAAGCACGTGGTCTTGCCCGCTCCGTTTGGACCAATCAGCGCATGGATCGAGCCACGGCGCACGCGCAGGTTCACGCCGTTCACGGCAATGAAGCCTTTGAACTCACGAGTGAGGCCGCGCGTTTCGAGAATCGTATCGCCGAGAATCATGTTCCCTTCCATACGGAGTAAGGCGAAGCACTACGATCTTACGCGCGAAACCCTGCGCGACTTTTTGGACGGCGGCACCCCGTGCTCGCTCGTTGGCGTGGTGCACCAATCCGGACGGTAATCCTTGGGGCCACACGCAGCATGGCTGCCATTGTCGCGCCAATGATGCAGCGCATTCATTGGGATTTGCACTTAGTGGATGACGCGTGTGAGCGATTGCGCACCGTAGTCTCCGACTGGAGACACGCAACGCGTGCCGCCCTCGTCACCATGCGTGTCACACAGCGGACATCGACACGGCCTGACCCGCATGCGCAGCAAGGCTGCCGGCCACGCGCGCACGCCGATCCTCGCGGATCATGTCGCTCGCGCGCTCGGCGATCATCAAGGTGGGCGAGTTTGTATTGCCCGATGTGATGGTAGGCATGACCGATGCGTCGACCACGCGCAGTCCGTCTACACCGATAACTTGTAGCCTGTTGTCGACGACCGCGCCGGGATCGTCGGTCGTGCCCATCCTGCATGTGCCGACCGGATGGAAGATAGTCGTGCCGACCAGGCCTGCTGCACGCTGCAGTTCTTCCTCGGTTTGATATTCGATGCCCGGCAATATTTCCCGCGGCTGATAACGGGCCAATGCCGGTGCCGCGGCAATGCGACGCGTGAGACGCAACGCGTTTGAGGCCACATGACGGTCGTAGTCGGTGGATAGATAGTTCGGCGCGATCAGCGGCGGTGCAGCGGCGTCTGTCGATTCAATATGAATGCTGCCGCGCGAAGTGGGCCGCAACTGGCACACCGACGCCGTAAATGCATTGAACCGATGCAGCGGTTCGCCGAAGCGATCCAGCGAAAGAGGTTGTACGTGATATTCGAGGTCCGGACGCGTGAGCGAGCGATCGTCGGGGTCCGACTTTGCGAATGCACCGAGTTGCGATGGCGACATCGACATCGGGCCGCTTTGAAAAAGCGCGTACTGCATGCCGATCATGAGCTTGCCCCACCAATGCGCGGATGCGGTATTGAGTGTGCGGACACCGTCGACCTGATAAGCCATGCGCAATTGCAAATGGTCCTGAAGATTTTCGCCTACGCCGCGCAGGTCGTTGACTACGTCGATACCAAGGTTCTGCAACCGCGCACCGTTACCAATGCCGGAGAGTTCCAGCAATTGTGGCGAGTTGACGGCGCCTGAGCTCAGGATCACTTCGCAACGGGCTTTGGCAAAGTACTCTGTTCCGTTGCCGCGATATTCGACGCCCGTGCAGCGGCGTCCGTCGAATACCACGCGCTGTGTGTGCGCGCCGGTGATGATGGTGAGATTCTGGCGCTTCATTGCGGGGCGCAAAAATGCTTTAGAAGCGTTCCAGCGAATACCCCGCTTCTGATTGACGTCGAAGTAGCCAACGCCCGTGTTGTCGCCGCGATTGAAGTCGTCGGTGGCAGGAATGCCGGTCTCTTGCGCGGCCTTCGAAAACTCTTCGAGAATCTTCCATTTGAGGCGTTGCTTCTCAACGCGCCACGGTCCCCCGGCGCCATGCGATTCGCTCTCGCCCGAGTAGTGATCTTCGCTGCGTTTGAAAACCGGGAGCACGGAATTCCACGACCATGACGCGTCGTTCGTGACGCGCGCCCACTCGTCATAATCTTCGCGCTGGCCGCGCATATAGATCATTCCGTTGATCGACGAACTGCCACCCAAGACGCGGCCGCGCGGATACGAAAGCGCGCGGCCGTTCAGGCCCGGTTCCGCCTGCGTTTTATAAAGCCAGTCAGTACGCGGGTTGCCGATGCAGTACAGATAGCCGACCGGCACGTGAATCCAGTGATAGTCGTCTTTGCCACCCGCTTCGAGCAACAACACCTGCACATCCGGATCTTCGGTCAGGCGATTGGCGAGCACGCAGCCCGCCGTCCCAGCGCCGACGATGATGTAGTCGAATTCGCCTTCGAGACGCCGCCCGGAAGACGCGGTTTGCGCGTTGCTCATTGTTCCGTCTCCTAATCATTTTTCCCGGCCTATGTGGGACCGGTTTTTATCGATGCCTTCGGCGCGACAGGATCGCCGCTGCCGAAGGCCAACATCTCCAACTACTTTGCAACCGGCATGGTGAACTCAGCACCCTTCGCGATACTGTCAGGCCAGCGCTGCATGATGCTCTTATAGCGTGTGTAGAACCGCACGCCTTCCTCGCCGTATGCGTGGTGATCGCCGAATAGCGACTTCTTCCATCCTCCGAAAGAATGCCACGCCATCGGCACGGGAATCGGCACATTGATGCCGACCATGCCGATCTGAATCTGCCGGGAGAAGGCGCGCGCAATGCCGCCATCCGACGTGAAGAGCGACACGCCGTTGGCAAAGTCGTTGGCGTTGATCAATTCCACCGCAGACGCAAAGTCCGGCACGCGTACCACGCATAACACTGGTCCGAAAATCTCCTCGCGATAGATCTTCATATCAGTCGATACATCGTCGAACAGCGTACCGCCGAGAAAGAAGCCTTTCTCGTGACCGTCCACTCGATGACCGCGACCATCGACCACGAGCTTCGCGCCCTCCGCGATGCCCGCTTCGATATAGCCGACCACTTTCTCACGATGCACGGCGGTCACCAACGGTCCCATTTCGGCAGCCGATTCCATGCCGTTCATAATCTTCAGGCTTTCTACGCGAGGCGTGAGCCGCTCAATCAGTTCATCCGCGATATGACCCACCGCAACGGCGACGGAAATCGCCATGCAGCGCTCGCCCGCCGATCCGTATGCAGCACCGATCAAAGCGTCGACGGCCTGGTCGAGATCGGCATCCGGCATGACGACGAGGTGATTCTTGGCGCCGCCCAATGCCTGCACGCGCTTGCCGTGCTTCGTGCCTTCCGTGTGGATGTACTCGGCGATCGGCGTGGAGCCGACAAACGAAACAGCGCTTACGTCGGGATGCACGAGCAGTGCATCGACCGCGACCTTGTCGCCGTGCACGACGTTGAACACGCCGTCCGGCAAGCCGGCCTCCTTCAATAGTTCCGCGAGACGGTTCGACGCCGACGGATCGCGCTCCGAAGGTTTCAGCACGAACGTGTTGCCGCAAGCTATCGCGACCGGGAACATCCAGCATGGCACCATCATCGGAAAATTGAATGGCGTAATGCCGGCGACTACACCGAGCGGTTGACGCAGGTTCCAGTTGTCGATGCCACCGCCGATCTGGTCCGTGAAGTCCGTCTTCAACAGATTCGGAATGCCGCATGCGAACTCGACCACTTCAATGCCGCGCATCACCTCGCCCTTCGCGTCTGAGAACACCTTGCCGTGTTCGCGCGTGATCAGTTCCGCGAGTTCGTCGTGATGGCGGTCCAGCAATTCCTTGAACTTGAACAGCACCCGCGCCCGCTTGATCGGCGCGGTCTCGCTCCAGGCGGGAAACGCGGCGTAAGCGGCCGCCACAGCGGCATCCACTTCGGCGACACTTGCGAGCGGCACACGGGCGGCGACGTTGCCCAGTGCGGGATTGAAGACGTCGCCGAAACGGCCGCTCGTTCCGTCAATCGCCTTGCCGTTGATGAAATGGGTTAGCGCGCGTGTGCCGGCGTCCGCGCGGACGCCTTCTTCCTGATATGTCTCGCTCATGTTCTGTCCTCTCGGTGGTAGGCCATTCATAGATGGCTGCTGAGACTCTTCCGCCAAGACGCTGGCGTGCTCAAACGCCAGCGTAAGGCGCTTCGCCCCGCGAAATCCAATGAGTAATGCTCAACTGGACCATAAGCGGCGTTAATATCAGTGGATGGATCTGACTCTGCTACGCGCGTTCGTCACGGTTGCACGCGAGGGCAACCTCACGCGTGCTGCGGTGCAACTGCATTTGACCCAGCCCGCCGTTAGCCTGCAAATCAAGCATTTGCAGGAGACGCTGGGCGTGACGCTGTTCACGCGGACCTCGCATGGACTCTCGTTGACCCGCGACGGCCAGGCGCTTCTGCCGCACGCCGAGCGTGCGCTGGCCGCGGCGGGCGACGTGCAACGAGCGGCGCAATCGCTGCGCCAGGAAGTGCGCGGACGCTTGCGCATCGGCACGATTCTCGACCCCGAATTTCTGCGCCTCGGGGGTTTCCTCAAGCAACTGGTGGAGACGTGGCCGCACATCGAAACTGCTTTGCGGCACGGCATGTCGGGCTGGGTGCTCGATCAGGTCCGCGCAGGCGAACTGGACGTCGGCTACTACATTGGCGTGCCTTCCGAAGACGATGCGCGCGATGGGCCCGCCTTCCACACATTGACGCTCACGCAGTTCCAGTACCGCGTGCTGGCGCCCGCCGGCTGGAGAGACCGCGTGAAAGGCGCGCGCGACTGGCGCTCGCTCGCCGCCTTTCCGTGGATCTGGACGCCGCCCGCTTCCGCACACAACCGCTTGCTGTCCCGCGCTTTTGGGGAGGCCGGCGTGAAACCGGTGAAGGTCGCGGAAGTGGATCAGGAGCCGTCGATGCTGGATCTCGTCAAATCCGGCGTGGGCCTGACGCTCGCGCGCGATGCGATTGCGATCGCCGAGGCTCACGCGCACGCGTTGACCATCGTCGAAGGCATTACCGTGCCCACGCAACTGAGCTTCATCACGCTCGACGAACGTAAGGACGAGCCGGCGATAGCCGCCGCGCTCAAGCTCATCGAACAGCAATGGACTGGCTGAACGCTTTGCGGCTGCGATATGAGCGGTCCTCATGACAGCGTTCGCGCGAATTCCGCCGGATCATGGCGGGCTTAAACCGCGGCGTCACGCAGTTTTTGTTAGATTGACGGTTCTCTCACGCGCGCACGCCGTTGGCACCCGCCCTCACCCCTTTCGTTCCAACCGACTCTGTCCTTCCCGGCGGCTTGGCGCCGCTCACAGCACAAGCCGCCGACCACTCAATTCTTCGACAGGAGCCTGACATGGCACGCAACATCGAAATAAAAGCCCGCGCGCAGCATTTCGAGCAACTGCGCGAACGCGCGGCGCAGCTCGCGCCGGACACGCCTTTGATCTTCCGCCAGCAGGATTTTTTCTACGACGTGCCGCGCGGCCGCCTCAAGCTGCGCCAGTTCGACGACGGCACGCCCGCCGAACTGATCTTCTATCAGCGTGACGACCGCGACGGGCCCAAGGCGTCGTATTACACCCGCAGTCCTGTGACGAACCCCGAAGCCATGCACGCGCTGCTTGCCACTGCGCTGACAACGCGCGGCATCGTGACCAAGGAGCGGCACGTGTATCTGGCAGGGCGCACGCGCATTCATCTGGATCGCGTCGACGGTCTCGGCGATTTCGTGGAACTCGAAGTGGTGCTCGCGCAAGACGACAATGAAGAAGACGGTCAGGCCGAAGCGCACGCAATGTTCGCGAGCCTCGGCGTTCCGGAATCGGATCTGGTTGCGGTCGCCTACGTCGATTTGCTGAGCCCGGACAGCGCGCCGAAGCAAGTCGCATAAACCGCACGCGCGGCCACCGTGCGTGCGTCAGGCGGCGGCCGTTCCCGGCGACAGATGGCCAAGCGGCAATGGCCCGTTGCGCTTGAACGTGGTGAGTACGATGTTCGAGCGCACGCTGTCGACGCCGGGCACGCGCATCAGCTTCTTCATCACGAAGGTGGACAGGTAGTTCAGGTCGGGCGCGACGATACGCAGCAGATAGTCGGCGTCGCCTACCACCGCATGGCATTCCAGCACTTCGGGCAAGGTGTCGATCTGCTGCTGGAACTGCTCGATGATCGAATCGCCATG
Source organism: Paraburkholderia sp. SIMBA_053 (assembly GCF_046534895.1). Lineage (NCBI taxonomy): Bacteria > Pseudomonadati > Pseudomonadota > Betaproteobacteria > Burkholderiales > Burkholderiaceae > Paraburkholderia > Paraburkholderia sp. SIMBA_053. The sequence continues at coordinate 71,314 of NZ_JAWRXU010000007.1, read as the reverse complement.
ATGCTTGAGCTTCAGGCTCGTAAAAGCCGTCACGCCAAGGCCCAGTTTCTCGGGCCGCAACACCACCCGATAACCGTCCACCACACCGATCTGTTCCAGCCGCTGCAATCGCCGTCCGATTTGCGACGGCGACAGCGGCACCTGTTCCGCCAGTTGCTGATGCGTTGCGCGCCCGAAGCGCTGCAGTACGTCGAGGAGTGCAAGATCGAAGTGATCGAGTTCTAGCATGTAGGGAATTTCATCGACTGTATTACCGCGTGTTAAAGAATTCGTCGTATTGAAAGGGCTTTGCAGGCGACGCGGGGCTCAAACCTTCAGTTCTACAGGCTATTCTTAAGGCGCACGTAAGAATCCCACGCTTGCTGCGCAAACGCGTCCAAACCATCACGCGTGAGCGTGTTCTGACGCTGTACAATCAGGAGCGCATACGGCTTGGAGAGCGCGCTTGCCTCCTTGCACAGAACGAGTTCGTCTCCGCTCGAAGGTGAGCGGGCGCGCCAGAAGTTGATCGCGGCTTCCAGTTCGTGAATGCTTATCTCGGACATGGCTTCGATTACCGGTGTGCGCCGGCAGGCTGCTCGACGACTGCTTCGTGGCCGGTTACGCCAGTTAGGCACAGCCGCACCACACGCGGTCCGTGTAGCAGATCTGTGCAGCAGGCGCCCCGGCGAACCGCTTGCCCAAACGCCTAAACCCATTGTACTTGAGCGAAATCCATGCGACTCCTTCTGATCGAAGATGACCGTCCCATCGCGCGCGGCATCCAAAGCAGTCTCGAACAAGCCGGCTTCACCGTCGACATGGTCCACGACGGCATTTTCGCCGAACAGGCCCTCACGCAAAACCGGCACGAACTGGTGATTCTCGACCTCGGCTTGCCGGGCATCGACGGTATGACGCTGCTTTCGCGCTTCCGTCAGAGCAATCGCCACACTCCGGTGATCATTCTCACCGCGCGTGACGAACTGAACGACCGTGTGCAAGGCCTCAATTCCGGCGCCGACGACTACATGCTGAAGCCGTTCGAGCCCACCGAACTCGAAGCGCGTATTCGCGCGGTAATGCGTCGTAGCGGCCCGCACGGCGACATGCCGCGTCCGGAAGTGTCGCTGGGCGGCGTGCGTTTGTCCGGCGTCGATCGCCGCATTTTCAACGACGACAAGCCGCTCGAACTGTCGCCGCGCGAATTCGCCGTGCTCGAAATGCTGCTGCTGCGCCACGGCCGCGTGGTCAGCAAGGCGCAACTACAAGATCACCTCACGCATTTCGGCGGCGATCTCGGCGACACCGCAATCGAGGTCTATGTGCACCGTGTGCGCAAAAAGCTCGAGAACTGCCGTGTCGAAATCGTCACGGTGCGCGGCTTCGGTTATCTGTTGCAGGAAATCCGCCAGGCCGCATAATCGTCGTGAAGGCCGCAATCCGATTGCGGCCCGACGGCGCCGGGCCGGCGCAGCGCATTGCTTGCGCGATTCGCCGGCATCCGGCGAAACTTCACGGCGCGTTGCGCCTGCACTCTTCCCGCGCGTTCGATCATGCCCCAGCCGGCCGCCAATAGTCTGCGCCGCACGCTGCTGCGGCGCCTAGCTGCTCCTCTTTCGCTGCTCGCGCTCATGAGCGGCCTGATCGCCTACTGGCTCGCGTGGCAGTACACGCAGCACGTGGTCGACCGCTCGCTCGCCGACCTCGCGACCGCAATCTCCAAGCAGATCCAGATCGCGGGCCCCGAAGCGCCGATCACCGTGCCGCCGCTCGCGCAGGCTATGTTCTCGGATCCGGTCGAGCATCTCGTCTACCGGATCAGCAATGGCGAAACCGAAATCGCGGGCGATAAGAGCCTTCCACTGCAAGGCACGAGCGTTCGGCGCATGCATTACGCGTATGTGTTCGAAACCCAGCACCAGGGCGTCACCGTCCGCGTCGCGCAAGTGCGGGTCGATCAGCCGGTCGGCAATCCGATCGTCGTCGAAGTCGGGCAGCCGGTGCACCACCGTTTTCGTATCGCGGCCGAATTCCTCGTCGCCATCATGATGCCGCTGCTGTTGTTGCTGCTTGCCGGCTGGGTGATCGTCTGGCGAGTGGTCAATCAGCAGCTCAATCCGCTAACCGATCTCGCAGATTCGCTGAACCGGCAAACTCACACGTCGCTAGAACCGGTGGACGAAACCTATGTGCCCGTCGAAATCCGGCCACTGACTGGCGCTGTGAACGCGCTGCTTGACCGGCTTAAAACCGCGCTCGACGGCCAACGCAAATTTATCGCCGATGCCGCGCATCAGTTGCGCACGCCGCTCACCGCCGTCAAGTTGCATGCGGAGCAGGCAGCCACCGCCCGAGATCCTCGGCAAACGCTTGCAGCGGTGCGCGAATTGCGTGCGGCGGCCGACCGCGCGGTGCGTCTGTCGAATCAGCTGCTGTCTCTTGCGCGCGCGGAGCCGGCCGAGCAGGCTGCACGTTTTGTGAACGTGGATATGGCCGCGCTCGCGTTCGATACCGGCGCGGAATGGGTGCCTCGCGCATTGACCTCGCACATCGACCTGGGTTTTCAACGGCTCGACGACCCGACCAACGACCATCCGCTGATCGCGCGCGGCAATCCGGTTCTGCTTCACGAAGTAATCGCGAACCTGCTGGATAACGCACTGAAGTATGTGCCGCCGTCGCGCTTCGATGGCGGGCGCATCACGGTCACGGTCTCGCAGACTGTGATCGACGACGTCCGCATGGCCGAAATCGTCGTCGAAGACAATGGCGCGGGCGTGCCTCACACGCAGCAAGCGGATCTCTTCAAGCGGTTCTTCCGCGGCGACGGCCAGAGCGATAACGGTGTGGACGGCGGCGCCGGTCTCGGCCTCGCGATCGTTCACGACATCATGGCGTTACATCACGGCAGCGTGCATTACGAAGACGCATCGGAAGGCGGAGCGCGTTTCATCGTGCGTATCCCGCTCGTGCATGCCGCCGTTCCGGCTGGGCAGAAAGACGACGTGCAGCGCCACGAAAAAAAACCGGCGCATTCAGCGCCGGTCGATATGTAACTGTGTGTCTGCTGAACGGGTTGCCTCGCCGTCATTCGCATGACGAACGGGGCAACTCGGGCGCTACTTCTTTTTGGCCTTCTTCGCCACCTTCGTTGATTTAGCCGATTTAGCAGACTTGGCCGTTTTGGCCGCGCCCTTCTCTTTCTCGGGCGGTGCGAGCATCGTGCCGCGGCATTTGCGCGAGCCGCAACGGCATTCGTATTCCTTCTTGAGCTTCTTGGTCTGACGCGCGTCGATCACGAGGCCGTAATCGTAGAAAATCTCCTCGCCCTCGGCGATGTCGCGCAGTGCGTGCACATACACGTGACCGTCGATCTCTTCGGCTTCGCAGTTCGGCGCGCACGAGTGGTTGATCCAGCGCGCGCTGTTGCCGTTCACCTTGCCGTCGATCACCTTGCCGCTGTCGAGCGCGAAGTAGAACGTGTGGTTCGGTTCGTCAGGATTATGCGGATGACGGCGCAACGCTTCTTTCCAGGAAATCCGCTCGCCCTTGTATTCGATTAGCCGCTCACCGGCCGCAATCGGTTCGAGCGCAAACACGCCTTTGCCGTGCACACCTGAACGACGCACGGCGATCCTGCGTGAACTCATTGAATGAATCCTTGTGAAGAACTGGGGATGAAGTCCGGCAGCCGTCGGAAAACGCCCGCGTCTGACGCGCTGATTTTTTCTGGCGCTGATAGCAAACGCGGCGCCCTGCGAGCGCCGCGTCGACTTGCGACGCTCATGCGCCACATCCGGCATCCTACACGCTGAAGACGGCTTCGTTCAACCGTCAAAAACGTGTGGCCGCGTCATGCCCTCGTTATCCGCTCGTTATGCCCTCGTATCGCCCGCGTTATGCCCGCGTCATGGCGATCGGCGGCTTCATCTTTGTCCGAACGAAATCTCGCCAAACAGCGCCTTTTGCTCGCGCGGTTGCGAACGCCAGTACTGCGGAGGCGCTTCAACCGTCGCACCAAGTTGTGCCGCGGCGTGCCACGGCCAGCGCGGGTTATACAGCAGCGCACGGGCCAGCGCGATCAGATCGGCGTCGCCCTCTTCGATCAGTTGCTCGGCATGAAGCGGATCTGTGATGAGTCCGACGCCGATGGTCGTGAGGCCCGTCGCTTTTTTGACGGCCTTCGCGAACGGAATCTGATAGCCGGGTTCAAGCGGGATCTTCTGCAATGGCGACACGCCTCCGGACGACACGTCGATCCAGTCGCAGCCGCGCTTTTTCAACTCCTGCGCAAACGCGATCGTGTCTTCGAGCGACCAGCCGCCTTCGACCCAATCCGTCGCGGACACGCGCACGCCGACTGGTTTGTCGGCGGGAAACGATGCGCGCACGATGTCGAAGATTTCAAGCGGAAAGCGCATGCGGTTTTCGAGCGAACCGCCGTAGTCGTCGTCACGTTGGTTCGCGAGCGGCGACAGAAACTGATGCAACAGGTAGCCGTGAGCGGCATGCACTTCCAGTGCGTCGATACCGAGGCGCGCCGCGCGGCGGGCCGATGCCGCGAAGGCTTCACGAATGCGGTTGAGCCCCGGCGTGTCGAGCGCCAGCGGCGGCTCTTCGCCAGCCTTGTGCGGCAACGCCGAAGGTGCGTGCGGCAACCAGCCGCCTTGCGATACGGGAATCAGCTGACCGCCTTCCCACGGCGCCTGGCTCGAAGCCTTGCGCCCCGCATGCGAGAGCTGCATCGTCACGTTGATATGCGAATGCTTGCGAATCGCGGCGAGCACCGGCTTGAGCGCAGCTTCGGTGGCGTCGTCCCATAGACCGAGATCCGCCGGCGTAATGCGGCCGTCCGGCTCGACGGCCGTCGCTTCGATGCACAACATGCCGGCACCGGATAACGCAAGACTGCCAAGGTGGATCATGTGCCACGCGGTAGCCTCGCCGCGTTCGGCGGAATACTGGCACATCGGCGACACGACGATGCGATTCGGAAGCGTCACGCTACGCAGCGTGAGTGGAGAAAATAGCGCGCTCATGGATCACCGCCCAGTTAAAACCCGAGAGCGAACGAGCATAGCACCGCAGGTCGTTTGCTGCAGGCAGCGAGGTGTCGATAAGAGTCGGCGTTGCGACTGCCGATCGTGTTCAGGCGCTCAGACAAACGGGACGCTCGAGCCACCGCTCGGACATGGCAACGCGGCGCCAGCTTCAATCCCGAGATCTGCTCCCGCTCAGGGCTTACGTTCCACCTGATCCAGCCATTCGCCGAACATGCGGCAAGCGGCGGCTTCCAGAGCCGGACCGAATTGCGCAGTCTCCGCGCGCAACTGGCGTGCGTCGATTCCATGGCCGACGAGCTCACCGGCGTTGCCGATCAGCCACGGCTCGAAGCGGTCAGCGCGAATCTCGGGATGACATTGCAACGCGAGCACATGGTCGCCCCATGCAAACGCCTGGTTTTCGCACGCGCTCGTGGATGCAAGACGCGTGGCGTTGGCGGGCAGATCGAAGGTATCGCCATGCCAATGCAGCATGGATGTCTGCGCGCCATCGAGGTGACGCACCGGCGATGCGCGCCCGGCGTCGGTCAGCGTAAGCGGCTCCCAGCCCAGTTCGACATGACCCGCGGGATAGACCCGCGCCCCAAGCGCACGCGCGATCAATTGCGCGCCCAGACAGATGCCGAGTGTAGGCAGCCCCGCCTCGATGCGTTTTTCGATCATCGAGAGCAGCGGCACGAGGGTAGGATAAAGCGCGTCGTCGGTGGCGCTGATCGGGCCACCGAGCACCACCATCAACGATGGCGAGACGGGATTCGGCGCTTCAATGCGCGCAAAGCCGACGTCGAGATAACGGACCGGACGCCCACGCTCGCCGAGCACCAGTTCGAGACTGCCCAGATCTTCGAAGTACACGTGGCGAATGGCCAGAACTTCCTGATTCATCAGCCTCTCACTTCGCGGTTGACTGGAGACCTGCCGCTACGCGGCGCCGAACGGCTGGGCGGGCGGCGAAGGCCGCCTGCCGGAACCGGCTTTGCAGTGTAGCGGATTGTCAGGAAAGCAGCCGCCTTATTGGGCGAAGATCTTCCAGGTCTTCTTCTGCGTAGCGGCGTCAGCGGTTTCATGCACCGCGCAATCGAGACGCAGGTCCGTGTCCGCCATGTTCAGATCGAGAAGCGCGCAGTGATGCGGCGTCTTCTTCGGATTCTTGCTGGGCTCGAAATGCGTGCAGCTCAGGCACATGCGGTGGGGCGGAATGTGGCCCTGCGCTTCCAGTTGATGAACCGTCTTGAGCAGCGTGCGGTAGAACATGGCTTGCTCGTCGTCGCGCAAGGTGCCGACTGCTTTGGCCAGGAAGTCCGGCCATTGCGCAGCGCGCTTGGCGGCTGTGCGGCCACGAGCGGTCAGGCGGACGGCGAGCGCGCGGCCGTCGTCGAGCGCGCGGCGCTTTTCGACAAGCCCCTTGGTTTCAAGCGTGCTGACGGCGTCGCTCGTGGTAGCGGCGGTCAACGCCGTTTCACGCGCGATTTCTCCGAGCCGCATCGGGCCCTTCCGCTGCATCAACAGAACCAGGATTTCGCCCTGCGTGGGTGTGAGACCCGCGCCCTCCGCCCACTCCCAAGCCTGGCTTCGCATGGCCGTGCTCAGTCGCAAGAGACTGTGGGTGACTCGCCCGGTTGCCTGTTCTCCGTATACGCCTTCGCTCATAATCTTCGATTCGTTTATTTACAGCTTTTGTGCGGTGCCGGCCTTATTCGCCGGGAACGCCCGTAGCCTGTGTGGGGTAGCCCCGCCCAAAACAGGACGAGACGGATTCGACTATCTCAAAAATTCACCGCCTTGCAAGCCAAAGCAGTTAAGACGACATTCTATGCGAGAGCGGCGAATCGTACAGCTAAGTTATCCCATGCAAGTTGTGGATAACCATGGGACAACATGGGGGAATACATGTGCGCCGATTCTTGATAAGCGTCTGCTGCAAGTTTACCGGTCTTAAGTTGTCCTCGTTTACCGCCGCCCGCGCACTGCTCAACGGCCTACTTATGGTTTACGCAGCGCCTTGACTTTGCAGGGAATTATTCAGTTGTCCACAGCCCGTGGCAATGCTTGTTAACTACTACTACGTATGTATACGTACAAATTCGAAAAACCTTAAGGGCCCCGAACTGGAAAATTTAATTACGAAAAAAAACCCGCCGACGGCGGGTTTCTTACGTTTGAATACGAAGCGCGCCCCGCGCCTCGTTATGCTCGCCACTTCAGACACTGCTGGCGAACCGCCTCATGCAGCGACTTTTCCTCTTCGACCACGCCTCTGAGCCACGTTGCGTCGTTGACCTGGCCGCGTGCAATCGTGCCGATCTCGGCCAGTGCGTGGCCCGAGGCCAACGCCTCGCCGTGCGGTGCGATCAGATCGAGCGTTTCGAGAATGTCTTCGGCAATCGTCTTGCGTTCGCCGGTTTGCGGATTGATACAAGTGCCAGCAAGTCCGAAGCGGCATGCTTCGAAACGGTTGAACGTGTAGACGAGGTAATCGTCTTCGTGCGGAGTGATCGGCTTGTCGAGCAACAGATGGCGCGCGAGCGTCTGGATGTAGCACGCAATTGCCGCCGCGCGATCCACCGACAGCGGCGTATCCATCACACGTACTTCGATGGTGCCGAAGCCGGGCTTCGGCCGGATGTCCCAGTAAAAATCTTTCATGCTGTTGACGACGCCGGTATGGACCATCTTCGAGAAGTATTCCTCGAAACTGTCCCATGTCAGCACGAACGGCGCGCGGCCCGAGAGCGGAAAAGCGAACACGGAATTCAGGCGTGCCGAATGAAAGCCGGTGTCCACGCCCTGCACGAACGGCGACGATGCCGACAACGCAATGAAGTGCGGGATGAAGCGTGACATGGAATGCAGAAGGAACAGCGCGCTGTCCGGATCGGGGCAGCCAATGTGCACGTGCTGGCCGAACACCGTGAACTGCTTGGCCAGATAGCCGTACAGCTCCGAAAGATATTGAAAACGCGGCGTATCCACGATCTGCCGCTCGCTCCATTGCTGGAAAGCGTGCGTGCCGCCGCCGCATAGGCCGACGTTCAGATGATCGGCTGCCGAAACGAGCGTGTCGCGGATCTTGCGCAGATCGGCAAGCGCCTGTTCGTGCGTCGTGCAAATGCCGGTGGACAGCTCGATCATGCTCTCGGTGATTTCCGGCGTGATGTTGCCGGGGATCTTCTGATCCTTGACGAGGCGCAGCAGATCCGAGCCGGCTTTGGTCAGATCATAGTCATGCGTATTGACGATCTGCATCTCGAGTTCGACACCGAAAGTAAACGGCTTCGAATCGATGAAGGGTTCGAGTGACATAGCGTCCCCTGAGTGAGGTCGGCCGGGCAGTTGTCAGATGCCCAGCCGTTTATTTGAGCGAATATGTGGATTAATGCGCGGCCGAAAGCGCTAAACGCTTATTCTTCGCGCCGTTCGGCGACCAGCGCGAGGCTGCGATACACGAGCCATGGCCCGAGGATTTGCAGCACGACGATCGAACACATGACAATCGCCCGGAGTTGCGGATCGAAGTTCGGATAAAGGTTGTACGTGTCGTCGACCAGCAAATAGGCCAGTGCCGACATCGGCGACAACGACAGACCGAGCGCCATGCCCTGCTTCCAGTTCAGACCGCTCGGCTTCGCAAAGGCCAGCACGCCGACAAGTTTCGCGACAAGACGCGCAACAATCAGGCCCAGCGCGGCAACACCGCCGAGCGCAATGTCTTTCCACTCGAACGACGTGAGCGTCAGCACGAACAGAATCACGGTGAGAAGCCACCCTGCGGTGCCGAAATGCTGAGGCCACAATTGCGGCCGCGCCTCCAGATTTTTCACAATAATGCCGGCGGCAAGCAGCGCGAGAATCGTCGACAGCTTGAACAGATGCGCGACCGCAATCGCGAGCAGCACGAGTCCGAACAGCGCGACGAACGAATGCTCGTCCTGCATGTTCATCCGGCGATAAAAGAACGTACAGGTGCGCGCGAGCAGATAGGCGAGCACCAGCGAGCCGGCAAGCAGATAAAGCGGCTGAAGGATTGTCGCAAAGACGTTGCCGTAGGCTTCCTGATGCAACCAGCTCGATACCAGTTTTTCGATTACCACCGCATACATGCTGTTCAACGCAGTGAGCGTCAGCAAACGCTGCGTGACCTGACCTTCCGCGCGCAGCTCGGTCTTGAGCTGAATCACCATTGCAGGCGACGTCGCCATGGCGATCGCAGCGAGCACGGTCGCGACCATTAACGGCACATTCAGGAAGAGCAGCACCGGCAAAACCAGTGCGAAAGTCAACGTCGCTTCGGCGACGCTCGACATGACGAGCCACGGGTTACGGCGGATCCAACGCAAATCGAGCCGGCTCCCCAGTTCGAACAGCAGCAAGCCGAGCGCGACATCGAGCAACGGTCGCGCGGCCTTGGCCGATTCGGCGTCGATCACACCGGATCCCGCCGCGCCGGCAATCAGACCGATGACCGCATATCCGGAAATACGCGGCAAACGCCACGCGCGATAACAGAGTTCGCCGCATAAACCCGCGGCAAGCAATGCGAGCCCCGCCCAGAAAATGGCGTCGGGTGCGAGCGGCCAGGCGGGGAAAAATGAAAACGCCGAATTCATCGTTATGGGTTCTCCTTTGGAGCAACGGCAGATGACACGAACAGGCGCAAGCCGGCGCGAACACCGGCAAGCGGGTGCGCGCACAAGGCGCCCACTTTCGCAAACGATTCGCGTGATCCGCGTTGCGAGTTTTTCAACGAGCAGATGATTCGAACGCGCCGCGGTCGCAGGGAGCCGGCGCATTCAGGGGTGCGGCCGTAGCAACCAGCACGGCACGGTGAAAGAACGCCGTCGACGTTGAATCAGAGTCTGATTGAACGGCACCGTTCCGTTGCTGCGGGTACTGCGAGAGCAGGCGCCACGCGGAAAAGAACGGCGATTGTGCCATAGCTTTTTCAGCTTTAACCGAAAAGACGCCAACATGCAGGCAAAACGGTAAAAACATACTTTATCTTGCCGACGTGTGGAAAAAGCGACCGTTTTTCCTGCTCACTCTGGACTCATCGCCGGCGGTGTTGCGACGCTTGCCGACGAAGTTTGCGCCGTCGGCATGTGTTTTTCAGGACAGTGATTAGACAGAGTCGCACACCGCGCCGGGAGGGTTTGATGCGGGCGTCAACGCGTGAATCAGCTCGGGCCTTGCTGTTTACGTGTTTACTGTATGTATACGTAGTAACAGTTAACAAGCTGCACTGGATTCTGTGGATAACCGATGTTTGCCGAAGTAAATCAGCGTCTTGCAAAGTTCATAACGGCAAGCACAGCGTGTGCGATGGCAGCGCGTATACGAGGGTAACTTTTCGCGGATTTCGACGGCGGTCGAGTTACCCCGTTTACATCCACAACGGTTCCACACGAGTTGCGCAGGTAAACAATGCGGTTATCCACAATTTGCGGTGGATAACCGGCCGCACTCAGACGACGCATGCAGACAACCGTTAACTGGCGACGCTTCCCTGCCGCAACCCGCGCAACAGAAAGCGCGCGGGGTCGATGTCTTCAGCGAGGTCACGCTCCAGTGGCCAAGGCTCGCCTTCTATCTGCGAGGCGATCAGTTCCGCGCCAAGTGCCGCCCACACGAGACCACGCGAGCCATAAGCGAACGCGCTATACAGGCCTTCCATGCGCGGCAAATCGAGCGGCCATGCGCCGCGCAAACGCTCGGCGTCGCGCGTGGCGAGCGCTTCATCGGCGACGTTGCCGATCATCGGCATGCGGTCGCTCGTCACGCAGCGAAATGCGACTCGGCCGGCAGGCGCTGCGGGATCGGCACTCGCGGCAATATCTGCGAACGCGGGCATCATCTGCGCAACGCGCTCGATATTTTCCAGATGACCGCCGGGCCGAAGCGATGTATCGGCGTCGTCGAGTTCATATGTGGCGCCTGTTAGCGTGACGCCGTTGAGCAGCGGTATCGCGTAGCCGTCGCCGATCACCGGCAATCCGAGCGAGGGCGCCGAGCCCGCGGGCAGCAAAGTGAGTTGCCCGCGTATGCTGCGAGTCGGCGCATGCTGCAACCCGGCGATGCGAGCCGCATCGTGTGCCCCGGCGACGATGACAACCGGCGCGCGCGCCAGCTCTTTACCGCTGGTATCGAACACGCTCCACTGGCTACCCAAACGCTCGACGCGTCCGACATCCACGCCAAAGCGCCGTTCGAGCAGATCGCCCGCCGCGGCACACTGCGCGGCACAAAGCGATGCCGGGTCGATCCAGCCGCCTTGCGGAAACAACCAGCCGCCCCGCGCGAGCGGCACGCCGGCGAGCTTTTGCGCATCCGCGGCGGAGACCGGCGTGACGAATTCCGGCGGGTAGCGCAACGCCGCGATGGCTTCGCTCATGGAGCGCGCTTCGTCGTCGTTTTCGGCAATCTGCAGCAAGCCTGGCGCCCCGCGTGACGGCGCGTAACCGAGCCGTTCGAGCGCTGCCCAGCGCCTGAGCGCATACAGAAAGCCGGCGCGTGTGACACGCGAAGCGACGCTGTCGTCGCGCGAAATCATCGGATGGAACACGCCGGCCGGATTGCCCGACGCGTCTTGCGCAACCGACGCGTGCCGTTCCAGCGACGTCACGCGCCAGCCGCGAGCGGCGAGCCGCTCGATCACCGAGCATCCCGCCAGACCGGCGCCGATCACGACCGCATGCCGCTCGCCGGGCGCGAGTGGTCCGACCGGCGACGGCGGTTCATGACGGCGAACGCGCCATCGCGGCGCGAAGTGGCCGACTAGCATTGCCCGCTTCCAGCCAAACCCTTCGACCTTGCGATACTCGAAGCCGCACTGGGTTAGCGCGCGCTTGATGTCGCCGGCGCTGCTATACGTGGAGAAAGTCGCGCCTTCGCCCGCGACCCGCGCCAGCGACTTGAAGACGGCGGGCGTCCACAGTTCGGGGTTTTTCGCCGGCGCGAAGCCGTCCAGGTAGAACGCGTCGGCGCGCAAGCGCAGGGTCTGCAAGCTTTGCTGAGCATCGCCGAAGACTAGTGTGAGGACCACGCGTCCATCTTCGAACTCGATTCGATGCGTGCCTGGCACGAGCATCGGCCATTCGTCTGCGAGCGATTGCGCGAGCGCCGCTATCGCCGGATCGCCGATGGTTGCGGCGTAAGCCCGACGCAGATCGGCGAGCGTGAACGGATGTTTTTCGGTGGATACGAAATGGAGTCGCTCGCAACGCGACGGATCTGCGCGCCACGCAGCCCACGTCACCAGGAAGTTGATGCCCATGCCAAAGCCCGTTTCCAGCACGGTGAAAATTCGCCGCCCTTGCCAGCGTTCGGGCAGCGCATTCCCGCGCAGAAACACATGGTCGGCCTGCTCCAGGCCGCCGACGGCGCTGTGATAGATATCGTCGTAGAGGGGCGAAAACGGTGTGCCGTTGTCCCGGAACGAGAGGACGGCGGGGATTAGCGGATCGGTCATGCGTGACGCAAAATGACGCCCGCGACGAGCGGGTCGAACGTTACCGCCGGCGCGCGGCTCGCCGGGCGGCGAAGAAGACGCGCTGAGCGTTGGCAAAAACCAACGTCAAAGCCCCGTCCGTGCTGGGTTTCGGCGCTCGCGGCGTGCCCGGATACGCAAAAAGTACCGTTTCCTTGCTGTATCTGTTCTAAAACCGCGTAATTCTTCGAAACCCTTGTCCTGATTGGGTTTGCGCTGCGCTATCATAGCAAGCGCCGCGAGAGGAGCGGCAGCACGGCCGACGGACACTTGCTGTCCGGCGCTTTCGATCCGGAGGGGCTCCGGAGCCGTAGCTGCTTAACGGCGTGGCGCGCGCACGTATAATCGGCGCGTTCGCGCTGTTCGTGTCAACCTAAACTCAGAAAGGAACCTTAATGAACAAACAGGAACTGATCGACGCCGTCGCAGGACAGACGGGCGCCAGCAAGGCTCAAACCGGTGAAACGCTGGACACGTTGCTTGAAGTGATCAAGAAGTCTGTGTCGAAGGGTGACGCGGTCCAGTTGATCGGCTTCGGCAGCTTTGGTTCGGGCAAGCGCGCAGCGCGTACGGGTCGCAATCCGAAGACGGGCGAAACCATCAAGATTCCGGCCGCAAAGACCGTCAAGTTCACGGCTGGCAAGGCGTTCAAAGACGCAGTCAACAAGCGCTAAGCAGATTACTGCCAGGCAGTTGACACCCGCCAACGGCGGGTTTTTTTTCGTCTGCGCTCCGCCGGCGAAGGTTGCGCGAGACGGGGCGCGGTGCTGTGCCGCGACCCGGATCGCGGCTTTCACGCTAATACGAAAGGCCGCTCAGTCGTGGCGATGCGTGATCTCGCCGTGACCGTGGTCGTGGTCGTGGTCATGGTCATGGTCATGGCCGTGGTGATCGTGATCGTCTTCGTCGAAATCCCACGCTGGGAACGGGTCGGCGAACTGCTGCCAGCCTTGCGGTCCCAAGGCGTACTCGGCGTCGGTGAGAAGGCACGCGTCGAATTTCGCGGACCACAGCGCCGGGTCGATGCCCACGCCGATCATCACCAGTTCCTGCCGACGGTCGCCGATGCTTAGGTCGTCCGGCGCGCCATACCAGTCGGCGGCAATTTCAGCGGCCAGTTCGTCGTCGGCTTCGGGCCATTCGGTGCGGTCCTGAGCCGCCCACCACATGCCCGCAGGACCGTGCCGGCAGGCGCCGCCCGCCTGAGACAGCGAACCGGCGATGTCGTTACGCGTCGCGAGCCAGAAAAAGCCTTTGCTGCGCAACACGCCCTTCCACTCCTCATGCAGCAGCGCCCACAGGCGTTCCGGATGAAACGGACGACGCGCGCGATAAACGAAATTGCCGATGCCGAACTCGTCGGCTTCACTGTGATGGCTATGCCCGTGCGCGTGCTCGTGTTCATCGCTGTTGAGCACGGCAAGCCAGCCAGGCGTGCTCGACGCCTCGTCGAAATCAAAGCGGCCCGTGTTCAGCACCTGATCGAGCGGCACGGCGCCGAAGCGGCTCACCACCTGCACCGCCCGCGGGTTGATTCGCGCGAGGATGCGTTGCAGACGCGTGAGTTCGTCGGCGCTGACCAGATCGGCCTTGTTCACCACGAGCACGTCGCAGAATTCAATTTGCTCGACCAGCAACTCGACCAGCGTGCGGTCGTCCTCTTCGGTGGCGGCAATGCCCCGTTCGGCAAGCGCATCTGCGGAGCCGTAATCGCGCAGGAAGTTGAACGCGTCGACCACCGTCACCATCGTATCGAGCCGCGCGACGTCGGATAGCGACGCGCCGTCGTCGTCGACGAACGTGAATGTTTCAGCGATCGGCATGGGCTCGGCCACGCCGGTCGACTCGATCAGAATCGCGTCGAAGCGTTTTTCCGCGGCGAGGCGTTTGATCTCGACCAGCAGATCGTCGCGCAGCGTGCAGCAGATGCAGCCATTCGACAATTCGACCAGCTTCTCTTCGCTATGCGAAAGCGCGGCGGCGTCTCGTACCAGCGTCGCGTCGATATTGACGGCGGCCAGATCGTTGACGATCACGGCGACCCGCAAGCCGGCGCGATTCGCGAGGATGTGGTTCAGGAGCGTGGTCTTGCCGGCGCCCAGAAAACCGGAGAGCACGGTGACGGGCAATGGCGGCTGGTTCATCGCAGTACGGGAAAGCTGGAAATTGGAGGGCTTGCCGGGCGCAGCATTGCTGCGTGAGCGTCGAAACGGGATCGACGCTCGAGCGCCGGCGGCAGCACGAAGCCGCATTGTGCATCAAATCGTGGGAGGTAAGCGGACGTTGGCCGCCAGCCGGCTACGGAACGGGTCGCTCTGCGGGCGGATCAACGGGCAGTCAATGGGCCAATCAGCGTGCCGCTACGAGGGCGAGTCACAACCCAATCAACGTGCTGATCAGCGCGCAGCCGGCATCAGGTTCCACTTGCGCAGAATCGCGGCGATCTGTTGCGCGTACTTGTCGCGCAACGAGGGCGTCTCCGAGTGATACGCGCCGATCGCTTGCCACGTATTGCCGTACTTGTTCATCTGACGGCGCAGATGCCAGGCCGCGATATAGACGTTCTTGCACGGCTCCATCAGCGTGCCCTGCGAGATGCCGTATTGAGCAAGCGTGGGCAAGTGAATCGAGTTGATCTGCATGACGCCGTAGTCGGTCGAACCATTCGCATTCTTGTGCTGCGCGTCCGGCCGGTTGTGCGACTCCTGCCACGCGATCGCGCGCAGAATCAGCGGATTGACCTTCTGATATTTCGCTGCCTCGTCGAAACAATCGGCGCGCGCCGGCCCGGCTAATGCCAACAAGGTAATTCCTGCCAGGGCGGTAACGAGGGATCGATTCATCGGTCAAGCTGACTTGGCAAAACCGCAAGGGTAAGGCTTCGTAATGCATTGCGTCGGCCATTGTTCAGACGCAGGAAGCCGGAAACCGCACTGTGGTCGGGCGTTGGCGCAACATCGGGGAAAACCCGCGTTGGCAACAGCGAACCGGCGGCTCGAACGGCTCGTATGATACCGGCAGGCCGATACCCGTCAAGTTGGCTAACAGACATAAGAGCGCGGAACACGAAGTTCCGGCGCGGTTTTCAGTGCGTATCGGTTGCCTTTCAATGTCCCGACGAAGCGGGCGGATGCTGGAGGAAACTCTCGGCGCCTTTCCATTTGTGACAAATCCGACATGAAAAACTGTTACTGTTCACTTTTTTCGGACATTGGATGGCCAGCATTTTAGGGCGGGATTCCGCCCACCTGGCCCGCCAGCAGACCGACAGACCGGCGCTCTGCTCCCATGTCCGCGCTGCATGACCGCCGGCGGCTCGAGCTGCCGGCATCGACATTACATTCCATGAGAAGAAATCGTATGGCTTTGCGTCGCGTCGCAACGGCGTTGCTGGTGGCTGGACTGATCACTGCGCAGACGGCGGACGCACAGGTGACCCTCAACTTCGTCAACGCCGACATCGACCAGGTGGCCAAGGCGATAGGCGCTGCGACCGGCAAGACGATCATCGTCGACCCGCGTGTCAAAGGTCAGTTGAATCTCGTGTCGGAAAACGCGGTGCCCGAGGACCAGGCGCTGAAGACGCTGCAATCCGCGCTGCGCATGCAAGGCTTCGCGCTGGTACAAGACCACGGCGTACTGAAAGTCGTACCCGAAGCCGACGCCAAATTGCAGGGCGTGCCGACCTACGTCGGCAACGCGCCGACTGCGCGAGGCGACCAGGTCGTCACGCAGGTATTCGTGCTGAAAAACGAGTCGGCCAACAATCTGTTGCCGGTGCTGCGCCCGCTGATTTCGCCGAACAACACGGTGGCCGCTTACCCCGCCAACAACACGATTGTCGTGACGGACTACGCGGACAACGTGCGGCGCATCGCGCAGATCATTGCCGGCGTCGATACGGCGGCCGGCCAGTCGGTGTCGGTCGTGCAACTGAAAAACGCCAACGCGCTCGACATTGCCGCGCAACTGAACAAGATGCTCGACCCGGGCGCGATCGGCAGCACGGACGCGACGCTCAAAGTGTCGATTACCGCCGACCCGCGCACTAACTCGCTGCTGATCCGCGCGTCGAACGGCGCGCGTCTTGCCGCCGCGAGAACGCTCGCGCGCGAACTCGACGCGCCCACCAGCATGCCAGGCAACATGCACGTCGTGCCGTTGCGCAACGCCGAGGCGACCAAGCTCGCGAAGACCTTGCGCGGCATGCTGGGCAAAGGCGGCGAAAGCGGCTCGTCGGGAGGAACGAACGAGGCGAACGCGTTCAATCAGAACACCGGCGGTG
This sequence comes from Paraburkholderia sp. SIMBA_053, assembly GCF_046534895.1. NCBI lineage: Bacteria > Pseudomonadati > Pseudomonadota > Betaproteobacteria > Burkholderiales > Burkholderiaceae > Paraburkholderia > Paraburkholderia sp. SIMBA_053. The sequence continues at coordinate 54,501 of NZ_JAWRXU010000007.1, read as the reverse complement.
GGCTCGGCGGCAACAATTCGACGGGCACCTCCGGCACTCCGCCGCTGCCCTCGGGCGGGCTCAACAGCAGTTCCATGTCCTCGCCGATGGGCGGCTCCGGTGCGGGCGGTTATGGCTCGAACAGCGGCAATGCTGCGGGCGGGCTGCTCGGTGGCGACAAGGACAAGAACGACGACAATCAGCCGGGCGGCATGATCCAGGCGGACGCCGCGACCAACTCGCTGATCATCACCGCGTCGGAACCTGTGTACCGCAATCTGCGCACGGTGATCGATCAGCTCGACGCGCGCCGCGCGCAGGTCTATATCGAAGCGCTGATCGTGGAACTGAATTCGAACACGAGCGGTAATCTCGGCATTCAGTGGCAGGTCGCGAACAATTCGCTTTTCGCGGGCACCAACCTAGCAACCGGTTCGAGCAACAGCATCATCAACCTGACCGCGGGCGCCGCGGCGGCCGGAGCCACAGGCGGTCTCGCCACGGCGCTGGCCACGCAAGGCGTGCAGCAGGGTTTGAACATCGGCTGGCTTCACAACATTTTCGGCGTGCAGGGTCTCGGCGCATTGCTGCAGGCGCTCTCGCAGACCGCCGACGCGAACGTGCTGTCCACACCTAACCTGATCACGCTCGACAACGAAGAAGCGAAGATCGTCGTCGGCACGAACATACCTATCCAGACAGGTTCGTATTCGAACCTGACGAGCGGAAGTGCAAGCTCGGCCTTCAACACGTACGACCGCGTCGACGTGGGCCTGACGCTGCACGTCAAACCGCAGATCACCGACGGCGGCATCCTCAAGCTGCAGCTCTACACGGAAGACTCGGCGATCGTGAACGGCACGACCAACGCGACGACGAACCCGGCCGGCCCGCAGTTCACGAAGCGCTCGATCCAGTCGACGGTGCTCGCGGACAACGGTGAAATCATCGTGCTCGGCGGTCTCATGCAGGATAACTACCAGGTCAGCAACAGCAAGGTGCCGCTGCTTGGCGACATTCCGTGGATCGGCCAGCTGTTCCGCTCGGAGCAGAAGAACCGCAACAAGACGAACCTGATGGTGTTTCTGCGCCCCGTGATCATTAGCGATCGCGACACCGCGCAGGCTGTCACGTCCAACCGTTACGACTATATTCAAGGTGTGCAGGGCGCCTACCGGCAGGACAACAACCTGATGAAGGACAAGGACGACCCGGTGGTTCCGCCGATGCCCGTCGGCCCGAGCCAGGGCGGATCGCCGTTGAATCTGTTCGATCTCGACCAGATGCGCCGTCAGCAGATGCAGCCGCCTCAGCCACGTTCGTCCGCGCCGCAGCCGAATAACGGCACGCCCTACACAGCGCCCGCCGCCCCCGCGGTGAACGGCGCCGTGCAGAGCAACCCAGTGCCGGTTGCGCCGTCCACCGCATCGCCAGGAGTTCAGCCGTGAATACGCCGTCCATGCCGCCGTCAGCCTCAACGTCGCCGGCATCGTCGCGGGCCGCCGGAGTTGCATCGGCGGCAATGATAGAGCACGCCGATCATGCGGAGCGCGCGGCGCCGTCGGCGATCGCCGCGAGGCTCGTGCCCTATGGCTTCGCGCGCAGCGGCCAGATTCTGGTCGCGCATCAGCACGCCGACAGCCTCGAAGTGTGGATCAGCGAGCGTACGAGTGAAGCCGCGCTCGCCGAAGTGGCGCGCAATTTCGGCGCGGTGTCCGTGGTGCGTATTCCCGCCGACGAACTCGCGCAGGCGATCAACCAGGCCTATGCGCGCCAGGACGGCAGCGCGGCACAGGTGGTCGGTGAAGTGGAAGGCGAAGTGGATCTGTCTCGCCTCATGCAGGACATTCCCGAGGTGGAAGACCTGCTGGAATCCGAAGACGACGCACCGATCATCCGCATGATCAATGCGCTGCTCACGCAGGCGGCGCGCGAACAGGCGTCGGACATTCACATCGAGCCGTTCGAAACGTCGTCGGTGGTGCGTTTTCGCGTCGACGGTACGTTGCGCGACGTCGTCCGTCCGAAGAAAGCGTTGCATGGCGCGCTGATCTCGCGGATCAAGATCATGGCGCAGCTCGATATCGCCGAGAAACGTCTGCCACAAGACGGCCGTATCACGCTGCGCGTGGGCGGGCGTCCGGTGGACGTGCGTGTGTCGACTCTGCCGACTGGCCACGGCGAACGCGCGGTGCTTCGTTTGCTCGAAAAGGACGCGACGCGCCTGAATCTCGAAGCGCTCGGCATGGGAGCCGACACGCTCGGCAAGTTCGACAAGCTGATCGGCAGGCCGCACGGCATCGTGCTGGTAACGGGCCCAACCGGCTCGGGCAAGACGACCACGCTATACGCGTCGATGTCGCGGCTCGAAACGGCGACCACCAACATCATGACGGTGGAAGACCCGATCGAATACGACCTGGCAGGCATCGGCCAGACCCAGGTGAACGAGCGGATCGGCATGAACTTCGCGCGCGCGCTGCGCTCGATTCTGCGTCAGGATCCGGACATCATCATGATCGGGGAAATCCGCGACCTCGAAACTGCGCAGATCGCGGTGCAGGCTTCGCTCACCGGCCACCTCGTGCTGGCTACGCTGCATACCAACGACGCCGCGTCCGCCGTCACGCGTTTGACCGACATGGGTGTCGAGCCGTATCTGCTCGCGTCGTCGCTGCTAGGTGTGCTGGCGCAGCGGCTCGTGCGGCGTTTGTGTCCGGTGTGCCGCGAAAAGCGCGTCGAAGAAGACGGTCGCGTGCATTGGCATCCGGTCGGTTGCGACAAATGCGGCCAGTCCGGTTATGCAGGCCGCCGCGGCGTGTATGAACTGCTGCTGATCGACGACGAAATCCGCACGCTGATTCACCGTAATGCGTCCGACGCGGACATCCTCGCGGCAGGCCGCGCGCAAGGCATGCTCACGCTGCGCGAGGACGCGGAGCGCTGGCTCGCTTCGGGGCTGACGTCGCTTGAAGAAGTGATCCGCGTGACGGGCGGAGCATAAGCGCATGCCGGCATTTCGTTTTGAAGCGATCGACGCGGCGGGCAAGGCGCAAAAAGGCGTGCTCGACGCCGACAGCGCGCGCGGTGCCCGCACCAACCTCCGTTCGCAGGGACTCACGCCGCTTGTGGTCGAACCGGCGGCCACACGCACGCGCGGCGAGCGCAATCAACGTCTGTCGTTGGGACGGCGGTTGTCGCAGCGCGAGCAGGCGATTCTCACGCGTCAGCTGGCCAGTCTGCTGATTGCCGGCCTGCCGCTCGACGAAGCGCTCTCGGTGCTCACCGAACAATCGGAGCGCGACTACATTCGCGAACTGATGGCCGCGATCCGCGCGGAAGTGCTCGGCGGCCACTCGCTCGCGAATGCGCTGACGCAGCATCCGAAAGACTTTCCCGAGATTTATCGCGCGCTGGTTGCTGCCGGCGAACATACCGGCAAGCTCGGACTCGTGCTGTCGCGGCTGGCCGACTACATCGAGCAACGCAACGCGCTCAAGCAGAAGATCGTGCTCGCGTTCACGTACCCGACCATCGTCACAATCATCGCGTTCGGCATCGTCACGTTTCTGTTGAGTTACGTGGTGCCGCAAGTGGTCAACGTGTTCGCAAGCACCAAGCAGCAACTGCCCTTCCTCACGATCATGATGATGGCGCTGTCCGGTTTCGTGCGGAACTGGTGGTGGGCCGTGCTGATCGCGGTGGCGATTCTCTTCTATGCAGTGCGTTCGACGCTCAGACAAGCCGGCCCGCGCCTCGCGTTCGACCGCTGGCTGCTCACCGCCCCGCTACTCGGCAAACTCGTGCGCGGCTACAACACGGTGCGTTTTGCGAGCACGCTCGGCATTCTGACGGCGGCCGGCGTGCCGATTCTGCGGGCGCTGCAGGCCGCGGCTGAAACGCTCAGCAATACGGCCATGCGCGGGAACATCGACGACGCGATCGTTCGTGTTCGTGAAGGCACGTCGCTCTCCCGCGCGCTCGGCAATACGAAGACGTTTCCGCCGGTGCTGGTTCACCTGATCCGTTCGGGCGAAGCGACCGGCGACGTCACGACCATGCTCGACCGAGCGGCGGACGGCGAAGCGCGCGAACTCGAGCGTCGCACGATGTTTCTGACGAGTTTGCTGGAGCCGCTGCTTATTCTGGCGATGGGCGGCGTGGTGCTGGTGATCGTGCTGGCGGTGATGCTGCCGATCATCGAGTTGAACAACCTGGTGCAGTGAGGGCGGCGTCGCGGCGCTTTTGTGCGGCGGGTGCTGCGGGTCGATGCGAAGCGGCGTGCGTGTCGCCCCGCTCTGCTCCGTTTTAGCGAACGTAGATCGTGGGACCCGCCGCGTTGGCCGGCAGGAATACTTCGGAATGCGCGCCATTGCGGTCGATAACGATCGAACGGGCGCGGACTTCGGAGAGTTTGGCGCCTTGCATCAGTGTGCTGCCGAGCGATACCGCACGCGGAGGTTCGCCGCCCACGCTGACGATGGCCGCGGCGCCTTCACGCAAAGCAAGAATGCCGAACAGATGCACGTCCTGGTTCGCGGTGCGCGTGAGCTGGCCGCCGAACAGCGTGGCGGCCTGGTCGGTCGAGACCTGCGCGTGCGCGGCGGCTGCGGGCAACGGTGCGCCCGACGTCGTGGTGAGCGTGATGATCCAGTAGGTCAGCGTCGCGCAGAACACGGCGAACAGCGCAAGCGACAGAAGGCGGATTTGGATGGCGTTCATGCGCATCATTGTACGGACTATTGTGAAAATTGCGTTGGGTTGAAACCCCGCGATTGCATGACATTAAAATGACCGGCCGGGCGTGTTCAATGGCACCGAAAGTGCTGGACGCGAATCCCGCCCAGTCGAAAATTCACCTGAAAAGAGGTAGCAAGCTATGCAACTGTCGACCACTCGCCGCACAGCAATCGCGGGTCCGCGCAGCCGTCGTCAACGCGGCTTTACGCTGATCGAAATCATGGTCGTGATCGCGATTCTCGGCATTCTGGCCGCGTTGATCGTGCCCAAAATCATGAGCCGTCCGGACGAAGCGCGGCGCGTTGCCGCGAAGCAGGACATCGGCACCGTGATGCAGGCGCTCAAGCTTTATCGTCTGGACAACGGCCGTTATCCGACTCAGGAGCAGGGCCTGCGCGCATTGATCGAAAAGCCGGCCACCGATCCGGTGCCGAACAACTGGAAAGACGGCGGCTACCTCGAACGTCTGCCGAACGATCCGTGGGGCAACGGCTACCAGTATCTGAATCCGGGCGTGCACGGCGAGATCGACGTGTTCAGCTACGGCGCGGACGGCAAGGCGGGCGGCGAAGGCAATGACGCCGATGTGGGCTCGTGGCAATAGACGACAGCAAAGCACGCGTGACGATCGAGCCGCCGCTCGCCGCGGCCGGCACGGCTACGCACGCGCGTGACTGCCGCCGTTCGGCTGCATGGAGCGCAATGAGTGCGAGAGCCGGCCGTCGACGCGCGGCGGGTTTCACACTGCTGGAAATGATGGTGGTGCTGGTGATCGCAGGCTTGCTGGTGTCCTTGACCGCATTGACGATGACGCGCAATCCGCGCACCGATCTGAACGAAGAAGCGCAACGTCTCGCGTTGCTGTTCGAGTCGGCCGGCGACGAAGCGCAGGTGCGCGCGCGTCCCATCGCATGGCAACCACTGGACGGTGGCTTTCGTTTCGACATGCGTACCGAAGACGGCTGGCGTCCGCTGCGCGACGATCTGCTGAAGCCCCGTCAGTGGGAAGGCGGCGTGACCGGCGTGACGATCGACTATCCGGGTTCGAGTTCGCAAGCAAGCCGTGTTGTGTTCGGCACCGAGGCGATCGACGTGCCGGTGCGCATCACGCTCTTCTCCGCTGCGGGGCGCGCGACGATCGTCGGCACCGGCAACGGCCGCTACGAGGTTCACTGACATGCGTCGTTGCAGCAGCACGGCGGCGCGCAAGGCCGCTAAGCGCCAGCGCGGTTTCACGATGATCGAGGTGCTCGTCGCGCTTGCGATCATCGCGGTGGCTCTCGCCGCATCGTTGCGCGCGGTGGGCAGTCTCGCGAGCGGCGAAGCCGATCTTCACCGGCGCCTGCTGGCTGGCTGGAGCGCGGACAACACGCTCGCGCAATTGCGTCTTACGCATGCATGGCCGAACGTCGGCTCGACGAGCTTCGATTGTTCGCAAGGCAATCTGCAGTTGATCTGTACCGAGCATGTGACGTCGACGCCGAACCCGGTGTTTCGTCGCGTGGAAGTCATGGTGACGATGCCTGGGCGTTCCGGCAACCTCGCTCAGATGGTCACGGTGGTCGCGAATGAAAACAACCGTTCGCTCTGAGCGCCGCCGCCGTGCGGGCGCGCATGGCTTCACGCTGATCGAGCTGCTGGTCGCGATTGCGATCATGGCGGTGATCGCGGTGTTGTCGTGGCGTGGACTCGACCAGATCATTCGCGGCCGGCAGACCATCACGAATGCAATGGAAGACGAGCGGGTCTTCGCGCAGCTGTTCGACCAGATGCGTATCGACGCACGTCAGGCCGCCTCGGACGACGAATCCGGCCAACCCGCGGTCTCGCTCGCGGGCGGCGGCTTGCAGATCGTGCGGCAATTGACCTTGCCCGGCTCCGCGCCGCGTTTGCAGGTCGTGCGTTACCGCGTCACCGAAGGACGCGTGATTCGCTATGCGTCGCCGCCGCTTGCGAGCGTCGGCGATCTACGCTCGGCGCTGCGCGGCGGCGAAAGCGAAGGTTGGACCGGCTTGCCTTTGATGGGTGGCGTCGGCGCGATTTCCGCGCGCCTCTACGTGCCGAGAGTCGGCTGGACGACGCAGATGAAAGACGTGCAGGGCGCAATCACGGAGGCCGACAATAACCTCAAGGTGCCGCAACTCGGCAATGCGCCGTTGCCGCGTTCGGTGACCGGACTTGAAGTGAGCGTGGGCGCGAAGTCGCTCGCGCGGCCCATCACTCGCGTTTTTTTGATTGGAGAATGACATGAGATTCTCCTCGCCTCATACGCGACGTTCTGCCGTTTGTTCAGCCTCGATCGATGGCTCGCGTGGCTTGGCGCAACATCGGACGAAGCGAGGCGGACGTGGCGGCCAGGGACGTGCACAACAACGTGCACAACAGCGCGGCGCGGCCATTATCAGCGCGTTGCTGGTAGTGGCGTTGTCGGCGATTCTGGTCTCCGGCATGCTGTGGCGCCAGCAGGTTCAGGTTCGCCGAATCGAGAATCAGCGCCTGCTCGCGCAGGCCCAATGGGTCTCGCGCGGTGCGCTCGACTGGACGCGTCTGATTCTTCGCTCTGAAGGCGATACCTCCGCAGGCATTACGTATCTGGGCGGCGTGTGGGGCGTGCCGATCGCAAAGACGAGGCTCTCCGATTTCCTCGGCCAGATCGGCGAGGTCCGCGCTCAGCAGGGCGCCGCCACCTACCTGTCGGGATCCATTGAAGACGCTCAGGCCAAGTTCAATCTTCGCAACCTGGTCGCGAGCCCCGCGCCCGGGGTCATGCAACTGGACACGGAGCAGATCGGCGCATACCAGCGTCTGCTCGTGTCGCTCGGCCTGAGCGGCCAGCTCGCCAAGAACACCGCCGTGCAGGTGCGTGCGAGCCTCGCACAGTCGGCAACGCGTTTTCAGACTGTCACGTCGACGTCCGGCACGACAGCGACGGCGCCCATTCAAGGCGGCGCAACGAGCGGCGGCTTCACCGACAAGCCCGGTATCGAAGACGGCGACGACAGCGCGGCGCACGCGCCGTTGCAAATGACCAGCGTCGACTCGCTGCTCGACATTCCCGGCTATACGCCGGAGATGGTCGCGCGCTTGCGGCCCTTCGTCACCGTGCTGCCTACGGTGTCCGCGGTCAACATGAACACGGCCTCCGCGGAGGTCATCGCCGCGATTGTGCCGGGCATGAGTCTCTCGTCCGCGCAAGCATTCGTCGCGCGCCGGCAGACAGTGTTTTTCCATAATGCCGGCGACGTGCAGCTTGCTTTGCGCGGCGCGGGTGCGCAGACCGTCTCGGTCGATCCGAATCAGTACGACGTCAATACGAACTACTTTCTGATCCACGGGCGCGTGCAGCACGAGCGCGCCGAGGTGGACCGCACGACGCTCGTCTATCGCGATGCTTTGACTCACACTACGCGTATCGTGCGGGTGCAAGACCAACTATGAATAACGCCTTTCCCAAAGAGAGTGGCCTTTGAGCACGCTGATCGTCTTATTGCCGCCGCGTGATCCGGCGGTGCCGTCGCAGGAATGGCAACTGCCGGACTTGCCATTCGTGCTACTCGACAAGTCGGGACGCACGCAACGCGCCGGCCGCTCGGCGCTTGCGCTGCTGCCGCGCGCAACGTCGACGGTGCTGATGGTTGCCGCGCGCGACCTGCTGATGATGCCCGCCACGCTGCCGCCGCTGCGCGGCCCGAAGCTGCGCCAGGCATTGCCCAATATCGTCGAGGATCAGCTGATCCAGGACCCGCAAACCTGCCATATTGCCGTCGATTCGCAATCGGCCGCGGGCGGTCGTCAAATGCTGGCGATCATCGACCGTGGATGGTTCCGCTTCATCTACGAGGCTTTTTCCGCAGCCGGCCACCGGAGTCTGCGCGCCGTGCCGGTCACGCGTTGTCTGCCGGAAGCAACGTTGCCCGCCGTGCCGGCCGAAGTTGCCGAAACTGTGAGCGCGACCGAGCCGGCCATGGCGGGCGCGTCGCTCGCCGACGCTGCGCCGGTGCCGGTTGCGGCCGACACTGCGCCCCAAGTCGTGCCGATGGTGGCGGCGGTGCTCGGCACCGTGGTGCAAACTGCGCCCGCAATGCTGCTGGAAGGCGCCGTCGAAAGCGGCATGCCGCGCGTGGAGCTGGCGATTGCCCGCGGCGCGCAAGGCGAAGGCCTTGCCGTGCCTGCGAATGCGGTGAACGCGACGCTTGCCGCGCTCGCCGGCGCAACGCCGGTTTCGCTCTATATGCTGACCGAGGTTCCGGGCAACGAGCCGAGTCTTGGTGCGAGCAGTCCGGCACGTCTCGGCGCGCTCGTGCACGGCGCGAGTCCGCTGCCCTTCGAGCAGCTTGCGCGTCGCGCGCTCACATGCCGCTTCGATCTCTGCCAGTTCGAATTTGCGTCGCAGCCATGGCGGCTCGACCGCGCGACGCTGCGCCGTCTGCGCCTGCCGGTGCTGCTGGCGCTCGGCGCGCTGGTCGTCGCCATCGTCGGTGCAAATGTGCAGTGGTTGATGCTTTCACGTCAGCGCGACGCGATCAGCACGCAGATGACCGAGCTTTTGCTGACCACCTTTCCGAAGACGACGGTCGTGCTCGATGCGCCCGATCAGATGTCGCGTCAGTTGCAGCAGCTGCGCGTGGCCGCCGGTGAGCTTTCGCCGGGCGATTTTCTGTCGCTCGCCGATGGCCTCGCAAGGTCGCTCCCGCCTGTGCCGGTCAACGGCATCGCCGCGCTCGATTATCACGACCGGCGTCTCGACGTTACCTTCAAACCCGAAGTGAAGCTGGACCCCGACTTCGCCAAACGCCTTGCGCGCAACGGACTGAGCGGCGCGATCGACAGCAACACCGGCAAGTGGACCATCAGGAACGGACAATGAAAGCTGAACTCGCGCAAACCTGGGCAGGCTTCTGGTACCAGCGAACCGACCGCGAAAAAGCGTTGCTGACGTGGGGCGGCGGCGTGCTCGCAGTGGTGATCGCGTGGTCGGTGCTGTGGGCGCCGGCACAGGAGGGCCGCGCGCGGCTGCGTGAATCGCTGCCCACCTTGCAGCGGCAGCTCGCGCAAATGACCGCGCAGGCCAACGAAGCGCGCCAGCTTTCGGCGGCGGCACAGGGCGTTGCGCCGACCGGCGGTGCGCTGAAGGACGCGCTCACCGCGTCGCTGAGCGATCATGGCCTTGCGGCCACGCAAGTGCAGGTGATCGGCAACGCGGTGCAGGTGCAGATGAAGAACGCGTCGTTTCCCGCGTGGACGGCCTGGGTCGACGACGTGCGCCGCCAGTTCAAGGTGCAGGTCTCCGAGGCGCACGTGACCGCGCTGAAAGAAGACGGCCAGGTGGATGTCACTGCGTCCTTGCAGCCATCCACGGCGAAATGACCGCGCTGTCACGGGATCTCGCATGACTTACTGGATGCGGCGCCTTCGCGCCGTGCTGCCCTGGGTGCTGGTTGCGGTTCTCTCGAACGCCGCCGTGATGCTCGCGCTGTTACCCGCTGCGTGGATCACGCCGCAATTTGCCCGCCAGAGCGGCGGCCATGTGAACCTCGTCGACCCGAGCGGTTCGCTCTGGCACGGCTCGGCTACGCTGATGCTGGCGGCCGGCTCCGACATGAGCGCCGCGACGCTGCTGCCGGGACGGATCGAATGGCGCACGGCGTTCTGGCCGCTCTTCACCGGCCGTGTGCGCATGACCATGCGCCATAGCGAGGCAATGCCCGATCCGATTACCATCGACGCGACGCCGCGCAGCGCCAACGTCACCCCCGGCACGATAGGCGTCCCTGCTTCGCTGCTAAGCGGTCTGGGCGCGCCGTTCAACACGCTGGATCTGCAGGGCGACGTGCGGCTTTCGTGGTCCGACTGGCGCAGCTTCAACCGCGAGGCGTTCGGCCAGCTGACGGTAGCGCTCAGCGACGTGAGTTCGCGCGTATCGCCGGTGAAGCCGCTGGGCTCGTACCAGCTCGTGTTCCAGGCGGAGGGTGTCTCGTCGACAATCGAGTTGCGCACAGTCAAGGGCCCGCTGATGCTGAACGGCCGCGGTGTCGTGTCGCCGGCTTCCACGTCATTTCACGGAACGGCGACGTCCGCGCCCGAGGCTCGCGACAATCTTGCGGGACTGCTGAATTTGCTGGGACGGCCGAGCGGACCGGACACCGTCACGTTGTCTTTCGCTCATTGAGCGCGGTGTGGCGCGGCAAGAGGAAGGTCGCACTTACGTCACGCTGCGCGAGTTCTCAGACAGAATAAAAAAGAGGCATGTCCGGCTCCGTTAGCCGCTCATGCCTCTTTCGTATTTCAGCGCCGTGCGGCGCTTGCTCACGCCTGCGAGTTCTATTTGCTTTGCGCTTGTATCTGCGCCTGAGCGGGCATTGACGCCTGCGGGGCATCGCTTCGCGCAACCGGCGTCGCCGGTGACGTGGATGACGCTGGCAATGGTGCTGGTGCGGCCACATCGCCGGTTTCGCGGTTCATCTGCGTGACGTCCCAGCCACCGCCCAGCGCCTTGACCAGACCGACCGACGACACCATCCGCTGACCTGCGATGGTCTGCAGCTTCTGTTCGGCCGTGAACGCCGTGGTTTGTGCGGCGAGGACGTTCACGAAGCCCACCGTGCCGGCCTTGTATTCGTTCGTCACGATGGCAAGCGCCTGGCGCGCCGATTCCACGGCCTGCTGCTGCACCACGATTTCCTGTTCGAGGATGCGCTGCGACGCGAGGTTGTCCTCGACGTCCTGGAACGCGGTCAGCACCGTTTGGCGATAGGTCGCGACGTTCTGGTCATAGGCGGCCCGGGCGGCTTCGGTTTGCGCGCGGCGCAGCCCGGCGTCGAACAGGGTCGCCGCGAGTTGCGGACCGACGGTCCAGAAGCGCGACGGCGCGGTCAGCAGTTGCGAGAACAACGAACTCTGGAAGCCGCCGCTCGCCGACAACGTGAGCGATGGGAAGAAGGCGGCAATTGCGATGCCGATCTGCTCGTTGGCCGCCGCAGCCTTGCGCTCCGCAGACGCGATGTCGGGCCGCCGCTCCAGCAGTGCGGACGGCATTTGCGCGGGCACGGCGGGCGGCGTCGCGGTGAGCGGCATCGGCGGAATTGAAAACGTGGAAGCCGGTTCGCCCACGAGCACTGCGATCGCGTGTTCGTCCTGCGCGCGCTGAACGCCGTTGTCGATCGCGGAGGCCTGCGCCGATTGCAGCTGCGTTTGCGCCTGAATGACGTCGGAGCGCGCGGCCACGCCCGCGGCGTACTGGTTCTGCGTGAGTTGCAGCGAGCGTTGATAGGCGGCGACGGTTTCGTCGAGCAGCTTCTGGTTCGAATCGAGCGAGCGGAGCGCGAAGTACGTCTGCGCGAGCGTGGCCTGCGCCGACAGACGCGCGTTGGCCAGATCGGCGGCCGCGCTTTGTTGGCCCGCCTTCTGCGCGTTCACGGAACGACCCACCGAGCCCCATAGATCGGGTTCCCAGCTGGCGTCGAGTTGCAGGTTGTAGCTGTTGATGACGCCCGAGCGGTTGCTCCCGCTCGCTGCAACCGCATTCGACGAAACACCGCTGCCGGAGCGCGTAGCGCCCGCGGACAAGCCGACGGTCGGGAAATACGCCGCGCGCGCCTCACCGACCAGCGCGCGGGCCTGACGGTACGCGGCGGCAAACTGGGCGACGGTCTGATTCGCGGCGTTCAGCTTGTCTTCGAGCGCATCGAGCTGTGGATCCTGATAGACGGTCCACCATGCGCCGCGATCCTGCTGATCCGACGGTTGCGCGACTTTCCAGCCGGGTGCGGCTTCCTTGTACGAGGCGGGAATCTCGGCGTCTGGGCGCTTGTAATCTGGACCGACCGCGCACGCGGCCACGAGGCCCGCGACGGACACCGCTACCGCGAGGGTCAGGACGCGCGGCGCAAAGGTCCGCGCGGACGAGATTCGGTCAGACTGCATGCATGATTTCCTTCTGGACGCCGCGATGCCGCCGATGACGGCGCCGGCCGGTATGGTTTGCCGGCATGTTAGCGTAAGAGCCCGCTGGGCGCGGGAAACAGAAAGGTTAATGCGGCGAGCGATGTAGGTGTGTTACCGACGGTGTCGCGAAGGTTACGCGCTGTTACCGGCGAGCGACGCCACCCATCACGCCCGCGAGTCGACCCGCGATTCCGCCGATGCCGGCTTGCGCGCGAGCTTGCCTGCGGCTGCCCGGCATGGGGCGTCGCCGCGCGATTGGCAGGCGCTCGCCGGATTGTGCGCGGGGGCGGCGGCAGTGCCGACCAGGCGCACCGGCTCCGCTGCGATTTCGACAGATGTGCTGCTCGAACTCTTGCGCCCACGCCGATGCTCGACCCACGCCAGAATCGCGACCCCTACCGATCCGCCGGGCAGTACGAACAACACTGCAAATAGCGCGAGCTTCCACCAGCGATGCGGGCCCTGGAAGCTATGCAAAGCTGAATCGGTCAATGAGCGGCCTAAACCGCCGAGGGTATTTTTGAGGTACAGCATGGGAGGAACATCCTTGGGTCACGCCGCATCGGCGGCGGACAGAAAAGCGGTCAGAACATAGTCTCGGGTGGCGCGGAACGCGTAACTCGTTGCTTTGTATAATATTGACTATGCAAGTAAATTTCAAGATACTGATGCGCGATATGTGGGTGCGCTGTTGTTTTTCGGCGGTTCCTTCTGGGCGGCCTGCGAAAATCGCCATTGATCTTCCTGCTTAGGCAGCTAAACTTCGCTTGCCCAGCGATGTTCCGGATACAAGATGACAGACGGCCCCTACAAAGCAGATGAAATTCGGCTCGAGTCCAGTCTCGGCTATTACCTGTCGAAGGCTCGCAACGTGCTGGTTGAGCGCACCGACCGCGCGGTGAAGCCGCTTGGGCTGACCGCCCAGCAGATCGGCGTCATTCTGATGCTGGCCGCCGGCCGGGCGAACACGCCGTTCGAGTTGTCTCGCGTTATGTCGTACGACAGCGGTTCGATGACGCGTCTTCTTGATCGCCTTGAAAACAAGGGCTTTGTGTCGCGCACGCGCAGTGACGCGGATCGACGCATGATCAAGCTGGAACTGACGCCGCGAGGTCACGACGCGGCGCGCCAGTTGCCGGACATTGGCGCTGCGGTGCTGAACGAACAGTTGCGCGGCTTCACCGCCGCTGACCTTGCCACGCTGATCGATCTGCTCGGCCGTTTCATTGCGAACGGCGTCGATCCGGATTCGAGCGCCGGTTGTGGCCTGTGTTCGCCAGATGAGTTGCCTGACGAGCCGCTTCAGGATTCATCGCCGGAAAACGGCAAGCAGTAGCTGGAGCGCGAATTACAGGGCTGTACTGCACATATATCTCTGTCTGGGCAGAGTGTGATGGTGCATATATGCGTGATGGCTGGATCGACGCGATAAACGTGGCACAACAATCTTTTCCGCGCTGAGGAGAAAAACATATGGACGCTACGGCTTCCAACGCTACTGGACCGGCGGCCCAACCCGCCACCCCGCCCGCAGCCGAGCCGGCGCCGCTTATGGGCGGCGCGCTTGCGCTGCTGACGGTGGGCCTCGCGCTCGGCACCTTCATGGAGGTGCTGGACACGTCGATTGCCAACGTGGCCGTGCCGACCATCTCCGGCAGTCTCGGCGTAGCGACCAGCCAGGGCACGTGGGTGATCTCGTCGTATTCGGTTGCGTCGGCGATTGCTGTGCCGCTCACCGGATGGCTGGCACGGCGCGTCGGCGAAGTGCGGCTCTTCACACTGTCCGTTCTGCTTTTTACGATCGCCTCGGCGCTGTGCGGTTTCGCGCAGAATTTCGAGTCGCTGATCATGTTTCGCCTGGTTCAAGGCCTTGTGTCCGGGCCGATGGTGCCGCTTTCGCAGACCATTCTGATGCGCTCCTATCCGCCGGAAAAACGCGGGCTCGCACTCGGCCTTTGGGCGATGACCGTCATCTGTGCGCCGATTTTCGGGCCAGTGATGGGCGGCTATATCACCGACAACTACACGTGGCCGTGGATCTTCTACATCAACGTGCCGATCGGCCTTTTCTCCGCGGGCTGCGCGTTCGTGCTGCTGCGCGGCCGGGAAACGAAGACCACGCAGCAGCGTATCGACGCGGTTGGTCTTACGTTGCTCGTAATCGGCGTGGCGTGCCTGCAGATGGTGCTCGACCTCGGCAAGGACCGCGACTGGTTCAACTCGACATTTATCGTGACGCTTGCAGTGATCGCGGTCGTGTCGATTGCGTTCATGCTCGTGTGGGAGATGACCGAGAAAGAACCCGTGGTCGACCTTTCGCTGTTCAAGGACCGCAACTTCGCGCTTGGCGTGCTGATCATCTCGTTCGGCTTCATGGCGTTCTTCGGCTCGGTGGTGATTTTCCCGCTATGGCTGCAAACCGTGATGGGCTACACCGCGGGCCTCGCCGGTCTCGCCACCGCGCCGGTCGGCTTACTCGCCCTCTTTCTCTCGCCGATGATCGGCAAGAACATGCATCGTTTGAATTTGCGCGTGGTGGCGAGTTTCGCGTTTATCGTGTTCGCGTTCGTGTCGTTCTGGAACTCCACTTTCACGCTCGACGTGCCGTTTAACCACGTCATCTGGCCGCGTATCGTGCAGGGTATCGGCGTGGCGTGCTTCTTTGTGCCGATGACAACCATCACCCTATCGAGCGTATCCGACGAACGGCTCGCAAGCGCGTCGGGTTTATCGAACTTTTTCCGGACCTTGTCGGGGGCGATCGGAACTGCGATCAGTACGACGTATTGGGAAAACGATACGATTCGCCATCATGCGATGCTGGTCGACAACGTGAACGTCTACACGCCGAATACGAATGCGTACACCGATGCACTCGCCGGCGTCGGCTTTTCCGGTGGCAGCATTACCGCGCAGCTCGAGCAGGTGGTGACTGCGCAGGCTTATATGCTCGCCACGAACGACTTCTTCCGCATATCGTGCGCGGCGTTCCTCGTGCTTGCGGTGCTCGTGTGGATCACCAAACCGCGCAAAGGCGTCGGTCCTTCAATGGGACATTGATCGGCGCAACGCTTCGCTCATTGACTGACGGCTTCGCCGGTCGTTGGCGTCACCGACTGCCCCTGCAACGCGTCGGGGTGCATGGCGGTGGGGGCGGGCTGCGACGGCTTCACATCGGGTTTCTGTGTGCCCGCCGCGGTGCCTCGAACGTATTGCTTGAAGTCGGCGCCCGCTTCCCACGGGTTCGGCGTGCAGCCAAGCGATCCATCGCAATGTGCGGCGAAGCCGATCGTCGCGGTGCCGTCGGGATTTGCGGTGCGGGTGATCTGATACGCGAGCGCGCGTTTGCCGCCATCGGGGGCGGCCGTCTGAATCAGCGTGTCGGTCGCGGATTCGACTTTATATTTTGAGTTGTTCGTGACCCACGTCTGCGCGCGCTGCCACCAGAGGTCGCACTGAGCTTTGTTCGAACACGTCAGGGGCGTGGTTGCAATCTGCATAACGTCGGGATCGACTTGTCCTTGCGTTGAACATGCGGTCGCGGCAACCGCCGCCGTCGCAATGCACAGTGCGGCCAACAGACTTTGCTTCATCACGTTGATCCTCCCTCTCGCTAGCGTGTCGTAACAGTTTGGACCGTTACGCGCGGAGGGCGTTTCCTTTACGTCAAAGAAACCTGCAAGTCGCGAAGGTTCTGCCGACGCGCCCGCTGTTGTGCGCGTCGCGTTGTGCGCGTCGATTACGTAGCCGTTACCGCGCATGCACCGCGCAATAAAAAAAGCGGCTACTCGAGCCGCTTTCGCACGTTGCTTCGCGCACGTGAGCCGGTGTGTTCAGACGCTGAAACGATTCAACGTATACGCCCGATAAGCTGC
The DNA here is from genome assembly GCF_046534895.1 of Paraburkholderia sp. SIMBA_053. Lineage (NCBI taxonomy): Bacteria > Pseudomonadati > Pseudomonadota > Betaproteobacteria > Burkholderiales > Burkholderiaceae > Paraburkholderia > Paraburkholderia sp. SIMBA_053. The sequence goes on along the minus strand of NZ_JAWRXU010000007.1, from coordinate 37,963 downwards.
GACAAATGCATCGAACGAGCCTACTTCTTCGCGTTCGAGCTTCGCCTGCTCGTCGAGCGATTGTTTGGCCAGTTCTGCAAACTCCTTGGCCTCGCCCGGCTCCAGCGGACGCGCGCGGAAGTAGGCCGCGTGCGCTTCGCTTAGTTCCAGACCGAATTCGAGGAAGCTCTGCTGCTTGTCGCGCATCGTCTGCAACACCCGCGCCGATGGCGTAAGCGACGGATCGGCAAGTTTCGCCCGTTGAATGGCAACCGAGCGCGCGTGCGCGTCGCCGCCCTGCAGTGCGTCGAGCGTGGCTGCCGCGGCTTCGATCTTGACGAATAGCTCTTCGGCCCACTCGATCATCGCGAGCGGATGGCCGTCACGGACCAGTTCGAGGCCGGGCTTGCGCCCTTCGGTCGTTACGCGCGCGAAGTTCTGGTTGGCCTCCGCGTAGGGCTGCGGCGGCAATGGCGCGCTGTCGTCGAGCGCGCACACAAGCAGATAGGCGTCGAGAAAGCGTGACGTCTCCAGAGAAATACCAACCGGCTCGAATGGGTCGATGTCCATGCAGCGCACTTCGACGTATTGCACGCCGCGCGCGGCCAGCGCATGCAAAGGACGCTCGCCGGGATACGTGACGCGCTTCGGACGGATCGTCGAGTAGAACTCGTTTTCGATCTGCAGCACGTTCGTGTTGATCTGCACCCACTCGCCGTTTCGCTGCGTACCGATTGCCTCGTATGCCGGATACGGCTGGCTGACGGCCTTCGCAAGTGCGTCGAGATAACCGGGCAGCGTGTCGTAGTCGGCATGCAGCGCCGCTTGCGCGGTGGTGTTCGAGTAGCCGAGATCGCTCATGCGCAGGCTGGTTGCATACGGACGGTACAACGTGTCTGCGTCGAAGGTTTCGAGCGTATGTTTACGCCCGCGCAAGAAGCGGCGGTCGAGCGCCGGCGACGCGCCGAACAGATACATCAGCAGCCAGTTTGTGCGGCGGAAATTGCGAATCAGCGCGAGATAACGATCCGACTGGAAATCGACGGCGCTTGCGGTGGATTGCTGATCGGCATGCAACAGCCGCCAGACTTCCTCGTTCAGCGAATAGTTGTAGTGGATGCCGGCAATGCATTGCATCGTGCGACCGTAACGCAGCGCAAGGCCGATCCGATAGACGTACTTCAGCTTGCCGATATTGGAGGTGCCGTAGTTCGCGATTGGAATGCCGTCGTCGGTATCGGGCAAGAGGCCGGGCATTGAGTTGTTCCACAGAATCTCGTCGCCGAGTTCTGCGTACACAAAGCGATGCAGCCGGTCGAGCTTATCGAGCGTCAGCGCGACGTCCTGCTCGGCCGGCGTGATCAGTTCGAGCAGCGCTTCGGAATAGTCGGTGGTCAGCGAAGGATGCGTGAGCGCCGATCCGAGCGCGCGCGGATGCGGCGTCAGCGCGAGTTCTCCGTTATGGTTCACGCGCAGGCTTTCTCTTTCTATGCCGCGCAGGCCGTGCAGCAGCGCATCGCGTTGCGGGCCAGAAGTCAGCACGGACAGGCGGTGCGAGAACGCGTCGGTCGTGCGGGATTGTGTGGTGTTTGGCATTGATGCGAGTCGGGCGTTGTCGGCCGCCATGTGCCGCTTCGCTGCTCACTGGCAGCATGGTGCGGTCGACAACGTTCGGCGGAATTTTCAGTAGCGGGCACTTTAACATCTCGCCACGGCGCCTGCTTGAGGCCGCCTCGGCGGGCTGTTCCGGCCGGTCTGACCGACTGTTTTCACGCCGGATTCGCGAATCTGGCCACGGGAATTCGGGTTATTGCGGGTATTGCGGCGGTGAGGTTTTTAGCGGGCGGCGGTGCGTGCCGCACCCGCGTTCGATGCGGCGGGACGGAGCAACCTGCGCGTGTTGCTACCCACGCGAGCTAGCAAGCAAAGTTAACCGCCACGCGCGGCGCCGGCGCGGTCCGCTACTTCATTCCACAGATGCATCGCCGCGTAAGCACGCCACGGTCGCCATGCGTCGGTGCGTGCGCGTTGCTGGGTCGCCCGCACGAGCGACGGATCGCGCGCGGAGATCGACTGCATCAACACGAGGTCGAGCGCGGGCCACGCGTCGGCATCGCGCCACGCACGCATCGCGACGTATTCGACCGTCCACGGGCCGATGCCCGGCAAGGCGAGTAATTCCGTGCGCAGGCTGTGAGCGTCGGCGGTTGCGCTGTCGAGCGGTACGTCGCCGCTCGCGACGGCGCGCGCGAAACCCTGCAACGCCGCGACGCGTTTGCCCGGCATGCCGATTTGCGCGAGATCGACTGTTGCCAGGGCGTCTGGCGTCGGAAAACGCCACGCGGTGCTTGCGTGCGGATGCCCTTCGATACGCTCGCCCGCGCGCTGTACCAGTCGTCCGATGATGGTTGTCGCGGCCTTCACGCTGACCTGCTGGCCGACGATCGCACGTACCACGAGTTCGAAACCGGACCACGCGCCCGGCACGCGCAGACCTGGCGCCGCTTCGATCAGCGGCGCGAGCCAGGGGTCGGCGGCCAGGGCGGCACCGATCTTCTTCGGCTCCGCGTGCAGATCGAAGATCCTCGCGATGGGTGCTGCAAGCGCGTCGGCGTGACGGCTCACCGGTCCCTCGATGCTTGCGACGAGGCAGCGCTTGCGTGGGTGCTGGCGCACGCTGAGCGTGCCACTGTCGCCGTCCCATTCGATTGCGCGGCGATAGGCGCCGTCTTCGACCGTCTCGACGCCGGGCGTCGCCCGTCCGCCGAAAAAGCGCAGCAGGCGCGGCCAGTCGAACGGCGATTTGTACGGCAGTTCCAGGGTTGCGACTTCGTCAAGCGTGCTCACGCGGCGTGGTCCAGTTTGGTAGCGACGGTTTCAGTAGGACCCGTCTGGGAATGGCTGGGTTCATCTGCGGAAACGTTGCGCGCGTGCTGCGCCTCGTTGTCCAGAAGAGCGGCCTTGCGCGGCAAGCCCCAGCGATAGCCCGCAAGCGCCCCGCCCTTTTGCACGACGCGATGACACGGAATGGCGAGCGCAACCGGGTTCGTCGCGCACGCGCTCGCCACGGCGCGCACGGCCCGCGGCGCGCCGACCGCCTCGGCGATCTCCGTGTAGCTGCGCGTCTGTCCATACGGAATGCGCCGCAGCGCGTCCCAGACACGCTGACGGAAGGCGGTCGCGGCAATATCGAGCGGCAGGTCGAAGTCCTGACGCGTGCCGCGCAGGTACGCGTCGATTTGAGCGATGAACGGCGCGAGCCGCTCGGGATCGTCGAGCAGGGCCGCGTTGGCGAATTCGCCGCGCAATTCGTCGACGAGGAAGGCGGCGTCGTCGCCAAAGCCGATTTTGCAGATGCCTTTGTCGGTCGCGGCCACCAGCACGAAGCCGAGCGACGTCGGCGCGCTCGCGTAGCGGACGGTCAGTCCCGCACCCTTGCGGCGATATTCCGACGGCGCCATGCCCAATTCCGCCGATGCGCTGTCGTACATCCGCGAAGGCGAATTGAAGCCGGCGTCCAGCGTCGCACGCGTGACGTCCGCGCCGCTCTTGAGCGCGTCGCGCAACGCGGCGCCGCGCTGCGCGGCCTGATACTGACGTGGCGACACGCCAACCACGCGCTTGAACAGCCGCTGCAGATGAAACGGGCTCACGTGCACAGCGTCGCTCAATTGCGCGAGCGTGAGACGTTGCTGCGGATCGGCGTCGAGCGCGGCGCACGCCCGGTTCACGATCTCCAGTTCGCGCGGCAATCCGCCCGGCTGGCAGCGCTTGCAATCGCGAAAGCCCGCGGCGCGGGCGCCGCCGGCGTCTGCGAAGAAGGCGACATTCTCACGACGCGGCTGGCGCGAAGCGCAGGACGGACGGCAGAACACACCCGTCGTCTTCACGCCGTAGAAGAAAGCGCCGTCCGCGAGCGGATCGCGGCGAGTGACGGCTTCCCAACGCTCGTCGTCGGAATTCCAGGCGGCGGTCTCGGCGGTAAGGCTAGTGTCAACAGGCTTGGCAGCGCGGTTCATGATGGTCCCGGATAGGTGCTCTCGATGCTCACCAATGTAGGCCGCATGCCGACACACTACGCTCCGGTTCTTGCTGTGTCATTGCGGTTTCCCAATGGCGGACGGTCGTCGAATCCCCGCCAGGCACTCGTTTCGCCGCAAAGTGCGACAAATTTGCACGATATCGGGTTTTCCCTTAAAAAGTTATTGCGTCGCACCAACCCCGTGTGTATATTAGTACCTGTCTCCTCCATGTCTCCTCCTGATATGGATTCAGCCCGCTCCAAGCAGAGCGGGCTTTTTTTCGTCTGTACGCTCTGCATCTGGGCCTCACCGCAAGGCTTCCAGAGCCGCCGCTTTCTCATAAACTGGTGGTTCATCCGTTCCGTAAGCCGGCCAGAGGAAACGTTCCAAATGAAAATCCATATTCGCGAGATCGACCACGTGGTGATTCGGGCGTCGAATGTCGAGGTCATGGCGCGCTTCTACTGCGAGGTGCTCGGTTGCAGCCTCGAGAAGGAGCAGCGCGAGCTGGGTCTCACGCAGTTGCGCGCGGGCCGTTCGCTGATCGACCTGCTGCAGGTGGGCGCGAAGCTCGATCGCCCGGAAAACGGCGCGGTCGGCGCAGGGCGAAACATGGATCACGTGTGTTTGCGCGTGGAACCGTTTGATGTAGACGCGCTCAAGGCGCATCTCGGCGAGCACGGCGCACGGCTTGGCGAGCAGGCGGTTCGCTACGGCGCGGACGGCTACGGCCCGTCGCTATATCTGTTCGACCCGGAGGGCAACATGGTCGAACTGAAAGGGCCGCCGGAAGCGGCTCGGGTCACGTCGCTCTGAAGGCGAGCCGCAAGGTCAGCCGCGAGCTGCCGACGTCCTAGCCGTTGGCGGGCGCCTTCAACACCGTCCACTCGATTTTCACCGCGTCGGCTTCCGCGCTGCCGAGCCACGCTTCGCCGTCCTGTACGGTGCATTGAAGCCGCATCGTGCGCTCGGCAAGCGCGCCCAACTCTGCCGCGACGTTCTCGCCAAGCGACCAGACCGTCACATTGCGCATGCGCTCAACCTTGTTGCGCACGCCCTGCCACCAGATATCCGAAGTACGTCCGCCGTACGCAATCACGATCACGTCGTTCGAACGGCCGCTCGCCTTTGCGATGCGCCGCTCGTCGGGCTGGCCGACTTCGATCCACGTTTCAATCGCGCCGGTCAGATCTTTCTGCCACAGATCGGGTTCGTCGACATCCGACAATCCCTTGCAGAACTCGAGCCGTTCCTGCGCAAAGAGCGCGAACGCGGCGACGCGGACCATCATCCGTTCGTCGGTTTCCGACGGATGACGCGCGATGGTGAGCGAATGGTCGGCGTAATAGTGCCGGTCCATGTTGGCGATCTGCAATTCCGCCTTGTAAATCGTCGATTTGAGAGCCATGCCGTTGCTAAACCAGACGCTCGCTCCAGCGGAGCGAACCGAAAATGAGTCGTCGACGGCGCGCTGCCGTCTTCCGTGTTTGTTGTACATTTTGTCTCCCTCCCGTGCCGTCCACCGGCCACCACATAGACGGGAAGAAGCATTTAACGAGCCAAGGCCTGCTCTGCGGGAGCGCCATAAACCTCGCCGGCCGCCTCGCGCAACGCGTCGAGCACCACTGAGGCCGCGGGAGAAAGCAGGTGCGACTGGCGCGTGATGATACCGAATGTATCCATCCTGCACGGTAAATCGATCGGCAAGCGCTTCAACACGCCGTACTGTTGGTACTGACGCGCCACTTCGTCGGGCAAAACCGCCAACATGTCGCTCTGGAGCAGCAAACTGGAAATCGCGAGGAAGTTGTTGGTGTTCACCACGTTCTGCGGCGGATTCAGGCCGATCTGCGAAAACATCAGGTCAAAGCGATGCCGCAAAACACTGCCCGGCGGATGCAATACCCAACTCGCGTTGACAATGCCGCGCAGCGTCAGGCCCGCTTCGTTTTCCAGAGGATGGCCTGGCCGCGCGACCACGCACAGCGGTTCGTCGGCGAGCGGTTCGTAGCGAACTTCGGTTTTGAACTGGTTCTGGCGCTCGAGCACGCGGCCGATCATGATGTCGAGTTCACCTTCGGCAAGCCGCGGCAGCATCACATCTGACGTTTCGACTTCCGCCCAGATCTGCAACTGCGGATAACGCTCCTTCACACTCGCGATGGCACGCGGCACCATGGTTGCAGCCGCCGCTGCGATCACGCCGATGCGCACCTGCCCGGCGAGTCCCGCGCGCAGCGCCGAGATTTCGTCGTGCGCGTGGCTGAGATTGGACAGCACCATGCGCGCATGACGGATCATGACCTCGCCGTACAGCGTTGCATGCATGCCGTGCGGCGTTCGGTCGAAGAGGCTCACGCCCAGCATGTCTTCGAGTTCTTTCAGCAGGCGGGAAGCCGCCGGCTGCGTCATGCCGAGCACGTCGGCGGCGCGCCGCACGTTGCCCTCTTCTTCCATTGCGGCGAGCAGCAGCAACTGCCGCGTCTTGAGTCGCGCACGGACGAACCAGTTCGAGTAGCTACGCGTCATCGCCTGTCTCCAAAGCATTTTTTCGAATCGCCCCAATCATGCCATACCGAAATTGTTATCGGTGTAGCCCAAAAAGGGATTGGAAAGTTATTGCGCGCACTCATACCATTCGTGGACTTTAAGCTTCTCATGTGGCGCCTTTCCGTCGATGAACCGCGATCCGCTCGTCCCGCTCGTTGCCAGCCCGCTGCGCCATTACATCAATGGCGGATGGGAGACGGGTGCGACCACGGGTGTCTCGCTCAATCCGTCGGATCTGGACGAACCCGTCGGCGAATATGTCCGTGCCGACGTCCGGCAAACCGATAGCGCGATCGAAGCGGCAAGCGCGGCCTTCCGCGAATGGGCGCTCAGTTCGGCGCAGCGTCGCGCCGACGCGCTCGACGCAATCGGCAGCGAAATGCTGGTGCGCCGCGACGAACTCGGCCGACTGCTCGCGCGCGAAGTCGGCAAGACATTGCCCGAGGCGCTGGCCGAGGCGACGCGCGCAGGTCAGACGTTCAAGCTGTTCGCCGCCGATGCACAGCGCGCGTATGCCGAACCGCTTGCGTCGGCGCGCGCGGGCGTCGAAATCGACATGACGCGCGAACCGCTCGGCGTGGTCGGCATCATCGCGCCGTGGAGCGCGCCGCTCGCAATCGCCGCAGCGAAGATCGGCGCGGCGCTGGCGCACGGCAATTGCGTGGTCTACAAGCCGGCTGAATCCACACCGGCTTGCGCGGCGGCGCTCGCGTCGATCGTGAGCCGCGCCGGTTTGCCCGCGGGTGTCTTCAATCTCGTGATGGGCAGCGGCCGGCAGGTCGGCGCGCGAATCGTCGCTCATCCGCTCGTTGCGGCGATCAGCTTCAGCGGTTCGGCGGAAACCGGCACGCGCGTGTTGCAAGCTGCTGCCGCGCGCCAGGCGCGCGTGCAACTGGAAATGGGCGGCAAGAATCCCTTTGTCGTGCTGGCCGACGCCGATCTCGACAGCGCGGTCGATGCCGCATTGACCGGCGCGTACGGCTCGACCGGCCAGCGCAGCACAGCGGCGGCGCGGTTGATCGTCGAACGTTCGATGTTCGAGCCGTTCGTCGACGCATTGCAGACGAAGCTCGCCAGGCTCAACGTGGACCACGCGCTCAAGCACGGCGCGGACATGGGCCCGGTAGCGAACGCCGCGCAACTCGAACGCGATCTCGACTACGTGGAAATCGGCAAGCAGGAAGGCGCGCAATTGCTGCACGGCGGCCGTCAACTGGAACGCGCGACACGCGGCTACTTTTTCGAGCCCGCGCTGTTCGTCGGCGAGCCGGAACATCGCATTGCGCGCGAGGAAATCTTCGGTCCGCTCGCGGTCGTGCTCCGCGCCGACGACTACGATCACGCGCTGCATCTCGCGAACGACACCGCTTACGGTCTATGCGCCGGCATCTGTACGCGCTCGCTCAGCCGCGCGCGGCATTTCCGCCGTCACGTGCATAGCGGTCTCGTCACGATCAACCTGCCGACCTCGGCCGTGGAGCATCACGCGCCTGGTGGCGGGCGCAAGGCGTCCGCGTACGGCTCGACCGACGCAGCATTCTGGACGGCCGTGAAAACGGCGTACGTCGCGAGCTGATCGTGAAGACCTTTTTGCGCGCGGCCGCCCGCCTCGATTCCATAGCCAAGTTTTTACGCCCCGGCTAGCGCCGCCGCGTATCGCCTCGCTGCACATAAACGAAATCAATGCAGCTTTTCAACCTCAGGAGACAGAAATGACCAGCAAGCTTCGCCGTTTGACGCTAACCGCGATCGCCGCCGCCGCAATCGCCGCGCCGTTCGCCGCCCAACTTTCCGCGCACGCGGACCAGCCGCTCAAAGTAGGCTTCCTCGTGAAGATGCCGGAGCAGGCGTGGTTTATCAACGAACAGAAAGCCGCGACCGCGCTCGGTCAGAAGGACGGCTTTTCGGTGGTGAACATCGGCACGCCGGACGGCGAGAAAGTGCTGTCCGCGATCGACAATCTCGGCGCCCAGGGCGCGAAGGGCTTCGTGATCTGCGCGCCTGACGTGCGTCTCGGACCGGCCATTCAGGCGCGCGCCAAGCGCTACAACATGAAGTTCGTCACCGTCGACGATCAACTGGTCGATTCCAGCGGCAAGCCGCTCGCGAATGTGCCGCACCTCGGCATGTCCGCGTTCAAGATCGGCAATCAGGTCGGCCAGGCAATCAGCGACGAAATGAAGCGCCGCGGCTGGAAGCCCGAGGAAGTCGGCGCACTGCGCATCACGAACTACGAACTGCCGACCGCGAAATTGCGTACCGACGGCGCGACGGAAACGCTGCTCGCCGGCGGCTTCAAGAAGGAAAACATTTTCGACGCCCCGCAAAAGACGACCGACGACGAAGGCGGCTTCAACGCGTCGTCGCCGGTGTTGGCCAAGCATCCGAACATCAAGAAGTGGGTGATCTTTGCGCTCAACGAGGAAAGCGTGCTGGGCGGCGTGCGTGCTACCGAGCAGCTGCATATTCCGGCAGCGGACGTGATCGGTGTCGGCATCAACGGTGCAGGCGAGGCTTTCGCCGAGTTCCAGAAGAAAGAGCCGACGGGCTTCTACGGCACGATCGCCGTCAGCTCGACGATGCACGGCAAGGAGAGCACCGAGAACCTCGTGGAATGGATCAAGGACGGCAAGCAGCCGCCCGCCGATACGCAGACCACCGGCAAGTTGATGGTGCGCGGCAACTGGCAGGACGTGCGTAAAGAACTCGGCATTTAAGCCGCGTTCGACTTCGCACGCGGCGGGCCGCGCCTCGCATTTGCCTGACGCGAGAGCGGCCCGCACAGCTTGTCCACCATTGAGGTTTTTTGATGACGTCCTCACACACTGCGACATCCCTTAGCGGTGCCGACGCGCCGCTACAGACGCCCTCGCCTGTGCCCGCTTCGACCGAGCCGTATCTGCAACTCGACGGCATCACCGTGCGCTTTCCCGGCGTGCTCGCGCTCGACCAGGTGTCGCTCGAAGTGCGTCGCGGCGAAGTGCACGGCCTCATGGGTGAAAACGGCGCCGGCAAATCGACGCTGCTCAAGGTCTTGTCCGGCGTGAACCAGCCGGCGGCGGGCACGTTGTCGCTCGATGGCGTGGAGCAGCAGTTCACCACGACGAAGGCGGCAATTGCGGCGGGTGTCGCGATCATCTATCAGGAACTGCACCTCGTGCCGGAATTGACGGTGGCCGAAAACCTGATGCTCGGCGCGCTGCCCAACCGCTTCGGTGTGCTGGACGAAAAGGCGCTCGTCGCGCGCGCGGTGCGCGAACTCGAACGCCTCGGCGAAAAAATCGATCCGTCGCAGCAGGTGAAAAATCTGTCGATCGGTCAGCGTCAGATGATCGAAATCGGCAAGGCGCTGATGCGCGATGCGCGCGTGATCGCATTCGACGAACCGACGAGTTCGTTGTCGTCGCGCGAGACCACGCAACTGTTCCGGATCATTCGCGCGTTGCGTGCCGAAGGCCGCGCGATCATCTACGTCACGCATCGGATGGATGAAGTCTACGAACTGTGCGATCGCGTCACCGTGTTTCGCGACGGCCGTCGCATCGACACGTTTGACGCAGGCGCAGGCCTCGACCGTGACCGTCTGATCAGCTGCATGGTGGGCCGTTCGATCGCCGACGTGTATGGCTATCGCATGCGCGATGTCGGCGACGTGCAACTCGACGTCAAGGGATTGATGGGACCCGGCCTGCGCGAACCCGCCACATTCTCCGCACGCAAAGGCGAAATCGTCGGCTTCTTCGGACTCGTCGGGGCCGGGCGCTCCGAACTGATGAAGCTCATCTACGGCGCGGTCAAACCCACGGCCGGCGACATCACGCTCAAAGGTAAGCAGGTGCGCTTCGCCACGCCGCGCGACGCAGTGCGCGCGGGCGTCGCGCTGTGTCCCGAAGATCGCAAGCAGGAAGGCATCGTTTCGATCGCTTCGGTTTCGGACAACCTCAACATCAGTTGCCGCCGGCACTTCAGCCGCTTCAACGTGCTCAACGGACGCAAGGAAGCGCAGACCGCGAAAGAGTTCATCGGCAAGCTCGCGATCAAGACGCGCAACGGCGAGACGCCGATAGGTACGCTCTCGGGCGGCAATCAGCAGAAGGTGATTCTGTCGCGCTGGCTCGCGGAAGACATCGACGTGTTCCTGATGGACGAACCCACGCGCGGCATCGATGTCGGCGCGCGCAGCGAAATTTACGGTCTGCTGTATGGGCTCGCGGACGCGGGACGTACGGTGATCGTGGTGTCGAGCGATCTTGCCGAAGTAATCGGCGTGACCGACCGCGTGATCGTCATGAAGGAAGGCCGCCTGGTCGGCGATCTGCCGAAAGCACAGGCGACACCCGATGCGCTCATCAAGCTCGCGCTGCCTCGCTAGAACACATGCTGGCCTCAGGTGCCAGACAAATGAAGGCCCCTGAAGAAGGCACCTGAACCGAACGCAACTGAATCGCGCCGTCGAACCGAACCACGCGGCATTGAAACGGAACACACATCATGCACACACCATCGACCGACCCCTCCACGCCAGCCGTCGCTTCCGCGGGCCTGAGCGCGCGCGCCGCGCGGACCTGGGATCTGATCAACAAGTCCGGCATCGTGATGGTCTTCATCATCCTGTTTGCGGTGCTGTCGTTCACCGTGCCCGACTTCCTGAGTTCACGAAACATTCAGGGCCTGCTGCTTTCCGTCACGCTGATCGGTTCGATCTCCGTGACCATGATGTTCGTGCTCGCGCTCGGCGAGGTCGATCTGTCGGTCGCGTCGATCGTGGCGTTTGCGGGGGTCGTGGCATCCACGTTGATCACCGTGACGCATAGCGTATTGCTCGGCGTTGCCGCGGGCGTGCTTGCCGGCGGCGCGGTCGGGCTCGTGAACGGCGTGCTGGTCGCGCGCTACAAGATCAATTCGCTGATCGTCACGCTCGCGATGATGGAAGTCGTGCGAGGCCTCGCCTTCATCACGTCGAGCGGCGACGCGGTGATGATTTCGGAAGAACGCTTCTTCGATCTGGGCGGCGGCTCCTTCCTCGGCATTTCGTATCCGATCTGGAGCAACATCATCGGCTTCGTGGTGTTCGGTTTTCTGCTGAAGAAAACCGTGTTCGGCAAGAACGTGCTGGCGGTCGGCGGCAACAGCGAGGCGGCCCTGCTCGCGGGTCTGCCCGTCACGCGTATCAAGATCACCGTGTTCGTGCTGCAAGGGCTCGTCACCGGCTTTGCGGGCGTGATGCTTGCGTCGCGTATGAGTCTCGGCGATCCGAAGACGTCGGTCGGTCTCGAACTCGGCGTGATCTCCGCGTGCGTGCTCGGCGGCGTGTCGCTGACGGGCGGCGTCGCGACGATTTCCGGCGTGCTGGTGGGCGTGCTGATCATGGGTTCCGTGCAGGACGCAATGAGCCTGATGAACGTGCCGACTTTTTATCAATACCTGATTCGCGGCGGGATCCTGCTGCTCGCGGTGCTGTTCGACCAGTTCCGCCGCAGCAAGCGCGTGCACTAAGCGTGCAATGACGCGCGCCCTGCCCTACATGTTTGCCAACAGGAGATTTCATGGCTGATTCCAACCAGACTAAAAAGCCGCTGCGCAGCCAGGCGTGGTTTGGCCTCAAGGACCGCGACGGGTTTCTGCATCGCTCGTGGATGAAAAACCAGGGCATTCCGCACGACGAATTCGACGGACGTCCGGTAATCGGCATCTGCAATACATGGTCGGAACTGACGCCCTGCAACGCGCATTTTCGCGAGCTCGCGGAATACGTGAAAAAAGGCGTGCATGAAGCGGGCGGTTTGCCGCTGGAGTTTCCGGTGATGTCGCTCGGCGAGACCAATTTGCGACCGACGGCCATGCTGTTCCGCAACCTCGCTTCGATGGACGTCGAGGAATCGATTCGCGGCAATCCGATGGACGGCGTGATTCTGCTCGTCGGCTGCGACAAGACTACGCCTGCGCTGCTGATGGGCGCGGCGTCGTGCAACCTGCCCGCGCTCGCAGTGTCGGGTGGACCCATGCTGAACGGCCGGTTCCGCGGCAAGCATATCGGCTCGGGCACAGGCGTGTGGCAGATGTCCGAGGAAGTGCGCGCCGGTTCGATGACGCAGGAAGAATTCACCGAGGCGGAGTCGTGCATGAACCGCTCGCGCGGCCACTGCATGACGATGGGCACGGCGTCGACGATGGCTTCCATGGTCGAATCGCTCGGCATGGGCTTGCCGCACAACGCCGCCATTCCCGCAGTCGACGCACGACGCCAGGTGCTCGCGCATCTGGCCGGGCGGCGCATCGTCGACATGGTTCGCGAAGATCTGACGATGGACAAGATTCTCACGCGCCAGGCCTTCGAAAACGCGATCCGCACGAATGCGGCGATTGGCGGCTCGACCAACGCCGTCGTGCATCTGATCGCGCTCGCGAAGCGCATTGGCGTAGAGCTTTCGCTGGAAGACTGGGAGCTTGGCTCCAACGTGCCGTGTCTCGTGAATCTGCAACCGTCAGGCGAATACCTGATGGAAGACTTCTACTACGCGGGCGGTTTGCCGGCGGTGCTCAAGCAACTGGGCGAGCAAGGGCTGCTGCATCGCGAGGCGCTGACCGTGAACGGCAAGACGATCTGGGACAACGTGCGCAACGCGCCCAACCATGACGAGAAAGTCATCACGACGTTCGCCGAGCCGTTCAAGCCGAAGGCGGGCATCGCGGTCCTCAAGGGCAACCTGGCGCCGAACGGCGCCGTGATCAAGCCGTCGGCGGCCACTGCGGAACTGCTGAAGCACCGAGGCCGCGCGGTCGTGTTCGAAAACATCGAAGAGCTGCACGCGAAGATCGACGACGAGTCGCTCGACATCGACGAAAACTGCATCATGGTGCTCAAAGGCGCAGGGCCGAAGGGTTATCCGGGCTTCGCCGAAGTGGGCAATATGCCGTTGCCGAAAAAGGTGCTGCAAAAAGGCATTACCGACATGGTGCGTATTTCCGACGGACGCATGAGCGGCACAGCGTACGGCGCGGTGGTGTTGCACGTGTCGCCCGAAGCAGCCGCGGGCGGTCCGCTGGCTTTCGTGCAGACCGGCGACATGATCGAGCTGGATGTCGAAGCGCGACGCCTGCATCTCGACGTAAGCGACGACGAACTCGCGCGCCGGCGAGCCGCGTGGCAGGCGCCCGAGTCGCCGAAGCGCGGTTACTACAAGCTCTACGTCGAGCACGTGCTGCAGGCGGATCAGGGCGCGGATCTCGACTTCCTGGTGGGCTCCAGCGGCGCGCCGGTACCGCGCGACTCGCACTGAGCGGCGCGAGTCGTTTGAAGAGTTAAACGGTTGTTCCTGCGCTTTGCGAGAAGGCGTGCTGCCGATGCGGTTCCACATAACCGCATCGGCTTTTTTACGGGCATCGCACGTACACGTCGCACAAACAAAAATCGGCCGGACATTAAAAAATGTCCAACCGATTTTTTTAAGCACAAGACTCACAGTCTCCGGCGTTTAAAGCCAGAGAATTCACTGGAGCGCATGTCGTTCCGGCAACTCGCCGAAAGTCTGCGCACTCAGTGTTCTATAAGATCATTGCTTGATGAATCGATCGTTCGCCCAGAGGCCTTGCGTGTCGCTATTGCTGGCATTCACGAACTCGAAGTCGTGACCGACGACACGCACGACGCGGAAGCTCGAATTCTCCGGCGTCGAAACGCATTGATACCCGGAGAAGAACTCCTGCATTTTCTGCTGTTCACCGGCTTGCGCGTGCTCATTGACGGCGTCGAGCTTGTCTTTCGACAAACAGCCGTACGAGTTGGCTTTGAACTGAATGGTTTGCTGCGGCTTGATCATGACGTCTTGCGCCTGAACACTTGCGGCAGCCAGACTTGCAACGGCGAAAACCAGGGCGAGTCGAGTTTTCATATGTTCCTCCGGGTGCGGGCCGAATGCTCAGGTTAGCTATGTATTTAACTCCATCGTCTAGCCCGCACCTTGCACTTTAGGAGAACGTGCAGGAACCACAAGCACATCTTGTGTGCGGTCGCAACAGTGGCAGATTGTCGCACCGTGCGCGTTATATGAAGGATGGTTCGGCGACGCATCAAAGACACCAAATTAAGCGGGATAACTAAGCGACTCCATCCGCGCACGGCTTTAACCAGTAATGCTTTGCGGGCCGTATTAGCGTTAACGCGATATTCGATTTAAGCGATTTATTAGTAACGGCAAGGGCGCTTGGTGCATTGCACACAAAGTCATTTCGCCCACCTGTTAAAGCGGCGGATATAACGGTGTAAATGCAGAAGATAAACGATGCCAGGCATCGTTCAGCGTTATGCGCCGCACCTGGACGGCAACTGGCCGACATTGCAGGTACGTGCGGTGCTCTACAATAAAAACCATGCAACGTGAGAACGGAGGCCGCCGTGCTCGAGAACCTCATATTGGGCGTTTTTCTCGTCCTGCCGCTGCTGATCGTCGCGTTTCTTTTCTCCGACGAATTGTGGCAGGAACACCGGCATCTGCACGACACGCGCCCCATGCAAGCGAGACCGCGTCGCGTCGACTGGCGTCATCCGCTGCGCCGCTCGCGGCATCGGCTGTAACGCGGCGCCCGTGCGCTGCGGTGAGCGCACTCTACGAGCGCGCCGCATGTCACCGAAGACTGAAGACTCGCAGCTCAGTCCGCTCGCCAATGCGCGCGAATGCGTTTGGCCAGCGCTTCGAGTGTGTCTGCGTCCGCGACGTCGCGCGCGTGCATGCGTAAAGGCTGACCTTCCCAGCGCGGAATCACGTGAAAGTGCACATGCGGCACCGTCTGTCCGGCAGCCGCGCCATTGAACTGGCCGATGAACACGCCGTCCGGGCGCAACGCCGCGCGCACGGCGATGGCAAGCTTTTGCGTCATGCGCATACATGCCACGGTCGCCGCGTCCGACAGGTCGAAGATCTCCGCAGCCGCTTCCTTCGGCACGACGAGCAAATGGCCGTCGGCTTGCGGCATCAGGTCCATGAAGGCGAGCGCGGCATCGGTTTCCGCGACCTTGATGCACGGTAGCTCGCCGCGCAGAATCTTCGCGAAGGGATTGCTGTCGTCGTAGTTCATCGCTTTTTCTCCTGATTTTTGTTGCACGCTTGTCGCGGGTAAGGTTTGACGCACGCCGTCGTGCCTATTGTCGGCCGCCACTATTACAGCAGCGCACCGCCTTGGTCGAAGCGAAATGAAGCGAGGCGCGGTGACGCGTCAGCGCCAGTCGGTCGCCACGTCGTCCGGGTCGGTCAGCGTCAATCCAGACGACGGCAGTGGCAGCGCCGTCTTATACCGCACTTGCTTGAGTGCAAAGCTGGAGCGGATGTTGGAAATGCCCGGAATCTTCGTCAAATGATCGACGATGAAGCGTTCCAATGTCTGCATATCGGGCATCACCACGCGCAGCAGGTAGTCGGCATCGCCCGTCATCAAATAGCACTCCATCACTTCCGGTCGCTCGGAAATGGCCTGCTCGAAACGCAGCAGCGCGTCCTCCACCTGTTTTTCCAGACTTACCTGAATGAACACGTTGATGCGTAGCCCGAGCGGCTCGGGGTTCAGCAGCGTGACCTGCTGCTTGAAGAGACCGAGCTTTTCGAGCGCGCGCACGCGGTTGAAGCACGGCGTGGGCGAGAGATTCACCGAGCGCGCCAGGTCGGCGTTAGTGATGCGCGCGTTTTGCTGCAACTGGCTCAGGATGCCGATGTCGATCCGATCGAGCCGTCTGGGTGGCGTGGTCATAGATGAAATATTCCGTGAGCAAGGCGAAATCCGGAATAAATAGCCTATCGCAGCCTGCGATGGCAAGCAAATGAGACGCTCATTTTGCAGGCTCGTAAGTACCATTGACTCACTCGATTTTGAACCGGCGTGTCGATGCGGAGTGGTGCTATGACGGATTTGTCCAGCGGTAGTGAGCAGGTACGGAGCCTCGGCGTTCAGCGCACGGAGGCGGCGGACGCCGATCCGCAGGAAACAGCGGAGTGGCTCGAGGCGCTCGACGCTGTCGTGGAACACGTGGGCCGCGAGCGCGCGCAGTTTCTGTTCGACCGGCTGGCGAGTCACGCGGTGTCGCTCGGCGTCGAATCGGCGCGTACCAACGTCACGCCATATCGCAACACGATCGCGCCCGAAGATCAGCCGCGCTATCCGGGCAATCTCGAACTCGAGGAGCGGCTTGCCGCGGCGCTGCGCTGGAACGCGCTTGCGATGGTGGTGCGCGCGAACAAGGCGTACGGCGAACTCGGCGGCCACATCGCGAGCTATGCATCGGCGGCCGATCTGTTCGAAGTCGGCTTCAACCATTTCTTTCGCGCGTCGATGCCGGGGGCGGGCGAGGGCACGGGCGATCTCGTGTATTTCCAGCCGCATTCGTCGCCGGGCGTGTATGCGCGCGCGTATCTGGAAGGTTTTCTCTCCGAGGACAATCTGCGGCATTACCGTCGCGAGATCGGCGGGCCGGGGCTCTGTTCGTATCCGCATCCTTGGCTGATGCCGGACTTCTGGCAGTTTCCCACCGGCTCGATGGGCATTGGGCCGATCAACGCGATTTATCAAGCGCGCTTCATGCGCTACCTCGCGAATCGCGGCCTCGCGCTCACTGAAGGCCGCAAGGTGTGGGGCTTTTTCGGCGACGGCGAAATGGACGAGCCGGAGTCGACCGGCGCATTGTCGCTGGCCGCGCGTGAAGGGCTCGACAATCTGGTGTTCGTCATCAACTGCAACCTGCAGCGCCTGGATGGTCCGGTGCGTAGCAATGGCCGGATCATCGACGAACTGGAGGCGCATTTTGTCGGCGCCGGCTGGAACGTGATCAAGGTGATCTGGGGCTCGGACTGGGACGCGCTGTTCTCGCGCGACCACAGCGGCGCTTTGCTGCGCGCGTTCGCGAATACGGTCGACGGCCAGTTCCAGACTTTTTCGGCGAACGACGGCGCGTACAACCGCGAGCGCTTCTTCGGCCAGAACCCCGAATTGGCCGCGCTCGCCGCACAACTGAGCGACGAGGAGATCGACCGCTTGCGGCGCGGCGGTCACGACGTGCGCAAGCTGCATGCGGCTTACGCAAAAGCGCTCGCGCATCGCGGCCAGCCGACCGTGATCCTCGCAAAGACGATGAAAGGCTTTGGCATGGGCACCGCTGGCCAGGGCCGCATGACCACGCACCAGCAGAAAAAGCTCGATTTCGACGACCTCAAGGCGTTTCGCGACCGGTTCCGTTTGCCGCTCACGGACGCGGACGTCGAACAGGTGAAGTTTTACAAACCCGCGGAAGACAGTCCGGAAATGCAATACCTGCATGCTCGCCGGGCCGCTCTCGGAGGCTATCTGCCCAGAAGGCGGAGAGTTGCGTCGGAGGGGCTGATCGTCCCGCCGATGTCCTCCTGGAGCCAGTTCGCGCTTGATTGCAACGGCCGCGAAATGTCTACGACGATGGCGCTCGTTCGGATGCTGACCGCGCTGCTGAAGGACGCGGGTCTCGGCCCACGCGTCGTACCGATTGTCGCTGACGAGGCGCGCACCTTCGGCATGGCGAACATGTTCCGCCAGGTCGGTATCTACTCGCCGTTGGGTCAGCTTTACGAGCCGGAAGACCTCGGCTCGATGCTGTATTACCGCGAGGACACGCAAGGGCAGATTCTGGAGGAGGGCATTTCGGAAGCGGGCGCGGTGTCGTCGTGGATCGCAGCAGCGACGTCGTACAGCGTGCACGACCTGCCGATGCTGCCGTTCTACATCTACTACTCGATGTTCGGTTTTCAGCGGATCGGCGATCTCATCTGGGCAGCCGCTGACCAGCGCGCACGCGGGTTCCTGATCGGTGCGACTTCGGGCAAGACGACGCTCGGCGGCGAGGGCTTGCAGCATCAGGACGGCACGAGCCATCTGGCGGCATCGACCGTTCCGAACTGCCGCGCGTACGATCCCGCATTCGCTTACGAAGTTGCGGTAATCGTCGACGAAGGGATGCGGGAGATGGTCGAGCGTCAGCGCGACGTGTTCTATTACGTCACGGTGATGAACGAGAACTACGCGCAGCCTTGTGCACCGGACGGCGATGTGGCTGCCATCCGCGAAGGTATTCTGAAGGGCATTTATCCGCTTGCCGCCGGTGCGGAGAAGGGCGCGCCGGCGCAAATTCAATTGCTCGGCGCCGGAGCTATTCTTGGCGAGGTCATCGCCGCGCAACGCATGCTGAAGGACGACTGGCAGATCGACGCCGCGGTGTGGAGCGTGACCAGCTTCAGCGAATTGCAGCGCGACGGCATGGCGGCGGAGCGGCTTGCGCGTTACGGCGATGCGTCGTCGGCCGTGCCTTACGTCGCGCGAGTGCTGGGCGAGTCGGCGGGGCCGATCGTCGCGGCAACGGATTATGTCCGAGCCGTGCCCGAGCTGATTCGCGCATACGTGCCGCGCCGCTACGTGACGCTCGGCACGGACGGTTTCGGCCGCAGCGATACACGTGAGGCTTTGCGCGAATTTTTCGAGGTGGATCGCAAGGCGATCGTCATGGCCGCGCTCAAAGCGCTAAAGGACGAAGGCGTGCTTGAGGGGCATGTTCTGAGCGATGCGCGTCAGCGGTATTACGACGATGCGCCGGTGCAAGCGGCGTCGTGGGAACGTTGATCCGACCGGCTGATAGTGGTGGTTACACAGGTAATGTGTCGTTACCACTTGCAGCATCTATTTCTGCGCGCGTAGCCGACAATTCGTTCCATGCCTGAACGGCGGGAGCGAAAAATGAAAAAGTTAGCAGTGGCGTTAGTGATGGTGGGCAGCTTGAGCGTCGCGGGGCAAGCGTCGGCTCATGGTCATGGCGGTGGCGGCGGCGATGTAGTGGGCGCACTGATCGGCGGCGCGGTGCTGGGCGCGGTCGTGACGTCGATATTGAATCCTGCGCCCGCGGTGGCCTATCAACAGCCGGTCTATGCGCAGCCTGTCTATGCACAGCCGGTGTACCAGCCGGCACCGGCTTACGCGGGCCCGCCCCCGGGCTACTGCTACGACCAGTACCAGCGCGGCTATGTGGCGTGCGGAGCGCCGCAGCAGCAGTACGAGTATGGTGAGCCTGCGCCCAGGTGGTAAGTGGTAGGCGCGTCGTAACTGCACGCTGCAGACAGAAAGGCCGTCGCTCACTGCGACGGCCTTTTGTTTTGACGCCGCAAGGCGTCGGCTTCAGTGCTTGTGATGCAGCCACTCAGCGTAGTGCGTATCGAGCCAGCGCTCGAGCTTTTGCGGTCCCGCCTTGTGGTGATAGCGGGAGGCCGCCCAGATTGCTCCGCCGACCAGCAGCATCACGGTCGGCCCAAGCAGGTAAGCGATCAACGATTCAGACATGGCAGCCTCCACGAAAAGGTTGCATCGTTGCTCCAGTGTAGGCGATCAGTCGCAGGAGAGAAGCGCCGCGTGATGCGAGGGCATGGCTTGGCGCTTTTGCGCTAGTGGCGATGTATTAATAACCTCGTGAACTACGCCCGTTTTCTTTACAGGGCAGTCGCTTGGAGCAGCCTGCCGTGTCTTTGTGTACCTAAAATTGCAGGTCGCGGGCATTTCGCCTTTACGTGCGTCCTGCTCCTTCGATCATCCCGCGCCCACGGCTCTTTTCCGCGCTCCGTCGAGCTCTGCATCGACGAAATCGGCCCATTGCTGGGCGATTTGCCGCTGCTCGGTCGGATCGGATTCAGGCTCGCCTTGCGACTCGCTTTGTCGCGTTTGCGCTGATGTTTTGTCCCGTTGTGCATGCTCTGTCATCTCGCGCAGATGCGCCCACGCCGTCCGGCGGAAGTCGTGAAGAACGAAATGTTCGACTTCCAGGCCAAGCGCCTTCACCGCCTGGTTTAGCATGCTCTTTGCAATCGGCCGGTCGTCGCCCCTTACGCTCGGAAAGACGAAGGTTTTGCTTGCTCGCGTGCGGTGCAACTGTTGCAGCATCGCGACCGCTTGCTGAGGCAGGTAGACGATCCGATCCGTATCTTGATGCAGACGCGCGGCGGAGATGCGCCACAGCGCGCGGTCGAGATCGAACTCGTCCCACGTCGCCTCCACGAGGTCCGATTTGCGTACCATCGTCAGCACCAGCAGATGCAGCGCTATCTTGAGCGGCTGGCGGATGCTCGACGTTTCGATCGAATGCAGCATCGTGCCGATCTCCTCGCCGGAAAGCACGCGAGTGCGGCTCTCGAAGGTGGCGATGGAGCGCGCCGGCACGACTTCCGCCGGGTTCGCGGTTGCCAGTTGGCGAGCGATCAGATACTCGTAGAGTCGCTTGATGACGTTGCGGGTATGCAGCGCCATCTTCGGCGAGCCACGGCTTTTGATCGCCTCGCAGATGGCGACGACATGCTCCGCGGTCACCGCCTTGACCCGCATGCCGCCGATTGCGGGCAACACGTCTTTGTCGAGCGCGCGGCGCGTGGTGCGTCGATATTCATCCGACTTCCCGGCCATCTCGGTCGCCATATAAAGCTCGGCTGCTTCACGCAGTACGTCGGCTTTCGCTTCGGCTCCGCGGTCGCGGCGCGCAGTGGCGACCGGCGAAATGCCTTGCGCAACGAGTTCCGCGTACTTGTGCGCCTTCGCTCGGGCAACGCGCAGCGAAATCATCCGGTAATCGCCGATGGTCGCAAGCGGCTGGCGCTTGCCGTTCAGCGAATACCGGAAGCGCCAGATCTTCGTGCCCGTGGTCATCACTTCGATCACGAGGCCGTTGCCGTCGGCGACGCTGTAGCGGGCGGCGCGCGGTTCAAGTGCGCGTATCTGGGATTCGGTGAGCGGGGCGGCTAGGCGAGGCATGTTGGAGTGGCTGGTACGCGACAGAGCGAGTTTAAACTGTTTGCGTTTGTGTACCAATATTAACTGGTGTTATTGGTCTACAAAGCGTGTTGATCCGTTTCGCTTACAACGCGTTCAAGCGGCTTTCGGTCCCGTCTTAGGCATTTGAGGGCGGCTTGCATGCCCAGTTCTACTTGCCGATACAAAACCTGCTGAAAATCACTCCCAACAGATCGTCGGAGCTGAATTCGCCAGTGATTGAGTTGAGCTGGTCCTGCGCGAGTCTCAGTTCTTCGGCGAAAAGATCCAGCGCCTGCGAGTTTTGATCGGCATGCGCGGCGGCCGTCGCAAGGTGGTCCTGCGCGGCGCGCAACGCAATCAGATGACGTTCGCGCGCAAGGTAGACGCTCTCCGCGCCGGCCTGCCAACCGGCGATGCGCAGGAGTTCGTCGCGCAACAAGCTCACGCCGTCGCCTTGTTTCGCCGACAGGCGCACTTCGCTCAGGTCGAAATCGGCATCGAGCGCGCGAGCCTCCGGCGGCAAGCCGACAAGGTCCGTCTTGTTCAACACGCGCACGACCGGAACACCGGCCGGGAAGCGCCCGGCAATGGTTTCGTCTTCCACGGTCATGCCCGTGCGCGCATCCAGCAGATGCAGCACCACGTCCGCGCGCTCGATCTCGCTCCACGTCCGCGCAATGCCGATTTTCTCGACTTCGTCTTCGGTATCGCGCAGGCCTGCGGTGTCGATCACGTGCAGCGGAATGCCTTGGATCTGGATGGTCTGTGCGACCTTGTCACGCGTCGTGCCCGCAATCGGCGTGACGATAGCGAGTTCAGCGCCGGCAAGTGCATTGAGCAACGAAGATTTGCCGACGTTCGGCTGACCGGCCAGCACCACCGACAATCCCTCGCGCAGCAGCGCACCTTGCCGTGCCTCGGCGAGCACGTGCGCGAGACGCTCGCGAATGCGCGTGAGCTTGCCGCGGGCGTCGGCAGCTTCGAGGAAATCGATCTCTTCTTCGGGGAAATCCAGCGTTGCCTCGACGAGCATGCGCAGCGTGATCACTTCTTCGACCAAAGCATGGATGTCGCGCGAAAACGTGCCGTCGAGCGAACGACCTGCCGAGCGCGCAGCGGCCTCGGTGCTCGCTTCGATCAGATCGGCCACCGCTTCAGCCTGCGCGAGATCCAGCTTGTCGTTCAGAAAGGCGCGGCGCGTGAACTCGCCGGGCTCGGCGAGCCGCAGGCCAAATCCGCGCCCCGCGTCGATGCAACGTTGCAGCAGCAGTTGCAGCACGACCGGCCCGCCATGGCCCTGTAACTCCAATACGTGTTCGCCGGTGTACGAATGCGGCGCGGGAAAGTAAAGGGCAATGCCGCGATCGAGCGCGTTGCCGCCGTCGTCGAAAAAAGGCACATAACTCGCGTGACGAGGCGCGAGCGCTTGTCCGGTCAGCACCTGCATCAGCGGCTGCGCCGCGGCCTCGCCCGCGCGTCCAAATGAAATGCGCACGACGCCGATGCCTCCCCGGCCGGGCGCGGTGGCAATGGCGACGATGGGATCGGAGTCGGTGGTCAGCATGAGTGAGGCGGCGAAATCGGAAGAGTGGGGCAGGGCGGCGCGGACATTTCCGGGGCGCCGGGCATTGTAACGCGGGCTATGTGCCGGCCGGTCTGCGCGTCACCTGACGACCAGAACGTGCTTTCTGGGTCGCCGTTGAGATTGATCCTAAACAAGCTAGGATTTTTACTTGATGAATAGGACTGAGCCAGACTCAACGAGAACATGGTGCCGTGCAGACGCGCGTCCCACATGGAAAAGTCGCAAAAATTGACATTGCGCTGGATCGCCGCTGTGCTGCGGCACGCAAGCTAAAATTATCTCAAATACGTTCAACATGAGCCTGATCAGTTGTCAACTGGGAGGACGCTGAATTGCACAATCTGGCCCATGCCAACCCCGAAAGAAAAAGCTGCCTTCTCGAAGAGGCTGAAGGAAACATTGGAGCCGCTGAAGATTCGCGGCGGGACCAAGCTCGCCGAACAGTTCAACCTTCGCTATCGCGGTGACCGTCCGGTTACTCCACAAACCGCGCACAAGTGGCTCACGGGTACGACGATCCCAAAGCCCGATAAGTTGCGCACGCTTGCCGAGTGGTTGAACGTGAAGGAGCACTGGCTGCACTACGGGCCTTCGCCCGGTGCGAGCGCCAGACCGATGGCCCGCGGCGAGAAGTATCCGCCTTCTCAGGAAACGATCGAACTGGCGTCCAAGATCGAATCGTTGACGCCGAAAGACCGTTTTCTCGTCGAAGAAATGATTGGGCGCTTTTACGGTGAGGATACCGAAGAAGAGTAGCGCGTGCGCCGTCTGCCCACACAGATCGCATGAAAAAAGCCGCCCGGTTCGTTTGAACCGGGCGGCTTTGTTTTTGCAGGCAAGGCGACTTGCCCTCAGCGCTTCAAGCAGGGATCAGGCCGGCTTCGCCTTCGACTGACCCATCATGCGCGTGATGTAGTACTGCTGCGCGATCGACAGCACGTTGTTCACGACGTAGTACAGCACCAGACCGGCCGGGAAGAAGAAGAACATAACCGAGAACGCAATCGGCATGAACATCATCATCTTCGCCTGAACCGGGTCCGGCGGCGTCGGGTTGAGCTTCGTCTGCAGGAACATGGAAACAGCCATCAGCACCGGCAGGATGAAGAACGGGTCCTGCTGCGACAGATCGTGAATCCACAGAATCCAGGGCGCGCCGCGCATTTCGACCGACGACAGCAGCACCCAGTACAGCGAGATGAACACCGGAATCTGCACCACGACTGGCAGACAGCCGCCGAACGGGTTCACCTTCTCGGTTTTGTAGAGTTCCATGAGCGCGGCATTCATCTTCTGCGGATCGCCCTTGAAGCGTTCGCGCAGCGCCTGCATGCGTGGCGTGATCGCCTTCATACGCGCCATGGACTTATAGCTTGCGGCCGAGAGCGGGAAGAACACTGCCTTGATCAACAGCGTGAGCAGCACGATCGCCCAGCCCCAGTTGCCGACATAGCTGTGGATCTTTTCGAGCAGCCAGAAAAGCGGCTTCGCGATGATCGTCACCCAGCCGTAGTCCTTCACCAGTTCGAGACCCGGTGCGATGCCTTCCAGCATGCGCTCTTCTTCCGGACCGGCGAAGAGGCGCGCGGACACGTCGACCGTCTGGCCCGGCGCGATGGCCGCAACCGGCTGCTTGACGCCAACGCGATAGAGCGTCGGATCGATCTTCTCGACGTAGATGTCGCGCTTCACGCCCTGCTGCGGAATCCACGCCGACGCGAAGTAGTGCTGCACCATCGCGATCCAGCCGTTGTCGGCTTGCTTCGTGAAGTCTTCCTTGTTCTTGTCGATGTCGCCGAACGTCATCTTCTGGAAGTGGTGCTGGTCGGTGTAGACAGCCGGGCCGATGAACGTGTGCGAGAAGCGCGGCGTTTCCACCGGCTGGTCGTCACGCACCAGTTCCATATAAACCGACGGGCTCACCGGCGCCGTGCCGACGTTCTGGATCTTCGTATCGACGCCGATCACATAGCTGCCGCGCGTGAACGTGTAGGTCTTGATGACTTTCAGGCCGCCCTTAACCGGCGACTCGAAGCTGAGCTGGAACGATTTGGCGTCGCCCGTCAGGTCATGCGGCTGGTTGGGCAACGGCGTGAAGATGTCGTTGTGATTCGGGAAATCGCCGCCGAGCAGACCCGTACGCGCCAGATACGTGTGATTCGCGGTGCGGTCGAACAGCGTGATGACGAGATCCGGCTGCTTGCCGTCGCCTTGCTTGACGAGCGACAGCTTCGACAGCGTGCCGCCGCGAGTGTCGATTTCGCCGTTGTAGACGTCGGTGCTGAACTTGACGAGTTGCGACTGCGTAGCCGCCGGCGTGTTGGCCGGCGCTGCTGCGTTGGTGGCCGGCAAATCGGCGGGCTGGGTTCCCGGCGTCGTGGTTCCCGGTGCGGCGCTACCGACCGTCTTGGTCGGCGTGGCGCTCGGGAAGAACATCGACGGGCGTCCGTGGTCGCGTTGCCAGTTGTCGAACAGCATGACCGCTGACATGAAGAAGATGACCCATAGGACGGTGCGTTTGATATCCATGCGTTGTCTCAGTGTCGATGGAACGGCGCGTCAGCGCTTTTCAGAAGTGGGAGGCGGGACGAGATCGATGCCGCCCGCGGAAAACGGGTGGCAACGGCAAATACGCCTGGCGGCGAGATAAGTCCCGCGCGCGGCGCCATGATACTGGATTGCTTCGCGCGCGTAATCAGAGCAGGAAGGGTAAAAACGGCACCGATTGCCGAGCATTGGACTCACGGCAAGCTTGTAAAAACGCAGTAAAGCGATGAGTACCGTTTGCATGGCTGGTGCGGCCGGACAGCGCCGCGCAACGTGGAGTACCGGACGACACCCGCTGTTCAAGACTGCCGGAGCTACTGCAGCCTGAGGGAAAAAGCGGGCGGTCACCTGAGCGTCATTCCGTCTTGGGCGCGTCCGCGGGCGGCGCCTGACGACGGGCAATTTCGCGTGCTGCCTTGTCGAGCAACGACTCGATTTCACTGCGGCACAACGCCTTTAACGGCGGCGACGCGGCGCTCGGCAAAGCCTTTTTGTCGAAGCGCGTGTGCAAACGCAGCAGCACGTCCCAACCGCCGAATTCCGCGCGACGCACCCGAAAGGCTTCACGCGCGACTCGACGTACCAGATTACGCGTGGCCGCGCGCGGCGCATACTTCTTGCCGATCACGAGGCCGAGGCGAGCCTCGTTGCCGGTAGGCCGGCCGTACACCACGAAGTGCGCAGTGCGGCGCCACGGGCGCAAACGAAAAACGGATGAAAATTCATCCGTTTTCAGTAGCCTTGCGGCTTTGGGGAAGGCGGCTTGCGCTCGCAACGGTACCGAGCCCTGCTGCGGCGCCTCTGCCGGTCCCGCTTCGCCACCGGTCTTGCCCGGTACGGACAGAGCGCGCAATCCGCTCGCCTGCCTTAGATGGCGAGGCGCTTGCGGCCCTTCGCGCGACGTGCGTTGATGACCTTGCGGCCGCCAGCGGTCTTCATGCGAACGCGGAAGCCGTGGGTACGCTTGCGACGGGTAACGGAAGGTTGGTAAGTACGTTTCATGTTGCTCTCACTTGATCGAAAAAAAACCGCGCGATCATCGCTGAAAGCGCAATGGCCGGAGGTTTGCTGAATTGGTTTTCGCGGAACCCGCTATTTAAACCCGTTTTTCGTTGACCGTCAATACTTTAGCCGGTGCGGTACGGGCGCGCGGTGCGTTTGCGGAGTTGATCCGTCCCTGTGGATAACTCACTTCCGGCTCCCGTTTGGCGTTAGAATCTCGCCTTACTTCCCAAAAATGATGCACGCCGCTCCGGCTCGCTTGCCCGCAAATCCTTTGTGGCACAGGCGCCTGGGGCTGTTACGCCTGGCTGCTTCGGGCCTTGTTGCGTGCGCGCGACGGGGGCGCCGGCGAACCTCGTGCACACCATAACGACAGCAACTCGATGAACGAATTCTGGCAACACTGTTCCGCATTGCTGGAGCGTGAACTCACGCCCCAGCAGTACGTGACGTGGATCAAACCGTTGGCCCCGGTCGCCTTCGACGCCGCTGCGAACACGCTCAGCATTGCTGCGCCGAACCGCTTCAAGCTCGACTGGGTCAAGAGCCAGTTCTCCGGCCGCATCGCGGATATGGCCCGCGATTTCTGGCAAACCCCGGTCGACGTGCAATTCGTACTGGATCCCAAAGCCGGCATGCGCGCCCCTGCGGCAGCCGCGCCGGCTGCGCCGCGTCCGGCTTCGGCGCCTCATTCCATGGGCGGTAGCGCGGGCAACGGCGCTGCCGTGGATGCGGCCGTTGGCGCCGTACAAGCGGCGCACGCCGCGCGCGCGAACGGCGCCAACAGCGCCAACAGCGCGATGGCGAACCTCAACGCGAACGCCCGCGCGGCAGCTGAGCACAATGCAAACGCTCGCGCCGCAGCCGAAGATTCCGCCGACCTGGACCTGCCGAGCCTCGACGCAAACGAAGCCGCGGCCGCGCGCCGCACATGGCGTCCGGGCCAGAGCGCGAGCTCCAATGGCAACGGCGACAACGACTCGATGTACGAGCGCTCCAAGCTGAACCCGGTCCTGACTTTCGACAACTTCGTGACCGGTAAGGCGAACCAGTTGGCGCGTGCAGCGGCGATTCAGGTCGCGGACAATCCCGGCATCTCGTACAACCCGCTGTTCCTGTACGGCGGAGTGGGCCTCGGCAAGACCCACCTGATCCACGCAATCGGCAATCAGCTTCTGATGGACAAAGCGGGCGCGCGCATCCGCTACATTCACGCGGAACAGTACGTGTCGGACGTCGTGAAGGCGTACCAGCGCAAGGCGTTCGACGACTTCAAGCGCTACTACCACTCGTTGGATCTGCTGCTGATCGACGATATTCAGTTCTTTTCGGGCAAGTCGCGCACGCAGGAGGAGTTCTTCTACGCGTTCGAGGCGCTGGTCGCGAACAAGGCGCAGGTGATTATCACCAGCGACACGTATCCGAAGGAAATTTCGGGTATCGACGACCGTCTCATTTCGCGCTTCGACTCCGGCCTGACGGTGGCGATCGAGCCGCCCGAGCTCGAGATGCGCGTCGCGATTTTGATGCGCAAGGCGCAATCGGAATTCGTGAGCCTCAATGAAGACGTCGCGTTTTTCGTCGCCAAGCATCTGCGCTCCAACGTGCGGGAACTCGAAGGCGCGTTGCGCAAAATTCTGGCGTACTCGAAGTTCCACGGGCGCGAAATCACTATCGAACTGACGAAAGAAGCGCTGAAAGATCTGCTGACAGTGCAGAACCGCCAGATCTCCGTGGAGAACATTCAGAAGACCGTGGCGGACTTTTACAGCATCAAGGTCGCGGACATGTATTCGAAAAAGCGGCCGGCGAACATCGCGCGGCCGCGGCAGATCGCCATGTATCTCGCGAAAGAGCTCACGCAGAAGAGCTTGCCGGAAATCGGCGAGTTGTTCGGCGGACGCGACCACACCACGGTGCTGCACGCGGTGCGAAAAATCGCCGACGAGCGCAGCAAGGACGCTCAACTGAACCACGAGCTGCACGTGCTGGAGCAGACGCTGAAAGGCTGAGCGGTACCGACGGAAAAATCGACCTGTTTATTTCGTAACTCGCCCCCATTTTAGTGAGGCGGTTCCTTTTTCAGGCACAATACAGGTTTAACCGCCCGGCGGCCGCGGGCGGATTTCACGCCGTGACGGGCGCTGCGTGGCGCCGGCGGGGAGCTGCGGTTGCGTGCCGGAAAAATGCCCAAAAGGGCTGAAAGGCGCGTGGGCCGTTATATCAACGAAGGAACTCTATGCAACTGGTCAAGACCGAACGCGATAACCTCCTCAGGCCGCTGCAAACCGTGAGCGGCATCGTCGAACGCCGCCATACGTTGCCGATCCTCGCCAATTTGCTGATTACCAAGAACGGCCCGGACGTGTCGTTCCTGTCGACCGACCTGGAGTTGCAGATCACCACGCGCGCCGATTTCGGCGTGGGCGGCGATTCGGTGGCCACCACGGTGGCAGCACGAAAGCTCCTCGACATTCTGCGCGCCATGCCCGACGGCCAGGTCACGCTTACGCTGAATGACAAGCGTCTGACGGTGCAATCCGGCAAGAGCCGCTTTGCACTGCAAACGCTGGCTGCAGACGAGTTCCCAACGGTCGCGCAAGCTAAAGACTACGGCGCGAGCCTCGTGGTTCCGCAAAAGACGTTCCGCCAGTTGCTCGGCATGGTCCATTTTTCGATGGCCCAGCAGGACATTCGCTACTACCTGAACGGCATGCTGCTGGTGGTAGACGGCGACCAGTTGATGGCGGTCGCAACCGACGGCCACCGCTTGGCGTTTTCGTCGATGAAGATCGAAGGTGCGTTCGCGCGCCAGGAAGTGATCATTCCGCGCAAGACGATTCTCGAGTTGCAGCGTCTGCTGGAAGACATCGACGACACGCTGAACATCGACATCGCGCAAACGCAGGTGAAATTCACGTTCGGTCAGGTCGAACTGGTGTCGAAACTGGTCGAAGGAAAATTCCCCGACTTCCAGCGTGTGATTCCGAAGTCGCATAAGAACCAGTTCGTGATCGGCCGGGAAGAACTGCAGCGTTCGCTGCAACGCGCCGCGATTTTGACGTCGGACAAATTCAAGGGCGTGCGCTGCATTATCGAGCCGGGCCAGTTGAAGATCATGTCGACCAACGCCGATCAGGAAGAGGCGCAAGAAGAACTGGAA
Source organism: Paraburkholderia sp. SIMBA_053 (assembly GCF_046534895.1). Taxonomy (NCBI): domain Bacteria; kingdom Pseudomonadati; phylum Pseudomonadota; class Betaproteobacteria; order Burkholderiales; family Burkholderiaceae; genus Paraburkholderia; species Paraburkholderia sp. SIMBA_053. The sequence continues at coordinate 8,322 of NZ_JAWRXU010000007.1, read as the reverse complement.
ATCGCGTACGACGGCGACAGCGTCGATATCGGGTTCAACGTCACGTATCTGCTCGACGTGCTCGCGAACCTGAAGGTCGACATGTTGCAAGTGAGCCTTGGCGATGCCAGCTCCAGCGCGTTGATCACGATTCCCGAGAACGACGAATTCAAATACGTCGTGATGCCAATGCGCATCTAACGCGTCCAAAAACCAGAACACACCAAGGGGCGCAGCGCCCCTTTGGCGTTTTTATGGCATTTTGAAAAGTCCCGAGCAGCAACCCAGCAGTAATGCAGAACCGGAAAAAATCCATGACTGAAACGAACAATACGCAACCCGACAACAGCTACGGCGCCTCGTCCATTCAGATCCTCGAAGGTCTGGAGGCGGTGCGCAAGCGGCCGGGGATGTACATCGGGGATACATCGGATGGCACTGGTTTGCACCACCTCGTGTTCGAAGTGCTCGACAACTCGATCGACGAAGCGTTGGCCGGATACTGCAACGACATTCAGGTGATCATTCACGCTGACAACTCCATCTCGATCACCGACAACGGCCGCGGCGTGCCGACCGGCCTGAAAATGGACGACAAGCACGAGCCGAAGCGCAGCGCCGCCGAAATCGTGATGACCGAACTGCATGCCGGCGGCAAGTTCGACCAGAACAGCTACAAGGTGTCGGGCGGCCTGCACGGCGTGGGCGTGTCGTGCGTGAACGCATTGTCCGCATGGCTGCGTTTGACGGTTCGTCGCGACGGCAAGAAGCACTTCATGGAATTCCACCGTGGCGTGCCGCAAAACCGTGTGATCGAAGAGATCGGCGGCATCGCGGTGTCGCCTATCCAGGTGGTGGGCGAGACCGAAAATCGCGGCACCGAAGTGCATTTCATGGCGGACGAGACGATCTTCGGCAATGTCGAATATCACTACGACATTCTGGCCAAGCGGATTCGCGAGTTGTCGTTCCTGAATAACGGCGTGCGGATTCGCCTGACCGATCAGCGTTCGGGCAAGGAAGACGATTTCGCGTTTGTCGGCGGCGTAAAGGGTTTTGTCGAGTACATCAACAAAACCAAGAGCGTGCTGCACCCGACCATTTTCCATGTGAGCGGCGAGAAGGACGGCGTGGGCGTGGAAGTGGCAATGCAGTGGAACGACAGCTACAACGAAAACGTGCTCTGCTTCACGAACAACATTCCGCAGCGCGACGGCGGCACGCACTTGACCGGCTTGCGCGCAGCGATGACGCGCGTGTTGAACAAGTACATTGCCGATCACGAAGTCGCGAAGAAAGCGAAGGTCGAGACGTCGGGCGACGACATGCGCGAAGGGCTTTCGTGCGTGCTGTCGGTGAAGGTGCCGGAGCCGAAGTTCAGCGCGCAGACGAAGGACAAGCTGGTGTCGTCCGAAGTGCGCGCGCCGGTGGAAGATGTGGTCGCGAAGGCGCTCGAAGAATTCCTGCTCGAGACGCCGAACGACGCGAAGATTATCTGCAGCAAGATCGTCGATGCAGCGCGTGCTCGCGACGCCGCTCGCAAGGCGCGTGAGATGACGCGTCGCAAGGGCGTGCTCGATGGCGTTGGTTTGCCGGGCAAGCTCGCGGATTGTCAGGAAAAGGATCCGGCGAAGTCGGAGATATACATCGTCGAGGGCGATTCGGCAGGCGGGTCGGCGAAGCAGGGCCGCGACCGCAAGTTTCAGGCGATCTTGCCGCTGCGCGGCAAGGTGCTCAACGTGGAGAAGGCGCGTTACGACAAGCTGCTTTCTTCGGAGCAGATCGTGACGCTGATTACGGCGCTGGGTTGCGGTATCGGCAAAGAGGATTACAACCTCGACAAGCTGCGTTATCACCGCATCATCATCATGACGGACGCCGACGTGGACGGCGCGCACATCCGGACACTGCTGCTGACGTTCTTCTATCGGCAAATGCCGGAGATGATCGAGCGCGGGTATATCTATATCGCGCAGCCGCCGCTGTACAAAATCAAGGCGGGTAAGGACGAGCGGTATTTGAAGGACGAGAACGAGGTCAATGCTCACATTCTGAAGCTCGCGTTACAGGGCTCGGAATTGTTGCCGTCTGAAAATGGCACGGCAATTACTGGCGATGCATTGGGCGAGTTGGCGCGTGCTTATCTGCTTGCGCAGGCGGTGGTTAACCGGTTGAGCAGGCTGTATGACGCTGGAGCGCTCGAGGCTGTGATGGATGGCGTCGTCGTCGATCTCTCTAGCGAAGATGCCGCTGAGGCTTCGGCCAAAGCGCTCGAGGCTAAGCTGCGGGACGACGCGCTGAAGCCCGAAGTCACCGTTACGACGATGTATGACCCGGTGCGCGAGTTGCGGTCGCTGCGCGTGGCGAGGACGCATCACGGGAATCAGAAGGTTTCGGTGCTGGACGAAGAATTTCAGCTGACGGCCGATTATCAGCAACTGGTCAATACCGCTAATACATTCAAGGGATTGATTGGTCCTGGTGCCGTTATCAAGCGCGGTGAGCGGAGTATGGCTGTTAGCGACTTCAAGTCTGCGATGAAGTGGTTGTTGGCTGATGCCGAGCGTAACGTTTCCAAGCAGCGTTATAAGGGTCTTGGTGAGATGAATCCTGGGCAGCTTTGGGAGACGACTATGGATCCGGCTGTGCGTCGTTTGCTGAGAGTGCAGATCGAAGATGCTATTGCGGCTGATGGGATCTTTACTACGCTGATGGGGGATGATGTGGAGCCGCGGCGGGCTTTCATCGAGTCGAATGCGCTTAGGGCGGGGAATATTGATGTTTGAGGGTTGTGTAGCGGGGACCATAATGTGAGATTTTGGGAAGCATCCATTGAGACATTTATCGATGGATGCGCTCCGATAGCTCACATGGCGGAACCTGATTGACGTCACAATCGCAAGAGCGACGGCCACCTTTTTGATGTGGCCGTCCTTTTCTCAGTCTCGCCAAATCATGAGGTGGCATTTTTCGGCCAAGTATGCCGTCAGTGCTGCTCGGCATTTTCGTCAGAGCAGTCTGGTGAACTTGGGTTCGTCGTTTCTGGTCGTAGGCGACAGCACGACGCCCACCGCGTTCGAAAGTCTGCGAGCGGGATTAGCCGTTGACGCCTTCCTATCGAACGTCGACAACACGCGGAATCTGGCGAAGTCTGTGACGGTGGAGCGAATAGGCGACGGAAAAGTGGTCTCTTGGCAATACGGATTAGAAGTCGTTACACAATGCCGAAATCTCTGGCGAAGAAGCCGTTACACGACTTCGAGCACTTGATTTTGCAATGTAAACACTTCTAATCCAGCGACACCGAATCACCCGCTCTCGAAGGTGAAATTCCCCAAAAGTGTTTGGGAATGAATCCATCAAGCGGGCGGGCCGGGGCTTCGGCCCCGGTCTCTCCCTCCCGCTCGCACCGCAATTTCACCCGCAAGATTGCCGTCTAACCACTCGCCTCGCGCTTCCTCATTATTTGGGGACTGCAACGTCGTAGCCGAGCGCACGCAATGCTTTGCTAGTTCGGCCGTTCCGCGGCGGAAAGCGGTTTGGCAACGCCCACCCTGCCATCTCACCCAGGGTGCTAATCCCCATGCCCTGAATTTGCCATCTCGGCTCTTCAACTGCGTCCCACAGCCGGGCCGCGATGTCCGCGTCAGGCCCCCCGTAAAGTACGAAATAGATAGTGTCGAGGATGGATTTGCCCTCGGCCGATTTCCGCGGGTACTGGCAGCGTGCGAACGCTTCTGCCTTGAGTTCATAATCGCGAACATCCGGCGACAGCCCGATGCTCACAGATGGTTGGCGGAAAGCGTAATCGCGCAGGGCGTAGATGTTTTTTGCGACTTCAGTGAAGTCGACTTGGGACAGCCCACGAAGCAGCGACTTCGATAGATTTGCCTCCATGAGGGGCGCGCGCTGTAGTGCGGCTGCTTCGGCTGTGTATCCATAGCCGCCTGATGGCCAATTCCAGCCGTTTTTCCACCACTCAAACGCCTCAGCCAAAGCTGCTTCACGGCTCAGGTGGTTAGATTGAAAAAAGGACTCAACCGGATATGAGTTTCCCTCACGGACGCGTTGGAAATAGTATGCATGCAGGAACTGGTCGGCTTGCAAGCCTTCCGGCGTGTTCGGGTCAATCCAATCAGGGCGATTCGTCGGCTGACTCACGTGATACGCAAGGTCCCGCATGACCTGCAAGGTCGAGCCCCATTCTTTAATAAATATATCGCGACGCTTGTCGGCACCTTTTTTTACTGGAGCATACAGCCCCTCGTTTTTCGGAATGCGGCTTTTGCGCTTGTTTTCAAAATCGTTCCGTAGCGAAGCCTCAATCGGTCCAAGCCTCTTTTGGCGTTCGTCGCGGACCTGTTTAAGATGTGTGTAGTGCCCCTCTTCCAACTGAACCGCATGGGTTTCCAACACGTCGAAGAAGTTAATCAGCTCATCTCGAAAGCCGTTTTCGTCAAGGTCCGATTCTTCGACGAAAACGCCTGCCTCAATGTTGTCATACCACGCGCGGTCGCTCAGGTTTGCGGACCCGACGTAGACCCCGACTCCTTCCCACCAGATGACCTTAGCATGAAGGATGTCCGGAACCAGTTTGCACACTAGGGCTGGCGACCGCTCCGCTAGGAACCAGTAAAGGACCTCTGGTGAGACAGGTACAGTCTCGTCATATCGCCCGTAATAGGTCAATTGTTTGCCCGCAGACTTGCACGCCTCAAATAGTTCAACGTGTCCAGTGTTCGCGTTCGCATAGGCAACCGCGGCTCGTACCTGCGTGCAATAGGTGATGGCGCCGTGCAGCACATCTCGAAGTAGAACGTTGTTGACAGGTCCCGCCACAAATTTCATACAGCTCCCCGCGTAGTTTTAAGGCCGAACAGCCCTGAATTGACGGTACCGGCTGGGCCCGAAAGAACAGCTAGTTGTCCGCGCGCCGAGTCCACGTATCAGCCGGTCCTTACCGACTGCCGCCCGTGAAGCGGATTTAAGTCGGCGTGTCCGCATGAAAGTTGCCGGCATGCTCCCCGCAACGCCGCTTTCCGCGGTGCGGCGGTGCGCAGTCATTTCAGCGCAGCCACCGCATTCCGCAGGTGGTCACGCGCCGCGTCAATCTTGTCGGGGTGCGTTTTCTCGTTTAGGTCAGCGCGGTCCTTCTCGCCCAGGAAATACGCCGCGCGGTCCGGTTCCTCCTTACGTGGATGCGGGATGCCATGAAGCACGCGCTCCTCATTTATGAAGCCTTCCTTGGTCAGCCATTCGACGCCTCTCGACGCGGCCGCTCCCACCGTGATGAAGACGGCTTCTGGCATGGCTTTGGCCATCTTCCCGAAGTAGTTTCGCATTTGCAGGCGCAGCATCGGGTCTCTTTCGGGATGCCACCCGGCCCTGAAGTTTTCGCCGCTTTTGAACACGGGAAACTGAAGCACGGACGACACCTGCAACATGCCGCCCGCTTCGCCGAACAAGTCTGCACTGGAGCTCAGACTCAACCACTGATGCACGCCAATATGGTCGAGAAGCGCAACGACGCGTTGGCGCGTCACCCCGCAAAGTCGGCCGCGAGATTGGCGCGGCGTAGCACCTCGGAGGTAGGAGCACCCTCAAACAGTGCACGGTTCGCCTCGGTCAATGCAATGTCGGCCTGCGCCTTCCAAGGCGTGGCGTCCACGAGAACGAGCTTCGCCGTGGGGTTCATCCACCCGAACCGCCCGTAATATACGACTAGGTCGCCGTTGCAGTGCATGCGAAGGGATGCGGATTGCGGGTCTCCTTGTGGGCCTCGGTAGTCCCGGATTGCAGATTCATACTCCTCGTAAGCTCGAAATTCACTATGCATAGCCTACAAAGCTATATTTTTGTTTCGTCGAAAACTTTTGCAAGAACCTTGTTTAAAAAATGCTAAATTTTTTGGTATACGCTTTTGTAAGCGCACATATAACATCGAAATTTCAGCGCCCAGTTCAAAAAATGCACGGACCAAGGCAATAGCTTCGGCCGCGATAAAATCCGAGGGGACCTGACCAGTGACCATCATCCAAGAAATCTACCAGTGGTCGAAGACTCTTTCGGCCTGGCAGCAAGACGCTATTGCTCGGCTGTACGTGAATCGCGAGCTCCTTCCTGAAGACGTCGAGGACATTTACGCGCTTGCGAAGGCTGAAGCCGGCATCCCAGACGAGGATGGTCGAGTGGCGAGGAAGTTGGAGAGCGCCGAGGTTGCGCCCCAGACCAATCCCACCCGGCTCGTCCAGATTGTCGCCGTCAAGGACGTGCAGCACGTCAACGCCTTGGTTCCCGGAGGTCGTCTCCCGATTTCGCCGACCGGCCTGACCGTCATCTACGGCGAGAATGGCGCTGGCAAATCCGGCTATTCGAGAATCTTCAAACATGCCTGCCGCGCGCGCGACCGACGGGAGCCCATCCTCCCCAACGCCCGCCTCGACCCGAAGGAGGTCGGCACTGCTCAAGCTGTGTTTGAGGCTATCGTCGATGGCACAACGGTTGACTTCATATGGAAGCATCGAACTGAGCCGCCTTTGCCGCTCGCAGACATCTCGATTTTCGACACCCACTGCGCGCGGGCGTATATCGATAATCATGGTGACTTTGCGTACGTGCCATACGGGCTCGATATTCTCGAAGGCCTGGTGACACTGTGCGGGAAGCTGAGGGCTCGTGTGACGAAAGAGAAGTCCGATGGGTCACCGAGCGATGCGGCATACGCGACGCTCATCAATCAGACCACCGCCGTCGGTCGCGCACTCAGTGGCGTCGGCAAGAAGACCACCGCAGAAGAGATTGAGAAGCTGGCCGCCCTGTCGGACGAAGACGTTGCACGCCGAGATGTCTTGACCAAGACGCTTTCCGAGGCCGACCCAAAGACCAAAGCGCGAGAGATTCGTAATAAGGGGCTTCGCATAAAAGGATTGAAGACGCAGATTGAGTCGAAGTTCGTGCCTGTTTCCGTCGAAAAGCTCAAGAATCTACAGGAGCTGATAAATAAGTCGAACACCGCGAAGAAAGTCGCGGAGACCGCCGCGGAAGCATTCCGAAGTGAACCAGGTCAATTAGCTGGGACTGGGGACGACGAGTGGAAAGCGCTGTTCGAAGCAGCTCGTGAGTTCGCAGCCATATCTCACGTTGGTCACGATATTTCTGGTCTCGCCGCGGACGCTAAGTGTCCTCTCTGTCAGAACGAACTTGGCCCGGAAGGTGCGGGCCGTCTTGGTCGCTTCGACGCGTTCATCAAGGACAAGTTCGAGCAGGCTGCAAAGGATGCTCGAAACCTAGCTAAGGAAGCATTCACCGCAGTAAAGAATGCGAAGCTCGACATCACGATTGACACTGCAATGAAAGAGGAGCTGAACGCACTGGACGCACAGTTGCTGCCGCTCTGCGAGCTGTCGGAGACCCGCCTGAAGACCCGACAAACCCAAGCGCTGCTCGCGTCTGGGGGCGCCTTGGACTGGGATGATGTGTCCGCAGCCGAGAACGACGCAACTGTTCGGCTCGGCGAGGTTGCTGATGCGCTGGAAGCCCAGGCAAAGACCCTCGAGGCGTCCGCCGATGAGGTCGCCCGCGCCAAACTCGTGGCTGAGCGCGCGGAGCTCGACGCACGCCACAAGCTCAGTGAAGTGAAGAACGCGGTACTTGAAGCAATCTCGAAATACGAGTATTGCGCAAAGTTGCAGAAGTGCATCGATGGCACAGACACGCGCGGGATTTCCCGCAAATCAACGGAGCTATCGCGAACCTTGGCAAGCAAGGAACTGGCTGATGCGCTGAACGAGGAGCTCAAAAAGCTCAAGTGTCATGAGCTCGAGGTCTTCATGAAGCCTGAGTCGCCGGGGGGGCGCACGCAGTTCAAGTTGACCCTTCAACTTCCGGGTAGTGCAACGCCTGCGGCCGTTCTTAGTGAGGGCGAACAGCGCGCTATCGCAATCGCATCCTTCCTCGCCGAAATCAAGCTCAGTGGTGGGCGCGGCGGCATCGTCTTCGACGACCCCGTCTCGTCGCTCGACCACCGCCGGCGATGGGAGGTTGCCGAACGGCTGGTCGAAGAGTCACTCAAGCGCCAGGTCATTGTGTTCACCCACGACATCTACTTTCTGTGCATCCTTGAGCAGAAGGCTGACGAGCTCAAAGCGGCGCTTCAACCCAACTATATTCGCCGAACAGCCGACGGATTTGGCGCTCATGCCGAAGGACTTCCCTTCGACGTACTCGGGACGAAAAACCGGGTCGGCAGGCTCCGTCAAATGCTTGTGTGTTGATTTGCGCCGGAAACTGACCCACTTTTTGCATCTAGAATTGACCCACCCTTGATGCTCATAAACATCACTC
>NZ_JAWRXU010000392.1:0-304 GCF_046534895.1 Paraburkholderia sp. SIMBA_053 | reverse complement strand
CGGATACCAGCCCTGCGCGCCCGTGATCTTGCCGCGCGTCTCGTTCACGCGATCGACGTTGATGGCGAAGGCGGGATCGGCGGCGGGGCGCCAGACGCGCAGGAAGGCAATTGTCAGGATCAGCGAAACTAGCGACGACAGCACGTCCGTCAGGCTGTAGTTGATGAAGTTCGACGTGACGAACTGCGTCAGCGCGAAGCTGCCGCCCGACACCAGCAGCACGGGCCACACCCGCAGCATGTTGCGAAAGCCCGCGTACACGCCGATCACGTAGAACGGCAGCGCCAACGCGAAGAACGGCAAC
>NZ_JAWRXU010000391.1:0-304 GCF_046534895.1 Paraburkholderia sp. SIMBA_053 | reverse complement strand
ATAGCTTGTTGTTTATTGATCAGAAATTTGCCAAACTAAATCGTAGTTTGTGGGAAGAAAGTAGATTAATTAATACAGGAATAGTAGCAAAAACTCTCTTTGAAAATCAACCATTTATACCACTTATTGAACGTGTAGAGAATATTAAAGTTGATACATTAATCATTGTTGGAAAGCATGATCGTAATACTGGGATTGAAATTAGTAAAGAAATAGCAAACAACATTGAGAATTCTCATCTTGTTGTATTTGAACATAGTGCACATTTTCCTGATATTGAGGAAACAAATAAAGTTGTTAAAAC
>NZ_JAWRXU010000390.1:0-304 GCF_046534895.1 Paraburkholderia sp. SIMBA_053 | reverse complement strand
GGGCGTGGTGCTGGGGAAAGACTATCCGCAGCCGGTCGTCGATCACGCAAAAGCGCGGCAGGAAACATTGGCGCGCTATGGCATGCTGCGCTCACGTTGAGCGCTTTTCATGGCCGGCTCGCGTGCCGGCCCGTGCTTGCTGCAGCTTAGTGCTGGCTCATCCACGACGGTTGACGCAGTTGCGCTTCACGGTCGATCTTGCGCATGCGGAACTCGAGGTCGTACAGATCCGTGGCTTCGGCCAGATACGCGTCGTTTTGCTCTTTGACGCGCAGGTCATAGGACTTCGTCAGGAACAGGAAAA
>NZ_JAWRXU010000389.1:0-305 GCF_046534895.1 Paraburkholderia sp. SIMBA_053 | reverse complement strand
CCCGCCCGTGCCATCGGTCGTGACAGTCACCGGGGCGCCGACATCAACCCCATCGGGATCCGTCAGCTGCACCTCGACGTCGGTGTTCGCCGGCCAGTTCGCTCCGGTGACAGGGAGGGTGGTCCCGGCCTGCACCGTGTCAGCGGCATCCACCGCAGCAGCGGCCGTCACCTCTGTGGTGTCGATCGCCGTGACCGCACCAGCGGTCGCCGTGACCGTGTACGCGGTGCCCGGCGTCGCCTAAGCAGGCACCGGGTAGGAGAGCGTGAACTCGCCGGCGCCGTTCGTCGTGACCGTCTCAGGAC
>NZ_JAWRXU010000062.1:0-575 GCF_046534895.1 Paraburkholderia sp. SIMBA_053 | reverse complement strand
CCCATATCGTCTATTAGAGGTGCGCTATGTATTTTCCGTAAATTTGATTGTCAATTTTCGCAAAACACTTAATTTAGTCGGACGTCCCGTCATTCATCACCCCGACCAGTACAAAGACTGACGACGCCATCGGAGTCACGGCGTCAGGTGAGCCGATCGCATGAAGCGATCTTGGGACGTCTGCCGAATAGGTGGGCATGCCACTACAAGGGGCAGATTGCTTGTAGGCGCGAATTTCGGCCCACCTCGCTTCCTCGCTTGAAAAGATTGACAGTGCGATAGGCCGGGCTCCTCGCACGAAGCGGGCCCATCCTGCGTATGGCAATCGCCGCATCCAGCCGGCTTCCAATACTGCGGATTCTCGTCACGCTTCTCCAGGATTGAACGTGCGCTTCCACACATCCAGCAGGTTGTGCGGTTTCTCGCTCATGCTACGATCCCTCTCAATTCGTGGGGCGCGACTGGCTCGGTCTGTTCGGTGCCGGGCATCCGGACGGAGGCGTCTACACAATGAATCGACTTGTTGGTTCTCTCGTGATCGCCTTAGGCATTGGGCTTATCCCCAGCGGATTAGC
>NZ_JAWRXU010000388.1:0-306 GCF_046534895.1 Paraburkholderia sp. SIMBA_053 | reverse complement strand
CTGTTCGACGCGGTGCGCCGGGCGTGTGTGCTCGCCGCAGGAACGCCGCGTTCCGAACTCCGCGCGTTTGATGGCACGTACACCCGTTTTGCTGAGCTGCATGAACCCCTCCGAGTGCGCGTGAAGCGCACAGACATCGTGAAAGGTCGGCCGAGGCGACACTACGAAGCCGAGGTGTGCGGCGAAGACGGCGCGGCGATACTTGTCGCGCAGGCTGAGGTCGAATGATGACCTGCCTACGCCCTTGCGGACACATCCAGAAGGTCAGGAATCTGCTTGAGAACGGGATGGCCCGCGTCTGCGAGC
>NZ_JAWRXU010000387.1:0-307 GCF_046534895.1 Paraburkholderia sp. SIMBA_053 | reverse complement strand
GTCGGTCGTCGACCGTCATCATCTTCAGGCCGTCAGCCTTCGCCTTCGCGACGATGCCCGGTCCGAGCTTCACGTCCGGCGTGCAAATCACGAAGCCTTGTGCCTTTTGCGCAGCGAGGTTGTCGATTGCGCTCATGACCTTCTCACCCGACGGCGCGCCGATCTTCACCAGCGTGAAGCCCTTTTCCTTGGCAGCGGCTTCGGCGAACTTCCACTCGTCCTGGAACCACGGCTCTTCAGGCTGCTTCACGAGGAAGCCGATCTTGACCGGGTCGGCAGCTTGCGCGACGGGTGCGTTGAAGAGCAC
>NZ_JAWRXU010000386.1:0-307 GCF_046534895.1 Paraburkholderia sp. SIMBA_053 | reverse complement strand
AAGGCGGCTAAGCGAGCAGATGGAACATCAACGCCTGCGGTCAGGAAGATGCGCATCGACAGCAAGACATCATGGCTATCAGCTTGTCGTCGTGCAGGAATTGAAGATTTCCGTTTCCATGACCTCAGACACACCTGGGCAAGCTGGCTGATTCAGTCAGGCGTCCCATTATCAGTGCTTCAGGAAATGGGCGGATGGGAGTCCATAGAAATGGTTCGTAGGTATGCTCACCTTGCGCCTAATCATTTGACAGAGCATGCGAGGAAAATAGACGACATTTTTGGTGATAATGTCCCAAATATGTCCC
>NZ_JAWRXU010000385.1:0-307 GCF_046534895.1 Paraburkholderia sp. SIMBA_053 | reverse complement strand
CCAATGCAAACGCCTACGGCGGCGTGCAAAACGGTTCGTCGCAAGCTGGCAAGCATGAGCCCGTGACGGGCCCGGGCTCGGTGTTCTTCGGCCACTAAGCCGAAACAGGACCGCAAGCACACAGCAGTTTCGTAGCAGGCAGTACCCAGCAGTATCGAGCAGCACTGGTAGCACGCAGTACTTGCAGTTGCAGTCGTCGTAGAAGTGGCAGCAGGTAGTCTTGAAGTTGCAGTTCCAGATGTAGCAGTACCGCAATCAAAGCTTGACCGTAGTAAAGCAGTACCGTTGATGGCGAAGTAGCAGTATC
>NZ_JAWRXU010000384.1:0-307 GCF_046534895.1 Paraburkholderia sp. SIMBA_053 | reverse complement strand
CTGCTGTTGAGCAATCCGCTGACTTCGGCCTGCGTACTTTGCCGGGAATTTTCGGCTTGCAAAACGAAGCATTTGAGCGACTGCAAAAGCTGACTCATCTCAATCTCGCAGCACTAAAGGCGATGCTGGAAGAAGGACAAGCCGCGCTGTCGCCGCAGCAGTCAGGACTGCCGCCCGCCTTTGGTGCGGTCGCCTTGTCTCAGCGATTTGTCGAGCACACTTTGTCGTATTCCACGCATGTCCGTGAAATCGATTCACAGTTCATGGCCGCAGTGACACGCGCGGGCGAGGACCTGCGTAACCAGTA
>NZ_JAWRXU010000383.1:0-308 GCF_046534895.1 Paraburkholderia sp. SIMBA_053 | reverse complement strand
CCGGCAATGAAGTGTCGGGCGTGATGTTCGACGCGATGTCTGCCGCGTTGCGTAGCGAGGCCGTCGAGCCCAAGGCGCGCGTGTTGCGCCTCCGCGCGAATGGCGACGTGTTTTGCACAGGCCGCGAGCGGGCGGGGCGGGACGCCGTGTCGATACGCGCCGAAGTCGCGCGGCTGATCGAACTGAAGCGGCTCTTGCGCAACACTTCGCTGATCTCGATTGCGCAGGTGCAGGGCGATGCGTTCGGCTTTGGTTTCGGGCTGGCCATCCTGTGCGACTTCACGCTTGTCTCGTCGTCGGCGCGGCTC
>NZ_JAWRXU010000061.1:0-577 GCF_046534895.1 Paraburkholderia sp. SIMBA_053 | reverse complement strand
GCGCGTGTCTTCCGATACGACGACCGCCTCGCGCAGCGCTGGCGAGACGTCCGCGAGCGCGGCCCAGTCGCCGCGCCGCTCGGTTTTGTCGATGCGCGTGCGTTGCAGCGGCACGCCGGCGCGCGATAGCAGCAGCCAGTCGGAGCTGCGCCATTGCGTGCGGACGTCGTCGAACTTAGGCAGCGCGTGCGCGGCGAGCGGTTCGGCGAGCAGCAGAACGCATAGCGCAATGCGCGCGAACGTGAACGCGATGCGCCACGGCCGGTTCGGCGGTGTGTTGCGGCTCATCGCATTGGTCCAGGCGCGCATCACGCGTTCTCCTTACTTCGCAGCCGTCGCCGGCTTCACGACGACGGCGGCATTCGGCAGCACGCCGAATGTCGACGGCGCGTAGAGCGCTTCGACGCGCGTCGGCGGCAGGCCGAACGTGCCGACGTTGTTCAGCCGAACCGTGTACTCGACCGAGAACTTGCCCTTCGGCACGTAGTCGTAGTACGCGCGATAGCCGTCGAAACCACGCTCGACAAATGCCGGCCACGCCTCGCCCTTCGATTTCTCGCCTTGTGTCGCGGCTTCC
>NZ_JAWRXU010000382.1:0-309 GCF_046534895.1 Paraburkholderia sp. SIMBA_053 | reverse complement strand
CAGCACCCGGCGCGTCGCTTCGACTGGCAAGGCCCGTTACCGCGATGCTCCTCAGAGTTTGTCCAAACGTCCGGCCATGCGCCGCCAGCAGCAGCCTGGCGTGTTTGGCAGCACGCGCCCCCTCACCGACCGCTCACGAGTTGGAATGACGGCTTGGTATGTCTCGCGGACGACAACTATTGGCCGGCTGCCCTCTCACGCGTCCGGGCGAGCCCGACCTACGAGGAGGGGCAGTCGGCCGTCCTGGTAATGGACAGTCGCACGTGGTGATGAGAAACAGTTCCTGGTTTTAATTCTTCTCAAACCCGA
>NZ_JAWRXU010000381.1:0-309 GCF_046534895.1 Paraburkholderia sp. SIMBA_053 | reverse complement strand
CGACCTTGGCTTTAGCGAAGCGGTCTACGGATTTGGCGCAAGCGTCTTTTTTGTCGGTTATCTACTCTTTGAAGTTCCAAGCAATTTGCTGCTCTTGCGTGTCGGGCCGCGGCGCTGGATTGCGCGAATCATGGTGACATGGGGTCTTATCTCAGCCGCAAGGATGTTCGTCAACACTCCGACAATGTTCTATGTGATGCGGTTTCTCCTTGGCATTGCTGAAGCGGGCTTCTTTCCCGCAATTGTGCTTTACCTGACCTACTGGTTCCCGGCATCGCGGCGTTCGAAAGTTACCGCACTTTTCCTCAC
>NZ_JAWRXU010000380.1:0-309 GCF_046534895.1 Paraburkholderia sp. SIMBA_053 | reverse complement strand
AAACCCGATTCGCCGCATCTTCTCGCGGACAACATTCAGGGCGAGGTTTACGCCGCGTTCGCCGAGATCGATCCGGCCGTACCCGCTAATGTCGTGCCCACGTTTCGCGATGCAATGGAAAAAGCCAATGTCGCGGCGCGCGTCGACGTGGTGCCGGGCACGCATCACGGCTTCTGCTTTGCCGCGCGCAACGACTACCACCCGCACGCCGCCGAAGCCGTCTGGGAGGACATCATGGCGATGTTCATGCGCCGGCTTCATGGCCAATGAGTGCATCGCTCTGTCAGGAATCATCCAATGAACGCCGTA
>NZ_JAWRXU010000379.1:0-309 GCF_046534895.1 Paraburkholderia sp. SIMBA_053 | reverse complement strand
GCCTGAGCAGCCGAACGCCGGATTGCACGTTGGCGCTAAGATCGCCGCGCTGGGCCTGAAAATCCGTAGCGGGTGCAGTTATCACGGCGTCAGCCTCAACGTGAAAATGGACCTGCAGCCGTTTCTCGCCATCAACCCGTGCGGTTACGCGGGGCTCGAAACAGTCGACATGGCGACGCTCGGCGTCGCAGTCGGCTGGGACGACGTAGCCCGAACCCTTGCAGCAAGCCTCATCGCCAACATCGACGGCATCCCCGCAGCCGTCGGCCTACCGCAGGCCGGTGCCATCACCGCCTGACTGGAACGAAC
>NZ_JAWRXU010000378.1:0-309 GCF_046534895.1 Paraburkholderia sp. SIMBA_053 | reverse complement strand
CAGCAATACGCGGTGCTCGGATTCGGCGACCCCAGTTACGACCAGTTCTGCGGCCACGGCCGCAAGCTCGACGATCGCTTCGCCGAGCTGGGCGCGAAGCGGTTGCATGCGCGTGTCGATTGCGACACGGATTTTCAGCCGGCCGCCGACAAGTGGCTAGAAGCCGTGATCGCAAAGATCAAGGCCGACGACGCGTTGCTGTATGAAGTGCCCGCGCAAGGCGTGATTCCCTCCGTGCTGCCGGGCGCGACGCCGTCGAAGACGAGTCCCGCCCAGTCGCGGCGCGTCGACAATCTGCGCCTCAATCGC
>NZ_JAWRXU010000060.1:0-577 GCF_046534895.1 Paraburkholderia sp. SIMBA_053 | reverse complement strand
CTGCTGCTGATGGACGAGCCGACGGCGGGCATGGCGCCGCAGGAACGCACTGAGCTGATGGCGCTGACGAAGCGTCTTTCCGCCGAGCGCCATATCGGCGTGCTGTTCACCGAGCACAGCATGGACGTCGTATTTTCCAGCGCGGACCGGATCATCGTGCTTGCGCGCGGCAAGCTGATTGCGCAGGGCGACGCGGGACACGATACGCAACGACGCCAACGTGCAGGCTGTCTACTTCGGCACGGGCAAGACGTTCCAGCCGCGCGCGGCGTTATCGCACGATGGCGGTGAGCCACACACGGAGCCGCGCACATGAACGCACCACTGCTGAAAGTCGAGGGGCTGAATGCGTTCTACGGGCGCGCGCAAATTCTCTTCGACGTGAGCCTCGAAGTTGGGCGCGGCGAAGTTGTCGCGCTGATGGGCCGTAACGGCGCGGGCAAATCGACGACGATGAAGTCGATCATGGGGTTGATGGCGCGTCGTGAAGGCGCGATTCATTTCGACGGGGCCGATATCTCGGCGTTGCCGCCGCATCGGATTGCCCGGATGGGGCTCGGTTATGTGCCTGAAGATC
>NZ_JAWRXU010000377.1:0-310 GCF_046534895.1 Paraburkholderia sp. SIMBA_053 | reverse complement strand
GCATGTCGTCACACTGCACAGCCGAGGCATTCTGCCGAAAGACAGCACCGAGCAATACGAAATCACCTTCTGGAATTCGATCAAGGACAGCAATTACCCCGCGGATTACGAAGCGTATTTGAAGGCCTATCCGAATGGGCGCTTCGCCACGCTCGCGCATGCGCGAATCGATAGGTTGCGGGCGGCGTCGGCGAATGCGCCTGCGCCTGCGCCGAACCCGTCGACACAGCAGGTTGCGCCGTCAGTTGCACCGCCGCCGACAGCGCGGCCGGCGACACCTGCTGCGCCCACTGCATCGGCCGCGCAAGAG
>NZ_JAWRXU010000376.1:0-310 GCF_046534895.1 Paraburkholderia sp. SIMBA_053 | reverse complement strand
GCGCGTCTTGCCGACGAAGTCGAGAAGGTGATCCGCGAAGTGGTGCCCGCGAACGAACTCGGCACGATCCTCGATAATCTTGGTCTGCCGTATAGCGGCATCAATCTTTCATACAGCAATGCAGGCACGATCGGCACGCTCGACGGCGAAATCCAGATCGCGTTGAAGGAAGGCCACGAGCCGACGCAAGTCTACGTGGACAAACTGCGCGCGATGCTGCCGCAGCGTTTTCCGGGCGTCGAGTTTTTCTTCCAGCCCGCCGACATCGTCACGCAGATTCTCAACTTCGGGTTGCCCGCGGCCGTCGACG
>NZ_JAWRXU010000375.1:0-310 GCF_046534895.1 Paraburkholderia sp. SIMBA_053 | reverse complement strand
CCAGCGCCGCGCCGAATAGCGCGACGTCAATTCCCCTGAGACTTTTATTCATTCTCCAGATCTCCAATTGCTACGTCTTTGTTGAAATACTTTTTTGCGCTTTTCTTTCGAACCGGCGCTTCACCGTCAATGCAAGCGGCACGGTGAAGAAGATGTGAGACATAAAGCCGCCGATAATCACCGCGGGGTCGTAGTAGTTCGGGTGATTATCTGAAGCGATCATGATGGCCACGTGCATGACGATCCACGCGAGCACCGCATAGAAGAGTGCGACGAGCGTCGCTTCAATGCCGCGTCGGCGAAAGTATGG
>NZ_JAWRXU010000374.1:0-310 GCF_046534895.1 Paraburkholderia sp. SIMBA_053 | reverse complement strand
CACCGTCGCGAGTCTGCTTCTGCTCGACGAAATCTCGGAACGACTGGCGCCTGTCATCGTGCAGGCGCTTGCGCGCATGATCGTGACGCTCAAGGCGCGGGGCTAGACGATCGTCATGGTCGAACAGAATTTCCGCTTTGCCGCGCCGCTTGCCGACCGCTTCTATGTGATGGAGCACGGTGCGATCGTCGAGCACTTCGGGGCAAGTGAGCTCGAAAGCAAGATGCCGACACTGCACGATCGACTGGGCGTATAGATAGCGCGCGCCCAATTGCCTCTGATAACCACAAGCGATGAACCAGGAGACAGG
>NZ_JAWRXU010000373.1:0-310 GCF_046534895.1 Paraburkholderia sp. SIMBA_053 | reverse complement strand
CACGCCAATCCACGCCGGTCGGGCCGGCATGTATTGCTGCGGACCCACCGTCTATGACTATGCGCACATCGGGAATCTCAGAACCTACGTGTTCGAGGACATCCTGCGCCGCGTACTGATGCGTAACGGCTTCGAGGTCCGGCACGTCGTCAATATCACTGACGTCGGCCATCTGACTTCTGATGCCGACGAAGGCGAAGACAAGATGGAGACAGGCAGCCAGCGAACCGGGCAATCAGCGTGGGCGATTGCTCGACGCTACACCGACGCCTTCGTCGCGGACTGGCACGCCCTCCACCTGCTGGAGCCC
>NZ_JAWRXU010000372.1:0-310 GCF_046534895.1 Paraburkholderia sp. SIMBA_053 | reverse complement strand
AGCACGGAAAAAGCGGAAATCTGAGCGCTCCAGTTCCCTCGGAGCGCCCGGCGGCGTCAGTGTAGGAACTGCTTCGGGCGAGACATGAGTGCCGAGTGCGCACCGCCCGGGAGCAATGCAGCAGAACTTGAACGCACCGGGGATGCTCTTCGGAGGCTGATTGCACTCGTTCATCCCAGTCGCACGGTTCGCGCAGTGACGCCGGTTTCGATGAACCAAGTCAATCTTGCGATGTCGCCCCTAAATAAATTACCTTCCCGACCGATAACGAAGCGAGAGCTACCGCGAGTTCCAGACGCGCTCGCGGGAG
>NZ_JAWRXU010000371.1:0-310 GCF_046534895.1 Paraburkholderia sp. SIMBA_053 | reverse complement strand
GCGTGTTCGCACGCGTTGCCGCGGATATCACGTCCGCCGACGCGAACATCGTTCACATTGCGATGGACGAAGACCAGTCGCAGGAATCGACGGTGCTGCGCTTCGTCATCCAGGTCAGCGACCGCGTGCATCTGGCCAACGTGATGCGCCGCGTGCGGACCAATCTCGACGTGATGCGCATCGCGCGCGAACGGCCGAGCGAAGAAGGGCATCGTCATCACGACGGCGGCATGCGGATCGACCGCGAGCGCGCCGATTACTGAAATCGAAGTTGGGAGGCGGGCGCGTCGCTTGCACTTGTTTTGCACGA
>NZ_JAWRXU010000370.1:0-310 GCF_046534895.1 Paraburkholderia sp. SIMBA_053 | reverse complement strand
CGGTTATGCGCTCCGGAACTGGAAGCCGCGATAGGAACGGTGCTCGGCTTGCGGCCCTGGCAAGTGCGCATCTTCGTGACCGTCGTGACGCAAGAAGAAGTGGACCTGCACTTCGGCGTGTACGAGCGGATGCTGGCCGAAAAAATCAGCGGATTGCCGCCGATCCGGCGCGGCACAGAAGACGCTCTACGCGATATGCGCAGCCAGTCGCGCGTCGACGCGTCGCCGGTAGACAGAAGCTAGGTCCGGTGGCCGCTAGAGACCAGCCTTAAGATTTCCTTCAGCATCGCGCGATAAATTCAAACGATAG
>NZ_JAWRXU010000369.1:0-310 GCF_046534895.1 Paraburkholderia sp. SIMBA_053 | reverse complement strand
GACGGCCGACGGCCCGACGAACGTTGAAATCGTCGACTACCACTGAAGGGGAATGGATATGGTCAAGAACGGTATGCGCCCGGTCCACCCAGGCGAGATCCTCCGCGAGGAATACCTCGTGCCGCTCGGCATGAGCGCGAATGCGCTGGCGACGGCGTTGCACGTTACCGCCGGACGGATCAACGACATCGTGCGCGAGCGCCGCGGCATCACGCCGGACACTGCATTGCGCCTGGCGCGATATTTCGGCGGCGACGCGCAGACGTGGATGAACCTGCAACTCATGTACGACATGAAGATTGCCGAGCGC
>NZ_JAWRXU010000368.1:0-311 GCF_046534895.1 Paraburkholderia sp. SIMBA_053 | reverse complement strand
TTCCAACCGACCTTTGCTTCCCCGACGAAGCCACGGCCATCGCCCATGCGCGCGCTTGCGCCGTGCGCTGGATCGACGCGAGCAGCGTGACCATCTAGGCGGGCACTTGCGCCTGGACTTGCACCCGCACTCGCGCTTCGCGCAATGCTGCGCGAGCCCGCGCAAAACGCGGTAATCTCTCGGGACAATCACTTATACCGTGCTCGCCGCACGGCGCTGTCCGTTTATGCCTAATGTGCCTTCCCAGAACTGGGGCCTCGAACAAATCGTCGCGGACTTGCGCGCGTCGCGTGAAGAACTGCATCGCACGC
>NZ_JAWRXU010000367.1:0-311 GCF_046534895.1 Paraburkholderia sp. SIMBA_053 | reverse complement strand
GTACCAGCCATGCAGTTCGATCGGAACCTTAGGCGATTTTTTCACGTCAGGAATGTGATATCGACGGCCAAGCTTGTGAACGTCATACCAGACTGACAGCGCCGGAAAGGCGTGAGGTGCATAGTGGTGCATCGACAGCATGAAGTCGATGGCGACGAGTTGGCGTGGCGTGACCATCTCAAAGCGTACGCTACACAGTTCACGGTTCGCCGGTGTATCAGGTACCCGCCCGCTTGCCAGATCCTCGTCCATCTGTTCGGCACGCTCGATCTCAAGTGCGTCGAGTGTGCAGAGGTACTTCAGAAGCTCGA
>NZ_JAWRXU010000366.1:0-311 GCF_046534895.1 Paraburkholderia sp. SIMBA_053 | reverse complement strand
ACGTGGGCCGTATTGCGCAGATCGGCTCGGTGTCCGTGACCGACAAGATGGTGATCGAAAAGTACTCGCACGTGCAGCACATCGTCAGCTCTGTCGAGGGCACGCTGAAGCCGGGCATGACCAACTTCGACGTGCTGCGCGCGACGTTCCCGGCGGGCACGCTGTCGGGCGCCCCGAAGGTTCGCGCGATGGAACTGATCGACGAACTCGAGCCCGTGAAGCGCGGCCTCTACGGCGGCGCAGTCGGCTACCTGTCGTTCACGGGCGAGATGGACCTCGCGATCACGATCCGCACGGGCGTGATCTGCAAC
>NZ_JAWRXU010000365.1:0-311 GCF_046534895.1 Paraburkholderia sp. SIMBA_053 | reverse complement strand
ATTGCATGAACACCGAACGCGCCGCGCTCGCGCAACGACGCGATGTCGTCGTCGTCATAGCCGAGTTGCTGCAACAGCGCGTCTGCATGTTCGCCGAGCGCCGGCGCAGGCGACACGCAATTGGCCCCGTACGCGGAAAACTTCACCGGCTGCGACGGCATGCGCTTCGTATGTCCTCCGTCTCGCCGCACCTCGGTCAGCAAAGCGCGATGCGCAGCGTGATCGCTTTCCAGCGCCTCCTGAAGATTGCGAATCGGCGCGACGGGAATGCCCGCTGCGCCGAGAATGCGACTGACCTCATCAACGGTCAG
>NZ_JAWRXU010000364.1:0-311 GCF_046534895.1 Paraburkholderia sp. SIMBA_053 | reverse complement strand
CCTTGCTGCCCGATCCGGACGGCACGGTCGGCAGCGTCATCGTGCGAAGCGGTAACAAGACGCAAGTCATCGACAAGGCTTACGCGACGGCCGAAGTGGCAAAAGGCGGCGCGATCGAGCAGACCGCGACCACTCCGGCCAATGTCGAAGCACGCTATGGCGAGGTACTCGCCGCGCAGCCGCCGCGTCCGAAGACCTACACGATCAACTTCCTGTTCGACTCGGCCACGGAACTCGCGCCGCAGTCCAACGCCACCGTCCAGCAACTGAAAGCGGCGCTCGCGACGTGGCCCGCGCCGCATCTCACTGTA
>NZ_JAWRXU010000059.1:0-582 GCF_046534895.1 Paraburkholderia sp. SIMBA_053 | reverse complement strand
ACTTTGTCATCATGGCGCGCACCGATGCGCTCGCCGTCGAAGGTCTGCAAGCGGCGATGGACCGCGCGATGGCCTGCGTCGAAGCCGGCGCCGACATGATCTTCCCGGAAGCGATGACGGAGCTCGGCATGTACCGGCAGTTCGCGCAGGCCGTGAAGGTCCCCGTTCTCGCGAACATCACCGAGTTCGGCGCGACGCCCCTGTTCACCGTCGATGAACTGCGTGGCGCGGATGTCTCGCTGGTGCTTTATCCGCTGTCGGCGTTCCGCGCGATGAACAAGGCCGCTGAAAACGTTTACACGGCCATTCGCCGCGACGGCACGCAAAAGAACGTCGTCGACACGATGCTATTCAAGGTGCATCAGCAGTCGGGCGAAGCGGGCCGCTTCGTGTCGAAGTCGGCGCAGGACGGCGTGACGCGCCTGAACAGCGTGCGCAATCTGAGCCAGTACCCGCTCTTCGTCGCCGCCGCGCTCGCGCAGGACGAAATCCTCGCGCCATGGTGGTCGGACACGTTATGGCATGCGGCGGGCACGACCGTGCTCGTGCTGATGCTCGCCGTATTCGGCTGGCGGCTGGTGC
>NZ_JAWRXU010000363.1:0-312 GCF_046534895.1 Paraburkholderia sp. SIMBA_053 | reverse complement strand
CGCGTGCGTCCATCGACTTTCCGGCGCGTATGAGTGCGACCGTAGACGAACGCGTCGGCATACCTCGGGTTGTGCAGAACGCGCACTACCTGGCTATGAGCGAGACTGCCCCACAGCAGTTCACCCTTGTGCGGACCTTTGCAGCACCGTCGTGGAAACGCCAGCTCGAGGTGATGCGCAGCGCGCGCGGTGGCCATCGCCGAACCCGTGCCTCTGAAGGTGTCGAACAGCCACCTCAGACAGTGCTGGACCTGCTGGTCCGGATCGAGGACGACCGCGCCCGCGGCGTCGTACACGAAGCCGACGGGCAGG
>NZ_JAWRXU010000362.1:0-313 GCF_046534895.1 Paraburkholderia sp. SIMBA_053 | reverse complement strand
CCCATACCGGAAGAGGCCCCGGTAACGAGAGCGACGGGTTTTTGGATAAGGCCCACTCTGTTCACTCCAATGTGTGAATGAAAATTTCGCTGGTTAGGATAAAGTGTCGAGTAACCCCACAGTCAAGTCCATTGTTATGCTCATAAGCGAGATTTCGAAAATTGCTGGCTTGTCCAAGGATGGCATTCGCCACTACGAGAAGATGGGCCTCTTCCGTTCGACCGCACGCAGCGCAGGGAGCCGCGTCTATCGCGACTACGACCCATCGGTACTTGTCACGATCGAGCACATCCGTGACGCACAACGCCTGGGC
>NZ_JAWRXU010000361.1:0-314 GCF_046534895.1 Paraburkholderia sp. SIMBA_053 | reverse complement strand
CGTGCCTTGCGCGCAAGAGACTGACGAGCCATGCCACGTTTTGCCCACATCTTCGAAGCCGCTGCTGACACGTTGAATGCCTATTACCAGGCAGTCGCGGAGGTCAATATCGACAGTTTGATGGGCTTGTGGATCGACGAGGAATTCGTCAGTTGTATCTGCGCCGACGGCTCGCATCTGCACGGTCTCGACGCGATCCGCTCGGGGCTGACCGTTCAGCTCGAAGCGCAGCCGGTGTCGATCGAGCCACTCGACATCCGCGTTTACGACAGTCTCGGCACCGTTGTCTATGCGATTGCCGAAGCGCATCGGCC
>NZ_JAWRXU010000360.1:0-314 GCF_046534895.1 Paraburkholderia sp. SIMBA_053 | reverse complement strand
CTGTTATATCTGGCAACGCTGTGTTGTCGGCTTGAAAGTAGAAAATACCGTGGTCATCCACTAACGACAGCACGCCTAAGTCGTTGCCAAGCGTTTCTGTCACACCGCATAGCAAAATGCCCTTGGGGGCCAGCAGCTGTTTGAGTTGGCGCTGTATCTGGCGGCGAGTTGCTTCGTCAAAATAGATAGAGACATTGCGAAACAGGATCACATCAAATGGCCCGCCAATCGGCTCTGCGCTGGGGGCGAGCAGGTTCAGCGAGCGAAAAGAGACCCACTGACGTAGTGAGTCAACCAGTTGAAAGCTGCGCTCC
>NZ_JAWRXU010000359.1:0-315 GCF_046534895.1 Paraburkholderia sp. SIMBA_053 | reverse complement strand
CTCGCGATCTCCGCGCAATACGGCGTGCGCGACAACAACGAAGCGAGCTGGACGCAAGTTGTCGATACGCTCGAATTCATGGCTGACGCGAGCGATCTGCCTATTCTGCTCGACGGCGACACCGGCTACGGCAACTTCAACAATGTGCGCCGCCTCGTGCGCAAGCTGGAGCAGCGCGGTATTGCGGGCGTCTGCATCGAAGACAAGGTGTTCCCGAAGACGAACAGCTTCATCAAGGGCGAAGCGCAGCCGCTCGCCGATATCGACGAGTTCTGCGGCAAGATCAAGGCGGGCAAGGACTCCCAGACGGACGAG
>NZ_JAWRXU010000358.1:0-315 GCF_046534895.1 Paraburkholderia sp. SIMBA_053 | reverse complement strand
TGACGTTCGCGGTCTACGTGATCGTCCTCTTCAGCTGAGGCGTGCGGCGGGGCATACTCAGGCGATGTCCCGCCGCAGCGGCACCGCCAGGGCGACCAGAGCGCCCACGGCCGTGTATCCGAGCAGGATGAGCGCGCCGAGCATCGGCGACACCAGCGGGGCGGCGGCGAGCGGCGTCTGTTCGGAGATCGCATCGGTCAGGAACGTGACGCGCGTGAGCGACGCCGTCGCGCCGCCGGGCAGGTACGAGTAGAGGGCGTTGACTCCGGGGACGATCATGATCACGTTCTCGAGGAAGTAGAAGTACCCGAGCAC
>NZ_JAWRXU010000357.1:0-315 GCF_046534895.1 Paraburkholderia sp. SIMBA_053 | reverse complement strand
AGAAGCTCAGCAGCGCGTGGTCGCTGTCCGCCTGGGCCTGCCATAGTTGCGCGGCGCGCGGATAGGGCACTTCGTCGTCGAAAATCGTGAGGCCCTGGCCGCCGTCGATCAGCGCGTCGAAGTAGTAGCGGTCCACCAGCAGAATGTGATTCAGCGTGAGCTGCAACGACGGAAAGAAGCTCACCCGGTGCGCGGCGAACGCTTCGTCGCTCAAGCTCAGACACGCGCGGTAAAGGCGCAGGTTGGACCACGCGTTGTGGCGCGCCATGTCGCTGAAATGCTCAGACAGCGCATCGCGCGGCGCAGCGCCTCGCG
>NZ_JAWRXU010000356.1:0-315 GCF_046534895.1 Paraburkholderia sp. SIMBA_053 | reverse complement strand
CTCGACATCGAGGCCGCGATCAGCCAGGGCTTGCCGAACACGCCGATGGCGCACGCGCACATCAGCGTGGTGTCGGGCAACTTCGTGACGGCGCGGCCCGTCGGCATTCTCGACGGGGTCGATTTCCAGCATACGGGCGTGGTGCGCAAGATCGATGCCGAGTCGATCCGCCAGACGCTTTCGAGCGGCAAGATCGTGCTGCTCTCACCGCTCGGCTTCTCGCCGACGGGCGAAGCGTTCAACCTGGCGATGGAAGACGTCGCCTCGGCCGCCGCGATCGCGCTGCGCGCCGACAAGATCGTGTTTCTCACCGAA
>NZ_JAWRXU010000355.1:0-316 GCF_046534895.1 Paraburkholderia sp. SIMBA_053 | reverse complement strand
CCGTCCGACGAGGCCGAAATGATATAACGTATCTCGTTTTCGTGTCATCCCGGACTCGACAGAAGCTGGCAAGCAGGCGACGCGCTCGTTGCGCGCTGCACCATCGAAATCTGATAGAGCGCCTTGACATGACCCGGTGCGTATCCGATCATTCGATCACAAACAGAGCAATTGATCACGTAATGAGCGTTCGCTCACTGTGCGTCGAAAAGCGAAACGAACCGGAGACAAAGCGTGGCGGCACGACTGCGAGACAAGGTGGCCATTCTGACGGGCGCGGACAAGATCAGCATGAACTCGTCGGCGGTCGCGAATC
>NZ_JAWRXU010000354.1:0-316 GCF_046534895.1 Paraburkholderia sp. SIMBA_053 | reverse complement strand
GTCGTGAGTCTCCAACCTGGAGGCTTCGACGGGCTTTTTTTATTGAACATCGCGTTGGCGAAAGAGAACGCAAATACAGCATCTTTTCATGGTGTCACGGCCAATTTCTGGCGTTACGCTGTGTACACCACCCGCGCCAACGGCGCATCGACAGGCTTGCTCCGTGCGGGCCTTTCTTTTTTTTCCCTATGGGAGCTTTCTCCCACAGGGGGAGGGCTCCTTCTTTTGGAGCCTCCATGAACAGGATTCATAGCAGCCCCAGGCGTTACCGTTCCTCCGCGTGGGAAAGTGTGCGCGGATCGTCCGATAGTCGCTC
>NZ_JAWRXU010000353.1:0-316 GCF_046534895.1 Paraburkholderia sp. SIMBA_053 | reverse complement strand
ATAAAAAAATCATACAGATAAAACATTGTTATTTTCTATATATTCTTTAAAAAAATTTCACCCTGGTTTACTTAGACGGAATATTGGGGAACAAAATTAATAATTGTATCTGTGTATATACTATATCTTAATTTCATAATTTCAGTATATATATAATATATTTCAATTTCTAATGTAAACAAATATTCAAAAGTTTACTTTCATAAATGATAACAATAGTCTAATTATTTAAGGTTAATTTAAGTCAAAAGAGATTTTCTCCATTACACTCCGAAATTCGGTAGGTATGAGCATATCGCCAAGCCGAACATACCAA
>NZ_JAWRXU010000058.1:0-595 GCF_046534895.1 Paraburkholderia sp. SIMBA_053 | reverse complement strand
AAGTGATCCTGGTAAAACTGCTTGGATTTCGGTAACCTGGATTTTTCCCTGGTGCCGAGGTGTCGATGAAATGCCATGTCAACCTTGTGAAGGCTGAGGAAATCACATTGCAGGAGATGGCGATCAATCACCGGTTCAAGAACACGCGCCGACGCGCCACCGGTCTTTTGATGCTCGCTCGGGGGGATAAGCCAAAGGTCGTTTGTGAAGCCCTCGGTGTGAGCGACCAGGCTGTCTACAACTGGGCTCACGCGTGGCGTATTGGAGGCGTTTGCGCGCTCATGGGCGGTCACAACGGCGGTCGGCCGCGTGCGCTTCCCGATGACGTGGTCGCTGTCGCGCTGGAGATTGCGCGGGCAGAGCCGCTTACCCTGGTCCAGATAGCTCGACGCGTTGAGCAGGCACAAGCCCAGGCGCTGCCCTGCAAGATAGAAACGCTGGGTGAAGCCCTCAAGCGTGCGGGCTTCACTTTCAAGCGCAACCGCTTCTCGCTGAAAAAAAGCGCAATGAACGGGAGTTCGAGATGAAACAAGCCACGCTTGAGAAGCTTCAGGTCGCCGCGCGCGATGGCCAGTGTCGCCTGTTCTATTTCGAC
>NZ_JAWRXU010000352.1:0-317 GCF_046534895.1 Paraburkholderia sp. SIMBA_053 | reverse complement strand
GCGCCATCTGATCGTTCGCCGCGAACACCGCCGTGACCCCAGAGTCGCGAACCGCCTCGACCGCCGCGTACCCCGATCCGGCCGACCAGTCCCCCGCGATCACGGGGCCCGGCGTCAAGCCGCGAGCAGCGAGTTCCGCGGCGAAACCCTCGGCGCGCGACTCCGCCTCGAGCCAGTCCGCAGGTCCCGCGAGATGCGCGATGCGGGTGTGTCCGGCATCGGCGAGTGCGGCCAGCCGGTCGGAGAGCACGGTGTCGCTGATACCGGCGACCGCGCGGCGCAGTGCCACGAACGTCGAGGGGCCGCCGCCGAGTGAC
>NZ_JAWRXU010000351.1:0-317 GCF_046534895.1 Paraburkholderia sp. SIMBA_053 | reverse complement strand
GGATGCTGGTGAACGCGCGTTTAAGCCGGGGTGGCACAGGGCTTTCTACATTGTTGTCGTTGGGGGTTGCGACCATGCACGAGGGAACCTCGTAGGCGAGCTTCCCGCGCTGTGCTATCGCGAAGTCCGGGGCATTGGCGAGCCGAAGTGCAAAGAGATGGCGCTTACCTAAAGTCAAGGCGCCCGAAAAAGTTAAAACCTCATTCGCTAGATATGTCTTTACTCATTCGTATCTCGAAGAGTCTCTTAGACATTAAAGCCATGAATGGATGAGACTCTTTTTAGGGCGGGCAACCGCATCCTGTGGATGCTCGAAG
>NZ_JAWRXU010000350.1:0-317 GCF_046534895.1 Paraburkholderia sp. SIMBA_053 | reverse complement strand
TCAGCGACATCGCCTTCACCTGAATCTCGCGGTCTTCCGTCTGCGCGCCAAGCGTGCGCCGATCGGTCGCGACCAGCGCGCTGCCGCCCGCCGCCGCGCCGACAGCCAGCACGCAGCCCTGCAACGTCGCAGCCAGCCCGGCGACGAGACCAACCACCAGCGTGGTCCTCACAAACGTACTCTTCACGCGATATGCGCTCATCAACTCGCTCTCCTTCGGAATCATTCTTCGCCGAGCAACATCGCATCGATGCCGTCGCACAGACTATGGATCGTCAACAGATGCACTTCCTGCACGCGCGCCGTGCGATCGGACG
>NZ_JAWRXU010000349.1:0-317 GCF_046534895.1 Paraburkholderia sp. SIMBA_053 | reverse complement strand
GCAGTCGCATCGGGCCCGCGCTTTCGCCGAACTGCTGCCGCTGCTCGGCGCGCTCTGACGTCGCACGGTCCTTCAGCGAACCGCAGATGACGGTGAGAATCGTTACCCTTCCCGACTAGCCGGAACCGGGCTTCCGGCCCGGTTTCCCGGTCTAGCCTGGGGGCATGCACGATCACGCACCCGCCGCCGGCGGCATTCGTTCAGCCAGTAGTCGACGCCTGCTGGCGATCTCGTTGTCGCTCACCGCGACCGTGATGGTCGTGCAGGTCGTCGGTGCGATCCTGACCGGATCGCTCGCGCTCCTCGCGGACGCCGCC
>NZ_JAWRXU010000348.1:0-318 GCF_046534895.1 Paraburkholderia sp. SIMBA_053 | reverse complement strand
GAGGCTTAGTCGGGCAGACGCGACAATTCGAGGCATAGCCCATCGCGACCTCGTCAAGGTTTACAACGACCGGGGCGCAGTGATCTGCGCGGCCGACGTCTCGCCGCTGGTCAACGCGGGAGTAGTCAAGTCGTACGAGGCGAGCGCCGAATTCAAACTGATTGAAATCGAAGGCGAGCGCGTCGAAATCGGCGGTTGCATGAATATGCTGACCCCCGACCGGTCTCAAACTGCCGGCACGAGCAGCATGAGCCCCAACTCCTGTCTCGTGCAGGTCGAAAAGTGGAGAAGTGCCGAGGCGTTCAAGCTCGGTCGCGC
>NZ_JAWRXU010000006.1:0-360404 GCF_046534895.1 Paraburkholderia sp. SIMBA_053 | reverse complement strand
CAGGCAGTTGAACATGTGGGTCAATTTTCGATGCAAATTTCTATCGGAAATGGGTCAGTTTTATGCGCGTATCAACATGCATATAAAGGACCGCAAGAAATCTGCCGTCATACCCATCGAGTACGACAGCGAGTCCAATCGCTTGAAGTTGACTCAGGACGTACGCAATGCCGAAGAAACTGCTGTCTCCTGAGTCGGCGCGCGAGTTCCTTGTTCGTCGCTTCAATAACCAGCACGAGAGCTGGCTTGCTGGGGAGGGAGCTTGGCCGCTGGTCGTCGCGCTGGGTGCTCCCACCGACAAGGACATCGCGGATGATGCTTCGGCGGTCCGCACATGGGCTTCCGCTTGGCAGTCGAGAACGGGTCCGGGTGAAGTTGTCTTCGAAGAGCGCCAATTTGCTCGGTTTGGACGGCATCGCCTTCCTGTCAGCCTGAGCTTCGCGAATGCGACTGCCGTTGCGGCTGCCGTCGGTCAGACCAGGCGCTGGGAAACTGCAACGGAGCGCTATCAGCAGATGTTGAATCGCTGGCCGGTGCTTGCAAAAAACAAGGTCTTGGCATCGAGGTTCGATGTGTTAGCCGACTACCTTCCGGCAGACTTCGAGCGGCTGGTGACGCTGTTGACATGGCTGGAAGCGAATCCCGATTCCGGACTCTATCTTCGGCAACTTCCTGTCGAGGGGCTTGACACGAAGTGGTTGGAGAAGCGAACGGGCCTGGTGGCGGGGCTCCTTCGGTCGTTGCGCGGAGTCACTGTCGACGACACCGACTTCCATGCTTTGTCCGGCCTGAGGAAACCTGCGCACAGGGTCCGAATCCGACTCCTATGCCCAGCCTTGCGCGAACGGGTCGGTGGCCTCTGTGACATCGAGGCACCTATAGCTGAACTTGCGACGCTGCCTATTGAGCCCAAGGCAGTGGTTATCGTCGAGAATCTTGAGACGGGCATGGCACTCCCGGATGTTCCGGGTACCGTGGCAATCATGCGGCTTGGTAATGCGGTGAGTGCGTTGCATGTCCTGCGATGGTTGCGCGGGCCGCAGATTGTCTACTGGGGTGACATCGACACTCACGGTTTTGCAATTCTCGACCGCGCCCGCAGGGTCATGCCTCAGCTTCGGTCGGTACTTATGGACGAAGCAACACTGGTTTCGCACCGCCCGCTGTGGGTGGAGGAATCTTCACTGTGTCCCAATGTCCCGTTTGATGAACTGACGGCTGAAGAGCGGCGCGTCTACGACAACCTACGTGCTGGTAGCTGGGGGCAGCGCGTCCGTCTTGAGCAAGAGCGTCTGTACTGGGCTACGTCGATAGAAACGCTAGTGCATGCGCTTGAGGGTCGGACTAACGTCGAGGAAGGCGTGGGACTATCCATTTCTCCGAACGGGCTTTGCCGCGCGGTGCAGTCAACCGATGGTTAGCGACGGCCCCGAGGCACAGGGTAGACAACGCCTGTGTGGCAAATCGGCCGCATGGGATAACGCGCACTCGACTCAACGCGGCCCGAGGAAAGTTCTAGGCCTCCCCTTCTACCGGAACTCCGATAATAGAGCGGTTCAAATTCGAAAACCATGACAGCAATCGTGAAGCGCGGCATCACTGAAGACTACTGGAGCCTCATGAGCGAGGACCGAAAGCTCGGCTGGGAACTGTTCACGAGGTGCGTGGCCATAGTTGCAGCTTGGTTCGTGGTGAAGACGGGCGTTACGGCTATCGATTGTGTTGTCGCAGCCTTCGCAGGATTCACGCCGCTCTTTGTTATCCGGAGTCAACGGTCTTTTCGGAAATACAGCAAGAACATCCGAAAGCGTCTCCTTGGGGCAATTGTCTTTCTTGGCGGAACCGGTGCGGCCGTCCTCGGGTTGCTCTACTTTGGCATCGCACTCCTTAGTAGCGTAGCTCAGACCTACGCAACCGATGTAGCACCCTTCCGTCATCGCGCTGACCCACTCATGGCTAACATGATGCTTGTGCTACTGCTTTTCACCGCACCCCTCGCCGGCGTGAAGGCGTGGCGTGGCCTCAAGATGAGTGAGCTCGTCTTTGATTTACCAAAGCGCTCGCTGAAGCGCTTGGTCCTTCAACGGAAATACGTGGCTGACACCTTCGCCACTTTTGCCCATTTTGAACTGAGCGTCCAAATCGTCGGCTTCGCGTACGCGTCGACATGTGCACAAATCATCAAGGTCTATTTGAGTGTATTTGTCCATAAATAGCTCAACCGCTGGCCATGGCGCGATGACGGACGACGCGGCTCGCGTTGTCAATGCTCCACGAATCGACAACGGCCGTTCGCGAAGCGTTCTCGCGTCTAATTTGGAAGTGTCCTTCCTGCGCAGTCCGTAGCCGGCGGGACTTCCTTGCCTGAAACCCATCTCAATCAAACGGCACTGGCCGGCGAAGACTTTCGCCGACAATCCCCGGCTGTATTCTCCAGCCATCGCCCGCTTTACCCCTTTGACGATAGTCGAGGCGGTGACTCGCCGTTCTCGAACTGCTCGGCGCAGTACGCGACCTGGATGCCAGCGCGGCGGCAGATGTACTCGTAATACGCGCTCTCATCGGCGTCTTAGAATCGACCCCATCGACTCACGTCGTAGACGGGGATGACGCAGAAGTCAGCATTGCCGTTGACGACATCGGAGATGAGATTTTGAAGTGCCTGCCTGCCGTCAATTAGAAGACCGCTTTTGCCCTCATCGGCATATATTCGGTCGACATCCGGACGTACTCCGCTGCACGCCCGGCAGACGAACTAGCGACGACCGGTGCATCCGCGTTATTGAATGACATGCTCCACCCCGCAACTCAGACACCGACAGGCGGCAGGCATCGGACGCAAGTGGGCGCCCGATGCGAGCGTCGTGGCTTCACATCAGATGGTCGCGTTCGAAAGCGAACGGCCACAAGGCAAAGGTAGCAGGCTGGAAACCAATGCGTATTAAGTCATCTCTTTGCAATCACGTTGGCGGCGCTGTCGGTGCAGACAGCACGGCGATGTGAACGGTCCACGCGTCCATTTTTGCAACGCCGGCATCATCCGCGTAAGACAGCAGGTAGAACCCCGAGTCCAGCGGCCGAGGAAGCCTGATGACGTCCATCTTTGCAATCGGCCTGGAGCTCCGTCGCGCGTTGCGCGACGGCTGCATACTGCAGTTGCGCTCGCGATACGCGGGATGCGCCGCCCGATATTGGCGCCAGTAGCTCGAGTGGTCCGCGCGCCATTTCGCCTGGGCGCGGGCCTGGTTGTCGCGATAGTCGCTGTCGTTACGGAGCCTGTTGCTCTGCCAGTCGCGTCGACGGACGCGCTCGCACGCCTTCGCGGAGCAATATCGCTGACGGGGAATGTGCCGCAGCGGCACGAACGCGTTGCCACAGGCGAGACAAAGACGGGTCGATTTCATGGGCCCCTCCAGTTCGGCTTGCGACGGGCGCAGCTGGCGCGTTTCGGTGTCTTCACAAAGGGGCTACACTCAATTTCTACCCGCCCGGGAGCCAATATGTCGACAGACGCGAAAATTTCGCCATCAATTGCCGATGCGGTGCAGCTCGCGCGCGTACGTATGGACGAGATGTTCGGGCGTGTTGGGGCCAGTCTGCCCTCCGACGTTCGGCGCGAGCTCTCCGCCGGCGTGGAGGCAATACTTGTTGACGTTCTGAGCCGGCACCCCGCATGGCGGCATGATACCGACGACTTCCTGTCCATCGCCGAGGCGGCGACCCTGCTATTCGTGTCCCGCCCGCACATCTCGAAGCTGCTCGAGCAAGGGAAACTGGAACTACATCATGAAAAGGGGAGCGACCGATTCGTCACGAAGGCGTCGGTGCTGGAGTATTGGGCGACCCGCGAGGCCGCAGTAGAGGCCTATAAGGCATCGACGTCCGACGAAAAATGACCTGGCCGTCGCGCGCTATGAAGCACTTTGAGCCAGACACCGACACCGGAATGCGTTGCCTAGGAGGATGGCATGCCAGAAACATACAGTTTTCGGACACGCTTGCAGACGAATCGCACACTTTTCGGACAAAACACAGCCGTCCATGCCTGGAATTGCACACGATTCGGTCACCCCAAAGTCACTGCTCAACGCGTAGAGAAGCCCAATCGAGACGCACCGGACAAGCGCCGCATGCTGCGGTCTCGCGCTATCGAGACGTCGGATGCGCCGTTCCGCGCGTCATTTCGCTTGGGCTCGGGCCCGGCTGTCGCTTTAGTCACTATCGTTACGGAACCGGCTTTTCTGCCAAGCCTTCCAGGAGCAATATCGCTGACGGGGAACATGCAGCAGCGGCACGAACGCGTTGCCGCAGGCAAGACAGAGGCGGGTCGATTTCATGGGGCCGCTCCGCGTCGGGTCGAGACGGGCGTCCGCGGCCGTCCTGACCCACCAGCGAATTCGCCCGCCTGAGAGGAAATACAGAATGGTCGTCGGCGCACGTCCGGCAGATTCCCATCACCCGCGAAAATCGCTAGAATTTCCTTACTTCAAGCGTAGTTTTTCGAAAATCGCGCACGTGCGCGAGCGCCGTCCGCTGACGGGAGAGGTCGTTTCTGGGGCTTCGACCGCACCGCATTTAACGTGGCCCTGGTCGGAATTTCTCGGCTTATGCGTCCGTCTTTCTCAAGTTATGCATCCGCCCCGGCGGGGAGGCCTTATCTGGCGAGGGCGAGTTTCTCGGGATATGCGACCGTCTACAGGTTGTGTAGGTTTTCAGAGTTCGTGAAAACATTTTCACTGAGATGAAAATTATTTCTCAGTGTTTATGAAAATTATTTCTCAGTGTTTATGAAAATTTAGAGCATTTCTATGGCCTGGTCGACAATATACGTCTTCCGGGCCATTTTATTTCTTGAAGTCAAAAACCTTATCGCGAAACAAACAAAGAGCTGTAATTCAATAAATATTGCACATTGCGCTGGTGAAAATATTTGCACAATAAAAAGTGAAATTTTCCTGGAATACAAAGCATTGCAAATTAAACTCAAGGCGACCGTTTCGCCGTTCCACCACCAGGAGACTGCGACGCCTATCTGGAAACCACGCCTCGCTCTCGAATTGCCGAAGATTCCGTTGTCTCGATGGCGCATATTCGAGACGGAGGATGGGAACCAGCATTTTTTGCTGGCGTGGACATGTTTGACTCGTCGAGGCGCATCAGCTCCCCGATAGTGTCGTTCGACCCGGTCACCATGCAGGGTACGACTCAGACGGGACGCATTTATGAGCCGGTCGGAAGGCAAGGCTCGTCGTTTAACGTCGACTACGTCTGGATGCGGTGGTGCGAACTATACGAGGTCGCATCGTACGCCGATGTCACCGAACGTCTTCTTGACGGAGCTGATGATGACGACCCCACGTGAGCGCACGAAAGCCGTTACCGATAAACGAGAGCTATTGCAGATACTCGCTCGTGCCGACGATATATCTATCGGCGGGCTTGTCCAGATGCGTCGACCTCTGCATTCCCTGGAATCTGGGCCGCACCGAAACACCGGCGGGCTGGCTCAACAGCAGGCCCGGAATGTCAAAGGGACACCCCGGGGCGACGCGATGCTGGCGATACTCGGAATCAAAGAGAAGACGATGACCACACGGCATGTGGTTCCTGACGATTTCCCGGGAGAGCTGGCGCTAGGACTGCTGCCCGGTGCGCAGCCCAAGCTTCTCGTGCGCGAGACGGGCGGGCGGTATCACACCGTCTTACAGACGAAGAGCCGTGGGCACGTTATGAAGCGTGCGAGGACTTGTCCGGTCAGCTCGCGGAGTCCACGTCGCGAAAGGATGACGACAAGGCAGGCGCGTCATCCTGAACTGCGCTAGCACTAAGTGGATAGCGAGCCACGTGTCTGAGATGCAATGAGCTTGGGAAGCGGTTCGCAAATGCATTTGCAAAGGTCATTTTCCAATGCTACCTGCTTACCCATTACCGATACGGTATGTGGTGTACCGTCAGTGATGATGACGCCCTCCTTGTCGCAGCTATGGCATTTCACAACGCCGCCGACGTAAGCCAGCGGCTTCCCGTCCAAGGATGACCCAGTTATGCCGTCCATCACGACGCCGTTTCGGTCAGTCATGTCGCCCTGAACAATGAATCTACGTCCCATGTCTTTATCTCTTAGAGCAATGTCTTTGTTATGGGCGTCGCGTTAGGCGCGCACAAGCGGTGTGGCTTGTATATCACGCCACGCAGCCTTGACTTCCGGGGGCCAAACGGGCTCTCGACTTGTTAACTGCGCAATGTAATGAAGCACCGATAGTAAGAAGACCGGTCCGCTCATCACAAGGGAAAAGGCTCGCAACGCCGAGCTCGTGCGACCAATATCGCCTAGCCCATAGAACCAGACGCTCATCGAGTTGCGCAAGGACGGTTCCCGGGGCAAATACTTCTTCACCGGCGGAACGGCTGTCCGGCCTTCTTCCATATATCGCCGGATGAACTCGAAGTTTGCCTGCACCTGATAGAGAGCCTGTCGTCCATATTCGGAAGACTCGTTGGCATCATTTACGGTGCGCAAGCCGAAACTGAATGTGTTGACTACCTTACTGGCGTCGTCTAGCACAAGACATCGCATCATCGTTGGCGCTCCTCCCATCATTGAGTTGGAAGCCTGCCTGTGCACATAGAAGAATGCCTCGTCCCACGGAACCTGAACGACACCGCCCGGGCCGTTGTGGCGGAACGCATAGACCATCCGTGTTCGACGGTTGAACCTGACCGACTTATGGCGATAGTTAAAACAATCCTTGAGTAGTAGGACAATGGTAAAGGCGCAGCCGGCAAGCGCCACGGCACATAGAGCCCAACCGGACGCACTGAACCAGGCCGCGTCCCCATTGCGGACAATCGCCGCGGGCACGTCTATCGAGTCCATGGCGTTCGAGATGGCAAGAAATAGCAGGACGGGAACCCAACCAGAAAAGCCATAAGACACCAGCCCACCTGAAAAAAGGATGCGTCGCAAATTTCGAGGTATGTGTCGTTCATGTCAAAGACCGTGTAGGCGTCTGCGGCTTCGCCTGCTACCGGCTTGCGAACATCTACGCGTCTTGAAGCTTCCTTCTCGGTGACGGGGCGGTTAAGGACAACCCGCGTCATGTAGTCGTATGTCATGCATTCCCAACCGAAGCGCCGCAGCACCGAAGCAAGTCGTAATCGACGAAGTTTCGCACCCATGCTGCTCCAGCGCTGGATGGCGAAGGCCGCAAACTGAAGGCAGTATATTTCGCAAGCGAACTTTACGCGCGCACGAGCGTAGCAGGTTCGATATTCCCGCACGCGGTCTCGACATCCGTGGGCCAGACGGGCTCACGACTTGTCAACTGCGCGATGTAATGCAGCACCGACAGCAAGAAAACCGGACCGCTAATCATGAACGAGAAGATGCGCAGACCCACGCTGACTCGGCCAATAGCTCCCAATCCATAGAATCGCACTCGAATAGAGTTTCGTAACGACGGTTCGCGCGGCAGATACTCGCTCACCGGCGGGAGTGCGGTCGGACCGTCTTCCATGTAACGTCGGATAAACTCGAAGTTCGCCTTCACTTGATACAGCACCTGTCGTCCATAATCGGACGATTCACTTGCACCGTTTACCGTGCGCAGCCCAAAACTGAAGGTGTCCACGACCTTACCTGCATCATTGAGAACGAGGCACCGCATCAACGTCGGCGCCCCTCCAAACGCCGAGTTTGAGGCCTGCCTTTGCACATAAAAGAAGGCTTTGTCCCAAGCTACCTGAATGACACCGTTACGACCGTTGTGCCTGAAGGCATAAACCATTCGCGTACGTCGGTTGAACCTCACCGACCTGTGGCGGTAGTTGAAGCAGTCCCTGCGCAAGAGAACGATACTGAATGCGCATCCCGCGAGCATCAATGCGCTCATGAACCACATCGACGCGCTAAACCAGCCTTGGTCACCGTTCTGAACCATTATTGGATTGACTTCCGTTGCCGCTTGAATCGCGGCGATAGTTAGCAAAAGAAATCCTGGGAAACCCACTAGAAATGCGAGCAAGCACCAGCCAAGCTGGAAGTATGACGCGTCGCAAATCTCAAGATATGTATCGTTCATGCCGAAGACCGTGTAAGCATCTGCAGCCTCGTCTGCGACTGGCTTGTGCACGTCGACACGTCGCGACCGTTCTATGTCAGTTACGGCACGATTCAGTGGAACTCGGGTCATGTAGTCATATGCCATAGCATCTCGCTTATGAGGTCAGAGCCTCAAACTGCTTCTGTTCATCCTGCGGCGAGAACTTCTCTTCGGCAGTGCCAAAGATACACTTGCTCAGCCATTCGTTGATTTCACGGTGTTTTTGCCATGCTATCAATATTCCGATAACTATCAGAATAAGTAGCAGCGGGAAGACAAGCGATGTTGCGCCCACGATGGTCGCTATGCATAGCAGTAAGCTGGCGCCTGCCGAAAACAGGTACAGCCACGCTAGTACCGCATGCCCTTCCTTTTTCTCGCTCTGGAATTGTTTAAAGTCATACCAGGCGCCGACCAGTCCTGCGACCGCCCCAATTGTCCTGCCCGCGATTTCGACGAACGTTCCATAACGTGCCATAACCGCCGAGTACCGCAGTCGCAACTCGCCGAACGCCTTCAATCCATTACCCACGGTCTGGCCACCCGCGGCCCACGTTGACACGATTGCGGCCCAGAATTTGTGCCTGTTCTCGGCCTTGTTCAAGGCGCTTGATTTTTCAAGTTCCTCGCTTGCGAGCATCCAGTTCACGCCATTGAAGATGACTCCAATCACACCGTAGCCGACCTCGCCCTGCGTCACGGCACGAAACTTTGGCAGGAAGCTCGACGTCACGTTCTCCTCCGTCAGCACCGCCCGCACACCAGGTCCGAATATCGCGTTCCCAATGGCTCGACCGGACTTCGCCTCTGTCGATGCTGCAAGAGCCTCGTCGGCATTGAAGAGTATGTATTGCGGGACTTTAATGGGTCCATCCTGAGGTGAGGAGGCCTTGAACGACTTGCGCAGGTTGTCCTTCAGGGAATTCAGACTCGGCCGCCGGTTCGCCGGCATCTGCTCGTACATCTCCCGGGCCATATATGAAAGCCACTGATTAAGATTTCCTTCCACCGGCTTATAGATGACGGTAGTTCTTGTCCGCAGACACATGCAGGTGATGAACACCTTGGTGCTGATGGCATCGCCGCCGCGTGCAATAAATTTCGCGATAGGTCCACCGACCTGATGGATGATGCTGGCGCCAACCTTGTCCGCGCGCAGTAGCAGGCCACCCTCCTCCTTTTCGAGTATCTCGTTAGCGACGTTGTTGGATTCAATGAGCTTCGCGAGCGGTTCACGCAATTCCTTGAGAGGAAATCCGGCTGTCTCCTTGACCTTCTCTGCGGTAGGGTCGTGGTTGAGAACCAGCGAGCGCAACAGTGGATTGTGGCGGTCCATGACGTCCCCCTGCGCCCATTGCAAAATCAGGTCGAACACCTGCTTACGGTCGGCAGAATCAGCAATGCACGCATGAAAGAGTGCCGCGTAGTCGACGCCCTTGACCAGGTCCTTTTCGTGATAGTCGAATGCGAATACAGTCCTCAGAGCAGTACTCTTTAACCAGGCGACATGGTCATCCGCAATTGGATTGAGCGTGCTGTCCTCCACCTGCTTCATGTTCTTTTTCATGTCATTGCGGAACTGCGTGACCGCATTCGGACTGTAAGACTCGGTGTACGGCTTCCAAGCGGCCGCCTTGACCGATTCCATTTCGCGGTCCTTCTGGGCATCGATGGACCGTACCTGCCGCTCGTAGGCCTTCCCTCCATCGAAAAGCGAATAAAGCGCGTAGGATTCGGCCGTCTGGCCCTTAAGCCGTTCTGCCGCAGCATTTTCGTCCTGCTCTGCGCTTTCTTCGATTGCGGTTTTAAGCCCCTCAATGGCGCTAGCGGTCCACAGCTTGCGTTGATAGGGCGCCATCGCGGCGCCATACGCCAGAACCTGTTCAGTATTGATTTCCTGCGTGATACCAGCTGGGTCCCACAGCGCAAAGAAAAGCCCTTGTCCTTTGTCATGCGAATCCATGGAATCCTTGAGAGCCTGGGCTTGCCCTGTCCGGTCCACGATGTGAAAGGGCGAACCGGAAGCTGCGATGGCAAGCCCACCTTTGTACTCGAGCACAAAGTCTGCAAGATGGTCAATCTTCTCTGCGTGCTTCTGAGTGTGGTTGCCGCTCGCCCAACCCGCAGCGTCGAGCATCTGCATCCGATGGTCACGACAGCCGCTTTCGTTTGTCTCATAGCGTTTGCGTACTGGCGCAGTCCACCGCACATCGCTGAACGCGAGATAAACCTTACCTGCCTTCTTGGGATGTTCGATGCTGATGCACTGCGCGAGTTGCATATGCCCCGCCTGCTTGCAACTGAACGCCTTTTCCTGGGCCGGGTTCAGGTCGGCATCAAGCGGGTAGTTGAAGACGTAGCCCTCTGTCGTGACACCGTAAATCTTCCACTTATTAGTGGACGGATAGTAGACGTGAATGAAACCCTTTCGAACCGAGCGCAGGAAGTAGCTGGCCTTCTTTGCGCCGACTGCTGTGACACCATCGCCAAATTGCCCTTTGGGCAACGCGAGCGCGGTCGCCGCGCCGAGATTGTGCGCGCCGCTTGCCGCAGCTGCGGCGTAACGGACGGGCAGGATAAGAAGGCCCTTTTTCTCGCACATGTCACAGCTAGTCGGGCCGGCCGCATTTGCTTTCGCGTTCGCTGACGCGGCTTGTACCTTGGGAATGTTGCTTGCGGTTGCCATGATGGCTCTCTCTTTTCGTTATTCGCTGTCGCGGTCACTCGTACGACTGGGTGTCATGGAAAATCTGCGCCCATTCTTCGTCGGACCATTGTGTCGTGACCTCCGCATAGGACGAAGACGCGCTGCGTTGCAGGGCTGCAATAACTTTGGGATGTCGGTCAAAGTGAGGGGAAACGAGTGCGCCCTGAACAACGAATACCGCAAGGTCCTCGTCGGTGAGGTTGTAACGGGCGCCTTTTTCAAAGAGCAAATCAAGTTGGCGCGCCGTGCGATGGTCGGTAGCCTCGCCCGCTTCGACGATGGATTTCAACGCCTTCTCAATGAGGTGAAGCCGCGTCAACGTCGCGCGCTGCACCGCCGTCGGCTTGAAGGGCAACACAGGTTCGAGTGGACGCTCGACTGTTATCCAGCCTTGGCTATTGTCAAGGTAACGCCAACGATTGACCGGCCCGAAAAGCGCCGAAAGCTGCTCCGGTTGAAGCACCCACGGAAGGTGCCGGAAGACTCGAGGGTCGTAAAAGCGAAATACGGAATATCCCTCGGACTCGCGAGCCAACGCGATGGCGCTACTGAGAGAGATCATCAGGTCCTCGGCGCTCGCTTGAGTCTCAAGGAGTGCGCACGCCCGTGGCGGCCGACCAGCTTCGAGGTCCTTGCTCGCGATAGCCTGGATGACGGGTACCTGCTGTTCCGGATGCTCAATCGCATACAGAATCGGCATCACGCCCTTCAACTCAGGCATGGCGGGGGGAACAATCTCGCCAATCTCAAACATTCGAGGCGCCGCGCCAAGGTCGACATGCCCATTGTCCGGCTCAACAATCAGATAAAGGTCCATGGGAGCGCCTAGTCAACAATGGCGGCACCGGCCCGCGCGGCGGAACCGAACTTTTGCGCACAGGCTTCAGTGGACGGTAGTTGGACCGTACTGTTCTCGCTCGCCGGTCCTTCGAATGAATGCTGGCTGCCTTTCACTTCGATGAGACCTGGCGCGTGTACATAGATGTTGCCGCCGGCGATGCGAATTGTGGCACCTCCCGCTGTCAGTTTGATTTCCTTCTGCGCAGTAATATTGACGGCGTCAGAGGTCGAAACGACCATAACCGTCCTATCGGCCGTGATTTCCACGTTATCCGACTGGGCCTGCAACTCGACCTTTCCTTTACCCGCAAATAGCTTCATGCCTGCGTTCTGCACGAAAAAGCTAAGTTTCTCGCCCACGCTTGCAATGAGTGACTTGGACGCGGCAATGTGCGTGCTGGCGCCACTCACGATGTTGACGTGCTCGGTCGCCGCGGCCTGAATGGATTTCTGTGTCGACAGCCCAATACCGGATGGGCTTGCCAGCAGCATCACTGGATGGGAGAAACCGTTCGCCTCGCCTGTCCCACCCCCGCCCGTGTTGCCGCCGCCTGTGCTCGATTGAACGGCATTTTGCGTCGCGGCGGCGAAGTCGTTGATAGTGTCCTGCGCATCCTGCAGCCCTTCCGCCTGACTACTGGTGGCCACTTCTGAACGCCGCTCCACTACGCCGCCCGAATCGACAAGATGCTGACGCGCTTCCTTCACATCGAGCGGCTGGCTCGACGTGCCGCCCCGCGCGTAAGTCGACAGATACATGCCCTGTCCCGCACGTACCACTCCGTAAGAATTCGTCTTGAGGTCGAAGCCCTTCCCGACGAAGGAGCCGCGAGTGTTACGTTGCTGGTCTATGAGGTATCCCAGATGCAGGTAGCTCTCGGACGTACTGCTAAAAAGCTGTGCGCGGTTCTGGCCTGTCGAATCGTCCATGACAAGCTGGTTGAAGCCTGTGCCCTGAAATTCCTTCGATTTGTAACCCGAGAGCAGGCCGTTGGAATGCCATTGCGGCGTCTGCTGTCCGTTGAACAGACTGCCGCTGACGACCGGTCGGTCGCAATCGCCGTCGAGGTAGACGATTCCCACTTCATGTCCCACACGCGGGACAAATACCCCGCCTAGCGTCCCGCCAGCATTTGGCGACATCACCCGCAACCAGCAAGAAGCCTTTTCATCTGCGCCGCTGAAGCGGTCCCAGTGCATCTGCACTTTGACTCGATTGAGGCTGTCCGTGAACACCTCCTCCTGGTTCGGGCCGACCACCGTCGCGGTCTGGGTATGCATCAGGGGCTTACGGTGTTCGAAGGGGCTACGAAACGGAACGGTGCGTCTCTGAGTTTCGAGTTCGACGAGGAAGAAACCTTCGCCGCCCAACGCGTCCTTTACATTGAAGACGTCCGACGAACCCGCGTGATATGAGCGAGCTTCAACCAGTTGTGACTGGAGGCTATGGCGGAAATGTGTTCCGGTCGAAACCGGTAGATTGTTTTCAATGTACCAGGTCGCTGCCAAAATCGCGAACTGACGATTTTCCGCGCTATCCGACGAGAGAGCGGTTGCGCCGTCAAGTTGGAACCAGCGACCCACATCGGCCCGCCGTACGCTGCCCGTCGCAAAGAAGCGCTTCGCGCGGGACTCCCATTCTTCCATCCGGGTCTTTGACAAAGCGTTGCCGCGAGCACTGTCGCGATAGGTATAGGCGCCCGTGTACTCATAGACCTCCGCCTGGTCGGGCAGGTCGCCCTGCTGATCAACTGTCGGTGTGGACAGCTCTTTGCTAAAAGTTGGGTTCTTATAGTCGAATGTGCGCGTGGTGTAGCTCGTGCTTTGCAACGTGCGCGCTCCACCCAACTGAACTATCGCATCCGTTTCGCTTCCAGCGCCCGCACGATAAAACGGTACCTCTTGCGGCGTTAGAGCTTTAACGGTGTAGAGGTCGTCGGTGATGACCAGCGTGTGCGCTTTGCCATCCCCCGCCTGCTCAAAATAGCCGAATAGACCTTCGGCTTCCATAATCCGGTGCACGAAGTTCCAGTCGTCTTCATATTGAACACAGAACGACCGCGGAGGTAGCTGGTTACGCAGGTCAAAGCGATACGCGCCGCGTGACTGGGGATGCACGTCGAATACCGTCGAAATGATGTCTTCTGCCGTCTTGTCCTGAAATATCCGCGCGTCACTGCGAAATTTCAGGAAATGCAGCCACGACGAAAAACTAATCTGGTAAAGCTGAACGCTGCCGTCGGAGCCCAAAAATCTCGCAGTATGAACGTAGCCGTGACGCGGTAAATACGACGAGTCAGTCTGTTGCGTCCAGAGCGTAACCGGTTTCGCAATGAGGGTTTTGAGCTCTATCGAATCTTTTAGCGAAGCGACATCGACAGTAAAGTCGTAGTTGCGGCCAATACGCGAAGTGCCGACGACGCGGACTGGCACTAGCGCGTTTGCGCCCAACGCAGTATCGAGTTTCAACAAGCGTCGGGATTGGTCCATCCCCGCGCTCAGCACTGTTGCCAGGTCATTTATCGTCATTTTCGAGTAAGCCGCAAATTGCCACGCCGAATAATATGATGAAAATCCGCGGTGGACAATTTTTGTAAAACCGGTGCAGCAGCTATCCCATTCGACACCATTTACTCATCTGGGAACATAAAAGGTATTTTTTGCCGCTCCTCGACGATGGCCAGCCGTAACAAGGTTGCTTAGGTAGCGGCCAGCACCTGTGCGCGCCGAGTGCGTCGGAATTGTGACCCGGAACTCTCGCAGTCACGAGTGGTCGGCGTTGCCGCCATTGTGAATCGACGGTCTTCGCGCCACCTGGTGAGCGCTCGCGCATTTTATGTATTGGAAACCATTAACTGGCTGCGCCATGGGTAGTCTTTCCCGACCGGTCGATTGGCCGTTGTCCGCGATACTAGCCAAGCCGCACTGTTCTTCCAATAGTACTAACCGGGCGATGCGGTATAAGGCCTCCCTGATAACCGGAGAGTTCCGTTTTATGCATTATGAATAGAATGATGCTGCGCCGGCGCTTCATCGAGAAGGTCGCTTGCGACCAACGTTGCTGCTATTAGCACGGCCAAAACCGAACAAGCGTCAATCACTGGGTCGCAGGCTTGCGTGAAACTATTTAAGGTAGATAGTATAAACGCAGCAACTGCTGCTTGCGTATTGGCGCTTTTGCGAGACGGCGACACAACGTGGACGGTAACTCTGAGCGGCCCCCAACTAAATTGCCACGCTGGATTGCTGCTGGTCGAGAGAAATGGTTGCAATGACGGACTCGAACTCTGCCATCAAATCCGGATGGCGTTGGGCAACGTATTGCCGTGCAGATTCGTTTTCGAGGAGCTTGACGAGATACCCTTTCGCAAGCACAAGATTCAACACATCTTGACCGTAGTTCTGTTCAACGAGCTTGTACTGCCCCTGCAGGTTGCTCATTTCCCGCTCCATTTTCGCCATCTGCTCGGGGCTAACGCCGGTCAGTTTGCGTGGCTTTTTGCCCTCCACGAGAAGTGCTGCCGGCGTAGCTACCAACAATGCCTCGGCGTAAGAGACGGACACATTGTTCGCGGCCACCATCAGTTCAACGCATTCAACCTGCCGTGTGGGCTTCATTTTTCGAATAGCGCGAACAAGCTCCGGCGAGAACTGCCGGTCCCCGAGAAGTTCAGGCGCCTCTGGGCACACGCCGTCGAGCAGCGACATCTTCTTATGATTTGGGTTACATCCACGGAACGAGCTTTCGCCAATCGCTCGGGCGATACGCCTCGCTCAATCACACGCCGAATCATATAGTGCTCTAGGATTGTCGAAAGGCGATTCACGCGATTGTTGTACGTGTAAGTCTCATCGTCGGTCGCGACAAGACAGGCAGCCCGTTCGCGCCTCAACTCCAGGATGGCGAGTAAGCGCAGATGACTTGCTATTTGTGGTCGGTGCATTGAGGCAACTATTTGCCGATGAGAACTTCATCAACTTGTTGCGCGCGGAGAGACTGGCCTGCCTGCCGAAGTATCTTGCCGAACGCGTTTGGCCAACCGGGAGTGCCACATGACTGGCGTAACCCTTGGATTCATCCCCGAGCCGTTGTCGGTGCTGGTCTCCAACATCTTGCCATCGCGCAGAATACCGACTCTCGTGGTCGAGTCGCGTAAATTCAAGCAGATACGGACCTCCATTGAGGCAGTAGGCCTCATCGAACCGCTCTCTGTAACGCCGGCGGACCAGTCTTCCGGACAACATGTTCTACTGGATGGAGTGGCTCGAGTCCACTCCCGGTCAAGGTCGGTCCGCACGTGCATGCCGTTCCGGCAAGCCGCGATTTCGTATTCGTCGAGCAACTCGTCGATAAACCAGATATAGATCAGATTGACAGTTCGCACCTCGCTTTCCGACCCCGGCGTGAGGATTACCCTGTCCGTCTGCAGGCTTTTATGTTCGCCCCGGCACAGCTCCGCCTTCATGAGTCCGTGCTCATCCACCAATACCCGGCGAAGCCCATAACCGGCTGGTCCTCCTTGTCGAAAACCCATTTCAATTAAACGGCACTGGCCCGCGAAAACCTTCTCCGACAATTCGCGGCTGTACTCACCAGCCAATGCCCGCTTGACTCCTTTGACGATGGTCGAGGCAGGTGACCCGTCGTTTTCGAACTGCTCGGCGCAGTACGCAACCTGGATGCCGGCACGGCGGCAGATGTACTCGTAATACGCGCTCTCCTCGCGACCTGGAATCGCCCCCAACGACTCACGTCATAGACAAGGATTACGCAGAAATCCGCCTTTCCATTGGTAACATCGGAGATGAGATTCTGGAGGGCCCGGCGACCGTCGATTCGAAGACCGCTTTTACCCTCGTCGGCATAGGTGCGGACGATTTCGAATCCTCGGCGGGTCGCGTAGTCCCGAATTCGGTCGCGCTGGTTCTCG
The DNA here is from genome assembly GCF_046534895.1 of Paraburkholderia sp. SIMBA_053. Taxonomy (NCBI): domain Bacteria; kingdom Pseudomonadati; phylum Pseudomonadota; class Betaproteobacteria; order Burkholderiales; family Burkholderiaceae; genus Paraburkholderia; species Paraburkholderia sp. SIMBA_053. The sequence goes on along the minus strand of NZ_JAWRXU010000006.1, from coordinate 343,824 downwards.
GTCGAATATTGCTGGTGCTCGGTCAACATACGGACGTACTCAGCCGCGCCTCCGGTCAGGGAACCGGCTACGACAGCTCCACCCGCGTTATTGAATGACATGCTCGGCTCCGCAACTCAGACACAGACACGCGGCAGCCACCGAGCGCTAGGGGAGCCCCAAAGTGCAAACGCTGCGGCTTCACATCAGGCGGTGGCGTTTGAAAGCGAACGGTGACGAGGCAAACATAGCAGGCCCGACGCCAATGTGTATCACGTCATCTCTTTGCAATCACATGGGCGGTGCTGGTGGCGCAGACAGCACAGCTATGTGGACGGTCCACGCGTCCATTTTTGCAGCGCTGGCATCATCCGCATGACGCAGCACGTAGAAGCCAGAGCCCAGCGGCCGGGGGAGTTCGATGACATCCATCTTTGCAATCGGCTTAAAATTCCGTCGTGCATTGCGCATGCTGCATGCTGCTGTTGCGCTTCCGGTACGCCGGATGTGCGGCTCGGTATTCGCGCCAATAGTCGGAGTGGCCTGCGCGCCATCTCGCCTAGGCACGGGCCTGGTTGTCGCGATAGTCGCGGTCGATACGGAGCCTGTGGTTCTGCCAGTCGCGTCGACGAGCGCGCTGGCAAGCTTCCGACGAGCAGTAACGCTGACGAGGGACATGCAGCAGCGGCACGAACGCGTTGCCACAGGCGAGACAGAGGCGAGGAGATTTCATGGATGCCCTCCAGGTCGGGTTTGCGACGGGCAGACGCCGACGCCTCGACCAGTTGCCGAAACCGCTGGTCGGAGACGGAATAGAGAAGGGTTTAACTCGGTAGTTGCTTCGTTAAACAGCCATCGCTGTCTGTCTGGCGCGCTAAGGCCAATTTCAGAAACTTGGACATTTCTTGACCGCCGACGTGCATCGAGTGGTTCGCTCTCGAGGGCCCGATGGGCGATGGGAGAACGTTACCAGGAAAGTACCCGTTGTAATGCCAGTTCAATACCGCGGCAAAAAATCTCACGCGATGATTCCCCAAATCTCATCTGATGCGTCCCACGGTCCGCAGCGTCTTGTCTGACGGGCCCAAAAATCTCACCTTTTGAGTCTCGCTACAGGTTGGTTGTTGTCGAGAATTGTAGGGTGGCAGAGTAAGTGCGACTGGCGCCGCAGTTTTGTGACTATGGGACAGAGTTGCTCCGACTGATAGACCGTCATAGAAATCCGTATCGTCATCGCAATTTCGGACTTGTAGTCCGTTGATTACAGGTTCCAATCCGTACGGCCTCCGGCGGTTGCCCGTCCTGCTACACGACCCTCTTCTGCCGTTCGCGTCAACGGCAGCGCGAAGACCGCTTCGAACGGTATATCGGCAGTTCACCGTCTCCCATAGATGATGAATGCCTCGTCTGCCAGCAGGGCATTGATACACGTCGCTTCTTGGAACGAAGTCCAATTCGGATCGACTCAATTCCGCGACTTCGTGCTGACACAATTGAACATAGGGAGTTAATGATGTCGGGCATCTTCAATTTTGCAACTGGCGAACTGGATATCGGCACAGGGCTGGTACTCGCGCCTGGCCGCACAACAGCGGCAGATGTGATCGAGGCCGGCTGGAAGGCGCTAGACGCTCGGAACGGGTGGGAGTCCTTCAGCGTCGACGAGATAATTGTTTGGGGGCACTCCTTTGCGGTGGGAGCACGTTTTTACGAAGGAAGATTTGCGGCGATCGATTGTCTTTGGAACGACGGAAGCATTCGCAAACAGGACTGGTCGGCGATTGATGACGACCTGATCCGAGAAAAAAAGACCTTGGTAAAACTCATCATGAAAGAGGCGCAAACGACGCGCGTTGCGACTTCACAAGGCGTCGATTCGTTCGTCTTCAACTGGGGGATGATATCGGTTCGCGCTGACTTGCGATCGATGATAGTCACGCTCACCATTGCTTTTGCCGAGTAACCACAACACGCGCGCCATGAAACGATATCTATGTCGAACGGTGGCAAAGCGACTGCTACATGTGCTTGGTCATCCTTGCTCTGCGCCACGATGACACAGGTAATCCGGCGCCACAGCGTCTTCGTAACTCACCTTGAACGACGTGCCGATCATAATGGGCGCGGTCAGCATTGAGCGAACCCGAATTGACTGGTGGATGGGGCGAGATCGGCCGCGTTGAGGTAGCAGGACACGTTTGCTCACGTCAGTATCAGAATGAAACTCCCGCAATCACGAACCGATGCAATGCGCATCGCACGACTTACCCCACCACCCTCTGCACAACCCCTGTAAAAGCCCGTTCACCCGTTGTGGGGCGAACTTTGATAAACAGACCTCGCAGGCAGCCGCACCAAAACTTATCCCCAACTCAAGCCCGCTGCCCACAGTTGCTGCGCAAGGTTATCGCCCCTGTAACGTCGTGATCCACAACGCAGTTTCACACTTATCCACAACGATGAGCGCGCCTTGTTAACTATTACTACATATACACATACAAAGATTATAAAAACCATAGAAAGCGCAAACAAACCGCCAGCAAACCACCCACCCCTCCCACCCCCCAACTTTGCCGAATTTCGATACCACCTCGAATAATGGCTCACTACCATCGGCGAAAGCCTGCCTGCGCGCACACCGCAAAGCCTTGCGGCGTCGAGCAGCGGCAAACTCACGGAGCGCCCGATGAAATCAGAGTCCAACGGTCAGCACGTCGGTAAAGTCACGCATCACGAGTTGAAGCAGACGCTCGGCACGTGGCAGCTTTGGGGCATCGCGGTTGGCCTCGTGATCTCCGGCGAATACTTTGGCTGGAGCTATGGATGGGCGAGCGCCGGTACGCTCGGCTTCGTCGTCACGGCGATCTTTATTGCCGCGATGTACACGACCTTCATTTTCAGTTTCACCGAACTCACCACGTCGATTCCACACGCGGGCGGACCGTTCGCTTACGCGCGTCACGCGTTCGGTCCGACCGGCGGTTATCTGGCCGGCGCGGCGACGCTCGTCGAATTCGTGTTCGCGCCACCGGCCATTGCGCTCGCAATCGGCGCCTATCTGCACGTGCAGTTTCCTGGCCTCGAGCCGAAACACGCGGCAATGGGCGCGTACCTCGTCTTCATGGCGCTCAATATCGTTGGCGTACAGATCGCGGCGGCTTTCGAGCTGTGCGTGACGTTGCTCGCGATTTTCGAACTGCTCGTCTTCATGGGCGTCGTATCGCCGGGCTTCCAGTGGTCTAACTTCACGAAAGGCGGATGGGCCGGCGCGGATACGTTCAGCATGGGCTCGATCAACGGCATGTTCGCGGCCATCCCGTTCGCGATCTGGTTCTTCCTCGCAATCGAAGGCGTTGCTATGGCCGCGGAAGAAGCGAAAAACCCGAAACGCTCGATCCCGATTGCCTACGTCGCCGGCATCCTGACGCTCGTCGTGCTGGCCATCGGTGTGATGGTATTCGCGGGCGCGGCCGGCGACTGGACCAAGCTGTCGAACATCAACGATCCGTTGCCTCAAGCGATGAAGTTCATCGTCGGCGAACACAGCGGCTGGATGCATATGCTCGTGTGGCTCGGCCTGTTCGGTCTGGTCGCGTCGTTTCACGGGATCATCCTCGGCTATTCGCGGCAGATCTTCGCGCTGGCACGCGCGGGCTATCTGCCTGAGTGGCTCTCCAAGGTACATCCGCGCTTCAAGACGCCGCATCGCGCGATTCTGGCCGGCGGCGTGATCGGCATCGCAGCGATCTACAGTGACGAGCTGATCCAGTTCGGCGGCCAGACACTCACGGCGAACATCGTGACGATGTCCGTGTTTGGCGCTATCGTGATGTATATCATCAGTATGTTGTCGCTTTTCAAGCTGCGCCGCACGGAGCCGAACATGGAGCGTCCGTTCCGCGCGCCGCTGTTTCCGCTGTTCCCGGCGTTCGCGCTGGTCGCCGCGGTAATCTGTCTGGCGACCATGGTGTACTTCAACTTTCTGGTGGCAGTAGTGTTCGCAATCTTCCTCGCGCTAGGCTACGTCTATTTTCTGTTGACGCGCCATCAACGCGAGGCCGCGCCAGCGGACGCATTGCTCGAAGAATGACGGATGAAGCCGCTGCGCGCGCAGCGGCGCTGGAGTCGTAAAAATGAGCTACACGGAGACAATCGGCAGCCGTACCTATCGCTTTGCCGATCTGAAGACACTCATGGCGAAGGCGAGCCCGCAACGCTCCGGCGATCAACTCGCCGGCGTCGCGGCGGCGAGCGAAGAGGAGCGCGTGGCCGCGAAGATGGCCCTCGCCGAAGTGCCGCTACGCACGTTCCTCAACGAAGCGCTGATTCCGTATGAAAGCGACGAAGTCACGCGTCTCATCATCGACGATCATTCGCCGCAGGCGTTCGCCGAGATTTCGCATCTGACGGTAGGCGACTTTCGAAACTGGCTCCTCAGCACAACGACGAATGCCGATGCGCTCGCGCGCATCGCCGCCGGCCTCACGCCTGAAATGGTCGCAGCCGTGTCAAAGCTCATGCGCAATCAGGATCTGATCGCGGCGGCGCGCAAGCGTCCGGTGATCACGCGCTTTCGCAACACGGTCGGCTTGCCGGGACACATGTCGGTGCGTTTGCAACCGAATCATCCGACGGATGACGTGAAGGGCATCGCGGCTTCGATGCTCGACGGCCTCATGTACGGCTGTGGCGACGCGATGATCGGCATCAACCCGGCCAGCGACAATCTTGCAGCGATCACCAGACTGCTGGTGATGGTCGACGAATTCCGGCAGCGTTATCAGGTGCCGACACAATCGTGCGTGCTGACGCACGTCACCAACACGATCGCCGCCATCGAAAAAGGTGCGCCCGTCGACCTCGTGTTTCAGTCGATTGCAGGCACCGAGAAAGCGAACGCCGGTTTCGGAATCTCACTCTCGCTGCTTCAGGAAGCGTACGAAGCGGGGCTGTCGCTCAAACGCGGTACTGTGGGCAACAATCTGATGTACTTCGAAACGGGGCAGGGCAGTGCGTTGTCGGCGGACGCGCATTTCGGCGTCGACCAACAGACTTGCGAAGTGCGCGCCTATGCGGTTGCACGTAAGTTCAATCCGTTTCTCGTGAATACCGTGGTGGGTTTTATTGGCCCCGAGTATCTGTACGACGGCAAGCAGATCACGCGCGCGGGCCTCGAAGATCACTTCTGCGGCAAGCTGCTGGGCGTGCCGATGGGCTGCGACATCTGCTACACGAATCATGCGGAAGCCGATCAGGACGACATGGACAATCTGCTCACGTTGCTCGGCGTGGCAGGCATCAACTTCATCATGGGCATTCCGGGTGCAGACGATGTGATGCTCAATTATCAGAGCACCTCTTTCCACGATGCACTCTATGTGCGCGATGTTCTCGGCTTGCGCCGCGCACCCGAGTTTGAAGAATGGCTTGAGTCGATGCAGATCGCCGACGCGCGCGGCGCATTGCTGAGCGCGTCGACACAACAACCGTTGCTGGAAGGTGTGCGCGACTGGATGGGTATCGAATGAGCGACTCTGTCGACAAGAACCCCTGGAATGCACTGCGCCAGTTCACCAACGCGCGTATTGCATTGGGTCGAGCAGGCAACAGCCTCCCCACTGCGCCTTTACTCGCGTTCAATCTTTCGCATGCACAAGCGCGCGACGCCGTGCACCATCCGCTCGACACAGACGCATTGCACGCGCAACTGCGTGCGCACAACTTCAGAACGCTAGATGTGCACAGCGCTGCGCCCGACCGCGAGCACTACTTGCGGCGTCCCGACCTCGGCCGGCGCCTATCCAAAGAGAGTCGCGCAGCGCTCGCGCAATTACCCGGCGAGTCGCCCGATGTAGTGTTCGTGATTGCCGATGGTTTGTCGGCGTTTGCCGCGTCGAAACAAGCCGTTCCGTTGCTGCAGGCTGTCACTCCGCAACTCGTGGATTGGGCGATCGGGCCTGTTGTCGTCGCGCGGCAGGCACGGGTTGCACTCGGCGACGAGATCGGCGAGTTGCTGAATGCAAAGATCGTCGTGATGCTGATCGGGGAGCGGCCCGGTCTCAGTTCGCCGGATAGTCTCGGCATTTACATTACACATGCGCCGAAGGTGGGCTGCAGCGACGCACAACGCAATTGCATTTCAAACGTGCGTCCTGAAGGACTCGACTATCCGCTTGCCGCGCACAAACTGCATTATCTGCTTACGCATGCACGCCGGCTGGGTGTCACCGGCGTGGGCCTGAAAGACGATAGCGACGCATCGCTGCCGGGCGCGCCGGCAACAGCCGCAATCAGCGCCGAGGCCGCCCCAAGCGGAAACCCGAACCCAAACTCAACTGCGGAATAGCTCACGCATCGACACGCTGTACGGGGTGCGCTTCGAGCCACGCATTCTCGTCGTCGTCGAACAAGCGGGAACGGGTCAGAAAGCGCAGACCGCTTGGCCGCTCCAGCGAGAACATGCCACCGTTGCCTGGCACCACATCGATAATTAACTGCGTGTGCTGCCAGTACTCGAACTGCGAATCGCTCATGTAAAACGGCACGCCTGCCAGGGTACCGAGTTTCACGTCGGACGAACCGACCATGAATTCGCTCTGCGGAAACAGCATAGGTGCGCTGCCGTCACAGCATCCGCCGGATTGGTGAAACAGCACCTCGCCATGTTCCGTGCGCAACGAGTCGATCAACTGGATAGCGGCAGGAGTTGCAATTACGCGCGCTACTTCTTTTCCGTCGGTCATCGTACCCTCGCTTAAACACAGCGAGCCGCACAATGCGGCTCGCTCTGCAATCAACACTTCGCCGCGAACGCTTAGAAGAAACCGAGCGGCTTCTCGCTATAGCTGACGAGGAGGTTCTTGGTTTGCTGATAGTGGTCGAGCATCATCTTGTGATTTTCCCGGCCGATGCCCGATTGCTTGTAGCCGCCAAACGCCGCGTGCGCCGGATACGCGTGATAGCAATTGGTCCACACACGGCCCGCCTGAATCTGCCGGCCAAAGCGATAAGCGCGCGTGCCGTCGCGAGTCCATACACCGGCGCCCAAACCGTAGAGCGTATCGTTGGCGATCTCGAGTGCTTCCTCTTCGGTCTTGAACGTGGTCACTGAAACAACCGGCCCAAAGATCTCTTCCTGGAAGATGCGCATTTTGTTGTGGCCGCGAAACACGGTCGGCTTCACGTAATAGCCTTTGCTCAACTCGCCGCTCAACGTGTTGCGTTCGCCGCCAATCAGACATTCGGCGCCCTCCTGCTTGCCGAGATCGACATACGACAAAATCTTCTCCAACTGTTCCTGCGACGCCTGCGCACCGATCATCGTCCGCGTGTCGAGCGGGTGACCTTGCGTGATCGCCGCGACGCGCTTCAATGCTCGCTCCATGAAACTGTCGTAGATCTTTTCGTCGATCAGCACACGCGACGGACACGTACATACTTCGCCCTGATTGAGCGCAAACATCGCGAAGCCTTCGAGCGCCTTGTCGAAGTAGCTGTCGTCCTGATTCATCACGTCGGCGAAGAAAATATTGGGGCTCTTGCCGCCGAGTTCGAGCGTGACAGGAATGATGTTCTGACTCGCGTATTGCATGATGAGGCGGCCGGTCGTGGTCTCACCGGTAAAGGCGATCTTCGCGATGCGCTTGCTCGAAGCCAGCGGCTTGCCCGCTTCCAGACCGAAGCCGTTCACCACATTCAGCACGCCGGCGGGCAGAAGGTCCTGAATCAGCTCCACCAGTACGAGAATCGACGCAGGCGTTTGCTCGGCCGGCTTGAGCACGACACAGTTGCCGGCCGCGAGCGCGGGCGCAAGTTTCCACACCGCCATGAGGATCGGGAAATTCCACGGAATGATCTGACCCACCACGCCGAGCGGTTCGTGGAAATGATATGCAACGGTGTCGTCGTCGATCTCGGAGATCGAACCTTCCTGAGCGCGCACCGCGCCGGCGAAATAGCGGAAATGGTCGATGGCGAGCGGAATATCGGCGGCCATTGTTTCGCGCAGCGGCTTGCCGTTGTCGATCGTTTCAGCAACGGCGAGACGCTGCAAATTCGCTTCCATCCGGTCCGCAATGCGGTTCAGAATGTTCGCGCGATCGGTCGTCGAGGTTTTGCCCCAAGCCGCTTTAGCGCGGTGCGCTGCGTCGAGCGCGAGTTCGACGTCGGCCTCGCGCGAACGTGGGATCGAGGTGAACGGCTCGCCTGTTATCGGCGATACGTTGTCGAAGTACTCGCCCCCTGCGGGCTTCACCCATTCGCCGCCGATAAAGTTCGCATATTGCTTCTTGAAGGGGAATTCGGTCGTCAGAAACTGCATCTCCGCGTGATTCATCTGTGTGCTCCTCACATGTCTGAATGGGCAATAGCCGGCGCGACGTTGCGCTCGGTTGCAATCCGTTGAAGTCGGCCGCGTCACCGTAGAGCCAGATCTATGCCAATGCACCCGGCTGGTGAGACGTGCACGCGCAGCAGGCACCGGCGCACCGGGGCGCGTGTTTTTGCCTTCAGTCGACGGAGGGCGGCGCGTCGTTTCTGATCAACGCGGTTGTTGCTGTTCACGAATTGAACAGCGGCGCGGCGCGTGCCGAGCCAGTCACTGCAGTAAGCAGGCGCGTGCGATCGGCATGGGACTTGCCTTGTTTTTTCTCTTCGATACTCCATTGCGCGGATTCGCCATGACGATCGGAACCCTCAGCAGCAACCCGGCGAGCGCCGCGTGCGCAAGCTCCACGCTCGTGCCGCAGCCAAGGTTTTGCGTGCAGACCCGTGTCGCCCACGACGCAGACGAGCAGGCCCGCAATCTTCACGGCTGGCACCAGACGTACGACCAGTTGACTGCGGGAAGCTTTGTTGGCGGCTTGACGGAGTTGTGCCTCGATCACATGCAGGTGTTTGTTGAAACAACGAGTCACACCTTGAGGCAAACCTGCGAAGTGCAGAAAGACGCGTACTGGTTCGGTATTCCGACGTGCCCCGCGGGCTCCGGTCGCATCGACGCGCAAATCATCGGCGGCGACGCGCTCGCCTTTCGTCCCGGTGGAATCGAGTTCGAACTGCTGACGTCGGCTGGCTACGAGATTTTCGGTGTGGTCGTGAAGGGAGAGATGTTGCGTCGCTACGCGGCGGACGTGGAGCGCGTGAGTCTTGTCGAGCCAATGCCGGATACCGAGGTCGTGACGGTCGGCATGGCTCGCAAGGAGCGTATGTGCGCTTTGCTGCGCGAGCTTCTCGCACCTGGTGCGGCGAGCGCCGCGCCGTTGTCGTCGGCCGCTCGGGAGAACTTGCAGGCGTCGGTGCTGGCGGAGTTGTTCGACGCGGGCGCTTTGCCTGCTTCTTCCGAACCGACGGCAATGCCGGCGCGTGCGCGCCGTCAGTCGATCGTCTCTGACGCGCGCGACTATGTGCTCGCCAATCGCGATCGCGCGGTCGGTGTGCCGGAGCTTTGCGAGCGTCTGCATGTGAGCCGGCGTACGCTGCAATACTGCTTTCAGGATGTGCTCGGCATGGCGCCGGCAACCTATGTGCGAGCAATCCGCCTGAACGGCGCGCGCCGCGATCTGTGCAATGCGTCGCGGGACTGCCGCTCGGTGCAGGACGTCGCGGCCGCTTGGGGCTTCTGGCACATGAGCCAGTTTGCAACCGATTACCGCAAGCTCTTCGGCATGCGGCCCTCGGATACGTTGAAGGCTGCGATTGGCGCTCAATCCGTCGCGAGCAGCCGTTCATCTGCGCACTAGTTGCCTCACAGCGTGACGCGTTGCGTTGCTATTTGCGCAGCAAGCGCAGGCCGTTGGCCACTACGAGCAGACTCGCGCCAACATCGGCGAACACTGCCATCCACATGGTGCCGAGACCCATCACGGTCAACACCAGGAACACGCTCTTGATGCCGAGCGCGAGCGCGATGTTCTGCACCAGCACGCCATGTGTCGCTTTGGAGAGGCGGATGAAGAGCGGGATCTTGCGCAGGTCGTCGTCCATCAACGCGACATCCGCGGTTTCAATGGCCGTGCCGGTTCCCATCGCGCCCATTGCAAAGCCAATGTCAGCGCGTGCAAGCGCGGGTGCGTCGTTGATGCCGTCGCCCACCATGCCAATCTTCGCGCCCTCGGCCGACCACTGTGCGATCGCATCCAGTTTGTCTTGCGGCAACTGATTGCCGCGCGCTTCGTCGATACCTACTTGCTCTGCGATTGCGGCAGCGGTATGCGGGTTGTCGCCGGTGAGCATGGCCGTGACGACGCCCACGCGGTGCAAATCGGCGATAGCGGCGGAGCTTGTCTCCTTTACCGTATCCGCCACGGCAAAGAGCGCGAGGACGCGCCCGGCGTCGCTCAACAACACCACCGTCTTGCCTTGACGTTCGAGCGCGCCGAGCCGCGCTTCAAGTGAAGGCGAGCACCGCCCGAGTTCTTCCGCGAGCCGATGATTGCCCAGCCAGTACGTCAAGCCGTTTATCTCGCCGCGCACGCCGCGCCCCGGAAGCGCTTCGAACGAATCGACAGTGACGTTGCCCACGCCGTCGTTCTTTGCCGCCGCCGCAATTGCCATCGACACAGGATGATCCGAGCGCGCCGCAAGACTCGCGGCAAGCGTGCGGCAACGTGCGGCGTCGGCATCGGCATCGGCGAGCATCGCGAAATCGGTTTGCACCGGTTTGCCGTGCGTGATCGTGCCGGTTTTGTCGAACGCCATGCGGGTCAGCTTGCGCCCTTGTTCCAGGAAAGTGCCGCCCTTGATGAGAATGCCCTTGCGCGCGGCTGCGGCCAGACCGCTGACAATCGTTACCGGCGTGGAAATCACGAGCGCGCAGGGACACGCGATCACCAGCATCACCAGCGCCTTGTAGATCCACGCTTGCCACAATCCGTCGAAAAAGAGCGGCGGCACGAGCGCCACCAGTAGCGCAACGGCGAACACACATGGCGTGTAGACGCGCGCGAACTGATCGACGAAACGTTGTGTGGGCGCTTTGGTGCCTTGCGCTGCTTCAACGGCGTGAATGATGCGCGCAAGCGTCGTGTTGCTGGCCGCCGCGGTCACGCGGTAGTCGAACGAGCCGGTCTGGTTGACGGTGCCTGCGAACACGGCATCTCCGACGGTCTTGTCCACCGGCAGACTTTCCCCCGTGATTGGCGCCTGATCCACGCTAGAACGCCCTGCAACGATCTCTCCGTCGAGCGCAATCCGCTCGCCCGGCTTCACGCGAACCAGCGCGCCGGTCGCGATCGCGTTGAGATCGGTGAGGCGCCACGTGCCGTCGGGTTGCTGCACACTCGCCTGTTCGGGCGTGAGTTGCATCAGCCCCTGGATTGCATTGCGGGCGCGGTCGAGCGACTTCGCTTCGATCAGTTCGGCGACGGTGAAGAGCACCATCACCATCGCCGCTTCAGGCCATTGGCGCAGGATCAACGCGCCGGTCACCGCAATGCTCATCAACGCGTTGATATTCAGGTTGCCGTGGCGAATAGCGAGCCAGCCCTTGCGGTACGTTGTCAGGCCGCAGGAAGCGATCGCGATGATCGCAAGGCTTGCTGGCATCCAGGCGGGCGCGCCGAGCCAGCCCGCGGCCTCTGAAGCGGCCGCAGCGACGCCCGCAAAAGCAAGCGGCCACCAAGGCTTCGGCTGTGGAGGCGCGGCCGGTTGAGTGCGCTGTTTAGCGTCTTGCTGCGAAGACGGTGAATCCGGACCCGCGATTTCCGGCGTGAAGTCGAGCGAACGAAGCGCGGCGAGAATCGAGTCGAGCGCGCCGTGCGCGTGCACGACGGTCAGTACGCGCTGCATCAGATTGAACTCCATGCTGCGCACGTCCGGCATGCGACTGAATTTCTTGCGGATCAGCACTTCTTCGGTCGGGCAATCCATTTGCAAGATGCGGATCGCGGTGCGCACGTCGTCGCCGATCGCTTCGGACGGCCGCAACTGTGCCTCCAGCTGCGCGGGGGCATGGGCCGAGGCGCCGCAACAGCCTCCACTCGCATGATCATGTCGATGCTTTTCGTGGTTATGGGCGCAGGCGTCGTGCTGTGTGGCAGTTTCGGCATGTGCCTCGTGAGCGTGCGGCATGGTGGCTTCCTCGTTCGATTTGTGGTCTAGTAAACACCTTGAAGCCACTACAAGGTCAAGGCCGGTCTCGGGAGGGTCCATGAAAATCGGCGAATTGGCGAAAATCGCCCATTGCACGACCGAAACCATCCGTTTCTACGAGAAGGAAGGGCTATTGCCCGAAGCGGAGCGCACGGAGGCCAATTACCGCAGCTATACCGCGAAGCATGTCGAGCGGCTGCGCTTCATTCGCAACTGCCGCGCGCTCGACATGACTCACGACGAAATCCGCGCGCTGCTGCGTCTCACCGACGCGCCGGGTCACGGCTGCGGCGGCATCAATGATCTGATCGACGAGCATATTGCCCACGTCGATACGCGCATCGACGAACTGCAGCAACTCAAGGCGCAACTGCGCACGCTGCGTGAGCAATGCCACGGCGAACAGGCCGTAGAAGACTGCGGCATCGTTCAAGGTCTCAGCGACATGGACGTGAGCGCGCCGCGTGCGCGGCACACCCATCTCGGGTGATGCGTCCAGTCGAATCGATAATCGAATCCAGTTGGAGAAGCAACGTGTTCACATGTAGAAATCAGTCCTGCGGCGCACAGTGGGATCAGTCAGACGTCGTCATCAAGAACGAGGGACAGGGTCTGCTATTCCGCTGCCCGATGTGCGGCGCGCGCAATTATGTCGAGCGCTTCGAAGGGGACGACGGCTCGGTGCTGTACGAGCAGATGGAAGGCCGCCCCTTTCCCGGCCCCGTCGCCGAATAGTTCCCAGGCCTCAAGCCGATAACGAGTCACCATCTATGAATAGTCCCACCACCGCCGGCGCTCCGTTTAGTGAGTTGCCACTGCCTCCCGCCGCGCTCGCGAATCTCACGCAACTCGGCTACGTCGAGATGACGCCGATCCAGGCCGCGAGCTTGCCGATCGCGCTCGCCGGCCACGATCTGATCGCGCAGGCGAAAACCGGCAGCGGCAAGACCGCAGCGTTTTCACTGGCGCTGCTCGCGCGTCTGGATGTGCGCAACTTCGCCGTGCAGGCCATGGTGCTATGTCCGACGCGCGAACTCGCCGATCAGGTCACACAGGAGATCCGCCGTCTCGCGCGCGCGGAAGAAAACATCAAGGTGCTGACCTTGTGCGGCGGCACGCCAATGCGTCCGCAAACCGCGAGCCTCGAACACGGCGCGCATATCGTCGTCGGCACGCCGGGCCGGATCATGGATCACCTCGAGCGCGGCAGCCTGCCTTTGCAGTCGCTGAATACACTCGTGCTCGACGAAGCGGACCGCATGCTCGACATGGGTTTCTTCGACGACATCGCAACAGTCGTCAAGCAATGCCCGAAAGAGCGGCAGACGCTGCTGTTCTCGGCGACCTACCCTGAGGGCATCGTCAAGCTCAGTCAGCAATTCCTGCGAAATCCGAAGGAAGTGAAGCTCGCCGAACGGCATGACAATACGAAGATCCGTCAACGCTTCTACGAAGTGACCGAAGACGAACGTTTGCATGCTGTCGGCCTGCTGCTGAACCACTATCGCCCGGTGAGCACGCTGGCGTTCTGCAACACCAAGCAGCAATGCCGCGATCTGCTGGACGTTTTGCGCGCCCAGGGTTTTCATGCGCTCGCACTGCATGGCGAACTTGATCAGCGCGAACGCGATCAGGTGCTGATCCAGTTTGCAAACCGCAGCTGCTCGGTGCTGGTCGCGACCGACGTCGCCGCGCGTGGGCTCGACATCGCGCAACTCGAGGCGGTAATCAACGTAGACGTAACGCCCGATCCGGAAGTGCATGTGCATCGTATTGGCCGCACGGGGCGCGCCGATCAGGAGGGCTGGGCGTTGAGCCTCGCGAGCATGAACGAGATGGGGCGTGTCGGCAGTCTCGAGCAGGCGCAAAAACGCGAAGTTGAATGGCATAAGCTGTCTGAACTGACTGCGGCCAGCAACGAGCCGCTATTGCCGCCGATGGAAACGCTGCAGATTCTCGGCGGCCGCAAGGAAAAAATTCGCCCCGGCGACGTTCTCGGCGCGCTGACCGGCGAGGCGGGCTTCGCCGGCTCGCAGATCGGCAAGATCAACGTGACCGAGATGTCGACGTATGTAGCGATCGAACGCAGCGTGGCGCGTGACGCCGTGCGCAAGCTGAGCGCGGGCAAGGTGAAGGGCAAGAAGGTCAAGGTTCGCTTGATGGACGACGCCTGATTCGGCGGCGAGGTGGCGAGGGTGGCGAGGGCGGCGCGTCGGCAAAGCTATGCTGACCGCTCTCGCCGCGACCATTGCTGCGGCGCATCCGCTCGAACCCCGTTGTCACGCTGGCCGCTTTCTACGCTGCGCCCGCGCCTGCTAGTGCATCACCTCCGGTCATACCTCCGGGACGTTCGTCTTCGGCCGCAGGTGGGTCTTTCTCCCGTCGAACGTCCTGTGCGGCCGTTTCCAAGGGCTCGTGCGCCCTCGCGCATGCCATGACATAAACGCATGCCGCGCATGACAAAGTTTCGATTGTGACGGTTCTTTGGCTGATGCCTAATCACTCAACCGGCACTCGACTGGATTGTTCGGCCGCGCGATCCGCGCCCGCCAGTCCGCCGCCGGATGGAGACAGGGAGAAGCCTTATGCAGAGCGCTACACAAGCCCGCTCGAAATTGCCTGATGTTGGCACGACAATCTTCACAGTAATCGGTCAACTGGCCGCACAACACGATGCACTGAACCTGTCGCAGGGCGCGCCGAACTTCGCGCCGGACGCGAAGCTGGTAGACGGCGTCGCGCAGGCTATGCGCGACGGCCATAACCAATACGCGCCGATGGCCGGCATCGCGGCGTTACGCGAAGCGCTCTCCGACAAAGTGCAAACGCTCTACGGCGTGCGCTACGACCCGACGAGCGAAGTGACGGTGATCGCGAGCGCGAGCGAAGGCCTTTATTCGACGATCAGTGCGCTGGTGCACCCGGGCGACGAAGTGATTTACTTCGAGCCTTCGTTTGACAGCTATGGTCCGATCGTTCGGCTGCAAGGCGCGACGCCCGTGCCGATCAAACTGTCGCTGAGCGATTTTCGTGTGAACTGGGACGAGGTCGCCGCCGCGATCACGCCGAAGACTCGCATGATCATCATCAACACGCCGCACAATCCGACCGCTACCGTGTTCAGCGAAGCCGACGTCGCGCGATTGAAAGCGATTACGCGCAACACGGACATTGTGATTCTCGCCGACGAAGTCTACGAACATGTAGTGTTCGACGGCGCTAAACATCAGAGCATGGCGTGCCATAGTGAATTGGCGGAACGCAGCGTCATCGTGTCGTCGTTTGGCAAGTCGTATCACGTCACCGGCTGGCGCGTAGGTTATTGCCTCGCCCCCGCCGAGCTGATGAACGAGATCCGCAAAGTGCATCAGTTCATGGTGTTTTCCGCCGATACACCGATGCAGTACGCCTTTGTGGACGCCTTGTCCAATCGCGAGAGTTACCTCGGCTTGTCCGCGTTTTATCAGCAAAAGCGCGATCTGCTCGCGCATGCGCTTTCCGAATCGCGCTTCGAGTTGTTGCCGAGCGAGGGCAGCTTCTTTATGCTCGCGCGTTTTCGCGGATTCTCCGATGAGAGCGACAGCGATTTCGTGTTGCGCCTGATTCGAGATGCGCGCGTCGCGACGATTCCGCTGTCCGCGTTCTACAGCGACGGCACCGATTCGGGCCTGATTCGCCTGAGCTTTTCGAAAGACGACGCTACGCTGATTGAAGGCGCGCGCCGTTTGTGCGAGATCTGAAACTGCCTTCACGTCGGCCGCGCTGGCGGAGTATTTTGAACGCAGTATGATCGTCGCGCCGTATTACATCCACACGAAGCGTGCTTGCACTACAACGAAACTGAAGAGAAGGGACCTGCTATGAAACTGCTCAAGCCTCTTTTGGCGCTGGCCTGCGCATTCGCATCGGTGGCGGCCTCGTCTGCTGCCGTTGCCGCCGATACATCGACGCTGCGTTTCGGGCTCGAAGCGCAGTACCCGCCGTTCGAATCCAAAGGTCCTAACGGCGAATTGCAAGGTCTCGATATCGACGTCGGCAATGCTGTGTGCGTCGCTGCGCATATGACGTGCAAGTGGGTCGAGACGTCGTTCGACGGTCTGATTCCGGCGCTGCAAGGCCGCAAATTCGACGCGATCAATTCGGCGATGAACGCAACGGACCAGCGCCGCCAGACGATCGATTTCACCACGGTTGTCTATCGCGTGCCGACGCAACTGATCGCAAAGCGTGACAGCGGTTTGCTGCCCACGCCCGAAGCGTTGAAAGGCAAACGCGTGGGAGTGTTGCAGGCGTCAATTCAGGAGACGTTCGCGAAGGCGCATTGGGAACCGGCTGGCGTTACCGTCGTCCCGTATCAGGATCAGAACCAGGTGTACACGGACCTCGTCGCGGGACGTCTCGACGCAACGCTCGTGCTGGCGCCTGCGGGACAAACCGGTTTTCTGTCGAAGCCCAACGGCAAGGACTACGCGTTCGTCGGTCAGCCGGTGCGTGACGACAAGATTCTGGGCAGCGGTATCGCGTACGGCATCCGAAAAGGCGATACGGCGCTGCGCGAGCGGCTGAACGCGGCGATTGCAAAGGTGCAGGCCGACGGCACCGTCAAAACGCTCGCGGCGAAATACCTGGGCGATATCGACATCTCGGCGAAGTAACGGCTTACGGCTCACGCCAGGCTGGCTAGCGTCTGAGTCCGCTTGTTGACTGAGCGTTTGACGGCTACGATAAGTGGCCTCGCTGCGGCTGCTGCTTTTGCGAGGTCCACGTAAAAGCCGGAGGCGCACGAATGAGCGGAACGACAGAGGCGATCAGTCACGCGAAGCGCGCCAGCGAGCCGCGTTTCTGGCGTAGCGCGGCGTTGCCGCACATCGAGGCGCGTTCCATCGAGGACGGCCGCGAGATCTGCTACGCCAGACACTCTCATGAAACGTTCTCCATCGGCGCGGTCACAGGCGGACGCAGTCTGTACGTGAATCGCCACGCGCGCGAATGGACTGGCGCGGGTGCGGTTGTCCTGATGAATCCCGACGACGTTCACGCGTGCAATCCCGTTGCAGACGAGTGCTGGTCGTATCGCATGCTTCACGTCGACGTTGCCTGGCTCACTGGCCTGCAGCACGAACTGGGCTTCAGTGAGAACCACGCGTTTCGTGCGTTCTCGCAAATCATGACGACAGATGCGGCGCTGTTCAATGCACTGAACGGGCTGCATGCGATTCTCGTCGACGCAAAGACGGATCTGCTGCGCAAGCAAAGCGCAGCGATTGCGTTTTTCTCCGAAGTACAACACCGCTTAAACCCCGCACCTCTTTCCGACGACGATGCGAGCCGGCAGCTTGCGCGAGCGGCGGAATTTATCGCTGAAAACTGCAGAAGTTCGCTGAAACTGGAGGACATCTGCAACGCGGCGGGCTTGTCGGCGTCGCATCTGATTCGCGCATTCAAGCAGCGCTACGGCATGACACCGCACGCGTATCTGATCAATCGCAGGATTCAATACAGCCGCTCGCAGCTGAAGCGTGGCCGTCTGATCGCAGACGTTGCGCTCGACGCGGGCTTCGCCGATCAGGCGCATCTGCAGCGCACTTTCAAGCGGCTCGTCGCCGCGACGCCGGGGCAATATCGCAGTTGAGGCCGCTTGTCCGGCGCGTTACGTCGTAAGCAGGTAAAGCGCGCTCGCGGCGAGCAATGCGGCGAGGATCCGGTTGAATAGCCTGACTCGCTTTGGCGCCTGCAAGTACTTGCGCAAGAAAGTACCGGCATAAGCCCAGCTTGCAATAGATACATAGCAGATCACGAAATAGATCGCGGTGAACTGCCAGACGAGGGCACCATCGCCTTCGGCTGCATACGCGCCCATGCCGGCCAGCGAAGCGAGCCATGCTTTCGGATTGAGCCATTGCAGCGCCGCGCCATAGGCGAACGATGGCCCGCGTGAGAGCTTGTCGGCGCCGAGCTGGCCGTCGTCGAGCGCCAGTTTGCCGGCCATGTACAGCAGAAACGCGACCCCGGCCCATTTGACGATGCTGATGAGATTGGGGAAATGCACGAGCAGTTCATGCAGTCCCAAGCCGATGAGCAGAAGCAGCAACGTGAAGCCGACGGTCGCGCCGCTGACGTGGCGCAGGCTTGCGGCGAATCCGTGCTATGCGCCGGCGCTCAACGCGACGACATTGACAGGCCCAGGTGAAATGGACGAAGCCAGCGCGAACGCGGCCATGGAAAGCAAAGCGGACATCGGGTGCCTCGATACGTGAATGCGCGGGATTGACGCGGCTTCACGGTATCGACGGCGAGGCAAGGTGTATTGAAGGAAATTGCTTTTGCGCGGCGCTCGGTGCGCTGGTTCGTGGCCTTTCTGACGCCTACATCGCGGCGTTTTCTACGACGCGGCCTTCCGCACGCCAACGCAGCATGCCGCCGGCGAGATTCGCAACGTCGTTGAATCCTGCTTGCCGCAGTATTACCGTGGCTTGTGCAGAACGGCCGCCCGCACGGCACACCGCAACGATCGGGCGCTCTTTCTTGAGCTCACTCGCACGCGCGGCCAGATCGCCAAGGGAAATGAGCTGGGCTGCGGGAATGCGGCCGAGTGGTCCGTTGAATTCATCCGGCTCGCGCACGTCGACGATCTGCACAGAGCGGAGATTGTCCTCGAGCCATTGCGGACTGATCTCCCAGATACCTGCAAAGGTGTAGGCGAGCGGCGCCCACTCCGGTTCGGCGGTCTGTGTCGGGTCGCTCGTCGCAACGCCGCATTTGAGGTTTGCGGGTACCGCAATGTCGATCTGCTTCGGATGCGGCAGACGCAGGTTCGTCACGTATCCGACAAAATCGTCTTCGCATAGCTCACCGCCTAGGCGCGGATTGAAGCGCCGCTCTTCACCGACACTCGTGACCGTCAAGCCGCGATAGTCGTGGGCAGGGTAAAGCAGGCACGTGTCCGGCTGAATGAATATCTGGTTCTGGACTGAGCGGAACATTGCGTGCGCGTCGCCGTGCTGGAAGTCGGTGCGGCCCGTGCCTCTTATCAACAGGCAATCGCCGGTGAACATCATGCTGCCGTCGTCGAGCGCGAGGCTGATGCAGCCATTTGTGTGACCGGGCGTTGCGCGAACTTCCAGATGGCGCGAGCCGAACACGCATTGCTCGCCATGGTTCAGATAGCGGTCGGCGCCTTGCGCGCCGCTCGCAGCCGATATCGCAATCTGGCTACCGGTGTGCCGTTTGAGAAGCCACGCGCCCGTCACGTGATCGGCGTGCACGTGTGTGTCGATCGTGTATAGCAGACGCAACCCGAGTTCCTCGATAAGCGCGGTATCGCGGCGCACCTGCTCGAAAACCGGATCGATGAGAATGGCCTCGCGCGTTGCGCTGTCGGCAAGAAGATAGGTGTACGTCGACGATTGCTGGTCGAATAGCTGCCGGAAGATCAACACGATTTTGCTCCGTGGCCCGCGTCGTCGAAAAAGACCGGGCGCATGCAATGCGCCCGGTTCATTGCACGGCAATATTACTGCGGCTGTGTGACGAACCGCAGATAAGGCTTCACGGTCTTGAATCCTTCGGGGTACTTCTTCATTGCATCATCGTTCGAGACGGATGTCGGAATGATCACATCCTCTCCGGGCTTCCAGTTCACGGGCGTCGCCACTGTATGTTTTGCGTTGAGCTGCAGCGAATCGAGCAGACGCAGTACTTCGTCAAAGTTGCGCCCTGCGCTCATTGGATACACCAGCATCGCCTTGACCTTCTTGTCCGGTCCGATGATGAACACCGAGCGTACCGTTGCGTTGTCGACTGCGGTGCGCGTGCCGCCGCTCGCGTTCGGGTGGATCATGTCGTAGAGCTTCGCGACATTCAGGTCCGCATCGCCGATCAGCGGGTAGTTGACCGCGTGGCCCTGCGTCTCTTCGATGTCCTTCACCCAGTTCTGGTGATCGCTGACGGGATCGACACTCAGCCCGATGATCTTCGTATTGCGCTTGTCGAATTCGGGTTTGAGGCCGGCCAGATAGCCAAGCTCAGTGGTGCATACCGGCGTGAAATCCTTTGGATGCGAAAACAGAATCACCCAATGGTCGCCGATCCATTCGTGGAAATGAATCGTGCCTTCGGTGGTTTCGGCAGTGAAATCGGGGGCTTCTTCTCCAAGTCGAATCGACATCGTCTTCCTCCATGAGGGTGCGCCGGGCACCGATGCCGCTCGTCGAGGAGGCGGTCCCCGGGCTGCCTGACTGTTCCATCAGGCAATTGCTTGTCTCACATCTGCCTCCGGCCGGTTGGACTGTATTTGCGCGGGAGGACCATGCGAACGCAGCGAATGCAGAATTTTTCGCTGGATGCTGCGAAGCCGAAATACCGATTGCGCTACGCGTCGCGCTTAAAGCGTAGGACAAAAATGCGCGCCGCTCTAGCCAGCTTGCAGGACAAATCCGCCGTTTAGTACGACTTTACGTATCGCTCCACATGCGCAGCAGGTTGTGATAGCAGCCGACGAGCGTGCGACGCGCGGCATCGTCCGCGTTCGACGCGTTAAGACGCTGGATCGCACCGTCCATGTCGAACAGCATCGCGCGCTGCGTATCGTCGCGCACGAGGCTTTGCGCCCAGAAGAAGCTCGACACCCGCGCGCCGCGCGTGACGGGCCGCACCTGGTGCAGACTGGTGCCGGGATAAACGATCGCATGACCGGCGGGCAACTTCACTTCCTGGACGCCGAAGGTGTCTTCGATCAGCAGTTCGCCGCCGTCGTATTCGTCGGGAGGCGTGAGGAAGAGCGTGACCGAGACGTCCGTGCGTACGCGGGCGCCGCTGCCAGGCACGAGACGAATGGCGCCGTCCACATGACTGCCGAAATGCATACCGCCTTCATAGCGGTTGAACAGCGGCGGATAGACCTTGTTCGGCAGCACCGCGCTGATAAAGAGAGGGTGCCGCTCGAGCGCCGCGATGATCCGGTCGCCCATTTCCAGCGCAATCGGCGAGCCTTCCGCGATCTGCTGGTTACGCTTGACTGGCGCGCCCTGATAGCCGGCCGTCGCGCGGCCGTCCACCCACGCGTCCGTCGACGCTTCGAGATGCGCGCGCATGGCGGCGGCGTCGGCGGGGCTGAATACGTCAGGTATCGAGACAATCATGGTTGGACTTTCCTGCGAAACCGCGCGCTTTCCGCTGCCTGTCGGAGCGGGAAAGCGCGCGGCGTGAGTGACGTTGGTCGCTCGTTCCGGCGATCAGAAGAACCGGTAGTTTAACGTCGCGAGGAACGTGCGGCCGTTGCCTGGCACCGCGCGTCCGCCGTCCGACGGAATTAGCGCGTCGTAGTAGTTCTTGTCCGTGAGATTCAGCACGTTGAACTGGACGTCGTACTTTTTCGCGTGATACGCGGCCATTGCATCCCAACGCGTGTAGCCGCCGACCTTCACGAAATTGTTGTTCGCGGCATAACGCGACGATGTGTAGATCGGGCCGCCGCCGATTTCCCAATGCGGAGTGAACGCATACGTCGTCCACAGCGTCAGCATGTTGCGCGGCGTGTTCGCTGGCGTCTTGCCGGTCGTGCCGTCTAGCGCCTTCAGGATCGTCGCGTCCATGTACGTGTAGCCGCCGAACACTTGCCACTTGTCGGTGATGTGGCCCGCGAGGCCAAGCTGATAGCCACGTACGCGGACGTCGCCATCGAGCGTGTAACTGCCGTCGGCATTCAGCGTGCGCGCGTTTGTCTTCTCGATGTTGAAGAGCGATTGGGTGACGGACAGGCCGCCGCCCAGCAGATCCCACTTCGCGCCGACCTCATATGACTTGTTGTGCTCAGGCGGCAGGCTCTGCGTGTTGTTCGTGAGCGTGAGCGCTTCCAGCGACGGATTAAACGACGTACCGTACGACACGTAGTAGGACTGCCAGTCGGCCGGCTGCCAGATCACGCCGCCGCGAACGCTCGTGAAGTAGTTTGTTTGCGTGGCGTACGAAGGCGCATTGATCGAGTTATGAATCGACGCTTCGTAGCGGTCCCAGCGAAGGCCGCCCACGATCTTCCAATGTTCGCCGATGGACACCGTGTCGTTCGCGTAGATGCCGACGCCGTTCGCGCTCGACTCCGCAAGGTTCGTCGCGACGGTTTTCGCGTTCGACGGGCGCGTCGTATAAGTCGGGTCGACGAGCGGCACGATAGCGATCGTGTTAGACGGCAGGCCCGGCGTGGTGGTGGCGAAACTCTGATTGCTGTACGTCTCGTGGCTCAGATCGACGCCCGCGACGACATCGTGCTTGATGAAGCCGGTGTTGAACTTGGCCTCGACGTCTGTCGAGTTGTAGACCGAGTGGTCGTTGATGTTGCGGTCCTTGCCCTGCAGTTTCACGAACAGTCGCGACGGATCGATCGTCGTGTAGTTGCCGTTGGTCAACGCCGTCGAGGTAGGCAGCGGACCTGTCAGCACCGACGCCGCGTTCGTCGCGCGCGCTTCCGTGCTGTAGTGGCTGAACTGGGTCTGGTTGCGCAGCTTGAGGTTGTCGTTGAAGCGGTGTTCGATGCGGGCGTTCAGCGTCTGCACGTCCTGGATCGTGCGGTCGTCGGTGAAGCCGTAGAACGTGCCGCGGTTCACCGGCGCGGGATGACCGTTGAGCGCCGGAATGCCGTAGTCGGGCTGATCGCGGTTGTGCTGGATCAGCGCGGACAGCGTGATTTCCGTTGGCGTGCCGATGCCGAATTTCACTTCGGGCGCGACGCCGTAGTCCTTGCTCTTCATCACATCGCGCGACGAACCCAGGCTTTGGCCGAACGCGTTGATCCGGAATGCCGACGTCGATGTGATCGGCGTGTCCAGGTCGACCGTCGTGCGGTAGCGGTCGTGCGTGCCGGCCTGCAGGGAGACATCGGCGCGGGGCTTGAGCGTCGGTTGCTTGCTGACCTGATTGATGACGCCGCCCGTGGAGCCGCGCCCGAAGTACAGGGACGACGGGCCGTACAGCACGTCGATCGATTCGAGGTTGAACGTGTCGCGATAGTACTGGCCACGATCGCGGAAGCCGTCGAGGTAGATGTCGGTGCGCGCCGAAAAGCCGCGCAGGTTGATGTTGTTGCCGATCTGCCCGCCTTCAGCGGCACCGATCGTGATGCCCGGCACGTTGCGTAGCGCGTCGGTGAACGAACTCGCGGCCTGCGATTGCAGCACGGCCTTCGGCACCACGACCGCCGCCTGCGGAATGTCGCGCAGCGCGGTCGGCACTTTTGCGCCGACGCTGGAGACGTCAGGCGCGAAGTCCGCGGACCGACTGTTTTGGCCCGTCACCTTGACGGTGGGCAATGTGGCGCTTTCCGCGCTTACGCTCGAAGCGGAGGCGGGCGACCCGGGTTGGGCGCCGGTCGCGGGCGTTGCGGTCGATTGAGCGTAGAGCGGCGTCGCGAACGCGACCAGAACGGCCGCCGCGAGAGGCGTGTTTCGGAACATCGATAACCCTGTCGTTGTCGCTATTTTTCTGATTCGACGGATGCCAGCGCCCGTGCGGCACCGGCAGGCGATCTGCCTGCCCCGAGAGGTGATGGACCCATCGTCTTGTTCTCAAATGAGAATCAGTATCATTACACGGATGATAATAGTTCGCAATAATTCGTTACGCATTGGAAATTTTTGTGCGGGCGAACTGGGGTTGCGGCGTTGGGCGCGGCGATGCGGTGAGGGGCTGGTCGGGAGAAGTCGTGCCTTCCGAGCTTTGGGCGGAGAAAGTGCGAGGCGCTGCCGCGGTCTCTCCGGCGCGCCTCAGCAAACGAAAAAGGCCGGTTAGCTTTCGCTAACCGGCCTTTCAAATTCTTTGGTGGGGCGTGAGTGACTCGAACACTCGACCTACGGATTAAGAGTCCGCTGCTCTACCAACTGAGCTAACGCCCCAACAGAAGCGAAATTATGCAGCATGTTCTATCCATTGCCAAGCCCCCTTTCGCAGATTTCTTAAAAATACCGCTTCGTTCCAGTAGAGTCGTCGCTCGCCAAAACGGGCGCCCGCGAGAACGCGCCGCCTTCGGCGTCCCGGTATCATGTCGCGGACACTTGCCGCTTCTGCGCAGCGCGGCTTTCAACGGGGAATTGCCATGGATGACAAAGAGATCACCGAATTGCTCGACCGCGTCCTCGCGCCTTGGGTCCGTTCGCTGACGCTGACTCCCGTGAAGGTCGACGCGGACAGCGCAACGCTTCGCCTGCCTTTCTCCGGCGAGCTGCGTCACTCAGGCGGCGTCATCTGCGGACAGGTGTTCATGGCGGCGGCCGACACGGCGATGATCGTCGCCATTTCAGCCGCGCTTGGCGGCTTCAAGCCGATGACAACCGTGTCGCTCAACATCAGCTTCATGCGTGCTGTGCGCAACGGCGACGTGCTGATCACGGCCCGCGTGCTGCGTCTCGGCCGCAATCTCGTGTTCGGCGAAGTCGAGCTGCTGGACGAGACCGGCAACATGGCCGTTCACGCAACCACGACTTACGCGTTGCTCGCATAAACCGCGCGCCAGACAGCATTAGAGGATATCGAGATGTTCGACCAGGTTGTGTTCGCGGGCGGCGGCAATCGTTGCTGGTGGCAGGCGGGTTTCTGGGACGTCGTGCAACCGGAGTTGCGCATCCGTCCACGCGTGATCGCCGGCATTTCCGCTGGCGCCGCGACCGCGTGCATGCTCTACACGCGCGACTCACAGTGGGTCATGCGCTACTACGAAGACGCGCTACGTCACAATTCACGCAACGCCTATTGGGGCAACCTGCTGCGCGGCGAGTCGGTCTTTCCGCACTACCGCATCTACCGTCAGGCGCTGCTCGACATTTACGGTGAGAAGTTTTCATCACTCGCGCAAGCGCCGGAAATTCGCATCGGCGTTTCGCATCTGCCGCGCTGGTTGGGTGCGCGCAGCGCGGTGGCGGCCGGCCTGATCGCGTACAACATCGAAAAGTACGTACGCAAGACGCTGCACCCTACGCTCGGTCAGACGCTTGGTTTTCATCCGGAATTCGTGCGCGCGCAAGATTGCGCGACCGTCGAAGATCTCGCGGACCTGATTCTCCAGTCGTCGAGCACGCCGCCTTTCACGCCGGTCTTGCGGCGCAATGGCCGCCCGGTGCTCGACGGCGGCATGGTCGACAACGTGCCCGTCGGCGCGCTCGACGCCGACGCGCCCGGCAACGTACTCGTGATGGTCACGCGTCTCTATCCGCGGCCGCAGATGTTCGTCGTGCCTCACGGCGCGCAACAACGGCTTTACGTGCAGCCCTCGCGCAAGGTGCCTATTTCGAGCTGGGACTACACGAGTCCTTCGCAGATGGTGCATGCATACAACCTCGGCCGCGCTGACGGCGAGACGTTCCTCCAACGCATGCCCGATCTGCTGGAAATTGCCGCTTAACGCCGGCGCCCGCCCTGCAACGCTTCGGGATTTGCCACGCTGGCGGTGTCGCCGGCGTCGAAAGCCAGGATGTTCCTGAACGCCGCGCTGAAGTAAAGCTCATAGCTCTCGCGCTCGACATAGCCGATGTGCGGCGTGCAGATCACGTTTTCCATGCGCAGCAGGCTGTAGCCCTGCAGAATCGGCTCGCTTTCATACACGTCGATTGCGACCATGCCCGGACGGTTATGCGAAAGCGCGTTGACCAGCGCGTTCTCGTCGAGCAGTTCGGCGCGGCTCGTGTTCACGAGCAACGCGGTCGGCTTCATGCGCATCAGGTCTTCCTGCTTGACGATGCCGCGCGTGTCGTCATGCAAACGAAGATGCAGCGACAGCACGTCGCTCTGCTCGAACAGCGCTTCGCGGCTCTCTGCCACGCCATATCCATCCTCGCGAGCGGCTTCGCGCGAATGCTCGCGGCCCCAGATCAACACGTTCATGCCGAACGCCTTGCCGTAGCCGGCAACGAGCCGCCCGATCTTGCCGTAACCCCAGATGCCCAGCGTCTGACCGCGCAACACCTGGCCCAATCCAAAATTCGGCGGCAGTGCTGACGTCTTCAGCCCCGACTGTTGCCAGGCTCCTTGCTTAAGGTTCGCCACGTATTGCGGAATGCGCCGCTGCGCCGCCATGATGAGAGCCCACGTGAGTTCCGCGGGCGCGATCGGTGAGCCGCTGCCTTCCAGCACGGCAATGCCGCGCTCCGTACAAGCGCCGAGATCGATGTGATTGGACACCTTACCCGTCTGGCTGATCATGCGCAAACGAGGCAGTTTATCGAGGAGTTGTGAGCTGATGCGAGTGCGTTCCCGAATCAGGACAAGCGCGTCGACCTCCGAGAGACGGCTCGCCAGTTGGCCGAGTCCGCGGACGGTGTTATTGAAAACTTTGACCTCATGGTCGGCCAGCAATTGAAAGCAGTCGAGCTTGCGAACGGCGTCCTGATAATCGTCGAGGATGGCAATCTTCATGGTATGTGTCTTGCGTCGCACCACGTTGGTGCGGAACGGAATGTTATGCTGACTGTCCCATCATGTGACCCAGGTCACATGGCGGTCTGGCTGATTGCCTTACCGTAGAAGCTGCCGCATAGAACGACAGCGTGACGGCAAGGCCGATTGACATCGTTTTTAACAGTTTGTTGCGTGTTGAGGCAAGCCGCTTTACAGACGGTTGCATCGCCTGTCCAGCGCGTATCGGCCCAACAGACTGTGTTGAAGCCCGTGATGACCTGCGCAATTGCGCGTCGGTTCGTAGAACTGGCGCAACCAATTAAATGCCTCTCGCATGCAGCATCGCCGGGCTTGTACCGTTTTCCTATTCACTACAAACGGAGACAAGTCGATGAATCATCCATCATTCGAAGGACAACCCACAGTCAAAGCGTCAGTAGAAGCGCCCGCGTGGGTCAAACATCGAAAACTGATCGACTGGGTTCAGCGCGTTGCCGCTATGACCAAGCCGGACAACATCGTCTGGTGCGACGGATCGCAGGAAGAGTATGACCGGCTGTGCGCACAAATGGTCGAAGCCGGCACGCTCAGAAAGCTCAATCCCGCCAAACGTCCCAACTCATATCTCGCATGGTCCGATCCCTCCGACGTCGCCCGTGTCGAAGATCGCACGTTCATTTGCGCGCAACGTCCGGAAGACGCGGGACCGACTAACAACTGGGTCGCGCCGCAAGAAATGCGCGAAACGCTCGACGGCCTGTTCGACGGCGCGATGCGTGGCCGCACCATGTACGTGGTACCGTTCTCCATGGGCCCGCTGGGTTCGCCGATCGCGCATATCGGCGTCGAATTGAGCGACAGCCCGTATGTGGTCACCAACATGCGCATCATGACGCGCATGGGCCGCAAGGTGTACGACGTGCTCGGCGAAGACGGCGAGTTCGTGCCGTGCGTGCATTCGGTGGGCGCGCCGCTCGAGGCAGGCGCGAAAGACGTGCCCTGGCCGTGCAATCCGACCAAGTACATCGTCCATTTTCCCGAGACACGCGAAATCTGGAGCTATGGCTCCGGCTACGGCGGCAACGCGTTGCTGGGCAAGAAGTGCTTTGCGCTGCGCATTGCATCGACAATGGGCCGCGACGAAGGCTGGCTTGCCGAGCACATGCTGATTCTCGGCGTGACTTCACCCGAGGGACGCAAACATCACGTGGCGGCGGCGTTTCCGTCGGCGTGCGGCAAGACCAACTTCGCGATGCTGATTCCGCCAGAAGGGCTGAACGGCTGGAAAATTTCCACCATCGGCGACGATATCGCGTGGATCAAACCGGGCAAGGACGGCCGCCTGTACGCGATCAATCCGGAGGCAGGTTACTTCGGCGTGGCCCCCGGCACGAGTGAAAAGACCAACTTCAACGCAATGGCCACGTTGAAGGAAAACGTGATTTTCACCAACGTAGCGCTCACCGACGACGGCGACGTCTGGTGGGAAGGCATGACCGACGAACCGCCCGCGCACCTGATCGACTGGCAAGGCAAAGACTGGACGCCGGCGAGCGCGAAGGAGAGCGGGCGCAAGGCGGCGCATCCCAATGCGCGCTTCACGGCGCCGGCGTCGCAATGTCCGTCTATCGACGCCGACTGGGAAAACCCGGCTGGCGTGCCGATCGACGCGTTCATCTTCGGTGGCCGCCGGTCGACCACAGTGCCGCTCGTCACGGAGGCGCGCAACTGGGTCGAGGGCGTCTACATGGCGGCGACCATGGGCTCTGAGACCACCGCCGCAGCCGCCGGGCAGCAGGGCGTCGTGCGGCGCGATCCATTCGCGATGCTGCCGTTCTGCGGCTACAACATGAGCGAGTACTTCGGCCATTGGCTGAAGACGGGCGAGCGCTTGCAGCAGATGAACGCGAAGCTGCCGAAAATCTTTTGCGTCAACTGGTTCCGCAAGGGTGCCGACGGCAAGTTCGTCTGGCCGGGCTTCGGCGAAAACATGCGCGTGCTTGGCTGGATGGTCGGCCGCATCGAGGGCACCGCGCAGGGCGAAGAGCATGCGTTTGGCACGTCGCCGCGGTACGAAGACGTCGACTGGAGCGGTTTGGACTTCAGCCGCGAGCAGTTCGAGCAGGTCATCTCCGTCGACGACGCAGCCTGGCGCGCTGAACTTGCGCTCCATGCCGAACTCTTCGACACGTTGCAGCAAGGCTTGCCGCCCGCGCTGACGCAAGCCAAAACCCAACTGGAAAGCAAACTGGCCGCCTAGCCATGTGAGTGGTCACTACCAATTGGAAGCCGCCTTCGGGCGGCTTTTTCGCCTTTTTGGCCGCGTTATGTTCGAAGCACCGGTGCGCACACCGGCACCGCACCTGAACCGTGTCTATTCGCACAACCGCCTGTCCCAAGCTGCGCCGCAGCACGTTTGTTTCCATTTGCGGAACAATCGACACTCGCGCCCCACATTAGGGCGCACAGTCGCACGAAAATTGACGAAATTTCCGCTTTTGCGGGCAACTTCTGCACGATTGCGCGAGTCGTAGGAGAATCCCTAGTTCGCTTCCACTGGTTATCACCAATTGTCAGGAAGCCGTAACACGGCAGGAGTTGTCATATGGACCATTTGCAGTCGATGCGAGTTTTCGTCAAGGTGGCGGATCTCGGCAGTTTTGCCCGCGCCGCGAGCGCGATGGATATTTCCAACGCAGTTGCCACCCGTCACGTTGCCGACCTGGAGGGGCGTCTAGGCACGCGGCTGCTCAACAGAACAACTCGCAGCTTGTCCCTGACCGAATCCGGTCAGGTTTATCTCGAGCGCGCGCGCCAGATTCTCGACGAACTTGAAGACGTCGAGCAGATGGTGGTCGCGCGAAATCACGAGCCCGTCGGCACCTTGAGGATCGTCGCGCCGGTCGTGTTCGGCTTGCACAATCTGGCTCCGGTGCTGCAGACATACGCGGAGCGCTATCCGAAAGTGATTCCCGACGTGACGCTCGTGGACCGTCAGGTCGATCTGGTGGAAGAAGGCTTCGACGTAGGTGTCGTCATTGCCCGGCAAATGCGCAGCGCGAGCATTGTCACACGGCGTCTGACCACGGGGTGCATGACCGTGTGCGCAACGCCTGCGTATCTGGAAAAGCACGGCACGCCCACGCGTCCCGAGCATTTACTGGAGCATCCGTGCCTGAGCCTGCCGTCCGAATATTGGGGCGACGAGCGCGTATTTACGGGCCCGGAAGGCGAAGTGCGCGTGCGTCCGTCGAACGTGATCGTGGCAAACAATACGGAGATGCTGCGTCAGTTTGCGCTGCTCGGCATGGGCATCGCGATTCTGCCGAGTTATCTGATCGGCCGCGACATGACGCGCGGCAGGCTGGTGCGCTTGCTGGGCGACTACCGTTTGCCACAAGTCGAGATCAACATCGCTTATCCGAGCCGCCGTCACTTGCCCGCGAAGGTGCGCACGTTCATTGATCACCTGGTCGAGCATTTCAGCCAGACGCCGAACAGCCTGCTTGGCGAACAGTGGATCAAAGACGGCGTCGGGCGGCCGGCATCGCAGGCGTCATTCGAAGCGGCGGATTCGTCCATGCCGCCCGAAGCTTTTGACGGCGCCGAGCCGCTGTCGCGTCTGCTGGACAGCGAATTGTCACCGGTGCCCAAGACGTTGGCGAAGACGTCGAACCGCACGCGGCTCTCGGCGTTGACTCCACTGTAAAGGCGTCGTTCGAGAGTCCAGGCCGCGCAGTACAAGCGCGTTGGGCAGGGCGAAAAAAAAGCGCGGTCACCTTTGGTGATCGCGCTTTTTTATCGTCAACTTGAGATCGGGCAGGCAGCGGCGCGGAGGCCGTGCACGCCCGCCTTGTCGCTCGATCAGGAGCCCGTCTTACGAGCCGCCGTCTTTTTCGCTGGCGCCTTCTTTGCCGCAGCGGTTTTGGTTGCCGGCGCTTTCTTCGCCGCGGCCTTTTTCGCCGCCGGCGCTGCCTTCACCGCGACCGTCGCGTCGCCTTCGTCCGATTCGAACTCTGCTCCACCCTTTGCGGCTGACTTTGCCGCGGCGGTCTTCGCCGCCGTCTTGGCCGAGGGCTCTTTCTTCTCGAATTCGAAGCCGATTTTGCCGTCGTTCTGCTTGACGAGGAACGCCTTGAAGTTACGGCCGGTGCGCGACGACTTGAAGTTGGTCAGCAGGTCGGTGCGGCCTTCTTCGAGCAGCTTCGCCATCTGCTCGCGGGCGATCTCCTGCTGCAGGATCACCTTGCCCGAGCGGAAGTCGCAAGTTTTCGGGCTCGCGACCGAGTTCTCGCAGACGTAGCTCATGCCGTGCTCGAACACGCGGCCCTTGCACTTAGGACATGCGCCCACCGATTCCTGGTCGGAGAAGTCAGGCGGTTCGCCGTCTTCGCCGCCCGCGTCCTGACCGAAGTCGAACTCGAGCTTGTAGTTCTTGATTTCGTCGTCGAGTGAAAGCTTGAGAATTGCCGAAAACGGGCGGCCCATCTTGCTGCGGAAACCCGACAGCGGACCGATCGTCTTGTTCTTCAGCAGTTCCTCGACTTCCTCGATCTCGAACTGGCGGCCGCCGGGGATTTTCGAAATCGAGAATTCGCACTTCGAGCACGCGAAGCGACGGTAATTCTCCTTCACCTGGCCGCCGCAGTGCGGACACGGCGTTTGCAACGTCGCGTAATCGCCGGGGATCGTGTCCGAATCGTATTCTTTTGCGCGCTTGACGATGGTCTGCGTCATGCGGGCAATTTCCTGCATGAACGCGTCGCGCGGCAGGTTGCCGCGCTCCATTTGCGACAGCTTGTATTCCCACTCGCCTGTGAGCTCCGGCGCGGTCAATTCCTTCACACCGAGCCCGCGCAGCAGCGTCATCAACTGGAATGCCTTCGCGGTCGGAATCAGATCGCGACCTTCGCGAATCAGATACTTCTCACCAAGCAGACCTTCGATGATGGCGGCACGCGTGGCCGGCGTACCGAGCCCCTTTGCGGCCATCGCCTCGCGCAACTCGTCGTCTTCCACGAGCTTGCCCGCGCCTTCCATTGCGGACAGCAACGTGGCTTCGTTGTAGCGTGCAGGCGGTTTCGTCACGAGTTGCTGGGCGGCGATCTTGTCGGTCTTGACCTTCTCGTCCTTCTGCACCGGCACGAGGTTGGCATCTTCACCGCTGATTTCGCGACCGTACACCTGCAACCAGCCCGGCTCGACGAGCACTTTGCCTTCGGTCTTGAAGTGATGCCCGACCACTTCGGTAATGCGGGTGGTCACTTTGAATTCCGCTGCCGGGAAGAACACCGACAGGAAGCGCTTCACCACCAGATCGTAGAGCTTCTGTTCCGGCTCTGACAGATTCTTCGGCGCCTGCAGCGTGGGGATGATTGCGAAGTGGTCGCTGATCTTCGAGTTATCGAAGATGCGCTTGTTCGGCTTCACCCAGCCCTTATCAAGCACCTGCTTGGCAAACGGGAGATAGTTGTTGCTCTCCTTGAGCATGCCGAGCGTCTGCTTGACCGTATCCATATAGTCTTCGGGCAGCGCGCGCGCGTCGGTCCGCGGATAGGTCAGCACCTTGTGCTTTTCGTACAACGCCTGCGCGAGGCCCAGCGTGTTCTTGGCCGAGAAACCAAAGCGGCCGTTCGCTTCGCGCTGCAAGCTGGTCAGGTCGAAGAGCGCCGGCGACAGCTGCGTGGACGGCTTCGATTCCTCGCTCACCGTACCGATCTGGCCGCGACATGCGGCGACGATCGTCTCGGCCGCGGGCAGCGCCCACAGACGCGAGTCGCGCTTTTCTGGATCGAACTCGTCGCGCTTGAACTTCGGGTCGAACCAGCGGCCCTCGTAGAAACCGGCCGCGCACACGAACTCCGCTTTCACTTCCCAATAGTCTCGCGGCACGAAGCGGCGAATTTTCTCTTCGCGTTCGACGACGATAGACAACGTTGGCGTTTGTACCCGGCCGACCGTGGTCAGGAAGAAGCCGCCGCCCTTGCTGTTGAACGCGGTCATCGCACGGGTGCCGTTGATGCCGACGAGCCAGTCGGCTTCCGAGCGGCAGCGTGCGGCGTCGGCGAGCGGCTGCATTTCTTCGTCGCTGCGCAGACGCGCGAAGCCGTCGCGGATGGCGGCCGGCGTCATGGATTGCAGCCACAGACGCTGAACCGGCTGTTTCGCTTTCGCATGTTGCGCGATGAGGCGGAAAATCAGTTCGCCCTCGCGCCCCGCGTCGCATGCGTTGATGAGGCGGTCGATGTCCTTGCGCTTGAGCAGCTTGGTCAGCACCTTCAGGCGCGACTCGCTCTTGGCGATCGGATTCAGATCGAAATGCGGCGGGATGACGGGCAGGTTGGCGAAGCTCCACTTGCCGCGTTTGACTTCGTACTCGTCGGGCGCGGCGATTTCCAGCAGGTGACCCACTGCCGAAGAGAGCACGTACTCGTCGCTCTCGTAGTATTCGTCATGCTTGGTAAAACCGCCCAAAGCGCGCGCGATGTCGTTCGCGACGGAAGGCTTTTCGGCGATGATCAGTGCTTTGGACATGACTCGATGTGAGGTTGGTATATCCGGGTTGGTGGCCTTGAGCGCGCCCTTCTGGCGCGACCCTCGTTTGCGACCTTGCGACCCATTAACGACCGCTTTATAGCACACGGCGCGAACGCGGCGTGTCAACTGCCATAAAAGCGCGACATCAAAATTGCGCGCCTGGCAACTGACCAGGCTGCGTTAAACATGCTCCGCGCCGGCCGCAATGCCTGCGCCGTAACGGCGCCTACAGGCGGCCGATCGCTCTTAGGCGACGGTCAGCGCGGGTCGCAATTTCGGCGCGCCGCTCACGCCGGGCAACGCGGTCAAATCCGACAACATCCGCTCCACGATCGCTGCCTGCGGCAAAACGGTGCCGAAGAATCGTGTCGTTACTGAGTCTTCGATCAGGATGGTGGGAAAATTCTCGACATCGAGATCGTCGAAGCGATCGGCATGCGTTTCGATGTCGATCCATGCGAAACAGATTTCCGGATGCCGCTCGGCCAGCTTGTCGAACGCCTCCTGATACTCGCGACAGGTCCCGCACCATTGCGCACACAGGCAGGCAACGAACAGCGTGTCGGGCTCGTTGACGCGCTCGGCGATCCGGTCTTGGTCGGTGTCGAGATTCAGCGCGGGCATGGTGGTTCCTCAGGTGCTTTGTCGGATGCTTTGGCGCGAATGTAGCATGGCCGATCCCGGAGAGTGGTCAAGCTGGGTCAAAGCAGTTCGCGGCGGTCCGGCCTTGGCTTGCGCGGGTGTAACGCCCGCCGGGCAGCGCGCTGACCTCGCCGGCCAGTTCCAGCTGCAGCAACGTCGTTTGTAGTAGGGCGTAATCCATTTCGGTGCGCGTGGCCAGTATTTCAAGGGGCGTTGGGGCGTAGCCGAGGGCGGCGAGCAGTCGCTGGGCGTCCGGGTCCCGGCAGACGGTCATGTCCGATGCCCGCGCTCGTGACACCGTCTGCGTCGACTCTTCACTCTGCGCACGAGCGGTTGCCGCATTGTCGGCCGCAGCGGAGCAAGCCGCCTGCGTCGCCGCCCTATCCCGCCGGGTGCTAGCCCGAATTGGCGTGGTTATCGCGAAGCCCAATTCCTCCAGAACCTCGTCTGGCGTCTCCACGAGCTTCGCCCCCTGCTTGATCATGCGATGGCATCCGCGCGACAGCGGCGCGTGGATCGAGCCCGGCAACGCGAAGATATCGCGGCCCATCTCGTTCGCTAGGCGCGCCGTGATGAGCGAGCCCGAACGCATGGCCGCTTCCACGATCAGCACGCCGCTGACGAGTCCAGCGATCAGCCGGTTGCGCTGCGGAAAGTTGGCGGCGCGTGCGGGCGTGCCGAGCGGCCATTCCGAGAGAATGGCGCCTTGCATCGCGATTTGCCGGGCGAGAGCGTGGTGCGCAGCCGGATAGACGAGATCGGCGCCCGTACCGATTACGGCGACCGTGCTGCCGACGCCTTCGAGCGCGCCCCGATGAGCCGCACCGTCAATGCCTTGCGCCAGCCCCGACACGACGGTGACGCCTGCCGCCGCAAACGTCCGCGCGAACCGCTCGGCGTCTTCCATGCCTTGCGGCGTGGCGCTGCGGCTGCCGACCAGCGCGACGGCTCGTGTATGCAACAGGTCCAGCCGGCCCTTTATATATAGCAACGGAGGTGGATCGGGCATGGTGAGGAGCGCCGGCGGATAGGCCGGGTCGTCGAGCGTGACCAGATGGTTGCCCGGCAGGTCGCGCCATGCGATTACCGCGTCGAGCTGAGCGTCGAATTCAGGGCCGGTGGGAGCCAGGGCGGCGCGTGCCGCAGCCTCGCCGGCGATCGCGGCGAGCGTTTCATGGTCCTGCTGGAGAATTGCTTCGGGCAGCCCGAAGGCGCTCAGCAGCAGGCGCAGCGCCGCGGGTTTGAGCCCCGTGGCGAGAGAAAGCCGCAGCCACGCGGCGAGTTCGATATGAGTTGCAGGCAAGGTGTGCATTGCGGGGCGTTCCTAGTGCAGGGCCAGCGGGCAGGCGGGCGCCATGCTAAAATTTTCATCATCCGAAATAACTGCGGCGCCGCGCCCACCCGCGCGGGCTCGTCGTTTGGCGCATCTGGCGCGTTGAATCGAACCGGTTCGACACCATCTATCGTGTGCGTATTGCGACGGGCCGACAACCTGGCCGAATGGCCAACGTGAGCCCTCACACGGCTGGCGGCGCCGGAAAATCACACTCGAAATCATGGCTTTACTGAACATTCTCAATTACCCGGACAAGCGCCTGCACAAGGTCGCGAAGCCGGTTGAACAGGTCAACGACCGCATCCGCCGTCTCGTCGCGGATATGGCCGAGACCATGTATGCCGCGCCGGGCGTTGGCCTTGCGGCCACCCAGGTGGACGTGCACGAGCGCGTGATCGTGATCGACGTGTCGGACGCGCACGATCAACTGCTCGCCTTCATCAATCCGGAAATCGTCTGGTCCAGCAGCGAGAAAAAGCTGTCGGAAGAAGGTTGTCTGTCGGTGCCGGGCATTTACGACAACGTCGAACGCGCCGAGAAAGTGCGCGTGCGGGCCCTGAACGAAAAGGGCGAAACCTTCGAAATGGACTGCGAGGGTTTGCTCGCCGTGTGCATCCAGCACGAAATGGATCACCTGATGGGCCGTGTGTTCGTCGAGTATTTGTCGCCGCTGAAGCAGACGCGCATCAAGAGCAAGATGAAAAAGCTCGCCCACGCAATGTAATGCGCGTTCATTCCGCTTCCTGCTTCTGCCCCTGCTCATGAGCCATTCGTTGCGCGTTGTCTTTGCCGGTACGCCGGAATTTGCGTCGGCCGCGCTGGCCGCAATCCACGACGCCGGTTTTCCGGTGCCGCTCGTGCTGACGCAGCCCGACCGCCCGGCCGGGCGCGGCATGAAACTGCAGGCGAGCCCGGTCAAGCGCTACGCCGAAGAACATGGGCTGGCCGTCGCGCAACCGCCTTCGCTGCGCCGGGAAGGGAAATACCCGGCCGAGGCCGAAGCCGCCATCAACCTCCTGCGCGCCACGCCGCACGACGTGATGGTGGTTGCAGCCTACGGCCTGATCCTGCCGCAGGAAGTACTCGATATTGCGCCGCTTGGCTGCATCAACATTCACGCGTCGCTGTTGCCGCGTTGGCGCGGCGCCGCGCCGATCCATCGCGCGATCGAAGCGGGTGACGCTGAAACCGGCATCACGCTGATGCAAATGGATGCGGGTCTCGACACCGGCGCCATGATCTCCGAGGTGCGCACGCCGATTTCCGCGAACGAGACCACCGCCACGTTGCACGACCGCCTCGCCGAACACGGCGCGAAGCTGATAATCGCGGCGCTCGTCGAACTGGAGCGCAATGGCAAGCTGACCTCGACGCCGCAACCCTTCGATGGCGTGACGTACGCCGAAAAGATCGGCAAGCACGAGGCCGCGCTCGACTGGCGCCGCCCGGCTTCGGTGCTCGCCCGCCAGGTGCGCGCGTTCGATCCCTTTCCGGGCAGCGTGGCGACGCTCGAAGACGGCACGTCGATCAAGATCTGGGCGGCGGCGGCCGAACCCACGCAAGCCGGGGATGCGCCCGGCACGATCGCCGGCGTTTCGCCCGAAGGGGTCGTCGTGACCTGCGGCGACGGCGCGCTGCGTCTCACGCAATTGCAGAAGCCCGGCGGCAAACGTCTGCCGGTACGCGAATTCCTGGCCGGCTTTGCGCTGGCTGCGGGGCAGCGTTTCCAGCTTCCCGAAGCAAAGTAGCACCAGTCGGCGGCGCCTGAACATCGTCCGTTTGGCCGATGCTCAACGGCCCCGCCCGACAGTCGCCGCGCGTTAAAATCCTCCATGCAAACGCTCATGTTCCGAGGATCCTCATGTTCGGCATCACCCATTTCGAATTCTTCGTCGTCGCGGTCTTCCTGCTGAACGTGACGCCCGGGCCTGACACGGCTTATATCGTCGGGCGTAGCGTCGCGCAGGGCCGCGGCGCGGGGCTTATGTCCGCGCTGGGCATTTCGGCCGGGTGCTGCGTCCATTCGCTAGCTTGCGCGTTCGGCTTGACCGCGCTGCTCGCCGCGTCGGCCACGGCGTTCACCGTGATCAAGTTTGTCGGTGCGATTTATCTGATTTATCTCGGCGTGCGCCTTATCTTCGCGAAACCTGCCGAAGACGAGGCCCGCGGCGAAGCGCGCGGGGCGGGTGCACCCAAGTCGCTGCGCCAGCTGTTCCTGCAAGGCTTCTGGACAAACGTACTGAACCCCAAGGTCGTGCTTTTCTTTGTCTCGTTCTTTCCGCAGTTCGTTACTGCCGGCACGGATCACAAGGCGCTCGCATTTCTCACGCTCGGCGCAGTATTCGTCGTGATGAGCATGCTGTGGAACAGCTTCGTCGCCTGGATCGCCGGCAGCGTGACGCGGCGGTTCTCCGGCAAGCCGTCGGTGAAGAAGTGGCTGGACCGCGGCGTCGGCAGCGCCTTTGTCGGCCTGGGAATCAAGCTCGCCACCGCATCGAGATGATTGAATTTTCCGCGCGCGCCTATATCTAACAGTTAGCTTACAATCAGGCGCCGCGACGATGCGGCATGGAAATGAACCCCGCGTTAGGGCAAGGAGTTGCAGACATGTTCAATTGGGTCAAAACCGCGATGTTGATGGCCGCGATCACGGCCCTTTTCATCGTGATCGGCGGAATGATAGGCGGCACGCGCGGCATGACGATCGCGCTCGTCATCGCTCTCGGCATGAATTTCTTTTCGTACTGGTTTTCGGACAAGATGGTGCTGCGCATGTACAACGCGCAGGAAGTCGACGAAACCAGCGCGCCGCAGTTCTACCGCATGGTGCGCGAGCTTTCCACGCGCGCCGGCTTGCCGATGCCGCGCGTGTATCTGATCAACGAAGACGCGCCTAATGCGTTCGCCACCGGCCGCAATCCGGAGCATGCAGCGGTTGCCGCGACCACCGGCATTCTGCGCGTGCTGTCCGAGCGCGAAATGCGCGGTGTGATGGCACACGAACTGTCGCACGTGAAGCACCGCGACATTCTGATTTCGACAATTTCGGCCACTATGGCCGGCGCGATTTCCGCGCTCGCGAACTTTGCTATGTTCTTCGGCGGCCGCGACGAAAACGGGCGTCCCACGAACCCGATCGCCAGCATTGCGGTCGCGCTGCTCGCGCCTATTGCCGGTGCGCTGATCCAGATGGCGATCTCGCGTGCGCGCGAATTCGAAGCGGATCGTGGCGGCGCGCAGATTTCCGGCGACCCGCAAGCGCTGGCTTCGGCGCTCGACAAGATCCATCGTTATGCGAGCGGCATTCCGTTTCCGGCAGCCGAGCAGCATCCGGCCACTGCGCAGATGATGATCATGAATCCGCTGGCGGGCGGCGGCATCGCGAATCTGTTTTCAACGCACCCGGCCACAGAAGAGCGCATCGCGCGTTTGATGGAGATGGCCCGAACCGGGCGCTTCGAATAACGCGTATGCGCAGTGCATGACCAAAGGCGAGTCTTCTGACTCGCCTTTTTAATTTGGTGACAGCGCGCGCTTCAGCGGCCGCCGCGCGTGCGGGGG
Organism: Paraburkholderia sp. SIMBA_053; assembly: GCF_046534895.1. Lineage (NCBI taxonomy): Bacteria > Pseudomonadati > Pseudomonadota > Betaproteobacteria > Burkholderiales > Burkholderiaceae > Paraburkholderia > Paraburkholderia sp. SIMBA_053. The sequence goes on along the minus strand of NZ_JAWRXU010000006.1, from coordinate 305,300 downwards.
CCGTTAGCCGCGCCACGCTACAATGTGTGTTCATTGTGTCGCGCGTACCGCACGGCCTGCCTTTGCCTTCCCATGAATCTAAAGCCTTCTTCGCGTTCTGCTTCTTCGTCGGCGCGTCCGCGCGAATCCCGTTTGTCCGTGCTGCATCTTGCGCCGGAATCGCTCGGCTTTGCGCTCGACTGCGCAGCGCAAGCGGTTGGCGCTGTCCGCCTCGGGGCGGCTTTGCCGGCCGCGCTGCAATCTGTTTTCGTGTCTGCGCCCGAGGGTAGTGCCGCTGCTGCGCGCGGCGCGGTGCAGGACATCGCCTATCGCACGATGCGCCGTCTCGGGACTGCCGAATGGTTGATCGCAAAGCTCGTCAAAAAGGCGCCGCCGCCGCACGTCGGTCATGTGCTTGCCTGCGCGATCGCGCTTCTGATCGACGACGAAGCCAGCGCAGCCTACACGCCGTTCACGGTGGTCGACCAGGCAGTGAGCGCGATCTCGGCGCGTCGCGAATTCTCGTTCGCCAAGGGGCTTATCAACGCCGTGCTGCGCAACTTCCTGCGCGAACGCGAGGCGCTGCTCGAAGCGGCGCAGGCCGATGAAGTCGCGCGCTGGAACTACCCGTCATGGTGGATCGACGCGGTAAGACGCGCATGGCCGGACGCGTGGCAGGACGTGCTCGCAGCCGGCAACACGCAAGGTCCGTTGACGCTGCGTGTGAACGCCCGTCATTCGACGGTTGATGCGTATCTGCAGGTTCTCGAGCAGCATCATATTGTCGCGAGCAAAGCCGGCGAATACGCGGTGAAGCTCGCCACGCCCATGCCCGTCGACCGAATTCCCGGCTTTAGCGAAGGCGTGGTTTCGGTGCAGGACGCAGGCGCTCAGCTCGCCGCGCAACTGCTCGGCGTGCGTGACGGCATGCGTGTGCTCGACGCCTGCGCCGCGCCCGGCGGCAAGACCGGGCATCTGCTGGAACTGGCGAACCTGCAACTGATTGCGCTCGAAAGCGATGCGACGCGCGCCCGGCGCATCGGCGAAAATTTGCAGCGCCTGAAGCTCCAGGCGGAAGTGCGCATTGGCGACGCGGGCACGCCGTCGAAATGGCACGACGACATCGATCAGCCGTTCGACCGCATTCTCGCCGACGTGCCGTGCTCGGCGTCGGGCATCGTGCGGCGTCATCCGGATATTCGCTGGTTGCGCCGCGCCTCCGATATTCCCGCGCTCGTCGACGAACAGCGGCGCATTCTCGACGCGCTGTGGCCGCTCGTGAAGCCAGGCGGTGAATTGCTCTACGTTACGTGCTCGATCTTTCCCGAAGAAGGCGAGTTGCAGGCGCAGTGGTTTGGAAACAAGCACCAGGATGCGGTACGATTGGACGCGCCGGGGCAACTTTTACCTACGGTCGCCCGCGCGCCCGCCGACACATCGGCCGGTTCCCATGCCGGAGAATTCGCTGACATCAGCGCCGGCGCGAACTCAGACCACGACGGATTTTTCTACGCGCGCTTTCAGAAACGGTGACCATCAAACGCTTCTTCCCGCTTCGGCTCGCTGCCGTGCTTTGGGTCGCGCTGGCCGTCTGGCTTGTCGCGCCCGGCGCGGCGTACGCCGACTCGATTGCCGTGCAGCGCGCTTCGCTGCAGGCCGACAACACCGGTTGGAGCCTGGACGCGCGTTTCGACTTCGAGTTGAACAGCAATCTCGAAGACGCCGTGAATAAGGGCATCCCGTTGTATTTCACAACCGACTTCGAGTTGAGCCGGCCGCGCTGGTACTGGTTCGACGAGCAGCCGGTGAACGTGTCGCAAAGCCTTCGCCTGTCGTTTCAGCCGCTCACGCGCGAATATCGCGTGTCCAGCGTGTCGTCGGGTGGTTTGCAACTCGGCTTCACGACGCTTAAAGATGCGCTCGCGGTCATCAAGCACGTGACGTCGTGGCACGTGATCGACCGCAACGAAGTGCATGCCGGTGAGACGTACAACGCGTCCGTGCGCATGCAACTCGACATCGCATTGATGCCCAAACCGTTCCAGATCGACGCGGTCAACAACCGCGACTGGAATCTCGCTTCCGAATGGAAGCGCTTTACTTTTACGGTGACCGAACGTGCTAAATAAAGTGCGCTCCGCCACCAGTGTCAGCAGCATCGTCGTGCGCGTGCTGGTTTCCACCGTCGCCGTGACGGCTGTGTTGCTGCTCGTGCTGCTCGCGGCGGCAAGCGCGAACACCGAATTCTTCGACCGCTATTACCAGTGGCTTTATGCCGCGAACCTCGTGGTCGCGATGATCTTTCTGCTGGTGGTGGCGACGCTCGTCATCATCATCATTGCGCGATTACGAAAGGGTAAGTTCGGCACGCGGCTTCTCGCCAAACTCGCGTTCTTCATGGCGCTGGTCGGCGTGGTGCCGGGCGGCATCATTTATGTGGTCTCGTATCAGTTCGTGTCGCGCAGTATCGAGTCGTGGTTCGACGTGAATGTCGAAACCGCGCTCACGTCCGGTCTGAACCTCGGGCGCGGCATGCTCGACGCGTCGCTGTCCGATCTGCAAACCAAGGGCCGCCTGATGTCCGAGCAGCTCGCGAGCGCGGACGCCGCGGGTACGACGCTCACGCTGCTGCGTCTGCGCGACCAGTTCGGCGTGCAGGACGCGACAATCGTCGAGCCCACGCGCAGCATGTCCGGCGCAACGCCCGACATGCATGTGGTCGCGCAGGCATCCAGCAATTACGCGTCGCTCGTACCGAACGATTTGCCTACGCCGCTAATGCTCGACCAGGCGCGCGGACGCGGCTACGCGGCAATAGAAGGCGAAGTCGACGGCGATCCTCGCGCTCACGGCAGCAAGGGCGCGCTGCGACTGCGCGTCGTGCAGCGTATTCCCGACTCGAATGCGTCGCTGTTGCAGCCCACTGAACGCTTCCTGCAACTCACACAGCCAGTGTCGCAATCGCTCGCACGCAACGCCGATGCTGTGCAACGCGCGTATCGCGAGTATCAGGAAAAAGCGCTCGGACGAACCGGCTTGCGCAAGATGTATATCGGCACGCTGACGCTCGCGCTCTTTCTCGCCACGTTCATCGCGATGATGCTCGCGCTCGCGCTCGGCAATCAGCTCGCGCGGCCGCTGTTCCTGCTCGCGCAGGGCACGAAGGAAATCACCGAGGGTGACTACACGCCGAAGCGCGAAATCAAATCGCGCGACGAGCTCGGCTTTCTCACGCAGTCGTTCAACGCAATGACGCGGCAATTGTCCGAGGCACGCGCGGCCGTCGAGAATAATCGCATCGCACTCGAGCATTCGAAGGCGTATCTGGAAAGTATTCTCGCGAACCTCACTGCGGGCGTGTTCGTGTTCGACCGCCAGTTCCGGCTCACCACCGCGAATCGTGGCGCCGAGCGCATCTTCCGTCAGCAGTTCCAGGAGGTGCTGGGCTCGGCGCTCGAACAGATCGGCGTGCTGAGCGAATTCGGCGGCATGGTGCGCAAGGCGTTTGCCGATCGCGAAGCGGCAAGCGGCGACGGTCACGACGACGGCGGCCACTGGCAGCAGCAGTTCTCGGTTCAGGTGGCCGGCGAAAGCGAGCCCCTCACGTTACTCGTGCGCGGTGCGCGCCTCGTGTCGGCGACCGATCGCGACGCTCAGGACATGCAGACGTCGGGCTATGTCGTGGTATTCGACGACATCTCGGACGTCATTTCCGCGCAGCGTTCCATTGCATGGGGCGAGGTCGCGCGGCGGCTCGCGCATGAGATCAAGAATCCGCTTACGCCGATTCAGCTATCTGCCGAACGTCTGCAGATGAAGCTCGCCGACAAGCTGTCGCCGTCGGACGCAGATGTGCTCAAGCGCGGCGCGACCACAATTGTGAACCAGGTCGCGGCGATGAAGCAGATGGTCGACAATTTCCGGGACTACGCACGCACGCCTCCCGCCGTGCTGGCGCATCTGCAATTAAACGATCTCGTGACCGAAGTGCTGACGCTGTATGGCATCGAGGAAGGCAAGGGCGCGATTCATGTCGAACTCTCCGCGCTGCCCGCGATTCGTGGTGACGCAACGCAATTGCGCCAGGTGATCCACAACCTGCTGCAGAATGCGCAGGACGCGGTGGCAGAGATCGAGCACCCGCGTGTGGTGCTCGAGACGAGGACAGTAGAATACGGAGACCCCGACGCGGAAGGCAAGGCACGCGTCGCGGTACGTCTGACAGTGTCGGATAACGGACCGGGCTTCCCAACGCGTATCCTCACCCGTGCATTCGAGCCTTACGTCACGACCAAGGCGAAAGGCACGGGCCTGGGTCTTGCGATGGTCAAGAAGATCGTCGACGAACATGGCGCGCGCATCGACATTCGAAACCGCCTGAAAGCGGGCGATGTCATCGAAGGCGCGCAAATTTCGATTCTCTTCCTTCAACTGGCAGACGACGCCGCGGCTCCCGAAGCGGGACCGCGTCCTGCGCACGGCAGTACGTCGCAGGGAAAGACAAAAGCAACAGTGCAGACAAAGGCAGCGTAAATGGCAACCATCCTGGTGGTAGATGATGAAATGGGCATCCGGGAATTGCTCTCGGAGATCCTGAGCGACGAGGGGCATGTCGTGGAGGCAGCGGAAAACGCGCAGCAGGCGCGCGAATTCCGTTTGCGTCAGGCGCCGGACCTGGTGCTGCTCGACATCTGGATGCCCGATACCGACGGCGTGACGCTGCTCAAGGAATGGGCTGCGCAAGGGCAGCTCACGATGCCGGTGATCATGATGTCAGGCCACGCGACGATCGACACCGCAGTCGAAGCGACGAAGATCGGCGCGCTGAATTTCCTCGAGAAGCCGATCGCGTTACAGAAGTTGCTGAAGGCTGTCGAGCAAGGCCTTGCGCGCGGCACTGCGGCCGTAGCGCCGGGCGGCACCGCCGCCAAATTGACGTCGCCGATGAATTCTTCGGCGGTGGCTTCGGCGGCGGCATTGCCAATGCTTTCCTCGGCTGACGGCTTGGGCAGCGGCGTGCTCGCGGCGCAGACGGCATCCATCTCGTTCGACATCCCGCTGCGCGATGCGCGCGATGCGTTCGAGCGCGCGTACTTCGAGTATCACCTCGCGCGCGAGAACGGCAGCATGACGCGTGTCGCGGAAAAGACGGGCCTGGAGCGCACGCACTTGTATCGCAAGCTCAAACAGCTCGGCGTCGATCTCGGGAAGAACAAAGGCGAGTGAGCACCGCGTTACCTGCGCGGATTTCACCTCCCCACATTTTTTCGGGAAGGGGCTTGCCCAGCGAATGACCCTTTGATATCATTTCGTTCTTCGTTGGCCCGGTAGCTCAGTTGGTAGAGCAGCGGATTGAAAATCCGCGTGTCGATGGTTCGATTCCGTCCCAGGCCACCAGGATTCAGCCCCAGGAAATCGCAAGATTCCTGGGGCTTTTCCTTTTGCGGTGAGCTTTCGTTGCTTCGGTGCTCGCCGGTAGTACGTCGGGGCGCGCCGGGCGAGGTTCGGCATCGCGTGATAAAATCGCGCCAGTTCAAGCACTTGCATGCGAGTGCGTCGCCCGCCGAATTCGTTCAAGGGCCCGCGGCCGAGCCGCGATCCGCACCGAACCCCTCGCCCGACGATCAACGGTATAAGCGCCCAGCGACTTTGCAGGCCAAAGGCGCGGCCTATACTGCTTTGGGCCGGCAGCAGTGCCGGCTCGCGTCGCGCCGCGTTGCTTGCATGGCGCACCTCGCGCAGCGCGACGCGGCACTCATCATTCACGGAGTTTCACGGTGATCCGCAAAGACGCTAAACGTAGCGCTCTGGTGCTGTTTTCCGGCGGCCAGGATTCCGCCACGTGCCTCGCATGGGCACTTGAACGTTATGAAACGGTTGAGACGCTCGGCTTCGACTATGGTCAGCGGCACCGCGTCGAACTCGAATGCCGCGAAGGCTTCCGCAATGCAGTAGTGCGTACGTTCCCGGCGTGGAGCGAGCGCCTCGGCGACGATCACATGATCGATCTGTCTGTGCTCGGCGCAATCAGCGACACGGCCATGACGCGCGAGATCGAAATCGAGGCCACGGCCAACGGTTTGCCGAATACGTTCGTGCCAGGCCGCAATCTGATGTTCATGACGATCGCGGCGGCCATCGCTTATCGGCGTGGTTTGCAGGTGTTGGTCGGCGGAATGTGCGAGACGGATTTTTCGGGCTATCCCGATTGCCGGGACGACACCATGAAGGCTTTGCAGGTCGCGCTGAATCTCGGCATGGACACGCGCCTCCTGCTCGAAACTCCGCTGATGTGGCTCGACAAGGCGGATACGTGGCGCCTCGCGCATGAGCTAGGCGGCGACGAACTGGTGGAACTGGTGCGCATAGAGACGCATACCTGTTATGTCGGCGAGCGCGCGGAATTGCACGCATGGGGCTTCGGCTGCGGCGAATGCCCGGCCTGCCGCTTGCGTAAGCGTGGTTACGAAGCCTATCTCGCCGGTGAAAAGGTAACCGAGCCGGTGTGAAAAGGCCTCGCCACAGCGGGGCTCCAACAGTCGTTTTTAGGTACACAAGTACAAATCTAGGCAGAAGGCAGCATGACGTACGCGGTCAAGGAAATCTTCTATACGTTGCAAGGCGAGGGCGCGAATGCCGGGCGTCCGGCTGTGTTTTGCCGCTTTGCCGGCTGCAATCTGTGGTCGGGCCGCGAGGAAGACCGCGCCGACGCCGTCTGCCGGTTCTGCGACACGGACTTCGTAGGCACGGACGGTGAGAACGGCGGCAAGTACCGCACGGCCGAAGACCTCGTGCAGATGATCGCGTCGCAATGGCCCGAAGGCGAGGGTCAACGCTTTGTCGTTTGCACAGGCGGCGAGCCGATGTTGCAGATCGACCAGCCGCTGGTAGACGCGCTGCATGCGGCCGAATTTGAAATTGCGATCGAAACCAACGGCTCGTTGCCGGTGCTCGAGACGATCGACTGGATCTGCGTGAGCCCGAAGGCCGACGCGCCGCTCGTCGTCACGAAAGGCAACGAACTGAAGGTCGTGATCCCGCAGGACAACCAGCGCCTGTCCGACTACGCGCAGCTCGACTTCGAGTATTTCCTCGTCCAGCCAATGGACGGCCCGTCGCGCGACATCAACACCAAGCTCGCGATCGACTGGTGCAAACGCCATCCGCAATGGCGCCTGTCGATGCAGACCCACAAGTATCTGAATATTCCCTGATTTGCCGTGCTGACGATTACACGAAAACTCGAATTCGACGCGGGTCACCGCATTCCCGATCACCGCAGCCAGTGCCGTAATCTGCACGGCCATCGCTATGTGATCGAAATCACGCTGCAAGGCGATCTGGTCGACACGGAGGGTGCGCCCGACCGCGGCATGGTGATGGACTTCGCCGACGTCAAGTCGCTCGCCGTCGAGCATCTCGTCGACAAGTGGGATCACGCGTTTCTCGTCTACGAAGGCGACACGCAAGTGCGCGGCTTCCTCGAGACAATGGCGGGCCACAAGACCGTGGTGCTCGATCGCATTCCGACGGTTGAAAATCTCGCCGCTGTAGCGTTCGACATTCTCGCGAACGTTTATGACGCGCACTATGGCGTGAATCTGCGCCTCCACAAGCTGCGTCTGTACGAGACGCCGAATTGTTGGTCCGACGTGGTTCGCGACTAACCCTCACACGCGTTACGCGGGCCAACCGCCGCGTTATTGTCACGGTATGATCGCTCCGATAACCACACGGAGCGAGACATGCCGGTCACCGCAATGCGTTGCAGCAGCCAAACGAGCCGTCCGCGTTCGAGCCTGGCTCGCCTGACGAGCGCGCTTCCCCTCGTGTCAGGCAATGAAGGTGCTCATCATCACGGAGTGTGGCGATGAGCACCTTCACCAATCCCCTCAAGCAACGTCTTAAAGAAGCCGATCCGCTGTTCGGGCTATGGCTGTCGCTCGGCAGCGATTCCGCCGCTGAGGCACTCGCTCACGCCGGCTTCGACTGGCTGCTGATCGACATGGAGCACGCGCCCAACGACAGCGGCGACGTGACTTCGCAATTGCGTGCGATTGCCGCCGCGCATCTGCCGAGCGAACCGGTGGTGCGCGTACCGGCGAACGAGGGCTGGCTCGTCAAGCGCGTGATGGACGCTGGCGCACGCACGCTGATGTTCCCCAATATCGAGTCCGCCGAAGAAGCTGCGCATGCCGTACGCCTGACGCAATATCCGAGCGCCGAGGCGCTCGATGGTCTGCGCGGCGTCGCTGGCGTCGTGCGGGCCGCCGCCTACGGCATGCGGCGCGATTACGTGCAAACGGCCAACGCGCAAATTGCGACCATTGTGCAGATCGAATCGGCGCGCGCCCTCGACGAGGTCGACAAGATTGCAGCGACGCCGGGCGTCGATTGCCTGTTTGTCGGACCCGCCGATCTCGCCGCGAGCCTCGGTCATCTCGGCGATTCGAAGCACGCCGATGTGCAAGCGGCCATGGCGCGCATCGTCAGCGCCGCGGACAAGGCGGGCATTGCCGCCGGCATTTTTTCGATGGACGTCGCGAGCGCAAGGCAGCATCGCGATGCCGGTTTTCGTTTTATCGCTCTGGCCGCCGACGTCATGTGGATGTTGCGCGCAACCCGCCAGGCGCTGCAGGAGGTGAGGTCATGAAGTGGATGGTGCAAGGCGTTGTCGCGCGCATGTTGATTACGGCGGCGTTGACCACGGGCGTCGCAGCGCATGCGCAGGATCGTCTCGCGAAGCCGAACGATCCGGAAACGCAAACCGCGGTCGCCGACTACAACGCCGGCAATTTCGGTGCGGCGCTTGCAGAATTCCGCAAGGCCGCCGAGCGCGGCAGCCGGCTTGCGCAGTTCAATTACGCGATGATGCTGCTCAACGGAGAAGGCACCGCGGTCAACGTCGACGAAGGCAAGAAGTGGCTGCGCAAGGCCGCCGACGCGAACATGTCGCACGCGCAATATGTGTACGGCAAGATGTATGACGATGGCGAGTTCGTCGGCCGCGATCCGGTCGAGGCGCACCGCTGGTTTCTGAAAGCCGCGCAGCAAGGGCACGTGCAGGCCGAGCTTGCGCTCGCTAATCAGTTCCTGGATGGCCGGGGCACCGATCGGGACAACCAGCAGGCGTTCGTCTGGTACAAGAAGGCTGCCGAGGGCGGCGATATGACCGCGCAGTACGTGACAGGCTCTTTCTACGAACGCGGCGGCGACGGCGTCGACAAAAACCTCAACGTGGCGCGGGCTTATTACGCGGCTGCAGCTGCGCAAGGCGATCCGGCGGCGCGCTTGAAGTATCAGCAACTGAGCGCGCAGTTGCGGGACCACAAGGAAGTGAAACCTCAATAACGAGAAAGGGCGCATCTGGCGATGCGCCCTTTCTGTTTTGCAACTTGCGATGCGGCGTGCTGGCAGTTCGCGTTGCAGTTTGTCTTGCAGTTTGTCTTGCAGCTAAACGAAGCCGCTTCTCTCTATCAGCCCACCGGCTAACTCTGCATCAACCGTTTCTGTCGCGCGACGCTCATGATCAGGCCGATGGCGACGCCAAGCGTCGTCAGCGCGGTGCCGCCGTAACTCATGAATGGCAGCGGCACGCCGACCACCGGCAAGATGCCGCTCACCATACCGATATTGACGAACGCGTACGTGAAGAACGCCATTGTCAGAGACCCTGCAAGCAGGCGTCCGAATAGCGTCGCGCCGTTGGCGGCGATATACAACCCGCGCGCGATCAACAACATGTACAGCGTGAGCAGCACGACGCCGCCCGCGAGCCCGAATTCCTCGGAGAACACAGCGAAGATGAAGTCGGTGTGTTTCTCCGGGATGAACTCCAGATGCGCCTGTGTGCCCTTCAGCCAGCCCTTGCCGAGCGGGCCGCCGGAGCCGATCGCGATCACCGCCTGAATGGTGTGGAAGCCCTTGCCGAGCGGATCGGAAGTCGGATCGAGCAGCGTACAGATGCGGTGCTTCTGATAGTCGTGCATGAGCGGCCACTGCACTTCCGGCTGGCAGATCTTGTCCTGAAACGCCGCAATCGAGCCGACCGCGATTACGCCGGCAATCAGCACCGGAACGATCAGTTTGAAGCTCAAACCCGCAAAGTAAATGACGAAGAAACCGGCTGCGAAAACGAGCACGGCGGTGCCCAGGTCGGGCTGCTTAGCGATCAACCCCACAGGCACGGCAAGGATCACCAGCCCGACCAGAAAGTCGTACCAGCGCATCACGCCTTCGCGCCGCTGATAGTACCAGGCGAGCATCAACGGAGTCGCGATCTTCATGATCTCCGACGGCTGAATCACCACGCCGACATTGATCCAGCGCTTCGCGCCTTTGCGCGTGAGGCCGAAGAGCGCCACGGCAACCAGTAGCGCGATCCCGAATGTATAAAGCGGGACCGCGAAGCGCATCAGTGTGGTGGGCGGAACATTGGCGAGCGCCCACATCAGCACGAACGTCAGCATGATGTTGCGCAACTGGTCTTCAACGCGGCCCGGTACATCGAGACTCGCGCTGTACAAGGTGACGATGCCCACGCACAGCAGCAGAAACACTACCAGTGCGAGCGGGCGGTCGAAGCCTGCGAACATCCGCTTGATGCGGTCGATCCAGGCGCGCTTGTCGAATTGCATGCCTTTCTCCTTACTCGTCGATGCCGCCGGTAACCGGCTGGCGTGGCGAGGTGGCTTGAGTGCCGTTATCGCGCGATGGATCGCGTAGCGTGCTGGTTCCCGAGCGCGCGGCGACCGGTGCCGGCTCGCTCGCCGGTCGCGGTTGACGCGGGGCGCCAGTTTTGCGGGGCGCGGAACCCTTTGCCGCCGAGGCGGGTGCGCCCGCAGTGCCCGAGGCCGGTAGCTTTGGCGTGGTCGCGGTCGTCGCCGTCGATGCGGACAACTTTGATGTGGGCGTGACGGCAGACGCTGCAGCCGCTCCCGACGCCGCACCTGCGCCCGATGCCCCGTTCGCCGCAGCGGCTGCGGCCGCAGCCGACGCAGCAGCCGCGGCGGACGCCGCTCCGGGCATCGGCAGCGCGGTGAAGCCCGCAGCGATCCTGACCGGCTGCCCGGCTTCCTGCGGCGCCGGCGCACCGCCGACTTCCGGCGCAGACGCGTCCTCGGTCGCCGACGCTGCCGCTGCAACTGCCGCTGCCTCCGCGCCGGGCTTATTCTTGCCGACGAGGTAGTAGTCCAGCACCTTGCGCGCGATCGGGCCGGCCGCCTCGGCGCCCCAGCCGCCGTTCTCCACGATCAGGGCGAGCGCGATTTTCGGTTGCTCCGCCGGTGCGAAAGCGATGAAAAGCGCGTGATCGCGCAAGTGCTCCGCGATCGCATGGCCTTTGTAGTTCGCGCCTTGGAGCGAATACACCTGCGCGGTGCCGGTCTTGCCCGCGGCGACATACGGCGCGCCAATGAACAGCTTGGAGGCCGTGCCGTTTGTTATGACGCCTTCCATCGCGCGTTTGATGATGTCGATGTCGGACTGCTTCACCGCGATTTTGTCGCTCGGATCGCGCACGACGGGGCGCGTGCCTTTGGTGATCGGATTTTCGATGTCGCGCACGAGGTGCGGCTTCATCACGACGCCGTTGTTAGCGAGCGTGGCCGTGGCGTGCGCGAGTTGCAGGATCGTGAACGAGTTGTAGCCCTGGCCGATGCCGAGGCTGATCGTTTCGCCTTCGTACCAGCGTTGCTGCTCGGGCTTGCGGTAGGCCTTGCGCTTCCATTCCGTCGAAGGCAGGATGCCGCGCGCCTCGCCCGAGATGTCGATACCCGTGATCTGGCCAAAACCCCACGGTTTCATGAAACCGGCAATGGCGTTCACGCCCAGGTCGTGAGCGAGCATGTAGAAGTAAGTGTCGTTCGACACGACGATCGCGCGGTTCATGTCGACCCAGCCCTGACCCGAGCGCACGTCGTTGCGGAAAGTGTGACCGCCGAAAGTGTAGGAGCCGGGGTCCTGGAAACCCCAACCCGGCGTGCGCTTGTGCAGCGACAGCGCTGCGAGCGCCATGAACGGCTTATACGTCGAGCCTGGCGGATAAGTGCCGTGCAGCGGCCGGTTCAGCAGCGGATGGTCAGGCGAGTTGTTGAGTTCGTCCCAAGTCTGCTGATCGATGCCGTCGACGAACGAATTCGGATCGAAGCTCGGCGCGGAGACGAACGCGAGCACGTCGCCGGTGGCCGGCTCGATAGCGACGAGCGCGCCGCGGCGGCCCGCGAAGGCCTGCTCCGCAACCTGCTGCAAACCGATGTCGAGCGACAGCACGAGGTTGTTGCCCGGCGTTGCCTGCGTGCGCGACATCGTCCGCACGGGCCGACCGCCGGCGGTGACTTCGACTTCCTCGAAACCCGTCTGGCCGTGCAACTCGGTCTCGTAACTTTGCTCGACACCGATCTTGCCGATGTAGTCAGTGCCCTTGTAGTTGTTTGCGTCCAGACGCGGATCGTAGTGTTCCGGATCGCTGTCGTTCTGATCGCTGGCGTCGTCGATACGATCCTGGTCGCGCTGCGAGATGCGGCCAATGTAGCCGATCACGTGCGCCGCTGTCGGCCCGAGGGGATATTGGCGGAACAGGCGGGCGCGCACTTCCACGCCCGGAAAACGGAAGCGCTGCGCGGTAAAGCGCGCGACTTCGTCGTCGGTCAGACGGGTGCGGATGGGCAGGCTTTCGAAGTTCTTCGAGTCTTCCTGCAGCTTCTTGAAGCGGCGCCGGTCACGTGCGTCGATCGACACGACCGAGGCCAGATCGTCGATCACTGTTTCGAGCGGCGCGCCCAGCTTGGACGGCGTGATTTCGAGCGTGTAGGCCGAATAGTTCTTGGCCAGCACCACGCCGTTACGGTCAGTGATGATGCCGCGGTTCGGTACGATCGGCGCGACTGAAATGCGGTTTTCGTCGGCTTGCAGCGAGTATTTGCTGTAGTGCCACACCTGCAGGAACAGAAAGCGAAAGCCGATCAGTCCAAAGCAGACGAACACGAACAGGCCCGCCGCCGCGACCCGCAGGCGGAACTTCGAGAGCTGTTGCTGAGTGTCCTTGAATTCGGTCATGCGATTCTGCAAAAGGCCGGGCGACGGCCATCATGAGTGTGCGCCTGATCCGGCCTGAACCGGAAGGCATGAACAGCGATGGGCGTCGAACGGGCTGAAAAGTTGAGTTCCATGAGGACTGCTTGCGCGCTCGACGCCGTGTTAAATCGGCCGCGTGTCGTCGGGGTCGGCTGGCCGGCGTTGCGGCATCAGCAGCAGCAGGCTCGCGACGGGCCACAGCGCGGCTTCGACGAATCCGTCGATCAGATAACCCCAGCCGGGAAAGGCCGCGCCCGTCAGCAGGCGGATGACGAACGGCACCAGTTGAGCGATCACCAGCAGCGGCATGACGGCGAAAGTCTGCACGCCGAGCGACATCCACAGGACGCGGCGATGGATCGTGATCGCGCCATACGACAACAGCGTGTACGCGAGCGCGTGCTCGCCCAGCAGGCTGGCGTTGTGCACGTCCATTAGCAGACCCAGGAAGAACGCGATCCCCATGCCGACCTTGCGCGGCTGATGCACATTCCAGAACAGCAGCACGAGCGCGACGAAGTCAGGCACGCCGATCAGGCGCCCCCACGGCATCAGGTTCAGCAGAAAGGCCGCAGCGAGGCTGAACGCGATGAAGTACGGATTGACCGGCTGCAGAATGTATTGCGGACGGTTCATGGCTTCACCCCCGGCGCGGCTTGTGGCCTGGCTTTTTCGACGGCGGCGGGTTTCTTTGACGCAGCGGGTTTCTGGTCGGCCGGCGCCGCTTTACCTGCCTGGCCAGGCGCGCTTGCCGCGGGCTTGGGGGCGTTCTTGTCAGCGGCCGGCTTTTCCGCTGGTTTGGCGGATTTATCGGCGGCGGCCTTGCTGTCTGCCGCTTTCGCGCTCTTCTTTGCCTTCGCGTCTTTAGCGGACAGCTCCGGCTCTTCGGCTGGACGCGGCGGCACGTCGGCCACGTAATGCAGCACCAGCAACTGACGCGCGCCGCGTACCGGCGCGATAGGCAGGCAGATGACGCGCGCAAATGCGGTGTCCGCCTGCTTATCGACGCGGACCACCTTGGCAACCGGCAGCCCCGGCGGGTACACGCCGTCGAGTCCGCTCGTGACGAGTTCGTCGCCCGTCTGGACGTCGGCGCTGATCGGCACGAAGCGCAGATCGAGCGTGTCGCCCTTCGGCGTGCCGTAGATCACGCTGCGCAGGCCGGTGCGAACGATCTGCACTGGCACAGCCTGGTCTTTGTCGGTGAGCAGCGTCACTTCGGCCTGTAGCGGGAACACGCGGGTAACCTGGCCGATCACGCCGTCTTCGTTGACGACGGGCGATCCGTTCTGGATGCCTTGCTGCGCGCCGCGATTGATTACGACCTTCTGCGTGAACGGATCGCGTGTGTCGTACTGGATTTCCGCAGGCAGCGATTGCGTGGTCGCACGTTGCGAAAGTTGCAGCAACGCGCGCAAATGGGCGTTTTCAGCGGATAGCTCAGCCGCCGTGTTCGCCTGCTGTGCGAGCTGGAGGTTCCTGGTATGCAACTTCTCGTTGTCGCTGCGCAGCGTGGCGCTGGTCACGGCCAGATCGGCGGCGCCCATGAAGACGTCGCGCGGCACGAGCGCCGCGCGTTGCAACGGATAAAGACCCGCGCCGAGCACGCCCCGAACGATTTCGAGCGTTTTGAAGCGTGCGTCGGAGATCAGCAAAGCCAGCGCGAGCACGACGAAAAACAGCAGTCGTGCGAGAGCGGATGGGCCTTGCTTGAACAGGGGCGGCGGACTGTATTCCATGGTCGGCGCCGGGGGCGTAAGCGGTTGGGTGAGGCGGCGGCGCGCTGGAAACGCGGGTTCAGCGCACGGAGGCTGGTTGGCCCAGCCAACGGCAAACCGGCCCGCAAGGGGCCGTTTGCCAGATCCGCGCTACTGACATCGATCTCGCTCGCTTACTCGTACGAGAAGATGCTGCCGAGCTTGTCCATGCGCTCGAGCGCCATGCCCGAACCGCGCACGACGCACGTCAGCGGGTCTTCAGCGACGAGCACCGGCAGACCGGTTTCTTCGGCGAGCAGGCGGTCCAGATCGCGCAGCAGCGCGCCACCGCCCGTCAGCATCATGCCGCGCTCGGCGATGTCCGCGCCCAGTTCCGGCGGCGTTTGTTCGAGCGCAATCTTGACCGACGAGACGATCTGGTTGAGCGGATCGGTCAGTGCTTCGAGAATTTCGTTGCTGGAGATGGTGAAGCTGCGCGGAATACCTTCCGACAGATTGCGGCCCTTCACTTCCATTTCCTTCACTTCGGAACCCGGGAAGGCCGAGCCGATTTCCTTCTTGATGGCTTCGGCGGTTTGCTCGCCGATCAGCATGCCGTAGTTGCGGCGGATGTAGTTGACGATGGCCTCGTCGAACTTGTCGCCCCCGACGCGCACGGAGCCCTTGTACACGATGCCGCCGAGCGAGATCACGCCGACTTCGGTCGTGCCGCCGCCGATGTCGACGACCATGGAGCCGGTCGCTTCCGACACCGGCAGGCCGGCGCCGATTGCGGCGGCCATGGGTTCTTCAATGAGATACACCTGCGAAGCGCCTGCGCCGTGAGCCGCTTCCTTGATGGCGCGGCGCTCGACCTGGGTCGAACCGCACGGCACGCAAATGATGATGCGCGGCGACGGCGAGAACATGCGCGACTCGTGAGCAGTTTTGATGAACTGCTTGATCATCTGCTCGGTCACCGTGAAGTCGGCGATCACGCCGTCTTTCATGGGGCGGATCGCCTCGATATTGCCCGGCACCTTGCCAAGCATCTGCTTGGCTTCCTTGCCGACTGCCTGAATGGTTTTCTTGCCGTTGGGACCGCCTTCCTGGCGGATCGAAACCACCGACGGTTCATCGAGAACGATGCCTTTGCCACGCATGTAGATGAGCGTGTTGGCGGTGCCTAGATCAATCGCCAGATCGTTGGAGAAGTAGCTGCGCAAAAAACCGAACATTCAAAATCCTGTCTCGCTTGGGGCCGGCCCTCGCAACGATGCGCAGGGCGGCAGCGGAAAAAAATAACAGCTTCAACCGGGCGAAGCGGCGCCACCGGAACTTGAAGCTGCGAGGGAGTCTACCGGAGGCCGAAGCAAGGCCGAGTCAGAAATATCCGAACTATCTTTACGAATTGTCCAGAAAGGCCTTGGTAAGTCGGTCCGGGTTTGGGTCGAACGCGTAATGATACCTTATAATTTTGGATGTTTTGAAGGAAACGGACGGCACTTTTTGCCGCCGCTGGCCCCTTTTTCGAGGTCATCCTCCCGCGTCGTAACCCACTGTCGCAGCGCTCTTTTCGCGCTGCGGCGGTCTGCCACTTTTTCCGGTGACTGCATGGCTTTGACCCTGACCGATGTTAAGCGCATCGCGCATCTTGCGCGGCTCGAACTGGCCGACGCCGACGCCGAACACACGCTTGCCCAGCTCAACGACTTTTTTGGCCTCGTCGAGCAGATGCAGGCGGTCGATACCACAGGCATCGCGCCGCTTGCCCATCCGATCGAACAGATCGAAGACGTCGCGCTGCGCCTGCGCGACGACGTGGTGACCGAAACGATCGAGCGCGAAGCTTTTCAGCGTCCTGCGCCGGCCGTGCAGGACGGTTTGTATCTCGTGCCGAAGGTGATCGAGTAAGACCCGCGTGGCGAGCGCCGCGCGGCCCGCGGGCAGCGCGCCGGAAAACAGCATGCCGTTTTCCGGGCGGCCCTCGCGGGTGCTGCTGGGAGCCCACACCCGGCCGGGCTCGCCGGCGCGCAATCGAACGCCTACACGGCAGCGTGATCCGCGCTGCCGCGCTTTCCAGGACAAAACGCAATGCATGAAAAAAGTCTGACCGAACTGCGCGCCGCACTGGCAGCGAAGGAATGCTCCGCCGTCGAACTGGCGCAGCTTTATCTCAAGCGCATCGACGCGGCCAATAGCCTGAACGCTTTCATTCAGGTCGACGCGGACCTGACGCTCGCGCAGGCGAAGGCCGCGGACGCACTGCTTCACGCGGGCCACGGCGGTCCGCTGACCGGCCTGCCCATCGCGCACAAAGACGTGTTCGTCACCAAGGGCTGGCGCTCCACTGCCGGCTCGAAAATGTTGTCGAACTACGAAAGTCCGTTCGACGCAACGGTGGTCGAGCGTCTGCAGAAGGCGGGCATGGTTTGCGTGGGCAAGACCAACATGGACGAATTCGCGATGGGCTCGTCCAACGAAAATTCGTACTTTGGTCCCGTACAAAACCCGTGGGATCGTCAGGCCGTGCCGGGCGGCTCGTCGGGCGGTTCTGCGGCGGCGGTCGCCGCGCGCCTCGCGCCTGCCGCGACCGGCACCGACACCGGCGGCTCGATCCGTCAGCCGGCGTCGTTCTCGGGCATCACCGGCATCAAGCCTACGTACGGCCGCGTGTCGCGCTACGGCATGATCGCGTTTGCGTCGTCGTTGGATCAGGGCGGCCCGATGGCGCAAAGCGCCGCCGATTGCGCCACGCTGCTCAACGCCATGGCCGGCTTCGACGAGCGCGATTCGACGAGCCTCGTGCGCGACGACGAAGACTACACGCGCTATCTCGGCCAGCCGTGGAAACAGGACGGCGCCGGCAAGCCGCTCGCCGGTCTGCGCATCGGCCTGCCGAAAGAGTATTTCGGCGCGGGTCTCGCCGACGACGTGCGCGCTTCTATCGACGCGACGTTGAAGGAATACGAAGCACTCGGCGCAACGCTCGTCGAAGTGTCGTTGCCGAAAACCGAGCTGTCGATCCCGGTCTACTACGTGATCGCGCCGGCGGAGGCGTCGTCGAACCTGTCGCGTTTCGACGGCGTGCGCTTTGGCCATCGCGCCGCGGAATATCGCGATCTGCTCGACATGTACAAGAAGTCGCGGGCTGAAGGTTTCGGTCCGGAAGTTAAACGTCGCATCATGGTCGGCGCTTACGTGTTGTCGCACGGGTATTACGACGCGTACTACCTGCAGGCGCAGAAAATCCGCCGCATCATCGCGCAGGACTTCCAGGAAGCGTTCAAGCAGTGCGACGTGATCATGGGACCGGTCGCGCCGTCGGTGGCGTGGGATCTGGGCGCGAAGGGCGACGACCCGGTGCAGATGTATCTCGCCGACGTCTACACGCTGTCGGTGAGCCTCGCCGGTTTGCCCGGCATGAGCGTGCCGTGCGGCTTCGGCGCGGGCGCGAACGCGCAGCGCCCCGTGGGATTGCAGATCATCGGCAACTATTTCAATGAAGCCCGGATGCTGCAGGTGGCCGACGCGTTCCAGCGCGCGACCGACTGGCACCGTAAAGCACCGGCAGGAGTGTGAGCACCATGACCAAGCAATGGGAAGTCGTGATCGGTCTGGAGACCCACGCGCAGCTGTCCACGCAATCGAAGATTTTCTCGGGCTCCCCGACGCAATTCGGCGCCGCGCCCAACACGCAGGCGAGCCCTGTCGATCTCGCGTTGCCGGGCACGTTGCCGGTGATGAACCGCGGCGCTGTAGAACGCGCAATCCAGTTCGGCCTCGCAATCGGTGCAACGGTCGCGCCGCGCAGCATCTTCGCGCGCAAGAATTATTTTTATCCCGATCTGCCGAAGGGCTATCAGATCAGTCAGTACGAAATTCCCGTCGTGCAGGGCGGCCAGGTGACGATTCAGGTGCCGGCCAACGAGAAAGCGGGTAAGGAAGCGTATTCGAAGGTCGTCAATCTCACCCGGGCGCATCTGGAAGAAGACGCAGGCAAGTCGCTGCACGAAGACTTCGCGGGCATGACGGGCATCGACCTGAATCGCGCGGGCACGCCGCTGCTCGAAATCGTCACCGAGCCTGAAATGCGCAGCGCGGCAGAAGCCGTCGCATACGCAAAAACGCTGCATACGCTCGTGACCTGGCTCGGCATCTGCGACGGGAACATGCAGGAAGGGTCGTTCCGTTGCGACGCGAACGTGTCGGTGCGTCCGGTGGGTCAGGCGGAGTTCGGCACGCGAGCCGAGATCAAGAACCTCAACTCGTTCCGCTTTCTGGAAGAAGCGATCCAGTACGAGGTGCGCCGTCAGATCGAACTGATCGAAGACGGCGGGACGGTGGTGCAGGAAACGCGTCTATACGATCCGGATAAGCGTGAAACGCGTTCCATGCGCAGCAAGGAAGACGCGCACGATTACCGCTATTTCCCCGATCCCGATCTCATGCCGCTCGTGGTCGACGCAGCGTGGGTCGCGCGCGTGAAGAGCGAAATGCCGGAGTTGCCCGAAGCGATCCAGCAGCGCTTCGTGTCGCAATACGGTCTCACGCCGTACGACGCGAACGTGCTCACGTCGAGCAAGGCAATGGCCGCGTATTACGAAGCGGTAGTCGTCAAGCTCGGTGCGGGCAACGCCAAGGTCGCGGCGAACTGGCTGATGGGCGAGGTGTCGTCGCAACTGAATCGCGAAGGCCTCGATATGGCGGACTGCCCTGTGTCGTCCGCGCAACTGGCATTGCTGCTGCAGCGCATTGCAGACGGCACGATCTCCAACAAGATCGCAAAGGAAATCTTCCTCGCGATCTGGGAGGAGAAGGCCACAGACGAAGGCGCCGCCGACCGCATCATCGAAGCGAAGGGTTTGAAGCAGATTTCCGACACGGGCGCGCTTGAAGCGATCATCGACGAAGTGCTCGCTGCGAACCAGAAGTCGGTTGAAGAGTTCCGCGCGGGCAAGGAGAAGGCGTTCAACGCGCTGATCGGCCAGGCAATGAAAGCGACGAAGGGCAAGGCCAATCCGGCGCAGGTGAACGAACTGCTGAAGAAAAAGCTATCGTAAGCCGGAGCGTGGCTCAAGCTGAAATGAAGTGCAGTTGAAGAGAAAATACGGCTGAAGCGCTCGCGCTTTGGCGACAGCGGGCTGTTGCCGGAAACGAAAGTTGGAGGCAACGGCCCGTTTCATTTCGCGGCCGCGCTTTTTGCGAGCCGCTGAACGCAGATCACGGAGTGTGTTGATGGCGAAGCAACCCGAACTCGACGATTTCCGCGTGCCTTATTTCGAGACCAAGAAGAACGACAAGTTTTCGCTCGACGATTTCGATCCCGCTGCAAAGCCTTTTTCGACGGGATCGAAAGACACCGACCGCGCGCGTCTGTCAGAAATTGGCGCGAAGCTCGACAGCTTGCAGGAATGCCTGCACGCGCAGCAGAAGCGACGCGTGTTGCTGGTCCTTCAAGGCATGGATACGAGCGGCAAGGACGGCACTATTCGCGCGGTGTTTCACGAAGTCGATCCGCTCGGTTTGCGGATTGTGCCGTTCAAGGCGCCGACGCCCGTGGAATTCGCGCATGATTTCCTTTGGCGCGTCCATTGGCAGGCGCCTGCTGCCGGCGAGCTAACTATCTTCAATCGCAGCCACTACGAAGACCTGTTGGTCCCGACTGTCCTCGGCGAGCTCGACAAGGACGCGTTCCAGGTGCGCAGCCGACACATTCGCCAGTTCGAGGAATTGCTCGCCGACAGTTGCACGACAATCGTCAAGTGCATGCTGCATATTTCGAAAGACGAACAGCGCGCGCGCCTGCAAGCGCGGATCGACGACCCGACGAAGCACTGGAAATTCGACGTCTCCGATCTCGACGCGCGCAAACAGTGGGACAAGTATCAGGCCGCGTATCGCGACGCCCTCGCCGCGACTTCCACCGAATACGCGCCGTGGTACGTGATTCCCGCCGACTCGAAAACGCATCGCAACCTGATGGTCGCCGAACTGCTGTTGCGTACGTTTGAAGGGCTAAAGCTCGAATATCCGCCCGCAAAAGAATCGCTGAAGGGCGTCAAGGTCGAGTGAGTTTCGCCGTTCGCCCCGAACGGATCTCAAAAACGAATTGAAGATAAAGGAACGACATGTTGCGTGTGATTACCGCCAACCTGAACGGCATCCGCTCAGCGGCGAAGAAAGGTTTTTTCGACTGGTTTGGCGAGCAGAATGCCGACGTGCTCTGCGTGCAGGAAATCAAATGTTCGCAAGACGACATGACGCCGGAATTCCTCGCGCCGCACGACTTCACCGGCTATTTCCAGCACGCCGTGAAGAAGGGCTATAGCGGCGCGGGTGTCTATACGCGTCATGAGCCGGACGAAGTCGTGATTGGCTTCGGCAGCGAGGAGTTCGATCCGGAAGGGCGCTACGTCGAACTGCGTTTCGGCAAGCTGTCGATCGTGTCGGTGTATGTGCCGTCAGGGTCGAGCGGTGACGAGCGCCAGCAGGCCAAATACCGTTTCATGGATGAGTTCATGCCGCATCTCGCGGAGCTTGCCCGCGAGCGCGAAGTGATCGTGTGCGGCGACGTGAACATCGTCCACAAGGAAATCGACATCAAGAACTGGAAGAGCAACCAGAAGAATTCAGGTTGCCTGCCGGAAGAGCGCGCGTGGCTCACCAAGCTTTTCGACGAAGTCGGTTACGTGGACGTATTCCGCACGCTCGATCAGCGTCCGGAGCAATACACGTGGTGGAGCAATCGCGGCCAGGCGTATGCGAAGAACGTGGGGTGGCGGATCGACTACCAGATCGCGACGCCGGGCATCGCGAGCAAGGCGAAACGCACGGACGTGTTTCGCGATATCAAGTTCAGCGACCACGCGCCGCTGACGGTCGACTACGACCACGACGTCAAGAAGTGAAATTCGCGTTCGCCGTCAGGCGGCTGGACATGCGTAGCTCGATCGTGAGCAACGTCTGACGGGACGCGTGCGGAATTGATCGAGCCGTCTTAATCGCGCGCGAGCTTGCGGCGCGGGCGGCCCATGCCGGCGTAGTCCGGGAGGGCATCCACGGTCTTGCCAATGGCTTTCGCATACAGCGGCAGCATATCGGGCAAGCGCTTGATGATGTCCTCGCGGCGCGCCGGCGTGTACGGGTGCACGTAGATGAAGCCCTGCTCGCGATTGCTGCGCGTGGCCTGAGCGAGTTTGTCCCAAAGCGTGACTGCCGCGCGCGGATCGAAGCCCGCGCGAGAGGCAATGTCGCTGCCGATCACGTCGGCTTCGGTCTCGTCAGTGTTCTCGTACTTCATTTCGAGCAGGCGCGAGCCGATGCCGAGCGGCGCCATGCCGAGATCCGCCAGACCGAATAGCTGTGGAATCGTGCCCGACGAATTGAGCTGGCTCGCCTGCAATTGACCGAGGCGTTCCCGCGCATGCTCACGCAGCGCATGCGCGATCTCGTGGCCAATCAGCATGCCGAGTTCGTTGTCGTTCAGATGCGCGCGGTCGAGCAGCCCACCGTACACGACAATCTTGCCTCCCGGCAGGCAGTACATACGAACGTCGGTCGAGCGCACCACGGCGACATCCCACTTCCAGCCCTTCGCCCGCTCGTTCCATTTGAGCGAGTACGGCACCATCTTGTCGACGATCGAGCGCACACGTGTCACGTGCGCGTCAGTGTCGCCGTAGAGGCGGTTTGCATGCTCCGCACCGTACGCGATCTGGCTGAACTCGTCTGCGGCTTGCGCCTCGAGCACCGGCGACGGCACCAGATTACGGAACACGAGATAGCCGCCGAAGCGCAACTGGTTGTTCGGGCTGTACGGCGCCGACGCGCCCGCGCCCGCTGCGGGCTTTGTCGCGCCAGTGGGCGAAGACGTTGCGGTCGGGGTTCGCGCGATAGCGGGTGGTTGCGCCGATGCACCGGGCGACGTGCCTGCGGCCTGCCCACTCCCGGAGGGTGTCGCGTTGGCCGCACTGCTCGCGGCCGGTGTCGCGGAGGTGGCGTTTTCTGTACCGGCGATTGGCGCTGCGGATTTCGTGACCGGCACCGGCGGCGCAGCCGTTGTTGCATTAGCGGACGTGCCGGCGGCGGCACTGTTACCGGTAGCCGGGGCCGCAGCTGGGGGGAGCGCTGCGGCGGCAGCATAGGCGCCGGAGGGCACGGCGGCACTCAACAGGCTCAGACAGAGAAGGCTCAACGCTGCATGCAACGCGCCGCGGCGGGCCTTGCACCACGCAGCGCGCGGGACCGGCGACAACAACCGCTTCGGGAGACGCACCTTCACGACCTGTCTCTCCACGGCGCAATGCGCAACAGAAGCAGCATGCCCGGCACGGCCAGCGCCGTGCAGACAATGAAGTAGTCGAACCAGCCGATCTTGGCCACCACGTAGCCGCTCGCCGCCGAAGCCAGCGTGCGCGGCACCGAAGCGAGACTCGTGAAGAGCGCGAACTGGGTAGCCGTGTAGCGCGGGTCCGTGGTGCTGGCGATGTACGCGGTGAAAGCCGCCATCGTCAGACCAGTAGAGAAGGTTTCGAAACCGTAGACCAGCGCGAGCGCGACCGAGCGCGGTTCGAGTTGCACAGACCAGTCGACGCCGACGAAGGCGAGCAGTCTCGTCGTACCTTCGCTTATCCACACGGCGATGTCATAGACCGCCGTCAAACCGGGCGAGGCGGGTCCGAGATGCGCAAGCCATGCGAAGCCGAGTGTCGACACCATCTGAAGGATGCCGAAGATCCACAAACCTCGCCCGATGCCAATTTTCATCAGCCAGATACCGCCGACGATTCCGCCCGCGAGACTCGCGCCGAACGCCGTGGTTTTCGCGATCACGCCGATCTGCGTGCGCGAGAAGCCGATATCGAGGAAGAACGATGTGGACAACGTCGTTGCCATCGTGTCGCCGAGCTTGTACAGAAAGATGAAGCCGAGCACGAACAGCGCGCCGCGCCAGCCGTCACGTTCGAGGAATTCGCGGAACGGCTGCACGATCGCTTCGCGCAGATTCTTGGGCGGCGTGCCGTGCACTTCGGGTTCGCGCACAACGAGCGTCATCACCATACCGGGCACCATAAACGCTGCAGTGACCATGAACACGGTAGTCCACGGCAAATGATCCGACAGAATGAGCGCGAGCGACCCGGGTACTAGCGCTGCGATCTTGTAGGCGTTCACGTGCACCGCGTTGCCGAGGCCTTGCTGCGTGTCGCTTAGCAATTCACGCCGGTATGCGTCGATCGAAATGTCCTGGCTTGCGCCGAAGAATGCGACGAGCGCCGTCAATGCCGCGACGGTCCAGATCGAGTCGCGCGGCGACACGAAGCCCAACGTTGCGATGGCCCCCGCGACCAGAATCTGCGTGACGAGCATCCAACCGCGCCGTCTGCCCGGGCGCCAGCCCGGAAAGCGCGGGACGTAGCGGTCCATCAGCGGGGCCCAGATGAATTTCCAGGTGTAGGGGAACTGGATCAGCGCAAAGAGGCCGATTTCCTTCAGATTGACGCCTTCGGAGCGTAACCACGCCTGCACCAGGTAGACGAGCGTGAACAGCGGCAATCCCGACGTAAAGCCGAGAAAGACGCAGATTAGCATGCGCGTATTAAAAAACGCGCGCCAGCCGGGATGTTCTTCGTGAGCGGTAAGTGCAGGCGCCTCGTGCGGCGGGTTCGACATGTGGATAACTTGCGTTAGCTTTTCTTGACGCGATAGACCGCAAGACTACCACGCCAGTTCACCCCCCATCGCACCGTCTGACCGTCGTGCAGCACCACACGGTCCAGAATTTCGATGCCGACTTCGGGCGCGAGTGCCTCGAAGTCCTTGATGGTCAGCACCCGCACGTTAGGCGTGTTGTGCCATTGATAAGGCAGTGACTTCGACACCGGCATGCGTCCCTGCAGCACGGAAAGACGGTGCGCCCAGTAGCCGAAGTTCGGGAACGACACGATACATTCCCGGCCGACCCGCACGGTCTCGCGCAAAATCGCGGCGGTCTGATGAATGGTTTGCAGTGTCTGCGACAGAACCGCGAAGTCGAAGCTGCCGTCTTCGAAGAGGCGCAGGCCGTCTTCCAGATTCTGCTGGATCACGTTGACGCCGTTTTGCGTCGCGGCCAGTACGCCGGCGTCGTTGATCTCGATGCCATAGCCTTGCACGTCCAGTTCCTCGGTGAGCAGCGACAACAGCGAGCCGTCGCCGCAGCCGAGATCAAGCACCGTGGCGCGCGGTTCGACCCAGCGGGCGATCGCGCGAAAGTCCGGGCGCAGCGCCAGATAGTCCAGAGCTCGCTGGTTCATGCGTTCACCTCGTTCGCAATGCGTTCGTAGTAGGCGCGCATCAGGTTGTGATAGCGCGCATCGTCGAGCAGGAAGGCGTCGTGACCGTGCGGCGCGTCGATTTCCGCGTAGGTGACGGTGCGCTTGTGATCGAGCAGCGCCTTCACGAGTTCGCGTGAACGGGCCGGCGCGAAACGCCAGTCGGTTGTGAAGCTCGCGATCAGATACTTCGCCGTTGTATGGGCAACGGCCGCTGTCAGATCTCCTTCGAAGGCTTTGGCCGGATCGAAGTAATCGAGCGCGCGTGTGATCAGTAGATAGGTGTTGGCGTCGAAGTAGTCGGCGAACTTGTCGCCCTGATAGCGCAGATACGACTCCACCTCGAACTCAACGTCGAAATTGAAGTTGTATGCGTCGAGCGCGCCCTCGGCGCGGCGCAGCGACCGGCCGAATTTTTCGGCCATGTCGTCGTCCGACAGATACGTGATGTGGCCGATCATTCGTGCGACACGTAAGCCGCGTTTCGGCTTCACGTTATGCGCGTAGTAGTTGCCGCCGTGGAAGTCGGGATCCGACAGGATCGCCGAGCGCGCCACCTCGTTGAACGCGATGTTTTGCGCCGACAACTTGGGCGTCGACGCCACCACGATGCAATGCCCGACCCGCTCCGGATACATCATGCTCCACGCGAGTGCCTGCATGCCGCCCAAGCTGCCGCCCATCACAGCGGCAAAGCGTGTAATGCCGAACTGATCCGCGACGCGCGCCTGGGCGTTGACCCAGTCTTCCACCGTGACCACGGGGAACGTCGCGCCGTACGGATTGCCGGTTGCAGGATCGATGCTCATGGGACCCGTCGAGCCGAAGCACGAGCCGAGGTTGTTCACGCCGATCACGAAGAACTTATTGGTGTCGAGCGGCTTGCCGGGGCCGACCATGTTGTCCCACCAGCCGATGTCCTTCGGATTGTCCGCATAGACGCCCGCAACATGATGCGAGGCGTTCAGCGCGTGACACACGAGTACCGCATTGCTGCGCGCAGCGTTGAGCGTGCCATAGGTCTCGACCATCAGGTCGTAGCTGGCGAGCGAGCTGCCGTTTTGCAGACGCAACGGCTCGGTGAAATGCATTTTTTGTGGAGCGACGATACCGATCGATTCCATTCATTCCGCCATTTGACAAAGACAGGGCGGCTAGACGGCGTCGGCAAAGCACGGAGGAGAAAGACTTGTGCGCGGCTGACGACCTCTTTAGCCGCATTTATAGTGAACCGCGGAAACTTCCACTGGTTCGCGCGCCCGCAATCGAGTCAGCAAATCGGCGCGTACTAGGCTTTCACAACAGGAATTCACACACGTATTAGACGTGTTCTGAAGCGCGGCATTAGAAGCTGGGAAGCGATTTCCGGAGACAATCAGGGCCGCGATCAGGCGCAAAGTATAGCGGAAAATCTCGCGCGGCAGCGTCTGACACCCCGTGGCGCGCCTTCTTCAGCGGACTACTGAAGGATCACTCGTAATTGGGAATCCGCGTCGGCGGCCGGCATACGCACGAAGCCGCTGCGAACGAACCGGTGCCAGCGGCCGATGATATAGCTGAGCAGCAGGCTTGCTCTCACGGCCGGATCGTAATCGGCCGGGGCGGGCACCGGCGACGGCGCGTCTTGAGCGGCTGCACCGGCGTTCGTTGCAGCTAAGCGCAGACATTGCTTCAACGAAGCTTCCACGCGCTCGAGCATCTGATTGACGCGCACGGTCAGCCGCTCATGTTCGCCGACCAGCGCCTCGCATGTGAGTACCCGGGTCATGCCAGGATTTTTCGCGGAGAAATTCAGCAGCATCAATGCGATTGCGCGCGCCTGCAGCACACCGCTCTCTTCCCTGTCGACAATCTGATTGATCAATCCGAAGATGGTCTGCTCGATGAACTCGATTAGCCCTTCGAACATTTGCGCCTTGCTGGCAAAGTGCCGATAAAGCGCGGCTTCGGACACGCCGAGCCTTGCCGCAAGCGCAGCCGTGGTGATTTTTTCGCTCTTTGGCGCCTCAAGCATGGAGGCGAGCGTCTGGAGAATATGCACGCGGCGCTCGCCCGGTTTCAGGCGCTGCCCGCGGGGTGCAGCGGGCGCGGCGGGTTCGTGTTCGGCTAGGGCTTCGTCAGGCTTGTCGATCGGCTGCATGGCTGTCGTCCCGTCTGCTGGCGCTTCACTCGAACCGAGCGGGTGCTCAGTCGTAGCGATTTTAACGAACGAATGCTGCGATCGACATAGTGCGGCCGGCCTGTACCCGGTAGCCGCGTGGGCACGCCGTCCGCATGAGGCTTACGCGGCAGATGGCCGGTGATCCATACGGTGCGGATGCCGAGGCGCCGGTAGTTCTTCAGGTGCGAACGCGTGTCTTCGACGAGGATCACGTCTTTCAGCGACACACGAGCGTCACGCATGGCCTTGCGCAACATCGCGTGGTCGGGTTTTGCGCGCCAGCGGCGCCGGTCGCGCATGTGCTCGATGGCGATTACCTGCTCGAACAGACGCTCGATACGAAGCTGCGCCAGCACCGCGCGCGCGTACGCTTCAGGCGCATTGGTCAGCACGATCTTGCGCCCCGGCAGCGCCGCAACGAGACGCGCCACGCCGCGCTCGTGCCGGACCATAGAGCCGAGATCGGGGAACGTGTGCACGACCTTCAGGAAGTCGCTTGCGTCGAGTGGATGATGGCGCGTGAGACCCAGCAGCGCAGCGCCGTAGCGCTCCGTGTAGCCGGTGCGCAGACGGTTGGCTTCGTCGAGCTCGACCTGGAGCGCGTCGATGATGTACTGCGTCATCGCCTGATTGATTGCAGGGAAGATGGCGTGCGACGCATGGTGCAGCGTGTTGTCGAGATCGAACAGCCAGACCGGACGGCCGCCCCCGATATGCGGACGGCGGCGTCGGGAAGTTGGAGTGCGCATGGTCAGTAGGGCCGTTCAGGCCGGAGCAGTTGCTGCGCGCGGCGGCCATACGTTGCCGGATTGTTGCCGCAGTGCACACAAGGCGCGCCGGTTTGGCGTGCCTTATGTGCCGGGCGGGGGACAGCAATCAATGCGAGCGGATCATTGTGCCGAACGGCTGCTCGGTGAGAATTTCCAGCAGCACCGAATGCTCGATACGCCCGTCGATAATATGCACCGAGCGCACGCCGCTCTTGGCCGCGTCAAGCGCCGACGAGATTTTCGGCAGCATGCCGCCGGAGATCGTGCCGTCGGCAAACAGGCCGTCGATTTCGCGCGCTGACAGGTCGGTGAGCAGATTGCCTTCTTTGTCCATCACGCCGGGGATGTTCGTCATCATCACGAGCTTTTCGGCGTTCAGCACGACCGCCAGTTTGCCCGCGACGAGGTCGGCGTTGATGTTGTACGACAGGCCGTCTTCGCCGAAACCAATTGGCGAGATCACCGGAATGAATGCGTCGTCCTGCAGCGCCTTTACAACCGCGGGGTTGATGGCTTCGACTTCGCCCACCTGGCCAATGTCGACGTACTGACCGGGATTGTCACGGTCGGGCATCAGCATCTTGCGCGCGTGGATCAGGCCGCCGTCCTTGCCGGTCAGACCGACCGCGTGACCGCCGAAGTGGTTGATCAGCGTAACGATGTCCTGCTGCACTTCGCCGCCGAGCACCCATTCGACGACTTCCATCGTCTCTTCGTCGGTGACGCGCATGCCTTGAATGAACGTGCCCTGCTTGCCGACTTTCTTCAGCGCCTGGTCGATTTGCGGACCGCCGCCGTGCACGATGACCGGATTGATGCCGACCAGCTTCAGCAAAATGACGTCGCGCGCAAATCCCTGCTTCAGCCGCTCCTCCGTCATGGCGTTGCCGCCGTATTTGATAACCACGGTCTTACCGTGATACTGGCGAATGTAAGGCAGCGCCTCGGCCAGGATTTCAGCCTTCAGGGTGGGCGCAATCTGCGAAAGGTCGGGAAGCTCGGACATGGCGGCAGGCTCGGGCACGGAACAGTTAAAACACGGCGAATTGTACAGGACTGGCGCGCTGCAACAGGGTTTTCGACACGCGCGCTCGCGGCACGCAGCCGGTGTTTGCGCCCGGCGCAAGCGGCGTTTGCAGCGCCAGCCGACGACCAAGCGTACCGCGCCTCGCGCGCACCTGTGAACTAGCCGAATGGACGACTCACGGCCGGACGCCGGCCGTGGCATTATTGGCTCGTCGATGCTTCGCGGGGCCATCTGCCTGCCATGAAACCATCTGCTACCCGCCCGCAAGGCAGCGCGCGTTGCCCGCGCTGCGGTAACGCGTTCGACTGCGCAATGCATGCAGAGCCTTTCGACTGTTGGTGCCGCGAAATGCCCGCACTGCCGCGCGACCGGCTGGACCCGGCCGGACGTTGCCTTTGCCCGGAATGTCTCGTAGCGGAGATTGCGAGAGCGGCCCAGGCCGAGCCGGGCGCCAATTTGCCGTGACGCTGCCGTGACAGGCGCCGCGACCGTCGCCGGGCTGCGGGCGGAGCCGCGGCTGGCTTCAGTGGCCCGTCAGGCCGCGCGGCGCCGGGTAGCGAGCGCATTGAGGTCGCGGGCCACCGCCTGGAGCACCGGATCCCAGTTGCCGAATTCTTCCTGCCGGTACAGCGTCGCGCCGGGATACCACGGACTGTCGCGGCGACCGGTCAGCCAGACCCAGTGCGGATTGACGTCGAGCAGCACCCATGTGCGCTGTCCGAGCGCGCCGCTCAGATGCGCAGCCGACGTGCAAACGCTGATAACAAGATCGAGCCCGCCGACAAAGGCGGCTGTGTCGTCGAAAGTCGAAAATTCGGCGGTGTAGTCGGTAAGCGGCAGGCCTGCGGCGGTTGCCGCGCCGACATCGGCAGCGGCACCGGGTTGCAACGAATAGAACGCTACGTTCTGAATGCCGCCAAAGTGCTTCGCATAGCGTTCCCAGCCCACCCGCCGGAACGGATTGCGCTGATGACCATGGCTGCCGGTCCACGTGAGTCCTACCCTGAGCCTCGACTCGCCGGCAAGCCGTTGCTGCCAGCGCTGCACGGCAGCGCGGTCCGCATACAGGTAAGGCGTGGTGGTGGGAATGGTCGCCTCGCGCGTGCCGAAGATCAACGGCAGGCTCATCAAAGGAATCTCGAAGTCGAAAGGCGGCAGCGATTCGACGTCGCCGCCCGCCGAGTAGTGGTCGACATGCCCGCCGAGACTGCGGGCGAGCAAGGCGCCCATTTGCGGAAACGAATTCCATGCGAGGCGGCCGCCTTCGCGATGCACATGCTCGGCCAGCATCGGAATGTAGCGGCTGAACTGCAACACATCGCCCATGCCTTGCTCGCCCCACACTAGCAGCGTTTTGCCCGCAAGCGGCTCGCCGCGCCAGGTGGCCGCGGGCAGCGCAGGACGATTGCCGCGCAGTTCGGACGAACCGCTCCAGCGCGCTTCATGCGACTGCCAGCCGTTCGCATAATCGCCGCTCATGAGTTGCAGCATCGCGAGGTTCAAACGCATGCTGGCGTCAGTGGGCGCGAGCGCGCAAGCGGTTTGCGAGGCTTGTGCCGCCTCGGCCCAGCGTTGCGCTTCACGTAGCGCCAGCGCATAGTTGTTGTGGGCGAGGGGACTAAGCGGTGCGCACTGGACGGCTCGCGCGCCCGCTTCAAGCGCGCGAGGTACATCCATATTGTTGCGATAAGCGTTCGACAGGTTGGTCCAGCTGTTGCCGTCGTCAGGTTGATCCTGGAGCGTATCTTCGAGCAGCTGAATCTGTTCGCTCAGCTCGCCGTGCGTGACCGCAAGTGCGCCGGCGAGATTGCAGCGGAGCGACGGCAATGAGGGGTTCAGTGCGAGCGCGCGGCGATATGGAGCGATCGCTTCGTCGTGACGGTTCGCCATTTGCAATGCGTAGCCGAGACGAAAATGCGCGTCGGCGTTGCTTGCTTCGAGTTGCGCAATAATGGCGGCCAGTTCGATTGCGTCGTCGTGGCGTTGCTGCTCGATCAAAGCGTGGATGAGCGAGGCGAGCGACGCGTTGTCGAGAGAGTGGAGTTGCGCCGCGGCGTCGAGCCATTGCGCTTCGGATTCCGCAGCGCCGTTCTTGCGGGCTGTGGCGGCTTGCCGCATGAAGTTAAGGAAAGCTGACGACATGTCAGAGGTGACCATGGATAATTGGCTGCCGAACGACCGGCTCCGCGCGCTAACAAGGAAAGCTATGGTATCGCCGTGCAGCAGCGAGATGATTCGGAAGCGTCCGAACAGGTAAACTGAAGTCATGCATCGTATAACCAACACGGGTCGGGTCAATCTGGGCCATTTGTTCTGGCTGCGCAGCCTCGCGATCATCGGTCAGTTACTGACAATCGCGTTCGTGCAGATCTTTATCGGCGTGCATTTGCCGTTGCCGGCCATGCTGCTGGTCATCTCACTCGAAGTGCTCTTCAACGGACTCACGTGGTGGCGCGTCGCCCAGCAGCGGCCCGAGTCGAACATGGAACTGTTCGGTCAGATCTGGGTCGATCTCGGCGCGTTGTCCGCGTTGCTGTTTTTATCTGGCGGCACGACCAATCCGTTTGTTTCGCTGTACCTGCCGTCGCTCGCCATCGCCGCCGCTGTTCTGCCGTGGCAACTGATGGCGTGGCTCGCCGCATTCGCCGTGGCCTGTTACGCGGTGCTCGGCTTCGACTCGGTGCCGTTGAATCTCGACAACCCCGCGAACCTGTTCGACTACTATCGCGCCGGCATGTGGGTCAACTTCATGGTGAGCGTCGGTCTGATTGCATGGTTCGTCGCGCGCATGTCGCGAGCCCTGCGGCTACGTGACGCAGCGCTCGGAGAAGCGCAGCAGCGCTTGCTTCACGACGAACGCGCGGTCGCGCTTGGCGTGCAGGCCGCTACCGTCGCTCACGAAATCGGCACGCCTCTGTCTACAATTGCGATGCTGTCCGAAGAACTGCGCGACGCGGCACGAACCGATAAAGGGCTCGCGCCGTACAAGGCCGATCTCGAATTGCTCGAACAGCAAATGGGTCTGTGCACGTCGGCGCTTGCCAGGTTGCGCAGCCGCGCAACGACCGCGACGAACCGTCAGCCTGTCGACGAATGGCTCGAGTCGTTTGCCGAGCAGTGGCGCTTGCGCCATCCGCATGTGAAGTTCGAGCGGATCGGCACGCCGCCCGCCGATGTCAGCCTCGACGACACGGTTGCCGTCAGCCAGATTCTGACGATTCTGCTCGACAACGCCGCGCGTGCGAGCCGCGATCACGTGACCCTGTCGTGCGCGTTGACGGCGCGCGGCGATCAGGTCGAATTCGAAGTATGCGACGCCGGCGCCGGCATTCCGGCCGCGCTGCGCGGCTCGCTCGGCGCGGTGCCGGTCGAGAGCACGCAGGGCGGCCACGGCGTCGGCTTGTATCTGGCTTTTTCGGCGGCGGCGCGCCTCAAAGGCTCGATCGAATTGACCGACGTCAGTTCGATCAAGCCGCGTGGCACGCGTGCGGTTTTGCGGTTGCCGCTCACCGAGCGAAAAATATCCGGCACGGGCCGTCAAGGCGCCGCACCATCCAACACGGAGAAACAGGCATGAGCGAAATGAATTTTCTGGTGATCGACGACGACGAGGTGTTCTCCGGCATCCTCGCACGTGGCCTGACGCGTCGCGGGTACACCGTGAGCGAAGCGCACAACGCGGACGAAGCGATCAAGCTGGCAAACCAGCAAAAATTCAGTCAGATCACGGTGGACCTGCACCTCGGCAACGACTCCGGCCTCACGCTTGTCGCACCGCTACGCGATTTGCAGCCCGACGCTCGCATGCTGGTGCTGACGGGCTATGCGAGCATCGCCACCGCGGTGCAAGCGGTGAAAGACGGTGCGGATAACTATCTGGCAAAGCCTGCCAACGTCGAAACGATTCTGTCGGCGCTGCAAAGCGAGGCAAGCGCGTTGCAGGCGGAAGAGGCGATCGAGCACCCCACGCCGTTGTCTGTCGCGCGGCTCGAGTGGGAGCATATTCAACGCGTGCTCGCCGAGCATGGCGGCAATATCTCGGCCACCGCGCGCGCTTTGAACATGCATCGGCGGACGTTGCAACGCAAACTCGCGAAGCGGCCAGTCAAGCAGTAAGCGCGGCTTTATCGCTGATATTGTGTAAAAGAAAACGGGCTGCCTTTTTACAGGCAGCCCGTTTTTTGCGTCCGTTCAAAGCTTGATGTGACTAGGTCACTACGTCACAGCACATAACGCGACAGGTCTTCGTCTTCGGCAACTTCGTTCAGCGCGCGATCCACATATGCTGCGTCGATTTGCACCGTGTGGCCGGAGTGATTGCCGGCGGAGAACGACACTTCTTCGAGCAGCTTTTCGATAACCGTATATAGACGGCGCGCGCCGATATTCTCGGTCTTTTCGTTCACCGAATAAGCGATCTCGGCGAGGCGGCGAATGCCGTCGTCGGCGAATTCGAGGTGCACGTCTTCTGTGGCGAGCAGTGCCTGGTATTGCTTGACGAGGCTCGCGTCCGTCGACACCAGGATCGACTCGAAGTCCTTCACGGACAACGAATCCAGTTCCACGCGAATCGGAAAGCGCCCTTGCAGTTCGGGAATCAGATCGCTCGGCTTCGCCAGATGGAACGCGCCGCTCGCGATGAACAGAATGTGATCCGTCTTCACCATGCCGTACTTGGTGTTGATGGTGGTGCCTTCCACGAGCGGCAGCAAATCGCGCTGCACGCCTTGGCGGGACACTTCGCCGCCGCCTGCCTCATTGCGCGACGCGATCTTGTCGATTTCATCGAGAAACACGATGCCGTTCTGCTCGACGTTCTGAACCGCCTTGGTTTTCACCTCTTCGTCGTTCAGCATCTTGCCGGCTTCTTCGTCGGTGAGGACCTTCAGCGCTTCCTTCACCTTCATCTTGCGGCGTGTTTTTTTGCCGCCGCCGATGTTGGCGAACATCGAACGGATCTGCTCGGTCATGTCTTCCATTCCCGGCGGCCCCATGATGTCCATGCCGACTTGCGGCTGTTCGACGTCGAGTTCAATCTCCTTGTCGTCGAGCAGTCCTTCGCGCAGGCGCTTGCGGAACGTCTGACGAGTGGTGCCGCCTTCGTCGGCGGTATCAGTGGCGCTCGAACTGGAGCCGAAGCCAACCGGACGCGCGCTCGGCAGAAGGATGTCGAGAATGCGGTCTTCGGCCTGGTCTTCAGCCTTGGTTCGCACCTTGCGCATTTCCGATTCGCGAGTCTGCTTGACCGATATCTCGATCAGATCGCGCACGATGCTGTCGACGTCGCGGCCCACGTAGCCCACTTCGGTGAATTTGGTGGCTTCGATCTTGATGAACGGCGCATCCGCAAGCTTGGCCAGCCGCCGCGCAATCTCGGTCTTGCCGACGCCGGTCGGTCCGATCATCAGAATGTTTTTCGGCGTGATTTCCTGACGCAGCGGGTCTTCCACCTGCTGACGGCGCCACCGGTTGCGCAGCGCTACGGCCACCGCTTTTTTCGCGCGGCCTTGGCCGATGATATGTTTGTCGAGTTCCGAGACGATCTCGGCAGGGGTCATGGTGCTCATCGTGGGTCCTTACTCGATCGTCTCGATGACGCGGTTATGGTTCGTGTAGATGCACATGTCGCCGGCTATCTCCAGCGACTTTTCCACGATCTCGCGAGGCGACAACTCGGTGTTGTCGGCGAGGGCTTTGGCGGCGGCTTGCGCATATGCGCCGCCCGAACCGATCGCGCAAATGCCGCCTTCGGGGTCCAGCACGTCGCCGTTACCGGTGATAACGAGCGTGGTGGTCGCGTCCGCCGTAATCAGCATGGCTTCGAGACGACGCAACATGCGGTCCGTGCGCCAGTCTTTTGCGAGCTCCACTGCGGCTCGCGTGAGGTTGCCCTGATGCTTTTCGAGCTTCGCTTCGAAGCGGTCGAGCAGCGAAAATGCGTCGGCCGTGCCGCCTGCGAAGCCGACGAGCACCTTGCCGTTATAAATGCGCCGGACCTTCTTCGCACCGCCCTTCATGACGATGTTGCCAAGCGTCACCTGGCCGTCGCCGCCGAGCGCGACCTTGTCGCCGCGGCGCACGGAGACGATCGTCGTGCCGTGAAATTGCTCCATATGCGTTCCTCTTTGCAAAGCGGGTAGGACGCGGCGGCGGGATGCGCCACCGCATAAATCCTGGAAGCGGACGGCGCGCGACGCCTGTAGTGCTGGCGGTCGGCGCGCTCGTACAGCGCATGTCCGGTTTATTTTAGGGCTTGCGCTGTCATATCAAGAGCCGGCAAACGGCATAAGACAAAAAACGTGAGTTCGCAGGATGACGTGCCCGCGTGATGTGCGAGATTCGCGCGCAAAAGAAAAAAGGCGCACGGATCACCGTGCGCCTCTCGACGAAGCAGCGTTTGTTGGCGCGGCGCCGAAGCCGCGCCGCCGGCTTTCAGTCGCCGAACAGCTTCTGGCGCAGTTCGCGGCGCTCCTGCGCCTCGAGCGACAGCGTAGCCGTGGGCCGCGCGAGCAGACGCGGGATGCCGATCGGCTCACCGGTTTCTTCGCACCAGCCGTAGTCGCCAGAGTCGATGCGCGCGATCGACTGCTGCACCTTCTTCAGCAGCTTGCGCTCGCGGTCGCGCGTGCGCAGTTCGAGAGCGTGCTCTTCCTCGATCGTTGCGCGGTCGGCCGGGTCCGGCACGATCACGGTCTCGCGCAAGTTCTCGGTCGTCTGGCCGGCATTGCGGAGAATGTCCGCCTGCAGCTGTTCGAGCTTGTTCTTGAAGAAAGCGAGCTGATCCTCATTCATGTAATCCTTGTCGCTCATCTTCAGGATTTCGGCTTCGGTCAAGAGTCGTTTCGTCGTCATCTGGCTTACTTCTTCAATGTGAGGCAAAACTCTGCATAGTGCCCGCACTTTCGTATTGCCCGCAAGGCGCCTGGGACGCGGAGCGCAGGGCGGACACGGACGATGGGCTGTCGTGACGCCGGAGCGTCTCTCGCCCAACTCGGGCGTCGTAACGCCAATGCGGGGCCGAACTCCTCTGGAAACCGATTCTCAAATGCTCCTGAGGTATTGCTCCCGGGCACCAACCTTGTCAGGCTGGCGGCGGGCACTGTCGGCGTGTTCCCCGGATTAGATTTTCCGGCGCCGCTTCAGGCCCGGCGCGCACTATTCACTGACCGCGCACTGACCGGGCAAATCGTTCTCATTCTCCAGTGGGCACGTATTGTAACTGAATCACAATCCGGCACCGCAACTGGTGGAAATCCCTCTGCGGCGCACCGGTATCCCGAAAATATAACGCGCGAACGGTCAAAAAGCGATGGTCGTGCACGCATTAATACAGCAGGGTTTTCACGCGCTTTTCACACGTGTGCGCCAGCGCACATTTCACGGCGGCAATTGCGCCGCCGCAGCATGCTTTTTCTGCTGACTATTGCCTGAATGCCGACAACGTCGTTCAGGCGAGACAGGCGTCCAAACCGTCTGTAATCAGGTCTTGCGGCAATTCGATACCGATAAACACCATCTTGTTGGTCTTCTTCTCGACCGGCTGCCATTTCGCCGCGAGATCGCTGCCCATCATCTGATGCACGCCTTGGAAGACGACTTTGCGATCCACGCCCTTCATGTACAGCACGCCCTTGTAGCGCAGCAGCCGTTCGCCGTAAATCTGCAGAATGCCGCCGAGGAAGTCTTCCAGCTTGTTCGGATCGAACGGACGGTCGTTGCGGTACACGAACGACTTGATTTTGTCGTCGTGATGCGCGTGATGATGGTGCGCGTGATCATGGCCTTCGTGATTGCAATGGCCATGGTCGTGATCGCAGTTCGCATGATCGTCGCCATGAGCGTGCGTATGGCCGTGCTCGTCGTGCGCGTGCGCATGGCTATGCGCGTGTTCGTCTTCAACGAGGAAGTCCGGATCGATCTCGAGCTTCGAATTCAGGTTGAAGCCGCGCAGGTCGAAGATCTCCTTGATGTCCGCTTCGCCGAAATTGACGACCTTGATCGCGGCCTTCGGATTCATGTGCAGCAGACGGTGGCGCAGATCGGCCAGGTGCTGCTCGTCGACGAGATCGGCCTTGGTGATGAACAGGCGGTCGGCGAAACCGACCTGGCGTTGCACGACTTCATGCTCGTCCAGCTGATGGTTCGCGTGCTTGGCGTCGACCAGCGTGATGATCGCGTCGAGCAGGAATTCGCTGGCGATCTGATCGTCCATGAAGAAAGTCTGCGCAACGGGGCCGGGATTTGCGAGGCCGGTCGTTTCGATGACCACGCGGTCGAAATCCAGCTTACCCGACTGCTTTTGCGCGGCCAGGTCGCTGAGCACCCGAGACAGGTCGCCGCGGATCGTGCAGCAGATGCAGCCGTTGCTCATCTGGATGATCTGCTCGCTCGTGTCCTGCACGAGAATTTCGTTGTCGATGTTTTCTTCGCCGAACTCGTTCTCGATCACGGCGATCTTCATGCCGTGCTTTTCATTCAGGATGCGCTTGAGCAGGGTGGTTTTGCCGCTGCCGAGAAAGCCGGTCAGGATAGTGACTGGGATCATGTTGTTCGCCTATATGGTCGTGAAACGATGCGTATGCATAGGCGGGCGCGGCAGCCTCGCGGCGCGCGGCCCGTCTAGCCGGTTATTGAAACATATCTGTCAAGCCGGCGCTGGCAGGCGGGATTGAAAGCCCTCGCCGCGCACGCCCCAGCGCGAAATAACCCTGAATCTATAGGCGATCAGGCGATTTGCAACAGCAGGCCTTTCAGGTATTCACCTTCCGGGAATGCTGTGAGCAACGGATGATCCACCCCGGCGCCGAGGCGCTTGAGGATGCGCGCGTCGACGCGCGCATCGGCGGCGGCGCTCGACACGATCTTCTGGAACAACTCGGAATCGATCGCGCCGGAGCACGAGTAGGTGAACAGCAGGCCGCCCGGGCGCAGCAGTTTGAGGCCGGTCAGGTTGATGTCCTTGTAAGCGCGCGACGCGCGGTCCACGTGTTCACGCGAAGGCGCGAATTTCGGCGGATCGAGCACGATCAGGTCGAAGCGTTCGCCTTCGTCGTAGAGGCGGCGCAGCGTTTTGAACGCGTCGGCGTCGAGCCAGGTCGCGCGTTCGGCGTCGAAACCGTTTGCCGCCACGTTCTGCTGGGCGAGCGCCAACGCTTCGCCGGACGAATCGATAGAGACTACGCGCTTCGCGCCGCCTTTCAGCGCCGCCAGCGAAAAACCGCCGGTGTAGCAAAAGCAGTTCAAGACGTCGCGGTCCTGCGCGAGCTGCTGCACGAGGAGGCGGTTGTCGCGCTGATCGACGTAAAAGCCGGTTTTATGGCCATTGCGCACGTCGACGTGATA
Source organism: Paraburkholderia sp. SIMBA_053 (assembly GCF_046534895.1). Taxonomy (NCBI): domain Bacteria; kingdom Pseudomonadati; phylum Pseudomonadota; class Betaproteobacteria; order Burkholderiales; family Burkholderiaceae; genus Paraburkholderia; species Paraburkholderia sp. SIMBA_053. Next base: position 266,934 of record NZ_JAWRXU010000006.1, on the reverse strand, counting down.
GCGCACGCCGTTCTCGCTCGCGATCAGCGTGTCCGAGGGCGGCTCGCCCGCCAGCACACCGGTGGTCTGTTCGAGCCCTTCCTTCTGACGAATCGACACGTCCGAACGCTCGTACACATTCGGACAGCCGGTCGCGTCGACCAGCGCCGCAACGATCGCCTCCTTCCACGCCTCCACGCCCGCCGCCATGAACTGGCACACGAGCTGGCTGCGCTGGCCTTCGTCTTCGGCGACGTAGTGATCGACGATCAGTCCCGGCAGGCCGTCCGCTTCGCCGAAAATGAGCCGCACTGCGCCGGTGTCGTGAACCATCGTTCGGCGGTGCGCCAGCGCGCGCTGCACGCGGCGCTTGAAAAACGCATGATCGATCGGCTCGCTTTCGTCGAAGCTCCACACGCGGGCGCGGATCTGCGAGTGCGGGCTGTACGCGGCGCGCGCGAGAAACCGGCCGTCGTGCGCGCGCACCAGCACGGTCGCGCCGGGCGCGGGATTGCCGTCGATCCGGTCGATCGCGTTCGCGTAGACCCACGGATGGCGGCGCAGCAGCGATTTATCTTTCGACGGTTTAAGCGTAACGATATTCATCAGGATGTCAGCGAGAGCAAAGGGCCGCGCGGCTTGCTGCGCACGCGCGACGGATAAAGCGAAGGCGGAGACCGAAAAGCCGCAAAGCGGCGTCAGTCGCGTTTTTTGGCGCGCGGATGCGCCTGATCGTAGACGTGCGCGAGATGCTGGAAATCGAGCGCGGTGTAGACCTGCGTCGCTGTAATGCTCGCGTGCCCGAGCAATTCCTGCACGGCGCGCAGGTCGCCGCTCGACTGCAGCACGTGCGTGGCAAACGAATGCCGCAGCACGTGCGGATGCACATTGGCGGGAATGCCGGCCACGAGGGCCGCGCGCTTTACGCGCTCGCGCACCACGTTTGGTGACAGCCGGTTGCCGCGCGCCGACAGAAAAAGCGGATGCGGGTCGTGCTTGATCATCTGGTCGCGCACTGCCAGCCACGCGTTGAGCGCGTCGAGCGCCTTGCTGCCGACCGGCACGATGCGGCGCCGGTTGCCCTTGCCGAGCACTTCGACTTCGGCGGAATCGAGCTTGAGCCAGCCGGCCGAGCGATAACCGTCGGCGTCGGCGAAACGTGCGTCCAGACCGACAAGTTCGGCGAGACGCAGCCCCGACGAGTAGAACAACTCGAGCATGGCGTGATCGCGCAAACCTTCTGCCGATGCGGCGGGCGGGCTTTCCATCAGGCGGGTGGCGTCGTCGACGGACAGTGCCTTGGGCAGCGTCTTGGCCTGCTTCGGCGCGCGCACGGTGGCGACCGGATTGGCAGGCAGATCGACGCGGCCGGCGAGCCAGCGATAAAACGCGCGCCATGCGGACAGGCGGTGACTGATCGAGCGCGCCGTCAGTCCGCCGGCATGCGCGCGTGAAACGGCGCCGCGAATGTCGACGGCGGTAAGGCTTTCGAGCGGCCGGCCCTTGGCCAGCAGCCGGAGTTCTTCGAGTTCGTGCGTGTAACCGCGCAAGGTATGCGCCGACAGCCGCCGCTCATGTTCGAGATTCGACAGATAGGCGGCGATGGGATCGGCTTCGGTCACGGTTGGCTTTTTAACCGGCGGTTGACGCGTGGCGCTCGCTGAATCAGCGCGGCAGCAGACGACTGAGCGCCGCGCTCGCGAGCCCGCCGATCTGCGTGAGGAAGTCGGTCGCCATGCCTTCGTGGAACCGTCGCGCATCCGCCGAGCCCATTACCAGCAGGCCGAATGCCGACGCTTCTTCTTTGCCCTCCGGATCGCGCAGCGCGAGAAGTGCAATGGACTCCGTCGCATGCGCGGACTCGGGCGCGGCACCGCCCGACGTGTTTTCGTCGGCCGCGGCCTGTGCGCCCGGTGCGCCGGTCGCGGGCACCAGCCATTGCGCCGCTTCGAAACCCGTGTTCGCGCCGCAATAGGGTGCGGTCAGGCTGTTTGCAAAAATGCGTACTTCCTCGCCAACGTGGCGCGCAAAGTCCGCTTGGGCGTACGGTTCGGCGACGTCCCAAACGCGCAGCGCGGCCTGCGGCACGTCGAAGATGTCGCGCAAGCCGTTGGCGATCGTGCGCGGCAGGGCGTACGAGTCGCGCTCGGACATGACGCGGATCGTCCAGCGGTTGAAGCGCGAGGCGATGCTGTCGTTTTCGTGGCCGTAGCGCAGCAGTTCGGCAAGCCGGCGTTCGAGATGTTTGTTCTTGTCGCGCAACATTTCCATTTGCCGCTCCTGCAGCGACACCGCGGCTTTGCCGTGCGGGTTCGCGAGGCGAATGGTCGCGAGGATTTCCGCGTGTTCGGCGAAGAATTCGGGGTTGGCGAGCAGGTATTCGGCGACTTCGCGATCGTTCATGGTTTCGGCTGTAGGACTACGGGACGACGCCTTCATGCGACGCGTCGGTCAAAAGAGTTTGTGCACCAGTCATGCGCGATGGAACTGGAGGCGTTCAATCGGCCAGTTCGATCTCGCCCTGAAAAACGGTTGTGGCGGGGCCCGCCATCAGCAAAGGCTCGTTTTGCTGCTTGCTGTCCCATGAGATGGTGAGCTTGCCGCCATGCGTATGGACGAGCACCGGTGCGTCGAGCAGTCCGCGGCGAATGCCGGCTGCGACTGCCGCGCAGGCGCCCGTGCCGCATGCCAGCGTTTCACCGGCACCGCGCTCATACACGCGCAGTTTGATTTCGCTGCGACCGACGATCTGCATGAAGCCCGCGTTGACCCGCTGCGGAAAGCGCGCGTGCCGCTCAATCACCGGACCTTCGACGAGCACGGGGAACTGCTCCACGTCGTCGACAACTTGCACCGCGTGCGGATTGCCCATCGACACGACCGAAATCCAGCGCGTGGTGCCGTTGACGTCGAGCGGCCATAGCGTGTCCGCGCCTTCCTGGCGCCCTTCGAGACCTTTGGTAGCGAAAGGCACGCGTTCCGGGTCGAACACCGGCGTGCCCATATCGACCAGCACTTCGCCGTTTTCCTGCATGGTTAGCGTGATCGTGCCGTTCTGCACCTGCACGCGCACGCTGCGCTGATCGGTGAGGCCGCTGTCACGGACGAACTTCACGAAGCAACGGGCGCCGTTGCCGCAATGTTCGACTTCGCCGCCGTCGCAATTGAAGATGCGATACCTGAAATCGACGCCTTCTACCGTCGGCTTTTCGACCAGCAGAAGCTGGTCGGCGCCCACGCCAAAATGCCGGTCCGCAAGCGCGCGCACCTGCGCCGGCGTCAGGTTGACCGGTTGGGTGTAGCCGTCGAGCACGACGAAGTCGTTGCCCGCGCCGTGCATTTTGGTGAATTTCAGTTTCATCACGCTATTGTAAGTGACGCGCCCAGAAGTGAGCCAAACGGGTGAGCCAGGTCGGTGAGCCGAACGGCGCGTTGCTTCCAGCTTCACCACCCGGGAAGCCCACTTCAATACACGCTCGGCACGCCGGGCGGCCGCGTCTTGAAACGCTTGTGGACCCAGTAGTACTGCTCGGGCATCAACGGAATCTGTTCTTCGAGGAAAGCGTTCATGCGTCGCGCATCCGCTTCGTCGTCGCCGGTCGGATAGTTGTCCCACGGCTTGAACACCTTCAGGCGATATCCCTTGTAGTTAGGCAGCACTTCGCCGATGAAAGGCACCACTTGCGCATGACCGACTTTCGAAAGACGCCCGACGGCGGTAAGCGTGCAGGTCGGCACGCCGAAAAACGGCACGAACGTCGAATTGCGCGCGCCGTAGTCCATGTCGGCGCCGAGCATGACCGGCTTGCGTTCCCGCAACCAGCGCAGCACGATGCGCGCGCTGTCGGCGCGGCTTGCCATGTCCGCGCCGAAACGCGCGCGGGCCGCCTTGGCGACTTCTTCCAGTTCCGGATTCGACATCGGCTGATAAAGCGAGCCGCAACGGCGCTTGAGCGAGTAATTGAGAAAGATCGAGCCCGCCTCGATGCCGACGAAGTGAAAGCCGAGAAAAAGCGTGGGCGGCAGATTCGGGTCGGTCAAATCGATCGCGCTGTCGAGCTGAATGAGCTTTTCGAGTTTCCTGGCGGAGCCGAACCACTGCACGCTGCGTTCGAGGTAACTGCGGATCGCGTGACGGAAATGCTTCTGCGCGACTTCTTCACGCCGCTCGTCGCTCCATTGGGGGAAGCACAGGTTCAGGTTGATATGGACGATGCGCTTGCGCCGGCTGGGAATCTGATACAGCAGCCAGCCGAGTCCGTCGCCGAGACGGGCGATGAGACCATACGGCAGCAGCGCGAAAAGTTTGAGCAGGCCGATCGCGAGCCGGGCTCCGAGGCGGCTCAGCATGTGGCCTCCGTGGAGGCGCTTTGCGGGACGGGGTTCAGGAAAGCGGAGAGGTGGACGTAATACCGCACTCGTGGGCACTCTGTGACAATCAATGGAAGTCGCTATAATAAGGGCTTCGCCGAGTTAATAGACAACTTGCGGGGCGAAGCCGGGCGGTGCGATCCACGTGATATGCGCCTGCCGGTAAGGTAATCCGCTAAAGCGTCGCCGCTTCAGACTCCCGAAGCTGGCTACGTGAAACTCAACCGTAACCACAAAACAGGAGTCTGCAACGTGGCAAACGACTATTTCTTCACCTCCGAATCCGTTTCCGAAGGCCATCCCGACAAAGTCGCGGACCAGATCTCCGACGCGATTCTCGACGCCATCCTGACGCAGGACAAATACTCGCGCGTTGCCGCGGAAACGCTGTGCAACACGGGTCTCGTGGTGCTCGCGGGCGAAATCACCACGACCGCCAACGTCGACTACATTCAGATCGCGCGCAACACGATCAAACGCATCGGCTACGACAACACCGACTACGGTATCGACTACCGCGGTTGCGCGGTGCTCGTCGCGTACGACAAGCAGTCGCCGGACATCGCGCAGGGCGTGGACCGTGCACACGACAACAACCTCGATCAGGGCGCGGGCGACCAGGGCCTGATGTTCGGTTACGCGTGCGAAGAAACGCCTGAATTGATGCCGTTGCCGATCCACCTGTCGCATCGTCTGGTCGAGCGCCAGGCGAATCTGCGCCGTGACGGCCGTCTGCCCTGGCTGCGTCCGGACGCGAAGTCGCAAGTCACCGTGCGCTATGTCGACGGCAAGCCGCACTCTATCGACACCGTGGTGCTGTCCACGCAGCATTCGCCGGACATCGACCTCGATACGCTGCGCGAAGCGGTGATCGAAGAAGTCATCAAGCCGACGCTGCCGGCTGAGCTCATCAAGGGCGACATCAAGTTCCTCGTGAACCCGACCGGCCGTTTCGTGATCGGCGGTCCGCAAGGCGACTGCGGTTTGACGGGACGCAAGATCATCGTCGACACGTACGGCGGCGCGGCGCCCCACGGCGGCGGCGCGTTCTCGGGCAAGGATCCGTCGAAGGTCGACCGTTCGGCTGCTTATGCGGGCCGTTATGTCGCGAAGAACATCGTGGCCGCCGGGCTCGCATCGCGCTGCCTGATTCAGGTGTCGTACGCCATTGGCGTCGCGCAGCCGACTTCGGTCATGGTCAACACGTTCGGCACGGGCCGCGTTTCGGATTCGACGATCACGCGCCTCGTGCAGGAGCATTTCGATCTGCGTCCGAAGGGCATCATCCAGATGCTCGACCTGCTGCGCCCGATCTACGAGAAGAGCGCGGCTTACGGTCACTTCGGCCGCGAAGAGCCGGAATTCACGTGGGAAGCCACCGACAAGGCTCTCGCACTCGCGGAAGCTGCCGGTACCGAACCGGTCGCTGCGCTGGCCGATTAACGCTAGCTGCACGCGTCTTTAGTGTAAAAAACCCCGCCGGCTTGCGCCGCGCGGGGTTTTTTATTGGCGGTCGATTGTTCGGCGGGTCGGCGCGGACAAAGGGCGATGCGTCGGCATCGGGCGTGGCTTGAGCGCTGGTGTGCTCTAAACCGTCCGACGCCGCCGCATTGCGGGCTATCGACGCATGCTGTTCAGCGCCGCTTTAGCGACTCGCAAACGCGAACGCAAACCAGCCCGTGCTGCCGTTCGTCGACATCCGGCGGGGACGGCGGCTCGCGTTTTGCGCCGGCACGGCGACGGGCGCGCGCTGCGTAGCGCTCAGACGCAGCGGTGTCGGTTTGCGCAGGAGAGTGCGCAGTGAGAAGCGGCGCGAACCGCCGCGTGTGCGCAGCGCCGAGAAGAACGTATTGAACCAGGTGCGAATGCCGTCGACCGCTCGGGCATCGCGCCATTGTTCGCCTAAAGCGCGCGTGCGCGTGGCGTGGTGACGCAGAGCGCGCACCACGTGGCGGCGCGCGGGGCGGGCCGCTTTGAGTGCGGCTCGGGTAAAACGGGTGCTCAGAAGAGTATGCATGGCTTCACAGGTAGGCAACGTGTCGCGCGGTCAAATGTGCGCCAATAGCAGCACCAAGCATGCCAATGGCGGCATCGCGATCGACTGCGCGGGAGCCCGGGATTCGATGGAAAACTGCGCGGCGGACAGCCGGGCGGGCCTTGATGGCCGGTGCAGCGCGCAAACAGGCGGGAATAGCGATCAACATGCGAGCAGGCTACACGTGATTCGTGACGTCTGAAAGTCGGTTTTTACCCTGCGGATACGGGTTTTCACGAGGGTGCATGAAGCTTTGAGACGGACATTGCTCCCACCCTTCGCGGACGATTAGCGTGCGCCGCTGCCCGGGAAATGTGCGGCGCCATCGCGAGCCGCGTGCAAACGGTGCGCAAATGGCCGGGTTGCATCAAGTTCATCGCAACGTGCGACGTCAAACACCGGGCGATATGATCGCGCCCGTTTTACAATCGAACATCGGTTTGTCGACGGTCACGGAACACCATGTCATTTCATTCGAAGAAAGAGCAGATTCAAGCATTGCGGGAGCAGGGCTTCGTCGTCGTGCCTGGCCTCGTGCCGGTCGAGCGATGCGAGGAGATGAAGCGGGTCGCGCAACGTCAGTTGAACGAAGCCGCGGCGCCGGTCGAGTTCGAAGCGGATTTGCAGTACCCCGGAGCGCCGTCTTCCCGGCATGCGCCCGGCGGCAAGACCGTGCGGCGATTGCTCGACGCGTATGCCCGCGATCGCAGTTTCGCCGAATGGGCGACTGCGCCGGAAATTCGCGGCTGGATGGAATTGTATTTCGGTGAGGAGCCGCGCCTGTCGCGCGCCCATCACAATTGCATGATGACGAAGCATCCGGCGTACGGCAGTTTGACCGGCTGGCATCGCGATGTGCGCTACTGGTCGTTCGAGCGCGACGACCTGGTTTCGGTATGGCTCGCGCTGGGCAATGAGAACGTCGACAACGGCGCGCTATGGTTCGTGCCTGGATCGCACACCGCTGCATTCACGGGTGAACGCTTCGACGACGCGAAGTTCTTCCGCTCCGATCTCGAGGAAAACCAGGCGTGGATTCGCACCGCCGTGTCGCCGGAACTGAAAGCCGGGGACGTGGTGTTCTTTCATTGCAATACGCTGCATTCGGCGGGCAAGAACATCAGCGATCAGGTGAAGTTCTCGCTCGTGTACACGTACCACGGCGCGAGCAATGTGCCGTTGCCGGGCACCCGGTCAGCGGCGAAGCCTGAGATCGCGTTCTGACTTTTAGGCGCTTTTTCAGCGCCTTTTTTGCGGTCTTTTTGTCGCCACCCAGGCCTGCGCCGCTTCGCGCCTAGCGCTTGCGGCCAGACAAGGCGATGCCCGTTATTCCCGCGAGCGTCGCCACCACGCCGCCTACGATCAGCATGATCGCCTTGTTCGACGGTGAACCTGTAAAGACGCGGGACACGTCGCTGCTCACCGAATTGAACGCTTGCCCGCCGAAATACAGCAACAGAATGCCACCGACAATCAACGCGATTGAAATCGCTTTCGTCATTTAACGCTCCATAAGCTCGAACGGCGAAAGTGTAGGGGACGTGCAAGCAGTCGTCCATCCTGCATATTGGGCGTCTGCACGCATCCCGTCGATTGGCTACCATAGCGGTCTGACCGCACATAAAAACAAACCCACAGCAGCACGCCTCCCGCAGCATGCGATTGCCCATGCCCACAGATTCCCGGGCGACATCACCATCAAGGACACCAGCAATGGCTTACGAAGCAGCTTCAGAACGCTATTCGGACATGCAATACCGCGTGTGCGGCAAATCAGGTCTCAAACTTCCCGCACTGTCGCTCGGCTTGTGGCACAACTTCGGCGATACGACGCCGCTCTCGACGCAACGCGAAATTCTGCGTGCCGCGTTTGACGTTGGCATCACGCACTTCGATCTCGCGAACAACTACGGGCCGCCGTATGGTAGCGCCGAAACGAATTTCGGCCGCCACTTCAAGGACGACTTCAAACCGTATCGCGACGAGCTGCTGATTTCGTCGAAGGCCGGTTGGGACATGTGGCCAGGTCCGTATGGACAAGGCGGCGGTTCGCGCAAATATGTGCTCGCGAGTCTCGACCAAAGTCTGAAGCGTATGGGCCTCGACTACGTCGACATTTTCTATTCGCATCGCTTTGACGCGCACACGCCGCTCGAAGAAACCGCCGGCGCGCTGGCGAGCGCCGTGCAGCAGGGCAAAGCCCTTTACATCGGCATTTCGTCGTACTCGGCGAGCAAGACGCTCGAAATGGCGAAGCTGCTCGCCGAATACAAAGTGCCGTTGCTGATTCATCAGCCCGCGTACAACATGCTCAATCGCTGGATCGAACAGGATCTGCTCGACACGCTCGAGCAGGTCGGCGCGGGCACCATTGCGTTCACACCGCTCGCACAGGGTCTGCTCACCGGTAAGTATCTGAATGGCGTGCCGCAAGACGCGCGCGTGAACAAGCCGGGCGGCGGTTCGCTGAAAGAGGAGCATTTGAGCGCGCAGAACATCGAGCATGTACGCAAGCTGAACGATATCGCTCAGCGTCGCGGACAAAGCCTCGCGCAAATGGCGCTTGCGTGGGCGTTGCGCGATCCGCGCGTGACCTCGGTGCTGATCGGCGCGAGCCGCGCTGAACAGGTGCGCGAGAACGTCGGCGCGCTGAAGAACCTCGCGTTCTCGAAAGAGGAACTCGCGGAGATCGACCGCTACGCGACGGAAGGCGGCGTCAACTTGTGGGAAAAGCCGTCGACGGATCAGGCGGTCTGATTCCGGCGGCGCTGCCGCCGCGCAAATGAAAAACGAAAGCCGCCGATCAGGCGGCTTTTTGCTAAACGAGCGCGGGTAAGCCTTCGACCAGCACGACTGCGAACATTACGCCGAGCAGGGCGCCCAGCACGCGCAGCGCGTTGTGCCGCAATTCCGTCTTGCAAGGAAGCGCGCCTACGAACAATGCCCCGGCGAGCGCCATCGGAATGACCAGAATGAAATCGCCGATCGTGAAATAGGTCGTCATACTCGTCTCCTTTTGTATTGGCGGCGTAATGAGCGGGTCTCGTTCAGAGTCGCACGCTGCAACGCTCGATTTGAGTATAGGTGACGGCGGAGGCGGCGTAGGCGCGTCCGGTACTTCCAGAAGGTTTATTCGCAATCCGTAGAAGCCAGTCGCCGCAAGGCTTCCCGCGGTTGCCGCGACGCAGCAAATCCGGCCAGAAAGTGTGAAGCGTTTGCTTACGCGCTGCTTACTTTTTATGGATTTTCAATGCAGTGTGAATCACCGGGCGAACTGTGCGATGGAGACAGTCGCACATTCGCCGGTCACGCTCAGGGCTGGTCGAGCCGGCGTAACCTCAGCGTCGCCAGCACGCCGATCACGAGCAGTGCGAAGACCAGTCCAGCAACGCCGTTCCATCCATAACCGGCCCACATGTGCCCGCCGTACGAGCCGACCAGGCTCGAGCCGATGTAGTACGCAAGCAGATACAGCGCGGCCGCCTGGCCTTTCGCCTCTTTGGCGAGTCGCCCGACCCAGCCGCTTGCGACGGCGTGTCCGGCGAAGAAGCCGAATGTCACGCACGCGATGCCGCCGACAATCGCCGAAAGCGGACTCAACATGGTGAGTGCGAGTCCCAGGGCCATCAACAGCAGGCTTGCCGTTAGCACACGAGCGCGGCCGAATGTGTCGGCCATGCGCCCCGACCACGGCGAGGCGATCACGCCCGTCAGATACACCACGAAGATCGCGCCGATCTCGGTTTGACTCAACCGGTACGGCGGCGCGAGCAGCCGGTAGCCGATGTAGTTGTACAGCGTGACGAAGCTGCCCATCAGCACGAAGCCAAGCAGGAACAACAGGGGCAGACCCGGCCGCCTGAATTGCCTGACGAGTGCGCTGCGATGATGCGTGAAGCCCAGCCCGCGCCGCGGCACGAAATGGCGCGACGGCGGCAGCAGCGAACGAAACGCGAGCATCGACAAAATGCCGAGCACGCCAATCGTGCCGATTGCAACGCGCCATGAAAACAGATCGGCGACGATGCCCGTAATCACGCGTCCCGCCATGCCGCCGATTGCGGTGCCGCCGACGTAGAGGCCCATTGCAAGACCGAGGCCGTCGGGGTGCACTTCTTCCGCGAGATAAGCCATCGCGACGGCCGGCACACCGCCGAGCGCGAGACCTTCGAGCGCGCGCAGCACGAGCAACTGGTGCCATTGCGGGGCGATCGACACGCCGATGGTGAGGAGTGCGGAGACGGTGAGCGACATCGTCATCAGCTTGTGACGGCTCCAGCCTTCGGAGACGAAGCCGGCCATAAAGATGGCGACTGCGAGCGCTGCCGTACTCAACGAAACAGTGAGACTGCTTTGCGCGGGTGTCACGTTGAATGCCGCTGAAAACGACGGCAGCAGCGGCTGCACGCAATAGAGCAACGAGAACGTGGCGTAGCCCGCGAACAGCAATGCGATGCTGGCGCGCCAGTAAGCGCGGGTGCCGCGTTCGAGATAGGGCGTGTCGGAGGTGATGGGCACGGCAGAGAGCAAAGAGCAGAAGGCGGAACGAAGCAGATGAACAACCGGCAGCGATGTATCAGGCGCGGCGCGATGGCGACCGTCACGCGCGAGACGACGCTCGTGCAAAACATTTAAGGATACGCTGAAAATGGCGCCTGCGTGCGCCGCAACGCACGCGTCGCGCAGACGCCGCACGTTTTTGATATCTCAGCCCACGAGGGTTTATGATGGTCTCGTCGCGATGCCGCGCGTCTCGACGAATCAAGCGAAACGACGGGCGAAGCGCCCTCAGTTCCCGCTTTCCAAGGCCCCGCAAAACGGGAACAATGACTCGAAGCTCTCACGCGTATTCACGCGCAGCTGTTTGGGTGCGTACGCAACGTTACCGGCGAAGCGGCGCTTTTATCATCATCTTGACCGGCGCGAACTTATAAAGCCGGCTATGGGAGAACGGGGAAACATCATGCAAATCGGTTCCATTGTCCGATCAGTGCATATCGCCGTGCCGCAGGGCGCGCGCGGAATCGTCATGCGCATTCTCGGCGACATGGCCATGGTGGCGTGGTATGCCGGCGAGCCCGGCGCTTCGCCGCAGCTGAACACTGAACCCTTTTTCCTCGAAGACCTTATCGACACCGGCGAACTCGTGCGTCCGTCAAGCGCGCAGATGCATTGAAGCGATTACCGTTTGGCGCGTCTGTCGCGTGACGGCAGACGCGTGCCCCCATGTTCACTCGCACTCGTCTTTGACGGCGGCGCGGCGCACAATGCGGGCATGAACGACATTCTCGATACACAGGACGGCGCAGACCGCGCCGTGCCTTTCGCCCGGCTCCAGCCGGAAATCGTGCTCGACGCGCTCGACAGCGTGCTCGCCACAGTCGGCGTACGTACCGACGGCCGTATGTTGCCGCTCAACAGCTACGAGAACCGCGTGTATCAGGTGGGCGTCGAAGACGGCCCGCCCGTCGTTGCGAAGTTCTATCGTCCTGAGCGCTGGAGCGACGCCGCCATTCTCGAAGAACACGCGTTCGTTGCCGAACTGGCCGCGCGGGAGATTCCCGCTGTGCCGGCGCGTGCGTACGAGGGCCGCACGCTGCATACCTTCGATGGTTTCCGTTTCTCGATCTTCGAGCGCCGCGGCGGTCGTGCGCCCGATCTCGACCGGCGAGATACGCTTGAATGGCTTGGACGTTTCATCGGCCGCATTCACGCGGTTGGGCAGACGCAAGACTACACGGAGCGTCCCACGCTCGACAGTCAGACGTTTGGCTATGAACCGCGCGATTTCCTGCTCGCGCACCGCTTCATACCCGACGACGTGCGCGCTGCCTGGGAAACTGTCGTCAATCTGGCGCTGGAAGGCGTGGAGCGTGCATTTGAGCGGGCCGGCGAGATCCGCATGCTCCGCATGCACGGCGACTGTCATCCGAGCAACGTGTTGTGGACCGACGCGGGCCCGCATTTCGTCGACTTCGACGACAGCCGCATGGGTCCGGCCGTGCAGGACCTGTGGCTGCTGCTACCCGGCGAGCGCGCGGAGGCATCGCGCGCGCTGGCGGATCTGCTCTCCGGTTACGAAGACTTCTGCGACTTCGAGCCGCGCGAACTGCATCTGGTCGAAGCGCTGCGCACGTTACGGCTGATTCATTACCAGGCGTGGCTCGCGCGCCGTTGGGACGATCCGGCGTTTCCGGCAGCGTTTCCGTGGTTCAACACGCAACGTTATTGGGAAGATCGCATCCTCGAAATGCGCGAGCAACTCGGCGCGATGCAGGAAGGGCCTTTGTGGCCGGTGTGAGCTTTTTGCCGCGATTGAGCAAAAGCGCCAGTTGTGTAATGATAGCCATTCTCAATTGAAGGGCATCGCCAGCTTCCTGTCACATTTCTCCTCCTCTGTGACTGCCAGCCAGCCTCTCAACAGGACGGCTCTGGACCGCAAGCCGGAGCTGTCCGCTCTCTCCTTCAGAAATTCCGTCGCCGCCCGTCTCTGAGCGCGCTCCTGTCTGCGCGCGGTCGGCGGCTTAACCTGCCGTGCCTGGAGCATGATGTGAACGCGCCTGATTCGATCGATATGAAACCTGCTGCCAATGGCGCTTCGCGATATGTCGCCCATGAACAGCGGCCCGGCCATCATCTGATGGACGACGCCGAGCAGGCTGCGCGGCGTCAGCGTTCGCGGCGCGCGAACTTCATCAAGTGGCTGCGCAAAGTGCATGGCTGGGTCGGCTTGTGGGGCGCGGTGCTCGGACTCCTGTTCGGCGCAACCGGCTTCCTGCTGAACCATCGCGCGGGGCCGATGAAGGTGTCGACCGGGCAACCGCAGGTCGAAGAGTTGCAAATGGCCGTGCCCGAAAAGCCGTTTCATTCGCCGATGGACATGGCGAAGTGGCTCAAGGGCGAACTGAAGATCGACGGTAAGCCTGGCAGGATGAAGCGCGAGCCGGCGCATCCCGTGGCCTGGGGCGATCGCAGCACGATTCAGCCCGAGTTCTGGCAGATTGCGTTCGCCGCGCCCACGCAGAACGTGCAGGCCGAGTACTGGGTCGGCAACGGCTTCGTCGCGGTCAAACGCACGCAGAATTCCTTCCTCGCGACGATGACCAATCTGCACAAGGGCGTGGGTTTGAGCATCGGATGGATGCTGCTGGTCGATACGATCGCCGGCTCGCTGATCCTGCTTTCGCTGACCGGCGTGCTGTTGTGGACCGAACTGAACAAGCGCCGCGTGGTGGGCGTGGTGCTGATCGGCGGATCGGTGATTGCCGCCGTGGTTTGCGGAATGATGTAAGCCGCCGGGCGTCGCGCCAGCCATGTGGCTGAACGCCCGGGTGTTCAGACGACTACGCGCTGCAGGCTTCCCCGCCGGAAGCCGCAATCTCGCGCGCTGCCTTCGCACCCTCGACCTGAAGCAGCGTCGGCAACGAAACGCCGTTTTTCGCCGCCGTCACTTCGGCGAGAATCGACACTGCAATTTCAGGCGGCGTGCGGCTGCCGATATAAATGCCGACTGGCCCATGCAATCGCGCCAGTTCCGTGTCGCTCAGGTCGAACTCTTTGAGCCGCTCGCGACGCGCCTGATTATTGCGCCTCGAACCCAGCGCGCCGACGTAGAACGCCGGCGTCTTGAGCGCTTCCATCAGTGCGAGATCGTCGAGCTTCGGGTCGTGTGTGAGCGCAATGACCGCGCAGCGCTCATCGAGCTTCATGTCGAGCACGGTGTCGTCCGGCATGGTCCGCACGATCTTCGTGCCGGGGATGTTCCACTCTTCGGTGTATTCCTCGCGCGGGTCGCAGACCGTCACCTGATAGTCGAGACCCACCGCAATATTGCACAGATAGCGCGACAACTGTCCCGCGCCGATCACGAGCATGCGGTAACGCGGACCGTGGATCGTCAATAGACGCTCGCCGTCGAAAAGCACGCCGTCTGTCGCGAGCGCTTTGCCGAGCCGCGCCTCACCCGAATTCATATTCAGTTCGCGCGCCACGAGCCGGCCTTCTTCCACGGCATTGCAGAGTTCGGCGATACCGCTTTGCGGCGTCAACGGTTCGAGCACCAGTTGGATCGTGCCGCCACAAGGCAGTCCGAAGCGATGCGCCTCTTCTGCCGAGATGCCGTATTTCACGGCCTCGGGATGCGCCTGCTCGATGCCCCGCTGCCGCACGCGATCGATCAGGTCGTCTTCGATGCAGCCGCCCGACACCGAGCCGACTACGAGTCCGTCGTCGCGCACCGCGAGCATCGCGCCCTCGGGGCGCGGCGACGAGCCCCACGTTTTCACCACCGTCACCAGTAGCGCGCGATGTCCCTCTTCCAGCCAACGTGCACTGGATTTCAGGACTTCGAGATCCACGCTGTCCATGATTTCTTCCTCTTCGTTGCATCGCCGCCGGACTCGCCGTCCGCGGCCTCGGTCGATGCCGTATTGTGCCCCTCCGCGTCGGCGGCTGCAGCGCCGCCGGCATCTTCAGGGTTTTCATCGCTGACGGCACCGGCGCCTTCGCCATCGAATCGTGCGCCGAAGCGCTTGAAAAACTCGCCGGCGATCTTGCGCGCCGCGCCATCGACGAGCCGCGAGCCGATCTGCGCGAGCTTCCCGCCGACCTGCGCGTTCGCGGTATAGCTGAGCTTTGTTGCTGCTTCGCCGTCGGCTTCGAGCGTGACTCGCGCGTTGCCCTTCGCGAAGCCAGCCGCGCCGCCCTGGCCTTCGAACACGATGTTGTACGCGTTGGGCGCGTCGATATCGGTCAGTTGCATGCGGCCCTTGAAGCGCGCCTTGACCGGGCCGACCGCGGCGCTCAACGCCACCAGGTACGCATTCTCGCCGTCCGGGTCGATGCTTTCGCAGCCCGGAATGCAGGCGCGCAAAACCTCGGTGTCGTTCAGCGCATCCCACGTACGCTGTTGCGAAACCGGCAGCGTATGAGTTTCGGTCAGTTCCATGGACTTGCTCCTGCGGTTGACGTGGCAGCAACTTCCCGACGCGGCGCGCGCGTGAGTTGCGCGAGGTCGCGGCCGAATGCGGCCAGGCTGTCTAGATTATGAACCGGACGATGCGCGTCGACGTAGGGCAGGATCGCCTGCACGCCGCGCGCCTTCGGAGAAAAGCCGCTGAAACGCAGCAGCGGATTAAGCCATACGATACGGTGCGCGAAGCGACGCAGGCGGGCCATTTCCATCTGGAGGACGTCGATCGCTTCGTGATCGAGGCCGTCGGTCACGAGCAGCGCCGTTGCGCGACCGGTCAGCACGCGCCGCGCCCAGCGCCGGTTGAATTCAGCGAGCGCCGCGCCGATTCTCGTGCCGCCCGACCAGTCGACGACCTGTTCGGTGAGCGCGGCAATCGCCACATCCGGATCGCGCTCGCGCAATGCGCGGGTCGCGTTGGTAAGGCGTGTGCCGAACAGAAAAACCTGCAGGCGTTCACGCGACTGCACGAGCGCGTGGCAGAAATACAGCACCGCACGCGAATAACTGCTCATCGAACCGGATATGTCGAGCATCAGAACCAGCGGCGGCTTGCGCTCGACCACCGCGCGATATTTCCACACGGTCCAGTCGCCGCCCGCGCGCACCGCCTGCCGCGCGCTCGCGCGCAGGTCCGCATGCGTGCCATGCGACGCGGCCTTGAGGCGGCGTGTCGGCTCCTTCGCAAGCGGCAGACGCTGAGCGCGGATCAGATGGCGCAGCGTGCGCCATTCATCGGCGGAGAGAGTGTCGAAATCGCGATGACGCAACCGCTCTTCCGCGCTGAAGGTGACGTGCGCGCGCAATTCCTGTCGCTCGGTTTCCTGCGGGCTGTGCGTGTGCGGGGAGGGCGGCGCGCGGACCGCCAGCGCGTCGGCGAGACGGTTGTTGCGTCTTGGCGGCGGAAGGCCGTCGCGGACCTTCGGCAGAAGCAGCGCACGCAGCTTCCCTTCCCAATCCGGATCTCGCCAGAACAGATCGAACGCGGCGTTGAAAAGCTCGCGCTCGTCGGGCGCGGAGACGAGCGATGCGGCTAGCGCTGCGCGTACGTCGTCACGGCGGCTCAAGTCGATCCAGTGCAGCGCGGCGAGCGCATCGACGGCGTGTGCGGGCGACATCGGCAGGCCCGCGCCGCGCAGCACGCGCACGAAATGCACCACGTTGCGAGCGAGCGTTGGCGTCCCGGCAGGAAGCGGCGCTGTCTCGTCTGCGGAGGGTGGCGTCGTCATGCCCGCTATCCCGGCGCGGCGAGACACTGCGAGATCTGATCCGCGTCGACACGCGCCAGATCGTCCTGATACTTGAGCAGTACACCTAGCGTGTTCTGCACCGATTGCGGATCGAGTTCCGTGATCGACAGTGCTTCGAGCGCGCGGCACCAGTCGATTGTTTCGGCGATACCCGGCGCCTTGAACAGGTCCATGCCGCGCAGACGGTGCACGAAATCGACCGCGCGCCGCTGCAACTCCGCCGATGTCTTTGGCGCACGCGCCGCGACAATTTCAAGCTCGCGATCCCGCTCCGGATAGCCGATCCACTGATAGAGACAACGGCGCTTCAACGCGTCGTGCACTTCGCGCGTGCGGTTCGACGTCATCACGACGAGCGGCGGTTGCGTTGCGCGCACGGTGCCGTACTCGGGAATCGACACCTGGAAGTCGGAGAGCAGTTCGAGCAGGAACGCTTCGAACGGTTCATCTGCGCGGTCTATTTCGTCGATCAGCAGCACGCGCCGCGCGCCCGGATGATTTTCGTCGGGCATCAGCGCTTGCAACAACGGACGCTTGAGCAGGAATTCGCCGCGATACAGGGTGTCGTTATCGGGCCGTTGACCGGCGGCTTCCGCAAGACGCAACGCCATGATCTGACGCGGATAGTCCCATTCGTATAGCGCGCTGGCCGTGTCGAGCCCTTCATAACATTGCAGCCGCAGCATCGACGTATCGAGCATGCCGGCGGCGGCCTTCGCAAGTTCCGTCTTGCCGACGCCCGGCTCGCCTTCGACGAACAACGGCCGGTCCATACGCAGCGCGAGAAACAACGCCGTCGCAAGCTCGCGGCTCGCGAAGTAGTTTTGAGCGGCGAGTTGCGCGAGGGTGTCGTCGATTGAAACGGGGTGCATGGCGTTCCTGAATCTGCGCGCTGTCTGCTCGTCAAATGCAGCGTCAATGAAACGTGAAGCGCGTTCGTTGCGCGATACAGCATGCGCTGGCGAATGCGAGCGACTGACGTGTGCGAGCGACTGACGTGCGCGAGCTACACGCTCGACACGTCAGCAGCCAATAGCAAGCAAGACTAAGCGTTTGCCTTCGCTACCGCTCGCGCCGCCAGAACGGGGATCAGATGCGCGCGATACTCGGCGCTCGCGTGCATGTCGTCGTTCAGATTTGCCGACGGCACACTGACCGCTCGCGCCGACTCCGGCGTGAAGTTCGCCGACAACGCGCTTTCCAGTTCGGGCACGCGAAAGACCGACGCCGCCGCGCCCGTCACCGCAACACGCACGCCGCTAGCGAACTTCGCGACGAACACGCCGACGAGCGCGAAATGCGACGCCGGATTGCGGAATTTCTCGTAGGCGGCGCGCTCGGGAACCGGAAATTCAACGGAGACGATCAACTCGTCCGGTTCCAGCGCCGTCTCGTACATGCCGACGAAAAAGTCGCTCGATGCAATGCGCCGGCGCTGCGTGACGATGGTTGCGTCCAATCCCATTGCAGCAGCCGGATAGCAAGCGGCGGGATCGTTGTTGGCAAGCGAGCCGCCCAGCGTGCCGAGCGCGCGCACCTGACGGTCCCCGATATGCGCGGCGAGATCCGCGAGCGCCGGCGACACGCGCCGCAACTCGGCGTGATCGGCGACGTCCGCATGGCAGACGGCCGCGCCGATCGTGACCAGATTTGCGTCGACGGCGATCGACTTGAGCGCGGGAATGCGCGTCACGTCGATCAGTTGCGATGGCTGAGCGAGACGCAGCCGCATGGTGGGCAACAGGCTCTGACCGCCGGCGAGAAACTTGGCGTCGCTGTCGGCAGAAATGGCTGCGGCGGCCGCTTGCGGATCCGTCGCGCGTTGATACTCGAATGAATACATGTCGAATGCTCCGCTCAGGGTCTCAATGGGCTGCCTGCTTGGCGGCGTGAATCGCCGACCATACGCGATGTGGCGTTGCCGGCATTTGCAGATCGGTCACGCCCAAGGGCGCGAGCGCGTCGATGATCGCGTTGATCACCGCCGGCGGCGAACCGATCGCGCCCGCTTCGCCACAGCCTTTGACGCCGAGCGGATTGTGTGTGCACGGCGTGCCCTTCGCGGTCTCCACGGTGAAGTCGGGAAGGTCGGACGCATGCGGCATTGCGTAGTCCATATACGAGCCCGACAGCAGTTGACCGCTGTCGTTGTCGTACACGCAGCGTTCGAGCATGGCTTGCCCGATGCCTTGACCGAGTCCGCCATGAACCTGGCCTTCGACGATCATCGGATTGATCACGTTACCGAAATCGTCCACCGCGGTGAACTGCTGGATCCGGCACACGCCGGTATCCGGATCGACTTCCACTTCGCAGATGTACGCGCCCGATGGATAGGTGAAATTGCTCGGATCGTAGAACGCGCTTTCTTCGAGGCCGGGTTCGAGCACGTCGAGCGGATAGTTGTGCGGCACGTAAGCAGCGAGCGAAATTTCGGCGAAGGCCTTGGTGCGATCCGTGCCCGCGACCCGGAACACGCCGTCCTTGAACTCGATGTCTTCCGCCGCGGCTTCGAGCAGATGCGCGGCGATTTTCTTCGCCTTGGTTTCGATCTTGTCGAGCGCCTTCATGATCGCCGAGCCGCCCACCGCGATCGAGCGTGAGCCATACGTGCCCATGCCGAACGGAATGCGACCGGTGTCGCCGTGCACGATTTCGACGCTTTCGAGCGGAAGACCGAGCCGGTCCGCGACCACTTGCGCGAAGGTCGTTTCGTGACCCTGGCCGTGACTATGCGAGCCGGTGAATACGGTGACCGAACCGGTCGGATGCACGCGAATCTGCCCGACTTCGAAGAGGCCCGCGCGAGCGCCCAACGCGCCAGCGATATTCGACGGTGCGAGTCCGCATGCTTCGATGTAGCACGAGTAACCCAGGCCACGCCGCTTGCCGTTCCGTTCCGATTCCTGCCTGCGCGCTTCGAAGCCTTTCACATCGGCGAGTTCGAGCGAGCGCGCGAGGATCGTCTCGTAATCGCCGGTGTCGTAGGTGAGGCCGACCGGCGTCGCATAAGGGAATTCGCGGATGAAATTGCGGCGGCGAATTTCTGCAGGATCGAGCTTCATCTCGCGCGCGGCGGTCTCGACCAGACGCTCGACCACATAGGTCGCTTCCGGACGGCCCGCGCCGCGATACGCATCGACGGGAACGGTGTTGGTGAAAACGGCTTTCACTTCCGCGTAGATCGCGGGCGTCGCGTACTGGCCTGCGAGCAGCGTCGCGTAGAGGATGGTCGGCACACTCGAAGCGAACGTGGACAGATACGCGCCCATGTTCGCGATGGTGTGAATGCGCATGGCGAGAAACTTGCCGTCGGCATCCATTGCCAGTTCGGCTTTCGTCACGTGGTCGCGGCCATGCGCATCCGACAGGAATGCTTCCGAGCGCTCGGCGGTCCATTTCACGGGACGGCGAATTTTCTTCGACGCCCACGTCAGCGCGACGTCTTCCGCATAGAGGAAAATTTTCGAACCGAAGCCGCCGCCGACGTCCGGCGCGATCACGCGCAATTTCGACTCGGGCAACGACAACACGAAAGCGGCCATGAGTAGACGCTCGACGTGCGGATTCTGATTGGCGACGTAAAGCGTGTAGCTGTCGTCCTGCGACGAATAGCTGGCATTCACGGCGCGCGGCTCGATCGCGTTCGGCACGAGGCGATTGTTCACGATGTCGAGCGTCGTGACGTGCGCTGCTTTGGCGAAGGCGGCGTCGGTCGCGGCTTTGTCGCCGTGGCCCCAGTTGTAGCAGACGTTGTCCGGCACTTCGTCGTGAACGGCCGGCTGGCCTGCGTCGGCTGCATGCGCGGTATCGACCACAGCGGGCAGGACGTCGTAGTCGACTTCGATCAGTTCGACGGCATCTTTCGCGGCCTTGATCGAATCGGCGATCACCAGTGCGACCTGATCGCCGACGTGGCGCACTTTCGTATGCGCGATGATCGGATGCGGCGGCTCGTTCATCGGCTTGCCGTCGGTGCTGTGGATCAACCAGCCGCACGGCAGGCCGCCGACGTTTTCCGCACCCATATCCGCGCCGGTAAAGATCGCGACCACACCCGGCGACTGTTTCGCAGCGGTCGTGTCGATGCTGTTGATCTTTGCGTGCGCGTGCGGCGAGCGCAGGAACACTGCGTAGGTTTGCTGCGGTAGCAGGATGTCGTCGGTGTACTGGCCGTTGCCGGTCAGAAACCGGTAGTCTTCCTTACGTTCGACGGAAGCGCCGATCAGGCTGTGAGTTTCGGGTGCGTTCATCGTCGGCTCCTCAGGCGGTGGCCGCTGCGTTGGCATTTGTCGATGCATTCGCATCGGCATTTGCGGTGGCGTTGGCGTTGGCTGTGCCGGAGGACTTCATCCCTTCGGCGCCCTCGAGCACTGCCTTGACGATGTTGTGGTAGCCAGTGCAGCGGCAGAGATTGCCGTCGAGTTGAGTGCGGACGTCTTCGCCGGTGAGATCTGGCTGACGCTGCACGAGCGAGATCGCGCTCATCACCATGCCGGGTGTACAGAAGCCGCACTGCAGGCCGTGACAGTGTTTGAAGGCGGCTTGCATTGGATGCAGCGCGCCGTCTTTGGCGAGGCCTTCAATGGTGGTGATCTGCGCGCCGTCCGCTTGGGCCGCGAGGATATTGCAGGATTTGATTGCGCGGCCGTCGAGGTGGACGGTGCATGCGCCGCATTGGGCCGTATCGCAGCCGACGTGCGTGCCGGTGAGCCGGAGTTGATCGCGAAGGAACTGCACAAGCAGGGTGCCGGGCTCGACTGAAGCGCTGATGGGCGCGCCGTTCACCGTCAGACTGATGCTGATCGCCATGAAGTCGTCTCCTTATGGGGTGAAACCGGACCGTTTTGTTTTCGCCTTCAGCCTGTCTTCATGGGCCCGATTAGGGTGCTGCGGTTTTTATGAGTCTGCCGAAAAGTAAAGCACAAATCGGGCGGGCGCGCTATGAGGGGTTTTTTGCCCGCCCTCAGCAACCACCCGTTATCTGGCCAGATGCGACCGCCGCCGCGAGTAGCCAAAATAGATCACCATTCCGATCAGAAGCCACACTACAAAGGCGACCCACGTCACGGCTTGCAGATTCGCCATCAAAAACACACACGACGCGACGGCGAGCACCGGCACCACCGGCACACCCGGACAGCGAAACGCCCGTGGCAATTCAGGGTGCGTCTTACGCAAGACGAGAACCGCAATCGACACCATCGAGAATGCGGCGAGCGTGCCGATGTTGATCAATTCGGCCAGCACATTCAGCGGCACGAGCGCCCCGATCAGCCCGAAGAAAATGCCGACGAGCCATGTGGTGAAAAACGGCGTCGCGAAGCGCGGATGCACGCGCGAGAGCCGCGCGGGCAGCAAGCCGTCGCGCGACATCGCGAAGATCACGCGGGTCTGGCCGTAAGCCATCACCAGAATCACGGTGAGCATGCCGAGCACCGCGCCAAGGTCGATAAAGCCCGCCACCCACTTTTGCCCCGCGACCTGCAAAGCGTACGACACCGGATGCGAAATGTTCGCGAACTGCGCCGACGGCACGATGCCGGTCACGACCGCCGCGACCGCCACGTACAACACCGCGCACACGCCGAGCGACGCAATGATGCCTATGGGCAGATCGCGCTTCGGGTTTTTGACCTCTTCTGCGGCGGACGACACCGAGTCGAAGCCGATGAACGCGAAGAACATCACCGCCGCCGCGCCGAACACGCCGTTCCAGCCGTTCGGCATAAACGGATGCCAGTTGGCCGGCGTCACGTGAAATACGCCCACGGCGATCACCAGCAGCACCACGACCACCTTGATCGCGACCATGATGTTGTTGATCCGCGCGGATTCGCGCACACCTACCGACAACAGGGCGGTAATCGCCATCATTACGAGGAACGCGGGCAGATTGAAGAGCGTTTCGTGACCAGGCAGCGCGCCGGGCGCCGCCGTCAGTGCGACGGGCAGCGAGACGCCAAAGCCCGACAGCAGCGATTGCAAGTACCCCGACCAGCCAACGGACACAGCCGAGGTGGCGAGCCCATATTCGAGCATCAAATCCCAGCCGATGATCCACGCGGCCAGTTCGCCGAGCGTCGCGTACGAATAGGTGTAGATAGAGCCCGCGACCGGAATGGTCGACGCGAACTCGGCATATGCCAGCGCGGCAAAGCCGCAGGCCACGGCGGCGATCAGAAACGAGACCATCAGCGCAGGGCCTGCCTGCACAGCGCCCGTGCCCGTGAGCACGAAAATGCCGGTGCCGATGATGGCGCCGACGCCGAGAAACGTGAGGTCGAGCGCGCCGAGCGCTTTTTTGAGGCCGGCATTCTGAGCGCTCGTCGCGATCATGTGCTCGACGCTCTTTTTGCGGAAGAGGGACATTGGCGGGGGTCTCCAGTAGTGCACGCGCGTCGCGCGCCGAATGTCGGGGAAACCCGCAATTTTAGCGGATGCGCGCCCTATGCACCTTTTTGGGACGCGCTATTGGACTGGCGTGATCGCCGGTTAATTGCTCAACGTCGGAAGGGGGCGACGAAAGCGAGAAAGAACCGGCAAGAACGATAGCAAGCCGCGGTTCAGCCCGCCATCGCCGGATTCAGGTCGACGAGGCGGTTGCTCATCACGTAGAAAGTGAGTTCCGCGTTGTTGCGCAGCTTCATCTTTTCGAGCAGACGGGTGCGGTACACGCTCACCGTTTTCACCGACAGCGACAATGCTTCGGCGATGTCGGTCAGCCGTTTGCCCGAAGCGAGCATGCACAGCGTCTGGTATTCACGATCGGAGAGCTTTTCGTGCGGCAGCTGTTCGCCGTCGAAAGAGACGTAATCGGCCAGCGCCTCCGCCATCGCCGGGCTCACGTACTTGCGGCCCGCAGCGACCTGCTGGATCGCGCCGATCATCTGCGCGGCGTCGACGGTCTTCGACAGATAGCCCGCAGCGCCGGCCTTCAGCGCGCGCACCGCATACTGATCCTCGCGGTACATCGAGAACATCAGCACCGCCACGCGCGGCGCCTTGCGCTTCAGGCGCTTGAGTACTTCCACGCCGTTCATGTCCGGCAGCGAAATGTCGAGCAACACCACGTCGTAGTTCTGGCTGGCGACGGCGTCGAGCGCTTCGGCGCCGGTCTGCGCCTCGGTGACCTCGCGCGCCACGCCGCGGTCGAGCAGTAATTGACGCACGCCCTGGCGGACCACGGCGTGATCGTCGGCGAGCAGGATGCGCAGACTCATGACGGCTCGCTCACGATTGCACCGCGCGCAGTCCGGCGGCGTGCCCGTCGGCGAGCATCGCGTCCCACGCGAAGCGTGCGCGCACGAGCGTGCCGCGCGAGCCTTCGCCGCTGTTACCGCGCGAGCCGTTGTTTTTGTCGTGCCGTGCAGTCACGCGCAGCGTGCCGTCGAAGGCGGCGCAACGCGCCTTCATTCCGCTCAAGCCGAAATGGCCATTGCGCCGCTGGGCGTTGCGCGAAACGCCGATGCCGTCGTCGCTGACTATTAGCGTGAGATGGCGGCGGCTTGTCTCGATGCGTACGTCGGCGGATTGGGCGCGTGCATGTTTGGCGATGTTGTTGAGCGCTTCCTGCGCGACGCGAAACACGGCGAGCGCCGCGTCACCGGGTAGTCGCGTGAGGCGGACGTCGGCCGCGCAGACAAAACTCGTGCGCAACTGCGTGCGTGCGGCGAAATCACCGGTCCATTGCGAAAGCGCGCCGACGATGCCCGCTTCCAACGCCGGTGCGTGCAGTTCCGCCACAGCCTGACGCGTTGCAGTGCAGACGGCGTCGAGCGAACGGTTCGCGACGGCGAGCGCGGCCGAGCATTGTGCGGGAGCGTCGGCGGGCAACCATGTTTCCACGCCGGCGAGCGCGAAGCGCGTGGCGGTCAACTCGGCGCCCACGCCGTCGTGCAGTTCGCGCGCAACGTGCCGGCAGGCCGCTTCCTGAGCCCTGACGAGTTCCGTGGAAAGCTCACGCACCCGAGCGCGCAGCCGCGCCAATTCGCGCTCAGCCGACGCAGCGGTTTCACCGCTCGCGTCGAAACCGCCGCGCAGCAACGGCGTTGGCGAATGGGCGGTTATTCGGACGACAGTCGACGTATCCATGACTTTCTCTCAGCAAGCGGCGCGGACAACGACAGAGTGGCGCATCGGCGCCGCAAAAACGAAAGAATGCATAAGGTCTCAGTACACCCCGGACGGCCCGTATCGAAAAAAGCGCGAGGCAAATTCACTACCGCAAACGTAACGAAATTTACATTCAGTAACAAACGGGGTGCAACATGGGCCACAACAAAATCCACCGCCGGTGCGCCGCGATCATATCTTAAAAAGGCGAAAAATACAGGCGCACCAAGGGTTAGCGCGAATATTGACAGCAATGACTGACCTCGGTCACGAGCGCTTTTGTAGGAAGAATTCCGACATTAAACGTCAAATGTGTGACGCCTAATTGTAACCACGAAAAAAAAGGAGCCAGAAGGCTCCTTTTACGCGACTTGCGGCGCGGCCGCGACAGTCGGCTTAACCGACAAACGCTTTTTCAACCACGTAGTGGCCCGGCGCGTTGTTGCTGCCTTCCTGGAAGCCCAGGTCGTCGAGCAGTTTGCGCGTGTCGCGCAGCATGTGCGGGCTGCCGCAGAGCATCACACGGTCGTCTTCGAGCGAGAAGCCGGGCACGCCGAGGTCGGCGAACAGCTTTTCGGTTTCGATCAGTTCGGTAATGCGGCCACGGTTCTGGAACGGCTCACGCGTGACGGTGGGGTAATACAGCAGCTTTTCCTGCACCAGTTCGCCGAGGTGCTCGTGCGCCGGCAGGTGGTCGGTGATGTATTCCTTGTACGCCAGCTCGTCGACGAAACGGCAGGTGTGCGTGAGAACCACGCGCTCGTAACGGTCGTAGATGTCCGGATCTTTGATGATCGACATGAACGGCGCGAGGCCCGTGCCCGTGGACAACAGCCACAGCGTCTTGCCCGGCAGCAGGTTGTCGGCCATCAGCGTACCGACCGGCTTTTTGCCGATCAGCACCTGGTCGCCCACCTTCAAATGCTGCAAACGCGACGTGAGCGGGCCGTCCTGCACCTTGATGCTCAGGAATTCGAGATGTTCTTCGTAGTTCGCACTTGCGAGGCTGTAGGCGCGGATCAGCGGCTTGCCATCGACTTCCAGGCCCACCATCGTGAACTGGCCGTTTTCGAAACGGAACGACGGATCGCGCGTGCAGGTGAAGCTGAAAAGCGTATCGGTCCAGTGATGGACGCTCAGGACGGTTTGTGAATTGAGGTTGCTCATGGCTTCTTGGATAGTGCGAAAACAAAGGCGGCCAGTCGTTCAAGCCGGCCGGCACGGCAAGGGCGATGCTGCGCTCACCCGCGAACGGGAAGTGCGCGCAATCCATTATTTTACCGCGCCCGCAGCCGGTGGGCCGTGGCGCGGGCGATAGGGCGCGACAAATACAGAGACAAGCGCCGCCAGAAGCGCGGCCAAAAGCATTGCCGCTGGCACCGATACAGCAGTCCAGGCGACGGTTATCGGCCTGCGGTCATCAAGCGGATTACTGGTTTGAAAGCGCCCGCGCCGGATCTGGGTGAGATCTAAGTCCGATCGGCGGCGGGAAAACCTGGCGTGATTGCAGCCGCGCTTCACCACGGGTACGGCGATGGGCGAACGCCGCGCAGGGCGGTCGCCATTGGCTGTCGTCTTGCGCCGGGTAGGTGCGCCGCGCGGCCAACATTTTCGGGATAATACCGAAACCTGCCGTGCGGCGCAGCATAGACCCTGCCGATAAAGCAGGCAAACGCGTCAGAAAAAAGCCGCTTGGAGCGGCCCGTCGGCAGCTTGGCGCCGCTCTCTGGCCCGTGCATCGCCGCCTAACTCTGCGCGGCTGCCTCGATCCGCTTGTTACTCCGCTGCTTCAACACTCTTGCTTGCAAGACGATGACGAGCAGCAGAAACACGCCCCGAATCACCGATTGCCAGTACGCCGACAAGCTGATGAACCCGAGGCCGTTCTCGAAGTTCAGCAGATTGAACACGAGGCCGAGCAACAACACGCCGGCGATAGTCATCGCAATCGAGCCTTCTCCGCCCGTGAGCAATGTGCCGCCGAGCACCACTGCGGAGATCGCGAACAACTCCCAGCCGACGCCCTCGTTCGGCTGCCCTGCGCCGAACTGTGCGGCCAGGATCACGCCCGCCATGCCGGCGAGCAGGCCGCTGACCGCATAGGCCATCACGAGCGTGCGGTCCACGTTCAGGCCCATTAGCCGCGCCGCTTCCTCACTTCCGCCGATGGCGAGCGAATGCCGCCCGAAGCGCGTGCTACGCAGCGCGAGCCAGCCGGCCACGGCGACCAGCGCGGCGACGATCCCGGGAATCGGCAAGCCGAACAGATCGCCTTGGCCGAAATTCGCGAAATTCGAATCCGACGCGATCGACACTGCATCGTTCTTGCCGAGCAGCAACGCGACGCCGTGCGCGCCGAGGCTCGTCGCGAGCGTCACGATGAAGGGCAGAATCTTCAGCCGCCTGATGATGACTCCATTCAGCACGCCGACGGAAAGCCCGGCCGCGCAACCCGCGACCACGGCGACCCAGCCTCCGTGCGCGCTCGCCAGTGCCGCCACGACGCTCGACATGGCCGCGACCGTGCCCACCGACAGGTCGATGCCGCCCGTGATGATCACGAACGCCATGCCGACCGAGATCAGCGCGAACATCGAGTTGTAGCGCCAGAAGGAAGTGATGTTGTACGCCGACGCGAAATGCTCGTAGCGCACGAGGCCGAGCACGACGAGCGCAACCAGCGCGAGCAGGATAGGCAGATTCTTTTTCATCGCGATAAGGTTCCTGGCGTTAGCGCGAGCGCCGCTGCACGTACACCGCGGCGACGATAATGCCGGCCTTCACCACCAGCGCGGCTGCATCGGGAATGCCGTGCGCGAGCAACGTGTAGCGCAGCAACTGGATGATCAACGCGCCGACCAGCGTGCCGCCGATAAACGCCTTGCCGCCGGTCAGGGCCGTGCCGCCGACCGCAACCGCGGCGATCGCATCGAGTTCGATGCCGAGCCCGACCACGTTCGCATCCGACGAAGAATTAACGGAGATCGAAATCAGCCCGGCCAGTCCGGCCAGCGCCGCACACAGGGTGTAGGCGATCAGCTTGACGTGCGCCGTCGGCACACCCGACAGATAAGCCGCCTTCTCGTTGCCGCCGGTGATCAGCAGATACTGGCCGAACAGCGTCTTGCGCACGACCCACGCAAATGCGACCACCAGCGCGAGCATGAGAAGCACCTGGAACGGCACGCCCGCGACCTTGCCAAGCGCAATCCACTGGAAGGCCGGCGTATTGAATGCCTGCAGGCTGCCGTCGGTGACGACCTGGGCAATGCCGCGTCCGGCGATGAAGAGGACGAGCGTCGCGACAATCGGTTGAACGGCGAGCCTTGTTACCAGCAGTCCGTTGAAGACACCGCACAACGCCGCGGCCAGCACCGGCAGTACAAACGCCAGCGCGATGCCGCCGGGTCCGGGTACGTTGAGGAAGAGCATCGGTGCGAGCGCGCCCGAGATGGCCATCGAAGCGCCGACCGACAGATCGATGCCGCCTGTCGCGACCACGAGCGTCATGCCGATGCCGACGATCACGATCGTCACCACCTGCGTGAGATTCACGTTGAACGTCTGTAGCGACCAGAAATGCGGCGTGAAGATCAGGTTGAACAGCACCATCGCGAGCAGCACGATCACTTCTCGTTGCATCGCGAGGCGCCGCCAGTTGCGCACGCCGGTGGCTTGGGAAGCGCGCGGCGCATTTGGCGGCGAACTTGCCTGCTGAGGCGACGCTTCGCTGCCAGGTTGCGGTCTGGCTTCCTGCCCGGCCTGCGGCTCGCTTTGCAAAGACTCCGTGTCCAGCTTAAACGCCATGACGGTCGCCCTCCAGCGCGTCTTCGATATGAGCGGCACTCGCCGTCTGTGCCGCTTCGGCCAGTTGCGAACTGCTGTCGCCGCCGTAGGCGATGGCGTCCATGATCGCGCTCTCGCTCATGTCGGCGCCGTTCAGTTCCGCGACTGTCCGGCCGTCGCGAATCACGACCGCGCGGTCGGCCACCGCCGTCAGCTCTTCCAGTTCCGAAGCGGACATGAGCACGGCGAGTCCCGCGTCGCGCAATTCGCGCACGATCTTCGCGACGTCCGCCTTCGCACCCACGTCGATGCCGCGCGTCGGCTCGTCGAGCAGCAGAAGCGACGGCTCGGCGGCGAGCCAACGCGCAAGCAGCACTTTCTGCTGATTGCCGCCCGACAGTTCGCGGATCGGTTGATCGGCGGAGCGCAGCTTGATGCCGAGCGACGCAATGAAGCGGTCGACAATCGCCTGCTGTTTCTTCACATCGACAATGCCGTTTCTCGTCAGCGTGCGCAGGCAGACGAGCGTGAGGTTGTCGCGCACCGACAGTTCCGGAACGATGCCTTCGGCCTTGCGGTCTTCGGTCAGATACGCGAGACCGCGCGCGATTGCGTCTTGCGGCGATTTCAGCGTCACCGTTGCCCCGTCGATCGAAACCGACCCGCGTTCCAGCGGATCGGCGCCGAACATCAGCCGCATGGTTTCGGTACGCCCTGAACCGAGCAGGCCCGCCAGACCCACGGCTTCGCCCGCATGCACTTCGAGCGAGACGTCGCTCACTTTCGGATGCGCGCCGAGATCGCGCGCGGCGATGGCCTGCTTGCCGCGTCGTGCGAGATTCGCTTCGCGTGCCGCGGGATCGTCGTGCACGACGGCAGCGAGCGTACGGCCGAGCATCGTCGTCACGAGTTGCAGCTTGTCCATCTCCGCCATCGTGCTTTGCGCAACGGTCTGACCGTCGCGCATCACCGTGACGCGGTCGCACAACGCATACAGTTCGTCCAGCCGATGCGACACGAAGATCACCGCCCGCCCGTCGTCCCGCAGCTTGCGCACCACGGTGAATAGCAACTCCACTTCACGTTCGTCGAGCGAAGAAGTGGATTCGTCCATGATGACCATCTTCGCGTCGGAAGAAACGGCGCGCGCGAGTGCCACCATTTGCTGAATGGCGGTCGAATAGCGACCCACCGGTTTCTTCACATCGATATGCAAGCCGAATGAGTCGAGTAGTGCGGCGGCGCGATGCTGCACGGTGCGCCAATCGATCAGACCGAAGCGGCGCGGCTCGCGGCCAAGAAAAATGTTCTCGGCCACCGAGCGGAACGGCACCAGGTTGATTTCCTGATAGATCGTGCTGATACCGGCTTCGCGTGCCTGCTTCGGCGTGCGGAAATCGACTTCGCGGCCCTCGAAGCGCACGCTGCCCGAGCCGCGCCGATAAGCGCCGGTCAGGATCTTGATCATGGTGGATTTGCCTGCGCCGTTCTGGCCGATCAGCGCATGGACTTCGCCCGCCGCGACGCTGAGATTCGCGCCGCGCAACGCGGGCACGCCACCGAAGCTGATGCCGATGTCCTGCATCTCGAGCAGCAGCGGACGTGTAACTGGAGACTGCGAAGGCTGCGGGGAGTGCGGCTTGTGCATGCCGGATTGCGTCACAGGTGTCCTCCTGATGCGCGTACAACGCTCGGCGCTTTGCGCCTGATCATCTTACGCTGCATAAAAGCGAAGCGACGGTCCGTGGTTCACGGGCGCGTCGCTTCGAACCCTTCCGTCATCCGCTTGCAGAGGAGACTGCTTCAAGCCGGAGACTTCTTGCTGCCTGGTTGGCGAGCTTCGCCAGCAACACGGTCAATAGCCGTATTGCATGCTCTGCTGCACGTTGCTCTTGTCGTAGAAACGGTCCGACACCTTGACCCAGGTCGGAATCTTTTCACCTTTCGCATAACGCTGAGCGACGTCGCAGGCGAGCGGCCCGAAGAACGGGCTCGACTGCACGCTCGCGCCCAGTTCGCCGGCGGCGATTGCGTCGAGTCCGCCCTTGGTGCCGTCGATGGTGACGATCTGGATGTCTTTGCCCGGCTGCTTGCCCGCCGCCTTGATCGCGGCGATCGCGCCGAGCGCCATTTCGTCGTTGTGCGCGTAGACGGCGGTGACGTCCGGATGCGCCTGCAGCAACGTTTCCATCACTTGACGGCCTTTGTCGCGCGCAAAGTCGCCGCTCTGCGACGCGATGATCGTCATGCCCGGATTCTTCGCGATGATTTCGTCGAAGCCCTTCTTGCGATCATTCGCTGCGGACGCGCCTGTCGTGCCTTCGAGTTCGATGATCTTCGCCTTGCCGCCCGTTGCCTTGACGAGCCAGTCTGCGGCGCGATGACCCTGATCGATGAAGTCGGAGCCGATGAACGTGATGTAGTCGCGGCCCGCGACGGCCACCGACTGATCGACGTTACGGTCCACCAGAATCACCGGAATGCCGGCCTTTTTCGCCTGCAGCACGACGGGAGCAAGCGGTTTTTCTTCGCGCGGCGGGAACACCAGCAGATCGACGTGCTGCGCGATCATGCTTTGAATGTCGGACACCTGCTTGGAGTTGGAGCCGTTGGCGTCGGTCATCACGAGCTGCCAGCCGCATTTCGCGGCCACTTCCTTGAAGCTGCGTGTTTCCGCGAGGCGCCACGGGTTGTTGCTTTCGGTCTGCGCGAAGCCAACCTTGAGCGGAGTCTTGCCGGGCAGTTTCGGCAACGCGTCGTCCGCGTGCGCCGCGATCGCACCAAGACCCGCGCCGAGACCGACTGCCAGAGCCAGCAGCGAACCCGCCAGCGGACGAATCTTCTGCGTGCGCGCATTCCTGCGCGCCTCTTTGTTGAGCAACGCCATGTCTTCCTCCAGTACCTGGTGAGGTGTATTTTGCTTTTTGATTTTGCTTTCGCCCGACAACTTTGCCACGACCGGACGCGTCGATTATTTCACCGCGAATTATTATCGGTCAATCACTAATAATATTAGTCATGGAATTTTTCGCCTCGGTAATTACCCGCACTGAAGCACGTTCGACCAGCGGTCCGTCGAGCTTCACCATACGGTGCCGTACCGGTGCGCCGGCTGCACGGTTGTGCTCTTCCTGAAGCAGCGTTTCGACGGCCCAACGTCCCAGTTCGTAGTTCGGCAGCACGACCGTGGATAGCGGCGGATGCGTATGGCGAGCGATTTCCTGGTCGTCGTAACCCAGCACGGAGACGTCGTCGGGAACGCGGAGGCCGAGCTGCTTTAGCGCTTCGATCGCGCCGATCGCGGTCAGGTCGTTCGCACAGAAAATCGCTGTCGGCGGATTGGGTTCGCGCATCAATGAAAGCGTCAGCTCGAAGCCGAGTCCGGAGCTCCAGTCGCCGTCGCGCACCAGTTCGGGCGCGTACGGCAGATCGGCCGTTGCCAGCGCGGTGCGATAGCCTTTGAGCCGGTCTTTCGACGCGTCCTGCCACGGCTCGCCGTTGATATAGCCAATTCGCCGATGTCCCGCTTGCAGTAGATAGTCGGTGGCCAGATGACCGCCCGCGACTTCGGCCGGCACGACCGACGAAAAGCCGCTGTCGCCCGTGTAGCAGTTCAGCAGCACGGTCGGCACGCGGGAGAGCGCGGCCGGCGGCGTCACCTTGCGCGTATAGACGGTCGCGTAAATCACGCCGAGCACATGGGGGTTCGACAACGTTGTGTCGAGCACCTGCTTTTCGATGTCGGCGTTGCCGTGCGTCGAATAGACCGCCAGCATTTTGCCGCTCGCGTAGGCCGCGTCGCGCGCGCCGTCAACATTGACGACCGGATGCGGACTCGTAGAGATTTCGTCGGCGAGATAGACGATCAGATTGCGTTCGTCGCTCGAAGCCGCGACCGGCGCGCGCGGTGCAAGCCGGTAGCCGAGGTCGTGCGCGGCCTTGAGAATCTTCTTGCGGGTATTCTCGGAAAACTTCGCGCCGGTCGCGTTGTTGAGCACCAGTGAGACAGTGGATTGCGACACGCCAGTAAATTTGGCGATGTCGGTCATGGTGGGACGGCGTTGAGTCGATTTTTTCATTGTGCGGGCCGCGCGGCAGCGGCGCTAAAGCGAAGACATGCTGAACATTCCGTGCTGACGGTACCACTAATAATATGTGCACGGCAACGCGCGCTAACCCGTCACGGTGGGCGCAGGTGGCGGGATGTTTCGACGTCGCGGAGCTCCAGATTATTACTAATAATATTGACCGGCGCGTCATGGCGTGCGATTCTGCGACGCGCGGACCTCGATCCGCGCGGGCCGCGCAGAGTGCGCGGTACATCGACGCCAACAGGGTCCGCGCTGTAGCCGTTAGCCGTCTTCGCGCGATGCCACGTTTTCTCTCTCCACATGCCCGACGTTTCCGCCAATCCCAAGCTGCCTGCTGCAACCGAACTGGCATGGCTCGACGATCCTTCCATCGCGCCGCAGCTTGTCACGCTGACGGCCGGCACGCTGCGGCTTGTGATCGCGCCTGCGATTGGCGGCGCGCTGGCTGCTTTCTACGAGAGCACGGCGAACGGCCCCCGGCACTGGATGCGGCCCGCTTCGCACGCCGCATTCACCGAGCGGGACCCGTTGCGCATGGCGAGCTTTCCGCTCTTTCCGTATTGCAACCGGATTCGCAATGCGCGCTTCGAATTCGACGGCGCCATAGTCGATCTCAGCGGTAACGACCCGCGCTTTGCGCACGCGCTGCATGGCAATGCGTGGCGACGTCCGTGGCAGGTTGGCGCGTTGACGCAAAATTCGGTGGACCTGCATTTCGAGCACGAACCCGATTCGCGCATTGCCGGCGATTGGCCATTCCGGTATCGCGCGCGGCAGCGGATCGAACTCAGCGATCAGGCGTTGCGCATCACGCTGTCGGCGCAAAACCTGGCAGGGCGGCCGATGCCGTTCGGCATGGGACATCATCCGTACTATCCGCGCACGCGGCAAACGCGCATCTACGCCGATGTAGCGGCAATGTGGCACGCCGACGCTCACGTGCTGCCGACGCATCTTGGTCCGCATCCGGCTGTCGAGGCGTTGCGCCGCGAAGGTCTCTCGCCGGATGCTTTCGATCTGGACAACAACTTCGCAAACTGGGCGCGCGAAGCGACGATTGCATGGCCCGACGAAAGCCGTCAATTGACGATGACCGCCGAGGCACCGTTCGACCATATGGTGATTTTTGCGCCCGCCGACGACTCGCAGCTATGCGTGGAACCGGTGACGAACACGACCGATTGCTTTAACGCGTCAGGTCCGCGCGAGCATGTCGGCGGCTGCGTGCTGCAGCCGGGCGAAGAACTCTCGGCTACGGTGACGTGGACGCCTGAACGGATGTAGCTGGTTTGGGCGCGGAGTCTGGCGGGATTAAAAGAAAAAGGGCGGTCGCACCGCCCCTGACAACGTCGATTTCACGCTTTCACGCCGTCATTCGACGCGCAATCGCGCCATATACGGCAGGTGATCGGAGAGCCACGCGGTCTCCTGTGTCGGTTGAATCCACTCGATCGGCTTCATGCCGCGGATGAACATCTTGTCCAGCGCAAGGGCCGGCGAAAAGGCCGGGAACGTGCGGCCGGATTCGCCGAGCAGCGTCGCGACTTCGTGCAGGCCGTGTTCGCCGAAAAGCGGCACCGAGTCGTTGCGCCAGTCATTAAAGTCACCGGCCAGCACAAGCGGCCCGTCCGGCGCTTCTTTCGCGATCCAGTGGGCGATCCAGTTCATCTGACGCAAGCGCGCCGAGCGCGTAAGGGCAAGGTGCGCACACAACAAGGTGACCGAGTGCCCGCCGAACGTTGCGCGCGCGACAAGCAGGCCGCGTTTTTCAAAGCGATGCGCGGAGATGTCCCAGCGTCCGCCGAGATCGAGCGGATGTGGCGACAGGATCGCATTGCCGTGTCGCCAGGACGGTTTGAAGACGTTCGGCCCGAGCGCGATTTCGAGTTCGAGCGCCCGCGCGATTTCGGTAGCCTGGCAATGCCAGACGTCGCTTAGCGGATCGGCAACGGGTGCGCCGAAACTGCTCCCCAGCACCGGCGACGGCATGCGTCGCGCCATGGCTTCCTGGAGAAAGTAGGCGTCTGCCTGGGTCGACTGAACCCAGCGCTGCATGGCCTGCCAGGCCTGAAAGCCGAGCGGCGTTCTCCCTTTGTGAAGGTTCCAGCTCACCGCCACAAAATCTTTGGGTGCTGTGCTTTCGCGGATCAATTCTTCGGGGTTTCGCATGCCGCGTTATCCACGTGTTCTGTTTTCGGGGCTTTGATTATTCGTGCGCTGTTCACACAACGTTCAGGTTGGCTCTTCAGCTTCGCTTTTCAACCCTTTGCCTTGCCGCTCAGTTCGTAGCGTTCGCGCCACTTGCGCCACTCGTGGCACTCGCGGCACTCGCGCCTGCCGCCTCACTTGCCCCGTTAGTCAGGCTCGCGCGGACGCGATAGACCAAGTTCGGATCTTTGGCGACGATCGTCCAGCTTGCCGATTGACCCGCTGCCACTTTCAGACCCGGATGGCTCGCGCTCACCTGACGCGGCTGCGGCGGCAGTTTGCAGCCGGTGTCCGTTTGCCGCGCGGCGGAGTCCTCGAAAGTTTCCTGCGCCTCGATGGACAGCGTGACCTCGTTACTGTCCGCCTGCAGCGGCGACACGGTTAGCGTCCGGGCGAGGTCGATGCTGCCGGCCGGCCGATCCTTGCAGCCGACGTTATGCTGAACCACCTTGTGATGCGTATCCGTGCGCGCCTGGCCGACCGTGGTCGTGCCTTGGAACGTGTCGATCTGCTGACCGTCGCGCAATACTTGCAACTCCCATTGAACAACCGGCTGCGGCGGCCGTTGTTGCGCGTGTGCGAGCAACGAAGTGCCAAGCAGCACGGCCACGATACTGGTTTTCCACATAAAGCAAATCTCCGGTGACTGCGTCCGGCAGCGTTGGCAGATGGCCATCTTACGCCTGAAGAGCAGAACGCTTTTCTGACAGGTTAAACGGGGCCGGGTTCAGCAACAATGCATTTCCGGTTGGGCCGGTAATCCGGACGGCGCTTCCCGCGCCCGTCTCAAATGACCGGCTGTTAGCAGCAGAGCCGCGCGACTGCTGGCTTGCGTGCCGATTTGTCCTCGTTAAACTGAACCTGAAACGGCGCCCGCCTGGGGTGCCGCCGAGCAAGGCCAGCCAGAACGGGGTGAGCAATGACAACAGCAATGGTCAAACAGGAAATCGCCGTCGCATCGTTCAGTCAGGTGTACGACCTCGATCAGGTCGAGACCGCTCTGAACGATCTCGGCGAAGGCGCCAACGACGCGCTGCGTACAACCTACGAAAAGATGCTGAAAACCGGCAATCTGCGCTTCTGCGTCAAGCCGAACCGCATGCCGTCTATCGACGATCTGATCGACGCACTGCCGAACTTTGCCGACCCGCTCGACGACATTCGCAAGCAGGTCGCCCTCTGTCTCGAGACAGAAGACCGCCTCGAACTGATGCCGATCCTGCTGCTCGGCGACCCCGGCATCGGCAAGACGCATTTCGCGAAGCAGTTAGCGCGCCTGCTCGGCACGGCTTACCACTACGTCGCGATGAGTTCGTTGACGGCTGGGTGGATTCTTTCCGGCGCGTCGTCGCAATGGAAAAATGCGAAGCCGGGCAAAGTGTTCGACGCGCTCGTGAACGGCAGCTATGCAAACCCTGTTATCACGGTCGACGAAATCGACAAGGCTACCGGCGACTCGCAATATGATCCGCTTGGCGCGCTGTACGCGTTGCTGGAGCACGACACGGCGCAGACTTTCATCGACGAATTCGCTGAAGTTCCCATTAACGCCGGCCATGTGATCTGGATCGCCACAGCCAACGACGAGCGCTCGATTCCCGAGCCGATCATGAACCGGATGAATGTGTACGAAATTCCACCGCCGGACCGTGACGGCGCGCGCCGGATCGCGCAATCCATCTACGCGGAAATTCGCGGCGCACACAACTGGGGTCTGCGTTTTCCTGAACAGATCGGCGAGGGCGCCCTGGAGGCGTTGAAGAATGCGTCGCCACGCGAAATGCGCCGCGCGATTCTGAACGGCTTCGGCGCTGCGCGGATCGACGGGCGCGACGAGATAGGCGGTGGCGACATCCGGCTCGACTACGGCAACCGTCGCAGACCGATCGGCTTCTAACGTTCCTGCGCGCTCCTCTGCGCTTCTGTGCGCTTCTGTGCGCTAGTTCCGGCGCCGATGCCCGCGTGACGCCGCCTTGGGAACCACGGAGGGCATCAAGCTCTGTGCGGCGTCGTACAATTCCACGCAGCGGGTTGCGAAACGGCAGTGCGTTCGCCAGCGAGCGGTGTAAGACGCTCGTTGGCTGCATGCTGGCGTCATCTATATTGGTGAACGAGGCGGCGCGCGGCGAAGTTGGCTGCGTCGAGGGACATGGACCAAATCGAATGTGTCGTAATCGGCGCGGGCGTGGTCGGGCTCGCGGTAGCGCGCGCCCTCGCGGCGCGCGGGCGGGAAGTGATCGTGCTGGAAGCGGCCGAGGCCATTGGCGTAGGCACGAGTTCGCGCAACAGTGAAGTGATTCACGCGGGCATCTACTATCCACGCGGTTCGCTCAAGGCAACGCTATGCGTGCGAGGACGCGAGATGCTCTACGACTACTGTGTCGAGCATAACGTGCCGCATTCGCGCTGCGGCAAACTGCTTGTGGCGACGTCGTCCAATCAGATTCCGCAGCTGGAAAGCATCATGCACAAGGGCCGCGAGAACGGCGTGCTCGACCTGATGCGTATTACCGGCGACCAGGCGCAGGCGCTCGAACCGGCGCTCGAATGCGTGGCGGCGGTCTTCTCGCCGCAGACCGGCATTGTCGACAGTCATCAGCTGATGCTTGCGTTGCAGGGCGACGCCGAGCGCGATGGCGCGGTGTTCGCGTTCCACTCGCCGGTGGAGGCAATCGAAGCGAGTAATGGCCGCTTCATCATCAAAGTGGGCGGCGACGCGCCGGCCACCATCAGTTCGGCTTGCGTGATCAACAGTGCGGGCCTGCACGCGAACGCGCTGGCCCGCAAGATCCGCGGACTCGACGCGCGGCACGTGCCGCCGCTTTATCTCGCGCGCGGCAACTACTTTGGTATCTCGGGGCGCGCACCGTTCAGCCGGCTGATTTATCCGATGCCCAACGAAGCGGGACTCGGCGTGCATCTGACAATCGATCTGGGTGGCCAGGTGCGCTTTGGTCCCGACGTCGAATGGGTCGATGCAATCAACTACGACGTCGATCCACGGCGCGCCGAATCTTTCTACGCGGCGATCCGCGCGTACTGGCCCGCGCTTCCCGACAATGCGTTGCAGCCTGCCTATGCGGGCATCCGTCCCAAGCTGTCGGGGCCGGGCGAGCCTGCCGCCGATTTTGTGATTCAGGGGCCCGCCGCGCATGGCGTGCGCGGACTGGTCAATCTGTTCGGCATCGAATCGCCGGGACTGACTGCTTCGCTCGCGATCGCGCAACGGGTCTGCGAGTTGAGCGGGCGCGCGTGACGAGGGCGGCTGCGTCTGCCGCCATGCTGCGTCAATTCGTACCGATTCGCTTATCTCTATCATTTGAGCCGTCACGTACGGCGGCTTCATTGCTATGCTTGGGGACCGCTGTCGATAGAACGGCGATCAGTTCAATATAAATGGAGTGAGTCCCCATGAAAGCTTCCCGTCGTACGTTTTTGATCACCAGTATCGGTGTTGCCTCATCGCTCGCGCTGTCCCGCCAGGCACTCGCCGATGCGCCGAAGGTCGCCGAAAGCGATCCGACCGCGCAAGCGCTCGGCTACAAGGAAGACGCCAGCAAGGTCGACAAGGCGAAGTTCGCCAAATACGCGCCGGGCCAGGACTGCGGCAATTGCAGCTTCTATCAGGGCAAGGCGGCAGACCCATACGCGCCGTGCCCGATGTTCGCCGGCAAGCAGGTCGCGGCCAAGGGTTGGTGCAGCGCATATAACAAGAAGGCGTGAACGCGTGCCTCACATGTCGTGCTGACACGTGAAGTGAATAGCGCTGGAAATATTGCGGCGCACGTTCAATGACCTGTCACTTGGGCGTCTGCCGCCATGCGCGGCAGACGCCCTTTTTGTGGCTTCACCGCGCGGACGCATATTGACGCTCACACAGAACATCACGGGACACTTACCGGAGGTTCGATTTCCGCATGGCGTTGGCGTTGGCGTCGGGCGTGTGGAAGCTGCTGAGCCCGAGTCAAACAGCAGTTGAGCCGCTTAACTGCGCGCCTTGATAAGCGGCGGCCGCTTGTCGAACCAGGGACGCGCCGCTTCCAGTTGCGCGGCGAGGCGCAACAGCGTCGCTTCTCCACCGTCGCGCGCGGCGAACTGCACGCCCACCGGCAGTCCACGTGCATTCCAGTAAAGCGGTATCGACATGGCCGGCTGCCCGCTCAGATTGAACAACTCCGTGCAGCCTGCCCACGCAAATGCTTTATTCGACGCTTCGGCAAGCAGCTTCTTGAGCAGCGGCTCAAGCGGCATCGCGCTGACGGCGCGCATTTGCATGCGTTCGGTCGAAGTCGGCTGCATCTCGCCGATCTTGATTGGCGCGCTCGCAAGCGTCGCGCACAGAATCACGTCGTAACGCTGCAGCAGACCCGTCAAACGTTCGGTGATGCGGCGCTGTTCTTCGAGCGCAGCGGGCAAGCCGCGTTCACCGAGCTTGCGGCCCACGTGCGCCATCACCCATGTCGAGATTTCGAACTCGTCGCGCAGCGGTTTTCGCCCGGTGATGCGCTCGGCGTTCAGCACGAGATCTTCCGCGGTGACGGACCAGAGCGTGAGAAATGCGTGTCTGACAGCCGCGAAATCGATGCCAAGCGAAATCGGCTCGATGTTATGGCCAAGCGAACTCGCGAGTTGCGCGGCGTCGTCCAGTGCGGCGCGCGCATCGGCGGAGAGGGACGGCGCGAGCATCGGCTCGGTGACGTAAGCGATGTTCAGCGGTTTGCACGGCTCGCGGCTCGCGCCGAGAAACGTGCCGGGCGCGCCGAGCGGACGGTCGGCGTTACCCGCAAGAAGGTCGAGCAACACCGCGCTGTCGCGCACGCTGCGCGATACGCCATGATCGATGCCGAGTTCGCCGGCCGTGACCGCAGCGGGCATGCGCGGCACGCGTCCGCGCGACGGCTTCAGTCCAAAGAGCCCGCAGCACGATGCAGGAATGCGGATCGAACCTCCGCCGTCCGACGCATGCGCAAGCGGCACGATTCCGGCGGCGACTGCCGCTGCCGCTCCGCCACTGGAGCCGCCCGGCGTATGATCGAGATTCCACGGATTGCGACATGCGCCAAACAGTTCGCTCTCCGTATAAGGCATCTGACCAAGCTCGGAAGTGCTCGTCTTGCCAAAGATGTTCATTCCTGCGGCCTTGGCAAGCGCGACCACTGGCGCGTCGTCGCCGGGAATGAAATGACGGTAGTGGCGGCTGCCCATTGTCATGCGCAGTCCTGCAACGGGAGCGCCGAGATCTTTGATCAGATACGGCACACCGGCGAGCGCAGTCTGCGCGCTCGGCGTCGTTCCTTTGCTGCCGGCATCTGCGGGATTCGCTCCGTTTGTCATGCTTGCGTCGTAACGCGACGCGCGTTCGCGGGCCGCGTCATAGTCCTTCAGCACGATCGCGTTGATCGCGGGATTGACCGCTTCGGTGCGCGAGATCGCTGTGTCGATCAACTCGCGCGCGCTCGCTTCGCGAGTTCGCACCAGTTCGGCGAGGCCGATGGCGTCATGGGCAAGATAGTCTGATAGCACGACGGAAGAGCCCTCGTTGCCGAATGTTGAAC
Source organism: Paraburkholderia sp. SIMBA_053 (assembly GCF_046534895.1). Classification (NCBI taxonomy): domain Bacteria; kingdom Pseudomonadati; phylum Pseudomonadota; class Betaproteobacteria; order Burkholderiales; family Burkholderiaceae; genus Paraburkholderia; species Paraburkholderia sp. SIMBA_053. The sequence continues at coordinate 226,573 of NZ_JAWRXU010000006.1, read as the reverse complement.
ACCGGATATTCATGCGCGCCAGCGGCTGCGGCAAACAGGGCGCCGCGATATTCGAGCCGCTCATGAACGCGCACAAAAGAAGACGGCGCGCTGGCGACGCGCCGTTCTTGACAGGGTAGCCGACTTACGCGCAGACGTGAAAAGCTGCGCGCATCGTGCCGACTATTGGCTTGACTTAAGCACGCTCGCCAAGGAACGTCAGCGTGCGGCCATGCGCGAGCGCCGAAGCGCGCTGGTTATACGACGCGCGGTCCCAGCAGTTGAAGCCGTGATCGGCATTCGGATAGATGTGGAATTCGGTATCCGTGCGGCCCGCAAAGCGCTCCTGAATCTGTCCGACGGCCGACAGCGGAATGTGCTCGTCGAGTTCGCCGTAGTGAAACTGCATCGGCACCTTGATCTTTGCGGCTTCGTCGAGCTGGTTCTGAATGCCGCCGCCGTAATAGGCGACTGCGGCGTCCACGCTGCCTCGCGCCGCCGCCATATATGCAAGGCGTCCGCCGAAGCAGAAGCCGATGGCGGCGATCTTGCCGGTGACTTCGGGCATTGCGCGCAATGCCGCGGCAGCGGCGCCGATGTCGTCGGCGGCCTCGTTCGCGTCGAGCTTTTGCATCAGTTCGATGCCCTTGGCGCGGTCGGCGCCTTCATATGTCAACTCGACGCGCGGCTGCACCCGCCAGAAGACGTCCGGGGCGAGCGCGATATATCCGTCTAGCGCGTACTGATCCGCGACCGAGCGAATATGGCTATTCACGCCGAAAATTTCCTGGATGATGATGACGGCCGGTCCCTTGCCGCCTTTGGGCAACGCCAGATAGCCGCCGAACGTGTCGTTGCCGGCAGGGATGTCGATCCATCGGGAAGTGGTGCTCATGATGTTCTCCATAGTCGCGCGTTGCGCGCGAGGTGAGTCTGCGGATTGAGTCCAGGTCAACGCAAGAGGCTCGAATGCCTGAAGCGGGCGGTCAGTTTGCCATCAAACGAACGCTGCTGCAGGCAGGGGTCCGGCAGCCTTGCGCGCAGCCTTCGGGAGCTCGGGCGACGCGCCTTCGGAAGGCAATCTCGTAAGGCGATTGAAACGTTCTCGATAATTCATTTTTCCGTTGCGCGTGGTGCCGGTAGAGTCCACGGTAGTGGTTTGCCGTAATGAAGAGCGGGTCGCGCGAAGGAGAATCGATCATGGGTGAAGTCAATTTTGTGACGCCGTTTGCCGAGCGTTTTGAAATGCGGGTGCCGGTCGTCCAGGCGCCGATGGCGGGCGCGACCACGCCGGAGCTGGTGGCCGCAGTATCGAATAGCGGCGGCCTGGGGACGCTGGCGGGCGCGGCGCTGTCGCCGGAGAAGATTGCAACCGATGTCGCGGCGATTCGCGCGCTCACCGATCGTCCGTTCGGCGTCAATCTGTTTGTACTGGAACCGGCCTCGCCGGACGACTCCACAGTGCGCCGCGCGCTCGAAGCAATCGACCCGGTGCGCGCGGATCTCGGCTTGCCGCCGGGCCGGCCGCTCGAACGCTATGCGCCCGATTTTCGCGCGCAGCTGGAGTCGCTGATCGAGTCGCGCGTGCCGGTGGTCAGCTTCACTTTCGGGGTGCTGTCGAGCGAGGACGTCGCGCGGCTTCATGCCAACGGTCAATATGTAATCGGCACTGCGACGCACGTCGCCGAAGGTGTCGCGTGGCGAGATGCCGGCGCCGATGCAATCGCCGCGCAAGGATCGGAGGCGGGCGCGCATCGCGGTACGTTCATCGGCTCATTTGAAGAGGCGCTGGTCGGCACGATGGCGCTCGTACCGCAACTCGTCGATGCAACCGGGCTGCCGGTGCTAGCCGCGGGCGGCATCATGGACGGACGCGGGATCGTCGCCGCGCTTGCGCTCGGTGCACAAGCCGCCGTGATGGGCACCGCGTTTTTGACGAGCCGCGAGAGCGCGATACCGCAGGCATGGAAAGAGCGGCTGCGTTCGATCACGGACACATCGACTTCAGTGACGCGTGCAATCACAGGCCGGCATGCCCGCGGCATACGTAATCCGCTGATGCAGCGTTTGAGCGATACGCCGCAGAACATCGCGCCGTATCCGGTGCAGAACGCATTGACGCAAGAGTTGCGTCAGACAGCCGCCCGCGCGCAGAACGGCGACTATCTGTCGCTGTGGTCGGGGCAGGGCGCACCGTTGGGCCGTGCGCGACGCGAAGACTTCGGCGCTGCTGAACTGATGGAGCAACTCGAGCAGGAATGGCGTGCGGCAAGCGCGCGTATTGCGGCATTCGGGCGCTGATCGGCATGAGTCAGGCGTGCATCGCCCCCGCTTGCGATGCACGTCGTTTTCACAATCAAAAGCCGCTCGAAGCTTATTCGAACCATTAACGGTTTAACCCGCTAAAAGCTTGAGGCCGGGTTCCTCAATGAACGCTTTACATAGCGGAAACCCGCATGGGCTGGAGTTCTCCGGCCCGCCATGCAAGCCGGAAACGGTCGCTGTTGGATAAACGCTATTAGTGTTCATCCCACTTCCTCAAAAAAGTCCCACAAATTAATTTGATAGCCTACACTTGCGCGCAAGTACGGGTCGCCGCCTGCCACAAACAGTCCGGCGAACGTACTGGCCAAGTGCATGAACGATGCAACCGGCGTGGTCGTCCACGGGACTGAGCGACACGTGTAGGGGAAGCGGGGGCACAGGGCGATTACGTTGTTTTTGGGACCGAAACTGGAGACTTACATGAACATCAAGATTCAAAAGCTGTTGCCGATCAGCGCTGCGGCGATGCTGTTCGCGACGTTGGCAACATCGGCTGCGGCTGACACGGTCGTCAAGATCGGTCACGTTGCACCGTTGACTGGCGGTATCGCTCACCTGGGGAAAGACAACGAAAACGGCGCTCGCCTCGCGGTTGAAGAAATCAACGCGAAGGGCCTGACGATTGGCGGCCAGAAAATCACGCTGCAACTCGACGCACAAGACGACGCAGCCGACCCGCGTACTGCTACGCAGGTCGCGCAGAAGCTGGTCGACGATAAAGTCGTCGCAGTGGTCGGCCACCTGAACTCGGGCACGTCGATTCCGGCTTCGAAGATCTACAGCGATGCAGGCATCGTGCAGATCTCGCCGTCGGCAACGAACCCGGCCTACACGCAACAAGGTTTCAAGACGACGTACCGCGTCGTCGCAACCGATGCGCAACAAGGTCCGGCACTGGCTAACTACGCAGCCAAGGGTCTGAAAGTGAAGAGCGTCGCGATCGTCGACGACTCGACCGCTTATGGCCAGGGTCTCGCGAACGAATTCGAAAAGACCGCAAAGTCGCTGGGTCTGAACGTGATGTCGCATGACGCGACGAACGACAAGGCTGTGGACTTCCGCGCAATTCTGACGAAGATCAAGGGTGAGAATCCTGACGCCATCATGTACGGCGGCATGGACGCAACCGGCGGCCCTTTCGCGAAGCAAGCCAAGCAGCTCGGCCTGCGTGCGAAGGTGCTGGCAGGCGACGGCGTGTGTACCGACAAGCTGTCCGATCTGGCCGGCGACGCAACCGACAACATCGTCTGCTCGGAAGCCGGTATGGCGCTCGAGAAGATGGAAGGCGGCCCGGCGTTCCAGGCAAAGTATCTGAAGCGTTTTGGCCAGCCGATCCAGATTTACGCTCCGTTCACGTATGATGCGGTGTACATCATCGTCGACGCAATGAAGCGCGCTGGCTCGACCGATCCGGCGAAGATCCTGGCTGCAATGCCGAACACCGACTACAAGGGTGTGATCGGCCAGACGACCTTCGATTCGAAGGGCGACCTGAAGCACGGCGTGATCTCGCTGTACAACTACAAGTCGGGCAAGAAGACGCTGCTCGACGTGGTGAAGATGTAAGAGCGCATGTACGCGGGCAGCTTGCGCTGCCCGTGAACGCATGATTAAAAAAGGCACGCGTACCGTCAGGTCGCGTGCCTTTTTCTTTGATGCCGCGCGTTGTTGCTAGATTTTCAGGCGTCGCAGTACTTTCGGGCCCGCGAACGCAATCAACGCACAACACACGGCGACAACGGAAAGCCCGATCGACAGATTGGTCACCTGCGCGACTGCACCGATCACCACTGGCCCGAACAGCAGCCCGAAATACGCGAGCCCGGCGACGTGCGCGAGGCCTTCGGCTGCGTGAATGCCCTTTACGCTCGCTGCGGCCGCGAACAGCACCGGCATCATATTGGCCAAGCCGAGGCCCATCAACGTGAAGCCGACTAGCGCGGCGACCGGCGTCGGCAGCAGGAGCGCGCCGATCATTCCCGCGAGCGCGAGCGTTGCGCTGCCCATGACGAGTTGCGGAGCGCCGAAGCGTGCGCGCACGGCGTCGCCGGCAAAACGGGCCGCCGCCATGCCGCCGGAAAACGCGGCATACGCAGCGCTCGCGAGCGCGGGCGTGGCGAGGACGACGTCGCGCATATAGACGGTCGCCCAGTCGTACATTGCGCCTTCTGCGATCAGCGCGACGAGCGCCATGGTGCCGAGCGCCCACAACGCCGGCGAGCGCCAACGATTGGCGCGCGGCGTCGCGGAATCCGGATGATCGTCGTGCGGTACATGCGGCAACACTGCCGGACACGCGGCGATCAGCACCAGTGCGCTGACGGTGGCCGCCAACGCCAGATGCACGGCCGGCGCCATGCCGTGCGCGAGCAGCGCGCCGCCCGCCGCCGCACCGAACATCCCGCCGACGCTGAACATACCGTGCAACGACGACATGATCGGCTTGCCCAACGCTTTCTCAACGGCGCTGGCCTCTGCGTTCATGGCGACATCGAGAGTGGCCATGCCCGCGCCGAAGGTTGCCAGCACGATCAGCAAAAGCCAGTAATACGGCACCACCAGGATCAATGCGGCGCAGACCGCCATCACGAGGCCGCCGGTCAGGCAGGCGCGGCGTGTGCCGACACGCGCGATCCACGACGCATTGGCGGCCATCGCGCCGATCGAGCCACCGGCGACGGCGAGAAGCGCCAGCGACAGCAATGCTGGACTAAGCTGGAAACGGTCGCGCACGGTTGGCACGTGCACACCCCATGACCCGTACACCATCCCGGCGATGAAAAACACTGCCATGGTCGCAATGCGGGCTCGCTGACGAACTGTGTAGGACAGGTCTCGGTGAGCGGCGGGGATGGCGGCGAAGTCGGGAGAGCGGTCGGACACGGAAGTCTCGTGGAGAAAGATGCTGGGAGAAAGCGCACTGAAAGCGAATTTCCGATTCTAACCAGGCACGCTGTCTTATGCTTGAAGCGCTCAAGACCATGAAAGCTTGCGTCTGGAGGCGATCGACGCCGACTGCAAGCGCTGGCGCCGGCCCTAGGCGATAGCTCAGGCGTCCCCCGTGCAACTGCGCTTTCGGGGTCTCAGGCGAGCAGAGATCATTCAACAAGGAAAGCAATTGAACATTCCCGCACAAGCGCCATTGCACCTGCTGCATACCTCCGCCGTCGGTACCCTCGCGACGCACGCTCGCCAGCCGGAAGGTTTCCCTTATCCCTCCGTGCTGCCATTCGCGCCAGACGCGCGCCACCGGCCTACGATTCTGGTGAGTCGGCTCGCGGAGCATACGCACAACCTGCATGCGGACCCGCGGGCCGGCTTTCTCGTTGTCGACGCGCCCGACGGCGACGTACTCAATGGGCAGCGCGTCACGTTGCTGGGGACGTTTGAACCGGTCGATCCGGCGCCGGAACTCGTCGCGCGCTATCTGCGCTATCACCCTGACGCGGAGCGCTACCTCGTTCTCGGCGACTTTACGTTCTGGACCATGACGCTCGACCGCCTGCGCTATATCGGCGGGTTCGGTGCGATGGGGTGGCTTGGCGGCGACGAACTGGACCCGCTGCCCGCGCTGGAATCCGATCAGGAAGAGGCTCTCATAGGTGAATTCACCGATGCGTTTTTAAACCGATCCGGTTATCAGCTCATCGGCGTGGACCGGTATGGCGCTGATTTAAGAAAAGACGGGCTTCGCAAACGTTTTCCATTCGACAGCGGAATGCCAGATCGGGAAACCTTGCACGCGGCGCTAGAAGATTGCATGAGGCGACAAACAGATTAGGCGTTTATTGCCGATTGCCAAAGACCTTATCCCAGAAAAGACGGCGGAAAAGTTCTATCGCAATATGTTACGTGGTCTCATATCAAAGCTTTCATGAAATGACATGTTTGGCCGTTGAAACGTATCTTAATTTTCATCTGCTGATAATTAATCCCATAATTACCGACACGACAAGGCCTTCCGCTGCAAATTGCGGACATAGCCAAATGAAAGGGAACACGGGGACACGGCGCCTAACGGAAAGTTTTTGAAACGAACAAGTATTAGTTTCACGCCGATGCATTTGTAGTCTTTCTATTTTGTGTTAATCTCGCGTTCAAATTCCGAGGCATGAACACCTTCAAAGGGCAAGCTGGCTTAAGACTGGCAGTCGTTAATTCAAACCACAAGGGAACCTATGTCTTCCTACAAGGAACTACTCGCGCAGCGAGAGAAGCTTGAAAAGCAGATCGAAGAGGCTAAGTCGCGCGAATACGCGGAAGTGCTGAACGAAATCAAACAGAAAATGGCCGACTACGGCATCTCGCTCAGCGAACTGGGCGGCGGTCGCGCACCTAAAGGCGCCAAAGCCGCGCGTCCGCGCGCTGGCGTTGCACCGAAATATCGTGACCCGGAATCCGGCAGCACGTGGTCCGGACGCGGCAAACCGCCGCGGTGGATTGCCGGTCTCGATCGTGAGAAGTTTCTGATTCAAAAGTAATTCCCTCGGAATTACTCAGATGTAAATGGCTGCCCCATTAAATGTAATACGAATACGAGCCGGACGCCTAAGCGCTGCTGCCTCGTCATGAAAGGTCGCGTGCTGTTCAGAACGCGACCTTTTCATTGTCGCGTCTAAGTCGCCCAAAAAATCGCCGTACGTGGTGCTTCGCGTAATTGGAATGCGAATAGTTTTCGTTTTCATAAGCGGCTGATTTTTATGGATGTTTTTCGAGTCAGTGCAGTTTAAGAAGGCCCGGCGGGTAGAATGTAGGCATTGAACTCCTGCTTTCTTCAAGATGCCCTCCGCCGCCGTTGAGTCCGCCGAGAAACACCGCGTCGCGCGCAAAAGTACGTTTGTCAGTATTGCGCTGAATGCCGTATTGATGGCGCTGCAAATCGCCATCGGCGTGTTCGCGCACTCACAGGCACTCGTGGCCGACGGCATCCATTCTCTTGCCGATCTGATTTCAGATTTTGTCGTGCTGTTCGCCAATCGGCACAGCGGCGCAAAGCCGGATGCGGATCACAATTACGGGCATAGCCGTTACGAAACGGTCGCTTCGTTATTTCTTGGCGCGCTGCTCATTGCAGTCGGCGTCGGCATGTTGTGGCGTGCCGGCACTCGCCTGGCCGATCTCGACAACATTCCGGCCGTTCATCTGAGCGCTCTGTTCGTGGCAGTGCTCGTGCTCTTTTCCAAAGAAGGCCTGTTCCGCTACATGCTGCGCGAGGCGCAGCGCGTGCGCTCGGCCATGCTGATTGCGAACGCGTGGCATGCGCGCTCGGACGCGGCATCGTCGCTGGTGGTTGCGCTCGGCATTCTCGGCAGTCTCGCCGGCGTGCGGCTGCTCGATCCCATCGCTGCCGCAATCGTCGGTTTCATGGTGGCGCGCATGGGCTGGATGTTCGGGTGGGACGCGCTGCAGGATCTGTCGGACCGCGCGCTGGACGAAGCCGCCACTGCCGACATGCGCGCACTGTTGCTGTCGACGCCGGGCGTGCGCGACGTCCACGAACTACGAACGCGAAAAATGGGCGACTTCGCGCTAGTCGACGCACATATTCTGGTCGATCCGCTGATCTCGGTGTCCGAAGGGCATTACATCGCCGAAAGTGCACGCCTGCGTGTGTTGAGCGACAACCGTGTGCTCGACGCGCTGATCCACGTTGATCCCGAGAACGATGCGGTCGCGCATCCGCCGGTCGGGTTGCCTTCGCGCGAGCGGATCGTTGCCGACGTGAACGCGGCATTGGCGACGGTCGGCCTCAAGGCCGCGGCGGTCAACATTCATTATCTGAGCACCGGGCTCGACGTCGAAGTCGTACTGCCCGCGCGATCCTTGCGCCATGACAACGGCGAAAGCATGGGGGCGCTTGAACGTGTCGACCTCGCCGCGCTCAAGCGCCGCCTTGGCGCGCGCAAGCTCGATTTACTGCGCGAAGTCGACACACCGTCGGCGCAAAGCGGTTCGTCGACGCAGGCCGGCGCGGGTGCGGATCGTCACAAGAGCACGGTCCCGCACGGCACCAGCTAAGGCGCGAGAGGATGCAACTCGACGCGACGCGTCGAACGCCGCTGCAACCCTCGTTGAACGAGCCACCGCACGCAGCCGCACCGGTTTGTGCTGCAACTAAACTGCCCGCGGCTATCCAACACAGCGAACCTCAGCGCACGTCCGCGCATATCACAGCGGTAGTTGCGTATCGAATTTGATTTCGCGCAGCACGACGCTCGTGCGTACTTGAGCAACCGCTGGAATCTTGAAGATGCGTTCGTGAAGGAACGTGTCGTACGCCTTGATGTCCGGGGCGACGATCTTGAGGATGTAATCGGACTCGCCGGTGGTGCTGTAGCACTCGGTCACTTCCGGGCAAGTGGCGATTTCCCGCTCGAACTGTTCGACGCCGCCTTCGGTATGACGCGTGAGGTGAATGTGCGCGAGCGCGCACACGTGCAGTCCCAGCTTCTCGCGATCCAGCAGCGCCGTGTAGCGCTGGATCACGCCCGATTGCTCCATGTCCTTGATGCGCCGCCAGCAAGGCGTGCTCGACAGACCGACCTGGTCGGATATTTCTTGCACCGAGCGGCGTGCATCTAGCTGCAAAAGGCGCAGGATTTTTTGAGAGAACGTATCGAGTGTCAACTGCGCCTCCGTTGGCGTCGCCGTATCACCGCATGGTAGAGGGCGCGAAAACGAAACGCAATGCAAAACGGCCTGAGCGAGGGAGATTACCTAATTTGCCGGTTCCTCAGCGGGATTTTGTCCTGACGCGTCCCCTTCTACGCCGGCCGCCGAGGCTGCGGCCTGCATTGCGCGCAGATCCTTCAGCATGTTGCAGAAAAGCGCGCCCTGCTCGATAGCGTCGTCGAGCGCCACATGGGTATGCGGATGTTCGTCGAACCAGTGTTTCGGAAAGCGCGGCTTGATGTTCTTGCGATACGGCAAGCCGGTCATTGCGAACGCGAGTGTCTTGATGTCGAGCGCCGACCACGAGAACGGGCAACGGCCGACAAAGCGCATCATGTACCAGAACATGTAGGTGAAGTCGAAGCCGGCCGGCATCGCGACGAACACCGGTTTGCCGGGCAGCGCCTCGACCCAGTCGACATACGCCGCGAGCGCCGCCTCCGGACGTTGCAAGTCCTTCCGGCACGCTGCCCAGGCTTCCGGCTGCGTCTTCCACCACGCTTCTTGCACGGGATGCGGCGCGGCGCCTTCGAGCAACTCCAGATTCGCGGAGAAAGTGGCGATGAGTTGCTTGTCTTCCGTATAGGCCGCCGACGCGAAGCTCAGCATCGAATGCGGACCGGGAATCGGGCCGTCCGCTTCGACGTCGGTGCTGACATAGATTTCGCTGCTCATGCGACGACTCCGTCGGCAACATAGGGATTGCTACGCCGCTCCGCGCCGAAGGTCGACGTCGGACCGTGGCCCGGGACAAAGGTGACGTCGTCGCCGAGCGGCCAGAGCTTTTCGCGAATCGAGCGCACCAGATCCGCATGATTGCCGCGCGGAAAATCCGTGCGGCCGATCGAACCCGCGAACAGCACGTCGCCGACCAGCGCTAGCCGATGCGCGCGGCTAAAGAACACCACGTGGCCGGGCGTATGCCCGGGGCAGTGATAGACCTCGAGCGTCTCGTCGCCGAATTGCACGGTGTCGCCATTGTCGAGCCAACGATCGGGCTCGAATGCATCGGCTGCCGGAAAGCCGAACCGCGTGCTTTGATCGGGCAGTTTGTCGAGCCAGAAGCGTTCGTCGGGATGCGGGCCTTCGATCGGCACTCCGTAATGCGTGGCGAGTGTCTTCGCCCCTGCGCAGTGGTCGATGTGACCGTGCGTCAGGAAGACTTTCTCGACGCTCACGTTCTGGCGCGCGATCTCAGCCTGAATGACGTCCAGATCGCCGCCCGGATCGACGACGGCCGCGCGCCCGGTTGCCTCACAAACGAGCAACGAGCTGTTTTGCTGGAACGGCGTGACGGGGATCAAAGTGACTTTCATGAATGACGGCGCCGCGGGGAAAACGTTGATTGTACCGGCGTCTCGACCCGCCGCGCCGACGTTCGCCGGCGCCCGCGAATGCTTGCGGCGCAGCGTTTTGTCTGCTCATTCTTGCAGCAATGGTGAAGATTCATCAAGGTTTTCAGTCGCTTAGCAACACAGCATTCTGTTTTGGGTATAATGGAGCCCATGCACGAGGAATCGTGCTGCCACAAGGCGATGCGTCCCTATCACAAATAGGAGCGCGGATCGCCACTCAAGTATGGGCTGTCGCGGTTTTGGACGGCCATCAGGTATCGAGCTTTCGATGCACACGTCTTGCCCAGCCAGGCGCCACGCGCCTGCTATGACTCTTACGGTCGTGACGCTGGGTGGGGCCTACGCCGCCGTTCCTGCACGCTGAGTCTTGCGCGCAAGAACGTGTTTGCCACGTTCGATGGCGGCATGTGGGGTCTGGTCAGGCTGCCGGGGACAGGTTGCGCCAGACGTGAAAATTAACCGTGCGGTAGCGGCTGAATGAGCCGCATCCGGGCTTTGACGTTCTGCGCTCGTCTGCGCGGCGCGTTGTCGTCCTTTGCCGCCGGAGTCGCAGGCAACACGCTCAACTACGCGTGATGCGGCTCGACAATTTGATTGCACGTCTTATGAAAACTCGGTTATCCCGTAGTCTGGGGACACTTTTTGCCTTTTTTGTGCTGGCCGGTTGCGCCACGCCGCCGGGCGCCGACAACAGTGTCGCAAGCGCCGTGCCGCTCCGCACAAAGAACGCGCAAGCTGCGTCATTCGGACCGCAAGCCTACGGCAGCGCGCCGGCGTCCGCCGATGCTGCCGCGCAAGGGCCATCGCTGGCCGATGCGAAGCCTCTTTCGGATGACAGTACCGGTGCTTCGGACTTTCATCAGACCGGACGCGCCTCTTGGTACGGCCGCGGCTTTCATGGCCGCCGCACCGCCAATGGCGAGCGTTACGACATGCACGCGCTGACCGCCGCGCATCGCACGTTGCCGCTCGGTTCGTATGTGCGAGTGACGAATCCCGCCACTTCGCGTTCCGTCGTTGTCCGGATCAACGACCGCGGCCCGTACGCGCGCGGCCGTGTGATCGATCTGTCGATGGCGGCAGCGAATGTTCTTGATATGCGCCACGCGGGCACCGCGCGCGTGAAGATCGAAGGTGTGACGCAGGACGAAGCGCGCCAGGCGCGTGACGAAACGCTGGCGTCCGATTCGGGTCCCATCGCGCAGAAGTAATAGGCGCACGGCGCTGTTTGCGTCGGTCGGTATGGCGAACTACGTCCGCCTGCAGAAAAAAGAAGGGCCGCTCATGTATATGGGCGGCCCTTTTTGTTTGATCTTTGCTGCTGCGTGTCAGGCGCTGCCGTTTCTCTCAATCGTCTTCTTTCTTGAGCGCCAGTGCGCGCGTGTACAGCGCGTTGCGCGACGCGCCGGTGATCGACGCCGCGATCCTGGCCGCGCTGCTCACCGTCAACTCCTCCAGCAACATCTCGAGCAACGCGTCGTGATCGTGCTCGCCGGCCGTTTCCTGCTGCGCGCCTTCGACCACCAGTACGAACTCACCGCGTTGGCGGTTTGGATCGGCGGCGAGCCACGTTGGCGCTTCGGCCAGGGTGCCGCAATGCAAGGCTTCGTGTAACTTCGTCAGTTCTCGCGCGATGAGCAGCTTGCGCTCGCCGCCCCACGCATCGGCCAAAGCCTGCACCGTTTCTACGATGCGGTGCGGCGCTTCGTAGAAGACCATTGCGTGCGGATGCTGCGCGAGCGTTTGCAGCGCGGCGGCGCGGGCTTTAGGTTTCGGCGGAAGGAAGCCGAGGAACGAGAACGTCGAGACCCAATCCCCCGCCGCGCTCAGCGCAGTGGCAAGTGCACTCGCGCCCGGCAGCGGAATCACCGCGAAGCCCGCTTCGCGAGCTGCATCGACGAGCTTTGCGCCCGGATCGGAGATTCCAGGTGTGCCCGCGTCGGACACATAGGCCACGCGCTCGCCTGCTTGCAAATGCTCGACGATGCGTTGCGCGGCGGCTCGCTCGTTATGTTGATGAACCGCGATGAGCGGCTTCGAGATGCCATAGCGCGCGAGCAACTGACCGGTGTTGCGCGTGTCTTCCGCGGCGATGCGGTCTACGAGTCCGAGCACATGCAGCGCGCGCAGCGTGATGTCGGCGACGTTGCCAATCGGCGTGGCCACCACATACAGCGCGGCGGCGGGGTACTGCTGTCCTTGCGCGAGTTCAGAGAGAGGAGTCATGAGGCAGAAAACGCAAACGGACGGAATGAGGCCGTCATTGTGCCACGCAGCGCCGCGCGTTCCGGCCGCCGAGAGGAATGCCGACGCGACGACGAAGAAGCCGAACGCAAGCGTCGCCATAACGAACAACTTTTCCGGACAGGCGGGGTCCAAACTCGTCGGCGCGGCGTTCGAGTTGCGTGCGCAGGAGTTTTTGCAGCGTCAGCGTTTGCGGTTCGTGGCGCGCAATGTGTGCTGCCGCGGCGGGGAAATCGATCTCGTGATGCGCGAGCGCGATGGCGCGCTTGTATTCGTCGAAGTTCGTGCGCGCGCGCAACGCAAGTATGGCGGCGCGGCTGCGAGCATCGGTTGGCAGAAGCGGCAACGAATCGTGCGCGCAGCGCAGCACTATCTTGCGACTCAGCGTTCGGATTCGCGGGATCAGCCTGCTTGCCGCTTTGACGTGATTGCGTTCGAAGCGGGGCGCCTCGTCTGGTTACGCGATGCTTTCCGCGCCGACGAAGTGTGACGCAATTGCGCGGAGAACATGGGTTAGTGCGATAAACTTGCGCTCGCGTGCGAGCTACGGGGCGAAATGGTGAGATTTCAGCGTGCTTCACAGCGCATTTTGCGAGGTGTCGAAACGCACACGGTTCGTTGCGCTTAAAGTTCAGTGGAGCGCTATTGCTTGCAGCAAGACTTCATTCATACAACTTCACAACACGGCCGCATGTCGCGGCTTATTCGCGGTAGAAGATAGAGACTCGATGTCAGTCGAACGCATTCAACAACACTTCCGCGATAGCGCGGCAGTCAAACTCGAAGCTTTGGAAACCTTGTCGATGCCGATTGCCGCAGCAATCGACACGATGTTTGCCGCGCTTGCCAATGGCAACCGTATTCTTGCGTGCGGCAATGGCGGTTCCGCGGCGGACGCGCAGCATTTTGCCGCTGAACTGATTGGCCGCTTTGAACGCGAGCGGCCTGGCTTGCCGGCCGTCGCACTTAGTACCGATACGTCGGTGCTCACCGCCATCGCTAACGATTATTCGTTCGAACAGATTTACTCGAAGCAGGTGTGGGCGTTGGGTCAGCCGGGCGATGTCCTGCTCGCGATCAGCACGTCGGGCAATTCCGCGAATGTGATTGCTGCAATCGAAGCCGCGCACGAGCGCGAGATGATTGTTGTCGCGTTGAGTGGAAAGGGCGGCGGACGCATGCAGGAAGTATTGAGCGATACCGACATCCACGTGTGCGTGCCGTCAGAACGCACCGCGCGCATCCAGGAAGTGCACTTGCTGACCATCCATTGTCTATGCGACGGCATCGATGCCATGTTGCTGGGCGAAGACTGAGATTGATCCGAAGGAGAGCTAGTTGATGAGCGTATTCCGCGTCAAGAAGACACTGGTGAGAACCGTGCTGGTGGTTGGGTTTGCGGCGGGGTTGTCCGCGACGTTGCAGGGTTGTTTTCTCGCCGTTGCGGGCGCGGCGGGCGGCGGCGCGTTGATGGCGACCGACCGGCGCACAATCGGCGCGCAGACCGAGGACCGCGAAATCCAGGTGAAGGCGCTTTCGCAGATCAGTCAGAATCTGCCGGATTCGGCGCACGTCAACGTGACGGTGTTCAACCGCCGCGTGCTGCTGACCGGCGAAGTGGCAGGGGATGCGTCCAAGCAGCGCGCCGAGAGTATCGTGCGTGGTTTGAACAACGTGAATACGATCGTCAACGAACTCACGATCATGCCGGCGAGTTCATTCTCCTCGCGCACGAATGACACGTATCTTGAGACGCGCGTGAAAACCGCGCTGATCGCCGAGAAGGACATCTCGGCGAACGATTTCAAGGTCGTCGCCGAGCGTGGTTCCGTGTATCTGATGGGCCTCGTCACGATGGACGAAGGCAATCGCGGCGCGGACGTCGCCAGCCGGGTGCCGGGCGTTACGCAGGTCGTGAAGGTCTTCCAGTACATCCAGCCGCAAGAGGCAGCGGCGGCAAATGCGGCTGCGGCGACAGCGCCTGTTGCCGCGTCGCAGCCGGACGCTGCCGCGGCGACGGTTGGAACGATTCCTGACTCGTCGGTTAGCGCGAGGCCGCTCGAGCAGCAGGCGCCGGCACCGGTCACGAACTCGAACGCGGTGCATCCTGGCAATCCTAAGGCGCCGCAATGAAGCTCGGGGTTGTTGGCGTTGTTATCGCTTCTTTGATGTTCGGGGCGGCGAGCTTGTTTGTATCGACGGCCTACGCTGCCGATATGCCGAGCGGCCAGCGGGTCGCTAACGCCAATGCCTGCATGGGATGCCATGCGGTGGATCGCAAACTAGTCGGTCCGTCGTTCCAGCAGATCGCCGCCAGATACAAAGGCGACGCCCAGGCTCCCGCAAAGTTGGCGCGCAAGGTGAAGGACGGTGGCTCGGGTGTGTGGGGCATGATTCCGATGCCCGCGCATCAGTCGATGAGCGATGCGGATATTCGCGCGGTGGTCGATTGGGTGCTTGCTGGGGCACCTTCCAAGTGAGTTTTTGCCGGGTTGGTGGCTTGGCAAAACGGAAAATGCCTGTGCTAGAATAATTTGCACGTTGGGGGGGTAGCTCAGCTGGGAGAGCGTCGCGTTCGCAATGCGAAGGTCGGGAGTTCGATCCTCCTCCTCTCCACCAACCAGATTCCAAGCAACACCACAAGCTTCAAAACAAGAAACCCCGGCAGTTCAACCTGCCGGGGTTTTTTAATTTCCCATCAAACGCTTCCCGCCAACCCACCAAATCAAAACTGATCCCACCTCGCATCTTCGCCGACGGAGACAACGGGCACCGTTCCATCCCTAACCGGCTTTCGGATCGCCGCCAACGCGCCCACCCGCGGCGCCGCCGCAACAACTGCACGCCCCGTAACAACCGCATTCTCTCGACCACCAGAATCCACCGCAGCCCCGGCAGCCAAAGCAGCCCCCGCAGCCCCAGCACCCCCACCCCCCACCCCCTCCAAAACCCGAAAAAACCCCACAACCTCATTCAACTGCTCTCCCTGCTCCTCCATCGACCGCGAAGCCGCCGCCGCCTCTTCCACTAACGCCGCATTCTGCTGCGTGACGTTGTCCATCTGCGTGATCGCTAGGTTCACCTGCTCGATGCCGCGGCTCTGTTCGCTCGATGCCGCCGCGATCTCCGACATGATGTCAGTGACGCGCGCCACCGCCTCCGTCACCTCGCTCATCGTCTTGCCCGCTTCGCCGGCGAGCGACGAGCCGTCGCGGATCTTGTCCACCGAATTGGCAATCAGATCCTTGATCTCCTTGGCCGCGCTCGACGAGCGCTGAGCCAGGCTTCTCACCTCGCTCGCAACCACCGCGAAGCCGCGTCCCTGTTCGCCCGCACGCGCCGCTTCGACGGCCGCGTTCAGCGCAAGAATGTTTGTCTGAAATGCAATTCCTTCGATGATGCCGGTGATGTCCGCGATCCTCGTCGAGCTGTCGCTGATGTCCTGCATCGTGCTCACCACCTGGCCCACCACCGCGCTGCCTTTTTGCGCAACACTCGACGCGTTCGCGGCCAGCGTGCTGCCTTGCTGCGCGTTATCGGCGTTCTGCTTCACCGTCGACGTAAGTTGCTCCATGCTTGACGCCGTCTCCTGCAGTGACGCCGCCTGCTCTTCCGTGCGCTGGCTCAGGTCCATATTGCCCGCGGCGATCTCGCGCGCCGCGTGCGCAATGCTCGTGCTGGCATCGCGCACGCGTCCGACGATCGTCGTCAGGCGTTCGTTCATCTCGCGCAATGCGCCGAGCAGCTTGCTGGTTTCATCCTTGCCGTCGACGTTAATGCGCGTGCGCAAGTCGCCTTGCGACACGGTCCGCGCGACGCCGATTGCAAGATTCAACGGACCGCTCACCGCGCGCGTGAGTACCACGCATGCGCCCACCGCGAGCGCGATCGCGAGCAGGGAAATCGTGATGAGCAAGTTGCGCTGGTGCTCGTAGTGCGCCGCATAGCCGGTGATCATCTCCTCCTGCCGCGAATGCGCGTAGTCCGCATACGCATCGGTCGCACGGATCAGCGCCGCTAGCAGAGGGCGGCATTGATCGTCCATCCTGGCGATCGCCTCGTCGCGTTTATTGGCGAGCGCGAGACCGACAATCTCGGTCGCGACGGGCGCGTAAGCCGTCTCCACGCGGTCCATCTCGGCCACGAGGCTGCGCGCTTTGTCGCTCGCGTCGGAGGCCTTCACCATCTCGTTCAGCTTCTTCAGGTTCGCCGATACATCTTCGTGGGCACGCGCCACCAACGCTTTCTCAATGTCGAAATCCTCGGGCTTCACGACAAGCACGAGGTTACGGGCAGCGATCGCCCGACGGTCGACGGCTGTTCTCACTTGCACGGCCATCTCGGCGCGCGCGTTGATGCCGCGCACGAAGCTGGAGAACCCTTCGGTCGAATCGCTCAGCGACTTGAGGGAAAGCCCCGCAACCACGACGACAATCAGGGACAACGTGCCGAAGCCGGCAATTAGCTTCGCTTTAATACTGAACTGGTTCAAGGCGGCCATATATTGTTGCTTCTCCAAGGACGAAACGTAGGCGTTTCGTGATGGACTCTCAGGTCCGGACATGGGAGCGTCTATGTGACCGTCGTACTCCCCGACGGTCCTGCGCAGTGTTGCCGTCGCGTGCAAGCACGAAACCGGCATCCCATTTACTGGTTATCGGGCCGCGCAGAGCGGACTTGAGGAGGGCGGGGTAATCCATTACGGACTTCTCATGAAATTCGCATAGAACCTAGCGTCGGGTCCGCCGCGTAAGCGATTCACAAGCGCCTCCGCAAGCGCCTCATAAACGCGCACTAGGCACTAAAAACCCGTCTTTTCGATCCTTTGGGTAAGGATGACCTCTGTTACGCTACGGGTTCGCCATACGCGATTCCCTATGGACGCGTCTCTTCCTCCTTTCGCGCGTGAGACCGCGCATGCCCAAACCGAACTCAATGGTCACGCGTCGTCCGAACAACATCATTGCGATTAGTGGCGTGCTGGCCAGCGCGATCCTCGCCATTGCAGTGTGGGTGCTGGCGCAGATGCACGACGACGCATTGCGGCGCGCGCAAGATTCCGTGTTCAACGTCTCGCTGCTGGTGGAGCGCGACGTGTCGCGCAATCTGGAGATCTACGACCTGTCGATACGCACGGTGATCGAAGGGCTCAAGCAGCCACGCGTGCTTGAACTGGAGCCTTCGCTGCGGCAAATGGTGTTGTTCGACGGTTCGGCATCCGCGAAAGACATGGGCTCGATTCTCGTGATCGACGAAACCGGCTATATCAAGTTCGATTCGCAGTCCGTTACGCCGCGCCATGTCTATCTCGCCGACCGCGACTACTTCAAGGTGCATCGCGATTCGCCCAACGTGGGTCTGTATGTGAGTCACCCGTTCATGCCGCGCGCAACGGGCACTGACATGAGCATCGGCTTGAGCCGGCGTATTTCGCGGCCGGACGGCAGCTTCGGCGGCGTGGTGGTCGGCACCATGCGGCTGAAATATTTCCGCAGCCTCTTCAACGGGATGAATCTCGGCGCCGGCGGTTCGATGGCTCTCATGCTAAGCGACGGCACGATGCTGATGCGGCGTCCGTACGATCCAAAGACGATCGGCATCAATCTGACGGGTACCTCCAACTATTCGCGCTTCGCCGCGCAGCCGAGCGGCGACTTCTTCGGCACCGCGGCAATCGACGGCGTCGAACGCTGGTACGCGTTTCGCCATATCGACATGTATCCGCTGATTCTCGATGTCGCGCTGTCCACGCGCGACATCTACGTCGGCTGGCGGCGGCGGGCATGGATCATCGGCTCGCTGATCGGCGCGCTCGATCTCACGCTGATCGCGCTTGCCGTGCTGTTCGCGCAGCAGATGCGGCGCCGTCTTCTCGCCGAAGAAGAGTTGCACAGGCTCGCGCGAACGGATGGTCTCACGGGCATGGACAACCGCCGCACCTTCGAGGAAGCCGCGGAGAAGGAGTGGCGTCGCGCGCAGCGCAACGACGGATCGCTCGCCATGCTGTTGATCGACGTCGATAGTTTCAAGGGCTTCAACGACCTGTACGGGCACTCGGCCGGCGACGACGCGCTGATCGCCGTAGCTCGCTGCATCACGCACGAGGTACGGCGTCCCGGCGACACGGCGGCGCGCTACGGCGGCGAAGAGTTCGCCGTTCTGCTGCCGGACACCGACGAAGCGGGCGCCCTCTGCATTGCAGAGAAAATCCGCGCAGCGGTCCAGGCACTCGCGCTCGGGCATGTCGCGAGCTCGCATCATGTGTTGACGATCAGTATTGGCGTAGCCACTACGCAAGGCGAGGCGTTCACGACGAGTCGCGCGCTGGTCAACGCGGCCGATCAGGCTTTGTATGCAGCCAAAGACGGCGGCCGCAACCGCGTCGTGTCGCACCCAACTGTAGGAACCTGCGCGTCGGCAACGAGCCGCGCTTTCACGGTGGTGGCCGGCCATTGAGTTCCTACCAATATTATCCGGGTAATATGTTGCTTTCTAATTTAACCCGGATATAATTCGACAACTTCCCAACCGGAGTTTGTCGTGACCACGCATCGCCCCACCAGCACTACCAGCACCACTTGCACGGCCTTCGAGGGCCATCGCTTCATCGCCTCGGGTGAGTTGCCCGCAGTCGCGATTGCCGTCAAGGGAGTAGTCGAGCGAGGCGAGCGAGCGCCCATTCTCGTTTTCGACGACGCCACGGCCGCCCCGGTCGAATTCGATCTGCGCGGTACTGCCGAAGAAATCGTCGCGCGCCTAGTTCGCGAGTCGTCCGCTGCTCATCCGCACAACGATGCAAGCAACCATGCAAACAGCAACGCAAGCAACGAAGACGCCGAGCCCGACACACCACGCGGTCGCGGACGCCCCAAGCTGGGCGTCGTCGCGCGCGAAGTCACCTTGTTGCCGCGTCATTGGGACTGGCTGAACGCGCAGCCGGGCGGGGCGTCGGTCGCGTTGCGCAAGCTCGTGGAGACGGCGCGCGGAACTGGCGAGCAGCGCGAGCGCAAACGTGCGGCGCAAGAAGCGGCGTATCGGTTCATGACGGCGGTAGCCGGCAACCTGCCGGATTACGAGGACGCCACTCGCGCGCTCTATGCAGGCGATCAACCACGCTTCGAAAAGAAAATCGCCGGATGGCCCGAAGACGTCCGCGCCTACGCATTGCGGCTCGCCGGCAACGCGTTCGAACCGCCAATGTGACTCGCATCAAACGCGGCGCACAGGCGAAAAAAAACCGCTCACACTCGTTCGAGCGTGAGCGGAAAAGTCGGAGAGTTACAACAACATCGCATGCGCTACATGAGGTCCACGCAGCAGGAGAAGTCTAAGAGGCGAATGAACACGCTTCTATCGGACGAATCTCAAACGCACGCATGTGTGTTCATCACGGTTCCGTCTGCCAGGCATTCCTTACATTATCCTGTCCCGCTTATTCCAGGCATTTATCGCTTCAGGTCCACGCCGTCAGCGCCGTAAAAGGAAGGTGAGCGCTGCCGCGCCTCCACGTCCTGCATGCATGACTCATCGCAACGAGTCGCCGCATGCTTGCGACGGAGCAGCAGCGGGCATTCCGTTGTGACTTCCGAAGGATGTTCAAATGAAGTGGTTCGACCGCATGACCGTGTTCAGGAAACTGCTGCTGGCCTTTGCCGTTGTGATTGGATTTTGCGTGGTGATTGGCGGCACTTCGCTGAAAACGCTGTCGTCGATGCATGACATCACCGATGCGATCTGCGACAAATACATGGACGGCCTTTACTGGCTGGAAGAGGCGAACCGCCACAAGATCGACGCCGACCTCGCCGCCGCAAATCTCGGCTACGTGAAAGACGATGCGGGGCGCCAGAAGCTGAAGGACAGCATCGTCGGCTCGCTCAAGCTGATGCATCAGGGCTACGATCAATACCGCGCGACTATCGTCACCGCAAAAGGCCGCCAGATGTTCGACGACGTGCTGGGCAAGTCGGCGGAGTGGGAAGCTATCGTGCATCAGCAGGTCGGCCTCGCGCCGATTCCTGCCGGCGTCGACAACGACGAACTCGTGCGCCGCGCGATTGCGTCGAGCGAGGCATTGCGCGATCGCATCACGGCGTTGATCGACTATCGCCGTCAGCAAGGCAACGACGCGCAGGCGGAAGCAGCCAGCGAATATCAGCGCATGCGCGTTGCGATGGTCGCGCTGGTGCTGGGTGCGATCGCCGCGGGCGGCCTGCTTGCTGCAATGATCGCGCGGCGCCTGTCGCGTCAGTTGGGCGGCGAGCCGGACTACGCGATGCAACTCGCCAATCGTATCGCCGACGGCGATCTCAGCGTGCGCGTCGAGACCCGCGCCGGCGACACGCACAGCATGCTCTACGCGCTGCGCAACATGCGTGAGCGGCTCGCCACGATCGTGTCGGGCATCAGCGAATCGAGTGAATCCATTCTGACCGCGTCAGGCGAGATTGCACAAGGCAACACCGACCTCTCGCAGCGCACTGAAGAACAGGCTGCAGCCTTGCAGCAAACGGCGTCGAGCATGCAGCAACTAACTTCGACGGTGAAGCAGAACGCCGAAAACGCGCAGCAGGCGGGCGGCGTCGCGCAAGGTGCATCCGAAGTGGCCGCGCGCAGCAGCGGTCTTGTGGACGATGTCGTGGAAACGATGCGCGAACTGGCGGCCGGCTCCAAACGCATGACCGATATCATCGCGGTGATCGAAGGCATCGCGTTTCAGACCAACATTCTGGCGCTCAACGCAGCGGTCGAAGCGGCACGCGCCGGCGAACAGGGGCGCGGCTTCGCGGTCGTCGCGGGCGAAGTGCGCTCGCTCGCCCAGCGCAGCGCGGTGTCGGCGAAAGAGATCAAGGAACTGATCGAAAGCTCGACGGCACGCGTGGGCAGCGGCGCGGAACTCGCAGAGCGGGCCGGCCAGACGATGGCTGAAGTGACTCAGGCGATCAAACGCGTGACGGACCTGATGGGCGAGATTTCGTCGGCGTCGCAGGAGCAAAGCACGGACATCGAGGGCGTGAACCGCGCCGTCGCACAAATGGACGACGTGACCCAGCAGAACGCCGCACTCGTCGAGCAGGCCGCGGCAGCGGCCTCGTCGATGGCGGATCAGGCGAGACAACTGCAGCAAGCGGTGACTGTGTTTTCGCTCGAAGCGACGCGGGGGTGACCGGATTCACGTCATCGCGCGCTGTGCCGTTTCAACCGACTGCACGCCATCTTGTTCACGCTTGCCACCTCCAATGGCACTCCGTACACTCGCGCGTAATTCCCGCACGGCGTTTGTTTTTTGCGCCGTCGTCATGAAAAACGCCGACTAGAGGAGAACCCCCGCGATGGCCGATTCCTATTTCCCCCGCTGGCGCGCACAGCCAGACGCCGTCGAGGGGCGCATCGTCGGCACCGACGAGCGTCTCGCGTGGCCGCAGATGTTCGCGATGGGCATTCAGCACGTCGTCGCCATGTTCGGCTCGACGGTGCTCGCGCCGTTGCTGATGGGCTTCGATCCGAACCTCTGCATCTTCATGTCGGGCATCGGCACGCTGTTGTTCTTCGTGCTGGTCGGAGGCCGCGTACCGAGCTATCTCGGTTCGAGCTTTGCGTTCATCGGTCTCGTGATTGCAGTCACGGGCTACGGTGGCCACGGGCCGAATATGAACATTCCGCTCGCGCTGGGCGGCATCATCGCGTGCGGCGTGGTGTACGCGATCATCGGGCTGATCGTGTCGGCGGTCGGCACGCGCTGGATCGAAACGCTGATGCCGCCGGTCGTGACCGGTGCGATCGTCTGCGTGATCGGTCTGAATCTCGCACCTATCGCGGTGCGCGGCGTGAGCGGCAGCAACTTCGATTCGTGGATGGCGCTGGTCACCGTGCTGTGCGTCGGCGCCGTTGCCGTGTTTGGGCGCGGCATGTTGCAGCGTCTGCTGATTCTGGTCGGCTTGCTGATGGCGTATGTGATCTACGCAATCGTGACGAACGGCCTCGGCATGGGCAAGCCCATCGACTTTTCGATCGTGGCCAACGCTGCGTGGTTCGGTATGCCGCACTTCACGGCGCCTGTGTTCGATATGCGGGCCATGACGTTGCTCGCGCCGATCGCGGTGATTCTCGTCGCTGAAAACCTTGGCCATATCAAGGCGGTAAGTGCAATGACGGGGCAGAACCTCGACCGCTATATCGGCCGCGCATTTCTCGGCGACGGGCTCGCGACAGTCGTCTCGGGTTTCGCCGGCGGCACGGGCGTGACGACGTACGCTGAAAACATCGGCGTCATGGCGGTGACCAAAATCTATTCGACGCTGGTGTTCGTCATTGCCGCGCTGATTGCGCTGGTGCTGGGCTTTTCGCCGAAGTTCGGCGCGGTCATCCAGACCATTCCGGGTCCCGTGCTCGGCGGCGTTTCGATTGTGGTGTTCGGTCTTATCGCGGTGACGGGCGCGCGCATCTGGGTCGTCAACAAAGTCGACTTCTCGGACAACCGCAATCTGATCGTGGCAGCTGTCACGCTGGTACTCGGCGCAGGCGACTTCTCGCTGAAGCTTGGCGGCTTCGGTCTTGGCGGCATCGGCACCGCGACTTTCGGCGCGATCATTCTTTACGCGCTGCTCAGAAGGAAGTCGGCGGAAGGCCCGGTCGCCTGACGGTTTTCGCGGCGGCGCGCGTACCTTCAGGCGAGGGACGCCGCCGCAACTCGTGCAGTAGCCGGCTCACTTCCTGCGCGCGGTCAGCGCCGTCTCCGACAGATCCACTTCGCGCATGAGCTTGTTGAACGTCTCGTCGTTGATCGCCTGACTGCTGCGCAAGCTGAGAAGCACCTGACGCTCCGCGCGCATCGCCGAGAGCTTCATGCGAAATTCCAATGCGTCGGCGCGCCGTGCCATCTCGCGCGGTTCCCGCTCCTCGCCAAGTGCGGCGAGCCTGCGACGATAAATGTCCATCACGCGCGCGGTGACATCGGCCGCATATGCCGAGGCGGATTCGTCGAGGTTCGCGCACTCCTTGTCATGCACGTCGTCAACGGCACGAATGGCGGCTTGCGCGGCCATCACACGTGCAAGCGCTTCTTCCGCAGCATGTGGGTCTTTACCGCGACGCCATCCGCGCAATAGCAGCGGTAACGCGAAGACAGCGACGAGCAGCGACAACAGGATCACGCCCGATGCGATGAATATCGCGAGGTCACGCCCCGGCAACGGTGCGCCGTCCGGCAGCATCTCCGGCAGCGACAACACGCCTGCCAATGTCACGGCGCCGCGCACGCCCGCGACCGTCGTGACCCCCACCGTGCGCAATCCCGGCACCGCGTTCGCGACGCCCTGGCGCGCCGCGCCGCGGCTCGCGAACCAGCGCAGCAACCAGACCCACACAAAGCGCATCGTGTAGAGCGCCGCTGCAACGGCCGCGATGTAGCCGATCAGGAGCCCGACTTGCGCGTTGCTCGTTTCATGCGCATCGAGCAGCGCGCGTCCGAGGATGTGCGGGAACTGAAGCCCCAGCAGAATGAACACCATCCCGTTGAAGACGAACTCGATCATGGTCCACGTACTGCTCGCGCGCACTCGCGATGCCACCGGCCCGGACGTCGCAAGCGTCGTGTAGTTCATCATCATGCCGGCCGCGACCGCTGCGAGAATTCCCGACAGTTCAAGGCGTTCTGCGATCAGGTATGCGGCGAATGGAATCAGCAACGTCATGATGACGCCGGGCGCAGGGTCGCCTTCTTCGGCGAGATTCAGAAAGCGCACCGCGATAAAGCTGAAGAGCCAGCTCACCGCTGCGCCCGTCGCGAGACCGCCCGCCGCGATGATCACGAAGCTGATCGACGCGTCGCGCAATGAAAAGACACCGGTGAGCGCAGCGGCAATCGCAAACTTCAGCGCGACGAGGCCGGAGGCGTCGTTCATCAACGCCTCACCTTCCAGGATGTGCATCAGCCTGCCTGGAATTTTGCCCTTGCCCGCGATGCCGGAGAGTGCGACCGCATCGGTCGGCGACAACACGGCGGCAAGTGCGAACGCGACGGGCAGCGACATCGACGGTACCAGCGCATGCACGAAGTAGCCGACGGCGAGCACCGTCATGAACACAAGGCCGAGCGCGAGCATCAGGATCGAGCGGCGCGCCATGAAAAATTCGCGCTTCGGAATGCGCCAACCGTCCGCGAACAGCAGCGGCGGAATGAACAGCATCATGAAGATTTCCGGATCGAACGTGACGTGCAATCCGAGCTTCGGCCAGGCGAGCATCGCGCCGATTGCGATCTGAACCAGCGGCAACGGCAATGGCGCGAGGCGGGTCACGACACCCGACCCGGCCACGGCAAGCAGAAGAATCAATACGGTGAAGACAATTTCCATCGGTACGAGACTTGGGAAGATAACGGAGAGGCGGACAAAGGTTTGTGCGCCGGCGCGTCGCACCTCGCAAGGCCGGCGCGCAAGCGGCATATGGCGCGTCGGCGTGCGCCGCGCGGCGCAGCGCGAGCGCCAGATGTAGACCGCGAGTTTAGCTTGTGAGTTTGACCTGCGCAGCGTGACCGCGCCGCGCGGCGTGCTTAGCGATCCACGAGGGTCGCCTGGCGCTCCGCAAGATCAGCTGATCGTCGCTGCACGCTAAAGGTGCGTCCGCGCCCTGCCGTGGCGCACGTGCCATACCGCCGGTGCAATCTTTCACGCGAGTTACATGGCTATGTGCGCGAACGCGCGCATGGAGCTTGCTTAAGCCATATCGATGACGCACATTTTGGAGCAATGGCGCCGTGGGTTGTTCGCACCCGCGTTCGACCGGCCCGGCTCTCGCGTGAGAGGATTGCATGACGATTGCGCAACAGGAAAGGACGGCCAGCGCGCGCCACGGTTTCGACGTCGAAATGACGTCCGGCCTGGAGCGCTTCTCGGTGCAGCACGGCGAGCTGACGCTCACGAGCGTGTTTCAACCCATCTTCAGTCTGTCGCATATGCGGGCGGTCGGCTATGAAGGCTTGCTGCGCGCGCACGACATGCTCGACCGGCCGGTTTCGCCGCTCGACGTATTCGGCGAGGCGGCGCGCGTGGGCGATGTGTTGCAGCTGGACCGTCTCGCGCAGACGCTGCATCTGGAAAACTTCAAGGTGCTAGGCGCCGAACGCGAGTGGCTGTTCCTCAACGTGCACCCCGGCGCGCTCACCGATCCGTATCTGTCCGCTGCATTACTCGCTACGCTCAAGCGCCTCGGCTTGTCTCCAAGGCGCATCGTGCTCGAAGTGCTCGAGCAGCGCGCTGAAGATCTGGAGCGTCTCGCGGATGCCGTGCGCCAGTTCCGCGAGCGCGGCTTCCTGATCGCACTCGACGATTTCGGCGCGGGACATTCGAACGTCGAGCGCATCTGGCAATTGAATCCGGACATTGTGAAGCTCGATCGCATCATGCTGTCGCACGCGGCGCATCGGGCCGACATGGGAACGATTCTGCCGGGCCTCGTCGCGTTGCTGCATGAAGCGGGCAAGCTCGTGCTTGTCGAAGGCGTGGAAACGGAACACGAGGCGCAAATGGCGCTTGCCTGCAACGCCGACTTCGTTCAAGGGTTTTTCTTTGGACGCCCGAACCCGGGGGCGGCCGACGCAACGCACGCGGCGACCTGCATCGGCGAGCTAACCGAACGTTATCGCGATCAGACGGAAGCACACGAGCGCCGCACCGCGAGCCGCCTCGCTCCCTATCTGCGCGCATTCGAACGCGCGGCTGAGCGGCTTGCTGCCGGCGAGCCGCTCGAAGAAGTGTGCTGGAATTTTCTCGCGCTCGATCACGCCGCGCGCTGCTTTCTGCTCGACGCGAAAGGGCGGCAGGCGGGGCGCAACGTCGTGCTGCGGGCCGATCGCGCGGCGCATGAAACGCGCTTCCTGCCGCTTGCCGATGCGCAAGGGGCGAACTGGCTGCGTCGTCCGTACTTTCGCGATGCAATCAACTCGCCCGAGCGCGTGCATGTGACGCGTCCGTATCTGTCGATCAACGAAGCGTTGCCATGCGTGACGTTGTCGGTGGCGACGCGCGTCGGGGCGCAGACTTGCGTGCTGTGCGGCGACATCGACTGGATCGACGAATAGCGCTTCTGCGATGATGTCGTTTTCAACGACACCCGGCTGCGCTCATGTCCGTTCTACTCGAAGTCATTGCCACTACTGTTGCCGACGCACGTCTCGCCGCGCAAGCGGGCGCCGACCGGCTCGAACTCGTGACCGCGATGGGCGAGGGCGGCCTGACGCCTAGCATCGGCTTGATGGAAGCGGTGGTCGATGCGGTCAGCATTCCTGTCAACGTGATCGTGCGCCCTCACAGCCGTTCTTTCGTCTACGACGCCGACGACTTCGCGGTGATGCTGCGCGACGTGCAAGCGGTGAAGGCGGCGGGCGCGAACGGTGTGGTGATCGGCATGTTGAACGCGAACGGCGAGATCGACCGCGAACAACTTGCGCGTGCGATCGACGCCGCCGGTGATCTGGCGATCACTTTCCATCGTGCGTTCGACGAAGCTCGCGATCAGCAAAAAGCGCTAGACGTGCTGCTCGGTTTCGATGCGGTGACGAATGTGCTGACCTCGGGCGGCAAGCCCTCGGTGCTCGATGCCGAAGCGACCATTCGCGAACTGGCGCGCCAGGCGGCGGGATCGCGCTGCACGGTGCTGGCAGGCGCGGGTTTGACTGTCGATGCGGTTGCGGGCTTCGTGAGCAGGACGCGAGTCGAAGCGGTGCACTTCGGGTCGGGCGTCCGCATCGGCGGTAACGGGCTCGCCCCGGTCGATAGCGAAAAGGTCGCTCAGGTGAGGGCATTGCTGGATGCCGAGGCGAAAAGCTAGCGCGCGGGCTGAATCGCCAGGCAAAAAAAAGCCGCTGCGTGCATGCGCACGAGCGGCTTTGTTGTAGGCGTCGGCAAGGCCGGTGCCTCGTAGCGCTTACTTCGCCACTACCACGGGAATGCCGCGCAACTGCCCGGCGCCTTTCACTTCCTCCAGCGATTTTTTAACCGACGCTCCCGTCGCCGCTTCGATCTGCAGACGCGCGACGAGATCCCGCTCGCCCCGTTTGACGCCCGCGAGATTCGCGAGCTTCACATGGCCATAACCGCGCACACGGGCATGCAGATCGGCGAGCTTCGCGACGTCGTCGAGATTATCGGCGTCGAGCTTGGCGAGCGCTCGTTGCAACGTGGTTTCGTAGTCGTCCGCGAGTTCGTGCTCCATTTTGCGCTCGAGCGTGCGGCCAAACGGGTCGAGCATCGTGCCGCGAAGGCCGCGCACCTTGGCGAGTACGCCGAGGACCGGCCACATCCATTGGCCGAAGGTTTTCTTCGTCGGATTCGCACCCGAATGCGCGCGCGTGAGTGCGGGCGGCGCGAGGTTGAACTTGATGCCGAAGTCCTTGCCGGCCACGCCTTCGAATTGCGCCTCGAGTGCTTCGCGGAACGCGCCATCGGTATGCAGGCGGGCAACTTCATATTCGTCTTTTACCGCCAGCAGACGATAGAACGTCGTAGCCACCGCACGCGTTACGCGTTCACTGTTTGCGCCGACCGCGCTTTCCGCGCGACGCGCAGCATCGACCAGCGCACGATAGCGCTTCACATAGCTTGCGCCGCCGTAAATCTGCAGACGGCCTTCGCGATGCGCAATCAGTTCGTCGAGCGTATCGACGCGCACCGTCTGCTTCGCGGCGTGCCGCGCCTGCCACAGCGATTCGAGCGCGGCCGGGTCTTCTGCAGCAAGCCGTCCGATGGAAAACGCCAGTTGATTCATCTGCACGGCCACGTTGTTCAGTTCGATTGCGCGCATCAACGCGCCGAACGACACCGGCACGAGACCAAGCTGCCACGCATAACCGAGCATCAGAATGTTAGCGCCGATGGTGTCGCCGAGAAAACGCGTGGCGAGCGCCTGTGCGTCGCAAGTCGACATGCGCTCGGCGCCGGCCGCATGGCGCATCTTGTCGACCAACGCGTCGGCATGCAGCGTGGCGTCCGGGTTCTGCACGAACGTCGCGTTCGGAATGGCATGCGTGTTGACGACGATGCGCGTGCGGCCATGACGCACCGTCTGCAATGCATCGGCGCTCGCGCCGACCACCATGTCGCAGGCGAGCAGCACGTCCGCTTGCTGCGTGTCGATGCGAACCTGGTTGAGCCACTCGTCGCGCGCGGCAAAGCGCACGAACGACAACACCGAGCCGCCCTTTTGCGCAAAGCCCATGAAGTCGAGCACCGACGCGCTCTTGCCTTCCAGATGCGCAGCCATGCTGATCAATGCGCCGACCGTCACGACGCCCGTGCCGCCGACGCCCGTCACCAGGATGTCGTACGGTGCGGCATCGAGTTGCGTGGCCGGCAGCCGCAACGCGTTGATGCGTTCAGCCAATGCTTGCGGATCGAACGCGGCGCCCGCGGCTTTTTTCAGTTTGCCGCCTTCGACGGTCACGAAGCTCGGGCAAAAACCGTTCACGCACGAGTAGTCTTTATTGCACGACGATTGATCGATGCGACGCTTGCGCCCCAATGCTGTTTCCACTGGTTCAACCGACAGGCAATTGGACTGCACGCCGCAATCGCCGCAGCCTTCGCAGACTTCTTCGTTGATGAAAAGGCGCTTGTCGGGGTCGGGGAATTCGCCCTTTTTGCGGCGGCGCCGTTTTTCCGCGGCGCACGTCTGGTCGTAGATCAGCACGGTCACGCCGTCGGTGTCGCGCAACTCGCGCTGCACGGTGTCCATTTCGCTACGGTGATGGAACGTCGTGCCCTTCGGGAAAAGATCGTGATGGCCGTCGTATTTCTCCGGCTCGTCGCTGACCACCACGAAGCGCGATACGCCTTCCGCTTCCACCTGACGCGCGATCTGCGGCACGGAGATGCTTCCGTCCACCGGCTGGCCGCCGGTCATCGCAACGGCGTCGTTGTAGAGAATCTTGTACGTAATGGTGGCTTTCGCCGCGACCGCCTGACGGATCGCGAGAATACCGGAGTGAAAGTACGTACCGTCGCCGAGATTCTGGAAGACGTGGCGCGTCTTCGTGAACATCGAATGCGACGCCCAGTCCACGCCTTCTCCGCCCATCTGGATGAGGCCGGTCGTGTCGCGCTCCATCCACGAAGCCATGAAGTGACAGCCAATGCCTGCATGCGCAATCGAGCCTTCGGGTACTTTCGTCGACGTGTTGTGCGGACAGCCCGAGCAGAAATACGGCGTGCGCTTCACGCTGTCCGCGGCGTTGGAGAGAATCTGCGGCGCGACCAGATCGACCACACGTTCGCGGCGATCAAGTGCCGGCTTGTGCTTCGCGAGCCAGTTGGCGAACACCGGCAAGATGCGCGAAGGCCGCAATTCGCCGAGCGACGAGAGCAGCATGCTGCCGTCTTGCGCCTGCTTGCCGATCACGGCCGGCCGCGCGCCTTGCGTGCGGTTGTACAGATAGTCCTTGATCTGCTGCTCGATGACCGGGCCTTTCTCCTCGATCACGAGCACTTCGGAAAGCCCTTCGACAAACGTGTCGATGCGCGTCATTTCCAGCGGGAACGACAGGCCGACTTTGTAGATGCGCACACCGGCCGCGTCGAGATCGGCGACGGTCAGGTCGAGGCGGCGCAACGTTTCCATCAGATCCAGATGCGCCTTGCCGCATGTGACGATGCCCACGTTCGCATGCGGGCTCGGCGCGATCCATTTGTCGATGCTGTTGGTTTTGGCAAAGTGACGCACGGCGTCGAGCTTCGCGTGCATGCGCGATTCGATGGTGAGGCTCGGCAAATCGGGCCAGCGGTTGTGCAGGCCGCCCGAGGGTGCTTCGAAATCCTCCGGCGCGCTCCAGTCGGTCCGCAGCGCATCCAGATCGACCGTCGAACCGGATTCGACTGTTTCGGAGATCGCCTTGTAGCCGACCCACGCGCCCGAAAACCGCGACAGCGCCCAGCCGTACAGCCCGAATTCGAGCATGTCCGCAATGTTCGACGGATTCACGACCGGCATGTGCCATGCCATCATCGCAAAGTCGCTCTGATGCGGCATCGACGAAGACACGCAGCCGTGATCGTCGCCGGCTACGACCAGTACGCCGCCGTGCGGCGACGAGCCGTACGCGTTGCCATGCTTCAGCGCGTCGCCCGCGCGATCCACGCCGGGGCCCTTGCCGTACCACATGGCGAACACGCCTTCGACGGTGCGCTCCGGGTCCGCTTCCACGCGCTGCGTGCCGAGCACGGCGGTGCCGCCGAGTTCTTCATTGATGGCGGGCAGAAAGCGAATATCGCTCGCGCTGAGCAGTTTCTTCGCTTTCCACAATTGCTGATCGACCATGCCGAGCGGCGAACCCCGATAGCCGCTGATGAAGCCCGCGGTGTTCATGCCGCGCGCGCGGTCGAGCGAGCGTTGCATGAGCGCGAGGCGCACCAGCGCCTGGGTGCCGGTCAGGAAAATCCGGCCGCGCGTCGCGGTGAGGTTGTCGGACAGCTTGTAGTCGGAAAGAGCGGGCGTGCCGTCGATGGGCAGGCGAGCGGTCATAGGTGAGTCTCCAATCCCATACGTGATGGATGCTGTTTGTATCTTCGGCGCGCGTCCTCGGGCAGACGTGGGGGCCGCAGCGAAAGAGACTCTATTTTTTAGCGCCAATCGGAGTGGATTTTTTCTACTTTGCTTGCGCGTCGGCGAATGAGCGCGAGGAGCGCCCGGTTTTAAGCCTCTTTTGAGATAGATATGCCACGCGAACGGAGGATTCGGGTATGCCCTGGTGCGTCGGGCGGTGTGCTGCACGCATCCAGGCAGACACGCTGATGCATGTTTTGACGGGGTGTCGAAACATGTCGGGCGGCGGCACGCATTGCTGCATGCCGCCGTCCGTGAGTTAATCGCTCGTGCCTTTGTTAGCGCATGGCGACGCCCAGTCAGATGCGCGGCTTAGACCGGATTGTTGACGAACGCGTAGAAGTAGCCGTCCGGGCCGTAGAAGCCGTTGTACTTGCGCAGGTCCGGCGAGTCGAGCGAGATGCGCACGTAGCCCGGAGGCGGAACGAAGCTCGACGGTTGCGGTTGCGGTTGCGGCTGCGGCTGCGGCGTCGGCTCGACCGGCGGCACGTAGCCACCGTTATTGCCGCCGCCCGCAACGCGAATGTCTGCCGAGACCGGTGCCGAAATCGTGCCGCCGACGTTCGACAGGGAGCCAGCCGTGCCGCTCAGCGTGGTGCTCGACGTGATCGCCCCATTGTCGTTGGTCAGTTTCCCATCGACGTTGATGACCGCCTCGCGCTGCGCCGAGATCGCGCCGCCGGTGTTGTCCAGCGAACCCGACTGAAAGCGCAAAGCGCCCGCCGACTTCATGCGGCCGTTGCCGTTCAGCACCTGTTGTGCGCTGACGTCGAGCATCTGTCCGGCGTTGAAACTGGCGCCCCGATTGTCCAGCGTGCCTGCGCCGACATGCAGCGTGTTCTGCGCGCTCACCGTGCCGTTCGCGTTCGAGAACGTGTCCATGGCATTAACGCGCGTGTCGCCGCCGGAATTCAGCGTGCCCGAGTTATCCACGCGAGTCGCGTTGATATTGAGCAACTGGCCGGCGCTGACAGTCGTGCCCTGGTTGGCGATGGTGCCGCCTTGCAGCGTCACCGTGCCGCCGCTTACGCTGCCGCCTGAGAGCGTTACCTGGTTGCCCGCGAGCATTCCTTCCATCGACGCCTCGACGATGCCCTTATTGGTCAGCGACTGGTCCGCGTTCATGCTCACGCCGCTGCCCGCAATCTTGCCGCTGTTTGACAACGTGCCACGCGTGGTCAGGCTGACGCGCTCGGCGCTGAGCGTGCCCTGATTGTCGAGCGTCTGCATGGCGTTGCCGTTGATGGATTGCGTTGCCGTAACCGAGCCGGCGTTCGTCGCGTTCACGCCGCCGAACTGCACCGTCTGGCCGGTCAGCTTGCCGTTCGCCTGGTTCGTGAACGTGTCTGACGCGTTGACGCTGACCGCGCCCGTGGAAGTCAGCGTGCCGGTGTTGTCAAAGCGGGTCGCGCTCACGTTGAGAGACTTCGCGGCGCTCACCGTGACGCCCTGATTCATGACCGTGCCGCCTTGCAGCGTCACCGTGTCGCCTTTCACACTGCCGCCCGAAAGCGTCAGGCGGTCGCCGGCGAGCGTTGCGTCTTGCGTGGCTTCTACGGTGCCGGTGTTGACGAGCGACTGATCGCCGCCCAGACGCACGCCTGCTCCCGAGATCTTGCCGGTGTTCGATAGCGTGCCGCGCGCGTTCACCGACATGCTGTCGGCCGTCAACGTGCCGCTGTTGGTCAGCGCCTGCATCGCCGAAGCATTGAGCGTGCGCGCAGCTGCGATCGAGCCGTTGTTCGTCAGATTCGCGCCGTTCACGTTGACGTCGGTTGCCGCCTTGATACTGGCGGGCGCGCCGATCGTCACGTCGCCATTGGCCCCCACGCTCACGCTGCCGGTCAGCGAGTTCAGCGCGCCGTTGTCGCGCACGCCGACACCCGCTTCGGTGCCGATCAGACGCACGGCGCCGTCGCCATACATGCTGCCGAGCGATTGCACGTCGATTGCCACTTGCGGCGCGGCGCCCGTGCCCGCTTGCGCGGCTGCCGATTTGGACGCGTAGTCGACGCGATTCGCGCCTGCAATTGCGTCGATCGTCTTGCCTTGCACCTTGCCGTTGATGGTCATCGCGCGTGCAATCAAATCGACCGCGCTTGCCGACCCGCTCAGGCCATTGCCGTCGACGGCAATGGTGCCCTGCTTGACGTCGAGCGTGCCCAGCGAGCCGTCGTCTTTCAGCGTCGGCGTGCCGGTCGCAAGCGTGACCCGCGGCGCGTTGAGAAAGCCGCAGCCCGAGCAGGTGATGCCGGCCGGGTTCGCGATCACGAGGTTGGCGCCCTTGCCGGCGACTTCGGTCGTGCCGAGCAGTTGCGTCGGCGAGCCGGATGTGACCTGCATCAGGACGACGCTCGCGCCTTTCTGACCGAGCGCGGCGTTGGCCTGCACCGCGCCGCCGATCTGCGTCTGCGCGGCTTGCGTCGCGTTATTGATGATCACGCCGCCGGTTCCGACGTTGTACTGCGTGAAGCGGTTGTTCGACACGCCGGCCGCATTGGGCGCGACGATGTTGACGACCTGCGTGCCGTTGCCGGACGTGCCGAAAGTCGGGCGCGACGCGGCGCTCGAGTCGACGGTTATGGCGAGATTGGCTTGCGCGCTCGCGACGAGCGGTTGCATGCCGAATGTGCACAACGCCGCGAACGCGCTGGCGCGTGCGGCAAACCACAAGTTCCGGTTGTTGCCGTCCATCAGACGAGGGTGAATTTTCTGCATTGTTGTTTCCTCTACATTAACAAAAGTACAACTAACAAATAGGAAGCCTTGTTCAGATCAGCGCGCTGATTTGTACGAGTACGGTGGGCGAGCCGCTCGGAAAAGCCTTCGGCTTGTAGAGCGGCCAGCCGACGGAGACGTCGTAGTTGACGCCCGCCGACAGGCGATTCTTCGGCGCAAGGCTGCCTCTCGCGCCCACCGCCATTCCTACCAGGGTGTCACCCGCCAGGTACCGCGTCGTCGGCCCTTGTACGCGTCCGGCGTCGAGCCCAGCGTATAAGGCTTGCACGCCGTAGGACGTCGGCGCGTACCAGTCGAGTTCGTTTGATACGGTCCAGCCGTTTTCGGCCGCGAGCGTTGCCTGCTGGTCGAAGCCCCGTACGGCATAGCGAGTACCGATCGTAAAGTAGTCAGGGGCGGTAACCCGGGTGCGCGCGTTCTGCCTGGTCCAGCCAAACTGGTACGAGAACGGTTGATTGCCGACCCGAAACGGCGCAAGCACGTTGAGCGACGCGGTGACGATCTGCTCGCGGCCGTTGAACGCGCTGTCGCCGAGTACGTAGCCCGGCTGACGCGAGATGCCCGGCAGCGTGTCGCGCCAGCCGACCGACGCGTCTATCTGCGCGCGTCCGATGTAATGACGATGCGACGCGCCGACTTCGTAGCCGTATACGTCGCGGTCCTGCACGTCGATCCACGTGTTGTTCACATAGTGATGATTGAACGCGCGGTAAAAGCGTGCCCGCAGTTCCGTGCGGGACTTCGCGCCGCGCTGCACGACGCCTGACAGTTTGATGCCCGCGCCTTTCTGCTCGCCCGTGAATTGCGCGGCGCCGGAGGCGAACGCCTGTGTTTGCAGATAACTCGCGCGATAAGCGTCAATCGTGAGCATCGCGTAGCCGAAAGGCACGCTGTACGACGCGGCGGCCTGGTTTTCTCCCTTGCCGGGTGCGCCACGGTTGGCGTTGGTGAGACCCGATACCTGCAACTGGTCGTATTGATATAAGGGCGAGTCGACAGTCAGCGCGCCGAACAGCTCGTTCTTGCCGGTGGCAGTCTGGCCCGCATTGTCGTAGCCAGCCGCGATGCGCCAGCGTCGCCCGGTGCCGGCGTGCAGTACGAGGTCCGATTCGCCGGCGCCAATGCCCGGCGCGATGTCGAATCGCGCATCCGCCTGCGATGGCAGACGCCGGATGTTTTCCAGCGCCTGGTCGATCGCGCGCTGGTTCAGGAGCGTACCCTCGCCGGACGGCAACGCACGCGCGATGTCGCCGATCGCTTCGCCCTCGCTGCGTATCGCGCCGACGCGGCCCGGCACGACGTCGAGCTGGAGCGTGCCGGAAGCGAGCGATTGCTCGGGCACGGCGACACGCGTGGTCACATAGCCATAGCCGATCAGTTTATTGGCGACGCTGTCCTGCACGATCTTCAGACCGTCCGCGCCGACACACTGACCCTTGACCGGCTCGACGAGACGGTCGAGCGAATCGAGCGGATTGTTCGTAATCCGGATTTTTTCGATTTCGAAGCAAGGCGACTGCACCGGCAGATGCGCGAGATCGACGCTCGTCGCGCGCGGCGCGTCCTCGTTCAGCGCGTTGCCGAGCGAGCCATTCGTCGCATTGGCTTCAAGCCGTTGCTGTTGTGCGCGCTGCGTGTCGTTGCCCGGCAGGACGTTGATCAGCGATGCGTTGCTTTGGGCGAACGACGGCAGCCCGTAGAGGGCGAGTGAAGCGGCGGCGAAAGTGGCTTTACGGCGATGCTGCATGGCGGCGTTCTTGGGCAACGAAGCCGCGCAGCATAGACAGTATGAATCTGAAAATCTAGCGAAAGGATTCCGAAATGCTTATCTCTTTTTCGGTTTTTATATTTTTAACAGATACGCTGTTTTTATGAACGAACACCCGTCGCAACAGGCGCTTCATCCAGCGGCACGATCTCGTCAAAATGCGAATAGTCGATATGGCTCACGCCGTCCCGTTCGCTCATGATGTCGACAAAACGGTGCTGCCAGTAGATCTGATCGCATGTCCACATGTGGCGTGCCTGCATGGTCTGCGACGTCGATTCGTCGACGCCTTCCAGCGTGAGCAGCAGCGACGTGTCGCTTGCTTTTAGCGTCTCGGCGGTCTCGCCGAAAAGCGGACTTGTTTCGTCGATCACATGCATGATGCTCCAGCCGAGCTTGAAGACCGGATGCTGATCGCGCACGAGTGTGAGGTCGTAAAGCTTGCGCAACGTATAACCTTCTGGAGTCGTTTCGCGACGCATAATGCGCAGCCTTGCATGTGCTTCGGCGATCACGTTCTGGCGCCCGTTGGCCGAGCGGACCATCAAGGTCATGTGACCGTCGAGCGGCCGGATGATCGCGTAGCGGGCGAACATGATCTTCGCGTGCGGACGCGAGAAGCGCGCGAAAATCAGACCCGTTGCCAACGCAATGCTCGACATACCCACGAAAATTTCGAGCGTCGCGATCCAGTGCGCGTACACCGTTTGCGGATGCATGTCGCCATAACCGACCGTGGCCAGCGTTTCGACGCTGAAGAAAAACGCGCCGCCGAAGCCCGGCGGATACTGGTTGGCAATAGACGCGTTGCCGAGCATATAGAGCGCGGCGAATGTGGTGTTCAGCAACAGGAAGATCACCGCGAGGCTGACGAAAAACATCGGCCAGCGCACCACCAGCGCGCGGTGATAAAGGTCCTGCCAGAATCGCGTCGGCATGCCGTGCGCGATCACCACGCGGTCGTCCAGGCGAAGTTCGCGGCTGCCGCGCGAAGGGCTATTTTCTGCGCTGACTTTCTCGCGTCCGATGCGGGCAAAACGGTCCGACGGTTCAGTAGCCATCGCGTACTCGTGGAGATGAAAACGGCGCAAGCGTAGCACGCGGCCTCGCTCGCGGAGCGCGATCTTCAGCGCGTCGAACTGGAGCGAAAGATGGCGTGCGTTTTCTACGCCGTGGCGGTGCGGCGGGGCGCTTCCGCAGCATTTGGAATCGCGTGAATGCCGCGTTCAAATGCTGTGTGCGATGCCTGCTAGCGGTGACGCAAGCGCTAACGCCGGCACGGACGACCTGGGCTCTGCTTTAAGGAAATGCTCGCGGCTTCGGAATGCCTGCGCCGTGCTCGATGT
This sequence comes from Paraburkholderia sp. SIMBA_053, assembly GCF_046534895.1. NCBI lineage: Bacteria > Pseudomonadati > Pseudomonadota > Betaproteobacteria > Burkholderiales > Burkholderiaceae > Paraburkholderia > Paraburkholderia sp. SIMBA_053. The sequence goes on along the minus strand of NZ_JAWRXU010000006.1, from coordinate 189,551 downwards.
CGTCGACGGCTTGCTGGTGTGCCGCAGCGATGGCTTGTGCTTCGTCGGCGTAACCGTTGTCGCCGCCGATGGTCGTCCACGGTTTGACCGCTTTCTCCCGATGCCTGATTTCGTATTCCGAGTCCCAGCGCGCGCCGCTGAGTTCGATTGGGCGGACGTGAATCGAGTACACGCCGTAGAGGAAGAGCTGCTCAACCATGATCGCCTCCGACCATTGCGTTCAGGTGGCGCGCCGCAAGATGCGCCGCGCCGGTCTGCCTAGAGTTCGATTTCCCCGAGTATGCGATGAGCGAGCGCCTTCGCTTCTTCCAGCGCCTCGCCCGGTGTGGACGAGGTAGCTTCGACTTCATAGACCGTGGTTTCCTGGTCCTGGCTCGCCTCGCCTTCGTCGCGCGCGAGTGTGACTACGCCCTGCCAGGTGTCCGCGCCGACCTCTCTCACCGTTGCAGTGGCCGTGTAGATGCCTTTGGTGTAGGTGATGTCCTCCATGGCGTCGCTCCTTGTTCCAAAGGTTCTGGTGATTTCATCCTAGCACGGCAATGGCGCTTCGGCTGAAGCCCCGTGGCGCGGCGCCTCGCGACGACGCGCGCCTGTCCAACCGGAAAGATAACGCCCGCGCGTTACAGCAGCGCGACGACTTCATCGAGCGACGGCGCATGCGCGCCCGCGTGCCGGCAGGCTGCCGCGCCGGCCGCCAATGCGAACGCCAGATGCTCCGGCCACGCGCGCTGCGAAGCGGTCATCAGACTGAACAGCAAGCCGCCGATGGACGCATCGCCGGCGCCGACCGTATCCACGACCTCGACGCGCGGCGGTCGCGCCTCGAAAGTCGCCGCGCCGTCGATCAGCAGAGCCGTTTCCGGTCCACGGGTGACGAGTACGGTGGCGGCCGGATTCATCGCGCGCAACTGGGCAAGCGCATGCGCTTCGTCGTCGGTCTTGAAGAGCAGGCGCAGGTCCTCGTCCGATACCTTGATGAGGTCGGCGAGCGCCGCCATTTTGCGTAGCGTGGGCTCGTACCCGTGCTCCATCAGATTCCGGTAGTTCGGGTCGAAACTGATCTTCACGCCGCGCGAGCGCAGTTCGGCGGCCAACGCGGCGAGCGTGTCGCCGAGCGGTTGCCGCACGAGGCTGATGCAGCCGAAGTGCGCCCACTTCACCTGCTGCATCCAGCCTGCCGGCAGATGCGCGGGATCGAAGGCGAGATCGGCGCCGTTTTCGCCCATGAAAAAGTAAGCAGGCGGATGCGTGCGATGAACGATCGCGAGCAAAGGCGGGCGCTCCACGCGCTGCATGAAGCGCATGTCGAGCCCCGCCGCGACGCTCGCGTCCCACAGTTCGTCGGAGAAATTGTCGACGCCGAGCGAGCCCGCGCAGGCGGTCGGCAAGCCGAGCCGAGCCACGCAACGCGCCACGTTCCAGCCCGCGCCGCCCGGACGCGAAAGCCATTGCGAGGCGCCCGTGCGCACGAGATCGGTGAGGATATCGCCCGCCGAAACGAAGACGGGCAGTTCGTTGGACACGTGGCTCATTTTGCGTGCTCCGTGGAGACGGCCGCGGCGGTTGAGCCGTCGGCCAGCGCATGCGTCAGCACCTCGTAGCATGCGCCCATGGTGTGATAGTCGGTCTTGCCGGCCGGACTCTTTTCGTCGCTGTACTTGCGGTTGTCGCAGGTGAGGATGCGATACCACGCGCCGTATTTGTGATCGACGAAGTGCGCCCAGCTATAGCGCCAGATCTCGTCGTACCAGTCCCAGAAGCGCTCGTTGCCGGTGCGCTTGCCGAGCAGCGCGGCGGTCGCGAAAGTTTCCGCCTGGACCCAGAAGTATTTGTCGTGGTCGCACACAGTGCCGTCGGGGCCGAAGCCGTAATACAGGCCGCCATGGTCTTCGTCCCATGCGTGCGTCATCGCCGCGTCGAACAGTTCGATTGCGCGCGGCAAAAGCCAGGGCAGCGGCCGATAGCGCTCCAGAATCAGCAGCAGCTTCGCCCATTCCGTTTGATGACCGGGCTGGAAACCCCACGGACGGAAAATGTTCGAGCTGTCTTCCTCGTTGTAGTGCCAGTCGACCGACCAGTCCGCGTGAAAGTGCTCCCACACGAGCCCTTGCGACAGCTTTGCCTGACGCAGCGTGATGTTCGACGCCACGCGCTCGGCGCGGTCCAGATACACGAGATGGCCGGTCGCTTCGTGCGCGGCGAGCAAGGCCTCGGTGGTGTGCATGTTCGCGTTTTGCCCGCGATACGAACTCACACGCCATTCGGGCGATGCCTCGTCGGCGTAGAGACCGGCGGCGGCGTCCCAGAAGCGATGCTCCATCAACTCGAATGTCGCGCCGATCATCGGCTTGGCTTCCTCGATGCCGGCCATCGCCGCATGCGAGTACGCGAGCAGCACGAACGCGAGGCCGTAGCAGTGGCGCGTGGCGTCGAGCGTGCGCTTCCTGCCGTCGCTCCATTCGATTTCCCAGTCGTAACCTTCGTGCTGCCCGTCCCAATGCGCGTCGCGCAGAAATTGCAGGCCGTGGCGCGCGTATTCCAGATGTTTCGGGTCGCCGAACTGCCGATACGCCATCGCGTAGTTGAAGACGTAGCGGCAGCTGCTCACCAGATGCCGCGTGGTTTTGTCGTAGACGGAACCGTCGTCGCGGAAGAAATGGAAAAAGCCGCCGCTCGAATCGAACACATTAGGCGCGTAAAAGCGCAGCGTGTCCTCGACATGGGAGAGCAGAAACTCGCGGCTGCGAAAGCTGGCGACGGCGGGCACGGCAGGCGCGCCGTTGGCGGAAGGAGGCGTAGCGGATAGCGTCATGGCGTTTTCACCAAAGTACTGGCACGGGCAATGAGATGAACGGGCACGCGGACTTCTGTTTCGGCCGGCGCGTCTTCGAGCAGCAACTCCACGCCGCGGCGGCCGAGCGCTTCCTTGTCGACCGCAATGGTGGACAGCGGCGGCGTGGCGTGAGCGGCGGCGGGAATGTCGTCGAAGCCGATAATGGCGATGTCCTCCGGCACGCGCACACCGCGCGCGAAACAGGCGCGCAGCGCCGCGAGCGCGGCGGCGTCGTTGTAGGCGAACACGGCGTCGGGGCGTGGGCCGGGCGCATCGAGGAGTTGCTGCATCGCCCGGGCCGCGCCGCTGTCGGGATCGAGTCCGGCGTCGATCGTGACTTCGAGCGACGGGTCGAATAGAAGTCCCGCTTCGAAAAATGCACGCCGATAACCGAGTGCGCGCTGCGCGATGCTGAAGTGCGCGAGCGATCCGCCGATGAACGCCACCCGCTTGCGCCCCTGTTCGAACAGATGCCGCATCGCAAGCGCGGCGCCGGCCGCGTTGTCGAGATTCACCGAACGCAAACCGGGCGCCCAGAGATCGATCAGCACGAGCGGACGCTGCATCGCGACGAGCGTGGCAAGCGTCTCCGGTTCGACGAAGCCGGCAATCGCTACGGCGTCGGGCGCATGCAGGCGCATCTGCTGGATGACGTCTTCGGTGGGCCCGGCGGTCAGCACCGACGGCACGATTCCGCGCTCCCGGCAGGCGTCTTCCACGCCATGCAAGACATGCGAAAAGAATGGGCTGACGGCGAAGTTGTTGTGCTGGCGGTGCAGCAGAAACGTTAGACGGCGGATGCGCGGACGCAATTGGCCCGCGTCATAGCCGAGTTCGCGCGCGGCCTCGACCACGCGCACGCGTGTGGCCTCGGACAGGCCCGGCTGGTTTTTCAGTGCGCGTGAGACGGTGCCGATCGACACGCTGGCCGCACGCGCGACGTCGCGGATGGTTATCGCCATCGAAGCAGGCGGCCGTGACAGGGCGGCCGCACATGTTTGGGTCCGGGCGATTGTATAGTAAAACGGCCGTCAAACAGCTTTGTGGGGTCGCCAATAGCACCCGTAAATACCCGTAGTTGTTGGTATTTTTTGTATTTTGTTGTTTAGTAAAAATGCTAAACACGTGTGCTTTCCGCGCGTTCCGGTCTGTCCCAAGCGTGCGCAATGGCGTTAGCCGAGCTTCGGAATGCGGTGTTTCAAAACGGCCGGCGCAACGTCGTCAGTCGGCGGACGTCGCCGCGGCTTCTGACTGCCCGCGCAACAAGGCCACGCTTTCTTCCGCGTCGATCAGCACGAATCCGCTTGATTCGAGCTTCGCCCGCCGCTTGGCCAGCGCCGCGACCGTGGCAATTTCCTCGCTGTTATAGAGCGACGCGCCGCTGGCCGGCTCCGGCTCCACGCGCACGCAACCAATTGCCATCGTAACGAAGCCGAAGAAGGTCGGGTTGCCACGCCGGTCTTCGCCGTGAATGCCGCCGGCCAGACGGTCGGTGGGCGCGTAGAAGCGCTGCGCGCCCTCGTTGAATACGTGAATCGCGCGCAGCACGCGCTCGCGCCAGTCGTCGCTCTGGAACAGGATAAGGAAGTCGTCGCCGCCCACGTGACCGAGAAAGTCGCGCGTCGGATCGCAGACGTCGGCGAGTACCGCAGCGGCGAACTTCAGTACCTCGTCGCCTTGCCAGTAGCCGTACTGATCGTTGAATGGCTTGAAGTGGTTCAGGTCCACATAGCAGGCGTAGAAGCCGGCGTGATTGCCGACGAGCCGCGCAATGTGCGAACTGATCGGGATGTTGCCCGGCAGGAACGTCAGCGGGTTGGCGTAACGCGCCGCTTCGATGCGCACCTCGGTCACCGCGCGCACGAGGTTCTCGCCAGTGCCGAGTCCCGCGTACTTGCCGTTTTCGGTGATGACGAAGCCATCGGCGAGATAGCGCTGATCGTCGCTTGCGAGGAGCTTGGCCATCTGCTCGACGGTCATCGATTTCTCTATCACTACCGGCGAGGCGTTCGCGAAGAGCAGACATGGCCGCTTGCCGAACAACTCGCGGTGATACGGCAACGCGTAACGGTCCATGAAGCTGCGGCGGTTGATCAGCGCAACCGGTTCGTCATGCTCGACCACGGCGACCGCGTGCAGATCGGGCAGACGGTTGAAGAGTTCCAGCACGTCGTTATTGGTTGCCTGGCGCGGCAACGCGGGCGCGTGCACGAGCATCTTTTCCGAAGCCATGCCGCCCGATGGCGACGCGCCGCCGAGCGTGCGGGTCGCCTCGGGAAATACGGCGATGTGGCCTGCGCGCAAGGCGTCGCGGGCGTCGTCGGTGACTTTGCTTGCCGGCTGCGCATGCGGACGGCCAAAGAAAAAGCCTTGCCCGCAGCCGATTCCCATGTCGCGCACGACGATCAGATCTGCCTCGTTCTCGATGCCTTCGGCCACGAGGCGCGCGCCGCTTGCGCTCGCGAAGTGCTGCATCGCGCGAACGGCCTCGAACTTCAAGGGATCGCAGGCGATATCGTGAATGAAGAAGCGGTCGATTTTCACGACGTCCGGTTGGAGTCGCACCCACAGATTCATGCTCGCGTTCGCGGTGCCGTAATCGTCGAGTGCGAACTGCGCGCCTGCCGTGCGCAACGAAGCGATCACCGGCAGGAAACTCCCGACGTCGGGAATCATGCTCTGCTCCGTCAACTCGATCACGATTCGCTGCGGATCGACGCCGCGATGGCGCAGCAGCGCAAGTGTGTCGTCGGGTACGGCGGCCAGACGCCGGAGCGCGCCTGCGCTGAAGTTCAGGAACAGCTTGCCGTCGTAGCCGAGTCTCGCGAATGCGTCGATACAGGCGCGCGCGGCAGCCTGTTCGAGTTCGATCGTGCAGCCTTCCACGAGCGCTTGCGAGAAGAGCGCGAATGGCGTCTCGAGCGATGTGCCGGCCGGCCCGCGAATCAGGCCTTCGTAGCCGAGAATCGCGCCGTCCTCGAAGTCGATGATCGGCTGGAATACGGCGGACAGATCACGCCGGGCAATCAGGTCCTCGATGCGCGGCACAGCGATTCCGGAGGGCGAGCGAAGTTGCATGGCAGGTTGACGTAGCGATGGACCTTCGGCTTATCGACCTGCGCTGCGGAGAATTAAGTGAACTTTTAGTGAAGCGTTGCACTGGTGTGGTGCGTTTGCGCTTTGGTGAGTCGTCGCGCGCGGTTGTGCGCGGGCTGATGCGTTGTAAGGAGTTGGCCAGGAGGCGCGCCCAGGAATCCGCCTATGCCATCCGGCCGAGGCGACAACCGTCGCCGATGAGCGTGAAATAACAAAAAGCCGCGCGAGGCGGCTTTTGGAAAACGACGCTCAGGGAGGGCGCTTATGAATGTCCTATTTGCATTGCGCGCGTATTCAACGACGGGCGACGGCGGCAGCAGCTCGCTCGCGCGAGGCGGCGCGGGTTTCTCCAGTGGTGTCGCGGGCGCCCCACCGTTGCGCGAGCGCGGCGCAGACCATCAACTGGATCTGGTGGAACAGCATGAGCGGGAGAACGACCGCGCCGACCGCCTGCGAGGCAAAGATGACTTTGGCCATGGGCACGCCGGCGGCGAGACTTTTCTTCGAGCCGCAAAAGATGATGGTGATCTGGTCCGCGCGACTGAAGCCAAGCCGCTTGCTCACGAAAATCGTCATGCCCAGCGCGAGCGCGAGCAGCACCACGCTGATGAGCAGCACACCGCCCAAAGCGGAGAGCGGGATCTGATGCCACAGGCCTTCCGTCACGGACTCGCTGAACGCGCCATACACGACCAGCAGAATGGAACCTTGATCGACGAACTTCAGCACGCCGCGATGCCGCTCGATCCACTTGCCGATCAGCGGGCGCAGCAGTTGTCCCGCCACGAACGGGACCAGCAACTGCAACACGATATTGCCCACGGTGTGCCAAGGAGAGCTACCGCCCGCCGCCTGGTTCGTGACGAGGACACTGACGAGTGCGGGGGTGATGAAGATGCCGAGCAGGCTCGAGGCCGACGCGCTACAAACCGCGGCCGGAACGTTGCCTTTGGCGATGGACGTGAAGGCGATAGAGGACTGAACCGTCGACGGCAGCGTGCAGAGGAAGAGGATCCCGGCGTAGAGCGCAGGCGTGACAAGTGGCGACAGGAGCGGTTTAAGCGCGAGGCCGAGCAGCGGAAACAGCGCGAACGTGCTGAGCAGTACGACCAGATGCAGACGCCAATGCGTCGCGCCCGCAACAATCGCTTCCCGAGAAAGCTTCGCGCCGTGTAGGAAGAACAGCAGGCCGACCGCAATGTTCGTCACCCAGTCGAACCCTGCGGCGGCCTGACCGTGAACCGGCAGCAGGCTGGCCAGTATCACCGTGCCGACCAGGCACAGGGTGAAGTTATCGGGAAGCAGTTTCGGGCGGGCCATGTCGGATTCTCGAAATCGGTGATGCGGGGTTGCACGCAAGGCGCGTGCGCGAAAGCGCTGCGGCGGCGGTGCTATGGAAAACCCTATTGTCCGTCTAAACCGATTGAAACGGCAAATTCATTTGCCGAATTGATTGATGAGCGCGGTGCATTTTCGCCAGAGCGACGATTGCGGTTGTGAACCACCGGTCGTTGAGTGCGCACACCTCGGAGTTGCGTGCTCCAGTGAGTCTGCGCCGCCCACTTATTTATTGCGATTCGGAGACATCTTGCATCGTTGCATTTTCGCTTTTCGCGAAGGCGTTCCCATCAATCTACTGCTGCTTTTAAGGCGGTTTTAGCAAGGGTTGTGTCGTAGAAAAACGTCGCAGTAACAACGTGTTACAAGAGCAGGCGAGGCCTAACACTTTTTGGCTCGACACCCTCTGCCGGTGACCATAAATTACCGATCAAAGGCCGTCGGGATGCTCTGCGCTGCGACCTGTCCGCAGCGCCCGCGCCAGTCCCTCAACAAGTCCATCGCAGCTCGAACGGTGGGCTTCAGGCAAGTCTTCGGGCAAGTGAGTCACTGGTGGACGGGTTGTCGAGAACGAAGCACCTGGCGTGGGGCGCGGTAATCGTCGCGCTGTGCTCGTTCGCCTATGCAAAAGGGCCGGGCATGCCACACGGTGGCGCGAGCTTCGGTGCTGACAGCTATGGTCACGGCAATTACGTGAATCGCGACGTTGGCCGCAACGTCGAGCGTAGCCTCGACCCCTCCGGCGCGCCGGGCGCAGGCATGCATCGCGTCGCCGGACCGGGCGCCTGTCCAGGCGACGGCCGCGGCGGCATACCGTACATCGGTGTCATTCAACCGGTTAGCGCAGAGTCGCGCCCCGGACAGCGGCCGCAGACCAACGCGCCGGTTCGCTCGGGGTCGATCCGGGCCGACGTCGCGCGCTATAACGAAGAACGCGGTGCACTGCGCGCCGTTCAGCGCCAGGGTGACGACAGCCGCCCGCCCGAGAGTTCTCCCTACCGGAACTAGGCTCGGAACGAGGCCCGCCTGGGCTGCGCGTTAATCTGAGTTGTTAGTCAATCTGCCCAGCAGTTCCCCACAGCATTCACTCCTCGGCAACACCCGTTGCCTCAAGCTCTCTTAATTCACGCGCCTTTCAATTGGCTTAGTGCGCGCATTACGCTTTAACTCACCTCAAAACCACGCGCGCAATGTGACGTTTCGACGCCACACTTTTTTGAAAACACTCGGCAGCAGACCGTCTCCCGTCGTCAAATTTGGGCGGTTATGCGGCGGCGCGTCATCAGCATGTCATTTGAAGCGTTATCGGGCGCCTTGCGCATAGCGCACGCAGCTTCGCGCGACCCGACGTGTCTGTCGCGGCGCCGCGAGCATGCGCGCGTGAAGGTCCTTAGCAGGCCGATAAGCGACAAAACTAATCAGACCGATATACCCGCAATAACCAGCGATATTTTTGTTCATAAAAATGGTCCGCAAAGATGGTCCCCGCCCAGATTGGCTCGACGATCGAACGGACAACAACAATGGTTCGCGCGAGCTTGCCCTTTCGCACAGCCACACCCCTTTTGACAAAGACTGGAGAATCCATGAAAACAGGCATCAGCCGTGCGCTGAAGACCACCCTTAAGGCAACCGCGTGTGCCGCTTTGCTGGCCAGTGCATCGTCTGCTTTTGCGCAGTCGAGCGTGCAACTCTACGGTCAGGTGGACGAATGGGTCGGCGCGCAGAAATTTCCCGGCGGCAAGACGTCTGTACAGGTGTCCGGCGGCGGGATGTCGACGTCGTACTGGGGCTTGAAAGGGGCTGAGGATCTGGGCAACGGCTACAAGGCGATCTTTACGCTGGAAGGCTTCTTCCGCGCGCAGAACGGCCAGTACGGCCGCTTTACCGGCGACACGATGTTTTCGCGTAACGCGTACGTCGGTATCGAATCGCCGTACGGCACGGTTACCGCTGGCCGGCTGACCACCGAACTGTTCGTGTCGACGATCCTGTTCAACCCGTTCATCGACTCCTACGTCTTCTCGCCGATGGTCTATCACGTGTATCTCGGGCTCGGCACGTTCCCGACTTACTCGACCGATCAAGGCGTGACCGGCGACTCGGGCTGGAATAACGCGGTCCAATATCAGTCGCCGAACTTCAACGGCCTGTCGGCGAGCGCGATGTATGCGCTGGGTAACACGACGCAGAACGGCGCGAAGAAGTGGAGCGGCCAGGTTCTGTATTTCCACGGCCCGTTTGCGGCGACCGCGGTTTATCAGTACGTGAACTTCAACAACACGCCGGGAGACCTGGGCAGCTTCGATTCCTCGGGCGTGCCGGGCCTGAAGGCGCAGAGCGTCGCGCAAGTCGGCGTCTCGTATGACCTCAAGTATGTGAAGCTGTTCGGCCAGTACATGTACACGCACAACGACCAGACGCTGACGAGCTGGCACGTGAACACCGCGCAGGGCGGCGTAACGGTGCCGGCGGGTCCGGGCTCGGTGATGGCGTCGTACGCTTATTCGCGCGACGGCGGCGGCTTCGACCAGACGCGCCAGACTGCGGCAATCGGTTACGACTACCCGCTGTCCAAGCGCACCGACGTGTACGCGGCTTACCTGTACGACCACATCAGCAGCCAGTCGAGCGGCAATACGTACGGCGTCGGCTTGCGCGCGAAGTTCTAGGCGTCGCCGCGTAGCTGAACTGGCCGGCGGGCGGCGACTGCCGCGCGCCTGGCCCCATGCTCACAACCTCCAAAGCCCGCGTTCCTCACGGAACACGGGCTTTGGTCTTTCCGACTTCTGACACGACTCCGGCCAGTCGTTTCGCCATCGGCTCTTTGATAAACCGGGCAAAATAACGCCGATTAATTCCTATAGCGAGCGATTCGGATGGACACCCTCGTCAGCATGAAAGTGTTCCGGCAAGTGGTCGAGGTGGGCAGCTTCGTGGGCGCGGCTGAACGGATGGAGATGTCTGCGGCAATGGCGAGCAAGCATGTGATGCATCTCGAACAGCAACTCGGCGCGCGTCTGCTGAACCGCACCACGCGCCGCGTCGCGCCGACCGAGGCGGGCCGCGAATACTACGAGCGCCTGAGTCAGGTGCTCACCGAACTCGAGGAAGCGGAGCAGGTCGTCGGTGCGGCGAGCGTCGTGCCGCAAGGGCGCTTGCGGGTGTCGTCGCTGTCGGCATTCGGACTGAGTCACGTAATGGCAGCGGTCGCCGACTACGCCGCGCAGTATCCGCAAGTCACTGTCGACATCACGTTGTCGGACCGCGTGGTCGAGCTGATCGACGAAGGCTTCGACGTCGCGATCCGCGCTTCGCCGAGCGGCCTCAAGTCGTCGTCGCTGATCGCGCGGCAGATCGCGATGGCGCATCTGCTGCTGTGCGCGTCGCCGGAGTATCTGCGCCGGCGCGGTACGCCGAAGACGGTCGCCGATCTCGCGCGCCACAACATTCTGCAATACACGGGCGTGTCGGCGCTCGACGTCCTGCAAGCCACCGGCGAAGCCGCGCGCGTGCGCCTGTCCGGCAATCTGATCGTCAATCATCTCGAGGCGCAGCGCGTGATGGTGCTGCACGGTGCGGGCATCGCGCTGCTCGGCACCGAAGTGATCGGCGCCGATCTGGCAGAAGGCCGTCTCGTGCCTGTGCTCGTCGATGAAGTGCCGCCTCGCGAGTTGCCGATTCATGTCGTGTACGCGAGCCGGCGCCATTTGTCCGCGAAGGTGCGCTCGTTCGTGGACTTCCTCGCGGAGCGGTTTGCGAACGAGTCGCTGTGGCCGTCGCTCGAACAGATCGAGGCGCTGGCCGTGAGATAGCGCTTTGGCAAAGCTTGTTGGCAAGCGCCCCACGCCGCAAACCGCCGGAGCCGCGCCCATCCGTTTCGTTATACTGGTTGCCAGCACCCACACACGCAAACAGCGTAACGATCTGGGGGAGACATGACTGATCTGTCCACGCCGCAGCGCGCCGCCAGCCACGAGCTGCCCGCCGGCCGGCGCTTGCGCTTCGTCACCGCCGCAGCCCTGTTCGACGGCCACGATGCGTCGATCAACATCATGCGTCGCATCCTGCAAGCGAGCGGCGTCGAAGTCATCCATCTAGGCCATAACCGTTCCGTCGATGAAGTCGCGACCGCCGCGCTCCAGGAAGACGCGGACGGCGTCGCAGTGTCGAGCTACCAGGGCGGCCATAACGAATACTTCCGCTACCTGGTCGATCTGCTGCGAGCGCGCGGCGGTGAGCGCATCAAGGTGTTCGGCGGTGGCGGCGGGGTGATCGTATCCGACGAAATCGTCGCGCTGGAAAACTACGGAGTCGAAAAGATCTATTCGCCGCACGACGGCCAGCGGCTTGGCCTGCAAGGAATGATCGACGACATGATCGCGCGCTGCTCGGCAGCGGCCCGCGAGGACGCCACAGCGCGGACCGGCGCAGTCGGCGAATGGCTCGCCAGCGTGACCGGTCAACCTCTGTTGCACTTGCGTTCGAGCGCGCAGGCAAGGGGCGAAGCAAGCAGCGCCGGTTCGCTCGACGCGAGTTCGCTCGTGTTCCGCCGGCTCGCTCAACTGATCAGTGCATTCGAAACGGGCGGCGTAGCGTCGTCGAAGCGCGCGGAGCTCTCCGCTCTTACTCAGGCAGTGCAAGTTCCCGTGCTCGGCATTACCGGCACGGGCGGCGCGGGCAAATCGTCGCTTACCGACGAACTCATCCGCCGCTTCCGGCTCGATTACGGCGACACGCTGACCATCGCCGTGCTCGCCATCGACCCGTCGCGCCGCAAGTCCGGCGGCGCGCTGCTCGGCGATCGCATCCGCATGAACGCAATCGGCGACTGGGGCGGCGGTGCACGCGTGTATATGCGCTCCATGGCGACGCGCGAGGCATCGAGCGAAATCTCCGACGCACTGCCCGACGCGCTGATGCTGTGCAAGGCGGCTGGCTTCGACCTGATCGTCGTGGAAACGTCAGGGATCGGTCAGGGCGACGCGGCCATCGTGCCGTTCGTCGACGAATCGCTGTATGTCATGACGCCCGAATTCGGCGCGGCCAGCCAGTTGGAGAAGATCGACATGCTCGACTTCGCCGACGCCGTCGCGATCAACAAGTTCGACCGCAAGGGCGCGCCAGATGCGTTGCGCGATGTCGCGAAACAGGTGCAGCGTAACCGCGCCGACTTTGCGAAATCGCCCGAGGCGATGCCGGTGTTCGGCACGATCGCTTCGCACTTCAACGACGACGGCGTGACCGCGCTTTACCAGTACATCGCCGAAGCGCTGCGCAAGCACGGCCTGCGCTCAGGAGGCGGCCGTTTGTCGATTGCCGCCGACGTGCGCTTTTCGAGCGGCCGTCATGCGATCGTGCCGCCTGCGCGCGTGCGCTATCTCGCGGAAATCGCACAGACCATCCACGCTTATCGCGAGCGGGTCGATCAGCAAGCCGGCGTTGCGCGCGAGCGCTGGCAACTCGTGGAAGCGCGCCGGATGCTTGGGGAGGCCAGCGCAAACCAGCACGATGCAGACGATGCGCAAGCCTCGCTAGCATCGCTAGCCTCGCTCGACGCGCTCATCGAGCAACGCACCACAGCGCTCCGCGAGCACGAGCGCAAACTGCTCGACGCGTGGCCGCAAACTGTCGCCGCCTACTCGGGCGATGACCACGTGGTCCGCATTCGTGACCGCGAGATACGCACCGCGCTCACGGCCACGACCTTATCGGGTACACAGCTGCGCAAAGTCGCGCTGCCTAAATTCGTCGACCACGGCGAGATTTTGCGTTGGCTGATGCTCGACAATCTGCCGGGTTACTTTCCGTTCACTGCAGGCGTCTTCCCTTTCCGCCGCGAGAACGAAGACCCGACGCGAATGTTCGCCGGAGAAGGCGATCCGTCGCGCACCAACCGGCGGTTCAAGCTGCTGTCCGAAGGCATGCCGGCCAAGCGTCTTTCGACCGCGTTCGACTCGGTCACGCTTTACGGCGAAGAGCCGGACGAGCGCCCCGACATCTACGGCAAGGTGGGCAACTCGGGCGTGTCGGTCGCGACGCTCGACGACATGCATGCGCTCTACGACGGCTTCGATCTGTGCGCGCCGCAGACGTCGGTGTCGATGACGATCAACGGCCCGGCGCCGACCATACTCGCCATGTTCTTCAGCGTCGCGATCGATCAGCAGATCGCGCGCCAGGCACAGCAACTGGGCCGGGCACTGAGCGGCGACGAACTCGCCGAGACGCGCCGCATGGCGTTGGAGAATGTACGCGGCACAGTGCAGGCCGACATTCTGAAAGAGGACCAAGGCCAGAACACCTGCATTTTTTCGACCGAGTTCAGCCTCAAGGTGATGGGCGATATTCAGGCGTATTTTGTCGAACACCGCGTGCGCAACTTCTATTCGGTGTCGATCTCCGGCTATCACATTGCCGAAGCCGGCGCGAATCCGATCTCGCAACTCGCCTACACGCTCGCGAACGGCTTCACGTATGTCGAGGCGTACCTCGCGCGCGGCATGTCGATTGACGACTTCGCGCCGAATCTGTCGTTCTTCTTTTCCAACGGCATGGACCCGGAATACACGGTGCTCGGCCGGGTTGCGCGGCGCGTGTGGGCGATCGCGATGCGCGAGCGTTACGGCGCGAACGAACGCAGTCAGAAGCTCAAGTATCACGTGCAGACCTCGGGCCGTAGCCTGCATGCGCAAGAGATCGACTTCAACGATATCCGCACCACGCTGCAAGCGCTGATCGCCATTTACGACAACTGCAATTCGCTGCACACGAATGCGTTCGACGAAGCGATCACCACACCCACCGAGGAGTCGGTTCGACGCGCGGTGGCAATCCAGTTGATCATCAACCGCGAATGGGGGCTGGCGAAGAATCAGAATCCGAATCAGGGCAGCTTCGTGATCGACGAACTGACCGACCTCGTCGAAGAAGCGGTGCTCGCCGAATTTGACCGGCTGACCGAGCGCGGCGGCGTGCTCGGCGCAATGGAGACCGGTTATCAGCGCGGGCGCATTCAGGACGAGTCGATGCTGTACGAGCATCGCAAGCATGACGGCTCGTATCCGATTGTCGGCGTGAACACGTTTGTGAGCGCGAAGCCGCACGAAGCGCCGGCGCCAATTGCGCTCGCCCGCTCCACCGAAGAAGAGAAGCAAAGCCAGTTAAAACGTCTGCGCGATTTCCAGGCGCGGCATCGCGGCGCCGCACCGGCCGCACTGGAGCGGCTGCAGCGGGCGGTGATCGACGACGAAAACGTCTTTGCGGTGCTGATGGATGTGGTGCGCGTGTGTTCGCTTGGGCAAATCACGCACGCGCTGTTCGAAGTGGGCGGGCAGTATCGTCGGAATATGTAGCGAGAGCGGGCGGGCTGCAGGCGGGCTGCCGCGGCCGTCGGCGAGCGCCTGCACGCCACCCCCGCAACCGCGCGCAACCCTTGGCGGAGTCAGCGCCGGATACCGAGTCGCGCCTTTGCGTCGTCGTATTCCTTCGACAGACGCTCGACCAGTTCGCTCACGCTCGGCACGTCGTCCATCAGGCCGACGCCCTGGCCCGCGCCCCAGATGTCTTTCCACGCCTTCGCCTTGTCATTCGCGAAGTTCATCTTGGTTTTGTCCGATTCGGGCAGCGCGTCCGGATCGAGCCCGGCGTTGACGATGCTCTCGCGAATGTAATTGCCGTGCACACCGGTGAACAGGTTCGTGTAGATGATGTCCGACGCGGTGGAGTTGACGATGGCCTGCTTGTAGCTGTCCACCGCATGCGCCTCTCTCGTCGCGATGAAGCGCGTTCCCATGTACGCAAGGTCGGCGCCCATGGCTTGCGCGGCGAGAATGGAGCCGCCGTTCGCAATCGATCCCGACAGCACGATCGGGCCGTCGAAAATGCGCCGCACTTCGCCGACCAGCGCGAACGGCGAAGTAGTGCCCGCATGGCCGCCCGCGCCTGACGCAACGAGAATCAGACCGTCGACGCCCGCTTCCAGCGCCTTCTGCGCGTGCCGCAGATTGATCACGTCATGCAGCACGATTCCGCCGTAGCTGTGCACTGCATCGACAATCTCGCGCGCCGGCGCGCGCAGGCTCGTAATGAAGATGGGCACCTTGTGCTCGACGCAGACCCGCACGTCGTGTTCGAGCCGCGTATTCGACTGATGGACGATCTGGTTGACGGCAATCGGTCCGATCACCGAGTCGGGATTTGCCGCCTTATGTTCGGCGAGTTGCGCCTGCAATTGCGTGAGCCATTCGTCGAGTAGTTCGGCAGGGCGCGCATTCAGCGCGGGGAACGAACCGACGATACCGGCCTTGCACTGCGCCAGCACGAGCTCCGGATAGCTCACGATGAACATCGGCGAGGCGACGACAGGCAACGCCAGATTTTGTAGAACGGCGGGCAATGCCATAGTGCGGGTCTCCTGATTGACTACCGGTGCGCAAAGCGCCCGGCTGTTGATGAGTGTAGCGGCATGCGGCTTGCACCGTGGCGAAGCTGACAGCCCGCGCACAGGCCACTTGAACGTTTAAGAACGATCGTTCGATTATAGGGCAAGCGTGTGCTTTGCGTTCGCCGGTTCGTTTAGAACGGTTCGAATGAGTGTTCGGGTTCTATGCTTTGCGTGGGGTGTCCCACCCGGTCCGGACACATTGAGCTTTTACAATGCACTGACTTCAAACGACGAGAGACGCCGGCCATGGCCTTCGAGAATTTCACGCCCTTTCGCGTCGCCGCGGGCGATGCAGATATCTTCGGAGTAAAGGGCGGAGCGGGGCCGCCGCTTCTACTGCTGCACGGTCATCCGCAATCGCATCTGATCTGGGCGCGCTGCGCGGATCAACTGGCTCAGCACTTCACGGTCATTGCCACCGATCTTCGCGGCTATGGCGCCTCGGCAAAACCGCAGAGCGACGCCACGCATGCGCCGTATTCGAAACGCTCCATGGCCGCCGATCAGGTCGCAGTGATGCGGCACTTCGGGTTCGAGCGCTTTCTCGTCTGCGCGCATGACCGCGGCGCGCGCGTCGCGCATCGCATGGCGCTCGACCATGCGGACGCCGTCGAACGTCTGATGCTGCTCGACATCGCACCGACACTGGCCATGTACGAAGCGACCGACCGCACCTTCGCCACGCATTATTTCCACTGGTTCTTCCTGATTCAACCGGAGCCGCTGCCCGAAACGCTGATCGGCGCAAACCCGGCTGCTTACGTCGATGCGGTCATGGGAAGCCGTCACGCAGGTCTCGCGCCGTTCGACCCGGCCTCGCTCGACGCCTACCGCTCGGCGCTTGCGCAACCCGGTGCGGTGCATGCAATGTGCGAGGACTACCGCGCGTCGGCGAGTATCGACCTTGAGCACGACCGCGCTGACATCGAGCGCGGACAGAAGATCGCCTGCCCGTTGCGCGTGTTGTGGGGCGACAAGGGCGTGATCGAAAAGTGCTTCGACGCGCTGGACGAATGGCGTCACGTGGCGCGCGACGTGAGCGGCCGTTCGCTGTCTTGCGGCCACTACATACCCGAAGAGGCGCCTGACGAACTGGTCGCCGAAATGCTGTCCTTCTTCGAAGCGCTCGAAAAGTAGCGTTGCTCGCCTAACCGAGCGGCGGCAGGCGCCGCGCGATGGGCGTCGATTTGACGATCGCGCTGCTGGTCTCCGCCCGCTCGGCGACCTTCGACAGAATCTCGTCAAGGTGCTCGATCGAATGCAGATAGAGGCGGCAGATGAAGCAATCGTCGCCCGTCACTTTGTCGCATTCCACAAACTCCGGAATTCGCCGGATCACTTCTTCCACCAGATGCAACTGGCCGGGTAAAGGCTTCACGCGCACGATGGCTTGCAGCGTGAAGCCCAACGCGCGCGGAGCGAGCTGGACGGTGAAGCGTTCGATCACGCCTTGCGCTTCCAGCCGTCGGATGCGCTCGGCCGTACTCGGCGCCGATAGCCCGACAAGGCGAGCAAGTTCGCTGACTGGACGGCGCGCGTCTTCGGCGAGCGCGGCGAGGAGCGCGCGGTCGGTTTCGTCGAGCGCTGCAGGCGCGGGCTGTGCAAGGCGTTTTGACATGACGGGCTTCGATTATTAGGTTTGATCGCGATAATGCTTAAGTTTAGCCATGTATTCGTGACAGCGGATTATCTACACTGCTCGTCAGGCAGAATTGAATCGAGGATTGGATCATGGCTTCAAACGAAATCCGGCGCGGCGCGGCGGAGATGAGCATTGCAATGCTGATGTCGGGCACGATCGGCTGGCTGGTGGTGTCGTCGCAGCAGAGTCCGTTCAACGTGGTGTTTTTTCGCTGCATTTTCGGCGGCGCAACGCTCGCGCTGGTGTGCGCTGTGCTCGGTTTCTTCAGGCGCAAGCTGTTCTCGTGGAAGATGCTCGGGCTCGCGTTGCTCGGCGGCGCGGCGATCGTCGCGAACTGGGTGCTGCTGTTCGCCGCCTATTCGCGCGCATCGATTTCGATGGCGACGGCCGTCTACAACACGCAGCCGTTCATGCTGGTGGCGCTCGGCGCGCTGGTGTTTCGCGAGCGCATCAGCGCGTCCACGGTCGTGTGGCTGCTGATCGCATTTATCGGGCTCGTGTTTGTCGTCAAGGTCGAACCGGCCGTACTGGCGGTGCCGGGGCAATATCTGGTGGGTATCGCCTTTGCGGTGGGCGCGGCAGCAATGTATGCGGTTTCCTCGATTATCACGAAGCGCCTGAAGGGCACGCCGCCGCATCTGATCGCGCTGATCCAGGTCTTGCTCGGCGTGGTCATGCTGGCGCCGTTCGTGCGTTTCGACGCGCTACCCGCCACTGGCGCGCAATGGGTCGAGCTGGTCGTGCTGGGCGTCGTGAACACCGGCCTCATGTATGTGTTGCTGTACGGTGCCATCCAGAAGCTGCCAACCTCCATGACCGGTGCGCTGTCATTCATTTATCCGGTGGTGGCGATCATCGTCGATCGCGTTGCGTTTGGTCAGGCATTAGCATGGATTCAGGTGCTGGGCGCGGTGCTGATCCTCGTTGCGGCTGCGGGCGTCAATCTTGGCTGGCGCATCGTGCCGCAAAGGCGCGTGCCGTCCGTCTGAGCGCCGCGCGTCCGGCCAACGCGGCGAGCCGCAATGCTATGGATTGCAAACCATATGCGTGGACGTTTGGTCATATCAGCGGACCAATCTCGCCAGGCTCGGCGCGGCTCCCGTTGCTTTCAGACCGCATGCGGGTTAACGGCCGGCGTCAAGCGTCTGTAGGGAAATCACTGATGCGGTCAAAAATCGCGCGCGCGTATCATTCGACCAGACGCTGATCACGTCCGACAGAATTTCCGCCGCTCGCCTTTATAGGTCGAGCGGCTTTCTTTTTGTGGCGGCGGTTTTTGACGCGCCAAAGCTGGCGCGCTTGCCAACGCGCATGCTCCGGCTACCAGTGGCCGGACTTCGATCACTTCAAGCAACGTAGGCGCTTACGCCCGTTGCGCCGCGCGCGCGACGATCTGCTCGCCATCCACCATCAGCGGTCCGTTTCCGGCAGCCAGTTCATCGACAAGCGTTTTGACGAGTGCGGGCCATTCACCACGCGGCTTCAGCATTGAAGCCGCCGCACGCATGACCGCCGCGTCGTCGAGCATTTGCAGCAGCGTCGCAAAGCTCATCGAGCGAACGTCGAGCAGCTTGAAGACAATCAGCACCTTGAGCGCATTCTTCGCATTGCGTGCCGGGTCGGCGCGCAACCACGCCACGCGGGAGAAAGCCCGGTCCAGCGCCTGTCCCACGTTCGTGAACGGTGCCCCATGGCCCGGAATCACAAGGCGCACGTCGAGCGCTGCAATGGCTTCGAGCACCGCCTGCTCCTCCGCGAAGCCGCTTTCGCCTTCGAGTTCCGGAAAGATGACGCCGAAGCCGTTTTCCCACAGCGCGTCGGCGCTGATCAGCACGCGTTCGTGAGCGCAGTACAGCATCAGCGAATGGGGATCGTGGCCGGGCGCGCCGAGCACCTGCCAGTCGAGTGCGCCCAGGCGCAGCGTTGCGCCCGGTGCGATGGTGCCTGTGAAGCCGAAGCGTTCGCAGGTCTGCGCGGTCGCACGGAAGCTCAGACGCGTCTCGTCCCATTCGCTCACGGCGCCGGCTTCGGAAGCGGGGATGAGCGTGCGGCACGGCCACGAAGACTGCAGCAGCGCATTGCCGCCGCAATGGTCGGAATGCAGATGTGTGTTGACGATCAGATCGAGCGGCCGCTCGCCGAGCGCCTGCTGGACGAGGGCCAATGTTTGCTGCGCATGCGTCGCGTAACCGGTGTCCACGATGGCAGCGCAGTCGTCGTCGACGAGCAGCACGTTGTTCGACGAAAGCCAGCCGCGCTCGAAGACGCGGATCGATGCAGGCAATGCGGGCAATGCGTTCATAGCGTGCCCGTGCCCGAGTCGGCTGCTACGCCTGCGTTCACGGATGCCTCGGCTTTCGGCATCACGAGAATGGTCGACGTGCCGACCACTGCAACCTCACCGCGCTGGTTCTTGACCGAGCCATCGAGGTGCGTCAGGTCTCCGTTCAGGCTCGGCTTCCAGTAAGCGTCGCGCACGCGCCAGGTCATGGTGAGCGTGTCGCCCGCGTGCGCGGCCTTCTTCAGCTTGATATCGAAGTCGAGTCCGAGTGGCTGCGCGTAGGTCGAAAAATGCGTCGCGAGCAGCGCCATGAAGTGTGCGGTGGGCTGTGTGCCCGACGCGATGAGACCGCCGAAGCGGCTTTGCGCCGCATAGGCTTCGTCGTGATGCAGCGGATTCATGTCGTTGACGAGCGTTGCGAACGACTTCACCGAATCCACGGACAAGGTGAGCGTCGAGCTGAACGTCTCGCCGATGGTGACAATGCGCGGCGGCGCGTTCATGGCTGCACCTTTGCCTGGCCTGCGATCAACCGGGCGCGCCGGGCCTCCAGTTCGTTCCATACGGCGCGCTTCTCGTGATCGTCGTAGATCGACCAGCCGGCGATTTCGTCGATGGTGCGCAGGCAACCTTCGCACCATCCGGTCGACGCATTCATCCGGCACACGTTGATACATGGCGACGGCACGCCGCCAGCATCCGTTGCTTTGTTGATTACCGCTGTCATCGCGTCAGGCCGTCTCGCGCAGCGCCACGTCGACTACCGGCGCGCCCGTCAATGCAACCAGTTCCTGCGCGCTCAGATTGAACACCGCATGCGGGTGTCCGGCCGCCGCCCACAGGCTGTCCAGCGCGAGCAGGTCTTCATCGATCAGCGTGACCGGTTCGACCGCATGACCGACCGGACACACGCCGCCAATTGCATAGCCGGTCTTTTCGCGGACGAACTTCGCGTCGGCGCGGCCGATGTCGCCGACCTGCGCCGCCACCTTCTTTTCATCGACGCGATTCGCGCCGCTTGCAACCACCAGCACCGGCGCATCGTCTTCGCGACGGCGAAACAGGATTGACTTTGCGATCTGCGCGACTGAACAGCCAAGGCCGGCGGCGGCTTCGGCTGAAGTCTTGCCGGTCTCCGGCAGCATAACGATCCGGCCACTGTGTCCGCGCTCGCGCAGCAGCAGTGCAACGCGGCGTGCAGAGTCCGGTAATGCGGCGAGATCGTCCGGGTCGAGAGAAGCGTGGTCCGTCATCGTGTCAGGTCCTGATAGTCTGGTGTCCGGCAATGTCTTGAGGAAGATGTTCGACGTAGGCTCAAACGCAGTTGGCCGCTTCGCTGCGCGCCTTCGCGAGCAGCGCCTTGCCCGCGCGCGAAACGTTCGGCCGACCGATCGACGTGGAAATGAAATCGCCGATTGCCACGACTTGAGCAAGGTCGATGCCGGTCTCGATACCGAGGCCGTTCATCAGATACAGCACGTCTTCGGTCGCGACGTTGCCGGTTGCGCCCTTCGCATACGGACAGCCGCCGAGCCCCGCTACCGACGCGTGATAGATTTCGATGCCTTCCTGCAGCGCCGCGTAGATGTTGGCCAGCGCCTGGCCATACGTGTCGTGAAAGTGCCCGGACAGACGCTCGCGCGGAAACACCTGCGTCACCGCTTCGAAGACTTCGCGCGTGCGCTTCGGCGTGCCCACGCCAATCGTATCGGCGATGTCGATTTCGTCGCAGCCGAGCGCTGCAAAGCGTTGCACCACGTCGACCACCGACGCGACCGGCACCTCGCCTTGATACGGACAACCGAGCGCACACGACACGCTGCCGCGAATGCGCAGGCCGTGCTCCTTGGCTGCCTGCGCGACCGGCGCGAATCGTTCGATACTTTCTGCGATGCTGCAGTTGATGTTCTTCTGCGAGAACGCTTCGCTCGCGGCGCCGAAAATCACGATCTCGTCCGCGCGCGCGGCAAGCGCGCCTTCGAAGCCGCGCAGATTAGGCGTGAGCACCGAATAGATGGTGCCGGGGCGGCGCTCGATGCCGGACATGACTTCCGCGCCGTCGGCCATCTGCGGAACCCATTTTGGCGACACGAACGACGCCGCTTCGACGTTGCGAAATCCCGCTGCGGAGAGCCGGTTGATCAGTTCGATCTTCGTGGCGGTCGGGACGAACTCCTTCTCGTTCTGCAGGCCGTCGCGCGGGCCCACTTCGACGATTTTCACTTGCTTCGGTACGGCCATGATTGTCTCCTCATACACAGTAGTCGATTGGAGTTGGCGGTTTGGCACCTGCTCCTGCTCATGCAATTCGACGATGTCAATATCCGCGTTCGATGTCCACCACGCCCCCGACCGCTTCCCCGCGCTCCAGCGCCAGCATTTTTTCCGCGATCTGCGCGACGCTTTCTTCGCGCAACGTAAGCGCGGAGATGTGCGGCGTAATGGTGATGCGCGGCTCCTGCCAGAACGGGTGATCGGCGGGCAACGGTTCCTCGCGGAACACGTCGAGCGTGGCCGCGGCCAGTTGACCGCTTGCCAGCGCGTCGAGCAGATCTGCTTCCACGAGATGCGCACCGCGTGCAACGTTGATCAGATACGCGCCACGTTCAAGCCGCGAAAACGTGCGCGCGCCGAGCACGTCGGCGGTATCCGGCGTATGCGGCAGCAGATTCACGAGCACCTTCACGCCGTCGAGAAACGCGTCGAATTGCGCCGCGCCAGCAAACGTCGTGATGCCTTCGACCTGCCGCGCGCTACGGCTATAACCGCGCACCGGCATGCCGAACGCGGCGACAGCTTGTGCGACATGTGCGCCGAGCACGCCGAGTCCGAGCACACCCACCGTGAACGTCTCGCGCGGATGCGGATCGAGTACTTGCCAGCGACCCTCGCGTTGCAGCGTCTGATATTCGTCGAAACGCCGCAGATAGCGCAGCACCGCGTGCGTTACGTATTCGGCCATTTGCGACGCCATGCCGCTGTCTTCGAGACGGATCAACTGCGCGTTGGCGGGCAACGTGCCGGGCTGCTCGCGTTCGAGCGCGAGGATCGCGTCGACGCCCGCACCCAGATTGAAGATCGCCCGCAGATCGGTGCGGCCGGCCAGCATGTCGCGAGGCGGGCGCCATACGACGGCAAAATCGGCGGGCGCGGTGTCGCCGGGCTGCCATTCGCGCAGATCGGCCTCCGGCAGCGCGCGGGCGAAGTCGTGCAGCCAGGCGGCGGCTTCGGCGTTCGGCATGTAAAAGAGGATTTTCATGCGGCGTCGCCTTTGAATGCGCGATCGCGCCGCTTCGCGCGAGATGCGCGGCAGCATGGCTGCGAGGCTTCCGGCGGCTGCGGCGCGGCGCACGACGCTGGCAACATGAGGGCTCCTCCTTTTATGGATAGGCTTCATTCTACTTTTTCGCCGGCAATCCCGCGCGGTTGCGCACGACCGTGCGCGTCGCGGGCGAGCGCGCCGCCCGTTCCTGAGAAGCACTCCATAAACAAAGCACAAAAACTTGGTTCGTCCACGCGCCGCGCGGCGGGACAATGACCTCCCGGTTTCCCGTAGCGAGGGACAGACATGCTTTCATGCACCACAGCGCCGTGGCCGCCGCGGCTCGTGACCGTTCCCGGCCTGCACGGCAGCGAGGGCGCACATTGGCAAACCTGGCTTGAGCGCCAGTTCGCGCGGTCGTTGCGCGTCGAGCAGGCCGACTGGGACGCACCGGACGTCGCAGGTTGGGCGAACTCGCTGCGCGAACTGCTCGCGCGTGAACGCGGGCCGTTCGTGCTCGCCGCGCATAGCTTCGGCTGCCTCGCGGCTGCGCACGCGTTGCAGCAGGCGTCGTATGCCAACGAGGTAGTCGGCGTGCTGTTCGTTGCACCCGCAAGCCCGCAGAAATTCGCTTTCGCCGGACCGTTCGAGGCGCGGCGTGTCGGCGTTCCGTCCATTCTGATCGGCAGTGAAACCGATCCGTGGATGCCGCTCGCCGGCGCTCGCGAACTCGCGCAGCGCTTCGGCAGTGCGTTCGTCAATCTGGGCGACGCTGGGCACATCAACACCGCAGCCGGGTTCGGCCCGTGGCCGAGGGCGAAGTATTTCGTCGACACATTGGTGCATTGCGCGGCGCCGCTGCGCTTTCGCGACGAAGCGTTCGAGGTTGGGCAGCAGGCGCTGGTTTGACGCGCTGGTTCTGGCCCGTTTGTTCGGCAGACCCGTTCGGCTTCTTATCGTGCGCCGCTCGATGCCCGGCATGCGGCGACTATCGCGCGCCCCGACTTCGGCCGCGGCCCGCACAGGCGATCCGCTAGAATCCCGCTTCACGCCGCGCAATTGCGCGGCCACAGGTTTTTATCATCGATAGCGGGGACAACATGGCATACAGGACGGGGACAACGCGCTGGCTGGCGGCCGGTTTTACGGCAGCCGCGCTGGCGCTCGGCGGCGTGTCGGCAGCGCACGCGGAGACGTCGTTGATGAACGTGTCGTACGACGTGACGCGCGAGTTGTACAAGGACATCAATGCCGGCTTCATCGCCGCGTACAAACAGAAGAGCGGCGAGAGCGTATCGATTCGCCAGTCGCATGGCGCGTCGAGCGCGCAGGCGTTGTCGGTATTGCAGGGTTTGCAGGCGGACGTCGTGACGATGAATCAGCCGAACGACATCGACCTGCTCGCGGAAAAGGGCCAACTGGTCCCCGCCAACTGGCGCACGCGTCTGCCGGACGACAGCGCACCGTACACGACCACGATGGTGTTCCTCGTGCGCAAGGGCAATCCGAAGCACATCAAGGACTGGGATGATCTGGCGAAGCCCGGCGTGCAAGTGGTGATCGCAAATCCGAAAACTTCGGGCAACGGGCGTTATACGTATCTGGCCGCGTGGGGATATCGCAAGCAGCATGGCGGCAGCGACGCACAGGCGCTCGACTTCGAAAAAGCGATCTTCAAGAACGTGCCGGTGCTCGACACGGGCGGCCGCGGCGCAACGACCACGTTCACGCAACGCGGCATCGGCGATGTGCTGGTGACATTCGAAAACGAAGTCGCGCTGATGAATACCGGCGTGGGCGCGGGCAATTTCGAAGCGGTCTATCCGTCGGTGAGCCTGCTTGCGGCGCCGCCGGTATCGATCGTCGACAAAGTGGTCGACAAGCGCGGCACGCGCAAGGAGGCGCAGGCTTACCTGGACTATCTGTGGTCGCCGGCCGCGCAGGAGATCATCGCCCAACATCATCTGCGTCCGCGTGACAAGAACGTACTCGCGAAGCACGCCGCCGAGTTCAAGCCGATCAAGACATTCACCGTCGAAGAAATGTTCGGCAGCTGGCAGAAAGCGCAGCAAACGCATTTCTCGGACGGCGGAACGTTCGATCAGATCATCGTCGACAAGAAGTAACTATTCGGACTGAAGATAAAAAAAGGCCGCTTCATATTGAAGCGGCCTTTTTCATTGCGCGGCATTTACGGCGCGCAGCAGTGTACTTAGTTCGTCGCGGCCTGTGCCGGTTGCTCGTGTTCGCAACCATGCTCGCAGCCGCTCTTATCGAGCGGCATGTGCTGCGCGGCCTCGGCGCGACTACCGAGGCGTTCGAGTAGCTTGCGGTCAGCTTCCGCTTGCGGATTGCTCGT
Organism: Paraburkholderia sp. SIMBA_053; assembly: GCF_046534895.1. Lineage (NCBI taxonomy): Bacteria > Pseudomonadati > Pseudomonadota > Betaproteobacteria > Burkholderiales > Burkholderiaceae > Paraburkholderia > Paraburkholderia sp. SIMBA_053. Next base: position 164,294 of record NZ_JAWRXU010000006.1, on the reverse strand, counting down.
GGTGAGCAACTGATCGCCGTAGAAAATTGAATTCGCGCCTGCGAGGAAGCACATTGCCTGCAACGCTTCGTCCATCTGCTCGCGACCGGCCGACAGGCGCACCATCGCGCGCGGCATGGTGATGCGCGCAATCGCAATCGTCCGAACGAATTCGAACGGATCGATCGATTCAGTGCCTGTCAGCGGCGTGCCTTCCACTTGCACCAGATTGTTGATGGGCACCGATTCCGGATACGGGTCCATGTTCGCCAGTTGCGCGATGAGGCCAGCACGTTCGCGGCGCGACTCGCCCAGTCCAACGATGCCGCCGCAGCACACGTTGATGCCGGCGTCGCGCACGCGTTCAAGCGTGTCGAGACGGTCCTGATAAGTGCGCGTCGAAATGATCTGTCCGTAGAACTCCGGCGACGTGTCGAGGTTGTGGTTGTAGTAGTCGAGGCCTGCTTCGCGCAATTGCTGCGCCTGATGCGTTTCGAGCATGCCGAGCGTCACGCAGGTTTCCAGACCCATCGCCTTCACGCCCCGAATCATGTCCTTGATCGGCTCGAGGTGCCGGTCTTTCGGATTGCGCCACGCGGCGCCCATGCAGAAGCGCGTCGCACCGTTTTCCTTGGCGGTCTTCGCGGCGGCGAGCACTTCGTCGACCGGCATCAGCTTGTCGGCTTGCAGGCCCGTGTCGTGATGCACGGACTGCGGGCAGTACGCGCAATCTTCTTCGCAGCCACCGGTCTTGATGGAAAGCAGTGTCGACAGTTGCACCGTGTTCGCATCGAAATGCTCGCGATGCGTTTGCTGCGCGCGAAACATCAGGTCGTTGAACGGCAGTTCATACAACGCGACGATATCGGCAACGCGCCAGCGCGCGAGCTGCTTGCCCGCTGCATCGACATTGGCACTGGCATTGGCGTTGGCGTTCGCATTGGCGTTTGCATTGGCGTTCGCATTGGCGTTGTTCGCGGCCGTTTCAGCACGCGCGGGGGCGATGTTCAGTTGCGTCATGGGTTCAATCCTCATGAATGGATGTGTTGGTTGATTCAGCGCTGCGCGTCACGCAGCGTCTGCAATAGCCGGTTGATGTCGAGTTGATCAGCCGCGAGTTCCGGCGCCGTTGGGTGCAGATGCGGCACGATGCCGAGCAACGGCGCGCCGTGTTCACGCGCGAGATGTTCGCGGATCGACGCGATGTTTTCGTCGGGAAAAGTCATGTCCGGGTCGACGCGATTCGCTACCCAGCCAGCAAGCGTGAGCCCGCGCGCGGCGATGGCCTCAGCGGTGAGCAACGCGTGGCTGATGCAGCCGAGTCGCATGCCGACCACCAGCACGACCGGCAGCTTCAGCGCGACGGCGAGATCGGCAGTGTCATGTGTGGCGGTCAACGGTACGCGGAAACCGCCGACACCTTCCACTACCACGACGTCCGCGCGCGTCAACGCCTGCGCATGGCAAGCGACGATATGGTCGATATCGAGGGCGACGTTCTCCAACGCGGCCGCGATTTGGGGCGCAGCGGGTTCCTTCAGCAGATACGGTGTGCGCATCGCGGGCGGCAGCAGCACGGTCGAAGCGGCGTCGAGCTGATCCGCGTCTTCGTTATGCAGTTCGCCGTTCAGTTCGAACGCGCCCGCAGCGATCGGCTTCATCGCGGCGGCTTGCAGACCTTCGCGCGCGAAGCCGCGCAACAGTGCGCAAGAGACGAACGTCTTGCCGATTTCAGTATCGGTGCCGGTGACGAATAGCGACAGGGCAGAGTTCGTGGCGGTCATATGGCTTGCGCTCCTGCCTGTTGCAAGCCGGCTTCCAGCCGGTCGAGATCCGCATGCGAATGCGCGGCTGACAACGATATGCGCAAGCGCGATGTGCCGGTGGGCACGGTCGGCGGACGGATTGCGGGAACCCACAGACCGGCGCGGTCGAGCGAGGCCGCAATATCCAGCGTCGCCTCGTTCGCGCCGATCACGAGCGGCTGCACGGCAGTGTGCGAATCGACCGGAATCCACGGCGTGCCTTTGAGCATCGCGCGCGTGCGTTCGATCAATTGCCGCAAATGCGCGCGGCGTTCATCGCCTTCATTGCCGCCGATTATGCGCAGACTCGCCGAAACCGCATGCGCTGCCGCGGGCACGGATGCCGTGGTGAAAATATAGGGACGCGCGCGCTGTACGAGCCATTCGATCACCGTCTCGTGCGCGGCGACGAACGCGCCCGACACGCCCGCCGCCTTGCCGAGCGTGCCGATGGAAATCAGATTCGGCGAGCGCAACGCGGCGTCTGCGACGGCGCCGCGGCCTTGCGGACCGAGCACGCCGAAACCATGCGCGTCGTCGACGATCAGCCATGCGCCATGCTGTTCCGCGAGTTCGAGCAGGCGCGGCAGCGGTGCGATGTCGCCGTCCATGCTGAAAACCGTGTCGGAGACGATTGCTTTCACATCCGCGTCCGACGCGTCGAGCATCGCGCTCAGCGCTTCCATATCGCAGTGCGGATAGATCTGCACATCTGCCCGCGATAGACGGGCGCCGTCGATCAGCGACGCGTGATTCAGTGCGTCGGAGAAGAGCGTCGTGCCGCGGCCCGCGAGCGCAGTGAGCGTCGCCAGATTCGCCATGTAGCCAGTGCTGAAGTAGAGCGCGCGCGGTGTATCCACGAATCCGCCGACGAATTCAGCAAGGTCGTCTTCGAGCTGCGCATGCGCGCGCGAGTGGCCGCCAAGCAGATGCGAACCGCCGCTGCCCGCGCCGTAGCGTTGCGCGCCTTCGGCAATGGCCGCGATTAGTTGCGGATGCGCGGCGAGCCCGAGATAGTCATTGCTCGCAAAGCCGATGATCTCGCGGCCGTCGACCGTCATGTGCGCGGCGCAGGGCGTGTCGGCCGTGCGGCGTCGACGGCGCAGGCCGCGTTCGTCGATTTCCTTCAGCCCCTCTGAGAGTCTGTCGAGAAGATGCATTAGCAGACCTGCACGAGCGTTGCTTCGAACGTTTCGCGAGTGCGCGAGGCGAGCAGCGCGAGTTCGTTGTCGTCGAGAATGTATGGAGGCATCAGATAAACCGTGGTCGAAATGGGGCGCAGCAGCAGTTCACGTTGCAACGCGTTTTCAAAGAAACGGCGCGAAAATGTTTTGGCATGCTGAGGGTTTTCGATTGCCGCGTCGAAGGCGACGATGGTGCCGCATTGCCGCAGGTTGCGCACCTGTTCATGCTCTGCGAGCGGCGCGAGCGCGGCCATCAGCTTTGCCGACTTTTGCGCGTTGGCTGCGAGCACGTTGTCGGTCGCGAATAGATCGAGCGTGGCGAGCGCTGCGCGGCACGCGAGCGGATTGCCGGTGTACGAATGCGAGTGCAAGAAGCCGCGAGCGGTGTCGTCGTGATAGAAGGCTTCGAAGATTTCGTCGCGCGAGAGCACGATGGAAAGCGGCAGATAGCCACCGCTTATCCCTTTGGAGAGGCACAGAAAGTCCGGCCAGATGCCAGCCTGTTCGCACGCGAAGAAGGTGCCCGTGCGTCCGCAGCCAACGGCGATTTCATCAGCTATTAGATGCACGCCATATTGATCGCACAGCGCGCGTAGGCCGGCGATATACGAAGCGTCGTGCATGGCCATGCCGGCTGCGCACTGCACGAGCGGCTCGACGATCAGCGCCGCGATCTTCGTGGCGCGGGCTTCGAAGAGCGCGCGTACATGGTCGAGCGCGCGACGTGCGACGTCCGCAGCCGTCTCACCTGGTTTCGCAAGACGCGCGTCGGGTGACGCCACGACGTGCGCGTTGCGGATCAGCGGGTCGTAGGCGTCCTTGAACAGCGCGACGTCGGTCACGCCGAGCGCGCCGATTGTTTCGCCGTGGTAGCTGTTCGCGATGCAGACGAATTCCTGCTTGTCGGCGAAACCGCGATTGCGCCACGAGTGGAAGCTCATCTTGAGCGCAATTTCGACTGCAGATGCGCCGTCCGACGCGAAGAACGCGTGACCCAGCGTGCCGTGTGTGAGCGCACCGAGGCGCTCCGCGAGTTCGATCGCGGGTTCGTGCGTGCAACCGGCGAGCATGGCGTGCTCGAGCGTATCCAGTTGGTCCTTGAGCGCCGCGTTGATCCGCGGGTTTGCGTGGCCGAAGAGATTCACCCACCACGAACTGATCGCATCCAGATAACGATGGCCGGCGCGGTCGTACAGCCACGCGCCTTGACCGCGCGCGACCGGCACGAGCGGAAGGCGCTCGTGGTGCTTCATCTGCGTGCAGGGATGCCAGACCGCGCGCAGGCTGCGGGCCACCCAGTCTTCGGTCGATATTGACGGTGTTGCTGAATTTTCCAAGAGGTACTCCAGAGAAGCTTTTCTTGCTGCTGCCGTGATTGGTTTTTATGGTTTTTCCGGGCGCGGCGCGTGCGCGTTGGCGACGCTGCGCGCAGCCCTCGGCTAGCGTGCGGGGTCGAGATTAGCGGTTTATTTGGGCCTTTGCACTAGGCCTTTGACCGTGCTTTTCGCTGGCCGCCGCGGGGTTCAGCGGTGTTCGCGACAGGTGATTTGCGTTTGAATCTGAAGCTCGCAAATCGCCGGAGTTGGCGACGGCAAAGTAATTGGGGGTAGTGGGCGAGATTCGGGGGAAGGGGGACGAGCGGAGAGATGTGACGGGCTTGCTGGCAGCTACGAGTGATGGCGGACCCGTGGCCTCACTGATTGCCTTCAGCACGTCAGGCGGTTTCGGCCGCGCGGCCTTTCTGGGTTTGTTGCGTAGGGCGTCTTTGTGGTTCGCGAGCGGTGTCTGCTTCACTTCGCGGGCAACTCCCGTATCCCCGTTCTGCTGCGTCGTCGAAGTCATCGCGTGTGCGCACGCCTGTGACAATTCAGGAGGCGATACATGGCCCCACTTTTTTAACGTCGCGACGCCCGGACGCCCAGGCCGATCTCATCAGCCGATGTGCCAACGGGAGTGCGACAGGTTTGTACCTCTGCGCATTCGTTCCTCCTGATGCGACTCTCGTTGATTTCTGATACGCAAATCACCTTGCCGCATGCATCAAACCAGTCGACATGCAGGCGACCAGTCAGCAGGCCGGAATTGTTGATCGCCGCACCGATGACCTGCGCCTCGAAACCGAGGCGGCAATTTTGATGATCAGCGTCTATTACAAACTGCATAAGGGGCCATGCGCACGCATGCGCGCGGCACATGATCGCCAGGCAGTTGCCCGGCGGGATCGAGTTTTGGGGGGAGTCTCTGTGGGTTGGATATGCCATGCACTTTTCGGAGTTATCCGATTCCAGCCGCCTCTAGCGGAGACTAAAGATGTTCGGCGAGTTATAGCCGTAGTTGGCTGACCGAGAGCCGGTTGCGTGGCCGGCCGGGTGTATCCGCACAAAGTAAGGATATTCAAATGTTGCATGAGCAGGAACGTAAAAGCACTAAGTACGCTCTCGGCATGATCGGAGCGCGGACCGAGCGCGGCCGATGTGCCACAAGCGGAAGTAAATTGCGCGTCTGCGAGTGTCCCGCCACAGATGTTGGTGACGCTGTGACGTATGGCGACGGCAGCGACGCAGTCATCCTGGACGGCGGAGGCAGCGTGTCTATCTATGCCGGCAACCCCGTTGCGCTTGATAACGGCGACGTGATTGACGATGGTCCGCATCGCGACATGCGCAGTTCCACCGTGTTCGTTCCCGTGAACGAGCACGGCGCCGAACTGACTCGCCAGTGAGGGGGCAATCATGTTGCGTCGTATTGCAGTCGTTGGCGATCAACTCGACACAGGCGGGCATGTCGTGCATTACGAAGGTCGGATGTGTACGTGCGCCGATGGAGGCCATCAGGTCGCACTTATAGGCGGCGCCGCGTACTGCGAACAATGCAAGAGCATAGGCGCAATTGCAAAAACCGGAGGCCCGCGCCGCGTCAACTTTATGGGCGAAACAGCCGCGCACGGCGACGTTGTTCTGTGTAACTGTGCAACGCCGCCCCGAATCATTGCGACGCTCGCAGGCGAGTCATGGTGCGATGACGGTGCGCCCGACGCACCGCCTTTCCCCGCGCGAGTGTCGGAATCCGTGATTCGGTCACATACGCTGCACGACGAGCAGTTTGCGCTTACCGATTCGACAGGCCGCCCCCTCGTGGGCGTGCGCTATCGTGTTCGCCTCAACGAGGCAACCATTGCGAGTGGTGTCACGGACGCGAGCGGAAAGACGCAGCGCATATCTATTGACGGGATGAAGCGCCTCTATTTCGACGTGGCGCAATCACTTGGAGACGGTGAATATTCTGACCGACAGTAGCGGACCGCGATCAGATCAGCACAGGCCTTCAACTACGAATAGACAATTGAGAATGCCAGAAGACACCAAATGGATAACGGTCCACGATACTGCCTGCACTAATACGAGCCCCGATTCGTGCGTGGACGTGGTTCTTGATCCGACGCCGATCTGCTCGAATATGACCAACAGGGAATTTAGGGACGTGTTTGTTTCGAGCCGCGCCACGGCCGTAACGTTGACTCATAATCGCATTAAGTCGCTTGCCCGATGGGATTACAGCGAGCAAGCGCGCGCAAAGAAATGGTTCGGAAGTTCAAGCGAAGAAGTTCGCGCCGCGATGACGGTCGGCCTGCCCAAATTGCTTGATGTAGTCCGGAATTTGAAGCCCGAGAACGTGATCAGATGGGACCAGCAGAGGCAACGAAACATTACTTGCACGGTATGCACATCGCCGGAGGCGCAATTGTGGAAGGGTAACAAAGTGTTCACACTCATTCACGAGTGTACACATTTCACAGACGTGTTCGACTCAACGGACGACATGTACGGCATCAGTGTGGGATTGTCGCTGTGGGCGCAAACCAACCCTGGAAAAGCGATCAAAAACGCTGACAGTATCACCTGCTATGTCGGCTTTGAAGACTAGGCGAAATATGCGCAAGAGGTTGTCGTTTTCGAAAGCCGCCACTCTTGTGTTCGCGTCCTGGATCGGACTCGCGACTCACTATGGATATGCGTGCACTATCTCGGAAGACATGGCAGATAGCTTGCCACTGAACTCCGTCGAGATACCGAATGCAGATCGCATGAGAATTGCCGACATGGTAATAGCGGCACGTGAATGGCCGGACGTTGAAATTCGCGGAATCGTATATGCCGGAGGGTATATTGAGGAACGCGACCCAAGTACGGTCGCAGATCGGAGGGCGTCGGCGTTGCGGGCTTATCTAATTCAACTTGGAGTTAGGGAAAGCAACATTTGGGTGGATAAGAGAATCATTAAGCATCCTGACGTTGATCAAGCGGGAAACAAGACGCTGAATCAGATCGCCGTGACATTGGTCCCGATATGCGCCGGAGGTTGTGAACGCCTTTGCAACGATCAGCGTGTTTCACCGAACAGCAAGATCATTAAGTAGGCTTGCACCCGAGCAGCGGACGCAACTCCTTTTAGGTCATCGAAAGGTGATGGCACCTCAGCCTGGAAGTTCGATCTGCGCGATGGAAAGTGCAGCCACTTCGCCGGGTTGGCAGCATAGAGGAATGCAAGAAAGGCCCACAAAGCGGGCCTCTAAGAAATTCAATGGAGGGGCAGCAAAGAACAGGCAGACGGCTAGTGAAGATTGGCGGTATCTAAAAACCGATACCCTACCTATGCCCTAAACCGCTGCGCATTTGAACCAGAACCCAATCGCAACATCACTCGCGACTGGCAATAGCCCGCCGCGCTTCGTCGGCAGAAGATCCTGACCCGCCGGTAGCACCACTATCCGCCGTCCGCGAACCTTGATCGCCCCAGACGACAGAACTATCGACGGCATACAACCGGCACGGCGCGGAACTCTGTTTCTGGCAATTAGCAATCGCGACCGACATCGGATCGTCACCGCCCTCGGCCCACGACCATGCGCCCGTGTCGGACACCGCAAATGCGCGGCTCGGATACTGATGCAAGAAGTTGCGATAGCCGTTGCGTCCAGCTTCGTCGACATAGGGCACCGCGTCTACGGCATCGACTGAAGCAAAGCCGCTTGCTTTGGGCGCCGAAGGATCCGATACCCGGTACTGCACGCCCGTAGGCATGCCGACGCGGGCGAGGAAGGCCTCGACGGCCGGCCACCACACATGTACACCATCGCGGTCGCCGACGAGCCGGTGTGCGTCGTTCTTGTAGCTGCCGTAGTCGACCATCTTTGCGCTTGCGCCGTGCGCTACGTACGCCGAGTACATTCCGGCCACGAGTGGCGCATTCCACACTGAGTCGTTGTCGCCGTACATCCACAGCGACGGCACTTTCGTTTTGTCGCCATACGCGCCGAATGCGCGCGTCAGGTTGCCCTGCCAGTCGCCGCACGCGTCCTGCCGCAAGCCGCCCGAAAAGTTGATCAGCGCGCGCACGCCCGGTGCGGCCTCGGTGCCGTAGGCCAATGTCGCGAGACCGCCGTGTGACGTGCCGGCCACCACGATGTGTGACGCGTCGACGTAGGGCTGCTTCGACATGTAGTCGACGGCGGCCGCAACGTCGCCGGCCTGCGACATGCCGTTGCGTTCGACGTCGCAACCGTCCTGATGATAGACGCCGCCCGACTGGCCAAAACCCTGGCGGTTCGGTGCTACGACCACATAGCCACGGCGCACGAATTCGCGCGCGAGCGGCAGCGGGTCGCTGCGCTCCTGCATACGCGGATCGCCGGGAATCTTGCCGTGATTGAAGACGATCATCGGGAACGGGCCTGCGCCGTCCGGCTTGTAGACCGTTGTCTGAAGCGTGATGTCACCGTCGGCATCGACGGGTATGCGGATAATCTGTTGGTTCAGGCGCGCGGTGGGCAGATAAACGTCGTCCTGGAGCGCGATGCGCGGCACCTGCGCGCGGGCGAGGGGTCCGGGCTGGGCGTCCGCGAGCGGATTCGCCTGCGCGACTGCGACAGCGCACGTGGCCGCTGCACAAATCACCGCACACTTCGTAAGGACCTTGCTCAACACCATTCACGCACCTGCCTGAAAAGACTGCCTGGACATCTCATGTCCGTTCATCGAAACACGCGGCCGACATTCGCCTTTCGTGCACGTTTGCGACAAACAAAAAGATGCTCACGTACGCATTGCGCGAAGCGCACGCACGTCAATCGAGATCGCACGGGATAAACCCAACGGCCGACGCGACCCCACGCGCCGATGATGAACGCCACGTCTGCCGCCGGGCGCCGCGGCCGTAACCGTTTCTATCTGGTTATCGGCCGAGCGCCGGCGCGGCTTGCGGAACCCTTACCAACTGGTCCTCGCATCGCGGCGTCACGAAGCAACGACCTCATCCTGGCACGACAATTTTGTTTTGTGCAATCAAGGAGAACCCGCGACGAAAAAATTGCTGCATCGCGCGAGGGCTTGTTTGGCCCGGGTGGATTCGGCGCGGGGCGCGCTGGGGGCGCGGGCAGGCGGGTCCTTGAGGGTCCTTGAGCAGGCGCTGGCAAGCCGTTGCGCGGCACCGCAGCGAGCCAGGTGAGCAAAGGTAAGGCGCGGCCTGTGGCGCCGAGCCAACGGAAGAAAACGGCGCTTCTATGGGGCCATATGCGATGGCGCCGCATAATCCGCAGCCGCGCGGCCAGATAATAGAAAGGCGCTGAAAGCTACTCGCTTACATCGCCGTCGACGTAGAGCCAGCGTCCTTCGTCGTTGCAAATGAAGCGGCTCAGCTCGTGCAGCCTGTGCGCGCGGCCCGCAACCTTGTATCTGGCGACGAACTCGACCGTCGCGTGACGCGGATCGATCTCCGCGAACGTCTTGATTTGCAGTCCGAGCCAGCGAGGAGCGTCGGGCGCCGACACGTCGGCGTCCAGATCGGCAGGGCAGGTTTGCGGCGCCCAGGTCGCGCGCAAATAGTTCGTTGCGCCGACAACATAGGCGCTGTAACGCGAGCGCATCAGTTCCAGTGCGCGCGGCGCGACCTCGCCGCCGTCGATGTAACGGCCGCAGCACTGCTCGAAGCGCGGCGCTTTTGCTGCGCTCGCCTGGCCCGGGACCGCGCCGCCGCATGGGCAGTCGGCAGGCCGCTGCGCGGACGACTTGTCACTGTTTTTCGAACTCATCGAAGACATCAAACTCATCGAACCCTAGCCGAGACCGCGCGCGATCAATATTTTCTGAATGTCGCTCGTGCCTTCGTAGATCTGGCACACGCGGACGTCGCGATAAATCCGCTCGACCGGAAAGTCGCTGAGATACCCGTAGCCGCCGTGGATCTGCAGCGCCGCCGAACAAATCCGCTCGGCAGCTTCCGACGCAAACAGTTTCGCCATGGCGGCTTCCGTGAGACACGGCTGACCGGCGTCCTTCAGCGACGCCGCGTGCCAGATCAGCTGACGCGCGGCTTCCAGTTGCGTCGCCATGTCGGCGAGGCGGAATTGCACCGCCTGGTGCGAAAAAAGCGGCTGACCGAAGCTCTCACGCTCTCTTGCATAGGTCAGCGCGGCCTCGTACGCGGCGCGAGCCATGCCGACGCTTTGCGCAGCGATGCCGATGCGCCCGCCTTCGAGCCCCGACAGCGCGATGCGATAACCCTCGCCTTCCGCGCCGATCAGATTCGCGGTCGGCACGCGGCAGTCTTCGAAGATGATCTGCGCAGTGTCCGACGAATGCTGGCCGAGCTTGTCTTCGACTCGCGCGACCACGTAACCCTTGCTGTCAGTCGGCACGATAAACGCGCTGATGCCGCGCTTGCCCGCCGCCTTGTCGGTGACGGCCATCACGATCGCGACGTTACCGTTCTTGCCGCTCGTGATGAACTGCTTGACGCCATTCAGCACGTACGCGTCGCCGTCTTTATCGCGTGTGGCGGTGGTGCGCAGCGCCGATGCGTCGGAGCCGGCTTGCGGTTCGGTCAGACAGAACGCACCGAGCATTTCGCCGCGCGCGAGCGGCGTGAGCCAGTCACGCTTTTGCGCGTCATTGCCGTAAGTCAGCAGGATGCTGCATACGGGGCAATTGTTCACGGAGATCGCCGTGGATGTCCCGCCGTCGCCCGCGGCAATTTCTTCGAGAATCAGCGCGAGTGCGAGCGCGTCCATGCCGGCGCCGCCGTAGGTTTCGGGCACCAGCACGCCGTATGCGCCAAGTTCCGCGAGTTGACGGTGAACGTCCTTCGGGAACGTGCGCTCGCGATCCCACGTCGCCGCGTACGGCGTGACTGCTTCACGCACGAATGTGCGCAGCGCGTCGCGGACCATCAGGTGGTCCTGATCAAGCACCATGAGCGTGTCTCCTCACCATTCCAGCGGCGTGCCGTCGTATTGATAGAAGCGGCCATTGAACGCTTCGCGGGACGCGGCGGCCTGCTTGAGCACCTCGCGCATGCCGGCGACGCTGCGCGCGGGGTCGATCGCCGCCTGCGCGCCGCCCATGTCGGTTTGCACCCAGCCGGGATGCAATGACACACACGTGGCGCGCTGCGCGTCGAGCGACGCGAGTTTCAGCGCGTCGTTCAACGCCGCCTTGCTCACGCGATACAGCCAGCCGCTCGTGCCGCTCGTTTCACCGATGCTGCCCATCTTGCTCGAAATCACCGCGAGCACGCCGCCTGATTCTTCGACGAGCGGCAGCAGGATCGGCATCAGTTGCATCGGGCCGCGCACGTTGGTGTGCATGACATGGTCGAAGTCTTCGGCGGTGATGGTTTCGATGCCTTCGGTGCGCGGGCCGTACACGCCCGACACGACGATGGCAAGGTCCACATGCTCGCCATCGAGCTTCCAGCCGAGCGCGGCGATATCCTCCGGCTCGGTCACGTCGACGGAATAGGTTTGCGCGCCAAGCTGAGTGAGGATGTCGAGCGCGGCGCCGTCGCGCGCGGTGGCGAGCACCCGCCAGCCACTATGTTTGTACTGCCGGACAAACTCCTGGCCGATGCCGCGCGATGCACCGACGATCAACACTGTCTTCATGATTCACCTCAGACCAAGTGACACGCTTGAACGTGCGTACTACGCGTCAAACCAGTTCGATACCCATTGCAGTCGCTTCGCCGCCGCCGATGCACAGCGTCGCGACGCCGCGCTTGCCGCCGCGCTGTTTCAGCGCGCCGATCAGCGTGACGAGAATGCGTGCGCCCGATGCGCCGATCGGATGGCCGAGCGCGCATGCGCCGCCGTGCACATTGACCTTGTCGTGCGGCAGCTTGTGCTCTTTCATCGCCGCCATGGTCACCACGGCGAACGCTTCGTTGACTTCGTACAGATCGACTTCGTCGGCGCGCCAGCCGTTCTTCTCGAACAGCTTGCGAATCGCGCCGACCGGCGCAGTGGTGAATTTCGCCGGCTCCTGCGCGAAAGTGGAGTGGCCGACCACGCGCGCAATCGGCGTGACGCCGAGACGCTTGGCCGTCGATTCGCGCATCATCACGAGAGCCGCGGCGCCGTCCGAAATCGACGACGAGTTCGCTGCCGTCACCGTGCCGGTTTTGCTGAATGCGGGCTTGAGCGTCGGGATCTTTTCGAGGTTCGCCTTGAACGGCTGTTCGTCACGGTCGATGGTGACTTCGCCTTTGCGGCTCTCAACCTTCACCGGCGCGATTTCCCACGCGAACGAACCATCTTCGTTCGCGCGCTTCGCGCGGTTCAGCGATTCCACGGCGAATGCGTCCTGCGCGTCGCGCGTGAAGTCGAACGAGGCCGCGCATTCTTCCGCGAACGTGCCCATCAGGCGGCCTTTTTCGTACGCGTCTTCGAGGCCGTCGTAGAACATATGGTCGATCACCTGGCCGTGACCCATGCGCATGCCGCCGCGCGCCTTCGGCAACAGGTACGGCGCGTTCGTCATGCTCTCCATGCCGCCCGCGACGATCACGTCCACCGAGCCGGCGGCCAGCATGTCGTGCGCGAACATCGCCGCGCGCATGCCGGAGCCGCACATCTTGTTGACCGTGGTGCTGCCGGTTGCAAGCGGCAAGCCGGCGCCGAGCGCGGCCTGGCGTGCGGGCGCCTGGCCGAGGCCGGCCGGCAGCACGCAGCCCATCACTACCTCGTCGATCTGCTCGGGCTTGAGGCCCGCGCGTTGAACCGCGGCTTCGATCGCCACCGAGCCGAGTTGCGGCGCAGTCAGCGACGCGAAATCGCCTTGGAACGCGGCCATCGGCGTGCGCGCCGCGCTCACGATTACAACTGGATCAGCCGTTGTGCCGTTCATGTTTGTCTCACTCATGTTTTAGCTCCTTGATCACACCTTCGACGATAGCCGGCACGTCGCCAAGCTGGGCCGCATCGGCGGCGACCACGTCGTTGTCCGCCTGATGCGCGCGGCTTGCCGACACGGCGGCGACGCAACGCTGGTAAGTTTCATCGAGCGCGGCCGCGTTGTTGATCGTCATGCCGAGGTCGCGCACCTTGCCGTCGTGCACGCCGTACGCCCAACCGTGCACGGTCAGTTCCTGGCCGCGCGCCCATGCATCGTTGATGATGGTCGTGCGGCACACGTTCACCACTTGTTCCAAAGCGTTCAGTTCGACGAGACGCCGGTGACGCGCCTCGCCGAGCGGCCATTCGTCGAGCAGCGCGGCATGCTTCGTCCGCACGTCCTGCACGTGATGCAGCCAGTTATCCGCGAGACCCACGCGGCGGCCGTGCAATGCCGCGCCCACGCCCGAACAGCCATAGTGGCCGACCACCATGATGTGCTTGACCTTCAGCAGATCCACCGCGAACTGGATCACCGACAAACAGTTCAGATCGGTGTGCACCACTACGTTTGCGATGTTTCTATGTACGAACACTTCGCCCGGCGGCAAGCCGATGATCTGGTTGGCCGGCACGCGCGAATCGGAGCAGCCGATCCACAGATACTCGGGTGTCTGCTGATGCGCAAGGCGCGAGAAGTACTCGGGATCTTCGGACAGTTTGCGGGCAACCCACGCGTCGTTGTTGTCGAACAGATGAGCGAGCGGGTGAGCGGGGTTGGAAGCGTTAATGTTCATAAAGCGTCTTGGCGGTTATTCGACCGTTTGAGCGGCCGGGTCGTTACGTTAGATTCGGTGTCGTACGAGCGTCATTCATGCGGCGTGCGAGCCGCTATGCGACTCTTACGCTGCGCTCGTTCTCTGGCGCTTGCGCGGCGTCCTGAGCATTCGGTGCGTCGGATGCGGTATCGGCAAAGCGTTCCGGGTAGCGGATGCAGAAGCGCACGTTGCTGTCGTACGGGAAAAAATCGGGCAATTCGCCCTTCAGTAGATGGTCCTTATGCGTTTGCCACAGCGCGGGATCGAAGAAGTCGGCGTGATGCTGCAGGAACGAGCGGCGCACGCGTGGGTCGCCGAGCAGGAAAGTGCCATACGTCTCCGGGAAAATGTCGTGCGGGCCGACCGAGTACCACGGCTCGCCCGACATTTCGTCTTCCTCGTTACGCGGCGCGGGCACCGCGCGCACGTTGCAATCGGTCAGATATTCGATCTCGTCGTAGTCGTAAAACACGACACGGCCGTGGCGCGTTACGCCGAAGTTCTTGTACAGCATGTCACCGGGGAAAATGTTCGCCTGCATCAGTTCTTTCACCGCGTTGCCATATTCCTTGATGCCGTGATCGACGTCGTTGTCGCTGCCGTTTTGCAGGAACAGATTGAGCGGCACCATGCGACGTTCGATGTACATATGGCGAATTACGAGATTGTCGCCGTCGTATTCGAGCAGCGACGGCACTTCCTTTTCCAGTTCGCGCAGGAGCGCTTCGTCGAGTCGCGAAAGGGGCAGCGCAACGCTCGAATATTCGAGCGTGTCCGCCATGCGGCCCAGGCGGTCGTGCCGTTTCACCAGCTGATACTTCTCCTGGATCTTCGCGCGCGTAGTTTCTTTCGGCGGCGGAAAGTTGTCCTTGATCAGTTTGAACACATACGGAAACGAGGGCAGCGTGAACACCAGCATCACGAGTCCCTTGATGCCCGGCGCGATGATGAACTGATCGCTCGAATGCGACAGGTGATGCAGCAAGTCGCGGTAGAACAGATTCTTACCCTGCTTCTGCAAGCCGACTGACGTGTAGATCTCGGCCTTCGGTTTGCCCGGCATGATAGTGCCGAGGAATTCCACATAAGCGGACGGCACTTCCATATCGACCAGGAAGTACGAGTGCGAGAAGCTGAAAATGATCAGCAACTGTTCGCGCTTGAGCAGCACGGTATCCAGCGCCAGCAAGCCCGGCTGCACGTGGCGCAGCGGCACCGCGAACGGCAGCAGCATATCGCCGTTGATAATTCTGCCGACGATATACGCCGACTTGTTTCGGAAGAACAGCGACGAAAGCACATGAATCTGGAAGTTCGGCGCTTCGTCGAATGTACCGAACGAGTCGTGAATGGTCTGCATCACGCAGCCGACGTCGCGCGTCAGATCTTCGAACGGCGGCTCCAGCTGGAAGTTCGTGACGATGCGCTCGAGCGTGGCGGCGAGGCCGTCCTTGCCGGGATAGTACGCACGGTAGGTAGGCTTTGCCGCGGGTTCGTCGTTCTCGATGTATTCGGTCGAGATCGCCGGGCGCACGAAGATGAAGTCGTTGTTGAAATACGAGCGATGCAGGATTTTGCAGCAGACAGAATTGAAAAACGTCTCCGCGCATTCAGGCTGACGATGCGTGGTCAGCAACCCAATGTAGTGCAGCTTGATCTGCTGCCACACTTCGCTGTCGATATTCTCCGCGTCGTACTCGTCTTCGAGCAGCGCGACACATTCTTCTACGCGATCGTCGTATGAAGTAATGCGCTCGCGGGCCAGCTTTTGCAGCCCGTGCCAGTCGCCGCTTTCGAACAGCGCCTTGGCGTGGATCGCCGCGTCGCGAAAGATCCGGTAGTGCCGGTTGAATCCTTCGAGCAGCGTTTCCGCGACGTCAAAGCCGATTTGCGACGACAACAGTTTGGGGAAGTGATTCATGTCGACCGTGCATTCGTCTCATGTCGTGAAGACACCCGTGATTGTATCGTTCGAGTGCGCCTTCGACGCATTGCGCCAACCGGTTGATGACCCGCCGCCACCTGAGCGTTGCAGGGCACTCGCCGACCTTTCCGACTAACTCCGCTCAATGCTCCTGTTCCGCGTCGTTACACGGCTCAACTTGCGGCAAAAAAACTGCTGGGCGGCGGTTCTCCGCCTGCTTACGCGGGTTTGGCTTCACGTGCCTTGTGCGTGCCGTTCTCGAGCAGCGCCCGCGCCTGAGCTTCATATTGCGCGAGGTCTTCGAGCGTCGCGTTCAGGTCTTCCAGTTGGCGCTCCAGCACGTCGCGATGACGCGCGACCGTGGCGAGAAACGCTTGCAGTTGCGGCACCGTGTCAGTTGGCGATTCATAGACGTCCAGCAGATCGCGAATCTCGGAGAGCGTGAAACCGAGTCGTTTGCCGCGCAACGTGAGCTTGAGCCGCGTGCGGTCGCGGCCCGAATAGACGCGCCGCAAGCCGCTCGAACCTTCGCGGCTCGGTGAGAGTAAACCCTGATCTTCGTAGAAGCGGATCGCGCGCGGTGTGACGTCGAACTCCCGCGCGAGCTCGGTGATCGTGTATTGCGTGTTCATCGGGACATTCAGTAACCGGGCAAAAAATCGGATTGAACGATAGAATCGACGTTTACGTTATCGTCAACTTGGGTTGAATGCAACCTGCGGCAAGTACGCGGAACGCGTGGAGGAAGACATCCGAAATGAATGCGCTCGAACATCAACTCGACTATCCGTTCAAAGACACATTGCCCGAACCCGGCCACGCGCAGGAAGTCGTGCCCGGCGTCTTCTGGCTACGCATGCCGCTGCCGTTTGCGCTCGACCATATCAATCTCTGGCTGCTGCGCGATCAGATCGACGGTCAGGACGGATGGACGGTGGTCGACTGCGGAATCGCGTCCGACGCGATCAAGGAAAACTGGGAGACGGTGTTCGAGTCCGTGCTCGGCGGTTTGCCGGTGCTGCGCGTGATCGTCACGCATTGCCATCCGGACCACGTCGGTCTCGCGCACTGGATTTGCAGCGGCGGTGACAAGAAGCGCTGGGATGCCCGGCTATGGATGACGCTCGGCGAATACATGCAGGCTCGCGTGATGGCGGCGGGCGACGGCTCGAACGCGGGCGGCGAGGGCGCTGCGCGCCACTTCGCGCTGCATGGCGTGACCGACGAGGCGTCGCTCGACAAGCTACGCAGCCGCCAGAGCTATTACGCGAACCTGGTGCCTGAAGTCCCCGACCAATACCGGCGCTTGCGCGAAGCGGATGCCGTCAGGATCGGTGGCAAGACGTGGCGCGTGGTGACGGGCTTCGGTCACTCGCCGGAGCACTGCGCGTTGCATTGCGAGGAGATCGGCGTGCTGATCTCCGGCGACATGGTTTTGCCGCGCATATCGACGAATGTGTCGGTCTTCGCGATGGAGCCGGAGGGCTCGCCGCTCGCGCTGTATCTGGAATCGCTTGCGCGCTACGAAGCAATGCCCGAAGACACGCTCGCGCTGCCGTCGCATGGCAAGCCGTTTCGCGGCGTGCGTACGCGCGTGAGGCAGCTGCGCGAACATCACGATGCGCGTCTCGCCGAAGTCCGCGAGGCGTGTGCGCAAAAGCCGCAAAGCGCGGCAGATATCGTTCCGCTAATGTTCAAGCGCGAGCTCGATATCCACCAGTTGACGTTCGCGATGGGCGAGGCGCTCGCGCACTTGCATCTGCTGTGGCTGGCGGGCGCGCTAAAGCGCAGGCTGGATGCGGATGGAGTGATGCGCTTTTCGGCGTAATGGTTCGCCAAGTTTGAGACGCCGACAAAAAAGCCCGGTGCTTTCGCACCCGGGCTTTTTTGCGTTTCAGAGCGCAGCGAGTGACTACTGCACGGCCACTGTTCCAAAGTTCTGTCGTCCAAACGGACTCACGTGATAACCGCTCACGTTGGTTCGCGTGATAGCCGCGGCAGTCGGATAGCCGAGCGGAATCCACAGCGCCTGATCGTGGATGATCTGCTGCGCGGCCTGATACGCTTTCGCGCGTTTGGCCTGATCGGGCGTGGACTTGCCGTCGGCGATGAGCTTGTCGAGATCCTCATTGCAGAAGCGCGCGAAGTTGATGCCCGACTTCACCGCGTTGCAGCTAAAGAGCGGCGACAGATAATTGTCCGGGTCGCCGTTGTCGCCGGCCCAGCCCATGAATAGCGAATCATGCTGGCCCTGCTTGGCCTGCTTGATCAGTTCGCCCCATTCGATCACTTTCACGTCCGCCTTCACGCCGATCTTGGCGAAGTCCGCCTGAAGCAGTTCGGCGCCGGCCTTCGGGTTCGGATTCAGCACGCTGCCGTTCGGGCGCACCCAGATCGTCGTTTCGAAACCGTTCGGATAGCCCGCGTCTGCGAGCAGCTTTTTGGCCTTCGCGGGATCGTACGGCCACGCCTTTACTGCCTTGTCATAGCTCCACGTATTCGGCGGATACGGATTGACCGCCGGCGTCGCAGTGTTGTCGAAGACGGTCTTCAGATACGTGGTGCGGTCGAACGCCATGTTCAAAGCGGCACGCACTTTCTGATTGTCGAGCGGCTTTTTCTGCGTGTTCAACGCGACGAACGCGGTCATGAATGCAGGCGTTTGCACAATGGCGAGCGACTTGTCGCCCTTTGCGTCGGCGAGATCCTGCGGCTTCGGCGACAACGCAATCTGGCATTCGCCCGCCTTCACCTTCTGCGCGCGCACTGTGGCGTCTGGCGTAATTGCGTAGATCAGACGGTCGATCTTCGGTTTCGCGCCCCAGTAGGACGGATTCACGTCATAACGGATCACCGCGTCTTTCGTGTAGCTCTTCAGTTCGAACGGACCCGTGCCGATAGGCTTCGAGTTCAGATCGACCTGCTTGCCGGCCTTGAGCAACTGATCCGCGTACTCGGCGGAATAGATCGAAGCGAAGCCCATGGTGAGGATCGACACGAAGGTCGCGTCCGGTGCGTTCAGTTCGAACTTGACGGTGTTGTCGTCGACCTTGCTGATCGACTTGATGAGCTTCGGCAATCCCATCGACTGCGCATGCGGGAAGCCGCTCGCGCCCGCCACCTTGTGCCACGGGTTACTGTCGTTCAGCATGCGGTCGAACGTGAAGACGACGTCGTCGGCGTTCAGCGGCCGGCTCGGCTTGAAGTAGTCGGTGGTCTGAAACTGCACGTTCGGGCGCAGGTGGAACGTGTAGGTGAGGCCGTCCGCGCTCACGTCCCATTTGTCGGCCAGCGACGGCACCACTTTCTTTGCGGCTTCGTCGTATGAGACCAGCGAATTGAAAATCACGTCAGCCGACGCATTCGTCGTGACGAGCGAGTTGAACTGCACGACATCGAAGCCGTCGGGGCTCGACTCGGTGCAGACGGTCAGCGGTTTGGCGAGCACGAGCGCGGGCGCTGTGAACAGTACGGCGGCTGCGAGCAGTTTGAAGCGCATAAGATCTCCGATAACAAGCGCAGTCAGGCAGTGCGTCTGGTTTCTGGTTATGTTCCGTTGACGGGCGACGGCGGCGTGGCCGTCGACTTCATTTTGATACGTTTCCAGCGCTCGCGCATGACCGGCATCAGTCGGGATCAACCAGGTGATCGACTGACGGACCAGGCGCGCGCCGGCCTTCGCGAAAGCTTATCGAAGGGCCGTTGCGACGACAACAACATAATCCGCATATTCATATGGAGTCGCGCCGCGCGCTCATGCGGACCAGGCCTGCTTCACTAGATAAGCGATACCGTCGATAGCGCGCACGCCGTACCACGACACCATCTCGCCATCGATCAACTCAATGCGCTTGCCGGCCATACGCGGATCGCTTTTGAGCGCATCGCAATGCGCTTCCGTGAAGCGATATGGCTCGCTTGAAAGCAGAATACGGTCGACGCCGGCAAGCCACGGCGAGCGGTCGAAATCGAACGCCGGATAGCGGGCCGCGCCCGCGGCTCCGCCTTGCACGTCGGGCAGCGTGTGCCAGTTCACGAGGCGCAGCATCGCGGAAATGTAAGTGTCGCGCGCGACGGTCATCCACGGTTCGCGCCAGATCAGATACAGCACGTTCTGCGCAGCAAACGCGCGTGAGGCGGCCTCGTGCAGACGCGCTTCAAGCATTGCGGCGAGACGCTGCGCTTCTTTATCGCGATCGAAAATTGCGCCCAGCAGCGCGTAGAGCGAAAGGTTGTCGTGCGGTGTCTGCGGATGCGTGACGACGACGTGCGGCACGAACGCGCGCAACTGTTCGACGGTGTCGCGCTCGTTCTCGTCGATATTGACGATCAGATGCGTAGGTTGCAGCGCGCGAATCGTTTCGATATTCACCGCTTTCGTGCCGCCGACCTTGGGCACGTTGCGGACCTTGTCGCGCGGATGCACGCAAAAGCCGGTGCGCCCGACGATCTCCCGTTCGAGGCCGAGAGCAAACAGCAATTCGGTGAGGCTCGGCACCAGCGAGACGATGCGCGCGCCGGCACCCGCTTTCTCGTGCGCGACGCCGGTTGCATCGACCGCACGCAGTGACATGATTTACTCGGCGACGGCGCGCGGCTTGCGCGGCGCGCGTTCGAACACGCGGTCATAAAGCCAGCGTGGCGCTATGTGCAGCAGCATTGCCACCACGCGCATCTGCCAGGGGAACACAGCGTAAGCCGTGCGACGCTCGATCGCACGCGCGGCCTTGGCGGCAAAACGATCGGCGTCCATCAGGAAGGGCATGCTGTACGGATTGTGCGCGGTCATCGGCGTGCGGACATAGCCGGGCGCGATCGTGACCACGCCGACGCCGAGCGGACGCATCTCGACGCGCAATGCTTCGAGATACTTCGCCGCCGCGGTTTTCGACGCGCTGTACGCACCCGAGCCGGGCAAGCCGCGCACGCCTGCTACGCTGGCAATGCCGACCAGCGTTCCGCGCCTGGCCGCGATCATGGGCGCGGCGAACGGCTCGAAGGTGGCAACTACGCCGAAGTAGTTGACGTCCATCACTTCGCGGAACGTGCGCAGATCGCCTTGTCCGGTGACCGCGCCGCGGCTCACGCCTGCATTGGCGATCACGATGTCCGGCACGCCGTGCTGCGCGATGAATTGCGCGGCGGCATCGGCGAGCGCCTCGGCGTCACGGACGTCGACGGAATAGATGGAAATGGGGTTCTGCGGATGAGACCGCTGGAAGGCAGCAAGGGCGTCGCCGCGGCGGGCAACGAGGCCGAGAATCGCGCCGCGCCGCGCATATTCGGCGGCGAGCGCGAGGCCGATTCCACTTGACGCGCCGGTAATGAAAACTTTCAACGGTGAACTCATTCCGGCGCCTCGGGTTTTACATCTTCTTTGCGCGAACCTGCTGGACCAGGTAGTCGAGCACCTGCACGGTGCCAGGCAGGCTATTGGTGGCGGCCGGGCCGGTTTCATACTTGCCCTGGACTGCGATAGTCGGCACGCCGTCGATCTTGTAGTCCTCAAGCAGCTTCTTGTCTTTCTGCAACGCGCTTTGCGTCGAGAAAGAGTTGTACGCGTCCATGTACTTCTTCGGATCAACGCCGTTCTTCGCGAGGAATTTGGCCTGATCTTCGGGCGTCAGCAGATAGTTTTTATTGACGTGGATTTCGTTGAAGACTTTCGGCGTGAGTTGTGTGGCGAGACCGAGTGCGTCGAGCGCGTGATACATCTTGGAGTGCGGAATGAAGTCGTCGCGGAAGGCAACCGGCACGCGCTTGAACACCACGTCGGCACCTTGCTTCTTCACCCATGCTTCAAGGTACGGGTTGAATTCGTTGCAGTGCGGGCAGCCGTACCAGAAGAATTCGGTGACTTCGATCTTGCCGGCGGGCACGTCGGTGGGCTGCGCGCTCGGCAACACCGTGTAGTCCTTGCCCGCGACCGGCGCCGTCGGCGATGCGTGCGCCGTGGCTGCAACGAGCCCCAGCGAGAGGAACAGAATGCTCAGCAGTTTTTTCATGTTTTGTTGACCCAGGTAGGCGTAAAACAGTGGCGCCACGCAAATGCCCGTCACCGTTTTTAAAGTCGGCGTTCGACGGTTCTATCGTCCGTCGTGCTCAATCATGCTTATCTTGCTTGCGATTCCTGTGACAGGCGCCGCACACCGATAGTTCGGCGGCGGCGCAGCCGGCGGATCGCTCGCTGTTTATTGTTTGGTGAAACGGATGACCGCTGTGTCCACGCCCGCGTCCGACAGGCGCTGACGGTTCGCGTTCATGTCCTCGAACTTCGAAAACGGTCCGATACGTACGCGATAGTACGTGACACCGCCCGCATCGCGCTGCGTGACCTTCGACTCGAATCCCTGGAACGCGAGACGCGCGCGTTGCTGTTCGGCGTCGGCAGCGGTCTTGTACGCACCCACTTGCAGGAAGTAGCCGGTGTTCGCGTCGCCCGGCGCCGGGGCTGCGCCCGAACCCGGTTTGCCGTTTGCGGCCGTGGCCGACGACGTGCTTTTCGGCGCCGAACCCGCAGCCGTGGCTGCCGGCGCGCTGGTCGCTTGCGGTTTCTTTGCGGGCGCGGCGGCGGTGGTGCTGCTGCCGTTATCCTGAGCCGGCTTCGGAGCGACCGCGGTGCCGTTCGCGTTGGCGTTCGGATTATTGCCGATGGTCGGCGGCACTTCGATGATCTGAGGCTGTTCCAGCATGCCCGACTGCGTCTGCGAGTTGGTCTGGCCGGGCGCGGTATTCGGCGGCGCGGGTTGTGCCGCTTGCGGCACCGGCTGCCCCGGCGTCTTGCCTTGCAGCGGACGGTTCGGATCGTATTGCGCCTGGCTCGCGCTCGAATCGGATGCAGCAGGCGGCGCCACCTTCGAGACGAACGGCGTAGGCGCACGGGTGATATAAAGCGCCACCACTACCGCGATCGCAAGGCCGACGATCAGGCCCAGCACGATGCCGAGAAAAGTGCCCCCGGTTTGCTTCGATTGCTTTGTTGTGCGGCGTGGTTTTGCCATCGTACGAATTACCTGCAAAAAGAATCCTGGAACGGCCGCCGATTATAACGACGGCCGCATACATGTTGCGCCGGAGGACTTACATCTTGACTGGAGCGGAGACGCCGATGATCGCAAGACCGTTGGCGAGCACCTGACGCGTGGCCGCCAGCAGCGCGACGCGTGCATTGCGTTCGGCGGCATCGTCGACCAGCACGCGCTCGGCTCTGTCATTGTAGAACGAGTGGAATTCCCCGGCGAGGTCGCGCAGATAGAACGCGACCGCGTGCGGCGCGAGTTCGTCGGCGGCATGTTGAAGCATGTCCGGGAACTCGGCGAGCTTGTTCAGCAAAGCCATTGAGCGTTCGCTCGTGAGCGGCGCGAGGTCGACGCCGGCAAGCGCGCTTTCGTCAGTACTTTGATCGCCGCTGTAGCGGGCCTTGCATTCGGCTATCACGGAGCAGATCCGGGCATGTGCATACTGCACGTAGTGCACGGGGTTTTCGTCATTTTGTTTCAACGCGAGGTCGATGTCGAAGACGAACTCGGTATCCGCCTTGCGCGAAATCAGGAAGAAGCGAACAGCGTCGCGGCCACGGCGAATCGTTTCTTCGTCGATCAGATCGACAGCGGCTTCGGACCCCGGCGTCGCGCCGCCCGACCATTCGATCAGATCGCGCACCGTCACATAGCTGCCCGCGCGCTTCGAGATCTTCACCTCTTCGCCGTTGCGCATGACCGTGACCATCTTGTGCAGCACGTAGTCCGGGTAGCCTTTCGGAATGCCGATGCCGAGACCTTGCAGGCCGGCGCGCACACGCGCGATCGTGCCGTGGTGATCGGAGCCCTGAATGTTGATGACCTTCGTGAAGCCGCGTTCCCACTTCGCGACGTGATACGCGACGTCAGGCACGAAGTACGTGTACGTGCCGTCGGTTTTGCGCATGACCCGGTCTTTGTCGTCGCCGTCGTCGGTCGTGCGCAGCCAGAGGGCGCCTTCCTGCTCGTAGGTCTTGCCCGCGGCGATCAGCGCCTGCACGGTCTTCTCCACGCGGCCTTCGGTATAAAGCGACGACTCCAGATAGTACTGGTCGAACTTCACGCCGAACGCCTGCAAGTCCATGTCCTGCTCGCGGCGCAGGTACGCGACCGCGAAACGGCGGATCGCGTCGAGGTTTTCGACGTCGCCCGCGCCGGTGACGGGTTCACCGTCGCTCGCCGACACCGTGACGCCGTTCATATAGTCTTTCGCGATGTCGGCAATGTACTCGCCGTTGTACGCCGAAGCCGGCCAGCCTTCGTCGCCCGGAGCGAGACCGCGTGCGCGCGCCTGGGTGGATAGCGCGAGCGTTGCGATCTGCACGCCGGCGTCGTTGTAGTAGAACTCGCGATGCACGTCCCAGCCTTGCGATGCGAGCACGTTCGACAGCGCGTCGCCGAGCGCAGCCTGGCGGCCGTGGCCGACGTGCAGCGGTCCCGTCGGGTTCGCCGACACGAATTCGATGAGCACATGCTTACCGGCATCGCGTTGCGAGCGACCATAAGTTTCTTTCTCGGCGAGCACGGCGGCAATCACGGCCTGCTTCGCTGTGGCGGCGAGGCGCAGGTTGATGAAGCCGGGACCCGCGACTTCGGCGGCTTCAATGAGTCCGTGCGCTTGCGGCTGCGCGAGCAGCGCGTCGACGATCTGTTGCGCGAGCTGGCGCGGATTGGCGCGCAGCGGCTTGGCGAGTTGCATCGCCACATTGCACGCGACGTCGCCGTGGGCGGCGACTTTGGGTCGCTCCAGCGCGATGGTGGGCGACACGAACGCGGCTTCGGCCGCACCTTGCGTGGCAAGAGCTACCTGCTTCACCGTGTCGGCGAGCAGTGTTTCGAGAGTATGTTTATGTGCGGGCAGCATGCTTGTTGCGAGTCCAGTGAGGCAATCCGGTGATGCGGAAGAGGCGCCGGCCGCGCGGCAGGCACGGCCGATTCGTCAGAAGCGTGGAAAGCGGCGGTTCGCTCGTCAACGCGTCGGCATGACGGACGCGCCATCGGGCACGCAGCCTGCAACACAATAAGCGCGTTGCGCGGCGCCCTGCAACGGCATGGGCGCCGCGGCGTGCAGGCGCGAACCGGCCGGGCTGGCTGCGCCGCTTGCACCTGTGCGCGCGGCGCCGCGAGGCGCGCTTTTCCGTCCAGACGGATTTTAGCAGGTGCTAATATGTTCAATCAGATGCCCAGCAAGGGCCGATGCCGCCGCGTCTCTTTGGCGAGCTAACGGAGCGCGCGCTGACGGCTGCATTGAGCGCCGCTCGCGCGTCAATCGAACATAACGAAAAAGGGAACAGTCATGCTGATTACTTTCAAATGTCGCGCTTGCCCAGACGTGATCATGCTCAATAATCTGGCACAGCATCTGGTCGGCATTGTCGGCAAACGTCTGGGTGAACGAGGCGTCATTACTCACGACGAACTCGCAGACGCTATCACCAAACTCGAAGCGGCCATCACCTTCGACAAGCAGGAACGCGCCGAGCACGACGGCCATTTCCACGAAGGCGAAGAGGGCCACGAGCATCACGAGATTCCGCCTGGACTCGCACAGCGCGCTTACCCGTTCCTCGACATGTTGCGCGCCGCGCAAAAAGAGAACGCAGACATTGTCTGGGGACTGTGATTCTCGCGAGCGAGCCACGCCACTGCGATCGGCTCGCGAGGGATATGCGCGTGCTGTATTTGCCGTAGACCTGATGCCCGGCGGCCCGCGCCTCATGTCTGAATGAAAAAAGAGCCCGCTCGACGCGGGCTCTTTTTCGTTGCGAGGCCGAAAGCGCTATGGCCGTGCAGCCTGCTTACTGACTGGCGGCTGCCGGAGCGGCTGCGGGAGCTGACTCACCTTTCTTCATTTTTTGCTTCTTCGGTTTCTTGACGTGCTTGACCGTGGGCGGGGAGTACGAGCTGACCGCGCTCGAACCGCCGGGAGCGGCAGTTTGCGCGAGCGCCGCCGAAGCGCCCGCGGCAAGCGAAACAGCAGTCAATAACAGCACCAGCTTCTTCATAGGATTTTCTCCGTCGACGGTTGCAATTAGTTAAGCCGACGCGTTTTAGCCGCGTCTGGCGGGTCAAGCCGCCTCAGTCTACAAAGCCGAAAATTACGTTGCCGCAAATATTCAGTCTTTCTCGCCGGATATAGTGGGTTTCCCGCCACGCCGGCAGATCGGCTCTTACCGGCTTAGAGCAACGGCGCCAACGCCCGCTCGGCATCCGCCTTCGAAAGAGACATTCGCTGTGCGTAATCTTCCAGCTGGTCCTGGCCGATCTTGCCCACCGAGAAATACGTGCTGTCCGGATGCGCGAGATAGAAGCCGGAGACGCTGGCCGCCGGCAGCATGGCAAGCGATTCGGTCACGCTCATGCCGATGTCGCCCGCTTGCAGCACCTCGAACATGTCACGCTTCACCAGATGGTCCGGGCACGCCGGATAGCCGGGCGCGGGGCGAATGCCGCGATACTTTTCCGCGATCAGGTCGTCGCTGGACAGGTTTTCGGTGTTGGCGTAACCCCACAGGTCGCGCCGCACCCGCGCATGCAGCGCTTCGGCAAAGGCTTCGGCGAAACGGTCGGCAAGCGCCTTCAGCATGATTGCGCTGTAGTCGTCGTGATCCTTTTCGAACTGCTTTTCCTTCACGTCGACGCCGAGACCCGCCGTGACCGCGAACATGCCGATGTAGTCCGCCACGCCCGAGTCTTTCGGCGCAATGAAGTCGGCTAGCGAGCGGTTCGGGCGCATCACGCCGTCTACCACCGGCCGCACGCTTTGCTGCCGCAGGTTGCGCCAGGTGAGCGCGACTTCGGTGCGCGATTCGTCCGTGTAGATTTCGATGTCGTCGTCGTTGACCGTGTTGGCGGGCAGCAGCGCGATCACGCCGTTTGCCTGCAGCCAGCGACCCTGGATCAGGCGCGCGAGCATCGACTTGCCGTCGGAAAACACGCGCCGCGCCGATTCGCCGACGATCTCGTCGTTCAGAATTGCCGGATAAGGACCGGCGAGGTCCCAGGTCTGGAAGAACGGCCCCCAGTCGATGTAGTTGGCCAGTTCGTTCAGATCGAAGTTCTTGAACACGCGCCTGCCGATGAACTTCGGCTTGACCGGCTCATAGCCTTTCCAGTCGATCGGCGTTTTGTTCGCGCGGGCTTCGGAGAGCGAGACCATCGGCAGCGCCTTTTTGTTCGCGTGCTGATTGCGAATGCGCTCGTAGTCGGACTTCAATTCGTCGAGATACTTTGTCGCGCCTTCGTCAGACAGCAGACTCGACGCGACGGACACCGAACGCGACGCGTCCGGCACATACACCACGGGGCCTTCGTAATGCGGCGCGATCTTCACTGCGGTGTGAACGCGCGAGGTGGTCGCGCCGCCGATCAGCAGCGGAATCTTCTTCACGCGGAAGTAGTCGTCGCGCTGCATTTCCGACGCGACGTAGGCCATTTCCTCGAGACTCGGCGTGATCAGCCCGGAGAGTCCGATGATGTCCGCGCCTTCGACCTTCGCCTTCGCGAGAATGTCGTTGCACGGAACCATCACGCCCATGTTGACCACTTCAAAGTTATTGCACTGAAGCACCACCGACACGATGTTCTTGCCGATGTCGTGCACGTCGCCCTTAACGGTCGCAATGACGATCT
Source organism: Paraburkholderia sp. SIMBA_053 (assembly GCF_046534895.1). Lineage (NCBI taxonomy): Bacteria > Pseudomonadati > Pseudomonadota > Betaproteobacteria > Burkholderiales > Burkholderiaceae > Paraburkholderia > Paraburkholderia sp. SIMBA_053. The sequence goes on along the minus strand of NZ_JAWRXU010000006.1, from coordinate 136,768 downwards.
TGCCCTTCGCGCGCACGTCGCCGCCCGCAGCCGCAAGTTGCTTCTTTTCTTCTTCGATGAACGGGATCAGGTGCGCAACCGCCTGCTTCATTACGCGGGCCGACTTCACGACCTGCGGCAGGAACATCTTGCCCTGACCGAACAGGTCGCCGACGATGTTCATGCCGTCCATCAGCGGGCCTTCGATCACGTTGATCGGACGGCCGCCTGCAGCCGCGATCTTCGCGCGCACTTCCTCGGTATCTTCGACGATGAAGTTCGTAATGCCATGCACGAGCGCATGCGACAGGCGCTTCTCGACGGGCTGGTTACGCCACTCCAGGTTCTCTTCTTTCTTCGCCGCGCCGGTCTTGAATTTGTCGGCGATTTCGAGCAGGCGGTCGGTGCCGTCCGGGCGACGGTTCAGGACCACGTCTTCGACGCGTTCGCGCAGTTCCGGATCGAGGTCGGCATACACGCCGAGCTGCCCCGCGTTGACGATGCCCATGTCCATGCCGGCCTGAATTGCGTGATACAGGAACACGGTGTGAATCGCCTCGCGCACCGGATCGTTGCCGCGAAACGAGAACGACACGTTCGACACGCCGCCGCTCACCTTCGCGTACGGCAGGTTTTCCTTGATCCAGCGCGTCGCGTTGATGAAATCGACCGCGTAGTTGTTGTGTTCTTCGATACCGGTGGCAATCGCAAAGATGTTCGGGTCGAAGATAATGTCTTCCGGCGGAAAGCCCACTTCGTTCACGAGGAAGTCGTACGAGCGCTTGCAAATCTGCGTCTTGCGCTCGAACGTGTCGGCCTGGCCCTGCTCGTCGAAAGCCATGACGACGGCGGCCGCGCCGTAGCGGCGAATCAGGTTCGCGTGATGGCGGAACGCTTCTTCGCCTTCCTTGAGCGAGATGGAGTTGACGATCGCCTTGCCTTGCACGCACTTCAGGCCCGCTTCGATCACTTCCCACTTCGACGAGTCGATCATGATCGGCACGCGCGCGATGTCCGGCTCCGACGCGATCAGATTCATGAAGCGGACCATCGCCGCTTTGGAGTCGAGCATCGCCTCGTCCATGTTCACGTCGATCACCTGCGCGCCGTTTTCCACCTGCTGGCGCGCGACGGCAATGGCTTCGTCGAACTGGTCGTTCAGGATCATTCGTGCGAACGCCTTCGATCCTGTCACGTTGGTTCGTTCACCAACGTTGATGAAAAGCGTCCCGGACGTGACGTTGAACGGCTCTAGGCCGGCAAGGCGCATGGTGTGATCTGTCATGGCGTATATGCGAGTCGATTGCGTGCGTTAGGTGCGGCTCGGTTGCGTCTGCGGTGCGTCTGCGTTGCGTCTGCCTGGACGCCGCTCAAGCGGCGTCGCGATACTGCGTCGGCCATTTGCGCGGCTTCACTTCGGCGAGCGCCTTGGCTATCGCCGCGATGTGCTCCGGCGTCGTACCGCAGCAGCCGCCCGCGATGTTCACGAGACCCGCTTCGGCGAATTCCTTGAGCAGTCCGGACGTGTCGGCCGGCAATTCGTCGAAGCCCGTATCGCTCATTGGATTCGGCAAACCCGCGTTCGGATAGCACGACACATACGTGTCGCAGAGCTTCGCAAGTTCGGCGATGTAAGGGCGCATTAACGCCGCGCCCAGCGCGCAGTTCAAACCGAACGTGAGCGGCTTTGCATGCCGCAGCGAGTTCCAGAATGCCTCGACGGTCTGGCCCGAGAGAATGCGCCCCGAGGCGTCGGTGACCGTGCCGGAGATCATGATCGGCAAACGTTCGCCGGTGTTTTCGAACAGTTCGTCGAGCGCGAAAAGCGCGGCCTTCGCATTGAGCGTGTCGAAGATCGTTTCGACGAGAAACAGGTCCGCGCCGCCTTCAAGCAGCGCCTTTGCCTGGTCGTAATAGGCCGCGCGCAGTTCGTCGAACGTGACGTTGCGTGCGCCGGGATCGTTCACGTCGGGCGAAATGCTCGCGGTCTTCGGCGTCGGTCCGATCGCACCTGCTACGAAGCGCGGCTTGTCGGGCGTCGAATACTTGTCGCATGCGGCGCGCGCGAGCTTTGCCGACTGCAGGTTCATTTCGACTGCAAGTGCTTCCATGCCGTAGTCCGCCTGCGCGACCGTGGTCGCGCCGAACGTGTTCGTCTCGATGATGTCGGCGCCCGCAGCCAGATACTGCTCGTGAATCTCACTGATGATCTGCGGCTGCGTGATGGACAGCAGTTCGTTGTTGCCTTTGATGTCGCGCCCGTAGTCCTTGAAACGCTCGCCGCGATAGCGCGCTTCGTCGAGCTTGTAGCGCTGGATCATCGTGCCCATTGCGCCGTCCAGAATCAGAATGCGCGACTTGAGCAGCGCGGGCAGCGCCGTGCCGCGGGTATAGGCGAGCTCGGGACGGACGGGCTTGGCAGTTTGGGCAGGCTGGTTCATGGCGGACAAGGGCTTGCGCCGGCTTTTTCGGGAACCAGTCATTGTAGCCGTAGCCGGGCTAATTCGCCGGGCGCGGGCGGCGCGGCGCTGACTGGATGTCGCGGGAAGCGCAATTCAGGTCGGGACAAATGCCCTAAGAGACCGCGCAACGCACGACTGCGCGCGAATCCCACTGAACGACACCGCAACCCGAGCGCAGCACGTCGCGGCGAAGGGACACCACAAAAAGAAAAACGGTTCAGCAGGCTGAGCCCACTGAACCGCTTTCATCATTGCCGACCATCTTGTGAAGGCCGCCGGCGGTGCCGGACGGCGTGGTCGATATATGTCGCCAAATACGTGAAAACTATACAAACGGTCCTGCCGCCGAGAACGTCGGCGAGACCTTGAGGTCAGTGGAGAATTACCGGTTGATGCATCAGGCTGTCGAACTGGCCGAGGAATTCGTCGACTTCGTCTAGCGACGGTTCTTCTTCGATCAGCTTTTGCACGTTCTCGCGAAACCGCGCCGCCATTGCACCGTCAATGTAAATTTCACGCTGCATGTTTTTGTCGACGATCTCGTAGCCACCCGATTTCATGGCCAGCGGGCCTTCTTGCGGCGGAAATTCGACGACACAATAGTTAGGGCTGTTGTAGATCATTTGCATGGCGACACTCCTTATTTCCGTTGGCTCCTGGCCATTCCTGCGCCATACGTGGAGCTTATGGTGTGGAATTCAAGGGGTGGGTCCGGATTGACGCTTGTAAAAGTTCCGAACCTACCGGTTAGACCGGCCTTTCAAGAAACGTTTCAAGCAGTGCGGCAAAACGTTGAGACTGCTCGACTGGCGCAAGGTGAGCGGCGTCGAGCAATTCGAAGTGAGCGCCTTCAATGGCATCTGCTATCTCCTGACTAGCAGCAGGCCGCGTGCCCGTATCGTGGCGCCCTGCCACGACCAGGGTTGGACAGTGAATCGCTCCCAGCTTACCGCGTACGTCGAACTCGCGCAGCGCTTCGCACGCCATGGCGTAGCCTTCTGGCAACGTGCGGGTCAGCGCCTCGTGGATCGGCTCCACTGCTTCGGGATGCGCGACCCGAAAATCCTCGGTCAGCCAGCGTTCAAGCGTGGCGGCCGCAAGCGGCGCGATGCCATCCCGGCGGGCGCTGGCGGCGCGTTGGTCCCATGTGGCGCGGGCCTCTGGCGGATTCGCGGCAACGCTGTCGGCAATGGTGAGCGAGTCCACGCGGGACGAGTGGTCAAGCGCGAACTGCTGCGCGATCATGCCGCCCATCGACATACCTACGAGGTGCGTGCTCGGGGCGCCCAGCGCATCCAGCAGCGCGGCAAGGTCGCCGGCAAGATCGCCAACCGAGAACGGCTCTTTTGACAATTCCGTTTGGCCGTGGCCCCGCACGTCGTAGCGCAGAACCGTATAGTCGTCGCGAAAATAGCCTGCGAGCTGGTCCCACACGGACAGATCGCCGCCAAGTTGATGAATGAACGTAAGCCAGGGGCCGCCGCCTTCATTGCTCAGCACGTAGCGCGTCTCGATTCCGTTGATGTTCACTTGCATGCGGGCTCCTTCAAGGGGATCGCAGTGGAAGAATTGGTCGAGGCCTGACGTGTGTGCGCATATACGCAGATACGTCTGCGGCCCGCCAACGGTTGCATCAGATGATGCAGAGTCGGCATCGAGACGGAAGTTTCGCGAGTATGTGCGAGGCACTATTCGAGTGCATGCCCGCATCGACGCCGGTGCCGGCGGGCTTTGTATCAGGGCTTGATGTTGCCGGAAGTGTCGTCGGCACCGGTCGAATTGACAGGTGGGCCTGGCGGCGATGCCAGCGGCGCGGCTGGCGCTGCGTCGGAGGCGGCTGTCGGCGCGGCTGAAGGGGAGGCACCCGGCGATATATCGGACGAGCCCGCGTTGTTATCGACACTGATCTTGCCGCGCCACACCAGTTCGAACTGGGTGCCGTTCGGCTCCGTCTGCACGAGTCGCGCGGGCAGCCAGCCGAGCGAAGGCGCGAGCCATACGTCGATGCGGCGCTGGTCGCCCTGGCGGCGCGGCAGCCGCTTGAAATGGCGCGTTTGCAGGTAGCCCTGCGCGGTGCGGATGGTTTCGTCGCCAATAGTCTCGACTGGCCAGTTTTCACCACTATCGCTGTCTACCACGAAGAACTGGCGCGTCACGCCCGGCTTGTAGGCATCGGGGTCGCCGCGCACCAGGCTCGCCAGTTGCATGATCATGCTGAAGCGGTCCTGCGCGCCGTCGGGCAATGGCAGTGTGGAGGGTGTTCGCGTGAAGGCGATCTTTTTGTCGGCGCGGTTGAAGATGGAAACATCTTCCACGCGGCGACCGCGCTTTTCCACGTATTGCTCGGGAGCGAGGCCGAATGCATCAATACGGCCATGGCTCGAATACACGAAGGTGCCGACAAAAGGTAAGGGCACCGAAACCACCATCTCGTAACTTTGCGCGCTGCTGGTCCAATGGATCGTGCCCGGCTGGTTTCGCACGCCGTTGTAAAACGTGTCGTACTGGAGTTCGCCGGACGGCGGGACCGAGAACTTGACGCCCGGCGGCGCTGGCGCGACCGGCGCTGCGCTTGCCGTCGCGCTTGCGGGCGTGGCGTTTGCGGCGCTCGCCGATGCCACGTTTGCGACAGGCGCGCTGGCGGCGGTGTCCGATGCGGCGATAGCGGCGTCGACTGTGGGCTTTTCGGCCGGTCGCAACGCGGTCAACACATGCTCGCGCGGCTTGCCGGCGACGGGCTTGCGTTTTCGCTCGGGCGTGGGCGCAGCCGGGGCCGTGGCAGCCGGATTGCGTTCGATACGTTCCGGTTTAAGAAGCGCAACCTGCACTGGGACATGTTCGTCACCGGATGGATTCAGCGTCGCGCGGTGGCGCTCGACCCATTGCGCGGCGATCCAGTGGAGAACGCCGACCACGAGCAGGACCGCGATCCAGCGCCACGTACGCCAACGGACACGCGGCTCGTCAGCGAGCGTCAGATCGGACTGGCGTGCGGTGGAAGGTAGAGCCATCGGCGATTGAATGCGTGCAGTGCGGGCGCAAAGTGCGAATGAATGGATGCGGCGGCGAGCCTTAACGCGGCGTCGGACTATACCCCAGCTCGTACGACAGCTTTTGCGCACATTCACGCAGCGCCGTGTCGATTTCGCCGCCCCAGCCAATGTCGAACGCGCCTTCGTGACCGAGCGCGACGAGGCCGAGCGCCAGTTCGCCCGTCGAGTCGAACACCGGCATGCAGAACGCGTGAATGGTCGGCAGCAACATGCCTTCGACGCGCGCCGCTTCATGTTCGCGCACGTCCGCCAGCACCCTTTCGACTTCCTCGCGGGTACGCGGCACGCCCAGATGCGACGAGCGGCGGGTGTCGGCCAGTTCGCGCTCCAGCATTGCGCCGGTCTTGCCCGCGGGCAGATAGGCCGCGAAGAGCAGGCCCGTGGCGGAACTGAGGAGCGGCATCACGTCGCCGAGTTTCAACGACGCCTTCGCCGGATGGCTCGATTCCATCCAGTGAACCATGGTCGGCCCCTGATTGCCCCACACGGCGATGCCCACAGTCAGGTCGAGCCGGTCGCGCAGTTCGGCGAGCGCGATCCGCGCGAGCTTCACGCCGTCGACGCGGGCAAGCCGCGCGAGCCCGAGTTGCAACGCGAAGCCGCCCAGCTCATATCGACCGGAGAGCGGGTCTTGCGAGACGACGCCTAGACGTAGAAAGCTCACCAGATAGCGGTGCGCCTTCGCAGGGCTCATGCCGGCGCGCTGCGCGAGATCGCGCAGCATCATGGCGCGCGGTTCGCGGGTCAGCACGTCGAGCAGCCTGAAGCCGACTTCGATCGACTGGATGCCCGAGCGCAGCTTTTCCTCGCCGGCGTCGGCTGCGTCGGTGGTTTCGGCGGTCTCGTCGTCGATGTCGGATGCTTCGGCGGCGTCGGCGACCGCGCGGTTAGGAATTGCGCCGGAGCGGGCAGTGTTCGGCATGAGCAAGGCGCGCGAAGCGCGTTCAGAAGCGGTGAAAGAATGCCGGCCGCAGAGCCCTTGCGATACGCCTGACAGGGGTTTCGGCAAGGCGGGCTTGGGCTGCGCCGATTCACCATCGTAGAATAGATTCCCTCTATCGTCACTAACCCGGTTCATCATCCATGAAACTTGCCACGCTGAAAGACGGCACGCGCGACGGCCAACTGATTGTCGTGTCCCGCGACCTGCACACGGCGGCCGTTGCCGACGCGATCGCGCCCACGTTGCAACGCGTGCTCGACGACTGGACCTTCTACGCGCCGCAATTGCACGATCTGTACGACGCGCTCAACCAAGGGCGCGCGCGCAACACATTTTCATTCGACGCAAGCGACTGCATGGCGCCGCTGCCCCGCGCTTTCCAATGGGCGGACGGATCGTCGTATGTAAATCACGTCGAACTCGTACGGCGTGCGCGCGGTGCGGAGATGCCGCCGGAATTCTGGACCGATCCGCTCATGTACCAGGGCGGCAGCGACGACTTCATCGGTCCGAAAGACGACGTGGTCTGTGCATCCGAAGCGTTCGGCATCGACTTCGAGGCAGAGGTTGCGGTAATCACCACGGACGTGCCGATGGGCGCGACGCCCGAGCAGTCGCTCAAAAGCGTGCGTCTGATCACGCTCGTCAACGACGTTTCGCTGCGCAATCTGATTCCCGCTGAACTCGCGAAGGGCTTCGGGTTTTTCCAGAGCAAGCCGGCCTCTTCGTTCGCACCGGTCGCCGTGACGCCCGACGAACTCGGCGAACACTGGCGCGAAGGCCGCGTGCACCGGCCAATGATCGTCCATTGGAACGGCAAGAAAGTCGGCCAGCCAGACGCCGGCACGGACATGGTGTTCCACTTCGGCCAGCTGATCGCGCATGCTGCGAAAACGCGCAATTTGCGAGCGGGCGCGATTGTCGGATCGGGCACGGTCTCCAACAAGGACGCGAAGCGCGGCTATTGCTGTATCGCCGAAAAACGCTGCCTCGAAACGATCGAGCATGGCGCGCCGCAGACCGAGTTCATGAAGTACGGTGACACGGTGAAGATCGAAATGTTCGATCAAGCGGGCAAGTCGATTTTCGGCTCCATCGAGCAGAGCATCGCACCGCTCGACTGAAGCGGTACGGCGCATCGTCCGAAAGGGTTTCGCCCGATGCCGCTGCCATCGCGCGCCGCTACACTGACTGGCGCGGCGGCATCGGCGGCATATCAAAACGAAAAACTCATGTGAGGAGACACCATGCGGCGAGCTGGATCGATTGACGCGGGATTGAGGAGCGCATGCGCGCGTGTTCTGAATGCGAGCGCATGGCTGGAGGAGCGGGAAGAACTGAAGCTGAGCAGGCGGCTCGCCAGAGCTGCGGCTCGTGTCGCCGCATTGTGTACGGCGCTTGTATGCCTGTCGCCCGCGGCGGCGTTGGCTCAGGTGAAGATCGGGCTGGTGCTCTCGCTGACCGGGCCGGCCGCGTCGCTCGGCATTCCCGCGCGCGATACGGCGACGTTGCTGCCGAAGCAGATCGGCGGCCAGAGCGTCGAATACATCGTGCTCGACGATGCGTCGGACACGACCCAGGCTGTCCAGGACACCAAGAAGCTGATCTCCGAGAATCATGTCGACGCGATCATCGGTTCGTCCATTACGCCGAACTCGCTGGCAATGATCGACGTGGTTGCCGACGGAGCCACGCCGATGATCTCGCTTGCGTCGTCGGCGAAAATCATTGAACCCGTTGATGCCAAGCGCCATTGGGTCTTCAAGACTCCGCAAACGGATGCGATGATGGCTTCAGCAATTGCCGAGCATGCAAGCACACGCGGAGTGAAAACTGTCGCGTTCATCGGTCAGGCCGATGCGCTCGGCGAGACCTTCTACGCCGAAGTCGCGAAGTTCGCGCAGCTTCATCACATGCAGATGGTGGCGAGCGAGCGGTTCAATCGCACCGATCCGAGCGTGACGGGTCAGGTGCTGAAAATCCTAGCAACGCATCCCGATGCAGTGGTGGTGGGCGCGGCCGGCACGCCCGCGGCGCTACCGCCGAAGACACTGCGCGAGCGCGGTTATAAAGGGCTGATCTATCACAACCACGGTGTGGGCAATAACGACTTCCTGCGCGTGTGCGGCGCCGATTGCAACGGTACCTTCCTGCCAGCAAGCCCGGTGCTGGTCGCGGCGCAATTGCCCGCCGATCATCCGGCGAAGCGCCTCGCGCTCGATTACATCGCGCGCTTCGAAGCGCTGCGTGGGCCTGGCAGCGTCTCGGCATTCGGCTCCTACACGTGGGACGCGGGCATGTTGCTCAGCCATGCCGTGCCGATCGCGTTGAAGACAGCAGCGCCGGGCACGCCGGAATTTCGCCGTGCGTTGCGCGACGCACTCGAAGGCACGCGCGGTCTCGCGGATACCAACGGCGTCGTCAACATGAGCGCCGGGGACCACCTGGGGCTCGACCAACGTGCGCGCGTCATGGTCGAAATCAGCAGCGGCAAATGGGTTTATCAGCCGCGTTAAGCGATGCGCGCATCACGCACCCACGGATAGATCACCATGACTGAACAACCTCACACCAACGATGCGTTCTACGCACGTTACCAGTCGCTCAAGTTGCATCGCCGTCCGCACGGCGTACTCGAAGTGGTGATGAGCGGCGAAGGCGCGAACAGAAGCGCGCTTGCCACCGCCGACGCGCGCATGCATTACGAACTCGCGGAAATCTGGCGCGACATCGACCGCGATCCCGACACGCGCGTCGCTATCATTCGCGGCGAGGGCAAGGGCTTCTCGGCGGGCGGCGATCTGCAACTGGTCGAAGACATGGCTACCGACTTCGACGTGCGCGCGCGCGTGTGGCGCGAGGCTCGCGATCTGGTCTACAACGTCATCAACTGCAGCAAACCGATCGTCTCGGCGATGCACGGTCCGGCCGTCGGCGCGGGTCTGGTCGCGGGTCTGCTTGCCGATATTTCAATCGCGTCGAAGACGGCGCGCATTATCGACGGGCACACACGGCTCGGCGTAGCCGCCGGCGATCACGCGGCGATCGTCTGGCCGCTACTGTGCGGCATGGCGAAGGCCAAGTACTACCTGATGCTGTGCGAGCCGGTGAGCGGCACGGAGGCGGAGAGAATCGGGCTCGTGTCGCTTGCGGTCGACGAAAACGATCTGCTGCCCAAAGCATTTGAAGTCGCGCAGAAACTCGCGCACGGTTCGCAAACCGCGATCCGCTGGACGAAGTATGCGTTGAACAACTGGCTGCGCTCGGCAGGGCCCGCTTTCGATGCGTCGCTTGCGCTGGAGTTCATGGGATTCGCCGGGCCGGACGTGCGTGAAGGCGTGACCTCGCTGCGCGAGCGGCGTGCGCCGGATTTCGGCGGCGCAGACCCTTGGCGCGCACCGTAACGGATGCAGCGCGATTCGGATGTACCGCGCTGTATGATCGGTTTCGGATGCGCTCGATGCGCTCTCCGGTTCGCGTTTTTCTTTCCGCGCTTTTTTGATAATGCAGCGAGGCGACAAGCATGACTGACACATCTGGTTCAACGCCGCCGTTCCCTGGCTTCCCCGGTTTTCCGCCCGCCGAAATGCTGGAACACATGTGGGGCATGATGCGCATGTCGCCGTTCGGCTCCGCGTTCTCCGGCGCACCATCGGGCGCGGGCATGGGCGCGGGCATGGGTCCGTCGCTGTCGATGATGTCCGACATGATGGCGCCGCTTACCAACGTCGAAGAACTCGATAAGCGCATCACCGACATGCGCGCGGTCGAGCAATGGCTCAAGCTGAACCTGAGCATGTTGCAATCCGCGATTCAGGCGCTCGAAGTGCAGCGGGCGACGCTTGCGACGCTGCGTGCGTTCGGCGCGTTTGCACAGCAATCGATGAGTCAGCCGGCGGCGTCGCCTGCGCCGGCCCCCGCGCCGAGCCCGTCGCCGAGTCCGTCGCCAACGAGCGGCTGGCCTCATCCGGAGCCGGCGGCTTCGGCCGAAAACTCGGCTACCGCTGAAGCGTCGGGCGACGAGGAGGGCACACCTGCCACTCCGCCATTCGACGCATCGGCATGGTGGAACCTGCTGCAATCGCAATTCAACCAGATCGCGCAATTCGCGATGACTCAGCCGACCGCGAGCGCCGCGGGAGCGGCCGAGAGTGGCGGCGCGCAAGCCGAGACTGACGAGGACGCTGCCGACGAGGCGAGCGAGGCAGTTGGCGGGGCGACCGATGTACCGCGACCATCGCCCGAGGACGAAGCCGCCGCAGCGTCTGCGAGTTCGGCTGAAGGCGCTGGAACTGCTGACCAGTCTGCGGCGAAGCGGCCGACGGCGAAGCGCGCGCCGTCAACCACAAAGCGCGCAGCGGCCGGTACGGCCAGCAGCGGGTCGAAGCCGCCCAAAAAATCCCTGTGACGATGCGCAGCGGGAGGCGGGCGGCTGCCGGGCCGATTGTCGGGGAAACTGGGCAGAAAAATCGCCGGCTGTCACCGTTTTGACCCCGTCGCAAGCCACACTCCGCCGATTGCACAGTCGTTGAGACAGGTCAAGCAGGCATCGGAATTGCGTCCGCTATCGCGCGGGTTTGAGGAAGTCAGCGTGCTATCATTGGAAGGCATTTGTTTGGTTTTGGGCGTGCGCTGAAAACAACCAACCAGCCGCCCAGGCTCCATTCACCGCCGGCATCACCGGCGCAGGGCTGGACGGTGCGGTTTTCATCGCAAACTGGCTCGACCTCAGGCATAGGGTATCCCTCACCCATGGTTGGCCGCGCAATGCGTGACCCGAGCGTGTAACTTTGCGTTAGCCGCTCCTCGCGCGAGCGCCCGGACTTCTTCGCTGCCCGTGCATCCAGGCGGCCGGTTACCGCGTAAAATTGAAGGCTTGGCCGGCGAACGGCGCGGCATTCGGGTAGAGCACCCGGCGCGTTTCGTTCGTGGTCAGGAAAGTGCTACACGTAGTAGTGACAGACACACACAGTATGTGCAGAACAGGGGTGGGACTATGAACACCATGCTTTACCCGGAACTTTATAAATCGCTCGAATCCGTTCGATGGGACATGGAGAAAGACATTCCCTGGGACAAGTTCGATGCATCGCTATTGACCGACGAGCAGGCCGCGACGATCAAGATGAACGCGATCACCGAATGGTCGGCGCTGCCCGCCACGGAAATGTTTCTGCGTGACAACCATCACGACAGCGATTTCTCCGCGTTCATGAGCGTGTGGTTCTTCGAAGAACAGAAACATTCGCTGGTGCTGATGGAATATCTGCGCCGCTTCAAGCCGGAAATGTGCCCCACCGAAGAAGAGCTGCACGCCGTGCGCTTCGAATTCGACCCGGCGCCGCCGCTTGAAACGCTGATGCTGCACTTCTGCGGCGAAATCCGCCTGAATCACTGGTACCGCCGCGCTGCCGAATGGCATACCGAGCCGGTCATCAAGCACATCTACGAAACCATTTCGCGCGACGAGGCGCGGCATGGCGGCGCTTACCTGCGCTACATGAAGAAAGCCATGGTGCAAACCGGCGACATCGCGCGAGCCGCTTTTGCAAAGATCGGTGTGCTGATGGCGTCGGCGCGTCGCACCGAAAAGCCGTTGCATCCCACGAATCTGCACGTCAATCAGGCATTGTTCCCGCGCGACACGATCCAGTCGCGCCTGCCCGATCCGGAATGGCTCGAACGCTGGCTCGACGAGCAGATCCGCTTCGACGACGGTTGGGAAAAGAAGGTTGTCGAGCGCATTCTGCATAACCTGTCGCTGCTGTTCGAGCGCACGTTCACTACCGCGCAGGAACTGAACCGTTATCGCAAGGAAGTGGTGACGCGGCTGCAGGCCGACCAGAAGTCGGCCGAACAGCCGGCTTGAATGGAGCCTCGTGAATCCGGGTTCGCGGGTCGCGCATGATGCGAAGCTAGCGCCGCGCTCCGGTTCGGCGCTTTAAAACGGTCCGGCAGGCGCGAGCTTGCCGGACCGTTTTGTTTAATTTGCGCCTGATTTCGATGCTCACCCTTATGCTCGACCAGTCTGCGTGAGCGTTATGCTCCACGTTGCATACGCCGTATCGCGACGGCAAATCTCCGTATCTTCCATATCCCAAATGGCCGCTATTTTCGAACGCAAGATTCTTACTCGCGACGCGCTGGTCGCGCTGCGCCCTTCGCTGAACGCGCCGGTCGTATTTACAAACGGCGTGTTCGACATTCTGCATCGCGGGCATGTGACCTATCTCGCGGATGCGAAAGCACAGGGCGCTTGCCTGATCGTCGGCGTGAACAGCGACGCGTCGGTCCGTATGCTCGGCAAGGGCGATGACCGGCCGATCAACAACGAAGCCGACCGCATGGCTTTGCTCGCGGCGCTGGAGAGCGTCGACTACGTGGTTTGCTTCGGGGAAAAGACGCCTGTCGAACTGATCTCGGCGCTACGTCCGGATGTGCTCGTCAAGGGCGGCGACTACGACATGGACACGTTGCCGGAGTCGGCCATCGTGCGCGGCTGGGGCGGCAAGGCGTTGGCAATTCCGTTCGAGCATGACCGCTCGACGACGGCGCTGCTCAAGAAGGTTCGTACGCAAGGCTAAGTGTGGACGAGTGAGCACGGTGCAAAGTCTGCATGGCCTAGGCTTGTGCTTGCACAGTTAGATGCGCCCCCCGACGCGCCGCTGCAACATCCGGCTCCAACTCTCGGCTTCGATTGTCCGTTTATTGCGGCAACGCCGACGCCGCGATCGGCGCGACCGGTGCCGCCGCGCCGACAACAGCCTGATCAGCGGCGTCCGTGGCGGTGACCGGGCGCACCTTCAACCAGTCCGGATGGACTTCACGGCTCAGGTGATTGGGTTCGCGCCCGCTCGCGGTGGGCGTCGGGCCGAACACGCCGCGCACTGCGACGAATGCCAGAAGGTTGGCCAGGAACAGTATGGCGATCAGCCAGCGCAGCATCGTTATATTTTCCCTTCCAGAAGTTGTCCCGCCGATGTGGTTCAGACGCGAAGCTCAGCCATCACATTTAGCCGGCGTTCTACACGCCGTGTTCCGAAGCGCGCTCGGAAGCTATCAGTGCAAGCCCAGACAAAACCAGTGAATCGTGGCGAGTATGCGGCACTTTCAGTGCGCTCGCCACTTCGTCTGCAGCGCCGCCGCCGACCACGAGGCGCACCGGCACCTGCCATTCGTCCGCCAAGTCGCGCCATGTCCGCTCGACGAGTCCCGCTTGTGCCAGCGTGCAACCGGCAGATAGCGAACGAGGCGTATCCGTGGCGAAGAACGGGCCGCGTCGGGTTGCGTCCTGCTTATCAGCGGAACTCGCCAGAAGGCCGCGCGCGGCGTTAGCGTCGAGCGTCGGCAATTGAGCCGTGTGCTCGCCGAGCGAGCGCATCATCAATGTCCAGCCTGGCGCGATGAGTCCGCCTACGAAGCGGCCGTCCGCGCGCAACGCCTCGAGTGTGGTCGCGGTTCCGAAGGTCGCGATGAGCAGATGCTCGCCGGGAAACGCCGCGTGCGCGCCGATCATGCCGGCCCAGCGGTCGCTGCCTAGCGCGTGCGGCGTCGTGTACGCGTTGGTCACGCCGCATTGCTGCTCGCGTGCGCGAATCGTGGTGAGCGGCAGATGCGGCCATTGCGCGTCGACCAACGCAGCGATTCGCTCACCTGCGGCATCGCCCGCGACGTTCGATAACCATGCGCCGCGAGGCGCCGGCAAGTTCGCCCACTGCGTCGCCCCTTCAGTAGCCCATTGAGTCTGATTCGCGCCGCCATGCGCAAGCGCGCCACCGGCGATCTGCGTGCCGTCAGCCTCGACCATTGCCCATTTGACGCGGCTATTGCCCGCGTCGATCAAAAGATGACGCGCGCCGCTCGTCATGCAGCACCGTCGGCGAGACGCAGGGACACGTCGCCGGTCGCGATGCTCTGCCGGCCCGCGTCTGTATCGAGCAACAACTGGCCGCGCTCATCGACGCCCGCAGCGACGCCGCGTGTGACTTCCGCGCCCTGTTCGAGCAGCACGACCTCGCGGCCGGCGTACGCATGCATTGCGTTCCAGCGCGCCTGAAACGGCGCGAATCCTTCCGCGCCGAAGCGCTGCAACACGGGCTCCAGTGCGTTGAGTTCGGCGGCGAGCGTATCGGTGAGGTTAGCGTTGGGCAGCGCGCGCTGCAGCGCGGTCGGTGCCGTGCCGCGCACCTGCGGCGGCGACCCGGCGTTGAGCGCGCCGATTTTCGCGGCGAGTTCGTCGGCGCCCTTCACGTTGGTGCCGATGCCGATCACGACGGCGCTCGCGTCCTCCGTACTCCAGGCGGTCTCGATCAGGATGCCGGCGAGCTTGTCGCCTTCGAGCAGTATGTCGTTCGGCCACTTCAGCGCAATCTGGCCGGGGCCCGCGACAGGCAACGAGCGCAGTCCGTCGACGAGCGCCACGCCCACCGCGAGACTCAATCCCGCCAGTCCTTCTAGCGGACGCGGCAGCACGCAGGCGACCGAAAACAGCAGCGCATTACCCGGCTCCGCGTACCACGGACGCCCGCGGCGGCCGCGTCCGGCGGTCTGCAGGTAAGCCACCCGCACGATCGGCCGTGGCAGCGCGCCCGCCTTGCGCGGCAGCGCCTTCACGCGGGACATGAGGTCGGCGTTGGTCGAGCCGGTTTCTTCGACGATTTCGATCGGCCAGTCATGCGCATGCGCGCCGAAAAGAGCGACGGTGCGTTCACGGTCGATACGCCAGTCGGCTGCATTCGCGGCAGCGGCCGGTCCTTTGGGAGGAGTGGAAGCGTTCATGTCCCATATTGTAACGACAGCGTGTAGCGACAGCGAACCGCCTGGGCCCGCCAGCGCGGTCGATCCGCTGCGCGTTCGTTACAATGGCCGCTACTCCGATAACCACATTGCAACGATCCTTGAACTACGACACTCCGCCCGGCCTTGAAGTCGCGGCTGGCAGCCAAGGCAAGATCGTCCGGCTCTCGGGCCAGTGGACGGCGCTCGCGCTCGCGCGCGACCGTGCAACCGGACATGTGATACCGCAACTGCGTTCGCTCGAAGGCGCCGAAGGCATCGGTCAGTGGGATCTATCGCGCATCGACCGGATGGACCACGTCGGCGGCCAGGCGCTGTGGCGCGTGTGGGGCCACAGAATGCCGCCCGACACCGAACTCACCGACACGCAGCGCGATATCTTCGAGCGCATTGCGTTGCTCGACACCGTGCGCGAGACGGCGGAGCCGGTCGTCAGATTCGATCCGTTCACGCGGCTCGGCCTCGGGCTGTTTTCGTTCTTCGAGCATTTATACGGCGGCGTGGCTATGCTGGGTCGCGTCGTGCTCGATCTGCTGGCGATCGCGCGCAAGCCGGCCCTCACGCCGTGGACTGAAATCTCGGCGAATATCTACAACGCCGGCACCAGGGCGTTGCCTATCACCGCGCTGGTCGCGTTTCTGATCGGCATCGTGCTGAGCTATCTGTCCGCGCAGCAATTGAGGCTCTTCGGCGCCAATCAGTACATCGTGAATATTCTCGGGCTCTCGGTGATCCGCGAACTCGGGCCGGTGCTCTCGGCGATTCTGGTCGCGGGCCGCTCCGGCTCGGCAATCACCGCACAGATCGGCGTGATGCGCGTGACCGAGGAACTCGACGCCATGCGCGTGATGGGCATTCCGCACGGTCTGCGGCTCATCCTGCCGCGCGTGGTGGCGCTCGGCGTGGCGATGCCGCTACTCGTGATGTGGACGAACATCATTGCGCTGAGCGGTGGGGCACTCGCCGCGAAGATTGTGCTCGGCATCGACATGAGTTATTTCGCGCGCGCGTTGCCCGGCGTCGTGCCGGCTGCGAACCTGTGGATCGGTCTCGGCAAGGGCGTCGTCTTCGGAATGCTGATCGCGATTGTCGGCTGCCACTTCGGGTTCCGTATCAAAGCCAATTCGCAGAGTCTCGGCGAAGGCACGACGACTTCGGTGGTGACGTCCATCACGATCGTGATTCTCGCGGACGCCGTGTTCGCGATTCTGTTCCAGAACGTGGGGCTCGGATGATCGCGCCGCTAACTCAGGCCGTACGCGGCCAGCCGATGCCTTCCATTGCCGAGCCGGTGATCGAAGTGATCGACGTCACGAAGCGCTATGGCCGCAACATCGTGCATCAGCATGTGAATCTGGACGTGCGGCGCGGCGAGATCGTGTCGATCGTCGGCGGGTCGGGTTCCGGAAAGACCACGCTCGTGCGACAGATTCTCGGGTTGGAGCGGCCAACTTCGGGAACCATCAAGCTGTTCGGCGAAGACCTCGCGACCATTTCGCCCGAAACCGCGCTGCTGATGCGCAGCCGCTCCGGCATGCTGTTTCAGCGGGGCGCGCTGTTTTCGTCGCTGTCGGTGTTCGACAACGTCGCACAGCCGGTGCGCGAACTCGGCAAGGTGCCCGAAGACCTGCTGCGCGACATCGTCATGCTGAAACTGGAGATGGTCGGGCTGCCGTGCAAGCACGCGTCCAAAATGCCTTCGGCGCTGTCCGGCGGCATGATCAAGCGCGTAGGCATTGCGCGCGCGATCGCGCTCGAACCCGAACTGCTGTTTCTGGACGAACCGACCGCCGGGCTCGATCCGCAAGCGTCCGACGAGTTCGTCGAACTGATTTCGGCGCTGCATCGCGCGCTCGGCTTGACGGTCGTGATGGTCACGCACGATCTCGACACGATGGTCGCGCTTTCCACGCGCGTGGCCGTGCTGGCGGACCGCAAGGTGCTGGTCGCCGCGCCTGTGGAAGAAGCGGCCGGCGTCGATCATCCGTTCATCCGCGAATATTTTCTCGGCTTGCGCGGGCGCCGCGCCTTGCAGGCGTTGCCGCCCGAGCGCCGCGCAAAGCTGCCGCGCGCGGCGCTCGAGCCGGCATCGTCCGAATTGCCGCTGTGAATCAGGGAAACTAGGGAACCTGGCAATGGAAAACAAATCGCATGCGTTCTGGGCAGGACTCTTTACGGTCGTCCTGCTGGCCGCGATTGCAACGGCGGCTTTTTTGTTCAATGTCGACCGCGCGGTGCGTGTGCCGTACGATCTCATTGCGCGCACCAACGTAACGGGTCTTTTTACCGACGCGGCCGTGCGCTACAGAGGGCTCGACGTCGGCAAAGTGCAGTCGATCAAATTCGACCGCGATCATCCGGGCCAGATCCTGATCCGTATTCTCGTCGACACGCATGCGCCGATCACGCATTCCACGTTCGGCAGTCTCGGCTTTCAAGGCGTGACGGGGATCGCGTTCATTCAGCTCGACGACACGGGGCGCGATCCGTCGCCGCTCGCCTCGTCGGCGAAGCAGGTAGCACAGTTGCCGATGCGTCCGGGCTTGCTAGACCAATTGCAACAACGCGGCGACGTGCTGTTGAAGAAACTCGAAAAGGTCACGGACGACGTCGACAATCTGTTGTCGCAGGAGATGGTCGACCAGTTGCACGGCACGGCGGCCAGCATCCAGAAAGCTGCGGACGGCGTCGCCACGCTCACGCAGCAGATGGCGCCGGTGGCCGGCAAGCTGCCCGCCACCATCGACAAGCTGGATAGCACGCTCGTCTCGACGAACCAGTTGATCACGAGCCTGAATCGTGCGGATGGTCCGTTCGAGACCAATCTGAACAAGGTGGGCACCGCGGCTCAGCAAGCGGGCGACGCGCTCACCGCGATGAACGGCTCATTGCAGGATCTGTCGGCGCGGGTCGGTTACGACACGTTGCCGCGGGTCAACTCGCTTGCTGAAGACGTGCGCTCCGCCGCGCGCTCCGTGGACCGCGCCGCCGACACGTTCAGCACCAGCCCGCGCAGCGTGCTGTTCGGTGCGCCGGCGGCGGCGCCGGGCCCCGGCGAGGCTGGTTTCACGTGGCCGGCCGCGCGCGCCGCACAATGAATCTGAAGGTTTGAAGAAAGGAACATCGTCATGTCACGCTCCATTCACCGCTTGTTGTCCTCGCGTGCCGCGCGCACGGGCGCTGTTTGCGCGACGCTGCTTGCGCTCAGTCTGCTGGCGGCAGGCTGCTCCAGCACGCCGGCCGCGCTCGCGGACATTCGCTACGACTTCGGGCCGCCGAAGCCTGCAGCGTCTGCGGGCACGCAATCGGCGGTCAAGGTGCTCGACGTGAGCGCGCCCGAAATGCTCCAGTCCGACAAGCTCGTGTACCGGCTCGGCTATGCCGACGCGCAGCAGTTGGCCGCGTACGCGAACAGCCACTGGACGATGCCGCCTTCGCAGTTGCTCACGCAACGTCTGCGCGGCGCGCTCAGTTCTCGCGGCACGGTGCTGACGGGCGCCGACGGCGTCGCCGCGCCCGTACTGAAGGTGGATCTGGGCGAGTTCGAACAGGTGTTCGACAGCCAGTCGCAAAGCCATGCAGCGGTGACCGCGCGCGCCACGCTGACGCAAAACGGCAAGGTGCTGGGTCAGCGAACCTTCATCTCCAGGGCGCCGTCGAGTACCGCCGACGCTGCAGGCGGCGCGCAAGCGCTCGCCACCGCCAGCGACGACCTCGTCGCGCAAATCGCCGCCTGGCTCGGCGTTCAGGCGCTGGTCGCCGCGCAATGACCGGCGCGCAGCGCACGCAACGGAGCGCTGCATGAGCGAAAGATCGTGGCTGCGCCGTCCGTCGGTGCTTTCGCGGCAAGCGCTGCTGCTGTACACCGTGCTGATCGTCTACGGTTCGTGGTATCCGTTTTCAGGTTGGCGCTCGCTCGGGCTCACGCCGTTCGCCTTCCTTTCCGATCCGATGCCGCAGTATCTGACGGCATTCGATGTCGTCACGAATGTGCTCGGCTATATGCCGTTTGGCGCGCTAATGGTGCTTGCGCTCTATCCGCGCTGGCGCGGGCCGCTCGCGGTCGCGTTGGCTTTCGTGCTCGGCGGCTTGCTGTCGGGCGTGATGGAAGCCGTGCAAACATATTTGCCGACGCGGGTCGCGTCCAACCTCGACCTCGCGGCCAACGCGCTCGGCGCGCTGCTTGGCGCGGCGATCATGTCGCCGGCCACGGGCGCGCTGCTCGACCGCGGGTTGTTGCGACGCTTGCGGCTCATGTGGTTCCACCGCGAGAGTGCCGCGCTCGCGTGTCTTGTCGCGGCCTGGCCGTTTGCGACGATGTATCCGTCGCCGCGTCTCTTTGGGCTCGGTAACTGGCCGCGCGCGCTGTGGACGCGAGTCGATTCCACGACGCAAGATGCCCTGTTCGCGTGGACGCCGGCCGGCTGGCACGTCGGCACATGGCCCGCGTGGGTCGCCGCCTGGCTGCCTGACGATGCCTGGGAAGCCCTCATCACCACGCTCAATCTGTTCGCCGCGCTTGCGCTCGCGTCGTTGACGATACGCCGTCATGCGCCGCGCGTGCGGCTGTTGCTGCTATTTATCGTCGTGGCTCTTGGAGTGAAGGCGGGCGCTACGTTCTTGCAGTCGCAATCGGGCCTCGCCTTCGACTGGGCGACGCCCGGCGGGCTCGTTGGCATCGGCTGCGGCGCGGCGCTCGGGCTCCTGGCGCTGCGTCTGCGGCGCAGATCGCGCACCGCGCTGGCGGCGGGCGCACTCGTCGTGACGCTCGTGTTCGTCAACCTGTTGCCGGTGAATCCATATTTCGATGTCGTGCTGGCCGACTGGCGGCAAGGACGCTATCTGCACTTCAATGGCCTCGCGCGCTGGCTCGCGTGGGTGTGGCCGTACGCGGCGCTCGTGTGGCTTGCGTTCGTCGTCGAACGCGTTTGGCTCAGGCGGCGCACGAGGCTTGAGTCGAAGTAGGCGCTCCTGCAGCGTCAGCGATGCTGGCCTCTTGCTCGCTATAATCGTTCGCAAGCGGTCCTTCGCAAACGACCTCCGCAAGCGGCGCGGCCAACGGCTCCTCCGCAACAAAGCGCGCGCCGCTGCGCCCGACTGCCTTCTGCTGCACTATTGCCCTTCTGACAGCCTCGCTCTTCGTACAACATGGACTCCTTCTACAAGTACCACGTCTTCTTCTGCCTTAATCAGCGTGAACCGGGCGCAGAGCGCCCGAGTTGCGCGAACTGCAATGCGCAGGCAATGCAGGAATACGCGAAGAAGCGCGTGAAGAAACTCGGCCTCGCCGGCCCCGGCCAGGTGCGCATCAACAAGGCAGGTTGCCTCGACCGCTGCGAACTCGGCCCGGCGCTCGTCGTCTATCCGGAAGGCGTCTGGTACACGTACGTCGACGAGAGCGACATCGACGAAATCGTCGACTCGCATCTGGCGAACGGCAAGGTTGTCGAGCGTCTGAAGATCGATCAATAGGCGCCGCGATGAACGCACATACGAAGAAGTATTTGATCGACGGCCCGGTAGGCAAAATCGAGGTCGCGCTCGATCTGCCCGACGAGACGCGCGAAAACGGCGCGGCGCCACGGGGCATTGCGCTCGTCGCGCATCCGCATCCGCTCTTTGGCGGCTCGATGGACAACAAGGTCGCGCAGACGCTCGCACGCACGCTCGTCCAGTTGAACTACGTGACGTATCGCTCGAATTTTCGCGGTGTCGGGCAAACGCAAGGTGAGCATGACGCGGGCATCGGCGAGCGCGACGATTTGCGTGCGGTGCTCGACCACATGCGCGCGCAGCCGGGCCACGCCGATCTGCCACTGGTGCTGGCAGGTTTTTCGTTCGGCACTTTCGTGATGTCGCATGTGGCCTCAAAGCTGCGCGACGAAGGCAAGGAGATCGAGCGGATGGTGTTCGTCGGCACCGCCGCGAGCCGCTGGGACGTGGCGCCCGTGCCGGAAAACACGCTCGTGATTCACGGCGAGACTGACGAGACCGTTCCCATTCAATCCGTTTACGACTGGGCGCAGCCGCAGGAATTGCCCGTGGTGGTGATTCCGGGCGCAGAGCATTTTCTGCATCGCAAGCTGCATATCCTGAAGCGGATCATCGTCGACGCCTGGCGGTAAGTTGCCGCGCGGCGCGCGTTTTCCGGGGTACAGGTACGCGCAAACGCCTGGCTATTCACCAGTCATTGCGCGAAGTTCGGGGAATACCACGCGTATAATGGGCGCTCTTTTTTGGGCGCAGCACGGCCTGTCCGGCAGTTCGCGCGACGCGTAACTTCTTCTCACGCGCGCAGCGGTGCCGGCTACGAGTGTGCTGCGCGAACCGATCGCGTGGCCGGAAGTCCAATGGGCGCTCAAGCCGTTACGTTTAGTCGTCACGGCCAGTCGCTCGCCGACCGGCTCTTCCAAACTCTGCGCCCTGCGCGCGTTGAATATATCTGCACGAACCGACCCTATGCGTTTTTCCACCTCCGGCCGCACGTCTTTTCCCTCCGTTGCAAGTTTTGTTTCTCCCACGCTAAGCCGCGCATTGACGCTCGGCGTCGTGCTGCCCGCCACGCTGGCGGCCAGCACTGCGTTCGCGCAAGTGCCGCCGCCGGCGGTGAATGCGCGTTCGTGGGTGCTCGTGGACGCGACCAGCAATCAGGTTCTGGCTTCGGGCAATCCCGATGAGCGCGTGGAGCCCGCATCGCTCACCAAGCTGATGACTGCGTATCTCGTCTTCGAAGCACTGCAAACGAAGAAGATCGCGATGGACCAGACGGTGACGCCGAGCGAAGCAGTGCGTCGCGTGCGCACCGACGAATCGCGCATGTTCGTGGAGGCAAACAAGCCCGTGACCGTGCACGATCTGGTGTACGGCATGATCGTGCAGTCGGGTAACGACGCCGCCATCGCGCTGGCCGAACTGGTGGGCGGCAGCGAAGCGCAGTTCGTCAACATGATGAACACCGAAGCACAGCGCCTCGGCATGAAAAACACGCATTTCGCCGATGTGAACGGCATGCCCGACGCGCAGCACTACACCACGGCTGGCGATCTCGCGGTGCTGTCGGCGCGTCTGATCCGCGACTTCCCTGACTACTACAACATCTTCTCGGTCAAAGAGTTCACGTACAACAAGATCAAGCAGCCGAACCGCAACCGTCTGCTGTGGATCGACCCGACCGTCGACGGTCTGAAGACCGGCCACA
Source organism: Paraburkholderia sp. SIMBA_053 (assembly GCF_046534895.1). Taxonomy (NCBI): domain Bacteria; kingdom Pseudomonadati; phylum Pseudomonadota; class Betaproteobacteria; order Burkholderiales; family Burkholderiaceae; genus Paraburkholderia; species Paraburkholderia sp. SIMBA_053. The sequence goes on along the minus strand of NZ_JAWRXU010000006.1, from coordinate 114,337 downwards.
CGCAAGCCGCCGGCTACTGCCTGATCGCGAGCGCGAAGCGCTCGCTGCCGGGCACGCAGGACGCCTCGCGCCGCCTCGTCTCGGTCATGATGGGCGAGACGAAGGAACACGACCGCGTGCAGGACAGCCTGAAGATGCTGAACTACGGCTACTCCGCGTACGACACGGTGCGCCTCTACAAGGCGAGCCAGGTGGTGGGCACGCCGCGCGTCTACAAGGGTGCGCAAGACTCGGTGCAGATCGGCGTGAAGAGCGATCAGTACATCACCGTGCCCAAGGGCATGGCCGACAAGGTGAAGCCGCAAATCGAGCAGATGGATCCGCTGATCGCGCCGATCGCGAACGGTCAGCAGGTCGGTACCGCGAAGCTCGTCGCCGACGGCAAGGTGCTTGCACAGTTCCCGATCGTCGCCTTGCAGGCCGTGCCGCAAGCGGGCGTGGTGGGCCGCGTGTGGGATTCGCTGATGCTCATGTTCAACAAGAAAAAGTAAACACGGATCGCAATGACCGCTCTTCCTGATGTTTCGCTCGAGCCGATCGTTTATCTGAACGGCGAAGTGGTGCCTTTGTCCGAGGCGCGCGTGCCGGTGCTCGACCGCGGCTTTATTTTCGGCGACGGCATTTACGAAGTCGCGCCGCTATATGCGCACGCGGCCGGACGCACGGCTTTCCGCTTCGAACAGCATCTGGCGCGTCTGTCGCGTTCGCTCGAGAAGATCGGCATTGCCAATCCATTCGACAATGCAGGCTGGCGCGCGTTGATCGAGCGCGTGGTCGCGGCCAACGAAGCCGAGGCCGGTCTTGCCGCCAGTCAGGATGCGATCGCCTACATTCAGGTCACGCGCGGCGTCGCAAAGCGCGGCCATGCGTTTCCCGTGGGCGTTCAGCCAACGGTATTCGTCATGGTTACGCCGCTCCATCTGCCCAATGCTGCCCAGCGCGCGGAGGGCGTGCGTTGCGTCAGCGCGGAAGATCGCCGCTGGCTCAATTGCGACATCAAGTCTGTGTCATTGCTCGGCAATGTGCTGATGGCGCAATACGCCGCGGAAAACGACGCGTTCGAGACGGTCCAGTTCCGCGATGGCGTGTTGACCGAAGGGTCGTCGTCGAATGTGTGGGTGGTGAAGGGCGGAGTATTGATCGCGCCGCCGCGCAGTCACAAGATTCTCGAAGGCATCCGTTACGGGCTGATCGAAGAACTGTCGGCCGAATGCGGTATCCGCCTGGAAGTGCGCGAGATCGCCGAAGCCGAAGTGCGCGCAGCGGACGAGATCATCATCAGTTCGGCCACCAAAGAAGTGCTGCCTGTCACGCAGTTGGACGCCCAGCCGGTTGGCAGCGGCAAGCCGGGCGCGGTGTTTGCGGCGCTGTATGCGGCGTATCAACAAGCCAAGGCAAAAGAGGCGCAGCAGCAAGGAGCAAAAAATGAATCCGGCGAACGAATCACTAATTGAGTATCCGTGCGATTTCCCGATCAAGATCATGGGCAAATCGCACCCCGAGTTCACCGAGACGATCGTCACGGTGGTCCGTCAGTTCGATAGCGAAGTTGACGCCTCGCGCGTCGAGACGCGTCCGTCCAGCGGCGGAAACTACACCGGGCTAACGGTGACGGTGCGCGCCACTAGCCGTGAACAACTCGACGATATCTATCGGGTGCTGACCGGTCATCCGATGGTCAAGGTCGTGCTTTAAGGCGTCCCACTACGGCGCGACGCGCAATGCGTCCGCCGCGTCCGCTTTCCGGCCCGCGCTTGCGGCCGAGCCGGCCTCGCAGGCCCGGTCGAACAACAGCTTGAACCGTCCCACCTCCGCAAAGACCCAGTCCCTGAACGCCTTCACCCGCGCTGTTTCCAGCATTTGCGGCGGACAGATGAAGTAGTACTGCCACGGACTCGGTCCGTCCACATCGAACAACCGCACGAGTCGGCCCGCCGCAATCTCATGCATGGCGAGCGAACGGCGCGTGAGCGCAATTCCTTGACCGTCGATTGCCGCCTGCAACAGGTTCGACGAATCCTGATACAGCACGCCGCGCTTTGGCTCCGGCCATTCGGTAAGTCCGGCGGCGTCAAACCATGGCCGCCATAATTCGTCGTCGGAACGAAGTAGAGGAAGCTTCGCCAACTCGGCGGGCGTTTTCGGCCGGTTGCCACCGTTGAAATTCGGCGCGCATGCCGGGAAGAAAATTTCCTCAAGCAACAGTTCGGAGTAAAGCCCCGCATATTTTCCGTAGCCGAAACGGATTGCTACGTCGACGTCGTCGCGCGCGAAGTCCGTGAGCGCGTTAGTGGACAGCAGTTCGAGGTCCCATTGCGGGTGGGCTTCGATAAAGCTGCCGACGCGCGGCGTGACCCACCGCGCCGCAAACGATGACAACATGGACACCACGAGCCGCCGCTCGCGGTCACCGGCACGGAGTTCGCGCGTGGCGTCGGACAATGCGGTGAGCGCAGAGCGCACGTGGTTGGCGTAGCGCCTGCCGGTTTCTGTCAGCCGCACGCGCTTGCCGTCGCGGGCGAACAGCGACACCCCGAGTTCCGCCTCCAGCGCCCTGATCTGATGGCTGACAGCGCCGTGCGTGACGAAAAGTTCGTCGGCGGCGCGCGAAAAGCTCTCGTGACGGGCGGCGGCCTCGAAGGCTTTGATCGCATTCAACGGCGGCAGATGGCGCAGCTCCATCGTAATATTTCTCACATAGAGGTGAAAATTGATCGTTTTGCGTAACCCCTTGCTACGCCTACGATTGTAGCCATGAAACGACTTTTGGCGAGGGCATTATGCGAGAAGTTTCCTCTAGCATCGCGTATGAAATCCACGGTGGCGAAACGCTTCCCCTGAAGGTGGCCCGCAGCACGAAGCTGGTCGTGCGCGGCGGTGCGGTTTGGGTAACACGCAGCGACGACACCGAAGACTACTGGCTGCAACCCGGCCACACGCTGAGATTGCGACGCGGCGAACGGCTGTGGATCAGTGCGGAAGGCACACCGCGCGCGACGATCGCGTTTTCAGTGCCCACGCGCTGCGACGAGCGTGCGCTTAACTGGTTTGCGCGAGTTGTCGAACGTTGGGCGGCGCGGATGCGCGGCGGCTGGCGCACCGTTTGATGGCGGGTGCCCCGGCAGCGGGGCGCGGCGACTCCCGGCGGGAATCGCCGGATTTCGGTAAACTGCGTGGATCATGTCCGTCCCGCCGGTTTCTACTTCCCCAATGCCCGCCGCGGCGCCGCTCGTGCTGCGCTGGCGCGGCAGCGAACTCTACGAAGCCAGTTTCGACGCGATGCGCGCGTTCACCGACGCGCGTACCGTCGACACTCCCGACGAAATCTGGCTAGTCGAACATCCACCCGTCTTTACGCTTGGCCAGGCCGGCGATCCGGCACATCTGCTGGCCGCCGACAGCGCTATTCCTCTGGTGAAAGTCGACAGGGGCGGGCAGATCACGTATCACGGTCCGGGGCAGGTGGTTGCCTACCTGCTGCTCGATTTGAGGCGTCGCAAGCTGATGGTGCGCGAGATGGTCACGCGGATCGAGCAGGCCGTGATCGACACCCTAGCGGCGTATAATCTCGCCGGAGAACGCAAGGCGGGTGCGCCCGGTATCTACGTCGCGCCCGGGCCGCACGCCGGGTTGCATGCCGGCGCAAAGATCGCCGCGCTGGGCCTCAAAATCCGCAATGGCTGCAGCTATCACGGCGTTAGCCTGAACGTGAAAATGGATTTACGGCCGTTTCTGGCCATTAACCCGTGCGGCTACGTGGGGCTCGAAACAGTCGATATGGCAACGCTTGGCGTTGTGGCCGGCTGGAGCGACGTGGCCCACACCCTTGCAGCGTGCCTCACCGCAAACCTCGACGGCAATCCCGCGGCCGTCGCCCAACCGCAGGCCGGTGCGCTCACCGCCTGACTGGACCGAACGAATGACTGACGTTACCGCGAACCTCGCAACTTCTCCCGTGCCTGAAGGCGTGCCGGCATCCGCCGCTGCCTACGACGCCACCGCGAAGCAGAAGGCGCAAGCCAAAACCGCCCGCATTCCTATCAAGATCGTTCCGATCGAAAAGCTGAAAAAGCCGGACTGGATTCGCGTCAAGGCGGCGACCGGCAATTCGCGCTTCTACGAAATCAAACAGATTCTGCGCGAGCACAATCTGCATACGGTGTGTGAAGAAGCGAGTTGCCCGAACATCGGCGAATGCTTTGGCAAGGGCACGGCCACGTTCATGATCATGGGCGACAAGTGCACACGTCGCTGCCCGTTCTGCGACGTGGGCCACGGCCGCCCGGATCCGCTCGACCCGGAAGAGCCGGGGAATCTCGCGCGCACTATTGCCGCGTTGAAGCTCAAGTATGTGGTGATCACAAGCGTGGATCGTGACGATTTGCGCGACGGCGGCGCGGCGCACTTCGTCGAATGTATCCGTCAGACGCGCGAGTTGTCGCCTGACACGCGCATTGAAATTCTGACGCCCGATTTCCGTGGTCGTCTGGACCGTGCGCTCGGCATTCTGAATGCCGCACCGCCTGACGTCATGAATCACAACCTCGAAACGGTGCCGCGTTTGTACAAGGAAGCGCGCCCGGGTTCCGACTACGCGCATTCGCTCAAGCTGCTCAAAGACTTCAAGGCGCTGCATCCGGACGTCGCGACCAAGTCGGGCCTCATGGTCGGCTTGGGGGAAACGGAAGAAGAGATCTTGCAGGTCATGCGCGATCTGCGCGAGCACGATGTTGACATGCTCACCATCGGTCAGTATCTGCAGCCTTCCGAACACCATTTGCCGGTGCGCTCTTATGTGCATCCCGACACCTTCAAGATGTACGAGGAAGAGGCGTACAAAATGGGCTTCACGCACGCAGCGGTGGGCGCTATGGTGCGCTCCAGCTACCACGCCGACTTGCAGGCGCATGGAGCCGGCGTAGTGTGAGTGTCAGGTGGCTGATCGGTCAGGTTGAAGAAAACCCGCACATGTTGCGGGTTTTCTATTTCACGGTGAGCAGGCCTCTGATCGCCGTAGTGCCGCCGGCTCGAACAAAAACTATATTAGCTTGGCTAACGAATAATCAGACGCGGGAATTGAGGCCGCCATCATCGCGGTCGCGGCCCTTGACGGCCACACCGACATTGCACCAAGCGTGCGTCACCTGAAAAGTTCGATGACAGGCCAGCCTCGCTCGTTCGCGATCGCACGCAAACGCGGATCGGGATTCGTCGCGACCGGATGCGTGACGCGTTCGAGCAGCGGAACGTCGTTGATCGAATCGCTATAGAACCAGCTTTGAGGAAAGTCGTGCAAATGGTGGCCGAGCGAAGCCAACCAGCTCTCCGTGCGCGCGATCTTGCCTTCACGGAAAGTCGGAACGCCCACCGACGCACCCGTGAAACGGGCAAGCGGATCATCACCCTCCGTACCCAGTTCGATCCCGAGAAGATGCTCGAAGCCGAGCGCCTTGCCGATAGGCGCGGTAACGAACACGTTCGTTGCGGTGACAATGCAGCAGAGGTCGCCCGCCTCGATGTGACGCTGCACCAGTTCACGTGCGGCCGGCAGGATCGCCGGCGTGATCACTTCCTGCATGAATTGCGCATGCCACGTGTCGAGCTGTTCGCGCGAGTGGCGAGCGAGCGGCGCCAACGTGTAGTCCAGATAGGCGGCCATGTCGAGCGTACCGGCTACGTACTGCCGATAATATTCGTCGATGTCTTGCGCATGGCGCGCCGCGCCCGCTATGCCGAGTCCAGCGATAAAGTGAGCCCACGCCTGGTCGCTGTCGAGCGGCAGCAACGTGTGGTCCAGGTCGAACAGCGCGAGATTGCGGCTCATCCGTTGTCCTCGTGACAGGTGGTGGTAGCGTCACATGAACGGCACAGACGGTCACGCGACGATCCTCATCGTTGGCCGAGCGTATATTTAAAAGCACAAAATTACAATAAGGCAAAAATGTGCAACACTACTGTCATATACGCCCCGGGTGTCGTACGCGCGGCATGCGGTTCGGGTCATGGCAGCAGAGAATAAGAGCAGTGCCTTATGTTGATTCTCCTTAACCTTCTCGCCGGCGTGGCACTGCTTGTCTGGGGCTCGCATATCGTTCGCACCGGCATCCTGCGCGTACTGGGCGCAGATCTGCGCAGCATCCTCGGGCGAAGCACCCGCAGCCGTTGGCGAGCATTCCTGTCAGGCGTCGGCGTCACGAGCCTCGTCCAAAGCAGCAACGCCACGGCGGTCATCGTCACGTCGTTTGCCGCGCAAGGGCTCCTGCCGCTGACCAGTGGTCTTGCGATCATGCTCGGTGCCGACGTCGGCACCGCGCTGATGGCGCGAGTTCTTACCCTCGATCTATCCTGGTTGTCGCCAATCCTGATCCTGTTCGGCGTGCCACTGTTCCTGTCGCGCAAGCAGACGCGCACAGGCCAGGCCGGCCGTACGCTGATTGGTCTCGGTCTGATTCTGCTCGCGCTGCATCTGATCGTAGAGGCCGCGCAGCCCATGATGCAAGGCGCAGGCGTGCGCGTGATGTTCGGCGCATTGACCGGCGACACCATGCTCGACGCGCTAGTGGGCGCGGCCTTCGCAATGCTGTCGTATTCCAGCCTCGCGGCCGTGCTGCTCACGGCCACGCTTGCATCGTCGGGCGTCATTTCGTTGAAGGTCGCGTTGTGCCTCGTGATCGGCGCGAACCTCGGCAGCGGCATGCTGGCGTTGCTTGGCACCGTGGCGCAGAACGCGGCGGCGCGGCGGCTCGCTTTGGGCAGCTTCGCCTTCAAGCTGGCGGGCGCGATGCTGATCTTGCCGTTTGCGCCGCTGCTCGCGCGCGGACTGCCGGTGCTGATTGCCAATCCGCGTGAAGCCACCGTGGGTTTTCATCTGATCTACAACGCGCTGCGTTGCTGCGCATGCCTGTCGCTGATCGATCCGGTTGCGCGCGTCTGCGTGCGGCTGCTGCCTGACCGGCCCATGCCGAACGGCGAACTGCGGCCGCTGCATCTGGACGAGGCCGCGTTGTCCACGCCGACGCTCGCGCTCGCGCATGCGGCGCGCGAAGTGCTGCGCATCGGCGACATCGTGCGGGCCATGCTCGACAACGTGGCGGAGCTGATTCATCACAACCATCTCGACAAGGCGCGCGAAACGATCCGTATGGACGACGACGTCGACGAACTCTACGCAGCGGTCAAAAACTACCTCACGTTGATCTCACGCGAGCAGTTGGATGAAGCTGACAGCCGCCGATGGACCGACATCATTTCGCTGACGATCAACCTCGAACATGCGGGCGACATCATCGAGCGGATCGTGGGAGATATCGAGGAGAAGAAGATCGCTCACCGCCTGTCGTTTTCCGAAGAAGGACTCGGCGAACTGGACGATCTGCAGACGCGGCTAGTCAGTAATCTGCAACTGGGTCTATCCGTATTCCTGAACAACGATCTGCGCTGCGCCGAACGTCTACTCGCAGAAAAAGAGCGTTTCCGCGATCTGGAGCGCGCGTATTCATACAGGCATCTGGACCGGCTCACGGGGCAGACTCTGCGCAGCATTGAAACGAGCGCATTGCATCTGGATCTGATCAGTGACATGAAGCGGCTTAACTCGCTGTTCTGCTCGACGGCTTATCCGGTACTCGACGCCGCCGGCGCATTGCATGACACGCGTCTGCGCAAGCGCGTTCTCGACACGATGCATGTGAAGGAGTGAGCGGCACGCGTGGCGTGCAGCATGACGCTTCAGGCCAGCACGACCTCTTCGAGCTTCTTTTTTAGCGCCGGGAAATCGGCGGCGTCTGCGGCCTTCTTGTTGGTGACGAGCACGTCTATCCGTTCCACCGGGCAATACGAGATCCGGCTGCGCTGACCAATCTTGCTGTAATCCGCAAGGATCACGACACGGTCGGCATTCGCGACCATGGCGCGCGCCACTTCGGTTTCTGCGTGGTCGTAGTTCGTCGCGCCATGCCGGTGATCGACGCCGACCGGCGACAGCAGCGCGAGATCCGCCCGATAGCGCTGAATATCTAGCACGGTGGTGGCGCCCGTGGTTGCCATTGCGCGGTCGCTGATCGTGCCGCCGAGCAAAATCACTTCGTTGCCCGCGTCGGCTTGTTCCGCAGCGCCGCGCAGCTTCAACGCGACGTCGATCGAATTAGTGACGATGGTCAAATTGGCGAGCTTCGCGAGCTCTTCCGCAAGTGCGGCGGTCGTCGTGCCCGCGTCGATGAACAGCGTCTGGCCGCTCGCGATCAACCCGGTCGCCGCCTTTGCAATCGCCGTCTTGGACTTGACGCGCATGTGCGCGCGCTCGGCGATCGGCGCTTCGTCGGCGGGTTTGATGGCGCCGCCGTGTACCCGCCGTAATTCACCGAGCGCTTCGAGGTCGAGCAGATCGCGCCGAACCGTTTCGCGCGACACGCCAAGGTCCGCCATGATCCGTTCGGTCGACACCCGATGGAGCGTCGACACCAACGCGCGTATTCTCTGATGACGGTCTTCCTGCCACATGCATTTTCCTTGGATGCGAAGGCGCTCGCACAACGTGTCTTAGTCAGTGACATCGTGGACACGAATGTGTGTCCAGACGATGTCAAGGCTACTACTTTAGCCGCATTGTGTTGTATTTTTTTGGCAGCTTGCAAGTTTGTGTATTTGACTTTAGCCTTCGCAAATCGAAGCGCCGCGCTCGTTCGAAACTCGAATGTTCGAAAGGCAAAGTCTGATCTGTTCTTTCGTGCATTAGTGTGGCGCTTTTTGACAAGACCGCATGCGTTGAAGTGCTTCAATGCACTCTCCGCTTTCTTCTGGGTGAAAGGTGACCGGACGTGGGAAACGGGATCGATCATGCATCACCTGCAGACTGGCCATATCCGCCGCTCGTCGCGCACCGCTGCGGCGGCACGCTCGCGCCTGAGAACACCTTAGCGGGATTCGATGCCTGTGTGCGCTACGGCTACCGCATGGTCGAGTTCGACGCCAAGCTTTCCGCCGACAACGAACTGTTCCTGCTGCACGACGACACGCTCGAGCGCACGACCAACGGCTACGGCGCTGCTGCCGACTATACGTGGGCGCAGCTCGCCATGCTCGACGCGGGCGCCTGGTACGGTCCGCAATTCGCAGGCACTCGCCTGCCGACGCTTGCCGATGCGGCAGCACGTTGCGCGCGCGACGGCATCGCGGCGAACATCGAAATCAAACCCTGTCCGGGCCGTGAAGAGATCACCGGCCGCCTCGTTGCGGATGGTGCGCTCAGGTTGTGGCAAGGGCAAACGCCGCCGTTGCTGTCGTCGTTCTCTTTCGACGCCCTTGCAGCTGCGCGCGACGCGGCGCCTTCATTGCGGCGCGGCATGCTGTTCGAGGAAGTGCCCGCGGACTGGTTGCGTATCGTGCGCGAGCTCGACTGCGTGTCCTTGCATGCGAGCCATCGTTATCTGACGGAGCAACTCGTCGGCGAAATCCGCGAGGCCGGACTGCATGTGCTCGCATACACAGTGAACGATCCGGCGCGCGCGCAATTGCTTGCGCAGTGGGGCGTTGACATGATTTGTACAGATCGCATCGATATGCTGCAGCACGACATGCTTTGAGCTGCGAAGCCGGCCAGAGCAGGGCGCGAGTGTGCAGGCAAGCACGCGAAGGCGGCCGCAAAGGCCGACCAGGAGCGCACGCAATGGCGCAGGAGTAACGCCGTTGAAGTCGAACTAGAAATTTTCCAAACGTAGCAACTTCGGCAGAGGATGGGGAAAACTATGAACCGCACCGTGTTAGCTCGCATACTTTCGATGTCGGCCGCCGCGGGCGTCGCAGCCGCCGGCGCGAGCAGCGCTAGCGCCGCGCCGCTCGACGCACTGATCGCCGCTGCGAAACAGGAAGGCCAGCTTACCGTGATCGCGTTGCCGCACGACTGGTGCAACTATGGGCAACTCGTCGCGGGTTTCCAGAAGAAGTACGGCATCAAGATCAACGAGCTGAATCCGGACGCAGGCTCCGGCGATGAAGTGGAAGCGATCAAGGCGAACAAGGGCAACAAGGGTCCGCAAGCGCCCGACGTGATCGACGTGGGTCTGTCGTTCGGCCCGAGCGCGAAGGCTGAAGGGCTGCTGCAGCCGTATAAGGTCTCTGCGTGGAACTCGATTCCCAAGGAATCGAAGGATGCCGACGGTTACTGGTACGGCGACTACTACGGCGTGCTCGCGTTCGAAGTGAACGCCGACATGATCGACAAGGCGCCGTCCGACTGGAGCGACCTGCTCAAGTCAGACTACAAGAACGCAGTGTCGCTCGCGGGCGATCCGCGCTCCGCGAATCAGGCGATTCAGGCGGTGTACGCGGCGGGTCTTGCGCAAAGCAAGGGCGACGCGAGCAAGGCGGACAAAGCCGGCCTCAAGTTCTTCGCCGACCTGAACAAGAGCGGCAACTTCGTGCCGGTGATCGGCAAGGCCGCGTCGCTCGCGCAAGGCACGACGCCGATCGTCGTCCGTTGGGATTACAACGCGCTCGCCGATCGCGACACGCTGAAGGGCAACCCGAAGGTTCAAGTGGTGATCCCGAAAACGGGCGTAGTCGCAGGCGTCTATGTGCAGGCCATCAGCGCTTATGCGCCGCATCCGAACGCAGCCAAGCTGTGGATGGAATATCTCTATTCCGACGAAGGCCAGATCGGCTGGCTGACCGGCTATTGCCACCCGATGCGCTACAACGAACTGGTGGCCGCGAAGAAAGTGCCGCAGGCGCTCCTCGACAAGTTGCCGCCGCCGTCGTCGTATAAGAACGTCGTGTTTCCGACGCTCTCGCAACAGGACGCGTACAAGGAAACCATCACGAAGCATTGGGACGAAACGGTCGGCGCGAACGTCAAGTAAGCGCTGCTTCGACGTTTAGCGCGAGGTCGTACACGCCGCGCGCGTCGTCCTAGTCGGACGGCGCGCGCCGTTACCCAGAGTGCCGGACATGCCGGCGATGCGGCCAATGCGGGGAATACCCAAAGGGTGAGCTATGAGCGCTTCATCGGATGCTGGATCGGTGCAGCCGGATTTGCTGGTTCCGCCTGTGCCCACTCCAACGCCGCGCGTCGACGGTCCGGGCCGCGCGTCGCAGATGCTGGCCTGGATCGGCGTCGTGCCGTTCTTCACTTTCGCGCTGCTGTTCCTGATTCTGCCGACCGGCTTTCTGATGATCGGCGCGTTCCAGGATTCGCAAGGTCACTTCACGCTCGCCAACCTGCGCGACCTGTTTCAGCCGTCCGTGCTCGACGCTTACTGGATCAGCTTCAAAGTCAGCGCGGCGTCCGCGGCGGGCGGTGCGCTGATCGGCTCGCTGCTCGCGTGGGCGGCGGTGCAGGGCAAGCTGCCGGGCTGGATTCGTCCGACGTTGATGACGTTCTCCGGTGTCGCGTCGAACTTCGCGGGCGTGCCGCTCGCGTTTGCTTTCATCTGCACGTTGGGACGCGTCGGGCTCGTCACCGTGTTGTTGAAGAAGTATCTCGGCTTCAATCTGTATTCGACGGGCTTCAGCATTCTCAGCTTTTCAGGTCTCACGCTGACCTACCTGTACTTCCAGATTCCATTGATGGTGCTGATCGTCACGCCCGCGCTCGACGGCCTGAAGCGCGAATGGCGCGAAGCATGCGATTGCCTCGGCGGCACCGCGTCTCAGTACTGGCGCTACGTCGCGCTGCCGGTGCTATGGCCGAGCGTGCTGGGCGCGACGCTGCTGCTGTTCGCCAACGCGTTCGGCGCGGTCGCCACCGCTTATGCGCTGACCGGAAGCTCGTTGAACATCGTGCCGATTCTGCTCTTTGCGCAGATTCGCGGCGACGTCATGCACAACCAGAATCTCGGCTACGCGCTTGCGCTCGGCATGGTACTCGTCACGGGTCTGTCGAACGGCGGTTATATCTGGCTGCGCTCACGCGCTGAAAGGGGCCGCCGATGAAAAGCCAATCGCGCGTGGGAGCGTGGACCGCGATGGTGGTCGGTTCCCTGTACTTCCTGATTCCGCTGATCGCCACCTTCGAGTTCAGTCTGCGGATGAAGCGTGGCACATATAGCTTCGAAGCCTACAGCGTGGTGCTCGGCGATCCGCGCTTTCAGGCCTCGTTTGGTTATTCGATTCTGATGGCGCTGCTGACGATCGTCGTCGGCATATTGCTCGTTGTGCCGACCGCTTACTGGGTACAACTGCGCTTGCCGAAGCTGCGGCCGGTCGTCGAATTCATTACGCTGTTGCCGCTCGTGGTGCCGGCTATCGTGATCGTGTTCGGCTATCTGCGCATCTACAACAGCAGTTCGATTCTGCCGCTCACGAGCAACGAGCGCGCGACCGATCTGCTGTTGGTGTTCGGCTACGTGACGCTGTCTCTGCCGTACATGTACCGCGCGGTCGATGCGGGCCTGCGCGCTGTCGACGTGCGCTCGCTCACCGAAGCCGCCGAGTGTCTCGGCGCAAACTGGCCGACGATTCTCTTCAAGGTGATCTTCCCGAATATCCGCTCGGGCATTCTGTCCGGCGCGTTTCTCACCTTTGCGGTGGTAATCGGCGAATTCACGCTGGCGAGTCTGCTCGATCGGCCCGCGTTCGGTCCTTACCTGCAACTGATCGGCGCGAATCGCGCGTATGAGCCGTCGGCGCTTGCGATCATCGCGTTCATGATTACGTGGGCGTCGATGGGCTTGATCCAGGTGTTCGGCTCGGCCCGCGCGTTGAGCGGTCAAAAGGTTTGATGCAATGAGCTTGATCCACTGAGGCAGCGAATCATGGCATTTCTCGAGATCGAAAATCTGCATAAGTCCTTTGGGGCGAACATCGCGTTGCATCACTTCGACATGAAGATCGAGCGCGGTGAGTTCATCACGTTCCTAGGACCTTCCGGCTGCGGCAAAACGACCGTGCTGCGGATGATCGCCGGCTTCGAAACGCCGACGCGCGGCGTCATCCGGCTCGATAACAAGGACGTCACGCATCTTCGTACGCGGCAGCGCAAGGTCGGCATGGTGTTTCAGTCGTATGCGCTGTTTCCGAACATGACGGTCGCGGAGAACATCGGCTTCGGGCTGAAGATCACGCACCGGCCGCAGGCGGAAATCAGCCAGCGCGTAGAAGAGATGCTGCACCTGATCAAGCTGCCGCAGCTCGGCGGCCGCTATCCGTGGCAACTGTCGGGCGGCCAGCAGCAACGCGTGGCGCTGGCGCGCGCGTTGGCCGGCAAGCCGCAGGTATTGTTGCTCGACGAGCCGCTGTCCGCGCTCGACGCGAAGATTCGCATTTCGTTGCGGCAGGACATTCGCGCGCTGCAGCGCGAACTCGGCATCACGTCGATTTTCGTTACGCACGATCAGGAAGAGGCGTTGTCGATTTCCGACCGCATCGTCGTGATGAACGAGGGGCGCGTCGAGCAGATCGGCTCGCCTTCGGAAATCTACAACTATCCTCGCACTCGTTTTGTGGCGTCGTTCGTCGGCACGCTGAACATTCTGGCGGGGCACGTGATCGATCCGGCGACCGGCAAGATGGTCGTGGACGGCCAGGAGTTGACTACTACGCAGGAACTGCCGGCCGGCGATGCGGGCAAGAAGCGCCTGCTCGCGCTGCGCCCCGAAGCGATCGTGCTCGAACCCGCGGCGCCTGGCCGCAACACACTGAGCGCGACCGTCGAAGAAGTGAATTTTCTCGGCGCAGTGGTGCGGATCAGGACGCGTGTGAAAGACGCGGTGATTTCTCTCGACGTGTTCAACGATCCGAATCGCGGTTTACCCGAACGAGGTCAGCCGGTGTCGCTCGGTTTCTCGCATGAGAATCTGCTGGTACTCGAAGAGGGCGGCGCTTAGGAAAACGGCAAAGCCCCGCCAGTAAAGGCTTCGGGTTTCCCCTGAGCTGCTGCCGGAGCGAATTCCGGTTTTCCCGACGCGGGCCGTCCGGATTTCCGGAATCCCGGATGGCGCTTGCGATTAGGCGCAAGAAAACCTATAAAAATCAAAGGCGCGCGGGCTGCCTCAAGCTGGCATCGACCTTGCGAAATAGATAACGCGGCCGCAACGGTCCGACAACTAAAGCAAGGAGACAACGATGTCCGATTTCCCTTTCCGGTACTTCTGAATTCGTCGTCTTGTCGCGGCCTAATGCCGTGCACAGGCGTGACGATCATTCGTTCGCATGATGCGCAGCGTGGCAGGCCATAGGCTCACCCACATCGCAGGAACCATCGTGAAGAAACCTATCCACAAAGTGCTGTACGTCCAGGTGATCGTGGCGATCATCATCGGTATCGCGCTCGGACATTACTATCCGAATCTCGCCGTCGACATGAAACCGCTCGGCGACGGCTTCATCAAGCTCATCAAGATGGTGATCGGGCCGATCATCTTCTGTACGGTCGTGACCGGCATTGCCGGCATGGAAGACATGAAGAAAGTCGGGCGCGTCGGCGGCAAGGCGCTGCTGTATTTTGAAATCGTTTCGACGTTTGCGCTGGTGCTCGGCCTGATCGCGACGCACGTGCTGAAGCCGGGCGTCGGTTTCAATATCGACCCCGCCACGCTCGACGGCAAGGCGGTCGCTTCGTACGCCGCCAAGGCGCACGGCCAGACCACGGTCGACTTCCTGATGCACCTGATTCCGGACACGCTCGTCTCCGCGTTTGCACAAGGCGAGATCCTGCAGATTCTGCTGATCGCGCTGCTGTTCGGCGCGGTGCTCGCCACAGCCGGTGAGAGGGGCAAGGTCGTCACGAACTTCATTGAAGGGCTCTCGCATGTGCTGTTCGGCATCGTGCGCATCATCACGAAGCTCGCGCCGATCGGTGCGTTCGGCGCGATGGCGTTCACCATCGGCAAGTACGGTATCGGCTCGCTGCTGCCCATGCTGAAGCTGATCGGCACGTTCTATCTGACGTCGATCGTATTCGTGGTGGTCGTGCTCGGCATCATCGCGCGTGCGGTGGGCTTCAACATCCTGCGTTTCATTGCGTACATCAAGGAAGAGATGCTGATCGTGCTCGGCACGAGCTCGTCCGAAGCCGCGCTGCCGCAACTGATGCTCAAGCTGGAAAACCTCGGCTGCTCGCGCTCGGTGGTGGGTCTCGTGGTGCCGACCGGTTACTCGTTCAACCTCGACGGCACCAACATTTATATGACGATGGCCGTGCTGTTCATCGCCCAGGCGACGAACACCGACCTCACGTGGGCGCAGCAGCTCACGCTGCTGGCAGTGACGATGCTGACGTCGAAGGGCGCGAGCGGCGTGACGGGCGCGGGCTTCATCACGCTCGCCGCAACGCTGGCCGTGGTGCCGACCATTCCGCTGTCGGGCATGGTGCTGATTCTCGGTATCGACCGCTTCATGAGCGAATGCCGTGCGCTGACGAACATCGTCGGCAATGGCGTGGCGACCGTGGTCGTGTCGGCGTGGGAAAAGGAACTGGACCGCAACAAGCTGAACTCGGCGTTGCGCGGCGACGTGCCGGTCAAAGAGCCGGCCGGCGTTTAAGCCGGGCATCGACGCTCATTGTCTGAAAACGCGTGACGTTTGCGGCCGCGGACACCAGCACATGCAACCGGTGACTGCGCGCCCAACCGAAGTGCCGTCGGCCGGGGAAGCTCGCGCCGACCGCGCTTCGCCTTATGCCACAATATCCGATCACACCTCACCGGATATTGCCAACGTGACGCGCCGTCTGCTGATCCTCTTCGCGCTCGTCGCCGGGCTCGTCGCGGCGTGCGGGCTCACCTACAGCGTCGCGTGGCAAAGCGGAATCGACAGCTTGCGGCGCAATGCCGCCGGGCGCGTCGATCGCACCGCCAGTTCGCTCAAGAGCACACTTGAGCGCTATGAATCGCTGCCGTATCTGCTCGCCGAGCATCCCATCGTGCAGGACGTGCTGGTCGATCCGTCGCCCGCCAACGTCCAGCGCGCGAATCTCTATCTCGAAGATTTGAACCGCCACGCGCGCGCAACGGTGACCTACATCATTCCGCTCGACGGCTATTGTGTCGCCGCGAGCAACTGGCAAGGGCCGGGCAGTTTCATCGGCGCGGGCTATCTGTTTCGCCCATATTTCGTCGATGCCATCAAAGGCCACGTGGGCCGCTTCTTCGGCATCGGCACGATCTCGCAGGCGCCGGGCTATTACATTTCGCAGCCGGTGCGCCGTGAGGGAAAGATCGTCGGCGTGGCGGTCGTCAAACTCGATCTCGAATGGTTTCAGGGCGCGGACGCATACGAGCCGCTCCTCGTCACCGACGATCACGGCGTGATCTTTCTGTCGTCCGTGCCCGCATGGAAATATCACACCATACGGCCACTGTCGGGCCAGGTCGCCGATTCCATCTACCAGGCCCGTCAGTATGCGCAGCAGCCTATTGCGCCGCTGCCTGTGACGATCGAGCGCAAGCTCGAAGGCGACGCGCAGATTGTGCGCGTCGGCGGCGGACGCTACGCGCCTCGCTATCTCGCGTCGCGACGCGGCATGGGCGAACCCGACTGGCATCTGATTACCATGGCGCCCGTTAGCCCGGTCGACGCTGACGCGCGCAACGCGACCATCGTGACCGGCTTCGGCTATGTGTCGCTCGTATTGCTCGCGTTCTACTGGAGAATGCGCCGGTCCCGCGTGCGCGAGGTGATGCGTAGCCGCGCGCTGCTGCAGAAGGCGTACGCCGAATTGAACCAGCGCGTTGCGGAGCGCACCGCGGATCTGTCGCAAGCGAACGAGCAATTGCAGAAGGAAGTGGCCGAACGCACGCGCGCCGAACAGGAATTGCGCGCCGCGCACGACGAACTCATTCAGGCGAGCAAGCTCGCGGCGCTCGGTCAGATGGCGGCCGGCATCACGCATGAACTGAATCAACCGCTCGCGGCATTACGCGGATTTTCTGACAACACGCGCGTGCTGCTGGAGCGCGGCGACCAGGCATCGGCGCGGGAGAACCTCGAAGCGATCGCGGCGCTCACCGAACGCATGGGCAAGATCACCAATCAGCTGAAACTGTTCGTGGGACGCGCGCGGCCGCGCAGCGCGCGCGCTTCGATCGTGCGGGCGCTGCGCAATGCCCTCGCGCTGTTGCAACAACGTTTGAAGGGCGTCGAACTGAACCTCACGTTGTTCGACGCCGAAAACGGCACGCGCGTGCCGCTCGATCTCGCCGACGATCATGCCGAACTGGTAGCCCACTGCGACGATCTGCGTCTCGAACAGGTGCTGATCAATCTGCTCGGCAATGCGCTCGACGCGACCGCCGACATGACTCCGCCGCGCATTTCCGTGCAGATTGAAGTTGCCGCGGACAGCCTGTCGTTCGCAGTCAGCGACAATGGCCCGGGCATTGCCGAAGATGTGTTGCCGCATCTGTTCGAGCCGTTTTTTACCACGAAGGAAATGGGCCAGGGACTTGGCCTCGGTTTGGCGATTTCGTCGTCGATCGCGCGTGATTGCGGCGGCACACTGGTGGCGCGGAATGTGGCGAACGTCCCGAACGGCGGTGCATTATTTGTACTGACGCTGCGCCGTGCGCGCGTGCAGACGAGTCACACCGCGGACCCGCTCACCACGGGTTCGTGAATCCGATGAGAACAACATGCTGAACGACGGCTTGCAAGTGCTGTATATCGAAGACGACGAACTCGTGCGGCGCGCGAGCGTGCAGAGTCTGCAACTGGCGGGCTTCAACGTGGTGGGTCATGCGTCGGCGGAATCGGCGGCAAAGTCGATCAGCGCCGACTTTTCGGGCGTGATCGTCAGCGATATCCGGCTGCCCGGCGCGAGCGGTCTCGATCTGCTCGCGCAATGCCATGAGCGCGCGCCCGACGTGCCGGTGATTCTCGTCACCGGTCACGGCGATATTTCGATGGCGGTGCAGGCGATGCGCGACGGTGCCTATGACTTCATCGAAAAGCCGTTTGCTTCTGAGCGCCTGATCGAGACCGTGCGGCGTGCGTTGGAGCGGCGCAAGCTCGTGCTGGAAAACCTCGCGCTGCGCCGCGAGCTTGCCGGGCAGAGCACGGTTGCGCCGCGGATCATCGGCCGCAGTCCGGCAATCGAGCAGGTCCGGCGGCTGATTGCAAACGTCGCGCCGACCGATGCGTCCGTGCTCATCAACGGGGACACCGGCGCGGGCAAGGAATTGATCGCGCGTAGTCTGCACGAGTTGTCGCCGCGGCGTGACAAGCCGTTTATTGCGGTCAACTGCGGCGCGCTGCCGGAGCCGATGTTCGAGTCGGAGATGTTCGGCTACGAACCGGGCGCCTTCACCGGTGCTGCGAAACGCCGGGTCGGCAAGCTCGAACACGCGTCGGGCGGCACGTTGTTTCTCGACGAAATAGAAAGCATGCCGCTTGCGTTGCAGGTCAAGCTGCTGCGCGTGTTGCAGGACGGCGTGCTCGAACGCCTCGGCTCGAACCAGCCGATTCGCGTGAATTGCCGCGTGGTCGCCGCCGCAAAAGGCGATATGGCGGAACATGTCGCCGACGGTTCGTTCCGTCGCGACCTGCTGTACCGCTTGAACGTGGTGACGATCGCGCTGCCGCCGCTTGGCGAGCGTCGCGAGGACATCGTGCCGCTTTTCGAACACTTTCTGCTGGACGCGGCCGTCCGTTATCAGCGTCCCGCACCGATTCTCACGGACCGTCAGCGCGCGAGCCTGATGCAGCGCGAGTGGCCGGGCAATGTGCGGGAGTTGCGCAATGCGGCGGACCGCTTCGTGCTCGGCGTCGCCGACGACCCCGTCATGTCTTTCGGCGACGAAGGCGCCCAGCCGCAGCCGCTGAAGGAGCGCGTGGAGCAATTCGAACGGGCGGTGATTGCTGAGGCGTTGGAGCAGAGCGGCGGCGCGGTGGCAATCGCGGCGGACCGGCTGCAGCTTGGCAAAGCGACGCTTTACGAGAAGATCAAACGCTACGGCCTCGCGGCCAGAGGGGACGGGGAAAGGTGAAAAAAGAAACGCCGGCAGTTCATGCCGGCGTTTTTCATTGGGCTTTGGGTTTGGCTGTGTGGCTTGGACTCGGATCGGTTGATCCGGGCGCCTGGCGTTACTTTCGGCACGAGGCTCAGTCGGCCGTCGTGGCTCTCGCCCGGCTCAAGCAGCGTTCAGCGCCTTTTCCAGTAGCTGGTCGAGTTCCGCGAACTGCGGCTCGCCGACATAGCGCTTCAGAATCTTGCCGTCCTTGTCGACCAGGAAAGTGGTCGGCGTAAGCTGGACGTTGCCGAACTGCTTCGCGGCCGAGCCGTCGTCCATGGCGACCTTGAACGGCAACTGACGCGTCTGTGTGTAGTTGGTCACGTACATGGGCGCGTCGTAGCTCATGGCCACCGCGACGAATTCCAGCCCTTTACCTTTGAAGCGGTTATACGTCTGGACCATCTGCGGCATTTCCTTCATGCATGTATCGCAGCTCGTCGCCCAGAAGTTGACCAGGTAGACCTTGCCTTTCAGATCGGCAGTCGAGACTTTCTGGCCCGAGAGCAGCGTGAAAGTCGCGTCGGGCACGCGCTGTTGGCCGGCGAACGCAAAATAGCCAGCCACGCCGATCGCAATCGCCACGACGGCGGCGATCACGTAGCGAAGCGGATTCGTGCGCCTGACGGCGGTAGTCGACGTGATGGTGCTCATGAACGGAACCTCGGAAATCGCGAAATGGCGTGGGACAGCGCGTGGGCCGGGGCTTTGCGCCCGCTGCCCCATAGCGTGGGTATTGTAGTCCTATTCGAGCCAGGCGGCAGCGAGCGCCCGCACCGGGGCGCATGCCTCGCGCGGGCTGCGGCCGATTGAGGCCGGTTCCCCGGCCGCGTGCCGCTTCCGCTGACGCTTCTCAAGCTGCCAGCGGATAATGTCGCTTTATGCTCACGTCATTGGCCCGTTTCTCGGGCGCCTTGTTCCCATGCTCCAGATCGTTTTTCGCGTTTTCCCTCTGTTCACCCAACTTCTTCCGCGTCTTGTTTCCGGCTTCGCCCGCAATCGGAATACAGCGGATCAGAAACCGCCCGTGGTTTCGCGCGCGCATTCGGTCTTCCGCGCGGGGGCTTGCGCGCTCGCCATTGGCGCGGCTCTGAGCGGCTGCTCGCCGACTTTCGACTGGCGCACGATCATGAATAACGACAGCGGCTACACGATCGATCTGCCGGCCAAGCCGGGCAACGATCAGCGTGCCGTACAGATAGACGGAGCGCCGATGCAAATGGCCATGCAAACGGCCGAAGCCGGCGACGCCGTATTCGCGGTCGGCACGATCACGCTGCCCGACGAGAGCGAGGCGACGCAACGCAAGGCGCTCGACTTTCTGCGTACCGGCCTGGCGCGCAACGTCGGCGCGCAGCCGGATGCGCACGCCGTGCAGATTCCACTCGCGGCCGGCGGCAAGGTGCTGGGTCTGGAAATGAAGTTGAGCGGGCAAGCCGGTTCAGACCACGAAAAGCGCACCGTTTATGCGCGGCTGGTCGCGCGAGGGCGTCATGTGTATCAAGCCGCGATCATCGCTTCGCAGCCGTTGCCGCAGGAGCAGGTCGACCAATTTTTTTCGTCTTTCCAGCTGTATTGAAAGCGGTAGTTTTGGCCGATTCAACGCGCGACGGATCCATTTGTGCAGTGAAAGTTCCGTCGCAGCTTTGCACGCTAATTCTCGGTTTACGTTGAAGTTTTCCACTTGTCCGCGTGTCCTGTGGATAACTCTGTTGAGAAGTCCCGCTTTTTTCGCGCAGATGCCCGCCCCATGGGCATTTCGCCTGTCTGCGCGCCCGTCGGCCAGAATAAAAAACTGTTTTAAATCAACGATCTTGCTCGAAAGCCTTCTATGTACCTTTCAGATGTTTCTAAATTTATCTGGAACGCGCGCATGTGCATAAGTCAAGTCTTGACAGCATATTTTTCTCCTCACCCAGAGCCAAAAGCGCGTCGATACTGAACGGCCTCGCCGACCTGTGCAGCGCTCGGCATGCTCGTCCCTGCGAGGTCCGCGATGGTGCGCGCCACCTTCAACACGCGGTAGTAAGCGCGGGCCGACCAGCCGAAGCGCTCCCCGGCCTCGCGCAGTAGCGCTTCGCCGGCTGCGTCGGGCCGGCAGACGGCGTCCACCTCTTTTCCACTCAACTCGCGGTTGGTTTTGCCCTGCCGCGCCAATTGACGCTCGCGTGCGACGTTCACCCGGCTCGCGATAACCGCGCTCGTCTCGCCAACGGCGTTTGACCGCGCGGAAAGCTCCGCCGACGTGAGCGCAGGCACTTCGAGTTGAATGTCGATGCGATCGAGCAGCGGCCCGGACAGCTTGCGCAGGTAGCGCGCCGCGATGTCGGGCGTGCAGCGGCAACGTCCGTTCGGATCGCCGCGCCAGCCGCAAGGACATGGATTCATCGCCGCGATCAATTGGCAAGCTGCGGGAAAGTCCGCCTGCAACGCTGCGCGAGAGATGGTGATGCGACCGGCTTCCAGCGGTTCGCGCAGTGTTTCCAGCACGTCGCGGTCGAACTCCGGCAACTCGTCGAGAAAAAGCACGCCAAGGTGAGCCAGCGTGATCTCACCTGGCTGCGGAGGGTTGCGCCCGCCGACCAGCGCTGCTGCGCTCGACGAATGATGCGGCGCGCGAAACGGCCGTCGGCGCCATTGCGAGGGCGAGAAACCCGTGCGGCTTGCAGAGAGCAAGGCTGCCGAACTGAGCGCCTCGTCGTCGGTCATGGGTGGCAGCAGACCCGGCAGGCGGGCGGCGAGCATGGATTTGCCGGCCCCCGGCGGCCCGATGAGCAACACGTGATGTCCGCCGGCCGCGGCGACTTCGAGCGCTCGGCGCGCGCCGCGCTGGCCGATCACGTCGCCCATGTCGGGCACGGCCGCAGGCGTGAACTGTGCGAGGTCGGGTGCGGCGACCGGATAGAGGCGCGCTTCCGGCGCGT
The DNA here is from genome assembly GCF_046534895.1 of Paraburkholderia sp. SIMBA_053. NCBI lineage: Bacteria > Pseudomonadati > Pseudomonadota > Betaproteobacteria > Burkholderiales > Burkholderiaceae > Paraburkholderia > Paraburkholderia sp. SIMBA_053. The sequence continues at coordinate 92,472 of NZ_JAWRXU010000006.1, read as the reverse complement.
CGGCCAGATGAGCGCACAGCGACGGCAGATCGCTCGCGCCATACACATCTACGCCGGGTACGAGCGCAGCCTCGGCTGCGCTTGCGGCAGGCAGATAGAGTTGCGGATTGCAGTGCGGCGGCGCGCGCGTGGGCATGCATTCAGCAGCGGACGTGTCGCCCGCCGCCGCGCTGCGCGCGGTGCCACACGCCATCGCGAAAGCGCCGCGCATGGGACGCAGCGCGCCCGTCAATGACAACTCGCCGGCGAACTCGCGATGAAGCAGCGATTCCACGGGAATCTGGCCGCTTGCCGCGAGAATGCCCAGCGCGATCGGCAGATCGAAGCGGCCGGATTCCTTGGGCAAGTCGGCGGGAGCGAGATTGACGGTGATGCGCCGCACGGGAAAGTCGAAGCCGCAGTTCTGCAGCGCCGCCCGCACGCGCTCACGGCTTTCGCGGACTTCCAGATCGGGAAGTCCGACGATCGAAAAAGAAGGCAACCCGTTCGCGAGGTGCACCTCGACGGTTACTTCGGGCGCGCGGCCAGAGGCCGGCGCGCGACTGCGCACCACGGCAAGCGACATGTTTTCTCCCGTCGGACGGTGCGCGACTAACGCGCTCCAATCCCCTTAATACGCTGATGACGTCACGGCTCGCTTGCCTGTGATGTGCAGCTAGATGCAGCTACTGCGCTGCCAGAGCGACAAGCGTCAGGAAGTCTGCGTGACCGGAAGTTTCTGTTCGAGTTCTGCGACTCGACGCTCCAGTTCTTCGAGGCGCGCGCGCGTTCGCACGAGCACCTGTGTCTGGGTATCGAATTCCTCACGCGTGACCAGATCGAGCTTGGAGAAGCCCTGCGACAGCATGGCTTTCACATTGCGCTCGACGTCTTTGGCCGGCGAATTCTTGAACAGCTCGCTCATGCGCGCCTGAATGTCGTTAAAAACATCGTTCGGTTGTTTCATGGTGTTCCCCTTGGTGCACAAAAAATGTGCAGCGTTTCATTACGTCTGTGCCTCGCATCTGACGATGCGCTGTGTTGGTGCGCCGGCCTTTTCAACTCACGAAGGCGTGAGCCCCTTTGGTGCGCGCTTCCTGTTTCGGAACCTGCGGACACTCTAGCAACGATCCCTGCACCGCGCCACCGGGCGGGGCGTGCGTTAGCCATTCGGACAAGAGCGGCTGAGCCGCTCGCAAAGCCCGCGCGGGCGCAGTTTGACACAACATGGCATATGAGTTGCTTTTACTGCCCCGCGCGCACTGCCGGCACCATTTTCCGGCAGCGAAACGAGACCACGCGGACGGTTACGAGTGCCAGCCAGGCTTCTGCATGCGGAACGCAGACGGATTGAAGCAGGGCTGCAACGGGTTCGGGAAACGCGTTACGCAAACGGGTTACGCAAACGGGTTACGCAACTAAGCGAGGGATTTCATGAAACTCATCACCGCAATCATCAAGCCGTTCAAGCTCGATGAGGCGCGCGAAGCCTTGTCGGCGATCGGCGTCTCGGGCATCACGGTCACAGAGGTCAAGGGGTTCGGCCGTCAGAAGGGCCATACGGAGCTGTATCGCGGCGCTGAATACGTCGTCGATTTCCTGCCGAAGGTGAAGATCGAGGCCGCTGTCTCGGACGACATCGTCGATCAGGCGATCGAGGCGCTGGAGCGCGCGGCACGCACCGGCAAGATCGGCGACGGCAAGATCTTCGTCACGCCGATCGAGCAGGTGATCCGAATTCGCACCGGTGAGACCGGCGCGGACGCTCTGTAACACCAAAAGATAGCGACACAGATAAGCGACAAGAGGAAACGAAAGATGCGCAAACTATTGATGTCCCTGCTGATGGCCGGTTCGCTTCTCGCGGGCGGTGTCGGCGCCGCGCTCGCGGACGACGCGTCCGCTCCCGCAGCCGCCTCGGCCGCTACTTCCGATACGGCAAGCGCGCCGGCACCGGACGCGTCGGCCGCCGCCGCAGCTTCGGCACCCGCGGCTGACGCATCGGCTGCACCCGCAGCGAGCGCCGCCGCAGCACCCGCGGCATCGGACGCCGCGCCGGCCGCACCGACCGCGCCGTTCTCGGTCGATTCGTCGAAGATCAATTCGGGCGACACCGCCTGGATGCTGACCTCCACCGCGCTCGTGCTGTTCATGACGATCCCGGGTCTGGCGCTCTTCTATGGCGGCATGGTCCGCAAGAAGAACGTACTCGCGACGCTGATGCAAAGCTTCGCGATCACCTGCCTCGTGACGATCATCTGGACGGTGGTGGGCTACAGCCTCGCGTTCACGCCGGGCGGCTCGTTCATCGGCGGGTTCTCGCGCGTCTTCATGGCCGGCATGAACTACATCAAGGGCGACAAGGCTACGACGCTGACCGTCAGCCACCTGGCCCCGACGATCCCGGAAACGGTCTACTTCGTCTACCAGATGACGTTCGCGATCATCACCCCGGCGCTGATCACCGGTGCGTTTGCCGACCGTATGAAGTTCTCGGCGATGCTGGTGTTCATGGCGCTGTGGTCGATCATCGTCTACTCGCCGATCGCGCACATGGTCTGGGAACCGACCGGCTGGCTGGCTAGCGCAGGCGTCCTCGACTTCGCGGGCGGCACGGTCGTGCACATCAATGCCGGTATCGCGGGTCTGGTGTGCTGCCTGGTGCTCGGCAAGCGCGTCGGCTACGGCAAGGAAGCAATGGCTCCGCACAACCTCACGCTGACGCTGATCGGCGGCGCGATGCTGTGGGTGGGCTGGTTCGGCTTCAACGCGGGTTCGGCAGTGGCGGCAGACGGCCGTGCCGGTTTCGCGATGTTCGCAACGCAAGTAGCAACGGCAGCGGCGGCGCTCGCCTGGATGTTCGCCGAATGGGCGGCCAAGGGTAAGCCTTCGGTGCTCGGTATCGTGTCGGGCGCGGTGGCTGGTCTCGTGGCGATCACGCCGGCTTCGGGCTTCGTCGGTACGCTCGGCTCGCTCGTGATCGGTATCGTGGCCGGCGTAGTCTGCTTCTGGTCGGCAACGTGGCTCAAGCACAAGCTCGGTTACGACGACTCGCTCGACGCGTTCGGCGTGCACTGCGTCGGCGGTATCGTGGGTGCGCTTCTGACTGGCGTGTTCGCGGTCAAGGACATCGGCGGCTTCGACGGCAGCGTGCTGCTGCAAGCCAAGGGCGTGCTGACGACGCTGATCTACAGCGGCGTGGTGAGCTTCATCCTGCTGAAGCTCATCGACATGACGATGGGTATCCGCGTGACGGAAGAGCAGGAACGCGAAGGCCTGGACGTCAGCCTGCACGGCGAACACGTCGAATAAGGAAGTGGCTTGACGAGCCCGTGCTCCCGGGCTCGATGAATCAGGAACAAGCACGAACAAGCACAGCGCTTCGGCCCGCCTTCATGGCGGGCTTTTTTCTTGCTCGCTATCTTGTTAACAGTTCTTTTTCCTGTCTATCATTGCGATAGAGACAATGCATTCTGGCTAGCTTGCGAATGGAGAAAGCGTCCCCAAATGGGCAAAGCATTTGCTCTACAATCTTTTTTCTCCAGTCTGCGAGTGATCAATGGTTCCGCACCTAGTTACGGCGTTAAACGGCCCGCTGCTCGATCTTGAGCGGAAGATCCTCGACGCCACTCCCGCAATCGAACGCTGGTTCCGCCTCGAGTGGCAGGAACACACGCCGCCGTTCTATTGCTCGGTCGATCTGCGCAACGCAGGTTTCAAGCTTGCGCCGGTCGACACCAATCTGTTTCCCGGCGCTTTCAACAATTTGCCCCAGGAAGTGCTGCCGCTTGCCGTGCAGGCTGCCATGGCGTCGATCGAAAAAATCTGCCCGGACGCCAAGAACCTGCTCGTGATTCCCGAGCGCCACACGCGCAACGCGTTTTATCTGGAGAATGTCGCCCGGCTGGCCGCGATCATGCGCCAGGCCGGCTTGAACGTGCGTTTCGGCACGCTCGACGAAAGCATCAACGGACCCGTCACCATTGCGCTGTCCGACGGGCAGAAACTCGTGCTCGAGCCGCTCGAGCGCTCGCAGCGTCGCCTTGGCCTGAAGAATTTCGACCCGTGCTCGATCCTGCTGAACAACGACCTGTCGGGCGGCATTCCGCCGGTGCTCGAGAATCTCCATGAGCAGTATTTGCTGCCGCCGCTGCATGCCGGCTGGGCTGTTCGCCGCAAATCGACGCACTTCTCGTGCTATGACGACGTGGCGAAGAAGTTCGCGAAGATGGTCGAGATCGATCCCTGGATGATCAACCCGTACTTCGCACATGTGGAGGGCGTGGATTTCCAGGAGCGCACCGGCGAGGAAGCGCTGGCCGATGCGATCGACGGCGTACTGAAAAAGATCGCCAAGAAGTACCGCGAGTACGGCATCTCCGAAAAACCGTATGTCGTCATCAAATCGGACGCGGGCACTTACGGCATGGGCGTGATGACCGTGCACGACGCGTCGGAAGTGGCCGCGCTCACCAAGCGCGAGCGGGCGAAGATGGCCGCCACGAAAGACGGCCTGGAAGTGCACGACGTCATCGTGCAGGAAGGCGTGTACACGTTCGAGCGCATTGGCGAAGAAGTGGCGGAGCCGGTCGTCTATATGATCGACCGGTACGTGGTAGGTGGTTTCTACCGTGTGCACGGCAGCCGCGAGCGCGACCAGAATCTGAACGCGCCGGGCATGCACTTCGTGCCGCTCGGGTTCGAGCACACGGCACTGCCCGATGCGCACGCCAAGCCCGGCGCGGCGCCGCCGAACCGCTTCTATATGTATGGCGTGGTGGCGCGGCTCGGGCTGCTGGCCGCATCGGTCGAGCTGGAAAAGACCGATCCGGAAGCGATCCAGGTTTAAGCTCGGCCGCGCGAGGGCGGCCTGCATGATGCGCGGCGGCGCGCATGCCGCCCGCGCCGTTTTTACCCACGACATTCGCGCTCGACTTCACTCGCAAATTCACGCGCAATTTCAAGCGCAGTTACACGCGCAGTTACACGATCAACGCCATGCCCAGCAGGGCGCAACGGGACCTTCATGGACATTCTTTTCATCGCCGATCCGCTTACGCAGTTCAAGATCTACAAAGACTCTACTTACGCGATGATGGCCGAGGCCGCGCGCCGCGGTCATACGCTGTACACGTGCGAGCCGAAGCATCTGGCGTGGACGGGCGGCGACGTCGAAGCAAACGTGCAGCGCTTTGCGATCACCGGCGACGTGACCGACCTGCATCGCGATGTCTGGTACGCGGCGGAAGCCGCCGCGCCGCGCGCGCTCAAGAGTTTTAGCGCGGTGGTCATGCGCAAAGACCCGCCCTTCGACATGGAATACGTCACGTCCACGTGGCTGCTCGAAATGGCCGAGCGCGCCGGGGCACGCATCTTCAACAAGCCGCAGGCGATCCGGGATCACTCGGAAAAGCTCGCCATTGGCGAGTTTGCGGAATTTGTTGCACCTACGCTGGTAACGCGCGATCCGGCGCGACTCCGGGCATTTCACGAGCAGCACGGCGACGTGATTCTGAAGCCGCTCGACGGCATGGGTGGCATGGGCGTATTCCGCGTGAAGCCCGATGGCATGAATCTCGGGTCGATCATTGAAATGCTGAGCCACGACGGCACGCGTTCGGTGATGGCGCAGAAGTTCATCCCCGAGATCAAGGACGGCGACAAGCGCATTCTGCTGATTGGCGGCGAAGCCGTGCCGTACTCGCTCGCCCGCATTCCGCAAGGCAACGAGGTGCGCGGCAACCTCGCGGCGGGCGGACTCGGCGTGGCGCGTCCGCTGACCAATCACGACCGCAAGATCGCCGATACGCTCGCGCCGGTGCTGGCGGCGCGCGGTCTGCTGCTCGTCGGGCTGGACGCGATCGGCGACTGGCTCACGGAAGTCAATGTGACGAGCCCAACGTGCTTCCGCGAGATCATGGATCAGACGGGCTTCGACGTCGCGGCGATGTTCATCGACGCACTGGAGCGCGCGGCGGGTTGAGCGGTCGTCCTTGAATGTGGACAGCGGCCCCCAAACTACGTGGCAGGATCAGCATCACGTCCGCTCAGCGCGGGACGCCGGCTTAGGCCCCAAAACGGGCCTGCTACAATGCCCGCTCTTCGCGTCCGTTTCTGGCAATAGGCTCTTGCACCGGGCCATCGGCACGAATCGCGGACCTGGAGCGAGCGGATTCAGCGTGCGCCGGCACGGCGTCATGCTTGTGATTCCGCTCATGAAGTGGTGCATTCCCGGCTCTCATGGCCCACGGCCGGCCGAGAGCGCGAGCGTTTCGGACAGGTTCCGATCCACGTTTGGGGCCGTATTTTTGCAGTAAGGCTGACATGGCAGGCATTCTGATCATTGCGCACGCTCCGTTCGCCACCGCGTTGCGCGACTGTATTTCGCATATCTACGGTGGCTTGCCGGCTCGCATCGGCGTGATCGACGTATCGCCCGATTGCGATCCCGCACAAATGGTTTCTTTCGCCGAGTCGGAAATCGCGCGTCTGAAAGAAGAGAACGGCGCACTCGTGCTCACCGATATGTTCGGCGCCACGCCCGCGAACATTGCGGGGCGGCTTGCCTCGGTGCCGGACGTGCGCGTGCTGTGCGGCGTCAATTTGCCGATGCTGGTGCGCGCGGTCTGTTATCGCGCCACGCCGCTCGACACACTGGTGGACAAAGCGCTCGCCGGCGCGACCAAGGGCGTTCATGCAATCGGCCCGGCAACGCCCGCGCCCGCTGAGTCGTCGGCGGCCTCGGCCGACTGTCTGCCCGCGTTGCCTTGCGACGCGGAACTCGTCCAGAAGGCTGGGCCAGCAGGCCTGTAGCGCATCGCATTGCAACTGCATAACGACTGACTGGCAGTTTTACTTTCACAACAACACTTACCAGCGCTTCGGACCATCACATGCTGCAACAGGAAACGACTATCGTGAACAAGCTGGGGCTGCACGCGCGCGCGTCGGCCAAGTTGACGCAACTGGCGGGCAACTACCAGTCGGAAATCTGGATGAGCCGCAATGGCCGCCGTATCAATGCGAAAAGCATTATGGGCGTGATGATGCTGGCCGCGGGTATCGGCAGCACGGTGCTGATCGAAACCGAAGGCCCCGACGAAAAAGAAGCGATGGACGCACTGTTGAAACTGATCGCTGATAAATTTGGCGAAGGTCAGTGAACTTGCAAATCGATATACCGATGAGTGAAGCGCCGCGGCTGTCCGCGGCGTTTTTTTTAGCGCGCGACAATACGCGGATCTCTTCGGCGAATGCAATGATGCATGGAGCGCAACGACTACGGTCTTTCGTGCTGCATTGCACACAGCATTCACGCACGTGCGCGACGGCGTGGAATTTATAATGACGACGAGAGTCTGAGAGCACTGCAGCGGTTTGCCGCGGCATCACACAACTAGAGGAGGTGCGCGTGTCGTTCACGCTGCATGGAATTCCCGTGTCACGCGGTATTGCCATCGGGCGAGCCTATCTGATCGCCCCGGCTGCACTTGACGTAGACCACTATCTGATCGAACCCGCGCAAATCGAGAGCGAGGTCGAGCGATTTCGCGCGGCCCAGCAACGCGTGCATGAAGAACTCGATGCGCTGCGCGCCGATCTCGCCGCGGACGCGCCCAGCGAAATGGGCGCTTTCATCAACGTACATTCAATGATCCTGAACGACGCAATGCTCGTTCAGGAAACCATCGATCTGATTCGCACACGCCGTTACAACGTGGAATGGGCGCTGACCGAACAGCTCGAACGGCTCTCGCGCCATTTCGACGATATCGAAGACGAATATCTGCGCGAGCGCAAAGCCGACATCGAACAAGTGGTGGAGCGCGTGCTGAAGGCGCTGGCGGGCGCGTCGGGCTCTCTGGTGAATGGCGTGCATGGTGCATGCGACGAAATGATCGTGGTCGCGCACGACATTGCGCCAGCCGACATGATGCAGTTCAAAACGCAAACGTTTCAGGGTTTCGTCACGGATCTCGGCGGGCGTACTTCTCATACGGCTATCGTCGCGCGCAGCCTGGGCATTCCGGCGGCGGTCGGCGTGCAGCACGCGAGCGCGCTGATTCGCCAGGACGACCTGATTATCGTCGACGGCGACCACGGCATTGTGATCGTCGATCCCGCGCCGATCGTGCTGGAGGAATATTCATACCGGCAGAGCGAAAAAGCGCTTGAGCAGCGCAAGCTGCAGCGCCTCAAATTTTCGCCGACGCAAACGCTGTGCGGCACGCGTATCGAACTGTGCGCGAACATCGAATTGCCGGAAGATGCGCGCGCCGCGGTCGACTCCGGCGCGACCGGTGTTGGCCTGTTCCGCACCGAGTTTCTGTTCATGAATCACAAGCACCGCATGCCCGAAGAGGAGGAGCAGTTCGAAGCCTACCGGCGCGCGGTCGAGTTGATGAACGGTCTGCCGGTCACGATTCGCACGATCGACGTGGGCGCCGACAAGCCCCTCGATTCGATGAGCGGCGGCGACGGTTACGAGACCGCAGCGAACCCCGCGTTGGGGCTCAGGGCAATTCGCTGGAGCTTGTCCGAGCCGCAGATGTTCCTCACGCAATTGCGCGCGATTCTGCGCGCGTCGGCGTTCGGCACGGTGAAGATTCTGGTGCCGATGCTCGCGCATGCGCAGGAGATCGATCAAACGCTGGACCTGATCCGCGAAGCCAAGCGTCAGCTAGACGACGCAGGGATTGCTTACGACCCGAACGTGCAGGTCGGTGCGATGATCGAGATTCCGGCAGCGGCCATCGCGTTGCCGCTCTTTCTCAAGCGGCTGGATTTTCTGTCCATCGGCACGAACGATCTGATCCAGTACACGCTGGCGATCGACCGGGCGGACAACTCGGTCGCGCATCTGTACGATCCGCTTCACCCGGCGGTGCTGCATCTGATCGCCTTCACGTTGCGCGAAGCGAAGCGGGCGGGGGTGCCGGTGTCGGTGTGCGGAGAGATGGCGGGCGACCCGAGCCTGACGCGTCTGCTGCTCGGCATGGGCCTCACCGAGTTTTCAATGCATCCGAGTCAATTGCTCGTGGTCAAGCAGGAAGTCTTGCGCTCGCATTTGAAGACGTTGGAAAAGCCGGTGGCAGATGTGCTCGCTTCGTTCGAGCCCGAGGAAGTGCAAGCTGCGCTTAAGCGCGTGGCGCAAGCCTGATCGGCAACGCCTGCTCTGAATGAAAAACGCCGCACATGTGCGGCGTTTTCGTTTTGGCTTCGTTCGTCTGTTCAAGGCAGGTGGGGTTGTCCGCATACCGGGCAATCGGGCTGACGCGCAATGCGCATGGTAGTCCACTCCATTCGCAGCGAATCGAGCATAGTCAGCCGGCCGACAAGCGGCGTGCCGATTTCGCCGATGACCTTCAGCGCTTCCGCTGCCTGCATCGAGCCAATGATGCCGACCGTCGGCGCAAACACGCCCATGGTCGAGCACGCGACTTCCTCGAACGGCTGGTCTTCGGGGAATACGCACGCGTAGCACGGCGATGCTTCACTGCGGAAGTCGAACGTGCTGATCTGGCCGTCAAAGCGCAACGCGGCGCCCGACACCAGCGGTACGCGATGCTTCACGCAGGCGCGATTGATCGCGTGGCGCGTGGCGAAGTTGTCGGTGCAATCGAGCACCACCGTGGCGGCCGGCACATGACAATCGAGCCACGCGTCGTCGACGCGTTCGGCCACCGCGTTCACTGTCACTTCGGGATTGATTTGCGCGAGCGTGTCGCGGCCGGACTCCACCTTCTTGCGTCCGACTGACGCGCTGACATGCAGGATCTGCCGTTGCAGATTGGTGAGATCGACTGTATCGGCATCGACTAGTGTCAAGCGTCCGACGCCTGCCGCCGCGAGATACATCGCGGCAGGCGAACCCAGTCCACCCGCGCCGACAATGATCGCGTGCGCATCGATAAAGCGCTGTTGCGCCTCGATGCCGATTTCGTCGACGAGAATATGGCGGGAATAGCGAAGGAGTTGATCGTCATTCATGAGGGGCCAGCGTGTCTTCTTCGCTGCGTGTCTTCACGGCGGCTTGCGCCGCGAAGACACGTGAGTCGTGCTGCTTACTTGCTCTGCGTAGCCGGTGCCGATGCCGGCGCAGCACCCGACGCGCCCGGCACCGGTTGCGTCGGCTTAACCGCGACCGGCGCGGACGCTGACGTGGCCGGCTTGTTCTGCGCGAGACGGCGCTCGGTCAACGACTTTGATTCCTGGACCGGCTTGCCTTCGAGCTTGTTCAAGGCTTGGGCCAGCATGAAGTCGTCGGCGGAACCGAATTCGACCGGCTTGCGCTCGCGATCTTTCTGGCGCTGTTCCGGCGTCTTCTTGTCGTTCTGCTCTTCGAGTTGACGCAACTGGTCCATGCGATCCTGCTCGCGCTTCTCGGCTTCCTTCTTCTCGTTCGGGTCTTGCGTGTTGGCAAGGTGATTCGAGTAGTCGACTTCGCGCGTGACGAGTGCGTCGTCCGGATCGCCTTCCGCGTACTGATCGACCGCGATGTCAGGACGGATGCCCTTGTTCTGGATAGAACGGCCGCTCGGCGTGTAGTAATACGCCGTGGTCAGGCGCAGCGCCGTGTCGGCGGTCATGGGTCGCACGGTCTGCACCGAGCCCTTGCCAAAGGTCGTCTTGCCGACGATCAGCGCACGATGCTGATCCTGCAGCGCGCCCGCGACGATCTCCGATGCCGACGCCGAGTAGGCGTTGGTCAGCACGATCATGGGCACGGTCTTGAAGATCGGCGCCTCGTCTTTCAGCGGGTCGGAGTCGAAGGACTGCAGACGGTAGTTGTCGTAAGTGTCGCGATAGACCTGCTTCGAATCCGGGATCTGCCCGTTGGTGGACACGACGACCGAGTTCGGCGGCAGGAACGCGCCGGCTACGCCGACCGCGCTTTGCAGCAGACCGCCGCCGTTGTTGCGCAGGTCGAGCACGAGACCCTTCAGATTCGGCTGCTGACGCGCGATGTCCTGCAGCTTCGCGGCCAGGTCCGGCGTGGTGCGTTCCTGGAAGCTGGTGATACGCACATACGCGTAGCCCGGCGCGAGGATCTTCATCTTGACCGACTGCACCTTGATGAGCGCTCGCGTCACCGTGAGCGGGAAAGTGCGGTCGTCGGTCTTGCGGAAGATCGTGAGCGTGACCTTGGTGCCCGGCTCGCCGCGCATCTGCTTGACCGCCTGGTCGAGCGTCATGCCGCGTACCGGCTTGTCGTTGATGCGCGTGATCAGGTCGCCCGGACGAATTCCGGCGCGGAACGCGGGCGTGTCTTCGATCGGCGAGATCACCTTGATCAGGCCGTCTTCCGACGAAATCTCAATGCCGAGGCCCGCGAAGCGACCTTTGGTCTGCTCCTGCAGTTCCTCGTAATCGGTCTTGTCGAGGTAGGACGAATGCGGGTCGAGGCTCGACACCATGCCTTTGATTGCGGCGGTGAGAAGCTTTTTATCGTCGACAGGTTCGACGTACTCGTGCTTGATCTGCCCGAACACTTCGGCAAACAGCCTGAGCTGGTCCAGCGGCAACGGAGTGGCGGCGGCGCTGGCGGGCTGCTGGGCCGAGGCCGAGAGTTGCAAAGTGGCGAATACACCGGTAGCAAGGCCCGCGGCGATCAGGCCGATATTTTTCAGGTTCTTTCGCATAGAGTCTGTTGCGGTCGGAAGCGCGTGGCAGCGTCGATAGAGATGGGGACGGACAAGTATAACTGCACACCCGCCAACTCAGGGCGCGGTGCAGGCAATCGTGATTCGACAGCGCGAAGCGTGCCGGGTTCGGCGCAACGCAAGCGCGACGTCGAAGTAATGTGCGGTAACAGTGGAAGTGGATCGCGATGAGAATGTCCGCGATCGAGGAAAGCGGACCGCGCTGGCCGGTACGTCTTGCCGGTCGGCGTGGTCCGTTTGTGACGCGCCGCGGCGCTTGCGGTCAGCTTCGCCGCAACGATCTTTAACAAAGAAGCGCTGCGACGTGGCGAAAGTCAGCTAGGTTGCCGTCACGCTGCAACTGGCGGCGCAGCGGAATCAGCCCGCCTTGCCTTGCTTGGCGACTGCGGCCTGCGCCTTCGCGATCGCTTCCTGGTCTCCCAGATAGTAGTGCTTCAGCGGCTTCAGGTTCTCGTCCAGTTCGTAGACGAGCGGCACGCCGTTCGGAATATTGAGCCCGACGATGTCCTCGTCCGAGATGTTGTCGAGGTACTTCACCAATGCGCGGATCGAGTTGCCGTGCGCCGCGATCACCACCTTGCGGCCCGACTTGATGGCCGGCGCAATCGACTCGTTCCACAGCGGCAGCACGCGCGCCACCGTGTCCTTCAGGCACTCGGTGAGCGGCAGCTGTTCGCGCGGCACCTTGGCGTAGCGCGGATCGTTGTACGGCGCGCGCTCGTCCGTCGGTTCGAGCGCAGGCGGCGGCGTGTCGTAGCTGCGGCGCCAGACCAGCACCTGTTCGTCGCCAAATTTCGCTGCGGTTTCGGCCTTGTTCAGACCCGACAGCGCGCCGTAGTGACGCTCGTTCAGACGCCACGAATGCACGACGGGTATGTACATCTGATCCATCTGATCCTGCACATGCCACAGCGTGCGAACGGCGCGTTTGAGCACCGACGTGTAAGCGATGTCGAACGAATAGCCGGATTCCTTCAGCAGCACGCCCGCCTGCTGCGCTTCGCGGTTGCCCTGTTCGGTGAGGTCGACGTCGACCCAGCCCGTGAAGCGGTTTTCCTTGTTCCACGTCGATTCGCCGTGGCGGATGAGAACGAGTTTGTACATAAGATTGCCGGTCGGTAGTAAGGAAGCGGTAAGCGCTGCCCGGCGCACGTCGAGGAGCGCCGCCATCGCGTCAGACGCTTATTTTATAATGCCCGGATTGCCCTTTCCGATTTCTCTCTTTTTCGGCGGATCTTCCGTGAAGTTTTTCACTGATTACACAAATCTTGTCCTCATTGCGATCGTCCTCATCTCCGGTGGGTTGCTGCTGTGGCCGACCATCAGCCGGCGCGGCCGTGGTGGCCTGTCGGCCGCCGAAGCCACGCAGTTGATCAATCGGCGCAATGCGGCGGTCATCGATCTGCGTCCGTCGGCCGACTTCGCCAAAGGGCATTTGCCCGCGGCACGGCACCTGGAATTCGCCGAGTTGCAAGCAAAGGTCGCGCAACTGGTGAAGAATAAGAACAACCCCGTGCTGCTGGTTTGTCAGACCGGCCAGCAGTCGAACAAGGCGGCGCGTATCGTGCAGGATGCGGGATATGCGGAAGTCCACGTTCTGGAAGGCGGCGTCGACGCCTGGCAGAAAGCCGGCATGCCGGTTGTGAAACAAGGAGTAGCCAAGTGAACAAAGTGATCATGTACAGCACGCAGGTGTGCCCGTATTGCCAGATGGCCGAACGTCTTTTAAAGTCGCGCGGCGTCGAGAATATCGAAAAAGTACTGATCGACAAGGACCCGGCCCGTCGTGAGGAAATGATGACCCGGACCGGTCGTCGCACGGTGCCGCAGGTGTTCATCGGCGAGACGCACGTCGGCGGGTATGACGATCTCTCCGCGCTCGATCGCGCGGGCGGTCTGACGCCTCTGCTGGCAGCCGCCTGAGTTCTCGCGCCGTTGGGCGCGGGAAGCGGCGGGTGAAATACAAGCCGGCGCATCGTCGCCCCGCGAGGGCAGGCGGCGCGCCGCAACTATCTGGCGACCCGTGACTTCATGGGCCGCCGCTACGCATATCTATCAGGGAATCACTCAATCATGTCCGACGAGAACAACCAGCCGTTCTTCAACATCCAGCGCATTTATCTGAAGGACATGTCGCTCGAGCAGCCCAATTCGCCGGCCATTTTCCTCGAGCAGGAAATGCCGTCGGTGGAAGTGGAAGTCGACGTGAAGGCCGAGCGCCTCGCCGACACCGTGTTCGAAATTCTCGTGACGGGCACCGTGACGGCCAAGGTGTCGGACAAGGTCGCGTTCCTGATCGAAGCCAAGCAAGCGGGCATTTTCGACATTCGCAACATTCCGGCTGAACAGGTCGATCCGCTCGTCGGCATTGCGTGCCCGACCATCCTGTTCCCGTACCTGCGCTCGAACATCGCCGACGCCATCACGCGCGCCGGCTTCCCGCCGATTCACCTCGCCGAAATCAACTTCCAGGCGCTCTATGAGCAACGCCTCGCGCAGATGGGCGGCCAGGACGGCGCAGCGCAAAACGGCGTCACGCATTAAGTGTCGCAGGCAGTGCCGGCTATGAAGGTTGCTGTCCTCGGAGCCGGCGCATGGGGCACAGCCCTCGCCGGCCATCTGGCCGTCAGGCACGACACGCTGCTGTGGGCGCGCGAGCCCGCGCTGGTCGCAGATCTCTCCGCTTCTCACGAAAACGCCCGCTATCTGGCGGGCGTTGCCTTGCCGTCGGCGCTTCGCTACGAAGCGGACCTGAACGCAGCGCTCGACCACGCGCTCGCCGACGACGCGCTGTGCGTGGTGGCCACGCCCGTGGCCGGACTGCGCACCCTGTTCCAGTCGATGCGCGATGCGGGCAAAGTGCCCGCGCATATCGTGTGGCTCTGCAAAGGTTTCGAGGCGGAGTCGCAGTTGTTGCCGCATCAGGTGGTCGCGGCCGAACTGCCCTCGCACGGCAGCAATGGTGTGTTGTCGGGGCCGAGTTTCGCGCGTGAAGTCGGCCAGGGCTTGCCGGTTGCGTTGACCATCGCGAGTGCTTCGGCGGCCTGTCGCGAGCGTACGGTTGCGGCGTTTCATCACGGCGCGATGCGCATTTATACGGGCGACGACATCGTCGGCGTAGAAGTGGGCGGCGCGGTGAAGAACGTGCTGGCGATTGCAACGGGAATCGCCGACGGTCTGGGTCTCGGCCTGAACGCGCGCGCAGCGCTGATCACGCGCGGACTCGCAGAAATGTCGCGACTTGGCGTGACGCTCGGCGGTCGCGCGGAGACGTTCACCGGTTTGACGGGGCTCGGCGATCTGATTCTCACCGCGACCGGCGATCTGTCGCGCAACCGCACGGTCGGCGTGCAGCTTGCCGGAGGCCGTTCGCTTGCCGATATTCTCGGCGGCCTGGGCCATGTGGCCGAAGGCGTGCGTTGCGCGCAAGCGGTTCTCGCGATCGCGCGTGCTCATGCAATCGACATGCCGATCACCCAGGCGGTCTGTGCCGTGCTGTTCGACGGCGTTGCGCCGCGCGACGCCGTCAGCGCCCTGCTGCGGCGCGATTCGAAGGCCGAATAAGCCGCCCAGGTTTCCGGGCGCGCTGCCTGTCAGCCGTTTGGCGTGTAACAACGCCGAACGGCTGTCTGCACTCGCTGTCCATCGTCTATCGACGCTACGGATCAGCGAGGCTCATATGCTCAATATCGGTGGTTGCACGCTGGAGGCACGCGTGGCCGACATCACGACTCTCGACGTCGACGCCATTGTCAACGCAGCCAATACCTCCTTGCTCGGCGGCGGCGGTGTGGACGGCGCGATTCATCGCGCCGCAGGCAAGGAATTGCTGGGCGAATGCGAAGCGCTTGGCGGCTGCGCGACAGGCGACGCGAAGCTCACGCGCGGCTACCATCTGCCGGCGCGCTATGTGATTCACGCGGTGGGCCCGGTCTGGCGCGGCGGCACGCATGGCGAAGCCGATCTGCTGGCTTCCTGTTATCAGCGTTCGCTCGAGGTGGCGCGCGAGGCGAACTGCGCGAGCATTGCATTCCCCGCGATCAGTTGCGGCATCTACCGTTTTCCTGCCGATGAAGCAGTTCGTATCGCGGTCCAAACGGTAGTCGAAAATCTACCTCGCATGCCGCAACTCGAACAGGTGATCTTCGCCTGCTTCGATCACGCGATGTTCGAGCGTTATCAGGCGGAGTTGCAGCGCCGTCAGGCGCCGCCGTCGAAACCTGTTTGACGCCACGCTTCGAACACCACGATCGCGACGGTATTCGACAGGTTCAGGCTGCGGTTGCCGGGACGCATCGGCAGGCGCACGCGCTGTTCGTTCGGAAACTGTTCGAGCACCGGGTCAGGCAAGCCTCGTGTTTCCGCGCCGAACACGAACCAGTCGCCCGATTGGAACGCGTGCTCGTGAAAGCGGCCCGAGCCGCGCGTGGTGAACGCGAACGTGCGCGACGGGTCCGGCGACTCTTTCGCGATGAAGGCGGCCCAGTCAGCATGCACGTTCATCTGCGCGTATTCGTGATAGTCGAGACCGGCGCGGCGCAGCTTGGCGTCGTCGAGCGGAAAGCCGAGCGGCTCGATCAGATGCAGCCGCGCACCCGTGTTGGCGCACAAGCGGATGACGTTGCCGGTATTGGGCGGAATTTCCGGTTCGACAAGAACGACGTTGAACATAGAGTGATCAGGTAGAAACTAGTTTTTCGGTGTGCGCAGTGTGACGAAGTTCGTGACGCGCCGCGCACCGGCTGCCTTCAGCGTGCGGGCGAGCGCTTCGAGCGTTGCGCCGGTCGTCATTACATCGTCGACAATGCCTACGTGCAGTCCTTCGACTCTGCCAGCAAGCTGGAATGCGCGGCCCACGTTGAGGCGGCGCGCGTCGAGATCGAGCCGCGACTGCGGCGCGGTGTCGATCACGCGGCGCACCAGAGTCGGGTCGGCCGGCACCTTCAGCGAGCGAGCCAGCGCTCTGGCGATCTGCCATGCCTGGTTATAGCCGCGTTCTCTAAGACGCCGGTCTGCGAGCGGTACCGGAGCGATGACATCGGGGCAGTCAGACGGCTCTTGCCAGGTATCTTGCGCGAGACGGGCAAGACGCCGCGAGAATTCGCGCGCCAGCATCAACTGGGCGCGAAACTTCAGGCCGACTGCGAGCGCGTCGAGCGGCGCGCGATAGTCGGCGAGCGCGAACGTTGCGTCGAACGGCGGTTTTTCGGCGACGCAATCTGCGCAGCGATAAGACGCGTGCTGTTCCCTTCGCGCGAAAGTCAGCGGCACGGCGCAGACACAGCAACGCAACGCACTCTCATTCCAATAGGATTCGTCGCAAAAGAGGCACAGCGTGCTGTGCGACAAATTGCCGCACAGAGCGCACGCGTTCGGTAGGATTGCGTGCATTGCATGCGGCCACGCCGAACGCACGCCGCGCGCGAATCGCGTGAACGGACTGGCTGACGACGAAAAATATGCTCGGAATGTCATGCACTGGCGACCGCAAGGGCCGTTCGCACTGAAGCGGAGGAAGCGAACGAGTATACTTCGGGCTCTACGCCAGCACGACACCCATGTCCCCAACTTCCGCTCAATCAGGCCGTCCGGCCTACGATTCCCAGCGCCTCAGGCGGATTTTCGACCGCCGTGCAACGACTTTCGACGACGTCGCCTTCCTGCCGCGCGAGATCGCGCAGCGCATGCGCGAGCGTCTCGATTACATCAAGGTCGCGCCGGCAAGCGTGCTTGATGCCGGTTGCGGTGCAGGCGAAGACATTCCTGCATTGCGTGAGCGCTTTCCGGAAGCGCCGGTGTTCGGCTCGGACCTGTCGCGCGGCATGCTCACACGCGCGCTGCGCCACGATTCCGGCGATACGAGCTGGCGGCGCTTCTTGCCGGCCACGCTGGGCAAGGCGCTTGGCGCACGCGGTCCGCGCTTCGCGCAGGCGGACTTTTCCGCGCTGCCTTTCGCGGCTGGTGCCTTCGAATTCATCTGGTCGAATCTCGCACTTCACTGGCACTCGCGCCCTGACCTCGTATTCCCTGAGTGGCAGCGCGTGCTCAAGGTGAACGGGCTGCTGATGTTCAGTACCCTCGGACCCGACACCCTGAAAGAGTTGCGCGGCGCATACGCCGAAGTGGAAGCGGCGCACGGTGTCGGCTCGCGCAAGCATGTGATCGACTTTGTCGACATGCATGACCTTGGCGACATGCTGGTCGAAAGCGGTTTCGAAATTCCCGTGATGGACCAGGAAACCATCACAATCACCTATAAGTCGCCCGAGTCGCTGCTCGCGGACGTACGCCGTTGGGGCGCGTATCCGTTCGAGCGCGAAGAGTCGTCGGGCGCGGCGGCACGGCGGTTGCACAGAGCGTTGCTGGCAGCGCTCGAAGCGCGTCGGCGCGGCGACGGAACGATTGCGCTGACCTTCGAGGTGATCTACGGACACGCGTGGAAAGCGGTACCGCGCACGACGGCGGAAGGACACGGCATCGTGCGAATAGAGGACATTGGGCGAGGCTCGTCGAGGAATCGCTAAAGAGGTAAAGAGGACATCTGTTATGTCTGAAATTACCGCTTTCAAAGACGTGCAAAAGGTGCGGCAAAACGGCGCGGAGGCTTGTCGCGCCTGGCTTGTGAGGCGGTCGGGGCTTGCTTGTGGATGCTATGGATCGCGCCTATAATGCGTCAGTTTGTCGCCCGGAGTTCCCACATTTGGGGCGGCAGGCCCGAGGCACGGGCTGCAACACGAGTTGGCGCGGTGGCGGTTGGGCGGCCGGAATATGAGGTCGCGGGTTGAGGTCACTGTCGGGCATTGCAGGCGGCCGTTGGTGGCGCGTTGTTGACGACTTGGTGACGCGTTGTTGACGTTCGGCGGGAGGCAGCGATGGATGCATCAGATCTGCTGGCGGATTCAGAACCGGTCCTGAAGGACTGGACCATGAAACGCAACTGCTCCATGTCGCCGCGGCAGTTCGTGTGTTTCTATGTGTCGCTCGCGTTGTTCTCGTTGGCAATTGCTTTCATGCTGGTTCTGGTCGGCGCCTGGCTGGTGTTGCCGTTCACCGGTATCGAATTGCTGGCGGTGGGCGTCGCGTTTGCCATGTATGCGCGCCACGCTGTCGATTACGAACGCATCCGGTTGTTCCAGAACCGGCTGGTAATCGAACAGGTGAGCGCCGAGCAGGTCACGCAGTTCGAGTTCAATCCGCGCTGGGTGCGGATCGAGGCTGGCGCAACACCGCGTGATCAGATCAAGCTGGTCTCGCGCGGCGAGACGATCATGATCGGGCAGCATCTCGCGCAGCACCGGCGCGCGCAGTTCGCCCGCGAGTTGCGTATCTGGCTCGCGCGTTGTTAGGCGCGTCCGGTCATGCGGCGTTCACGGGGAGCGCGGGCAGCCCGTCACGGGGTCAGCGGGGTCGAGGGTTTGAATGGAAATTTTGGGTAAGGAAGCTATGAAAACAATCAAGCGAGCGCTCATGGGCGTGCTGGCGATGAGCGGACTGCTTTTCGCCGGTGCCGCCCTGGCAGTGGGCGATGTTCCGGGCGGCCCTGCCGTCAACGAGATCAATCTCCAGCCGCCTGCGACTAAAATCGCTGAGGAGCTCTACAGCCTCCACACGTTCATGCTGATTCTTTGCACGGTGATTTTCATCGGCGTGTTCGCTGTGATGTTCTATTCGATCTTTGCCCACCGCAAATCGAAAGGCCACAAGGCTTCGAATTTCCACGAAAGCACCACCGTCGAAATCATCTGGACGATCGTGCCGTTCGTCATCGTCGTGCTGATGGCGTTGCCGGCCACCAAGACGGTTGTCGCAATGAAGGACACGACCAATGCCGACGTCACCATCAAGGTCACGGGCTACCAGTGGAAGTGGGGTTACGACTACGTGAAGGGTCCGGGCGAGGGCATCAACTTCCTCTCCACGCTGGCCACGCCGCGTGCCGAAACCGACGGCCGTCAGCCGATTTCCACTACGTATCTGCAAGAAGTCGACAATCCGCTGGTCGTGCCGGTCGGCAAGAAAATCCGCATCATCACCACCGCCAACGACGTGGTCCACTCCTGGTACGTGCCGGCTTTCGGCGTGAAGCAGGACGCGATTCCTGGTTTCGTGCGCGACACGTGGTTCAAGGCTGACAAGGTCGGTACCTTCCGCGGCTTCTGTACCGAACTCTGCGGCAAGGAACACGCGTTCATGCCGGTGGTGGTCGAAGTGCTCTCCACCGACGACTACGCGAAGTGGGTCGACGCGCAGAAGAAGAAAATGGCGGCGGGTCAGGACGATCCGAACAAGACTTATACGATGGCCGAGTTGATGGAGCGCGGCGGCAAGGTCTATGCAGCGAACTGCGCGGTCTGCCATCAGCCTACCGGCAAGGGCGCGGGCGCATTCCCGGCGCTCGACGGCAGCAAGGTTGCCAACGGCGCGATTGCAGAGCACGTCAGCATCGTGTTGAAGGGCAAGAACGCAATGCCTTCGTGGGCACCTACGCTGAACGACGTAGAGATTGCCTCGGTGGTCACGTTCGAACGTAATTCGTGGGGCAACCACACCGGCGACATTCTCCAGCCGAAGCAGGTTGCAGACGCCCGTAACGGCAAACTGCCGGAAGGCGGCAACCATCTGGCCGACGCAGGCGCGGCGGCGAGCGGCGCTGAAGCGGCGTCGGGTGCTGCGGCTTCGGAAGCATCGGGCGCGCAGGCAGCGTCCGCGGGTTCGGAAAGCGCGGCGGCATCGCAAGCAGCATTGCCGGCGAGCGTCTACTTCGATACCGGTAAGAGCACGCTGCCCGCCGACGCGAAAGCGGCGGTCGAAGCAGCCGCGGCTTACGCGAAGGCGCATCCGGACGCGAAGTTCACGCTGTCTGGCTTCACCGACGCCAGCGGTTCCGCGGACACGAACGCGAAGCTCGCGAAGAGCCGTGCGGAAGCCGTGCGCGACGCGTTGAAAGCAGCCGGCATCGCCGAAGACCATATTATTTTGAAGAAGCCGGAAACGATCACGGGCGGCAGCGACGCGAAAGAAGCCCGGCGTGTTCAGATCAGCCCGGCTGCCTGACGTGTCACGGTCAGCACCGCAGTATTCGCTTTAGGAGATTGTCATGTCTAGCATCGGACACGATGTAGTCGCGGGCCACGAGCACGTGCACGGCGACCATGCCCACGAAACGCCGCATGGCTGGCGTCGTTGGCTGTTCGCAACCAACCACAAGGACATCGGTACGCTGTACCTGATCTTCTCGTTCACCATGTTCCTCTCCGGGGGCGTGATGGCGCTGATGATTCGTGCCGAATTGTTCGAGCCGGGCCTGCAGATCATGCGCCCCGAGTTCTTCAACCAGTTGACCACCATGCACGGCCTGATCATGGTGTTCGGCGCGATCATGCCGGCGTTCGTCGGCTTTGCGAACTGGATGGTGCCGCTGCAGATCGGCGCATCGGACATGGCTTTTGCCCGCATGAACAACTTCAGCTTCTGGCTTTTGCCGGTGGCGGCTGTTCTGCTGGTCGGTTCGTTCTTCTCGCCGGGCGGCGCGACCGCCGCGGGCTGGACGCTGTACGCGCCGCTGTCCACGCAGATGGGCCCGGGTATGGACTTCGCGATTTTCGCGGTCCACCTTATGGGCGCTTCGTCGATCATGGGCGGGATCAACATCGTCGTGACGATCCTGAACATGCGCGCGCCCGGCCTCACGCTGATGAAAATGCCCATGTTCGTCTGGACCTGGCTGATCACTGCGTACCTGCTGATCGCCGTGATGCCGGTTCTGGCTGGCGCGATCACCATGGTGCTGTTCGATCGCCACTTCGGCACGTCGTTCTTCAACGCGGCGGGCGGCGGCGACCCGGTCATGTACCAGCATATCTTCTGGTTCTTCGGGCACCCCGAGGTGTACATCATGATCTTGCCGGCGTTCGGGATCGTGTCGCAGGTCATTCCGGCGTTCTCGCGCAAGCCGCTGTTCGGCTATAGCTCGATGGTGTACGCAACGTCGTCGATCGCGATTCTGTCGTTCATGGTCTGGGCGCACCACATGTTCGCAACCGGCATGCCGGTAACGGGCCAGCTGTTCTTCATGTACGCGACCATGCTGATCGCCGTGCCGACTGGCGTGAAGGTGTTCAACTGGGTCGCTACGATGTGGCGCGGTTCGCTGTCCTTCGAAACGCCCATGCTGTTCGCGGTCGGCTTCCTGCTGGTGTTCACGTTCGGCGGCCTGTCGGGCCTGATGCTCGCCATGGCGCCGCTCGACATCCAGTATCACGGTACTTACTTCGTGGTCGCGCACTTCCACTACGTGCTGGTGGCGGGCTCACTGTTCGCGTTGTTCTCGGGCTGGTACTACTGGGCGCCGAAGTGGACCGGCTGGATGTACAACGAAACGCGCGGCAAGATTCACTTCTGGGCGTCGATGTTCTTCTTCAACCTCGCGTTCCTGCCGATGCACTTCGTCGGTCTTGCAGGCATGCCGCGTCGCTACGCCGACTATCCGGCTCAATTCACCGACTGGAACCAGGTGATTTCGATCGGCGCGTTCGGCTTCGGTCTCGCACAGGTGTACTTCCTGTTCGCGGTGGCGTTGCCTGCGTATCGCGGCGGCGGCGACCACGAAAAAGCGGGCGACAAGCCGTGGGACGGCGCAACGGGCCTCGAGTGGACCGTGCCGAGCCCGGCTCCGTTCCACACGTTCGAAAACCCGCCGACCGTCGAGTAATCGTCGTTTAGCGAAGTAGCCGGTTCCGTGGCGACGCGATTGCGTCGTCGCCCGGACCGGACGGCGGCGAAAGCGCGGCAATGGCAGTAATCAGGTATTCAGAAACTCGAGCATGACGCGCAATTCACAGGAAAGACGTACGCCGGAGCAGATTCGGGCGAGCAACAGACGGATCGGTCTTGTGCTGCTCGCAATCGCAGCGGTATTTTTCGCGAGCGTCATCATCAATCAGGGTTGGTTTTCCTGACGGAACCGGTCCAGGTGTAGTTTGCAGGTTTGTTGAGGATTGAGATGTCGACGCAACCGCCGGCTCAGGCCGATCGCTCTTTCAACCGTTCGATGCTGGTCAAGCTGTTCGTCGTCGCGTTGATGATGTTCGGTTTTGGTTTTGCGCTCGTGCCGATGTACCGCGCGATCTGTCAGATCACCGGCATCAACAACCTGGTGCAGCGCGATGCAACGGTGCGCGAGGCGAAGAATACGCAGGTCGACATGAGCCGTACGGTTTCGATCGAATTCGATGCGAACGCGCGCGGCCCGCTCGGTTTCAAGCCGGAACAGCGCAGCATGGACGTGCATCCGGGCGAAGTGACAACGGTGATGTACGAGGTGAGCAACGAACAGGCGCGCACGATTCAGGCGCAAGCCATTCCGAGCTACGCGCCAAAACAGGCAACTGAGTACTTCAAGAAGATCGAGTGCTTCTGTTTTACGCAGCAGACGTTGACGGCGAATCAGACGAAGCGGATGCCTGTCGTGTTCGTCGTCGATCCGAAGTTGCCGAAGGACGTGAAAACGATCACGTTGTCGTACACGTTTTTCGAGTTGAACACGCCGGCAACGGCGAAGGTTGGAAGCGCGGCGCTCCCGGCCGAGACGGCGGCAACTGCTGCCAATCCCGCCTGACGGCTCATGCCGCCGGCGAAGGAAGACAACAATGAGCGATAACAGCGGCGGCCCGCGCAAAAGCAGTTTCGGCCAGTCGATGAAGGCGGTGTTCTGGTCGTTTTTCGGCGTGCGCAAGCGGCGCGATCTTGAAGCCGACGCAACGCAACTGAACCCGGTGCACGTCATTATCGCGGCGTTGATCAGCACGGCGATTTTCATCGGCGTGCTGATTCTGGTGGTACGCGCGGTGGTGGGCTGACATTGCGCATGCATGTGGTACGGGCGTAGCAGCGCCCACGAATTAGAGTGAAGCGGTGCGGTACACACGCGCCGCCGAAGATGCAGCCGGAGCTTCCGGAACAACTGGACTGAAGTGGAGAATCAAGAATGAGCGGTCAAAACGAGAGCCCGTACTATTTCGTACCGCATCCGTCGCGGCACCCGATCAGCGCCGCCGCTGGGTTGCTGGTCATGCTCGGATCGCTTGCGGCGTGGATCAACGAACATGACTGGGCGCCGATCGGCGTTGTCGTCGGCCTGTTGTGGCTGCTCTTTACGTTGTGGCACTGGTTTGGCGACGCGATTGCCGAATCCGAAGGCGGCATGTACGGCAAGAATGTCGACAAGTCATACCGCTGGAGCATGAGCTGGTTCATCTTCTCTGAAGTGATGTTCTTCGGCGCTTTCTTCGGCGCGCTCTTCTACGCACGCGCAATCGCGCTGCACGAACTGGCGAGTCTCGATTACAAGCTGATCTGGCCGGATTTCTCGGCGGTGTGGCCCAACAACGGTCCCGCGTCGCTCGTGTCGACCTTCAAGTCCATGACGCCATGGCCGGTGCCGACCATCAACACGGCGCTGCTGCTTTCGTCGGGCGCCACGCTGACGGTCTCGCACCACGCACTGCGTGAAGATCATCGCAAGAAGGCCATCATCTGGCTGGCAGCTACGCTCGTGCTGGGCGTGTGCTTCCTGTTCTTGCAGGGCTTCGAATATTTCCACGCGTATAACGAACTGAACCTGACGCTGGCTTCGGGCGTGTACGGCTCCACGTTCTTCCTGCTGACGGGCTTCCACGGTTTTCACGTGTTCCTCGGCGGCACGATGCTCGCGGTGGTGCTGGTGCGAATGATTCGCGGCCACTTCACGGCGGAACACCACTTTGCGTTCGAAGGCGCGGCCTGGTACTGGCACTTTGTGGACGTCGTCTGGCTCGGACTCTACGTCGTCGTGTACTGGCTGTAAGACTGATTGGCCCGCGCCGCAGCCGGTTATACCGGAGCGCGCGGGGGCCGTCGCGCAGCGTCCATCGGAACACCGCGCACGCGTAGTGAGCAGGATTGATGAAGCGCCGCCCTCGACCCCGTCAGGGCGGCGTTTTGTTTATAGCGCAGTGATGGTGACGCGAGGCTCAGCGCCCGTACGGAATGCCGGTTGAGTGAATCCAGCCCATCCAGTACGCAAACAGGATGAAGAGGAACAGCGAGATCGAAAGTCCGACTCGCATGGCGAGCGACCAGACCATCCGCTTGGTTTTGCCCTTGTCATGCATCATGAAGTACAGCGCCGACACCATGCTGGCGATGATCAGGACGAAGGCGATGGGAACGAGAATGTGCATGGAAGCTGCTGAAACGGAAAAGCGCGAAGGCAAGGTGATCATTATCTCACCGAGCGCCGGCGTTTGCCCCACGTTCGCCAGCCCGTTCAAGCCGCATCTGGAGTGTCGTCGATGAAGATCCGGCTCGTTCCCGCGTTGCTGATCCTGCTCGTGGTCGCGGTGACCTTGCGACTTGGCTTCTGGCAGCGCGACCGCGCGCATCAGAAAGAAGCACTCGAGGCACGCATCACGCAGTTCGAGAACGCGCCCGCGCAACCCGTCACCAGTGCGCCGGTCGCATTGAAGGACATCGAGTTTCATCGCGTGAAAGCGCGCGGCACGTTTGTCGCTGACAAGGTCGTGTACCTCGATAATCGTCCGTATAACGACCAGCCGGGTTTCTACGTGGTGATGCCTTTTAAACTTACCGGCGGCGGTTATGTGCTCGTCAATCGGGGTTGGTTGCCGCGTAACATCAATAATCGCGAGACGATCGCGCCGTACACTACGCCCCAGGGCGAAATCGAGATAGAAGGAATTGCGCGTGCGGATGCGTCGCGTGCGTTTGAACTGGGGCAGGGCGGATCGGCCGCGCATCAGGCGATTCGCCAGAATCTCGACGTCGCCGCTTATGCCGCCGAGACCGGACTGCCCTTGCAATCGTTCGTCATCCAGCAATTGAACGACGACGGCGACAAACTCGTGCGCGACTGGCCGGCTCCAACCAACGGCGTCGAGCGCAACTACGGCTACATGTTCCAGTGGTGGGGCATGGCGGCCGCGGCTTTGGCCTTCGGCCTGTACGCCGCGCGCCGCGCGGCCAGAAAACAGCAGGCGCCCATCGTGTGATGCGGCGCGTGCCCGGCGCGGCTCTCCACGACCTGGGCGAGCCGCACAAATTATTGAAAGAGGTTATGTAGTGTCGACGCCATCTCCCCGTTCGCAGCAAGCCCGCAAACCGACCGCCGCCAAGCCGATGCCCGGTCAGCCCAACGGCAAGGGCTCCTGGGAGCGCGGCCGCTGGATCCTGCTGCTGCTCGCGATCGTCTGCGCGGCGCCCATTGCCGTGTCCTATTTCATGTACTACGTGGTGAAGCCGAGCGGCGGCAGCACCAGTTACGGCACGCTCGTCGAACCGCAGCGGCCGATTCCCGAGTCGCTCGTCGTCACCGGCGAAGACGGCAAACCGCTCAAGCTCGCCGCGTTGCGTGGCCACTGGCTGCTGATCTCCGTCGACGACACCGCTTGCGACAAAGCGTGCGTGACGAAGCTCTACTTCATGCGGCAAATCCGCGCGGCACAGGGCCCGGAACGCGAGCGCGTCGTAGAAGTGTGGCTGCGGACAGGTGCGGGCAACGTGGCGGACGTGATACAAAAGGCTTATCCCGACACCAACATGCTGCTTGCCGATCCGGCGCAGGTGTCGGCGTGGCTGCCGACCGCGAACGGCACCAAGGTCACCGACCACATCTATATGGTCGATCCGAACGGCAATCTGATGATGCGTTTCCCGAAAGACCCGAACCCGAGCAAGATCAAGGGCGACGTGACCAAGCTGCTGAAATGGTCGAGCATCGGCTGATGCCGCAACCAGGGTAAGAGAAGATGTTCGTACTGCAATTGGGTCTGATCGGCTTGTGTATTGCGTTGTTGCCGCTGTCTTATGTGTGGGTCAAGGCCGACGACAACAAATTCCGCAAGCTCGTGTGGCTCACCACTTTCCTCACGCTCGACCTCGTGATGTTCGGCGGCTTCACGCGTCTGACCGACTCGGGGCTCGGCTGCCCGGATTGGCCCGGCTGCTATGGCACGTCGTCGCCATTTATCGCGCATGCTGCGATCACCGCCGCGCATCAGGCGATGCCCACCGGCCCCGTCAGCATGACCAAGGCGTGGATCGAAATGATCCACCGCTACTTCGCGATGGCGATCGGCGTGCTGATCATCGCGCAGACGGTGATTGCATGGACCGCGCGCATCAAGCGGCGTCCGCTGCACGTGTCGCCCTGGTGGCCGACTTCGCTGCTGCTGCTGATTCTCGTGCAAGGCGCGTTCGGCGCATGGACGGTGACAATGAAGCTGCAACCGGTCATCGTGACGACGCACTTGCTGCTCGGTCTCGCGCTGCTGGGCACACTCGGCTGGCTCGCCGCGCGCCAGACGCCATTGCCTGCGTATGAGCCGGAAGCCGCGCGTTGGCGCGTCGCGGCGGTCGCGGGTCTCGTGCTGTTGATTGTGCAGATCGCGTTGGGCGGCTGGGTCAGCACGAACTACGCGGTGCTCGCGTGTACGGATTTCCCCACCTGCAACGGCCAATGGGTTCCGCCGATGGACTTCTCGCACGGTTTTCACCTGTGGCGTGCGCTCGGCATGACAAGCAGCGGCGACATGATCACGCAAGATGCACTGGTGGCGATTCACTGGACGCACCGCACCTTCGCGCTCGTGGTCGTCGGCTACCTCGTGTGGTTCGCGCTTCAATTGCGCCGCTTCGAGTCGCTGCGGCGTCCGGCGAACGGCGTTTTGCTGGTGGTGCTGATCCAGTTCGTCACCGGATTGTCGAACATCGTTCTGCAATGGCCGCTGCCAATTGCGGTAGCTCATAACGGAGGCGCGGCGATCCTGCTGCTCCTGCTCGTTATGTTAAACTTTCGAATCGCTTATAGCCGTCCCGGCCGCGCCGTGTTGCCTGCGCGCGATGCCGCGCCAGCGTGACTCCACATGGACAGCACAACACTCCCTCATACGCCCGGCAGCCGGATCTCGCAGTACATTGCGCTGACCAAGCCGCGCGTCACGCAACTTGCCGTGTTCTGTGCCGTCATCGGCATGTTTCTGTCGACGCCCGGCATGGTGCCCTGGACCGTTCTGATCGGCGGCACCGTCGGCATCTGGCTGCTGGCCGGTGCGGCGTTTGCAATCAACTGCCTCGTCGAACAAAAAATCGACGCGAAAATGCGGCGCACGTCGTGGCGTCCGTCGGCGCGCGGCGAAATTACCACTACGCAAATTCTGCTGTTCTCGGCCGTGCTCGGCGGCCTTGGCATGTGGACGCTTTATACGTTCGCCAATCCGCTGACCATGTGGCTCACGCTCGCCACGTTCGTCGGCTATGCCGTCATCTATACGCTGCTGCTCAAGCCGGCCACGCCGCAGAACATCGTGATCGGCGGCGCGTCGGGTGCGATGCCACCGGCGCTCGGCTGGGCCGCCGTCACCGGTCAGGTGCCGGGCGACGCATGGATTCTGGTGCTGATCATTTTCGTGTGGACGCCGCCGCACTTCTGGGCGCTCGCCTTGTACCGCCGCAAAGATTATGAAAACGCCGGCTTGCCGATGCTGCCGAACACGCACGGCGAAAAGTACACGCGGCTGCATATTCTGTTGTACACAGTAATTCTGTTCGCCGTGACTATGATGCCGTTCATCTCCGGCATGAGCGGCGTGCTCTACCTTGCAGCGGCTGTGGTGCTCGGCGCGGTGTTTCTCGCCTACGCGTGGAAGATCTACCTCGAGTACTCCGACAATCTGGCGCGCCGGACCTTCCGATACTCGATCGTCTATCTGTCGCTGCTGTTTGCCGCGCTGCTGATCGACCACTATGTGCGCGTTGTGATCGGCGCGTAATACCATGCTCAATACCCGCTTCGCGCGTGCGGCGCGTGCCGCTGTGATTGCCTGCGCGCTCGGCAGCGCATTGTTCGTGGCGGGCTGCGGCAAGCAGCCGCCAGCGTTCCAGAACCTGGACTTGACCGGCAATACCCAGTTTGGAAGCAACTTCTCGTTGCCGGACACGTCGGGCAAGATTCGCACAATGGCGGATTACAAAGGCAAGGTCGTCGTGCTGTTTTTCGGCTACACGCATTGCCCGGACGTTTGCCCCACCACGATGGCTGAGCTCTCACAAGCGCTGCAGCAACTCGGTCCCGAAGACGCCAAGCGCGTTCAAGTACTGTTCGTCACCGTCGATCCCGAGCGCGACACTGCCGCGTTACTCGGGCAATACGTCTCCGCGTTTAATCCGACCTTCGTAGGCCTGCGTCCCGCTGACGAGGCACAGCTCAAGAAAGTGGCGAAAGACTTCCGCGTCTACTACGCGAAGGTGCCCGGCAAGACCCCCGACAGCTACACGATGGACCATACGGCGGCGAGCTATGTGTTCGACACCGACGGCAAGCTGCGCCTTTTCGCGCGCGACGGCCAGGGCGCCGCGCCTTGGGTACACGACATCAAGCTGCTGCTTGACTGACGTCGTGCTGTACATAAACGACCCGCTCAAGCTCAAACCGGCATCGGCAGATTCAACCCCGGCGCAAGCCGTGTCGTCTTGAACTCGGTCACCTCGTAACGCGCGAGCTTCTGCACGGCGAACGGATCGGTTGCGAGGATCGCATCCAGCCTGTCACGCTCGATGCGCACCGCCAGAATGATGCCGCCGTCGCGCGGCACTTTCGGTCCTGCTGCCACGAACACACCTGCTTCGAAATGCGTGGTCAGGAACGCACGGTGCGCTTCCAGCGCGTCGTCGATTCGTTCAAGTGAAGCGGTATAGATCAGGTTGATGACATACATGGGCGTCCTCGCAGGAGATTGAACGTACCGCGGATGCTCGCGGCAACGTTTCGAATTATCAGCCACAGCGTGGCGCTTCGCCGCCCGATCGCGCTTCGCATACCTATATGTGATTGCTGTATTTCACATCTCGCACCGCATATGAGACGATTTACGGTCCGGCCGGCGGCGCGCTCTGAACCCGCGGCTACCTGCGTGTCATCAGTGCCCGCGTCCGGCTATCACCCGAATCTCATGCGAACGATTCGATTAGAAACAGCGAGAATTACATGCAGCGCAGAAATATCCTCAAAGCCCTCTCCGCAGTGATCGCCGGCGCGGCGATCGTCACCAGCCTCGGCGCCCATGCCGACGACAAAGTCATCAAGGTCGGCACCATCGGCGGCCCGGACGCGCAGATCTGGGAAGTCGTCACCAAGGTGGCAAAGCGTGAAGGCCTGAACGTGAAGGTCGTCGAATTCAACGATTACGTGCAGCCGAACGCCGCGCTCGACGCAGGCGATCTCGACGCCAACAGCTTCCAGCATCAGCCGTATCTCGACAGCCAGATCAAGCAGCGCGGCTACAAGATTGTCAACGCGGGTCTCACCTACATCTCGCCGCTCGGCATCTATTCGAAGAAGCTGAAGTCGCTAAAGGATTTGCCGCAAGGCGCGAAGGTCGCTGTGCCGAATGATCCGTCAAACGAGAACCGCGCGCTGCTGCTCCTGCAGACGCAGGGCGTGATCAAGCTGAGGGCCGGCGCGGGCACGAACGGCAACAATGCGACCGCGCTCGACGTCGCTGAGAATCCGAAGAAGATCAAGCTGGTCGAACTCGATGCCGCGCAATTGCCGCGCTCGCTTGCCGATGTGGACGCAGCCGCGATCAACACGAATTTTGCGCTTTCCGCCGGTCTGCAGCCGACGAAAGACGCGATTGCGCTCGAAGACATTCACAGCCCGTACGCGAACCTGATCGCGGTGCGCACCCGGGACAAGGACAAGCCGTGGGTGAAGAAGCTGGTTGCAGCGTATCAATCCGAAGACGTGCGCCAGTTCATCAAGACGCAGTTCAAGGGTTCGGTGGTGCCGTCGTTCTAACGCGGCTTACAGCCCCAACTCCCACCGCTCGATCATCAGATCCTTGCCGAAACGGCGCTCCGGCGCCGTGCTGACGAGTTCGAAACCGGCGCGCTTGCACAGGCGCCGCGGCTCTTCCAATGCGCTGGCCGTGGTCAGCGTTAGTCTCGTGTAACCCGCGCGCCGCGCGAACCGCGTTGCTTCGGTCATCAAGCGTGTGCCGATGCCAAGACGCTGCACGTCCGGTTCGACCCACAAGAGGCGCACGCCGGCCACCGTCGTTGACACGGCGACGATGCACACCGCGCCCACCACCATGCCGTTGTGATCAGCGACGACGCACGTTTCGCGAATGCTATCGTTGCGTTGCGTGTAGTCGGCGACCACGCGCGCAAGCAGCCCTTCGAACGATCCGTCCCAACCATATTGCGCCGCGAACCATTGCGCTTGTCGATGCACGAGCCAGCCGCATTCGCCGGGGCGCGGCGCGCGCAGTTCGATGGCGCCCTGCTGCGGCTTGTCGCCGAGCAGTCGTTCGATAAGGTTCATCGCGGCAATCAACTGCTCCTGTGAGCCCGCGCCGAGTCCGCCGAGCAGGTCCAGCACTTCCTCAACAGCTGCCGAGTCGAGCGGCGCATAGGCTGCGTGGCCGTGAGCCGTCAGTTCGATCAGCGACTGGCGCGCGTCCGTTTCGGACGGCCGTCGCGTAATCAGATTGCGACGCTCGAAACTGGTCAGCAAGCGGCTCAGATAACCGCTGTCGAGTCCAAGCGCGCGGCCGAGCGCCGACGCCGTCTGCGCGCGTCCGCGCGACAGTTCGTGCAGCACGCGCACCTCCGTCAACGAGAACGTGCTGCGAGCCAGGCGCTCGTGCAGAGCGCCAATAAGCCGCGTGTAGAAGCGATTGAAATGGCGGACTGCCTGGGCCCGTCGCAGCGTCTCGGAATCGGTCAAATGCTGATCTCCCGTTCTTTTTATGGATTCGCATACCACTATATTGGAACGCGCCTTCCTTAACAAAATCATGCATTTGGCATAAACCGCGCGAGCTTCGAAAACGGACGAACGTGCACTCTTTCAGAACCTCGAACTGGTTCGTAATTGGGCCTGCTACACGCTGAATTCGTCTCGAATACGGGTAAATCCTGGGCTCTCCGAACCCGCATGCGGACCATGTTCATAGGCCGCTCCGGCTTGATGGACAAGGCTTTGCGCCCGATCATACCGGCATAGAACCAGTTCGTTGACTGGTATTATGTTGGTTATATAATGGGCTCTCCTTTTTGCAGGCCGAACCTTCCGCCACTGCCGCCGGAGCGCCATGGAAACTCGCTGGTCCGCACTCATGCCTGACGCTCGCAACGTCACGCCGCTGTATTTGCAGCTCGCGCGCAATCTGGCGACCGCGATCCATTGCGGGGTGTGGTCGGCCGGTGAAGCGTTGCCTTCGGAGCGGACGCTCTCGGACGCAATCGGCGTGTCGCGCATTACCGCGCGCAAGGCAATCGAACTGCTGGTCGAGCAAGGGCTTATCCGGCGCGCGCGCGGCGCGGGCAGCTTCATTACGCCACGCGTCGAAGATCCGCTGTCGCGGCTCACCGGCTTCACCAAGAAGATGCAGCAGCGTGGCTTCCGTCCGGACTCGGTTTGGCTCGAGCGCGATATTCGCGCCGCCAATCGGGAAGAGCTGGTGCGCCTCGGTTTGTCGCCCGGCGCAGCAGTGGCGAGCCTGCGCCGGCTGCGCCGCGCGGACGGCATCGTGATGGCGGTCGAGCACTCGGCGCTTCCGGTCGCGATCGTTCCCGATCCGCAGGCAATCGGCGTTTCGCTTTACAGCTATCTGGAGCAACGTGGCGCAGCGGTTGTGCGCGCGTTGCAGCACTTTCGCGCGGTCAACGCTTCGAGCGAGATCGCTTCCCTCATGGATATCGAACCGCGCTCGGCGCTGCTGGTCATTACCCGTATCGGTTATAGCGCCGACCAGCGCGCAATCGAATTGACGGACACCTATTGCCGCGACGACTACTACGACTTCGTCGCTGAATTGCGGACCTGAGCGCCGCATCCAGGTGGGACACACGGCCGCGTAAGCCGCGCGCCCGCGCCCCGCACCGCGCGCTCAGGCGCGATTGAGCCACACCCCGTATCACGCCTTGCAAGAGAGACTCATGCTGACCGGAAACATACTCACCACCGACGGGTGGATTCACGGCACGCTCGAATTCGAAAACGGCCGCATCACGGCGATTACCGGCGAGCGCGTCGATCCCGCGACGAACGACGCCCCGTACATCCTGCCGGGCTTTATCGACCTGCACGTGCACGGCGGCGGCGGCGCCGACGTCATGGAAGCCGACAACGCCATCGAGACCATCACACGCACCCATGCGCGCTACGGCACGACGAGTCTGCTGGCTACCACCATGACCGCGCCGCGCGACGAACTGATGAGCGTGGTCGCCGGTCTCGGCGACGTCGCGCGCGTGCGCACACCAGGCTGCTCGCGGGTGCTCGGCGTGCATCTGGAAGGGCCTTACATCAACCCTGGCAAGCTGGGCGCGCAGCCCGATGCGGCCGTCTCCGCCGTGATGGACGAAGTGCTCAAGTATCTGTCCATCGCGCCGATCCGCGTAGTCACGCTGGCGCCTGAAATTGCCGGCCATATGGACATCATCTCGGAGATGGCGGCGCGCGGCGTGCGGGTGCAGCTCGGCCATTCGCTCGGCACTTACGACGACGCCGTTGCCGCGCTCAAACACGGCGCGTGCGGCTTCACGCATCTTTTCAACGCGATGTCGCCGCTGCATCACCGCAATCCTGGCCTCGTCGGCGCGGCGCTCGCGCATGCTGAATTCGCCGAAATTATTCCCGACCTGCTGCACGTGCATCCGGGCGCGATCCGCGCCGCACTGCGCGCGATTCCGCGTCTGTACGTGGTCACGGACAGCACGTCGGCGACCGGCATGCCCGACGGCGAGTACCGCTTGGGCAGCCAACACGTAACGAAGTGTCTCGGCGGCGTGCGTCTCGCCGACGGCACGCTCGCCGGCAGCACCCTGACCATGGATCAGGCGCTGCGCAATCTGGTGTCGATCGGTCTGCCGATCGCCGATGTATCAAACCGTTTGTCGCGCTACGCCGCCGACTACCTCGGCATTGAAGACCGCGGCCGAATCGCGCGCGGTGCATGGGCCGACGTCGTCGTGTTCGATCGTGAACTGGCGTTGAGCGCGACATACGTCGAAGGAGAAGCAATTGTCGAATATGCTTAAAGAGGCGTTGGCGTCCGCAGAAACGGTCGCCGCGCAACTCACGGACACCTCGCGCGTCGAGGCCCTGGCCGCCCGGCTCGCGCAGCAACCCCGCCATGTCGCGTTGACGGTCGCGCGCGGCAGTTCCGACCATGCGGCGAGTTACTTCGCAAGCCTGACGATGAGCCGCCTCGGCGTGCCGGTCGCGTCGCTGCCCATGTCGGTCGCGACGCTCCAACAGGCGCCGCTACAGGTTCGCGATCAGCTTGCACTGGCGTTCTCGCAATCGGGCAAGAGTCCTGATCTTGTCGGCACGATGCAGGCGTTGCGCGAGGCGGGCGCGTTGACGGTTGCCGCAGTCAACGCACCGGCTTCACCGCTCGCCGACGCGTGCGAGTGGCATCTGCCGCTCGTCGCAGGTCCTGAATTGAGCGTTGCCGCCACCAAGAGCTACATCGCGATGCTCTCGATTTCCGCGCAACTGGTTGCGCATTGGCAGCGCGATCCGGACTTGCTGGCTGCGTTGAACACGCTGCCCGACGCGTTGCAGACCGCCGGCAAGCTCGACTGGTCGAAAGCCGTCGACGAACTGCGCGGCATCGAACGCATGATCGTGATCGGCCGCGGTCTCGGCCTTGCCGTCGCGCAGGAAGCCGCGTTGAAGCTGAAGGAAACCTCCGGCATTCAGGCAGAAGCGTTTTCTAGCGCGGAAGTGCGGCACGGTCCGATGGAACTGATCGACCGCGACTATCCGTTGCTGGTGTTCGCACCGCGTGGGCCGGAGCAGGCCGGTCTGCTGCAACTCGCGCGCGACATGCAGCCTCGCGGCGCTCGCGTATTGCTTGCCGCTCCGTCCGATGTACCCGAAGCGACGCTGCCGCTCGCTATCACCGCTCACGCGGCGCTCGATCCGATCGCCGCCATCCTGTCCTTTTACGTGATGGCCGCGGGCCTTGCGGCCGCGCGCGGGCGCAATCCCGATGCGCCGCGCCATCTCAACAAAATCACCGAAACTCACTGACGAGAAATCAGATGCGACGTGTCGAGGAGTCCCGTTTAATGAGCCATTCTGAAGGCCATATTGTTTTGCTGGCGCCGATGACCGGTCCGGTCGTTCCGCTCGCGAACGTGCCCGACCCGGTGTTTTCGGGCGGCATGTTCGGCGACGGGATCGGCGTCGATCCGCTCGAGGGCCGACTCGTCGCGCCGTGCGAGGGAACCGTCACCCACCTTGCACGCACCGGCCACGCTGTGACGCTGGCCACGGCGGAGGGCGCCGAGATTCTGCTGCATATCGGTATCGACACGGTCGAGCTGAACGGCAAAGGCTTTGCGCCGATGATCGAGCAGGGCGCACACGTGCATGCCGGCGACGTGCTGATCGAGTTCGATCAGGATCAGATCGCCTTGCATGCGCCGAGCCTTGTTTCTGTCATCGCTATAGCCAACTCTGACGCGTTCGAGATCGTCGAGCGCGCGCAGGGCGGCATGCTGAAGGCAGGTGAAACGCCGCTGTTGTTGCTGCGTCCTCGCGACGGTGCCGCGGCCGATGCGTCTCGTCAGTTGAGCGCAACGAGCGTGACCGAAGAAGCGCGCGCGCAAGTCACACTGGTTCATGCGGGCGGGCTTCATGCGCGGCCGGCAGCGCGTGCTCGTGAAGTGGCGCGCGGTTTCGATGCGCGTGTCGAGGTGCGTTACGAAGGGCGCAAGGCGGCAATCGAAAGCGTGGTTGGACTGCTGGGACTCGGCGCGGGTCAAGGCGCGACGGTGGAGCTACTCGGTGTGGGCCCGCAAGCCCGCGCCGCTGTAGACGCGATCGCTGACGAGCTGACGCGCGAGGCGCACGGCGAAGTCGAAGAGAAGCCTGCGCGGCAGAGTTCGCCCGCGCCGCAAACCGTGACACCGGCGGCGGGCGAGACTCTCGCGCCGAACGCGCTCGCCGGTGTCTGCGCGTCGCCGGGCGTGGCGATTGGCAAGCTGGTGCGCTGGGACGACGCGGACATCGATCCGCCTGAACAGGCAAGCGGCACGTCGGCTGCGGAAAGCCGTCTGCTCGACAAGGCGATTGCGACCGTCGACGCCGACCTCGGCACGACGGTGCGCGACGCGTCGCAACGCGGTGCGGTCGGCGAGGCGGGTATTTTCGCGGTGCATCGCGTGTTGCTTGAAGACCTCACGCTGCTCGACGCCGCGCGCGATCTGATCAGTCTCGGCAAGAGTGCGGGCTTTGCGTGGCGCGAAGCGATTCGCGCACAGATAGCCATCCTTACTAATATCGAAGACGCGTTGCTCGCCGAACGTGCCGCCGACCTGCGCGACATCGAGAAACGCGTGCTGCGTGCGCTCGGCTATACGAATGCCGCGGCGCGCACGCTCCCGGACGAAGCAGTGCTCGCCGCGGAGGAGTTCACGCCATCCGATTTGTCCGCACTGGATCGCTCGCGTGTCACGGCTCTCGTGATGGCGCGCGGCGGTGCGACGTCGCATGCGGCGATTCTCGCGCGGCAGGCGGGCATTCCCGCGCTGGTCGCTATGGGCGATGCGCTGTATGCGATTCCCGAAGGCACGCAGGTCGTGGTGAACGCGACCACCGGTCGGCTGGAATTTGCACCCACGGAGCTCGATGTCGAGCGTGCGCAGCTCGAGCGCAGCCGCCTTGCGGGTGTGCGCGAAGCGAATCGCCGTACGTCGCAGGAAGCTGCGGTCACGGCCGATGGCCGCGCGATCGAAGTCGCCGCGAACATCGCGACGCTCGACGACGCGAAAACGGCCGTGGAAAACGGCGCGGACTCGGTCGGCCTGCTGCGTACCGAACTGCTATTCATTCACCGTGCAGCCGCGCCGACCACGGACGAGCATCGGCAGAGCTATCAAGGCATTGTCGACGCATTGAGCGGCCGCACCGCGATCATCCGCACGCTCGACGTCGGCGCGGACAAGGAAGTCGACTACCTCACGCTGCCGCCGGAGCCGAACCCCGCGCTCGGCTTGCGCGGCATTCGCCTCGCGCAGGTGCGCCCCGATCTGCTCGACGATCAGCTGCGCGGTCTGCTCTCCGTAAAGCCGTTGGGCGCCGTCCGCATTTTGTTGCCCATGGTGACCGATGTCGGCGAGCTGATTCGCATCCGCAAACGAATCGACGAATTCGCTCGCGAGTTGGGCCGCACAGAGCCGATTGAAGTCGGCGTGATGATCGAGGTGCCGTCGGCGGCGCTGCTGGCCGACCAACTGTCGCAACACGCGGACTTCCTGTCGATCGGCACCAACGACCTGACGCAATACACGCTTGCCATGGACCGCTGTCAGGCCGATCTCGCCGCACAGGCCGACGGTCTGCATCCGGCTGTGCTGCGGCTGATCGCCGCGACCGTGCAAGGCGCGAGCAAGCATGGCAAATGGGTCGGCGTATGCGGTGCGCTAGCGGGCGATCCGCTTGCGATGCCGCTGCTTGTCGGCCTCGGCGTAACCGAGCTTTCAGTGGACCCGGTTTCGGTGCCGGGCATCAAGGCGCGGGTGCGCAACCTCGATTATCAACTGTGCCGTCAACGCGCCCAGGATGCGCTGGCGCTCGAATCGGCGCAGGCGGTAAGAGTAGTAAGCCGCGAAACGTGGCCGTTGGACTGAACCCCGCACGGTACGCAACGCTACATAACTCAACGACGTTCGTCGACGACGAGACAAGGATTGGAGGTATCAATGGATGGGAATCCGTTTCTGAAGATTCAGCGCCTGGGACGCGCGCTGATGCTGCCTATCGCGGTGCTGCCGGTTGCCGGCCTGCTGCTGCGCCTCGGCCAGCCCGATGTGTTCAACATCAAGATGATCGCCGACGCCGGCGGCGCGATCTTCGACAACCTGCCGCTGCTGTTTGCAATCGGCGTGGCGGTCGGCTTCGCGAAGGACAACAATGGCGTCGCGGGTCTCGCGGGCGCGATCGGTTATCTGATCGAAGTCGCGGTGATGAAGGACATCAACGACAAGCTGAATATGGGCGTGTTGTCGGGGATCGTGGCGGGTATCGTGGCCGGCTTGCTGTACAACCGCTACAAGGACATCAAGCTGCCCGACTACCTGGCGTTCTTCGGAGGGAAACGCTTCGTGCCGATTGTCACGGGCGTAGTCTGTCTCGCGCTCGGCATTCTGTTCGGCTATGTATGGCAACCGGTGCAGAGCGTGATCGATACAGCCGGCCATTGGCTGACCACGGCGGGCGCGCTCGGCGCATTCGTGTTCGGCGTGCTGAACCGGCTGCTGCTCGTGACGGGTTTGCATCACATCCTGAATTCGCTGACGTGGTTCGTGTTCGGCACCTTCACGCCGCCGGGCGGCGCCGCCGTGACGGGCGACCTGCATCGCTTCTTCGCCGGCGATCCGACTGCCGGAACGTTCATGACGGGCTTCTTCCCGGTCATGATGTTCGGCTTGCCGGCCGCATGTCTCGCGATGTTCCATGAAGCGCCGAAAGAGCGCCGCGCGATTGTGGGCGGTCTGCTGTTTTCGATGGCGCTTACGTCGTTTCTGACGGGCGTCACGGAGCCGATCGAGTTCAGCTTCATGTTTCTCGCGCCGGTGCTGTACGTGATCCATGCGCTGTTGACGGGTCTTGCCCTCGCGATCTGTTCGGCGCTCGGCATTCACCTCGGCTTCACGTTCTCCGCGGGCGCAATCGACTACGTGCTGAACTACGGCCTTTCGACCAAGGGCTGGCTGGCCATTCCGGTCGGCATCGTGTATGCGGTGGTGTACTACGGCCTGTTCCGCTTCTTCATCCGCAAGTTCAACATGGCGACGCCGGGCCGTGAACCCGCCGCTGCCGACGAACAAGTCGATTCGTTCGCTGCCGGCGGTTTCGTTTCGCCCGTGGCAGGCGCTGCCGTCCCGCGCGCGCAGCGTTATATCGCGGCGCTCGGCGGCGCGGCGAATCTCTCGGTGGTGGATGCGTGCACGACGCGTCTGCGTCTGTCCGTGGTGGACTCCGGCAAGGTGTCGGAGAACGAACTGAAGACCATCGGCGCGCGCGGCGTGCTCAAGCGCGGCGCGACGAACGTACAGGTCATTATCGGACCGGAAGCGGACATCATCGCTGATGAAATTCGGACTGCGATGGAGCGGGGCGGCAACGATGCCGGTGTGGTGAAGCCGGCTGCCTCCGCTGCTGCGCCGGCTGCGGTTTCGACTTCGGCTGCACCTTCGGCGACGGTGGGTGGTGCTTCGGCTGCCGCAAATGGTCCGCTCGATCCCGATCCATTGCGCTGGCTCGCGGTGTTTGGCGGCGCCGGCAACGTGAAGTCGCTCGACGCCGTGGCGGCGACGCGTCTGCGTATCGTCGTTCAGGATCCGTCGGCGGTGGATCGTCAGCGTCTCGCGACGCTCGACACAGCGTGGGTTGCGGCGGATACGTTCCATATCGTCGTCGGCGATGCGGCGCGGCGTTACGCGGAAGCACTGGCAACGCGCATGCCGGCCAGCGGCGGCGCGGCACCTTTGCCTGCGTGACCGACAGGCGTGGCGGCGAAGCGCTCAAGGCGCTTCATGCCACGCGATGCGGCGATGCGGTTAGCGCGGGTCCACCGAGCGCCCGACCAGCAGCGCAATAAGAAAGCGGCACCTCGATCCGAGGTGCCGCTTTGCGTTTACCGGCGCCATGCCGGACAAACCACTTGTTAGCGTGCGGTACGCCGACCCTTCTCCCGTAGCCGGCGCGCGTGCCCATTTGCCGCAGCCCGGGAACGGCGCATAAAAAAAGCCCCGCCGTCTTGCGAGGCAGGGCTTTGGACTTCAGCGTTTCTTTTTTGGCTAACCGGCTTACACCACGCCGCTCTGTCCGTTGACGAGCGTTACGCGTATTCGGTCAGCGCACCGCGCATCTTCTTCATTGCGCTCGCTTCGATCTGACGAATACGCTCAGCCGAGACGCCGAACTCGTCGGCCAGTTCGTGCAGCGTCGAGCCGCCCGAACCGTCGTCTTCGACTTTCAGCCACCGAGCTTCGATGATGCGGCGGCTGCGGGCGTCGAGTGCCTCCAGTGCCGTCGCGATACCGTCGCTTTGCAGCTTGTCGCGTTGACGCGAGGCCAGTACCGCGGTCGGCTCGCTATGCGAGTCGGCGAGATACGCGATCGGCGCATACGACTCTTCGCCGTCTTCAACCTGGCCTTCCAGCGCGATGTCGCCGCCCGAGAGGCGCGTTTCCATCTCCGCTACTTCTTCGCGCTTGACGTTCAACTCTTTGGCGAGACCTTCGATCTCGTCCGGCGTGAAAGCGCCCAAGCCTTGTTTATGGCTGCGCAGATTGAAGAACAGCTTGCGCTGCGCCTTGGTTGTGGCGACCTTCACCATGCGCCAGTTGCGCAGGATGTATTCGTGGATCTCCGCCTTGATCCAGTGCATGGCGTACGACACGAGACGTACGTTCTGCTCCGGATCGAAGCGCTTCACGGCCTTCATCAGGCCGATGTTGCCTTCCTGGATCAGGTCGGCGTGCGGCAGCCCATAGCCCAGATAGTTGCGCGCGATCGAGACGACCAGCCGCAGGTGCGACAGCACGAGGCGGCGTGCAGCCTCGAGGTTGTCGTGCTCGCGGAATTCTGTAGCGAACTGGCGTTCTTCTGCCGGCGTCAGCATCGGAATCCGATTTACGGCCTGGATGTAGGCGTCGATGTTGCCCAGTTGACCGGGCAGCAGGGAGGAATGCGAGAGCGCCAGCGCACCTGCCGGAGCGGCCTTAGCCGACGACGGGCTCAGAGTACTCGGAAGGGTCAATGCATGGCTCACGTTTAAAACTCCTTTGGAATCAGGCAAAAGCTTGTTCAGGTAACGACTCCAGCGTTGGATGTTAGCACTCTCGATTTCCGAGTGCTAATACTTAGAGCCCATAGGGGCATCCAAGTTCCGTTGTTTCCTATTGAATTTCAACTTTCAATAGCCATCATACTCGCCTTTGGCGGCCAGCGCTGGTGCCGTAGAAATTACCTAACAAACACCATTCACTCTCACTTTCGACCGATTTTTGCGCTTTATGATGTATGTAATTGCGAAAATTTAAGTTTCTTAACAGGATCCACCGCCTTCAGATTGTCTTTAGAATACGCAAACTGTTACAGAATGTTCAACTTGCTGAGCGCGGGTATCAGATGGACAACAAAAAGAATGTCTTCCGTGGTCTGGCTCTAAAAGCTGCGTGCGCGGCTCTGCTGCTCACGCTTTCCGGCGTCGCCGCCGCTGATCAGTTCGGAGTCCAGGTCACCGGAGCTCTGGGGGATCATCATGTCAAGAAACTGGACCTCGGGCTCGTGTGGGACCCGAATCTCACGTGGTGGCAGATCGGCGACTGGCATTTCGCGCTGATCGGCGAGGCCCATGTTGCCTGGTGGCACACGAACGAAGGCAATGTGCATGAGAACATCGGCGAGATCGGTGTGACGCCTATCATTCGCTTCATTAAAGGATCCGGATCGATCCGGCCTTTCGTCGAAGCGGGCGCGGGTGTGCGCTTGTTGTCGAGCCCGAGAATTTCTTCGACTTTCACACTGTCCACTGCGTTCCAGTTCGCCGATATGGCGGGTGTGGGCATGCAGTTCGGCGCCCATCAGCAGTACCAGGCCGGCTACCGCTTCCAGCATGTTTCGAATGGCGGTATCAAAGAGCCGAATCCTGGTATAAATTTCCACCAGCTATACCTGCAATATAACTTCTGACGACCGTGGCCGCGTCTGGCTCACCGGTGCAAGGGGCTGAGCAATGGCGGCAAAGACAATCGAGGCGATCCGCGGGCTGGAACGCGAACGCTTCCGCGCGATGGTCGACGGCGACGGTCAATCGCTCGACGCGCTGCTCGCAGAGAACGTGAGCTACGTGCACACGAACGGCAAGCGCGAGACGAAGCGGCAGTTCATCGACGGCATTACCGCCGGGCGCCGCCGCTATCGGCAAATTGAAGTGCAGTCGCAAGATGTGCTGCCGGTCGGCCGCGAAACCTGCGTCGTGACCGGTCGCGCGCTGATCGAGATGGAAGCGAATAGCGGCGCACTGCTTTTTCCCATTGCCTACACGGCAATCCACACGCAGGAAGACGGCCAGTGGCGCCTCATTGCATGGCAGGCGACGCGTTGCGCGATTGAGTGAGCTTCAGTGCGCGGGCGTTCTAGCGACGTCGGCAATCAACTCGACTTGCCTCTCTATCGCGCTTGGCACCGGCGCCTCGCCGCGCAGCACGGCGCCGATCCATGCCGCTGTCGTCGCGGCATCGCGTGCTTCGGGCAACTCGACCTCGGGTGCGTCGCGCGACGAGCGCTCATGCGGCACTCGCGTCTCGCAGATCCCGTCGTGCAGCCAGTCCACCTGCACCTGACGCCGGGTGTCGGCGACCGCTTCGCCCTCCGTGCCGCGCGCGAGCAAAGCGCCGCCGGCCGCCGCGTCCGGATGGCTGCTAAATAGCTGCGTGAGGCTGTCCCGATACGGCGGATGCGTGTAGTTCACGAGACGCAGCCCGGCGGGCGCGAACGGCTGCAGAATCTTGACGAGCGTATGCGTCGAATTGCGCACGCCCATGCGCCGCCGCAACCCGAGCAGACGTGCAAGCTTTGGCGCGAGCACGTCGATCGGCGCAAACGCGAGACGGCGCTCTGCGAGGCCGTCTTCAATGTCGTCGTGCGAGGTCGCGTGCGGTATCCGCAGATGCGTGAAAATTTCGGCGCTCGTTACGCGGCCGGGATCGTCGGTGATGCCGTGCACGAGGACCGGCACCCCTTCACGCGCAAGCAACAGCGCAAGCAGCGGCACGAGGTTCGGCTGTTTGCGCGCGCCGTTATAGCTGGGGATCGACACGGGCCGGAACTCGCCGGGACGCAGATGAACCGGCTCGAACGACGCATGGGCGCCCGCCAGCATCGCCGCGAGTTCGTCGGCGGTTTCACCTTTCACACGATAAGCGAGCAGCACCGCGCCCAGTTCCAGTTCACCGACGCGGCCGTCGAGCATAGCGGTGTAGAGCGCGCGCGTATCGTCGGCGGTGAGCGCGCGGGCTCCGTTCGGCCCGCGGCCGATTTCCTTGATGAAGCGGGCACAGGGGAACGGGTTGGCGGTGTCGGCGGAGTCTGTCATGAGCGCAATTGACGTGCTGGCGTGCCGCCGTCGGGACGGTACGCCACGGTATTCAAGGGACGTTATCTGGTGTGAGTATCGCATCTATAGCCGTCCGGCGAGGCGCGCGCACTGACGCACCGCTCTCCGGAACCCTTGCCTGACTTGCGCGCGTCGCCTTCTACCGCGCGTTACACTCGCTGTTTTATCGCCGCACTGCGGCTCATATCGAAGAACGGAGAACCGGATGAGTTACGTATTTGCACCGGCACCGGTGGTCGCAGTGCCGGTTGTCGGGTCCAGCGAGCAGTTCCCTGTGCGTCGCATTTATTGCGTCGGCCGCAATTACGAGGCGCATGCCCGCGAGATGGGTCATGATCCCGACCGCGAGCCGCCGTTTTTCTTCAGCAAGCCGGCGGATGCCGTCCTGTATGTACCGCCGGGCGAGACCGGCGAGTTTCCGTATCCGACGCTGTCTAAGAACGTCCACTTCGAAATGGAGCTCGTCGCGGCGATCGGTAAAGGCGGCAAAAATATCTCCGCGGACAGCGCGCTGGATCACGTCTACGGCTACGCGCTCGGTCTCGACATGACGCGCCGCGACCTGCAGGCCGAGGCGAAGAAGCTGGGTCGTCCGTGGGACACCGCGAAAGGTTTCGATCAATCTGCGCCGCTCGGCCCGATTCATCCGGTGTCGAGCGTTGGCCACATCGGTAAGGGCGCGATCTGGCTGTCTGTGAACGGTGAGGAGAAGCAACGCTCGGATGTGTCGCAACTCATCTGGTCGGTGGGCGAAACCATTGCCTACCTTTCGACGTTGTTCGAGTTGCAGCCGGGCGATCTGATCTTCACCGGCACGCCCGAAGGCGTCGGCGCGGTGGTGAAGGGCGATCTGATGAATGGCGGCGTGGACGGACTGGGAGAATTCAGCGTGCGCGTCGTCTGAAGCAGTTTTGGGAGGAGACAACGACATGAAGCTCTACAGCTATTTTCGCAGCTCGGCGTCGTATCGGGTGCGGATCGCGCTCAACGTGAAAAACCTGCCGTACGAGTATGTACCTGTGCATCTCGTGCGAGACGGTGGCGAGCAGCTGAAGCCGGAATATCGCGCGGTCAACGTGGACGGCATCGTCCCCACGTTGATCGACGGCCATGAGGTGATGCCGCAGTCGCTCGCCATCATCGAATATCTGGAGGAAACGCATCCCGAGCCGCCGCTTTTGCCGAAGGCTCCCGCCGACCGTGCATATGTGCGCTCGCTCGCGTTGCAGGTGGCGTGTGAGATCCATCCGCTCAACAATCTGCGTGTGCTGAAGTATCTGAAACACACGCTGCGCGTGGAGAACGACGCGAAAGACGCCTGGTACCGGCACTGGGTGGACACCGGCTTTGCGACGCTGGAGGCTCACCTGGCGAGCGACGGGCGCACCGGCAAGCTTTGCTTCGGCGACGAGCCGACACTCGCGGACGCGTGCCTGATCCCGCAGGTGTTCAACGCGCAGCGCTTCAACGTCGATACGTCGAAATATCCGACCATCCAGCGCATTTACGACCACGCGATGGAAATCGACGCATTCGCGCGCGCCGCGCCCGGCATGCAGCCAGACGCCGAATGAGCCGCACCGCGTTGCCGGTGTAAAAAGGGCACTCCGAAGAGTGCCCTTTTTTGTGACTTGCCGGCGAGGCGCCGCTAATGGCGTCGCTTTGGCTTAACCGCCTAGCAACGCGTCGGAGAACTCTTCAGCGCTGAAAGGCTGCAAGTCCTCCACCTTTTCGCCAACGCCGATGAAGTACACCGGAATGGGTCGCTGCCGCGCGATGGCTGCAAGAATGCCGCCTTTGGCCGTTCCGTCGAGCTTGGTGACGATCAGGCCGGTCAAGCCGAGCGCGTCGTCGAAAGCCTTGACCTGCGCAAGCGCGTTCTGCCCGGTATTGGCGTCGATCACGAGCAACACCTCGTGCGGCGCGCCGTCCTGCGCCTTGCCGATCACGCGTTTGACCTTGCGCAGCTCTTCCATCAGATGCAACTGGGT
This sequence comes from Paraburkholderia sp. SIMBA_053, assembly GCF_046534895.1. Taxonomy (NCBI): domain Bacteria; kingdom Pseudomonadati; phylum Pseudomonadota; class Betaproteobacteria; order Burkholderiales; family Burkholderiaceae; genus Paraburkholderia; species Paraburkholderia sp. SIMBA_053. The sequence goes on along the minus strand of NZ_JAWRXU010000006.1, from coordinate 47,634 downwards.
GGGTAGACGGCCGGCCGTGTCCGCCATCATCACGTCGATCTTGCGTGCCCGCGCGGCGCCGACCGCGTCGAAAATCACGGCCGCTGGATCGCCGCTTTCCTGCGACACCACGGTGACGTTGTTGCGTTGCCCCCAGATTGCCAACTGCTCGCGCGCGGCGGCGCGGAACGTGTCGCCGGCGGCAAGCAGGACCGACTGGTTGAAACTCTGCAGATGCTTGGCGAGCTTGCCGATGCTCGTCGTCTTGCCCGCGCCGTTGACGCCAGCAATCATCATGACGAGCGGCTGCGCGCGTCCGAGCATAAGCGAGCTTTCGAGCGGCTTGAGCAACTCGACCAGTAGCGTGCGCAGCGCCGTCTTGACCTGTTGCGGCTCCGTAAGACGCTCGGTGCGTACCTTCTCGCGCAGCGCTTCAAGCAGGAATTCGGTCGCGTCGACGCCCGCGTCGGACATGAGCAGCGCGGTTTCCAGCTCTTCGTAAAGATCCTCGTCGATCTTGGTGCCGACGAAAATGCCGGTGAGACTCGAACTGGTCTTCGACAAGCCGGTTTTCAGGCGAGTCAGCCACGAGCGTTTCGCGCTCGCATCCTGCAACGGCGGAGGCACGATTTCGACGGTCTCGAGCGTCGATTCCTCGAAATCGGGCTGGGGCTGCGGTTCGGGCGAGGCGACGGGCGGCGACACAATGCTCGCCGGCACGCTGGCACTTGCGGCATTCGCGGCCGGCCCGGCTTTCGCGGGGACAGGCGGCTCGGCCGGCGCTTCTGCAGCCGGCTCGTCAAGCAGCCCCTCAGGCGCGATTTGCGATTCGTCTGGCGCGTTTTCGGACTCTTTCGAACCCTTGAATCGTTTGAAAAAGCTGAACATGATCTGGCGTGGTGAGAGCGCGCGCCGATGCGCGCGGCCGGTACAGCACCGGCGAAAGCGGCAGGCAGCGTTGCGATGCGGGATGCAAGGCGCTGGAAGCCGCACATTTTATCAGGCGCGCCGTCGCACGTTGTATAGGCCGAACGGCCAGGCTGGACGCGCCGCGCCCCTGTGGTAACGTTGGCGCTCCGGTCCGCTTGCTTCGACGCAGCGGACGCTTCTGTCAACGCAATCAAAACTGCATGCCCCGTTCAGCCTCTTCCCGCGCCCATGGCGCTTCGTCTAAAGGCGGTAAGCCGCACGCCATCCGGATTATCGGCGGCGACTGGAAACGCACGCCACTGCCCGTGCTCGACCTCGACGGCTTGCGCCCCACGCCGGACCGGGTTCGCGAAACGCTGTTCAACTGGCTCGGGCAACGTCTGGACGGTCAGCGCTGCCTCGATCTCTTTGCCGGCAGCGGCGCGCTCGGCTTCGAAGCGGCGTCGCGCGGCGCCGCACGCGTACTGATGGTCGAGCGTAACTCGCGAGCGGCGAGCCAGTTGCGGGCCAACCAGGAACGACTCGGGGCGCGCATGATCGAAATTGCCGAGGCCGACGGTTTGCGTCTTGCAGCGAGCCTGCCGCCCGGTTCGTTCGACGTGGTATTCCTCGACCCGCCGTTTGGCTCGGATGTACTGGACAAAGCGCTCGGGCTGGCGGCTCCGCTCGTGAGCAGCGACGGTTTCCTGTATGTAGAAGCCGGCGTGGCGATCGAGCCCGGCGCGAACGAAGCTCTTGCCGGGTGGGAAATCGTCCGGCAGGGCAAAGCGGGCGCTGTCCACTTCCATTTGCTGCAGCGCGAAAATGAGGAATAATGCGCCTTCCATAACAAGCGCCGGACGGTTTGCCGTCACGCGTGCGGCCGGTGCCAAATGCGTCGCGTGGACGCTTTGACGTGCCCATCTGTCTGAAGAGAGGAGAAGTCTCATGGTAGTCGCCGTGTACCCGGGCACGTTCGATCCGCTAACGCGCGGTCACGAAGACCTCGTTCGGCGCGCGTCGAGCATCTTCGACACGCTGGTGGTCGGCGTCGCCGACAGCCGCAACAAGAAGCCGTTCTTTACGCTCAAGGAGCGGCTCGATATCGCTCACGAAGTGCTGGGCCATTACCCGAATGTTCAGGTCATGAGCTTCAAAGGGCTGCTCAAGGATTTCGTTCGCAGCAATAACGCGCGAGTGATCGTGCGCGGGCTGCGCGCCGTGTCCGACTTCGAGTATGAGTTTCAGATGGCGGGCATGAACCGCTATCTGTTGCCCGACGTCGAAACCATGTTCATGACGCCGTCCGATCAGTATCAGTTCATTTCGGGCACGATTGTGCGCGAGATTGCGCAGCTGGGCGGCGACGTGAGCAAGTTCGTTTTCCCGTCGGTCGAAAAATGGCTGAAGGAGAAGGTTGCGGCGTTGGACCCGGATAACGGTGCTTCGGCGGCGCAGCCGTAACCGGCGTAAACTGTCGGTTTGACGGATCAGAGCCGGCTGCGGCCGGCGCGAAGTGAGAGAAGTATGGCCTTGATGATTACCGACGAGTGCATCAATTGCGACGTGTGCGAGCCCGAGTGCCCGAACGACGCGATTTCGATGGGCCCGGAAATCTACGTGATTGACCCAAAGAAGTGCACTGAGTGCGTCGGTCATTTCGACGAACCGCAGTGTATCCAGGTGTGCCCGGTCGAGTGTATTCCGCGCGATCCGGAGCACCTCGAAACGCCGGAAGGCTTGATGGCGAAATATCACGCGCTGCAGGCGGCAAAAACCGCTTGATGTTCTTGCAGTGGAAACGCGAAGCGGCGAGGCACCGGCCTCGCCGCTTTTTTTTGCGCAGATCCGCTCAGCCGATGTAAGCGCTGAAGATGTCGCGCAATGCGTCGAGCAGAACGCCGCATTCCGCGTCGGTACCGACCGAAATGCGCAGGTGCTGGTCGATTCTCGGTGCGTTGAAGTGGCGCACGAAAATCTCCCTTTCACGAAGGAGCGATACGAGCATTGCCGCGTCGTAGGCCTCGTGGCGCGCGAACAGCAGATTGGCGGCCGACGGCACGACGTCGAAGCCTAGCGCCGTTAGTCCCGCGCTCAATCGCTCGCGGCTTGCAATTACCTTTGCGCAGGTGTCGCGAAACCACCGGTCGTCTTCGTAAGCCGCGCGCGCGGCGACTTGTGCGAGGCGGTCGAGCGGATACGAATTGAAGCTGTCTTTTACCCGATTGAGCGCGTCGATCAGCTCCGCGTTGCCAAAGGCGAAGCCGACGCGCATGCCTGCCAGCGAGCGCGACTTGGACACTGTCTGCACGACGAGCAGATTCGGATAGCGATCGATCAGTCCGATCGCCGATTCGGCGCCGAAGTCCACATAGGCCTCGTCGATTACCACAACGGAATCCGCGTTTTTCTTTACGAGACGCTCAATATCGGCGAGCGGCAACGGACGTCCGGTGGGCGCATTCGGATTCGGAAACAGGATGCCGCCGTTCGCAATGGCGTAGTCGTCGACGTTGATCGCGAAACTGTCGTCGAGCGGAATCGTCTGGTAGTCGACCTCGAAAAGCCTCGCGTACGTGGGATAGAAGCTGTACGTGATGTCAGGGAACAGCAGAGGCTTATCGTGCTTCAGCAGAGCTTGGAACGTGAGTGCAAGCACTTCATCTGAGCCGTTGCCCGCAAACACCTGATCCGCACGGATGCCGTGATAGGCGGCGACCGTTTCGCGCAACTTGAACGCGGTGGGGTCCGGGTAGCGGCGCAGCGACTCGCCGGCGTCGCCGAGTTCCTGACGAATCGCCTCGAGCACGCGGGGCGACGGAGGGTAGGGATTCTCGTTGGTGTTCAGCTTGACCGGACGGGCGAGCAGGGGCTGTTCGCCCGGCACATACGGCGTCAGACGGTGAACAATGTCACTCCAGTATCGGCTCAAAGCGCTCTCCTATCGTTGCAATGCGGTTGATTGGGGTTGGCGCTCCGGCCGCTCTTGCTGCTTTGGCACGAAGTCGCGCTGCTTCATCCCAACCTGCGCCGCCAGCAACACAGCTTAAGAATTGCGATGCAGTTGCATCATTGCCCGTTCGAGCTCGCCTTTGATGATCTGCGGCATGACTGCCAACGCGCGCTCAATGGACGCGTCGATCACGTCCTGCTCTTCACGCCGCGGCGGTTTCAGCACGTAGTTCGCGACGTCGGGCTTGGCGCCCGCGCGCGCACTTTCGGGGATCAGGTCGCGTGGATGCCCGATGCCGATGCGCAGCCGCCAATATTGCTGCGACGACAAATGCGCGGTGATGTCCTTCAAGCCATTATGTCCGCCGCTCCCCCCGCCGAGCTTGAGCTTGACGCTGCCGGGCGGCATGTCGAGTTCGTCATGCGCGACGAGTATCTCGTCGGGAAGAATCTTGAAGAACTGCGCCACCGCAACGACGGACTGACCCGAGCGGTTCATATAAGTCTGCGGCTCCAGCAGGTGCACTTCCTCGCCGTGGAGCCGCGCCTTCGCGTAGAAGCCATGGAAGCGCCGCTCATCGCGCAGCGTCGTGCCCGCCTCGCGCGCCAGTTGATCCACCAGCCAGAAGCCGGCGTTATGGCGCGTCGCAGTGTACTCGGCGCCCGGATTGCCGAGGCCGACGATCAGCTTGATCATGATTGAGTGGGTCCATCTGGCCCGCAAGCCAAACGCGGCCGGGCCGAAATAACCGAAAAAAAACCCGCCGGGGCGAACCTCGGCGGGTCACATCGATCGTCTCATTGAAACGGATCGAGAGGATTACTTGCTCACTGCGCGAGGCGCATTCAAGCAGCCGGCGTTTCGCCTTCACCAGCGGCGGCGTCGCTTTCGGACACTGCGCCAGCCGGGATCGTTGCAGCAGCGACCACCGGGTTTTCTGCTTCGACGTGAGCAACCAGCGACACGCCTGCCGGCAGCGGGATGTCTTTAGCGTGAACCGATTGACCAGCTTCGATCTTGGCCAGGTCGACTTCAATGAATTCAGGCAGTGCCGACGGCAGGCACTCGATTTCCAGTTCATTGACGACGTGCGAGATCACCGCGCTCGCCAGCTTCACAGCCGGGTTGCTTTCCTGGTTCATGAAGTGCAGCGGCACCTTGGTGTGCAGCTTCTTCGATGCGTCGACACGCTGGAAGTCCACGTGCAGCACGAGCTGACGGAACGGGTGATATTGCACGTCGCGCAGCAGAACCTGTTGCGACTTGCCACCAACTTCCAGATCGAGGATCGACGAGTGGAAAACTTCTTTCTTCAGCGCGTGCCACAGCGCGTTGTGGTCCAGTTCGACCAATTGCGTTTCAGCACCAGCGCCATATACGATGCCCGGGGTCTTGCCCGAGTTACGCAGGCGGCGGCTCGCACCCGTACCTTGCAAAGAACGCTCGAAAGCGACAACTTTCATTTTGAATCTCCAATGCACTGCCCGCGACCAGGCAGTAAAAACGGGGCCCGCAAGCCGTTATGGCTGAGGCCCCAGAGCTGCGGCATGAACCTTCGTTCGTTCACGCCGATTGTGCAAAAGCGCGTGTGTCGCATAGAGCGATACACCGCGCCTTCGCAAATACTTAACTTTCAGCGAACAGCGACATGACCGAATCGCCGCGGCGGATCCGCGAGAACGTTTCGGCAAGCAGGCCGGCGCTGGTCAACGAACGGATCTTCGCGCACGAGCGGGCTTCTTCACCGAGCGGGATCGTGTCCGTGACAACGAGTTCGTCGAGTGCGGATGCGGCAATGCGCTCGCCGGCGCCGCCCGACAGAACCGGGTGAGTGGCATAAGCGAAAACCTGCTTCGCGCCACGTTCCTTCAAAACCTGAGCCGCCTTGCAAAGGGTGCCGGCAGTGTCGACCATGTCGTCCATGATCACGCAGGTCCGGCCTTCCACTTCACCGATGATGTTCATCACCTCGGCAACGTTCGCCTTCGGGCGACGTTTGTCGATGATCGCGAGGTCGCAGTTCAACTGCTTCGCCAATGCCCGGGCACGCACCACGCCGCCGACGTCCGGCGAAACGACCAGCAGGTTCTCGTAGTTCTGCTTGCGCAGATCGCCGAGCAGCACAGGCGTAGCGTAGATGTTGTCGACGGGGATGTCGAAGAAGCCTTGAATCTGGTCGGCGTGCAGATCCATCGTGATGATCCGCTCGACGCCTGCGATTTCCAGCATGTTCGCCACGATTTTCGCCGAGATGGCGACGCGCGCCGAACGAGGGCGGCGATCCTGACGTGCATAACCGAAGTAGGGGATGGCTGCCGTGATCCGACCGGCCGATGCGCGCTTGAGCGCGTCGACCATGATCATCAGTTCCATCAGGTTGTCATTCGCCGGTGCGCACGTGGACTGCAGAACAAAGACGTCTTTGCCACGCACGTTTTCCTGAATCTCGACCTGGATTTCACCGTCCGAGAAACGGCTAACCATTGCTTTGCCGAGGGGAATACCGAGGATTTTGACGACTTCCTGAGCAAGCGCGGGATTTGCGTTGCCAGTAAAAACCATCAGGCCGTCATGGCTGCTCATCGTGCACCTGCTTCAGGCTGGGGGCGAGGGGAAATGCGAGAAATTATTGGCAGGGGAGAAAGGATTCGAACCTTTGCATGCCGGAATCAAAATCCGGTGCCTTAACCAGCTTGGCGACTCCCCTACACTAACTTTGAGCTCCGCCGAACGTGGAGTTTCGTTCGACGATGCAAAACCTATGACGCGAAAGCAAAGAGTGGATGTTGTTCCAGACTGGCGGCCACTGCGCTGTTCCATTCGCCTGGCAGTTTAGCTTGCACCGCTTCTGCTTCAGCTTTACTACGGAACGCTGCAAAGACACTTGCACCAGATCCGGACATCCGCGCCGGCGCGACGTTTTCAAACCATCGCAGCACTTGCGCTACTTCCGCGTACTTTCCAACGACAACCTGCTGCATGTCATTACGGCCAAAGCTCTCTGGCCATTCAGTGTTGCAGCTAAGTTCTGCAGGAAAGTCCGTAATTGTGAGGGCTTTTGAATCTCTTGTCAACGCTTTTTCGGAAAAAATCGCTGCAGTCGGAACATGAACCCTCGGCGTCACTACCAGGAAATGACGCGGCGGCAATTGTACAACGTCTAAAGCTTCGCCGACACCCTGGGCAAACGCATTTTTTCCAAAAACAAAAAATGGCACGTCCGCGCCGAGCTTCAATGCCAGCGCCTGCAATTCCAGCCGCGGCACGTTCAATTTCCAAAGCCGGTTCAGCGCGAGCAGCGTGGTGGCGGCGTCCGAACTGCCGCCGCCAAGCCCTGCGCCCATAGGCAGGCGCTTTTCGATTTCGATGTCGACGCCTTCCGGCGAGCCTGTATGCGCTTTCAAAAGCGTGGCGGCGCGCACGGTGAGGTCGTGTTCGGGGGGCACGTCGGCGATTTCGGTGCTACGCGTGATGAGGCCATCGGCGCGACGCCTGAAGTGCAGCGTGTCGCCCCAGTCGAGTAACTGGAAGACCGTTTGCAGCGTGTGATAGCCGTCCGGCCGGCGCCCGGTAATGTGCAGAAAGAGGTTGAGTTTCGCTGGCGCGAGGCAATCGCGCAGCGAGTCGGTCGTTTCGATCATGTCGAGGCTGCATGCGCCGAGGTGGCGCCGAATAAGCGGCAAGAGCGCGAGACGCGCGTTTTACTGGTCCAGTACAAGCTTGATGTCGAGCGGCGGCTCCGAGCGCGTCAGATTCACCCGCTTTACGCCAGTAGCCGGCGCTTCGGCGTAGGCAAGATAGTCGATCGTCCAGCCGTCCTGAGTGATCTCCTTGAAGCGTGACGGCTGTTCCGGGTCCCGTTCCGTTTTGGCACGCGAGGTGGGTGCGGGCGAAGGCTGCAGCCAGTAACGCAATCCCTCGACGGGAAGTGCAAAGCCGAGCGCGTTCTGCATCAACGTGGAGACGTTGTCGGCGGTGAGCGGTTGGCGGTTCGGCAATTCAAGCGTGGCGGAAGCCGGCGACGACGTGACGATCGCGAGTGTCTGCCCAAGCGGATTGCGCAATTGCAAGGTCACCGTGTCGCCCGTTTCCTGCCACGAGAAATTGCCGTACGCGTTGCGCTGCTGGCCGTTCTGATCGTTGTACTGGACGGCGAAACGGCCCTGGTAAGCACGGCTCGTTTGCGTAGTCACCGCGGTCGCCGCATTCGACGTGGACGGCCCCTGCGGTTTCACCGAGGCGCAACCGACCAGTGTCACGACGGCTGCCGCAGCAAGCCCGAGCGCCGCGCGACGCGGCGCCCATGAAAAAGAATTGAAACGGGAAATACGCATCAAAGATCGTTCACCTGAAGACGTTGCAGCGTTTTGACGAGCGTTTCGTTGTTGGGTTCGAGCTTTCGAGCTTCGCGGAAAGCGGCGCGGGCCTGGTCCTGATCGCCGGCTTTCCACAGCACCTCGCCGAGATGCGCGCCGATCTCAGCGTTCGGCTGAATGTCGTAGGCTTTGCGCAGCACTTTGATCGCGTCCGACGTATTGCCCATGCGGTACTTGACCCAGCCGACGCTGTCCATGATGAACGCGTCGTTCGGCGCAAGCGACGACGCCTTCTCGACCAGCTTGTCCGCTTCCGCTAGACGCTGATTGCGATCGGCAAGCGAATAGCCAAGCGCGTTGTACGCCTGGGGATTGTCTGGTTGCGTCTGAATGAGCTTGCGCAACTGCGCTTCCATGACGTCGAAGTGGCCGTTCTTTTCGGCCGCCATGGCGTAGTCATAGCTCAGATCCGGGTCGTCCGGAAATGCCGCCGTGGCTTGCTGCAGGCGCGTTTCCGCCTCAGGGTAGCGCTTCGCGTCGAACAGGATGGCTGCGTCGGTGCGTGCGACCAACGCCTGATCGCGCGGATCGGCCGGCCGCAGATTGGCCAATTGGCGGCGCGCGTCGTCAGGCTTGCCTTGCTTCGCGAGCAGCTGCGCGCGCGTGATCTGCGCGGGCATGTACTGCTGGCTCGACGGCGAAATCTTGTCGAGCCAGTCGGCGGCGGCCGCTTCGTTCTTCTGTTCGAGCGCCAACTGCGCAAGATAGATATACGCTTGCCCCGCATCCGCGCCAGGCGTCTTCTCGGCTTGCTGCGCGTACTGCGTGAGATACGTCTGCGCCTCTGCGAAGTTCTTCTGCTGGATCTTGATGAGCGCGAGCGCCATGAGCGGCGTGAGGTCGTTCGCATTCGCCTTGTGCATGATCTCGAACTGCTTTTGCGCGTCGTCGAGGCGGTCGCTTGCCAGATACATTTGAGCGAGCGCGAGACGCGCGTCATGCGACTTCGGGTTTTGCTGCACGTATTTTTCGAGCGACGCGATTCCTTCCTTGCGTTCCTCGGGGCCCATTTGCGACAGCATCAACGCGGCGGGCAAATAGTCAGGCTTAAGCGCGAGCGCCTGTTCCAGCGACTTGCGAGCACCCGGCGCGTCATTGGAAACCAGTTGCTGACGTGCGACGGCCAGCTGCGCTTCCGGCCGGTTCATATCGTTCTTCAGCAGGTCCTGCAGCACATGCAGGCCGCCGATGCGATTCGGTCCGCGAGAAATCAGCAACTGGAGCGCAAGAATTGCGCTGCCGCGATTCTGCGCGGGCACCTTCTCGAGTTCACGCGCAAGCAGCGGCGCTGCGTCATCGGGCTTGCCTGACAGTACCAGCAGCGACGCGTCGAGTTGTGCGGCGCGCTCCGAGCCCGGCGCATACTGCTGCCACAATTGCGCGGCGGCCAACGCGTCCGACGGACTTTGCGCGGCCAGCGCGATTTCAGTGGCGCGCTGCGCCATGCGCGGATCGTGCGTGTCGCGCGCAAGCGCGAGGTACGTCTGATAAGCAGGCGCAGGCTGATTACGCTGCAACGCGACTTCGGCGGCGAGCACCTGGAATACGATCTGGCTCGTCAGTTGCACGTTCGGCAGCGCTTTCTGTTCTTCTGCTGACGGCGGGCCGAGCGGGTCGGACAGCGTGACCGAGGTGTCGTCCGACTCCGGCGATGGGTCCTGCGCGTGCGCGGGCAGCGCGGCGAACGCCCAAAGCGCGAGCGCGGCCACACCCAGCGAGCGCCGCGCGGACACTGCGTGCGGCACGCGGGACGCGCTAGCCGGGCGCTTCGAAAACAGCTTCACGAAGGACAAGTTCATGGAAATCCGTTCAATGTTTCGGACGATTGTAACGCGCTCGCTACAATACGCGCACAACCACTCACGCAAGTTGCAGACCAGTTAGACATGCCAGAGCTGCCAGAAGTTGAGGTTACCCGACGAGGGATCGAGCCGTATGTGTCCGGCCGCAAGGTGCAGCGCGTCGATGTCCGTACGCCCGCGCTGCGGTGGCCGATTCCCGCGGACCTTGCGAAGACCTTGCGAGGGCACGTCGTGCGCAACGTCGAGCGGCGCGGCAAATATCTGCTGTTCGAAATCGACGCGGGGTGGTTCATCGTGCATCTTGGCATGACGGGCACACTGCGTGTGTTGCGTCATGTACCGCATCCTCCGGCCGCGGCGAAGCACGACCACGTCGACTGGATTTTCGACGATTTCATTCTGCGCTTCCGCGATCCGCGACGCTTCGGCGCGGTGTTGTGGCATCCGCGTGAAGCCGGCGACGTGCTCGAGCATCCGTTGCTTGCGAGTCTTGGCGTCGAGCCGTTTTCGCCCGCATTCTCAGGCGCGCTCATGCACCGGCTCACACGCGGGCGCAAGGTGTCGGTGAAGCAGGCTCTGCTGGCCGGCGAAATCGTCGTCGGCGTGGGGAATATCTATGCGTCCGAAAGCCTCTTTCGCGCAGGTATCCGGCCCACCATCGCGGCAGGCCGCGTCTCGCTCGTACGCTACGGATTGTTGGCCGATGCTGTACGCGTGACGCTCGCAGCGGCGATCGAGAAAGGCGGTAGCACGCTGCGCGATTTCGTCGGCAGCAATGGCGAAAGCGGGTACTTCCAGCTCGATTATTTCGTCTATGACCGCGCGGGGCAGCCGTGCCGCGTGTGCGGCACGCCGATCAGACAGATCGTGCAAGGTCAGCGCTCCACTTACTTTTGTCCCACCTGTCAGCGCTAATTTTCGATGCCTTCCCGCTTAACTCCTAAGTCCGGTCCGCGTTCCGCGCCGTCCGCCGCGCCTGCTGTATCCACGGTGCCCGCATCTGCACTGACGTCCGGGTTTGCCGCCCGGCTGATCGCATGGCAGCGCATGCATGGGCGCCATGATCTGCCATGGCAGAACACGCGCAATGCCTATCGCATCTGGCTGTCGGAAATCATGCTGCAGCAGACGCAAGTGTCGACGGTGATTCCGTACTACGCGAAGTTTCTCGCGCGCTTTCCGGATGTTGCCGCGCTTGCCGCGGCTCCTGTTGATGACGTCATGGCGCTGTGGGCCGGCCTCGGCTATTACACGCGCGCCCGCAATCTGCATCGCTGCGCGCAGGCGGTCGTCGAGCGGCACGGCGGCGCGTTCCCGGCTTCGGTGGACCAACTCGCGGAACTGCCCGGCATCGGGCGTTCGACGGCGGCGGCGATCGCGTCGTTTGCGTTCGGCGCCCGCGCGACGATTCTCGACGGCAACGTGAAGCGTGTACTCGCGCGAGTGTTCGGCGTCGAAGGATTCCCCGGCGAGAAGAAGGTCGAGAATGCCATGTGGACGCTGGCTGAATCGCTGCTGCCGTCCAATGCATCGGACGACGAAGTCAGCGCGTACACGCAAGGTCTGATGGACCTTGGCGCTACGTTATGCGTGCGCGGCAAGCCCGACTGTTTGCGCTGTCCGTTTTCCGCCGACTGTGTTGCGAACGTGACGGGACGTCAACGCGAACTGCCGACCGCGCGTCCGAAGAAAGCGGTGCCGACGCGTCGCACGTGGATGCTCGTGATGCGCGACGGCGACGCGGTCATGCTCGAAAAGCGCCCGCCGTCCGGTATCTGGGGCGGCCTGTGGAGCTTGCCCGAGGCTGCGGACGAAGCGGCACTCGCCACGCGAGCGCGCGAGTTCGGCGGCGACGGTGCGGTGTCGCCGCTCGCGCCGCTCACGCATGTGTTCACGCACTTCAAGCTGGAAATAGAGCCACGGCTCGCAGAGTTCGATCGTAGTGTCGGCGCTCTCGCGGCGTTACGCGATGCGGACACGGCTTGGGTGTCGGTGAGCGATCTCGATTCTTTCGGCGTGCCCGCGCCCGTTCGAAAACTTCTGGAGAGTCTGCGGGGTTCGCTGATCTGAACGGTCACGCGCGGAGCCGCTTCTTACAGCAGTTGATGCTGCTGCATATAGTGATGAACCACGTCGATGCGCGCGCCGGCATCCAGCATTTCCATGAGCTTTTGCCGCGCTTTTAGTGCGATCGGCAGTACTTCGGCGAGACGGTTGGACACCCACGACGGGTCTTCGAGTCTGAACGGTTCCGCGAACGGCAAGCTTTCCGGGTCGCGCTCCTGGATCGTAGCGATGATGCGCTCCAGCACTTCCGCGCACGCGCCGAACCTGGCGAGTTGCTGGTTACCTTCTAGCGGCCGGTCTTCGCCGAGCGGCTCGGCCATACCGACCAGCAAACCGCTGCTTTCCACACGATGCGACAGCAGCCGGAAGCGCCGCGTGCCGCGCGCGCGAATCAACAGCATGCCGAAGGTCTCAACGTCGCACTCTTCAATTTCGGCGAGGCAGCCGATTGATTCGGGCACCGAAGGCTCGTGTTCCCGAGCGACCTCGGCGCCGCTTTTCAGCAGGCACACGCCGAACGGCGTCTTCTCGCGCAGGCAGTCGCGCGCCATATCGAGGTAGCGCGCTTCGAAGATTTTCAGCGGCAGAATGCCGTCAGGAAACAGAACGGTATGCAGCGGGAACAGCGGCACATCGGCGAGCACAGTAGAAGTAGAGGACATGGCGCAACGCTTCGAGTTAAGGCCGCGCGATGCGGCCGGTTAAGCCACTAACTTCGATGACGCCCCGGCGTCGACCGGTGCGTCGCGATGCCGCACGATTACATTCGCTGTATTGGCGAGACGCGCGGCAAGCGTCTCCGCAATGAACACCGAGCGATGTTGGCCGCCCGTACAACCAATCGCGACTGTCAGATAACTACGATTGTCGTCGCGGAAATGCGGCAGCCATTTGGCGAGGAACTTCTCGATATCGTCGATCATTTCGTGAACGACCGGCAGCGCGTCCAGGAAATCGATCACCGGTTTGTCGAGACCCGTCAGCGGGCGCAACTCATGGTCGTAGTACGGGTTCGGCAGCGTGCGTACATCGAACACGAAATCGGCGTCGAGCGGCACGCCGCGTTTGAAGCCGAAGGACTCAAACATCAGCACGAGACCCGCATGCTCCTGCTCGATAAAACGCTTCACCCACTGGCGCAGCACGTTCGCGCGCAAGTTGCTCGTGTCGATCTGATGGCCGAATTCGGCAAGTCCCGCGACGAGCTCGCGCTCGCGTTCAATTGCCTCCGCGAGCGACGTGAGCAAGCCGACATCTGCGTCATGCGCGGTCGAGCCCGACAACGGATGACGGCGACGCGTTTCCGAGAAGCGCTGAATCAGCGACTGCGTGCTCGCGTTGAGGAACAGCACCCGCACGTCGTGAGCGCGCGAGAGGTCGCGGATCATCGCAGGCATGTCGTCGAGTGACGCACTCGAGCGCGCGTCGATCGCGACCGCGAGGCGGTCATTTCCGTCTTCGGCGAGATAGGAGGCGAGTTCGGGCAAAAAGCGCGGCGGCAAATTGTCGACGCAGTAATAGCCCGCGTCCTCAAGCGCGTTGAGCGCGACGGATTTGCCAGAGCCGGATATGCCGGTGATGAGGATTATGCGCATGGAGTCGTGGAATCGGTCCGTTTCATCATAGCATCTGACTGCTCTCGCGCGTACCTGCAACCGGCCATGGGCGTGGGCTGCAAGTACTCGATGTACGACCGACTCAGATCAGTTTGCCGGGAAACTGACTATCCGGGTCCTGCATGGCGAGGCGCTGCCGGTCCATGAAGTCACGCAGCGTGTCGATGCCGCGCAATTGCAGAATGGTATTGCGCACCGCAGCTTCGACCAGCACCGCGAGGTTGCGGCCTGCGGCCACCTGAATCGTGACCTTGCTGATGGGCAGGCCGAGCACGTCGACGGTTTGGCTCTCCAGCGGCAGCCGCTGGAATTCACCGTCAGGACGGCGTACCAGTTGCACGATCAACTTGAGCTTCATTTTCCGGCGCACGGCGGTTTCACCGAAAATCGTCTTGATGTCGAGCAGTCCCAGGCCGCGCACTTCCAGCAGATTTTGCAGCAGCGGCGGGCAGCGCCCTTCGACGAAGTCCGGGCCTAGCCGGACGAAGTCGACGGCGTCGTCGGCGACGAGGCCGTGGCCGCGGCTAATGAGTTCGAGACCGAGCTCGCTTTTGCCGAGACCCGAGTCGCCGGTGAGCAGCACGCCCATGCCGAGAATGTCGAGAAACACGCCATGCAACGTGGCGCGCGGCGCGAGAATGCGCGACATGTAGAGGCGCAGGCTGTCGATCACAGCAGCCGCTGACATCGGCGTAGTAAAAAGCGGTGTAGACGAGCGCGTGCAGCGAAGCACCAGTTCCGGCGGAGCCGCGACGCCGCCCGCCACCACGAGGAATGGCGGTTCCAACGCAATCAGCTCGGCCATGTGGCGCGAGCGGTCTTCGTCGGTCTGGCGCTTGTAGTAGTCGATTTCGGCGTCGCCGAGCACCTGGATCCGGTTCGGGTGGATCAGGTTCAAGTGGCCGACGAGGTCGGCGCTCGACGTGGCATTGGCGACCGATTCTGAAGAAAAGCCGCGTTCCCAGCCTTCATGCCCTGTCAGCCAGCTTAGCTTCAGCGTGGCGGCGTTATCGTCGAAAATGCTCTGGGCGTTGATGCTGGACGTATCCATGAGTCAGTGACTCCAGTGTTGGCCGCTTGCCGGGCAAACCGCTGGCCACGCTAACGCGGGCCGTGCGCCGAGCCTGACTATATCCGCACGCGGGCGGTGGGACGTGCGGATAGGCGGCGTGCGGATGACCGCCGCTGCATCAAGGTTGCCACTGAGTGAGCAGGCGATGCAATGATTCGCGGTCTTCTTCCGTATGCAGGCGCTCGCGCGCCTCGCGATCGGACAAAAGTTGCGCGATTTCCGAAAGGATTTCGAGGTGCTGCTGCGTGGCCTGTTCAGGCACGAGCAGGAAGATCAGCAGCGAGACCGGCTGGCCGTCGGGCGATTCGAAGGGAATGGGTTCGGCCAGACGGACAAACGCGGCGAGCGGCTGCTTGAGTCCTTTGATGCGGCCGTGCGGAATCGCGACGCCTTCGCCAAGCCCTGTCGATCCGAGGCGCTCGCGCGCAAACAGATTGTCGGTGACCGTGCTACGGGCGATGCCGTTCTGGTTCTCGAAGATGAGGCCCGCTTGCTCGAACACGCGCTTTTTGCTGGTGACCGATAGTCCGACGACGACGTTCTCGAGGGGAAGAAATTTGGCTAAACGATTCATGTTGACAGGCGAAAACGTGGCCTGGGTTCTCCTCGCTGGGGCGATTGATTGGCGTTCCATTCGTTTGATGCTCACCGCGATGTGCGTTGGAGTCCGAAAGCACAGTACTCCGGCAGACCGCGTGCATGCGACCTAGACCCCGATGGTAACCGGAACATTATAGAACAGGGCGACGGCGTATGGTGCGGCGCGCCATCAATGCTCAATAGGTTCTTTTTTCAGGGCGATTCGCGCTGCGGCGACCTTGAGGATCGTCCGGTGGGAACCGGCAAGCAATCGACAAGCAATCGACAAGCAATCGACAAGCAATCGACAAAGCATTCGGCAAACAAACCGGAATCCCAACGAAAAACCGCCCGAATCCGGGCGGTTGAGGTGAAGCGAAATGAAGTAAGTCTTCTAATTTCGCTTACTGCGGCGGCACGTCAAGTTGCGGCGCCGGTTGATACTTGATCGCTTCGTGCTGATGGCCTTGCAGGCGATCCTTGTGACGTATCACTTGCCGGTCGAGCTTGTCGATCATGAGATCGATCGCAGCGTAGAGGTCGCTGTCACAGCTCTCGACAAAAATGTCCTTGCCCTTCAGATGCAGGTTGATTTCAACCTTTTGCCGCTTGTCCTTTTCCTTGTGGTTGTCGACCGAGAGGACCACACTGCCGTCGATGACCTGATCGAAATGTCTTAGCACCCTATCCAGTTTGGTGATCACGTATTCGCGCAACGCAGGCGTTACTTCGAGGTGGTGTCCACTGATCTGCAGATTCATAGTGCTTCTCCAAGCTAATGGCCGCTTGGTCCGCACGATGACGTAGGTCCGGTCGATCTGTCGGCTTGCCTGAGTCGCCCCCCGGTGACTGACTTCTGGCAGGTCGCATCGGCCGGCCTGTCCGCCAACTTGCGGAGCGGCCGGTAAATGCCCGCCACGGAAGGCGACGGGCTACAGAGACTTGCGCAGGTTGACTGCCGGAATCCTGAGTGCTTCGCGATACTTCGCGACGGTGCGCCGTGCGACCACGAAGCCCTGTTCCGCCAGCAGTTCGGCTATGCGGCTGTCTGAAAGAGGCGTTTTTGCGTTTTCCGCTCCTATCAGTTGCTTGATGAGCGCGCGAATGGCCGTGGAAGAGGCCGCGCCGCCCGTGTCTGTCGAAACATGCGATCCGAAGAAGTACTTGAACTCTAGCGTCCCGAACGGGGTGAGCATGTACTTACCGGTTGTCACACGCGAGACAGTCGACTCGTGTAGGCCCAGCGTATCAGCAATTTCCCGCAAAACCAAGGGGCGCATAGCAATTTCGCCGTGCACAAAAAAGCTCTTCTGGCGCTCCACAATGGCCTGCGCGACGCGCAGGATTGTTTCGAAACGTTGCTGAATATTCTTGATGAGCCAGCGCGCTTCCTGCAGTTGCTGGCGCAACGAACCGCTGCCCGGATCGCCGCGGTTGTTGCGCAGAATATTGGCGTACAGGTGATTGATGCGCAGCTTCGGCACCACTTCGGGATTGAGTTCAGCCTGCCAACCTTGGGCAGTTTTGCGCACCATGATGTCCGGCACCACGTAGTCCGCTTCGGCCTTGCCGTACGCCGCGCCGGGGAACGGCTCGAGCGAGCGGATCAGCATGTGCGCGTCGCGCAGGTCGTCGTCGTTTGCTTTCAGATGCTTGCGCAGACGCGTGAAATCGCGCGCGGCCAGCAGTTCCAGATAATGGGCGACGATTTCGAGCGCGAGCGTTCGCGTGGGCGAGGGCGGCAGCCGCAATAGTTGCAGCTTGAGACACTCGGAGGCGGAGCGTGCGCCTACACCCGCCGGGTCGAAGCTATGCAGCAGCGCGAGCGCGGCATTCAGTTCGTCGAGGTCGACTTCGAGTTCTTCGGGCAGATCCGCGAGCACTTCGTCGAGCGTGGCGGCAAGGTAGCCGTCGTCGTCTAGCGACTCGATCAGGAAGGTGATCAGCGCCCGGTCACGCTGACCAGCCTGCGTAACGCGCAATTGCGCCATCAGATGATCGCGCAGCGAAGTACTCGATTCGTGAATTTGCAGCGGGGGTAGATCGTCGTCGTCGGAGGCGTTGCCGGACCGGCCGTAGTCGTCGAGATTCCATTGCGACGCGTCGCCGTTGCTGTCGCCCGAGAGGCCGTTGTACTCGTC
Source organism: Paraburkholderia sp. SIMBA_053 (assembly GCF_046534895.1). Classification (NCBI taxonomy): domain Bacteria; kingdom Pseudomonadati; phylum Pseudomonadota; class Betaproteobacteria; order Burkholderiales; family Burkholderiaceae; genus Paraburkholderia; species Paraburkholderia sp. SIMBA_053. The sequence goes on along the minus strand of NZ_JAWRXU010000006.1, from coordinate 30,140 downwards.
TACGCCTTGCGGCTCGCCGTTTTCCGCGCGCTCACTGCTGCTGGACGATGACGAGCCGTTGCCGCCCATCTGGTCGGGTGGCGCCGACGAACTGGGTGCCTGGGTAATCAGCGAACCGTCGGCCGCCACGCGAAGCGGGCTCGCGATCCAGTCGTCCTCGTTCTCGAGGAGCGGATTCTGCGAGATCGCGGTTGCCACTTCCTGCTGCAGTTCGAGCGTGGACAGCTGAAGCAGCCGGATGGACTGCTGCAGTTGCGGGGTCAACGCAAGATGCTGCGATAGGCGGAGTTGGAGGCTGGCTTTCATGGCAAGTTCAGATTCATTGTAGAGAGTTTGCCACGACCGCGATACCTTGCGAATTCGCAATTACGCTGCGCCGGTCCCGGCGACGCCGGGCGCGGGCCGCCCGCGACAGGAGCAGGCCCGGGCGCTTGCCACCGAAGAACCGGCAAACGCGCGTGGCGCCGCCGATTCCCGCGAGCACTTACATGCGGAAATGCTCGCCCAGATAGACGCGCCGCACGCTTTCGTTTTCGATGATTTCGCTCGGCGCGCCGGCGGCCAGCACGCTGCCGTCGCTGATGATGTAGGCGTGATCGCAGATACCGAGCGTTTCACGCACGTTGTGGTCGGTGATTAGCACACCAATATTGCGCTGCTTCAGAAATTTAACGATCTTCTGGATTTCGAGCACCGCAATCGGATCGACGCCCGCGAACGGCTCGTCCAGCAGAATGAAGCTCGGATTGGTGGCGAGCGCCCGCGCGATTTCCACCCGGCGGCGTTCGCCGCCCGACAGCGACAGCGCAGGATTGTCGCGCAAATGCGAGATTTGCAGCTCGTCCAGCAAAGCTTCCACGCGGCTCGTGATTGCGTCTTTTGTGAGGCGCTTGCCGTTGTCTTCGTGCTGCAATTCCAGCACGGCGCGAATATTCTGCTCGACAGAAAGCTTGCGGAACACCGAAGCTTCCTGCGGCAGATACGAGAGCCCGAGCGAAGCACGCTTGTGGATCGGCAACAAGCTGATGGACTTGCCGTCCAGATCGATTTCGCCTGCGTCGAGCGGCACGAGGCCGACGATCATATAAAACGACGTGGTCTTGCCCGCGCCGTTCGGCCCGAGCAGCCCGACTACTTCGCCGCTTTTCACGTCGAGCGAGACGTCTTTGACGACTGTGCGGGAACCGTAGCGCTTCTTCAGATTGCGTACGACCAGCGAACTACTGGTGCCGGCCGGCTTGCGATTGGGGAGGGACGCGGAGGTGCTCACTGATTCGGCGCTCCCTGAATCGTGGTGGACGGCGCGAGCGTGGCCGACGCACCGTTCAGCGGCGCCGCGCCGCCGTTACGCGGCGAAAGCATCGCGCGCACACGGCCGCTCGGGTTGCCCGGTCCCGCGACGTCCTTGCCTGCCTTCGCGGTATAGAAGTCCTTTTGCCCGTCATATGTAATGACGCTGCCGTGCACCTGGTCCATCACCGTGGAAAGGCCTTGCAGACGTTTGACGGTCGCATTCGTGGTGAGGGTGGTCAGGTCCTGCTTGCCGTCGTAGTCGATACGAACGGCCGTGCCTTCGATGTATTCATCGAGACCTTCGCGCTTCTGACGGAAATACGACAGATTGCCGCCGGTCGAGGTGCCGGTTGCGTACTGATAGCCCTGCGGGTCTTGCGTCACGTCGACACGGTCGGCCTTGATCACGATCGTGCCTTTGGTCGCGACCACATGGCCGGTGAAAATGTTGACCTGTTTGAGGTCGTCGTAAGTCATGTTGTCCGCTTCGATATTGAGCGGCTTGTCCTTGTCGGCGCGGTCTGCGTGCGCAAGCGGCGCGAAGCCGGCGAGCGGCAACGCGACAATCAGCGCAGCAAGTCCGGCGCGGCACGCGGACAGGGTTCGCGAGCGGCCGGTATGAAAACGGGGGAACGATTCGTTCATGCAGTCACGCCTGGAATGGATTTACCCGGGTTACTTGGGCGAGCTGCCGCCGGCGTCGGACGCGGCGATCGCGCCTTTCACATTGCCGAAGAGCTGCATCACCCGGGTGACGTTGTTGTAGTTCATGCCGCTGGCAGTCATTACGGAGACGCCGCGCTGAAGTTTAACCGGCTTTTCCGTCTCGATCACATCGTCGTTGACCAGCACGCGGAAATGCTCGGAATCGGCTTGCATCTGCGGGTCGCCATAACCTGGCGCGCGCAGGATGCGTGCGTTGCCATACAGGTCGACGATAGACGCGTCGCCGTTGACCTTGCCGGTATCGCCGGTTGCAGTGACGATCGGCTTGCCCGGCTGGAACGCGCGCATCGCGGGCTTAACGAGATCGCTCAGTTCGTCGTCTTCGTAGTGAACCAGCGACTGCGCGGTCAGGCGATATTGCGTCGAGCCCGACTGATCGAGTTCGGAAACCGAAAAGTTGTCGGCGAAGTAGTCGGGCGTGTGCTCCTTCGGACGCACCGCACCTTCGTTTTGCCGCGGCAGCGTGGCTTGCAGAAGCCACCACGTGATGCCCGCGAGAGCGGCCATCGCGACGAGCGGGATCAGCGAAGTCAGGCGAAACTGATTCATCCGACGAGGCCCCGCTGTTCGCCGCTACAGGCGGCTGCGAGCAGCGCCTCGTACTTGTGCTGGGCGCGCAACAGCGTGTCGCACACTTCGCGGGCCGCGCCGTGGCCGCCGCGCGCCTCGCTGACCCAGTGGGCTCGCGCGATCACTTCAGGATGCGAATTAGCCGGTGCGGCCGCGAAGCCGACCTTCAGCATCACGCCGAGATCGACCCAGTCGTCGCCCATGTAGCCGCATTGTTCCGCACTCATGCCGGTCGCCTGGAGCAACTCCGCGAATGCCTGCGGCTTGTTCTCGATGCCCTGATACACATGCGTGATATGCATTTCTTTCGCGCGCGCGGCGACGATGCCCGACTTGCGCCCGGTAATGATCGCCGTTTCAATGCCGGCCTGGCGCAGCAGCTTCATGCCGTGGCCGTCCATGGAATTGAAAGCCTTCATCGTGTCGCCTTCCGCCGTGAAGAGCAGCCCGCCGTCGGTCAGTACACCGTCGACGTCGAAAATCATCAGCTTCACGCGGCTTGCGCGTTCGGTAGCGGTAGGGGGCGCGACGGCCATCAGATCACCTTTTTCGAGAACAGGTCGTGCATGTTGAGTGCGCCGATGAGCTTGCCCGCTTCGTCGACGACCAGCATCTGATTGATGCGATGGCGCTCCATCAGTTCCACGGCTTCCACTGCGAGATGATCCGGGCCGATGGTGCGCGGGTCGGCAGTCATGACCGAAGCGATCGACAGCGCGCGAAAATCGCCGTCACGCTCCAGCACGCGGCGCAAGTCGCCGTCGGTGAAAATGCCCTTCACGCGGTCTTCGCTATCGACGATCGCGGTCATGCCCATGCGCTTGGCCGTCAACTGGAACAACGCGTCGCGTACGGTCGCTGCGGGCGTGACCTTCGGCACCTGGTCGCCCGTGCGCATGACGTCGCTGACGTAAGTAAGCAGGCGCCGACCGAGTGCGCCGCCCGGATGCGAGCGCGCGAAGTCGTCGCGGCCGAAGCCACGCGCGTCGAGCACGGCGACCGCGAGCGCGTCGCCGAGCGCGAGCGCCGCCGTGGTGCTCGCTGTAGGCGCAAGATTCATCGGACAGGCTTCTTTCGCTACGGCAGAATTCAGATGGACGTCGGCCAGTTTCGCGAGGCTCGACGACGGGCGGCCGGTCATTGCGATCAGCTTTGCGCCGATCCGCTTGATGAGCGGCAGAATTGCCACGAGTTCTTCGGTTTCGCCGGAATTGGACAACGCGAGAAATACGTCGTCGGCGGTGACCATGCCGAGATCGCCATGACTCGCTTCAGCAGGATGCACGAAGAACGCCGGTGTGCCGGTGCTGGCCAACGTGGCCGCGAGCTTGCGGGCCACATGCCCGGATTTGCCGATGCCCGAGACCACAACGCGCCCGCGGCAACCCATGATGAGTTCGACCGCGCCGACGAAGGCGCCGTCGAGTTGATCGCGAAGCGCGCGCACGGCGTCCGCTTCGATGTCGAGCACGTCACGAGCGAGCGCAAGTGCCCGGTCGCCATTGATTTTCGCTATCATTCGCGAAGTATAGCAAAGGCGCTTGTTCGCCGCGCCGGGCCTGCTGTGCAAAGCCGCTGCCTTCATCGGCCCCTTCAACGGCCGCTTTATCGCCCCCTATAACGGCCCCTCAACCTTGTCGCACGGCGTGTTGCGTGCGCGGTTCCGCTGACGAACGAGGACGCTTCACTCATGCGTTTTTGCCGATGATTTCCCCGCTCGAAATGACGCTTTTCCTGCTGCTGGCCTCGGTCGCGGGCGTGGTGATTTTTCGCTTTCTGAATCTTCCGCCGATGCTCGGCTATCTGAGCGTCGGCATCGTCGTTGGGCCGAATGCGTTGGGCCTCGTTCCCGATTCCGTGGGCGCGCAGAACCTCGCGGAGTTCGGCGTCGTGTTCCTGATGTTTTCGATCGGCCTCGAGTTTTCGCTCGCGAAGCTGCGCTCCATGCGCCGGCTCGTGTTCGGTCTCGGTCTATTGCAGGTGTTGGGCACGATCGCGATCGCGGTCACGCTCGGTTTCGTGTTCGAGCGTTGGGTGCATATCAAATGGCAAGCGAGCGTTGCGCTCGGCGGCGCGTTGGCGATGTCGTCGACGGCGATTGTCAGCAAGATGCTTGCGGAGCGGCTTGAAATCGAAACCGAGCATGGCCGCAATATCTTCGGTGTGCTGCTTTTCCAGGATCTCGCGGTGGTGCCGCTCCTGATCATTATCTCGGCGCTGGGCGGCGATTCGAAAGACCTCGTCAACGCGCTCGGCGTCGCGGCCATCAAGATCGTCGTCGCTTTGTCGCTGCTGCTGATCGTGGGGCAGCGCTTCATGACGCGCTGGTTCAATGTGGTCGCGCGGCGCCGCTCGCAGGAACTGTTCATTCTCAATCTGCTGCTCGTGACGCTCGGCTCGGCGTTCATCACCGACAAGTTCGGGCTGTCGCTCGCGCTGGGCGCATTCATCGCAGGCATGTTGATCGCGGAAACGCCGTACCGGCATCAGGTGGAAGAAGACATCAAGCCGTTTCGCGACGTGCTGCTCGGGCTGTTCTTCGTCACGACCGGCATGCTGTTGAATCCGCGCGTGATCTGGGAGCATCCGCTGATCGTGCTCGGCTTCCTGATCGGTCCAATCCTGCTGAAGGCCGTCATGATCACGGGGCTTTCTCGTCTGTTCGGCGCGTCGCCGGGCGTCGCCATGCGCACGGGTATCGGCCTCGCGCAAGCGGGCGAGTTCGGCTTCGTGCTGCTGAATCTGATTCTCGACAAACATCTCGTCGACGCCACGCTGCTGCAGGCAATTCTTGCGGCGATGCTGCTGTCGATGCTCGCCGCGCCGTTCCTGATCCAGAACGCGGACCGTATCGTGCTGCGGCTGTCTTCGACTGAATGGATGATGCAGTCGTTGCAAATGACGCGCATCGCCACGCAGAGCCTGAAGCAAAGCGGCCACGTGATCATCTGCGGCTACGGGCGCTCCGGACAGAACCTTGCTCGCATGCTCGAACACGAAGGTTTGTCGTATGTCGCGCTGGACCTCGACCCGGACCGCGTGCAAGCGGCAGCCGCCGCGGGCGAGTCGGTCGTGTTCGGCGATGCGGGCCGCCGCGAATCGCTGCTCGCGGCCGGTATTCATCGCGCCGCGGCGATCGCGATTACGTATGCAAACACGCCTTCGGCATTACGCGTGCTGCACAACATCCACGAACTGGAACCGACGCTGCCGGTGATCGTTCGTACCGTCGACGACGCCGATCTGGAAAAGCTGCTGGCCGCTGGCGCGACAGAGGTGATTCCCGAAATCGTAGAGGGGAGCCTGATGCTCGCTTCGCACACGCTGGTCGTGATGGGCATACCGATGCGCCGCGTGGTGCGCCGCGTGGAAGAAATGCGCGACGAACGTTATGCGCTGCTGCGCGGCTATTTCCACGGCGCCGACGACATGGACGACGACGACGGCCACGAACAGGTGCGGCTACAATCGGTCCCGGTCGACGAGAACGCCGACGCGGTTGGCCGTACGCTCGCGGACCTGGGTTTGTACGAACTGGGTGTCGAAGTGACGGCGATTCGCCGTCACGGCATTCGCGGCGTGGAGCCGGACCCGTCCACCAAGCTGCGCGCGAGCGACATTGTCGTGTTGCGCGGCTTGCCCGAACAGTTGGCGCAGGCCGAGGAGCGGCTCTCGAAACACCGCCGCGCGGGCGCCGCCGCGGCGTAGCGATTGCTGCACGGTTCGTGCGGCTGCACCAATTCAGCTTTTCATTGGACCTGTCGAGGTCCATCCGGAGACATCATGTCAAACGCGCTCGCGAGCGCGCCGCTCGATGCGGCCGACTACATCAAGAGTCATATTCGCACCGTGCCCGACTGGCCCCAGGCCGGCGTGCAGTTCCGCGACATCACGCCGCTGCTTCAGGAGCCGAAGTCGCTGCGGGTGCTGATCGACCTGTTCGTGCAGCGTTATATCGACGCGAAGCTCGACTACATTGCCGGGCTCGATGCGCGTGGTTTCATCATCGGGCCAATTCTTGCGTATGAGTTGAATCTGGGCTTCATTCCGATTCGTAAGGAGGGCAAACTGCCCTACAAGCGCGCGTCGCAATCTTATGAACTCGAATACGGCACGGCCACCGTCGAGATTCACGAAGACGCGTGCAAGCCGGGCGACCGCGTGGTGATCATCGACGATCTGATCGCAACCGGCGGCACGATGATGGCCGGCAAGATTCTGCTTGAGCGGCTCGGCGCGGTCGTCGTGGAAGGTGCGGCGATTATCGACTTGCCTGAACTCGGCGGCTCGAAACTGCTCGCCGACGGCGGGCTGTCGCTCTATACGGTGACGAGTTTCGACGGTCATTGAGCGCGCGGCAAACTCGCCGCTGCGCGCTTCACCTTGTGCAATAAAGAAGGTAAGAACGATGCCCAACTTCATGCTGTTCCTTGCCACGTCGATTGCGATCACGATGGCGCCCGGTCCGGACAATCTGCAAGTGCTCGCGCGCGGCATCTCGCAGGGCCGTGCGGCCGGTCTGGTGGCCGCGCTCGGCTTTGCCGCGGGCATCACGTTTCACACGACGCTCGCCGCGCTCGGCGTGGCAGCGCTGCTGCGCTCCTCGCCGTTCGCTTTCCAGGCGATCAAGCTGGCCGGCGCGGCGTATCTCGTCTGGATCGGCGTCAAGGCGCTGCGTAGCCAGGGCCTCGCGACCGCACACGAACGTGCGCCGCAACCGTTGATGGCCGTGTTCCGCCAAAGCGTGCTCGGCAATCTGCTCAATCCGAAGGTGACGCTGTTCTTCATCGTATTTCTGCCGCAATTCGTGCAGCCGCACGGCGCGCAAAGCGTTACCGTGCAAATGCTCGAACTCGGCGCGCTTTTCATGTTGCAGACCGTGGCGGTGTTTTCTCTGTTTGGCGTGTGTGCAGGGATTATCGGCGGGTGGTTGAAGCGCCGGCCGCGTGTGGGCGTGTGGCTCGACCGTCTTGCCGGCGCCACCTTCATTGCGATCGGGATTCGGGTCGCGTTGCGTGACTGATCTGGCTCACTGCCGCTTGCCACCGCTTGCCGCCGACAGTTTGGAGTTTCGAATGAGTTTGCCTTGCCTTATCGCCGCGCGCCGCTTCGACGTTGCTGCGCATCTGCCGTTCTACATCGACAGCAACCAGGTCGGCTGGATTCGTTCGAGCGATGTGCGATTGCTCGCGCGTTGGCCTGACGTATTCGACATCGACGATGCGCGCGTGAACCTCGCGCCTTCGTTCAACACCGTTGATTTGCGGAGCGCGGCGCTCGGTTCGGTGATCGGCGCGCTTGCCGCCGAAGGCCGCATTCCCGGCTGGCGCAACGAGACCTATGCGATCCGCAATGCGTTCGACGCGCCGCCGCTCGCCTACATCGAACGTGCGGCGTCGCGCTTTTTCGGCACGCTGACCTACGCGGTGCATCTGAACGGCGTCGTAGAATATGCGGACGGCGGCGCGCCGAAGTTGTGGATCGCGCGCCGCAGCGACACGAAGGCGACCGATCCCGGCATGCTCGACAACGTAGTGGCGGGCGGAATCGGTTGGGGTTTTGGCGTCGAGGCGACGATCGTCAAGGAGTGCTGGGAAGAAGCCGGCATTCCGGAAGAGATTGCCGTGCGGGCGGTGGCGGGCCGCACCGCGTATGTGTTGCAATCGCTGCCCGAAGGCACCCAGGCCGAACAGATCTTTATCTACGACCTCGCGCTGCCGGCGGACTTCGCGCCACGCAATCAGGACGGCGAAGTCGGCGAGCACCGGCTTGCGCGCATCGACGAAGTGGCGCGCTGGATCGAGGAAGGCGCAATGACGGTCGACGCGAGTCTTGCCACGCTGGATTGCCTGCTGCGCCGCCGCTGGATCGACGAAGAGGCCTGCGCGGGAATCGAAGCGTTGTTTGCGCCGCCCGTGCTCGCGTAAGCACGTCATCGCGGACCTTGCCAAAGCGCCTTGCGCCGCACACCATACAGCAACACCGAACAAACCACGCATTGAAGAAGGGAGTCACCCAGGTCATGTCGACCGATCACAGCTTTATCCTCAAACTGTCGTGCGCCGATCGGCCCGGCATTGTTCACGCCGTGTCGGGCTTTCTGTTCGAGCGTGGCAGCAATATTCTCGACTCCGCGCAGTTCGGCGACAGCCGCACCGGCGAGTTCTTCATGCGCGTGCATTTTCAGCAGGTGGGCGGCGATCCGGGGCTCGAGGCGCTGCGTGTGTCCTTCGGGGCGCTCGCCGAGCAGTTCGGCATGAGCTGGGAATTGCACGATGCATCGGTGAAGCCGCGCGTCGTCATCATGGTTTCGAAAATCGGACATTGCCTGAACGACTTGCTGTTCCGCTACCGTACCGGTCAGCTGAACATCGAGATCCCGGCGATCATCTCGAACCACAAGGAGTTTTATCAGCTCGCAGCGAGCTATGACATTCCGTTTCATCATTTCCCGCTGCTGGGCGGCACGCCCGAAGCGAAGGCCGCGCAGGAAGCGCGCGTGCTCGAAGTGATCGACGAGCATCAGGCAGATCTGGTCGTGCTCGCGCGCTACATGCAGATTCTGTCGCCGAAGCTGTGCGAAGCGCTTGCGGGTCGCGCAATCAACATTCATCACTCGTTTCTGCCGAGCTTCAAGGGTGCGAAGCCCTATTACCAGGCGTTCGATCGCGGCGTGAAGTTGATCGGCGCAACGGCGCACTACGTGACGACCGATCTGGACGAAGGTCCGATCATCGAGCAGGAAGTGGAGCGCGTGGACCACAGCATGACGCCGGAGCAGTTGACGGCGATCGGCCGCGACGTCGAATGCGTGACGCTGGCGCGTGCGGTGAAATGGCACGTCGAGCACCGCGTGGTGCTGAACGGTAGCAAGACGGTGGTGTTCCGTTAGAAACGGGTGAGGGCTTGCCGCAGCGGCATCCTTTAGCGACGCTCCGCTTCATTTGCCGCTGCGCGCAGGTACCGGTTCATTCGGGCGCGACGTTTGGCTCAGGACGTGCCGGGGCTCTGCCGGCGTCCCTGGTCACTGGCGCTTTGTGCATTCTCTGCGCGTTCTGCGATGAGCGGCGGCGCGCATTCAACTTCTTCAGCCAGATCAGCAGGCCGGTCGCGCTCAGCACGGCGACCGCGATGCCGACTGCGCTAATCAGGATCCGCCCGCCAAGGCCAAGGATGCGTCCCGAGTGCAGCGGAAACTGCACCTGCATGAAGACGTCGCCCGCTGTGCCTCTGCCCGGAATCTGCTGGCCGAGCAGCTTGCCAGTTGCCGCGTCCCAGTACATCCACGGGTTGCCGAGGCCCATGTCGCCGTGATCGTTGCCAGTCTCGTAGAAACCGACGCCATACGCATGCAGGAATTCCGCGTAATAGATGCCCCCCGGAGGCGCTTGCAGGTGCTGCGTTTTGCCGGCTTCGTGCGCCAGTTGCAGGACGCGCTCGCGGGTGAGCAGGCTGTCGCCGGGTTTCGGCGCGCGAAGAATCTCCGGGTTGTTGATCGGGTCCGGCGTGAGCGTCGAAAACATCGAGACGATGGGACGCACAACGGGTGACGCGAGGTTCATCGACACCGACGTCACCGCGACGATCATCAGCAGTCCCCAGATCCACACACCGCCCGAGCGGTGCAAGTCGAACGTGAGCGCGTAGCCGCCCCGCCCGAAACGAAACGCGAACGACTTGCGCCACGTATTGAGGTTCGGAAACGACAGGCACAGCGCAATTGCGCTATCGAACAGCCAGATAATCCCGACGATGCCCATCAGCCAGACGCCCACGTCGATACCGCCGGTGAACGGCAGATGCAGCGTGTAGTGCAGCTTGTAGATGAACGGAATCAGGTCGATCCTCGCTAGCGAAAATGCGCCCCACTGCCGCTGACCCTGAATCTTGCCCGTGGCGGGATCGACGGCGATCTGGTTGAAGTCGAGCTTGTACGGCTCTCGCGTGACCGGATTGGTGCGCGGAAGCACCATCATCTGCAGCGTATGACCGGGCTCTGCCGCGAGCGGCAGATACGTCACTTGCAAGCGCGGATCGGCGGCTTCGACGCGTCGCGCGAGTTCCAGGCCGGACAGGGCAGGCCCTTCGGTGCGCGCCTTGAAAAACGAAGGATTGAGCGCGGCATCGAGTTCATGATCCCACGCGATGATCGCGCCGGTCAGTCCCGCGACGAACAGGAACAGCGCAGTGGCGACACCAAACCAGCGATGCAGACGGACGAGCTGGCGCCTCATGGGCGTACCGGAAACGCGAAGCGGAGTTGCAGACGACGGATCACAGCGGTAGCAAAGTTGTAAATGGGAATTGTTCGCATCTTATGCGATGCGCATCGTAAGCCGCAAGTTCCTTGAAAGTTCGGCGGGTCAGCGGCGTTGATCGCGTTCCGGGCGGTTCGACTAATCTGTGCGCGGTGCCGCGCCCGGTAAGGCTTGCGAAGGCACCTCACAGCGCGCATGCGACAAAATGTCGCATCTTTACCCTTACAATTGGCCAAGTTTTTCGGCATTATCCCGTCCCGTACAAATAGTAATGATTCTCATTTGATGAAATGAGATAGAGAAACGGGATCGACAATGAAGAAGCACAGCGGGGTAGGACGTTCACGAAAGAGTCGCGCAATGCACCGGTTGCACTGGGCCGCGTGCCTGGCATTAACGGCAAGTCAGGCCGCGCTGGCGCAGCAGGTGCCGCCGCCAGTCGCGTCTTCGGAAAGCGGTGAAAACGCGTTGCCGGCCGTCAAGGTCACGGCGGCACACGACACCGCCCAGCATCTGAAAGAGGACGTCGGCAGCGGCGCGCTCGGCACCCGCTCGCAACTCGATACGCCGTTTTCGACCACCGTCGTGACAAGTGAAGAGTTGCAGGATCGCCAGCCGTCCAAACTCGGCGACGTGTTTGCCACTGACGCCTCCGTATCCGACAACGGCAACGCCTACAACGCGTGGGCCACGTATCTGACCGTGCGCGGCATGCAGCTCGACTGGCAGTCGGGATTCAAAATCGACGGCATGCCGTTCAACAGCTATGGCATCACGATGCCCTACGAGCAACTCGAAAAAGTGGAACTGCTCAAAGGGTTGACCGGCTTCATGTACGGATTCGGCGCGCCCGGCGGCGTCGTCAACTACGTGACGAAAAAGCCGCCCGTCTCGACGACGCCAGTACGCAGCGTCGACGTCGGCTACTACACCGACGGTGTATGGACCGAGCACGCGGACCTTGGCGGCCGCGTGGGTCCGGACGGCATGTTCGGCTATCGCCTGAACGCCACGCACGAGGAAGGCAAAACCTATAACGACGGCAACGTGCGGCGCGATTCGGTTTCAGTCGCACTCGACGCCCGCATCACGCGCGACCTGAAGGCGACCTTCGGCGCGTTATATCAGGAGCGCCATTCGACCGGCATTACGGGCGCGATCTCGACGGCGCAATACACCGGCACCAGCCTGCCGCATACGATCAGCGGCGGCACCGGCGACCTTTCCGGTCCCGACCAGCATCTGAACACCAATCTGCAGCTTTACACCGCCGGCCTGCAGTACAACCTCGGCCCGGACTGGACGCTCAACGCAAGCTACAGCTACAGCAAGAGTTCGCGTGACCGCAACGAAAGCACGTACTACCTGCTGAACGGCGCGGGCGATTACACCGACAGCCGCTTCGCCGGCAAGGAAGGCCATCAACTGAGCCTGTGGCAGGTGTCGGCGGAAGGCCATGTGAAGACGGGACCCTTCCAGCATCAACTGGTATTTGGCGCAGCGTATCAGCGTCAGACGAACGACTACGGTGCGAACAGCTTCTTCGGCCAGATTGGCACGGGCAACATCTACCAGCCGAACGTCAACACGTTCGGCGGCGCGTCCAACTACTACACATACCGCGACAGCGACATCACGCAGAAAGCGCTCTTTGCCAGCGATACGATCGCGTTGACGCAGCGCTGGTCGGTACTCGGCGGCGTGCGTTACACGAACTACGAGCAGCACGGCTATTCGACGACCGGCGCGACGACCTCGACCTATAGCCAGAATGGCGTTTTGACGCCGACCGTCGCGCTGATGTTCAAGCTCGCGCCGACCACGACGTTGTACACGAGCTATGTCGAGTCGCTCGAAGCGGGGACCGTCGTCGGCGATACGTATGCGAATCGCGGTGAACTGCTCAAACCTTTGCGCAGCAAGCAATACGAAGTGGGCGTCAAAACCGAGCAGGGACGCTGGAGCGCGACGGCTGCCTTGTTCCGCATCGAGCGCGGCGCGGCCTATGCGAATAGTGCGAACGTCTACACCCAAGACGGCGAGTCGATCTTCCAGGGTGTCGAGATGGGTGGCGATGTGCGTCTAGGCCGCAACTGGAACGTGGGCGGCGACCTGATGTGGATCAACACGAAGTACGAGCGCGGCGCGGCCAATAACGGCAACCGCGTGGCGGGCGCGCCGCAGTTTGTGGTTGCCGGCCATGCGACTTACTCGGTGCCGTACGTGCCGGGGCTGCGCATCGGCGCGGACGCGAAGTTCACGGGCAACACCAATGTGCGTCCGGCGGACAATCTGAATGCGCCGGGCTATTTGCTGGTGAATCTGGGCGCGAGCTACGCGACCCGGATTGCCGGCTATGACGTGACGTTCCGCGCGGCAATCGACAATCTGCTCAACCGCCGCTATTGGGAGTACCAATACGCCGATTACATGACGCCGGGCGATCCTCGCACGCTGTCATTGAACGCGCGCATCGATTTCTGAGCAAAAAAAACGGCACCGCGGTGCCGTTTTTCTTTGCATTCTCCAGCGTGCAACAGACTCAAACCAGCCGGAGATAGATCAACTCGCGCTTGATATACGCGTAGAAAATCGGCGCTGCGACCACGCCGGGCAGACCGAAAGCGGCTTCCATGACGAGCATTGCCACGAGCAGTTCCCAGGCGCGCGCCTCGATCTGTCCGCCGACGATCCGCGCGTTCAGGAAGTACTCGAGCTTGTGAATCAAAATCAGAAACGCGAGCGACATGACCGCCGCCGGAAAGCTCACCGACAGCGCCACCGCAACGATGATCGTGTTCGAGATCAGATTGCCGATGACCGGCAGCAAGCCGACGATGAACGTGACCAGTACCAGCGTTTTCGAAAGCGGCAACTGGTCGTGGAAGATCGGCAGAAACAGCAGCAGGAAGATGCCGGTGAACACCGCGTTGATCGCAGAAATTTTCACCTGCGCGAATACGATGCGGCGGAACGCGTCGGCAAAACGGGTCACGCGCGTGACGAACGCGGTGGACAGCGGCAGCCGGTGCATGTGTTGTTGCGCACTCACCGCGATAATCGCACCAATGATCATGCCGATCAGAATGTGCGTGAACGCGCGCGCAGCGCTCTTGCCGCTTTGCTGCAGCATGTTGGCGTGCGTCTGCATCAGCTCGGCGGCTTTGGTTTTCATCTGCTCGGTGTCGACCGGCAGCGAACTCGCGATGAATTGCGGAATCCGCCCGCGCGCCTGATCGATCAACTGCATGGCCTGGTCGAGCAGCCTCTGCACACTGGGCACGTCGTTCTCGAAGTGCTCGATGATGCCGAGCGTGAGGCCCGTGAGCGCGCCTACGATCACAGCCGACAGAAACACCACCGCGAGCCAGCGCGCCCGCTTGCTGGACATATGACGTTCGATGCGCGGCGCGATCGTATGCACCAGCTGAAACACCAGCAGCCCGGCGAGCAGGGCGCCGAGCAGCCGGAGTTCGATCACCGCCCACATGCCGAACAGCATCAGCACGTAACTGCCGATCTCGACTGCCGAGAGCTTCGGCAGGCTCATGTTGCTGGTCAGCCTGACCGGGCGTGGACGTAGGTCCTCAACTTGCCCGTCTTCGCGCGCCTGATTCCGCTTGGCCATGGCTTATCCGTCTCCAACCCGTGTTGTGCAGCGTTACTTTTTACTGGCCGCGCGCTTGAGCAGAGGCGCCAGATATCTACCGGTAAAACTTGCATTGGACTTCGCGATCTGCTCGGGCGTGCCTTGCGCGATGATCTGGCCACCGCCCGCGCCGCCTTCCGGACCCATGTCGATGACCCAGTCCGCCGTTTTAATTACATCGAGATTATGCTCGATGATCACGACGGTATTACCCTGGTCGCGTAACCGATGAATAACTTCCAGCAGCAGCGCAATGTCATGAAAGTGCAACCCGGTCGTGGGTTCGTCGAGAATGTATAGCGTGCGACCCGTATCGCGCTTGCTCAGTTCCAAAGATAGTTTGACCCGCTGCGCCTCGCCGCCCGACAAAGTGGTGGCGGACTGGCCCAGCCGGATATAGCCGAGGCCGACGTCGAGCAGGGTTTTCAGCTTGCGCGCGACGACCGGCACCGGCTTGAAGAACTCGTACGCATGCTCGACCGTCATGTCGAGCACCTCGCTGATGTTCTTGCCTTTGTACTGCACGTCCAGTGTTTCGCGGTTGTAGCGCTTGCCATGGCAGACGTCGCACGGCACGTAGACGTCCGGCAAAAAGTGCATCTCGACCTTCAGCACGCCGTCGCCCTGACAGGACTCGCAGCGGCCGCCCTTCACGTTGAACGAGAAGCGGCCCGGGTCGTAGCCGCGCTCCTTGGCGGCGGGAACGCCCGCGAATAGCTCCCGGATCGGCGTGAAAAGGCCCGTATAAGTGGCCGGATTCGAGCGCGGCGTGCGGCCGATCGGCGACTGGTCGACGTTGATGACCTTGTCGAAGTGCTCGAGACCCTCGATCGACTCATACGGCGCCGGCTCCGTGGAAGAGCCGTACAAATGATGCGAGACCGCGTGATACAGCGTGTCGTTGATGAGCGTCGACTTGCCCGAGCCCGAAACGCCGGTCACGCACGTGAGCAGGCCGACCGGCAGGTCGAGTGTGACGTGCCGCAGATTGTTGCCGTGCGCCTCGACGATGCGCAAATGCCGCTCGTCCGGGTCCTTGCGCTCGTCCGGATACTCGATGGTGCGCGCGCCGGACATGTACTGCCCCGTCATGGAGGCGGGGTTGCCCTGCACCTGTTTGGGCGTGCCCTCGGCGATCACCATGCCGCCGTGCTCGCCGGCGCCCGGACCCATGTCGACCACGTAGTCGGCCATGCGGATCATGTCTTCGTCGTGTTCGACGACGATCACCGAGTTGCCCAGGTCGCGCAGATGCTTGAGCGTGGCGATGAGCCGGTCGTTGTCGCGCTGGTGCAGGCCGATGGACGGCTCGTCGAGCACGTACATCACGCCGGTCAGACCCGAGCCGATCTGCGACGCGAGGCGAATGCGTTGCGCCTCGCCACCCGACAGCGTTTCGGCGCTGCGTTCCAGCGACAGGTAATCGAGCCCGACGTTGTTCAGGAACATGAGCCGTGCGACGATCTCTTTCACGACCTTGTCGGCGATCTCTCGCTTCGAGCCTTCGAGCCGCAGCGTCTGAAAGTAGCCGAGCGCGTCGCGCAACGGCCAGCCGCTGATTTCGTAGATGCCGCGCGCGTCGCCGTCCGTGCCGATGCGCACAAAGCGCGCCTCCCGGCGCAACCGCGTGCCCGCGCAGGCGGGGCACGGCTGATTGTTCTGATACTTCGCAAGCTCTTCACGCACTGCGGCTGAATCCGTCTCGCGATAACGCCGCTCCAGATTCGGGATGATGCCTTCGAACACATGCTCGCGGACCGACGTGCGGCCGCGCTCGTTGATGTACGAGAATGGAATTTCCTGCTTGCCCGAGCCGAACAGCAGGATTTTGCGGACTTTTTCAGGCAGGTCTTCGACGGCAGTGTCGATGTCGAAGTCGTAAAACGCCGCGAGGCTTTGCAGCATCTGGAAGTAGAACTGGTTGCGCCGGTCCCAGCCCTTCACCGCGCCTGCCGCGAGCGACAGCGACGGATGCGCGACCACCCGCTTCGGATCGAAGAAGGTGATCTGGCCGAGGCCGTCGCATTCCGGACACGCGCCCATCGGATTGTTGAACGAGAAGAGCCGCGGCTCCAGCTCCTGCAGCGAGTACGAGCAGATCGGACACGCGAACTTCGAGCTGAACAGGTGCTGCTTGTCGGTGTCCATTTCGAGCGCGATGGCGCGACCGTCGGCGAGACGCAGTGCGGTTTCGAACGATTCCGCGAGGCGCTGCTTCATGTCGGGCCGCACCTTGAGGCGGTCGACCACGACGTCGATAGTGTGCTTGTCGTTCTTCTTCAGCTTGGGCAAGGAGTCGACTTCATAGATCTTCGCCGCGCCTTCATTGGCCGTGCCGCCGCCCGAGCGCACGCGAAACCGGATGAAGCCCTGCGCCTGCATCTCCTCGAACAACTCGACATGCTCGCCCTTGCGGTCGGCGACGACCGGCGCGAGGATCATCAGCCTGGTTTCTTCCGGCAGCGCGAGCGCCGCGTCGACCATTTGCGACACGCTTTGCGCTTCGAGCGGGATTTCGTGATCCGGACAGTAAGGCGTGCCGACCCGTGCGAACAATAGCCGCAGGTAGTCGTGAATTTCGGTGACGGTGCCCACCGTGGAACGCGGATTGTGCGACGTGGCCTTCTGCTCGATCGAGATCGCCGGCGACAGACCTTCGATCAGATCGACGTCGGGTTTTTCCATCAACTGCAGGAACTGGCGTGCGTAAGCGGACAGGCTTTCGACGTAGCGCCGCTGTCCTTCCGCATACAGCGTGTCGAACGCGAGCGACGATTTTCCCGAGCCGGAAAGACCGGTAATTACGACGAGCTTGTGACGTGGTAGGTCGAGATTGACGTTCTTCAGGTTGTGGGTGCGAGCCCCACGAATACGGATTTGTTCCACGGATTTATTCCATGAACTGCGGAAAGAGGAAGAGGCTAAACCTGCTACTATAACGACTTTTCAAGGCCGCCGTTACGGCTGCCTGACGGCCCGAACAGGCCTGAACAGCGCCTCAGGCAAGCTGTAAGAACGCGGTTCAGCGCTAGCGGGAAAAGGTCTAACTGGGGCCGTTTCCGGCAAGTACAAGGCGCCGCGAAGCGCGCCGCGGCCGCAAAGGCGCGAGAGCCGAAGGGTCAGGAGTGCGGTCAGCGCGGAGCGGGAACGCTGCAGGCTGCCCGGTTGGCTCGAGCGGCAGTGCCGCACCGTCTGCAGGCCGTCCCATGGAAAGCCGTCCGGTCGTGGCGCCCCGGTGCCCCCGGTGCGTCAGCCAGCTCATTCAAAGAACGCTTCCGATGTCCAATCCGTCTGCCACCTCTTCACGCATGAGCGCGCCTGAACTGCGCGCGACCGTGTCGCTTGCCGCCATCTTCGCGCTGCGCATGCTCGGGCTCTTCATGATCATGCCGGTGTTCTCGATCTACGCGAAGACCATTCCCGGCGGCGAAAACGTGCTGCTCGTCGGCATCGCGCTGGGCGCTTACGGCGTGACGCAGTCCATGCTCTACATTTTCTACGGCTGGGTCTCCGACAAGATCGGCCGCAAGCCGGTCATTGCTGCGGGCCTGCTGATCTTCGCGCTCGGCAGCTTTGTCGCGGCGGGCGCGCACGACATGACGTGGATTATCGTCGGCCGGGTGATTCAAGGCATGGGCGCGGTGTCGTCCGCGGTGATTGCCTTCATCGCCGATCTGACTGCCGAAGAGCACCGCACGAAGGCGATGGCCATGGTCGGCGGCAGCATCGGCATTTCCTTTGCGGTGGCGATTGTCGGCGCGCCGATCGTTTTCCATTGGGTCGGCATGAGCGGTCTTTTCACGCTGGTGGGCGTCTTCTCGATTCTCGCCGTCGGCGTGGTGCTGTGGGTCGTGCCCGATGCGCCGAAGCCCGTGCATGTGCGGGCGCCGTTCGCCGAAGTGCTGCACAACGTCGAGCTGCTGCGTTTGAACTTCGGCGTGCTCGTGCTGCACGCCACGCAGACGGCGTTGTTCCTCGTCGTGCCGCGCATTCTCGAAGCCGGCGGCCTGCCGGTCGCATCGCACTGGAAAGTGTATTTGCCGGTCATGGGCTTGTCGTTCGTGATGATGGTGCCCGCGATCATCGCCGCTGAAAAGCGCGGCAAGATGAAGATCGTACTGCTCTCGGCCATCGCTCTTATCCTGATCGGACAGTTGTTATTGGGCGTGGCTCCGCATACGATTCTGAGTGTGGCGGCCATCCTTTTTGTGTACTTTCTGGGCTTCAACATTCTCGAGGCGTCGCAGCCTTCGCTGGTGTCGAAACTGGCGCCGGGCAACCGCAAGGGCGCGGCAGCCGGCGTGTACAACACCACGCAGTCCATCGGTCTTGCGCTGGGTGGCATGATCGGCGGCTGGTTGCTCAAAGCGGACGGTCAGAGCGCGGTCTTCTTTACTTGCTCGGGGCTCGTCTTTTGCTGGCTTATAATCGCCGCAAAGATGAAACAGCCGCCGCGTAAAGCGTCCTCGTGACACGCGCGGAACACTCGCAGAACATACGCGGCGACTCGGGCGTGTCCCGGCATCACCCAGAACTCACCCGGCGGCGGGCAGAGGCACACTTTTGATCTCGGGCCGGTCAGGCGTGAGAGGCGAACTGTGTTGCCGGGCCGCCCGAAATGGAATCAACAGGAGAAACTCATGGCATCCGTGAACAAGGTCATTCTCGTCGGCAATCTCGGAGCCGATCCGGAAGTCCGTTATCTTCCGAGCGGCGACGCAGTGGCGAATATCCGCCTTGCAACGACGGATCGGTACAAGGACAAGGCGTCCGGTGAAATGAAGGAAGCGACCGAATGGCACCGCGTGTCGTTCTTCGGCCGCCTCGCCGAGATCGTCTCCGAATACCTGAAGAAGGGCTCGTCGGTTTACCTCGAAGGGCGCATTCGCACCCGTAAGTGGCAGGCACAGGACGGCACCGACCGTTACTCGACGGAAATCGTCGCCGAGCAGATGCAAATGTTGGGCGGTCGTGGCGGCTCCATGGGCGGCGGCGACGAAGGCGGCTACAGCCGTGGCGAGCCGTCGGAGCGCAGCGGTGGCGGCGGTGGCGGCGGTGGCGGCGGCCGTGCTATGTCGGGTGGCGGTTCGCGCGGCGGCAGCGGTGGCGGCGCGAGCGGTGGTGGCTCCAGCCGTCCGAGCGCACCGGCCGGCGGCGGCTTTGACGAGATGGATGACGATATTCCGTTCTGACCACCCGTACCACAAAACCAGCAAAAAACCCCGCTTCCTCAGCGGGGTTTTTCTTTTCAGCAGTCGCTATCGCCTCAAATGCTCCAGCGCATCGCGCATCGGCAAGCTGGAGATCATGATCGGCCCGGTGAGCGGCGTATCAAGATCGACGATTACATAGATCGCCGACGCAATCGACACAGCCCCAAGCGAGATTGTCACGAGCGCCAGCGCATTGCGAGGCGCGATGAGCCCGAAGCTCAGAAATATCACGCACAGCCAGAACGTCAGCGTCTTGAGGAAGGGCTGCGAGATGGAGCTGTGCGCTTCCTCGATAATCTTCCAGCGCGCATCCACCACGCGGCGAAATTGAGTCAGGCCGTCGTCGAGCGCGTGCTGTTGCAGCGGATCACGCGCGCGCAACTGCCGCAATTGCCGGCCTACCGACGTCAGCATTTCGCCGAGCCGCACGTTTTCCAGCTTCTGCGAGTTGTCCGGCGAGCCGAGGTGGGTGGGGTAGTCGCCCGTAGGAGCCGGTTCGTTCGGCCACGTCGATGCAATTGCCGCGGCCGTGTAGACGCGCAAGAGGTTGCGCGCCGGTTCGGTGTCGCTGCCGTAATCCCTCAACGTCGTGTCCAGTTCGATGATGTCGGCGGCAAAGGTGCGCAAGTCATTTGACGCCGTGTCGAAGCTGGATTTCGCCGACGCGGTCATCAAACCAAGCACCAGTGCGGCAAACGTCACGAGCATGCCGATCACCAGTTGCACGAGTTGCACGGTCTCGTGTGCCTTGTGCTCCTCGGGCAGGAGCGGGCGCACCCACACGCCGATGCCGGTGGTCGCGAGCAGGAGAATGAAAACCACCAGAGCCGAGCCTATTTCAGACATAGAAGTGCTCCTATGACATTTGCATCGACTGCCATCCGGCTTAGGTAGGACGCCTGAAACTCGGCAGTCCCGCTATCGCCGGCGTTCGGGCGGCTTCGCGCCGCTTGTAATTTGATGTGACGCAAAAGCGTACGCCATCCACCATAAAGTTTTTAGCGATTCAGCCGTAGTCCCTATCTGTGGCATTCGCTTAATTTTTGACAAAAACGGTTGCGGACCATGCCGAATGGGCTGGGCGCAGCATGCATGGCCGACGCGTATTTCACTGAACATTCGGTCAGGCGGCCCAAATGGAGACTAGCCCGATGCTGAAAAATCTGTCGATTCGCAGTTGCCTTACCCTGATGATCGCGTTCTTTGCCGCCGCCCTGCTGCTGGGCGCTGCAGCCGGGCTTCTGTCGCTGCGCTCGAGCAACGCGTCCCTGCAACAGATGTACACCGTGGACACGCCCGCCGTCGCCGATCTCGAAGGCAGCGCCGGCCAGCTGTTGCGTCTGCGCCTCGCACTGGCCACTTATGCGTCGCTCGTCGATCTCAACGACCAGGACGGCGCAAACGCTGTGCTCAAGCGTTTTGATCAGTACCAGAAAGCATCGAATGAACGGCTTGCCCACTATGTGAGCCGCGCGAGCGCCGAGGCCGACGAGCAGCGCCTCATCAAGGATATGCAGGACAAGCGCGACACGTTCCTTCGCGAGGGTGTCGAGCCGGCGTTGGCCGCACTCAAGGCGGGCGACCGCACCGCGTTCCAGCAACTGCAGGCGAAGAAGCTGCCGTCTCTGTACAGTTCGTTCGAAAAGGCGATGCTCGCGCTCGAACAGTTGCAGCTCGACCACGCCGAACAGCGCTATCAGAGCGCACAGGCCCTCTTTTACGCGATCTGCGTAACGGTGGCGATCGGCATCGGCATCTCGCTGCTTGGTTCGTTGCTCGGTCGCGCGGTGCTGGTGCGCGCAATCGTGAGTCCGGTCGATGCCACCATCGCCCAGTTCCAGCGGATCGCCAATGGCGACCTGACCGGGCAGATTGTTGTCACGAGCAGCAACGAAATGGGCCGCCTCGCCGCCGCGCTGCGCAAGATGCAGGAGTCGCTGATCGCGACCGTGAATTCGGTGCGTCAAGGCACCGAATCGATCGACAGCGGCGTAAGCGAAATCGCCGCGGGCAATACGGATCTGTCACAACGTACCGAAGAACAGGCGGCGTCGCTGGAAGAAACGGCGGCGAGCATCGAGCAGCTCACGTCGACGGTGAAACAGACCGCGGACAACGCGAAGCAGGCGAGTTCGCTTGCGCAGGGCGCGTCGACGCTCGCCGCTCAGGGCGGCGAATTGACCGAGCAGGTGGTAGGCACGATGCACGAGATCGTCGACGACTCGCGGCGCATTGCGGATATCGTCGGCGTGATCGAAGGGATCGCATTTCAGACGAACATCCTCGCGCTGAACGCTGCGGTCGAGGCGGCGCGCGCCGGCGAGCAGGGCCGCGGCTTTGCGGTCGTCGCGAGCGAAGTGCGTTCGCTGGCCCAGCGAAGCGCCGCGGCCGCGAAGGAAATCAAGGCGTTGATCGAAGCGTCGACTACGCGCGTCGAGAACGGCTCACAACTGGTCGAGCGGTCCGGCTCGACGATGACCGAAATCGTCCAGGCCATTTCGCGAGTCAGCTCGATCATGGGCGAGATCGCCGCAGCCGCGACCGAGCAGAGCACCGGCATCGACCAGGTCAATCTGGCCGTCGCGCAAATGGACGAGGTCACGCAGCAGAACGCCGCGCTGGTCGAACAAGCCGCGGCCGCGGCAAGCTCGCTGGAGGAGCAGGCGAGAAGGCTCACATCGGCCGTGGCAGTGTTCCAGACGGAAGGCGGTTCGTCGTCGCGGGGCCTGGCCGGCTCGCGCAACGGTCAGAGCGCTGCAACGAAACGTGCAGCGAACGGCGCGGACGAACTGGTGGTTGCTTGATACATGCGCGGGCGGCGTTGCGTTAGGTTCGTGGCGCGTGTAGTTAGGCGGCAGCGCGCTGCATCTCACCGCGGGGCCGGGGGCGTCGCGCCCTGCCCAGAGCATCGCACTTTACGGTCGCGCGCCCCAGCGAACCACAGTGCACCGCAACGCACGCGCCCAAATCATTCGCTCTACTGCATACCCGCGTAGTACTTCGCGACACTATCAATCTCCGCCGATGTCATGTGCCGCGTGACATTGCGCATCTGCTCGTTGATGTCGTTGCGGCGTGCGCCAGAAGCAAATGCTCGCATCTGCGCCGCAAGGTAAATCGACGACTGGCCGCCAAGCCACGGCGCCGACCCCTTGCGATCCAGTTGCCCGTGACATGCCGCACATGGCGCAATGTTGCGCTGCGGATCGCCCTGCATGGCCAGCCGCACTGCGTTCGCATCGGGCGTGCTGCCGGTGGGCGCAACTTCCGCGGCGGGACCGCGTGGCAGCGACGCGTAGTAAGCCGCGAGATCGTGCAGGTCCTGATCGCTGCGAGCGGCGACGATCGGCTGCATTACCGCGTTCTGCCGCACGCCTTGTTGATAATCGCGCAACTCCTTGTAGACGGCGTCCGCATATTGACCGGCCAGCGCGGGCGCCGTGACCTGCACCGTACCGAGCACGCCGTGACACATCGAGCATTTCTGCGTGGCGAGGGTTGCTCCGCGCCCGATCGAATCGGCGTCGGCCCGCACGCGACGCAGCGGCGGCAGCACGACCACGTCGCTCGGTGCCCGGCCTGCAATGTTGGTACCGCTGTACCAGCTCGACGGCGCGCCCGCAGCGCTGCAGATCGTCGCCCATAAGCTGCGGTTCGCGAATGCGCTATTCGCCGAAGGCAGCCAGATGAAACCTATCAGCAACGACACGATGGCCAGCGCGAGCGTGCCGGCCACGCTTACCGTGAACCACGGATTTCGCAAGCTGAAGACGCGTTCCTGATTCATCGCTGTGCTCCAACCACCACCGCGGGCACGGACGTTTGCGGCAGCTTGAGCAATTGGACGATGGGCACGCTGTAGTTGACGACGGTCAGGCCGATCATCAACGCGACCCACAAGCCGAAGCTATTGAGCGCGGCGGGCACGCGTTCGACCGGATGCACCGCGCTCGCGAAACGGAAGCCTTGCTGCGGAACCGCCGGCCCGAACTGCGACTTCGCCAGAATGTAGATGAAGAGCGCGCCCGATATGGCGAGAACCACTCCGCCGACCGCCGACATGCTGACCCAGAACGCCTGCGATTCGAGGCCCGGCATCTTGTAGTCATAGTAAGCCATGCGGCGCGGCGCGCCGAGCAGGCCGACGTAATGCCACGGCAGCGTGACCACCAGCATGCCGATGAACCACAGCCACAGTTGCGTGCGCACCAGCTTCATCGACACGATTGCGCGGCCGGTGAGTTGCGGCCACAGTTCATACGCGATCGCGAAATACATGATGACGATTGCGCCGCCGAAGATCAGATGGAAGTGTCCGGTCACCCACTGCGTGTTGTGCACGGTGGTATTCAACTGATAGCTCATGTTGATCAGACCGCCGGCGCCGCCGAGCCCCAGCATCATGAACGAAAACGCGACGACGAGCATCATCGGGTTCTGCCAGGGCAATGCGGTGAGCCAGCCGAACGCACCCTTACCGCCGCGCAGCCTGCCGGCAATTTCCACCGACGCGCAAATCGTGAACACCGTCAGCAGCGTGGGCACAGAGACCATCCCTGTGAACACTGCGTGCAGGAACTTGAAACCGGAGCCGATCTGCGGATCGGCAAACAGGTGGTGGATGCCGATCGGCATAGCGAAAACGAGGAACAGGATGAACGATACGCGCGCCATCGAATCGCTATAGAGCCGCCCGCCGATGGCTCGCGGCACGAGCGTGTAGTACGCGATATAGGCGGGAATCAGCCAGAAGTAGACGATGGCATGCAGCGTCCACGAGAACAGGACACGTGACAGGCCTGCGTCGATCGTATTCTTGAGGCCAAACGCAACCGGCAGAATCTGAAGCAGGATTTCGAGCGCCGCGCCGACGGCCGTCCATGCCCATAGATATGCGCCGGCGACATTGGCGAACATCGCGAGCGGTACCGGCTTTCCGGGGTTCGCGCGCCGCCATATGGCGAGGTTCACGTGCATCAACGCGACCCAGATCCACGAGCCGACTACCACTAGCACCACGCCGAGATAATAGAAGGGACTGCCGATCATCGGCGGATAGAACGTGTAGAGCACCGAGGCCTTGCCGAGTGCGACGGGCACCATCGCCATCACCGCGCCGACCGCCAGCATGATGAAGGCGGCCCATGCCCACTTCAGGCCCGCGAGGCGCTGCGCGAGCGCAAGCTCGACGATTGCGTAGCCAAAGCCCATCGACACCAGAGTCGGCATCACGTAGGCCATCACTGAACCGTGGGCGGTGACTGAGCGGTAGTACAGCTCGGGGTCGCCGATCCACGGCGCGAGTGGACTGCGCACGAGCATCTGCCAGGCGCCGAGAAACAGCGCGACGATAAACGCGATAAAGGCGAGCCAGAAATGCGCGAGAACGAGTCGCTTAGCGTGAAACACAGCTCAGCCTCCGTGATTGTCGGGCCTGCTCGAAGAAGGCGGCTTTGTCGATCACTTTCACATGCGCCCACATGGCCTGATGGCCGAAGCCGCAGAACTCGTGACAGGGCATGGTGTGATCGGCGGGCGCGTCGAAGCGCGTGTTCAACGTGGCCACGTAGCCGGGCACGACCATCGTGTTGATATTGGTGTTGGTGACGAGCAGACCGTGCACGACGTCCGCGCTGGTGGTTCGGATCGTGATCGGAGTGTCGGCGGGCACGAGCAGGCATTGCGGTGTGAACGAGTACTGCTGCGCGATGAAACGCACGACCACGGAGCCGTCCGGCTCGACCGCGCTGCCCAGATTGTCTTCGACGAATTCGCCCGACAGTTGCAGACGGGACGGGTCGATCGTTTCCACACGCGATGGCGGCATCATCGCCCAGTGGAGCCCCGAGTACACGATCACGGCCAGCATCAGCACGATCAGCGCGCCGACGAAGATCGCCCAGCGGCGCTCGGCGCGTAGCGCGACGGTGTGGCCGCTGCCCGGTTGGTGTTGGGAGTCGGGGGAATGAGTGGACATGATCAGTGCACGACGCCGCGCGGCAGAAACACGAGGAAGTAGAAGCCGAACCAGATCGCCATGACGATCAGCGTGGCCACGCCTGCGACGGCGATCGCACCATGCGGACCCGCGACGACCACGCGTTCTACTTCGTCGTCGGTGGGAGGGAGCGCGGCGCGCGTATCGTTCGCTTCCATCTGGGGCTTCTCCTGTTGCCGGTGCGGCGGCTAGTGCAGCGGCGCGTTGCGCAGTTCGTTGACATCGCGGGCGGTGACCGGCGTCCCATGATTGCCCCACGCTGTACGGATATAGGTAATGACGGCGGCCGCGTCGGTGTCGTTCAGTTCCTGCGCGAAAGGCGGCATACCGTAGGGCTCGGGATTACGCTTCGTGCCAGGCGGGAAGCCGCCGTTCAGCACGATGCGGATGGGATTGACCGCGGAGTTCATTTCGATCGACTGGTTGCCCGCGAGCGGCGGATAGTGCTGCAACTGTCCTTCGCCTTTTGCGCCATGACACAGTGCGCACTTGTCGGCGTAGATCTTTTCACCGAGCGCGAACACGTTGGTGCCGGTCGGCGCTGTCGGCCCGGACTTGCGGCCGCGATTGTCCGGCAACGTCTTCAGGTACACCGCCATTGCCTTGACGTCTTCGTCGGTCATGTATTGAAGGCTGTGATAAGTGACTTCGGCCATTGGGCCGTACACAGCGCCGCGATCGGAAATGCCCGCTTGCAACAGGTCGACGATGTCCTTGATGCTCCAGTCGCCGAGTCCGCCGTCCTTGTCGGAAGTGAGCGACGGCGCGTACCAGTTCTGCACCGGAATCAGCCCGCCGGCAAATTGCTCGCTTTGTGAAGAGCCGCCGAGCATGTTGATCTTCGTGTGGCACATCGTGCAGTGCCCGAGCCCTTCAACGAGATACGCGCCGCGATTCCATTCGACGGAGCGGGTCGGATCAGGCTTGAATTCGCCTTCGCGGAAGTACAGCGTGCGCCAGCCGTACAGCAATTTGCGCTGATTGAACGGGAAGCGCAGCGTGTGCTTGCGATTCGGCGTGCGCACTGGCTCGACCGATTTCAGGAAAGCGAAGATCGCGTTCGAGTCTTCACGCGTGACCTTCGTGTACTGCGCAATCGGCATGGCGGGATAGAGCAGCTTGCCCTCGGGCGTGATGCCGGTGCGCATCATCCGGAAGAAGGCGTCCTCGCTCCAAGTGCCGATGCCGTACTGCGCATCTGGCGTGATGTTCGGCGAGTAGAGCGTGCCGAACGGCGTGTCCATCGCGAGGCCCCCGGCGAACAGCCTGCCGCGCGGTGCGGTGTGGCAGGCCACGCAGTCGCCCGCGCGCGCAAGATATTCGCCGCGCTTGACGATGTCCGTGCGGTTGTCGACGGAGGTATTGGCCTTGGCTTCAGTGGTGCTGTCGGCGGCGCGAGCTTCGGTGACAAGCGAGTGCAGTGGCGCGCTGCCGGTCACCAGTGCTGCGGCGGCAACCAGTGGCAGGAGCGAGCGGTGCAACTTACGTGAGAGCACGCGCAGCGAACGAAGTGTCGTTTTCATTGCGGTTGGCTCCCGCATGCGAGAGGCAAGCGCTCCGCAGACGCCGGCACGGGCCGCGGGTCGGCTGGACGCGGCTGCCGCGCGAGCCAGGTCGAGACGGCGGTGATGTCCTTGTCGGTCAGCTTGACGGCGATTGACCGCATGCAATCCGGCGCGAGCGCGTGACGTGTGCCGGAGCGCCAGGTTCCCATCTGCCCGGCTATGTAGCTCGCATGCAAACCGAGCAGTCCGGGAATGCCAGGTTGCTGCCCCGTCATGCGCGCTCCATGACATGCGATGCACGCGGGAATCTTGCGCGCCGGGTCGCCCTGCATGACGAGTCGCTGGCCCGCGGCGAGCACGGCGGGCGCGACGTTCGATTGATCGGCATTCGGGTAGGGCGGCTGCAAATCGGCGAAGTACTGGCTGATCTTGCGCAGATAGTCGTCGGGAAGAAACGCGACCAGATAACCCATCGGCGGATAGGTGCGGCCGCCGTCGCGAAACGCTGTTAGCTGATTGAACAGATACTCGGCCGGTTTGCCGGCGATGCGCGGGAAGTAATCGTTGTTGAGGCCCTGGCCCTGCACGCCATGACAGGAGGTGCAGGCGCGCACGCGTTCGTCCATGGCCGAGGGCATGGGGCCGGGCGCGCTGGTAGCCGCGAGCGCCGCGCCGTTCCATAAGACGTAAAGCACGAACAGAAGCGCAAATCCCATAGCTCTACGATGCACGTCGGGCCTCGCTGGGGAACGTTTTTTTGTCGATCTGCTTCGCCCGCATTGACGGCTGGATTCGCTTCCAGCCTGGTTCGCCATGCTCAGCGGGTCTACCTTTTTTCTCTATCGCGACAGCGCAAACGGCAATGAAAGGGCACTTATTGTGGATGGCGAAACGTCGGTTCGCCGCTGCGATTCAATGGCTCGTCAAAGAACGCGTTGACACACGTAAGCGCGAAGGACGGCAGCTTTCCCGTTGCTGCATCGACACGTTGATGTCCGACTGCATATGTCAGACTGCAGCAATCCATTCGGAGCGTCAATGACGAAACAATAAGGCTGGCTGACTTCGTCTCTGATCATCATAGGCGGCGTTCAGAACGCTTTCAACACTTCTATTCACGCCGCATGCAAATGGACGTTAGCGCGCGAATGTGATGGTCTGATGTGCTCAATTGAAGAGTCTCATCAACGCGGTGCGCGCATTGGTCACACGTTCGCTCTCGCCGATCCGCCCGGGCAGCAAATGAAACTCGACGGCGGGTAATGCGGGTAGGCCAATGCCAGGCGGGCATGCGACCACACCTGCTCCAATCGACGATTCGTTCAGGCACGAGATGCCGAGTCCAGCCTTCAACGCGAGTTGCAATCCGGCTACGCCCGAGGCGGAATGCGACACGACATAAGACACCTTGTTTTCGTCGAGCAGCTTCACGACGAAGCGCTGCAACTGGCAACTCGAGGGCAACAGCACCAGTTGATACGGCGCGACCGGTCGCGGGCTCGCATCCGATGCGCTTGCCCACAGCAATTTCTCGCGGCGCACGACGGTGCTCTGCGCGCTGCTGCGCCCGCTCGACGCGCGAGAGTTGCCCGTGACGAGCCGCAACGAGAGGCCGATGTCGAACGATGCGTCGTCGCCGGCGCTGCTGTCGATCACGGCGCTCGGCAGCACGGTGACATGCAGCTTCAGACGCGGGTGCTGCTCGGAGAACGTCTTGAGGATGCGAGCGATGTCGTGCGGACGGTAGTAGTCGGTAATCGCGATGCGCAGTTCGCCATCGAGCGAACGACCTTGGAGGTCTTCGAACGCCGCTTCGCTCATCGCGATGATGCGAAGCGCGTGCTCCAGCAGGCGGCTGCCCGCGGGAGTCGCGCTCACGCCCTGCTTGCTGCGCACGAAGAGCGGCTGGCCTGCGCGCTCCTCGAGTTTTTTCAACTGCTCGCTCACCGACGATTGCGACAGGAACACGCGCTCCGCGCCTGCCGAGACGCTGCCCGATTCAGCGACGGCGACGAAGGTCCGTAGTTGCGTGAGGTCGAATCCGCGCTGG
This sequence comes from Paraburkholderia sp. SIMBA_053, assembly GCF_046534895.1. Classification (NCBI taxonomy): domain Bacteria; kingdom Pseudomonadati; phylum Pseudomonadota; class Betaproteobacteria; order Burkholderiales; family Burkholderiaceae; genus Paraburkholderia; species Paraburkholderia sp. SIMBA_053. The sequence continues at coordinate 878 of NZ_JAWRXU010000006.1, read as the reverse complement.
CTCATGTTTCGTTATTCCCGATGGATGGCATCTGTATTTCCGGCTTTTCCGATAGAAGGCGTCGCCGTAGCATACCTCCGAATTCATTGCGGAGGAAACATGGAAAACGCACTACGGGCAGGCGGCCAGATAACGGGCGGCCTAGGGGCGAGCCACCGGTGGAAGGTATTGGGCGTGGGCTTTGCCGCCAACGCGAGCTTTTCGGCCGCATTCTCGGGTGTTCCGACCACGGCGGTTTACTTGCGCTCGGGTTATCACCTCGGCAATGAAGGGCTCGGGCTTGTGCTGGGCATGCTCGGCCTGGGCATCGCGGTGAGCGAACTGCCGTGGGGACTCTTGACGGACCGGTGGGGCGACCGTCGCGTGCTGCTGCTGGGTCTGCTTTCCACCGCCGCGGCGCTGGCCGGCCTGGCGTTGTTCGCGGCACCGTCCGGGTCGCATGTGCCTCGCGTGACGACGCTTGCGCTCGGGCTGTTGCTCGTGGGTCTGCTCGGCGGCAGCGTCAACGGTTCGAGCGGCCGCGCGGTCATGGCGTGGTTTCGCGAGGGCGAGCGCGGACTGGCCATGAGCATTCGCCAGACGGCTGTCCCCGCAGGTGGAGGACTCGGCGCGCTGTTGCTGCCGGCGCTTGCAACGAGATTCGGTTTCGTGAGTGTTTATGCGTTGCTGGCGCTGAGTTGCGCGATAACCGCGGCATTGGCATGGCGCTGGTTGCATGAGCCGACGTATGTGGAGAATGGCGATGTGCGCGCGGCGTATGTCGGCGGTGGGCATGGGGCGAATGGGGAGGGCGGTGTGGGCGGTGTGGGTGGTGTGGGTGGTGTGGGTGGTGTGGGTGGTGTGGGTGGTGTGGGTGGTGTGGGTGGTGTGGGTGGTGT